>NZ_JAKUDL010000005.1:0-343416 GCF_022484835.1 Shewanella zhuhaiensis
GTTGGACGGTCATCATCGGCCGTGCCGCCGCCAGGCGGGGTCACGGAGCCATCATCAACGATGGTGGCAGCGCCAGTCACGCCGGTCGCGCCATTGGTGGTAATACCACCGGCTTCAGTCACCTGCAGGCTGAAGGTTTCATCGCCTTCATAGACGCTGTCCTGGGTGGTGGCCACGGTCACGGTCAGGCTGGTGACGCCGGCCGGGATGGTGACGTTACCGCTGCCATCTACCGCCAGAGTCTGGGTCTGGCCGTTGCCGTCCACGTAAGTGACGGTCATGGCACCAAGGTCGGTCTCTTCGGCGGTGCCGAGGTTCAGCCCCAGATTAATGGTCAGTGGTGCTTCGGTGGGGTTAGACAGGCCCACGGTGAACACTGCATTGCTGCCCTCACTCACTTCACCGGCATCGGTGACCGACAGGGTTGGACGGTCATCATCGGCCGTGCCGCCGCCAGGCGGGGTCACGGAGCCATCATCAACGATGGTGGCAGCGCCAGTCACGCCGGTCGCGCCATTGGTGGTAATACCACCGGCTTCAGTCACCTGCAGGCTGAAGGTTTCATCGCCTTCATAGACGCTGTCCTGGGTGGTGGCCACGGTCACGGTCAGGCTGGTGACGCCCGCGGGGATGGTCACATCGCCATTGGCGGCCACAGTCAAGGTCTGGGTTTGGCCATTGCCATCCACATAAGTGACGGTCATGGCACCAAGGTCGGTCTCTTCCGCGGTGCCGAGGTTCAGCCCCAGATTAATGGTCAGTGGTGCTTCAGTGGGGTTAGACAGGCCCACGGTGAACACCGCATTGCTGCCTTCCGACACCTCACCGGCATCGGTCACACTCAAGGTTGGACGGTCATCATCGGCCGTGCCGCCGCCAGGCGGGGTCACGGAGCCATCATCAACGATGGTGGCAGCGCCAGTGACACCGGTCGCGCCATTGGTGGTGATACCACCGGCTTCAGTCACCTGCAGACTGAAGGTTTCATCGCCTTCGTAGACGCTGTCCTGGGTGGTGGCGACAGTCACGGTCAGGCTGGTCACACCCGCGGGAACAGTCACATCGCCATTGGCGGCCACGGTTAAGGTCTGGGTCTGGCCATTGCCATCCACGTAAGTGACGGTCATGGCGCCAAGGTCAGTCGCTTCCGCGGTGCCGAGGTTCAGCCCCAGGTTAATGGTCAGTGGCGCTTCGGTCGGATTGGAGAGGCCCACGGTGAAGATGGCATCACTGCCCTCACTCACTTCACCGGCATCGGTCACACTCAGGGTTGGACGGTCATCATCGGCCGTGCCGCCGCCAGGAGGCGTTACCGAGCCATCATCGACGATGGTGGCAGCGCCAGTGACGCCGGTCGCGCCATTGGTGGTGATACCACCGGCTTCAGTCACCTGCAGGCTGAAGGTTTCATCGCCTTCATAGACGCTGTCCTGGGTAGTGGCCACGGTCACGGTCAGGCTGGTCACGCCTGCGGGAACAGTCACATCGCCATTGGCGGCCACGGTCAAGGTCTGGGTCTGGCCATTGCCGTCCACGTAAGTGACGGTCATGGCACCAAGGTCGGTCGCTTCCGCGGTGCCGAGGTTCAGCCCCAGATTAATGGTCAGTGGTGCTTCAGTCGGATTGGACAGGCCCACGGTGAAGATGGCATCACTGCCTTCACTCACTTCACCGGCATCAGTGACCGACAGGGTTGGACGGTCGTCATCGGCCGTGCCGCCAGGAGGCGTTACCGAGCCATCATCAACGATGGTGGCAGCGCCAGTCACGCCGGCTGCGCCATTGGTGGTAATGCCGCCGGCTTCAGTCACTTGCAGGCTGAAGGTTTCATCGCCTTCATAGACGCTGTCCTGGGTGGTGGCAACAGTCACGGTCAGGCTGGTCACGCCGGCCGGGATGGTGACGTTACCGCTGCCATCTACCGCCAGAGTCTGAGTCTGACCATTGCCGTCCACATAAGTGACGGTCATGGCACCAAGGTCGGTCGCTTCGGCGGTGCCGAGGTTCAGCCCGAGGTTAATGGTCAGTGGTGCTTCGGTCGGATTGGACAGGCCCACGGTGAACACCGCGTTGCTGCCTTCCGACACTTCACCGGCATCAGTCACACTCAGGGTTGGACGGTCATCATCCGCCGTGCCGCCGCCAGGAGGGGTCACCGAGCCATCATCAACGATGGTGGCATCACCAGTCACACCGGTCGCGCCATTGGTGGTAATGCCGCCGGCTTCAGTCACCTGCAGGCTGAAGGTTTCATCGCCTTCATAGACGCTGTCCTGGGTGGTGGCGACAGTCACGGTCAGGCTGGTCACGCCCGCGGGAACAGTCACATCGCCATTGGCGGCCACGGTCAAGGTCTGGGTTTGGCCATTGCCGTCCACATAGGTAACGGTCATGGTGCCAATATCAGACGCTTCGGCGCTGCCGAGGTTGAGACCGAGGTTAATGGTCAGTGGTGCTTCGGTGGGGTTAGACAGGCCCACGGTGAACACTGCATTGCTGCCCTCACTCACTTCACCGGCATCGGTGACCGACAGGGTTGGACGGTCATCATCGGCCGTGCCGCCGCCAGGCGGGGTCACGGAGCCATCATCAACGATGGTGGCAGCGCCAGTCACGCCGGTCGCGCCATTGGTGGTAATACCACCGGCTTCAGTCACCTGCAGGCTGAAGGTTTCATCGCCTTCATAGACGCTGTCCTGGGTGGTGGCCACGGTCACGGTCAGGCTGGTGACGCCCGCGGGGATGGTCACATCGCCATTGGCGGCCACAGTCAAGGTCTGGGTTTGGCCATTGCCATCCACATAAGTGACGGTCATGGCACCAAGGTCGGTCTCTTCCGCGGTGCCGAGGTTCAGCCCCAGATTAATGGTCAGTGGCGCTTCGGTGGGATTGGACAGGCCCACGGTGAAGATGGCATTGCTGCCCTCACTCACTTCACCGGCATCGGTCACACTCAAGGTGGGACGATCGTCGTTGGGGTTAGGACCAGGGCCTGTGCCATCGTCAACAATGTTGGTGCTGGCGCTGCTGTTCGCGCCAATGGTAGCGTTGCCGCCACTTACGCCGCTGATGCTGATGGTGAAGTCTTCGCTGCCTTCGTAGATGGTATCGTCGATGGTGGCGATATCCACTGTCACGCTGGTTTGACCGGCGGGGATCACCACGCTGACCACACCGGTAAAATCGCTGCCATCGGCGGCGGTACCGGAATAGCTGAAGCTGACGGTAACATCTTCGGTGGCAGCCTGATCCAGGCTCACGGTAAAGCTAGCGCTGTCGCCTTCGCTCACGTCAGTTTGATTGGCACTGATGCTGACTTCAGGGTAAACCACATCACCATCGTCGCTGTCGGTGCCTGTGTTACCGGCGGTGTCGGTGACGCTGGCATCGGCAGTGTAACCGCCCTCTGGCAGCGGCTCGGCCACATCGACAGAATAAGTGCCGTCTTCATTGACCGTGGTGGTCAGGGTTTGGGTGCCGCCTTCGCTGTCGGTAATGACAATGGTCACTGTGCTGCCCGGGTCGGCGTCCGTGGTACCTGTGATGGTGGGTGTGTCATCGGTGGTGTTGTCGGGCGCTTCTACGATAATGGTGGGCGCAGTGGCATCCACGCTGCCGTCATCGGTATCGGTGGCGGTATTACCGGCAGCATCGGTCACGCTGGCATCGGCGGTGTAATTACCACCAGGCAGCGGATCGGTCACTTCAACCTCGTAGGTACCGTCTTCGTTGACTGTGGTAGTCAGGGTTTGGGTGCCGCCTTCACTGTCGGTAATAACAATGGTGACTGTGCTGCCGGGGGTGGCATCTGTGGTACCCGTGATCACAGGCGTGGTGTCGTTGGTGTTATCGGGCGCATCCACGGTGATCACCGGTGGGGTGATATCCACGCTGCCATCGTCGCTGTCGGTGGCTGTGTTGCCAGCCGGGTCGGTCACACTGGCATCGGCGGTATAGCCGCCTTCTGGCAGAGGCTCTGTCACATCCACCGCATAGGTGCCGTCTTCATTCACCGTGGTGGTCAGGGTTTGGCTGCCACCTTCGCTGTCGGTAATGATGATGGTAACTGTACTGCCAGGTTCGGCATCTGTGGTACCTGTAATGGTCGGGGTGGTGTCGTTGCTGTTATCCGGCGCATCCACTGTTATCACGGGGGGCGTGGTATCCAGCACGGCAGCATCGCTGCCCTGAGGTGATTCATTGCCAGCCTGATCGGTCACTGTGGCCACCACAGTAATGGTTTCGCCCTCACCCGGTGATGGCAAGTCCATGTTCACAAAGCCGTTATCAATATCTTCCTGGGTCAGGACAATATCGACTCCGTTCACCGTCAGGGTGTCACCGGCGATGGCGCCGGTTGGGGTAATATCAATGGTGACATTGACCGTAGCCGCGCCGCCCAGCTCTTCATTGCTGATAAAACCATCGTTGTTGGCATCGGTGTTAATCACCACTATGGGCGCACCATCTTCTACCGGGGTAACGTTGATGGTCAGGGTTGCGGTAGCGCCTGTGTTGGTGGTGTAAGTGATAACGGGAACTGTACCATTCCAGTCGGCATTGGGGGTAAAGCTGTAGCTGCCGTCGGCATTGATCACCAGCACACCGCCGGTCAGTTCAACACTGCTGCCGGCGCCGTAGTTATTGCCTTCAACCTCGAAGCTCACCACACTGAGCTCGGAATCGATGTCGGAGTCGTTATCCAGCACATTGCCTGTGGCAACGGTATCCTCGGCCACAGTCACCACATCATTCACCGCTGTGGTAGGGTCATCCACCGGCGTTACATTAATGGTCAGCGTCGCGGTCGCGCCTGTGTTGGTGGTGTATGTGATAACCGGAACTGTGCCGTTCCAGTCATCATCGGGGGTAAAGATGAAACTGCCGTCGGCATTGATAACCAGCACGCCGCCAGCCAGCACCACAGAGGTGCCCGCGGTATAGGTGCTACCGTCTACTTCAAAGGTAACCACGCTCAGGCTGGAGTCGATGTCCACATCGTTGGAAAGCACATTACCACTGGCAACCGCGCCTTCTTCAACGGTGACTTCGTCATTCAGGGCAGCAGTCGCGTAATCGCCGGGCAATTGTGGCTCGACCACAGCAGCAACAGCGGCTGGCGCTTCGCCTGTGGTATCAAAACCCGCGGCGGCCAGCGTTTCACTGCCGGTACGGGCCAGACTCACATAGCCAGAATCACCCTGATTGGCCGGTGCATTACCGGCAGCGGTATCGGGCAAGTCTTCGGTCGGATCGTCACCTGCGCGAATTTGCTCCTGCAGGCTATTGATTTCACTGAGGGTATTCGGGTCTACCGCCTCTTCTTCAATAAGCGTCATCACCCCCTGGGACTCGGCATCCGCGCCGACCAACAGGGAGCCATCGTTTAACACCATCTCGAAACGGGTGTTGTCTGCAATCAGCAGCACAGCCCCTTCTGGAATGGTATCCCCGACTGATACGGCCTTGGCAGCCCCATCAGCATCCATCTTTATCTGCCCGTCGACAAACTTCAGTAAGCCTTTCTTTTGCATGACAAATAAACCCATAACACTACCCCCACCTTGTGTTCGACCAGAGGTTCTTCCGTTACCTTCTTTGAAAAGCAAAGCGACTCTTACTCTAGGGCAACAAACAGAACTTTATACTGTAAATATTGATTTCTAAGGATTTTAATCCACTTATACGCGAAATCTAACAGTAGAGCCATATTGTGTCAATTTATTGACGAGCCCACTAAATACCCGAAATATTTGCAAAAATAATGAACGCCATTCGGTAACTTTTTGTTTGCAAACAGCGTTAAAAACAGCTCGCAGGTAAAAGAGAGCCACATGTGCGGTAACGAAGGGGAACCGGATAACTGTGTTAATTTGTAAGCCAGTGCCACGCCAGGAAAGTAAGCACTGCGCCCAAAGCTCTGCCCTGCTGGCATTCGGAGACGATGTCAATTTGCGGGAGTGGTGCAAACACACCAGAAACCTTGGCCATTTGCGTGCTTGGCATCGATGGATGCATGGAGAATGCAGCGTCCAATATCGAATACAGCGATTTTGTTGGTATAAAAAAGAAAAGCCAGTGGGATATTCTGAAAACCCAATCAATCCACACTGGTCTGCTGAGCAAATAAGGCGGAAGTTGTAGCGTGGTAATTCGAAGCGGTCAGCCAGACTAAAAAGTGCAAATAAAAAGCAGCATTTTGACCTCATTGGAGTTAATAACCAACAAGGGCGCTGCACAGGTAATAAAAAAGCCGCCCATTGGCGGCCTTTTTATTGGCGGTGATTAACTCAGCCGCTTTTACTCAGCAATTATTCCCACTCGATGGTGGCGGGTGGCTTGCCGGAGATGTCGTATACCACGCGGGAGATACCGTCGACTTCGTTGATGATGCGGTTGGATACGCGGCCAAGGAAATCGTATGGCAGGTGTGCCCAGTGTGCAGTCATAAAGTCGATGGTTTCCACGGCGCGCAGCGACACAACCCAGTCGTACTTACGGCCATCGCCCATTACGCCAACACTGCGAACCGGCAGGAACACGGTGAACGCCTGGCTGACCTTGTTGTACAGATCGGCGCGGTGCAGCTCTTCGATGAAGATGGCGTCGGCGCGGCGTAGCAAATCGCAGTATTCTTTCTTCACTTCGCCCAGTACACGCACCCCAAGGCCTGGGCCTGGGAATGGGTGGCGATAGAGCATGTCGTATGGCAGGCCGAGTTCCAGACCAATCTTACGCACTTCGTCTTTAAAGAGTTCACGCAGCGGTTCTACCAAGCCCAGCTCCATGTCATCCGGCAGACCGCCCACATTGTGGTGCGACTTGATAACATGGGCTTTACCGGTGGCACTGCCTGCAGATTCAATCACGTCAGGGTAGATGGTGCCCTGGGCCAGCCACTTGGCGTTTACGCACTTGGAGGCTTCTTCGTCGAAGATTTCCACGAATACGCGGCCAATGATCTTACGCTTGGCTTCAGGGTCGTTTTCACCCTTGAGCGCTTCGAGGAAGCGATTTTCAGCATCCACGTGGACAATGTTGAGACCAAAGTGGTCGCCGAACATTTCCATTACCTGCTTGGCTTCGTTGAGGCGCAGCAGGCCATTGTCAACGAATACGCAGGTCAGACGCTTGCCGATGGCGCGGTGCAGCAGCATGGCAGTCACAGATGAATCCACACCGCCAGAGAGGCCGAGGATCACTTCATCGTCGCCCACCTGAGCCTTGATGCGCTCTACCGCGTCTTCGATGATGGAGGCAGGCTGCCACTTGTTGTCACAACCACAGATGTCCATCACAAAGTGTTCCAGCATGCGCTTGCCCTGACGGGTGTGGGTCACTTCGGGGTGGAACTGTACGCCGTAGAACTTTTTCTCTTCGTTGGCCATCACAGCAAACGGACAGGTTTCGGTCTTGGCGACGGCTACAAAGCCTTCGGGGATGGCAGATACCTTGTCACCGTGGCTCATCCACACGTCCAAAAGCGGCTTACCGGCATCGGAAATGCCGTCTTCGATGTGACGCAAGAGCGCACTGTCGCTCAGCACTTCAACCTGGGCATAGCCGAACTCACGCTCGCCAACACCCTGGATAACCTTACCACCCAGTTGCTCGCTCATGGTCTGCATGCCGTAGCAAATACCCAGCACAGGCACACCGGCGTTAAACACGTACTCGGGGGCGCGGGGAGAGTTTTCTTCGGTTACCGACTCAGGACCACCGGCCAGAACGATACCGTTAGGGGCAAATTCGCGGATCTGCGCTTCGGTCACGTCCCAGGCCCAGAGTTCGCAATACACACCAATTTCACGAATACGGCGGGCGATCAGCTGAGTGTACTGAGAGCCGAAATCCAGAATAAGTATCTTGTGCTCATGAATGTTGCTCATGGAAAACCTTTATCTCATTTGGCATTTATCTTGTTCCGGCGCCCAAAGGCCCGGACATCAGGTACAGCAAGGGCGACCCGGGGCCGCCCTTTTCAATCAGCCACCGGTACGATAGTTAGGGGCTTCTTTGGTAATGGTCACATCGTGCACGTGGGACTCGCCCATACCGGCGGAGGTCACCTTCACGAACTGGGCTTTTTCGTTCAGTTCTTTGATGGTAGCGCAACCGGTTAGGCCCATACAGGAGCGCAGGCCGCCCATGTGCTGGTGAATGATTTCCTTGAGCTTGCCCTTGTAAGGCACGCGACCTTCGATACCCTCAGGTACCAGCTTGTCGGCGGCGTTGTCGCTCTGGAAGTAACGGTCAGATGAACCCTGGCTCATGGCGCCAAGTGAACCCATGCCACGATAAGACTTATAAGCACGGCCCTGATACAGCTCGGTTTCACCCGGAGCTTCGTCGGTACCGGCAAACATAGAGCCTGCCATGATGCACGAAGCACCGGCTGCCAGCGCTTTGGCGAGGTCGCCGGAGAAGCGGATACCGCCGTCGGCAATCACAGGTACCCCCAGGTGCTTCACGGCTTCAGCAGCGTCAGACACCGCTGTGATTTGTGGTACGCCCACACCGGTTACGATACGGGTGGTACAGATGGAGCCTGGACCAATACCCACTTTCACCGCGTTTACACCGGCTTCAACCAGCGCCAGGGCGCCTTCGGCCGTGGCCACGTTGCCACCGATGATTTGCAGTTCAGGGTACTTGTTACGGGTGTCGCGAATGCGCTGCAGCACGCCTTCGGAGTGACCGTGCGAGGAATCGATAAGCAGTACGTCAACGCCGGCTTTCACCAGGGCATCAACACGCTCTTCGTTGCCAGGACCTGCGCCCACGGCAGCGCCTACACGCAGACGACCGAGTTCGTCTTTACAGGCGTTTGGCTTACGCTCAGCCTTTTCGAAGTCTTTTACTGTGATAAGACCTTTGAGGCAGAAGCTGTCATCAACCACCAGTACCTTTTCGATACGGTTGGTGTGCATCAGCTTTTGCACGTCTTCAAGCTTGGTGCCTTCAGGCACTGTCACCAGACGATCTTTTGGCGTCATCACTTCCTGTACGGTTTTGGACCAGTCGGTCACAAAGCGTACGTCACGGCCAGTAATGATGCCTACCAGTTCGTTGGCTTCGTTCACCACGGGGTAACCGGCAAAGCCGTTACGCTCGGTGAGCTTACGCAGCTCAGCCAGAGTGGTGCCCGGAGTCACTGTCACAGGGTCCTGTACCACACCGGCTTCGTAGATTTTAACCTTACGGACTTCTTCAGCCTGGGCCTCGATGCTCATGTTTTTATGAATAAAGCCCAAACCACCTTCCTGAGCCATGGCGATTGCCAAGCGCGCTTCAGTCACGGTATCCATGGCGGCAGACACCAAAGGAATGTTGAGCTCGATTTTTTGAGTCAGTCGAGTCTTGAGGATTGCGGTATTAGGGAGGACTGTAGAGTGCGCTGGGACCAGTAACACATCGTCAAAAGTCAGCGCTTCTTTGATTAAACGTAGCATTGCAACATCTCCCCTTGGGTAGGATAAGTAGAGGTGAAATATTGCGGCGGCATTATACCTTGCAAGTGGGGGGCGGTAAATGCAAAATTGTGAAAAATTACCATTTGCCCGGAAATTTCAATGCAAGTCCCTAAAAATGATGTTTATACCGTCTCTCGCCTCAACGGTGAAGTACGGCAGTTATTGGAAGGGCAATTGGGCCGGATTTGGCTCAGCGGCGAAATCTCCAATTTCTCCTCGCCCTCCTCTGGCCACTGGTATCTGACCTTAAAAGACAGCCACTCGCAAATCCGCGCCGCCATGTTCAAAGGCCGCAACAGCACAGTCACCTTTCGCCCTGTCAATGGCCAACAGGTGTTGGTTCGCGGCAGTATCAGCGTGTATGAACCCAGGGGCGACTATCAGCTGCTGATTGATGCCATGTTCCCGGCGGGCGACGGCATGCTGGCAGCGCAGTTTGAAGCGCTGAAGATGAAACTCGCCGCCGAAGGCCTGTTTGCGCTGGAAACCAAGCGGCCGCTGCCTGAATCCATTCGCCGCATTGGGGTTATCACCTCTGCCACCGGCGCCGCGATACGCGATGTACTGCATGTATTGAAGCGGCGAGACCCAGGCATCGAGGTGGTGATTTATCCCACCGCCGTGCAGGGCAAAGATGCTGACAGGGAAATTATTCGTGCCATAGAGCTTGCCAATGCCCGGCTGGAGGTGGATGTCCTCTTGCTTACCCGCGGCGGCGGCAGCCTTGAGGATATGTGGTGCTTTAACAGCGAAGCCCTGGCCCATGCCATCTACAACAGCGCCCTGACCATAGTGAGCGCCGTGGGTCACGAGGTGGACACCAGCATCGCCGATTATGTGGCTGATCTGCGCGCCCCCACCCCCTCGGCGGGCGCCGAGCTGCTTTCAGGCGATCAGAGCCATAAAAGCCACAAGCTTGCGGCCACCTTCTCGCGTCTGCAGCAAAGCTGGCGCCATTATCTGCTTGGCAGCCAGGCCAGGCTTGCCGCCTTACAGGCAAGGCTCGACAGGCAGGATCCCAAACGGGCGCTGGGGCAGCAAATTCAGCGCCTTGATGAACTGGAGCTGCGCCTTGGCGCCGCCATGGACAAACGCCTTGCCCGCCAAGCCATGTTGCTCGAGAGACTGAAAGCAAGGCTTGAGCGCCAGTCTCCGGCACAAAAGCTGCGTCTTGAAGCCCAGCGCCTTGGCTATCTCGATGCAAGGCTGCACGCCGCGCTGAAAGACACCCTTCAAGACGCCCACAGCCGCCTTGGCCGGGTTGCTCATCAGCTCGAAGCGGTATCGCCGCTGTCCACCCTGTCACGGGGCTACGCCATTACCAAGGACAGCGATGGCAAGGTGCTGCAATCGTCTGCCCACTTAAGCCCGGGCGACCAAGTAGAAACCCAGCTTAAATCGGGGCGCTTCAGCGCCGAAGTGATCCAGGTGTTTACCGACTAATCTGAGGCTTTCACCGCAAAAATTGGACACAAAAAAGCCGGGCAATGCCCGGCTTTTTGCTGGATGGCTGCTATCAGGATTTCTTGGCCTTGATATGGCTCATCATCCGCTTACGGCGACGCTCCTGGCTCATGGTCAGCTTTTCCTTCTTGCCTTCGAACGGGTTATCCCCTTCGTGGAAACGCAGTTGGATAGGCGTACCCACCACTTTGAGCGAGCGGCGGTAGTAGTTCATCATGTAGCGCTTGTAAGAGTCAGGCAGCTTGCTCACCTGGTTGCCGTGTACCACCACAATTGGCGGATTGTAACCACCGGCGTGGGCGTACTTGAGCTTCACCCGGCGACCATTCACCATAGGTGGCTGGTGATCGTCCTGTGCCATCTGCATGATACGGGTCAGCATGGCGGTACCCACGCGGCGGGTCGCACTCTCGTAAGCCTCTTCGATAGACTCGAACAGGTGGCCAACACCTGTGCCGTGCAGTGCCGAAATAAAGTGAATACGGGCAAAATCGATAAAGCCAAGGCGACGGTCAAGCTCGGTTTTTACGCGGTCTTTCACGTTCTGATCCAGGCCATCCCACTTGTTCACCGCTATCACCAGTGCGCGGCCGGCGTTGAGCACAAAGCCCAGCAGACCCAGATCCTGCTCGGCAATGCCTTCATGGGCATCAATCACCAGCAGCACCACGTTGGCATCTTCAACCGCTTTGAGGGTCTTAATCACCGAGAACTTCTCGATAACTTCATGCACACGGGCGCGGCGACGCACACCGGCGGTGTCGATAAGTACGTAGTTACGGCCATCGCGCTCCATGGGAATGTACACAGAGTCGCGGGTGGTGCCGGGCTGGTCGTACACTACCACCCGCTCTTCACCCAAAATACGGTTGGTCAGGGTCGACTTGCCCACGTTGGGCTTACCGATAATGGCAAGCTTGATGGGCTGCTCCATCAAACGCTGCTGTTCGGCTTCGGCTTCTTCTTCGGTGTAGAAACGCTCGGCAGGGCTTTCTTCTTCCTCGCCGTCGCGGGTGATGCCCATGGCCTCGGCAAAAGGCGCCAGCGCATATTCCACCATGCCAGTAACGCCACGGCCCTGCGCCGCCGCCATCTGGTATACCTCACCCAGACCCAGCTGCCAGAACTCTGCGCAGGCAGAATCACCATCGATACCATCCACCTTGTTGGCCACCACAAAGGTGATCTTTTCGCGGCTGCGAAGGTGCTGGGCAATGGCGAGGTCTGCGGCGGTCAAACCGGCGCGGGCGTCGGTCATAAACAGCACTACATCGGCTTCTTCGATAGCTGCCAGTGACTGCTCGGCCATCTTGGTCTCGATGCCTTCTTCGGTGCCATCGATACCGCCGGTGTCCACCACAATAAATTCGTAGCCGGACAGGTAAGCACGGCCGTATTTGCGGTCACGGGTCAACCCGGGATAGTCCGCTACCAAGGCGTCCCGGGTTCTCGTGAGTCGGTTGAACAGGGTCGATTTGCCCACATTGGGGCGACCCACCAGGGCCACTACAGGGATCATGTGTTTGCCTCTATTACAATCTTTTCAATAAAAAGCCCCCGGAACGTACTTCCAGGGGCTTGGCAAGGTTGAACCTTGACTTAAGGAAGTACGATGCGGGCCACTTTGCCGCTGCGGCCCTGTACGTATATCTTACCATCGATAACCAGCGGCTGGCTGTAAAGGCCATCGCTGTCGATTTCGATACGACCGGCAATGCTGCCGTCGTTACGGTCGATAAAGTGCAGATAGCCTTCGAAATCACCTACTACCAGGTAGTTACCTACCACGGCTGGCGAAGTCAGCTCGCGATTGGCCAGCTCGGAATTACTCCACAGCTCCAGGCCGTTGCGACGGTCTACCGCGTAAATACGGCTGCTGTCGCCCACCAGATACAGCTGCACGCCACTGGCCGCCAGCTCGTTGAAGCTGGAGTACTTGCGTGACCACAAAATACGGCCTGAGCGCATTTCCATCGCCACCAGGTTGCCGTTGTAGCTGACTGCATACAGGTTTTCACCTACTGGCAGCGGCGTCATATCCACGTCGGCCATGCGGCTGAATTCGTTACCACCCTTGGGGGTGTAAATGGCTTGTTCCCACGCGGCCTGACCGTTGTCTTTGATCACCACGGCTACTTTGCCATCGGCGGTACCCACAAAGAAACCACCGGCCTGGAATGCCGCCGAACCTGTGCCGCGCAGGGTCAGGTTAGGCAGCGCGTTTTCATAGCTCCAGCGCTTCTCGCCAGTGTCTACATCAAACGCATCCAGTGAACCCGAGCTCGCGTTTACCACCACAGTGTTGTCACCAACCGCAGGGGCAGACAGCAGTTCGCCGGAGGCCTGAGCACTCCAGACTACTTCGCCGGTTTCGGCATCAAGCGCCGCCAGCAGGCCACTTTCGCCACCTACAAACACCTTGTTGCGGGCTACTGTGATACCAGCCGCCAGCCGGGCACCTTTGTTTTTACCGAGCAAGCGGTCTTTAAACAGGTTGCTGAAATCCGCTTCCCAAACCTTGTTACCGGTTTCTTCTTCGAACGCCACCACCAGACCATCACGGTCTGCAACAAAAATCTTGCCGTATTCCACCGCAGGACGCAGGCGCGAATAGTAGTCGCCTACTCCATCACCCACACTGGTGCTCCAGTTGACTTCCGGGAATACGCTCGCATTGAGCTCTTTCAGTTCACTGACCGGCTCTTCTTCCACATCGTTGGAAGAACAGGCAGACAGCACGGCCAAACTCAGGCCAGCGGCCAGCAGGTTTTTACACCAAGACTTCATCGGCGAATTCCTTATGCCTGGTTCAGGTTATCCAGCTTCATTTTCAGCAGTGGGCTGACGGACACGCCGCCCTTGTCCATTGCGGCCTGATAGGCAGCCTTGGCTTTATCGGTTTCACCCTGACGAGCCAGGATGTCACCCTTGATTTCGTCACGCTGGGCATCAAACGCAGGGTCGTTCACGGCTTCCAGGGTAGAAAGCGCAACCGCTTCCTGACCTTGCTCAGCCTGAATACGCGCCAGACGCAATGCAGCTACGCTGCCCAGTGAACCAGCATCCTTGGCCGCAATCACCTTTTTCAGTGACTCTTCGGCCTTGGCGTAGTCTTTGGCTTCAACGGCGCTTTTGGCGACCATCAGCTCGATAAGCAGCTCGTAACCTGCCTGGCTGTGATCAGCTTTGAAGCTCTCAGCCGCTTTGAGCAGCGCCGCTTCATCAGCAAGGTTAACGCTCAGCTGCTGATAAGCCACAGAGGCGGCTTCGGCCTTGGCCACTTTCATATCGGAATAGGTGTTCCAGCCGTACAGGCCACCCAGGCCAACCACTGCACCCACCACGATGGAGGTACCGTATTCTTTCCAGAAGCTCTTGATGGCCTCTACCTGTTGTTCTTCTGTGCTATAAATTTCCACGCGCACGTCCCCTTGTAATCCATCCCCGTCGAGGGACTTAAATCAATGCGTTGATTGCTTCTGCCAGGGCCTCACGGGCCACCAGCTGTTGTTCGTTATCGTTGCGAAGTGGCTTGATGGCCACCTTGCCCTCGGCCAGTTCATTCTCGCCGATAATCAGGGCTACCGCCGCGCCGCTCTTGTCGGCCCGCTTAATCTGTTTCTTGAAGTTACCGCCACCGCAGTGGTTCATGATGCGAACCCCTGGCATGGCCTGACGCAGCTCATTGGCGATGGCAAAGGCCGCTGGTACACAGCTGTCACCCATGGCGGTGACATACACATCCACGGCCGCTGGAACGTCGTTGGCGAGCTCCAGGGTTTCGAGCAAGAGCACAATGCGCTCAAGGCCCATGGCGAAGCCCACCGCCGGGGTATCTTTACCGCCAAGTTGGCCGACCAAACCGTCGTAACGACCGCCAGCAAGCACTGTGCCCTGGGCACCCAGGCTCTCGGTGACCCATTCAAACACAGTCCGGTTGTAATAATCCAGCCCGCGAACCAAACGGGGATTAACCCGGTATTGGATGCCAACGGCGTCCAAGAGTTCACACAAAGTGGAAAAATGTGCTTTGGTTTCATCACCCAGGTAATCCATCAGCTTGGGCGCATCGGCCAGCAGGGTCTGGATCTCAGGATTCTTGGTGTCCAGCACCCGCAGTGGGTTGCTGTACATTCGGCGTTGGCTGTCTTCATCGAGCTTGTCTTTGTGCTGCTCGAGGAAGGCTATCAGGGCGTCGCGGTAAGTGGCGCGCTCGGCACTGTCACCCAGAGTGTTGATTTCCAGAGTCACATGCTCGGTCAGCCCCAGTTTTTGCCACAGCATGTTGGACAACATCAGCACTTCGGCATCGATGTCGGCGCTGCCGATACCATAGACTTCCACCCCAAACTGGTGAAACTGGCGATAGCGGCCTTTCTGGGGGCGCTCGTGGCGGAACATCGGGCCTGTGTACCACAGACGCTGTTCCTGGTTGTATAGCAAACCGTGCTCGTTACCGGCGCGAACCGTCGAAGCGGTGCCTTCGGGGCGCAGGGTCAGGCTGTCGCCGTTTCTGTCCTCGAAGGTATACATTTCTTTCTCAACGATGTCGGTAACTTCGCCGATGGAGCGCTTGAAAAGATCGGTGCTTTCCACGATGGGGGTGCGGATTTCGCTGTAACCAAAGGCTGCAACGCTCTCACGCAGAACGCCTTCGAGTTTTTGCCACACGGGAGACTGGGTTGGCAGAATGTCATTCATTCCGCGAATCGCTTGGATCTGTTTTGCCACTGTAATCGACTCGTTGGATAGCTTAAATATCAATAATTCAATCTGTTGGCTTAAAGCCACCAGAGCCTTTTTGCCGTCTTGGCGACAAAAAAGCGTTCCGCATTATAGGGGGTTGGCGCCCAAAGGTAAAACCGCGACCTCAGTCGCTGCCCGCGTCTTTGACCGGGATCCGACTTTCCATCAACGCAGCACGGGCACGGATTTTGGTTTCAAGGGCATCCACCAGGTTGTCGTTGTCAAAACGCTCTTTCTGACGCACGCCATCTTCGTACACGCCACTCTTCTTATGACCTCCGGCCAGACCCAGATGAGATACCAGGGCTTCGCCGGGACCATTCACCACACAGCCGATGATGGACACATCCATGGCGGTGGTTACATCTTCGAGACGACGCTCAAGTTCATTCACGGTGCCAATCACGTCGAACTCCTGACGGGAGCAAGACGGACAGGCGATAAAGTTGATACCACGGGAGCGAATGCGCAGGGACTTGAGAATATCAAAACCGACTTTGATTTCTTCCACCGGATCGGCCGCCAGCGAAATCCGCAGAGTATCGCCAATGCCTTCGGCGAGCAGCATCCCAAGGCCTACTGCGGATTTAACCGCACCGGCACGGGCGCCACCGGCCTCGGTAATCCCAAGGTGCAGCGGCTGCTGAATTTGCTTGGCAAGCAAACGGTAAGACTCAACCGCGAGGAATACATCAGAGGCCTTCACGCTCACCTTGAACTGGTCGAAGTTGAGGCGATCGAGGATATCCACGTGACGCATGGCCGATTCCAGCAGCGCCTGGGGCGTGGGTTCCTTGTATTTGTCCATCAGGTCTTTTTCAAGACTGCCGCCGTTAACACCGATGCGGATGGGAATATTTTTGTCGCGGGCGCAGTCGACCACGGCGCGAATGCGCTCTTCGTTACCGATGTTGCCGGGGTTAATGCGCAGACAGTCCACGCCATATTCGGCCACCTTGAGGGCGATACGGTAATCGAAGTGGATATCGGCCACCAGCGGCACCTGTACCTGCTGCTTAATCAGCTTGAAGGCTTCGGCCGCATCCATGGTGGGCACGGACACCCGCACTATGTCGGCGCCCACTTTCTCCAGCGCGCGAATTTGCGCCACCGTGGCCTCGACATCCGTGGTACGGGTGTTGGTCATGGACTGGACGGCGATAGGCGCACCATCACCAATGGGCACATTACCCACGTAAATCCGGGTGGATGGGCGACGTTTAATGGGGGTCTCGTTGTACATGGTCAAATACTTCTTATGCCTTGCGTTTAACCGTTTTTGGGCAGGGTGAAGCGGGCCACCTTGCCAGCAGGAAACTCATCGAGGCCCACGGCCTCACCGTTGAAGGTCACAGTCACAGCCTGGGGTGCACCAAGGATCAGCTTAAATGGCGCCTTGCCACTGAGGCTTACGGCCTGTCCGGCCTTGCGAAGGTCAGCCAGCAGCACCTTGCCGGAGGCATCTTTTACCTGGATCCAACAGTCGGCGCTGAGGGCCAGCTCAACCGACGCCTGACCTGCTGCGGGCGTGCTCTGCCCGGCTTGGGTATTCTGTGCATCCACGGAAGCCGCGTCAGTGGCCGGATTTGTCTGGGCGCCAGAGTCACTCGGTGCCTGGGTTGATGTCTGAGTCTGAGTCTGAACCTGAGCCTGTTCAGCGGCAGCAGGTTCGCCAGCTTGCACCTGGGCTGCAAGCTCCTGTGCACCCGATTCATTTGCGAGCAGATCACTTGCAGGCTGATCATTTGCAAGCGAATCATTTACCGACTGCTCTGCAGAAGACAAACGGCGCTCTTCAATGGGTATTTGTCCCATGGACGCAGTTTCAGCGCTGGAAGCCGCAACTTCTTCGGCAGTAGGTTTGGAGAAATCCACCCCGGCACTGTTGAAAAACTTGCTGGTTTGCAGCCACCAAAACACCATCAGCGCCAGCAGAATAATTATGACCAGCCAGGTCACCATCTGGTAGCGGCTGTCACGGGCCTGACGTACAGTTTTGCGGGAAAAGCTTTGCATGGTTGGCTGACTGACGCCGGGCGCCTGGCGGGCGAGGCAGGCTTCAACCTGCTGCTTATCGGCCTCAACAATGCGGGCAAAGTTTTTCACGTAACCGCGAACATAGGTGGTTGAGGAGATATTGCTGAAATCGTCAGCTTCGATGTCTTTTACGATGGAGGGCCGTAAATGCAAAGCCGTCGCAACATCGGCGACGGACATGCCCCGCGCTTCGCGGGCGGCCTTGAGGATAACACCCAGACTCTGCTCGGGAGCCTCCTGGGGTTCCGTTGAAGAAGCGTTCAATTCTTCGCTCATTGATTCAAACTGGCCCGATATGCTTTGGCTTCTGGTGAAGCAGGAAATTTGGCCAGCAGCAAAATGCCATAACGGCTGCTGGCGTCGGTATTATTCAGTTGGCGCTCGATTTCCACTCCCAAAGCCAGGCTCTGGGCCGACTGGGGAACCACGGTATGCAAACGTTCAAGCGTTTGTTTGGCCGCCAGGTAATCCTGGCTGTCCAGGGCAATTTCTGTCAGTTCCAACAGGGAGGAAGCGCGCCGTGGGTCATACTTTAGCGCCATATCAAAGTAGTGTCGCGCTTTTTCTATGCGGCCCGCATCACGGCTGCAAATGCCCAGGTTTTCATAGCTCGACGCGGTGCGGGTGTAATTGGGCTGCTCTATGGCCTTGAGGAACATCTCTTCGGCTTCGTCAAAACGTTTTTGCTGGCACAGAAACACGCCGAAGTTGTTCATGGAGTCGCCGCTGGCATCGCTCGAGCGAACTGCGCGGCGGTAAGCCTCTTCGGTGCGGGGCACATCACCCACGGTTTGATAGAAGTAGGCCATGGCCACATGCACCTCTTCAAGCTCAGGGGCGTAGCTCATGGCTTTGTCGAGGTTGAACTTGGCCTGCTCCATGTTGCCGCGCTGCAGATACATCAGCCCAAGCTGAGTCCGCTCTTTTGCGGCGCCCACCTTATCAAACTTGCGCTCGGACACCGGAATGTCGGTGCCCGAATAGGTTTGTTCGGTGACGCAACCTGTCACGCCCGCCGACAAAACCAGGATCAGAGATAAGAAGGGCAATCCTTGCTTCATGTGCAAACCTATTAATCTGTGCAAACAATGAGTTATTTCATTGTGACTGAAATCTGACTTTCTTGCATGCGTTTTTTTGTCAAACGCTTGGTGCGATCGCGGATATCACCGGCCAGCTGACCACAGGCGGCATCGATATCGTCGCCACGGGTTTTACGCACAATCACGGTCAGATCGTATTCCATCAACACCTTGGCAAAACGGTCGATACGGGAGTTCGACGAGCGGCCATAGGGTGAACCCGGATAGGGGTTGAATGGGATCAGGTTGATTTTACAGGGAGTATCCTTCATCACCTGCGCCAGCTCATGGGCCTGATCTGTGCTGTCGTTGATGTGGTCGAGCATCACGTACTCGACAGTCACGCGGCCACGGTTGGCGTTGGATTTTTCCAGATAGCCACGGATAGAGGCCAAAAACTGCTGCAGCGGATACTTTTTGTTGATGGGCACCAATACATCGCGCAGTTCATCGTTTGGCGCATGAATACTCACCGCCAGCGCCACATCAATCATGTCGCCAAGCTTATCCAGCGCCGGCACCACACCGGACGTCGACAGGGTTACCCGGCGCTTGGACAGGCCAAAGCCATAATCGTCCAGCATGATATTCATGGCGGGCACCACGTTGGCCATGTTGAGCAGAGGCTCACCCATGCCCATCATCACCACGTTGGAAATCGGGCGCTCGCCGGTTTCTTTCTGGAAGCCCAGGAAATGGGACACACGCCAGATTTGACCAACGATTTCACCCACGGTCAGGTTACGGTTAAAGCCCTGCTGCGCCGTAGAGCAGAAGGTACACTCAAGCGCACAACCCACCTGGGAGGACACGCACAGGGTCGCGCGGTCATCTTCAGGGATGTAGACGGTTTCCACTTCCTGGCCCTGACCCACGTTAATGGCAAACTTAATGGTGCCATCGGCGGATTTTTGGTAACTGGTAATTTCAGGCGCAACGATTTCACAACGCGCCTCAAGCTTGCCGCGCAGCACCTTGTTGATGTTGGTCATCTCGCTGAAGTCGCTGACACCAAAATGATAGATCCATTGCATGATCTGCTGAGCCCGAAAGGGTTTTTCCCCCATTTCAGTCAGCAGCGCTTTCAGTCCCTGTAAATCCAGGTCCAGCAAATTGATCTTCTTTTCACTCATCAGACAAACCTCAAAAACCAGTTATTCCCACCCGGGGGGTCGCGAATTATACCGATGCAGCGACAATTTCGCCAGCAGCCAGACGAAGTCTGTGTTACCATTGCCGCCGGTCAATATTGGCCTATGCGATGGAGTTGTTTGTACCTTATATGGTCACCCTCATTATTATCATAATCGTTGCCGTTGGCGTGTCCTTTCTGTGCAGCGTATTTGAAGCCGTTCTGTTATCCGTCACCCCAAGTTATATTGCCTCTCTCGAACAGGATAACGCCGCCGCGGCCAAGCGCCTGCGGGCTCAAAAAGATAACGTTGAAGCGCCCCTGGTGGCGATTCTCACCCTGAACACCATTTCCCATACCGTGGGTGCAGCCGTTGCCGGCGCCCAGGCCGCCTATGTATTTGGCGATGAAATGTTGGGCGTGTTCTCAGCGGTACTGACCTTCATCATTCTGTTTTTCTCTGAAATCATCCCCAAAACCATTGGTGCCAACTACTGGCGCAGTCTGGCGCCTTCGGTAAGTCTGGCGCTGCTGTGGATGGAGCGAGCCACCCGACCGCTGATTTGGATGTCGCAGCAAGTCACCAAGCTGCTGGGTAAAGGCGAAGAAGGCCAATACATACGTCAGGAAATGAGCGCCATGGCGCGCATGGGCCATGAGTCCGGCGAACTGGATGCCCAGGAGTCGCGGATCCTTACCCAAATTCTGTCGGTAAAAGAAATGCCGGTCACCGCCATCATGACGCCGCGCACCGTGATGTTTTCTGTGCCCATGAGCATGACCCAGAAGGAGTTTGTCGAAAAGTATATCGCCAAGCCCTTCAGCCGCCTGCCGGTGTATGGCGTCGATACCGACGATATCCAGGGTTTTGTAAACCGTACTGACATTCTGCTTGGCGCCCACGATGCGCCCGATGCCAATCTCGCCAGCATCAAGCGCAGCCTGCTGGCGGTGCCCGAAACCGCCAAGGTATTACCGCTGCTGGAGCTGATGATCAAACGTAACACCCAAATTGCGGTGGTGGTTGATGAATACGGCTCAGCCCAGGGTTTGGTGACCCAGGAAGATATTATCGAGTCCATGCTGGGACTCGAGATTGTCGATTTGAACGATCCGGCTATCGACATGCAGCGCCTGGCAAGACAGTTGTGGAAACGTCGAATGAAGGACAAGGGCATACGCCTGTCGGACGACCAGGACAACGAACAGCAATAATCCCCTGCCCGGCCTGAAGCCGGGCAAATTTTTTATAAGGTTTTTCTTTGCGGACTTCTCCCTACACACTGCGACTGGCACATATCAACGATTGCCACAGTAATTTTGACCCTGTGTCGCTGACGCTTAAAGTCAGTGGCGCTGGCGAGCCCATCAAGGTTGCCGCCCACAGCGGCGGCTACGGCCGTCTTGCGACTGTGCTTGCCAATGCCCGCGCCGAGGCCGAGGCAGCAGATACGTCCTTTTTGTTCCTCCATGGCGGCGACACCTTCCAGGGCACTCTCTATTTCAATGAATTCCGCGGCAAAGCCAACGCCAGATTGCTCAACCTGCTAAAACCCGATGCCATAGTGCTGGGCAACCATGAAATAGACAGCGGTAACGCACCGCTGCACCGCTTTATCGAAGCCATCGATTTTCCGATGCTGGCGGGCAACATGGATTTATCCGCAGAAGACCCTACCAAGGGCTTTGCGCTGGCAACCCTGAACAATCTGCTGTACTACGATAGCCAGCGCGGCTGCGCCCAGGAGCTGAAAAAGCCACTTGGCGATAAACAAATGGCAATTGTCGGCATCACCCTCGACCAGATGCAGGTGATTGCCAGGCCCGATCCCGACACCCAGTTCAGGGACGCCATCGACACCTGCCGCGCGACAGTTAACGCGCTGAAAGCCGATGGGATCCATCATATTCTGGTGCTCAGCCATCTGGGGCTGGATGGCGATCGCAAACTGGCCGCTGCGGTGGATGGCATCAGCCTGATTGTGGGTGGCCACAGCCATACCCTGATGGGAGATTTCGCCAATCTGGGTTTGCCCTGCGTGCCCTGGGGCGAGCGGATTAATAACACGCCTATTCTCCACGCCGGTAAATACGCCGAAACCATAGGTCTTGCCGAGATTAGCTTCGATGCGCAGGGACGGGTGACCGCACTGGATGGCGGCAACTATTTGATGCTCGATGAACACCCACTGGTGGACAATCTGAGCGCAGAGCTTAGAGCCGAGGCGCTCAATCAATTGAAGGCGCATCCGGGGATCCTCTGGTGTGAGGCCGAGCCCGGCATTCAGTCGATAATCGATAAAGAGTTCCGTCCGGCCATTACCGCCCTGGATCATCAGGTGCTGGCTATGGTGCCGCGGGAACTTATCCATACCCGGCTGCCGAGCAAATCCCTGCCCCACGGCAGCGAGGTGGCCCCTTGGGTCAGCCGGGCCATGTACGAAGAAACCCGCATTCTCGATGGTGCCGTGCAGTTTGCGCTGCACAACGCCGGCGGCGTGCGTCAGTCCATGAGTCAGGGAAAGATGACCCTGGCCGACGTGCTCGGCCGCCTGCTGCCATTTGAATTGCCGCTGGTGAAGTACGCCATCGAAGGTCAATACCTGATTGAAGCCTTGGAGTCGGCGATTAACAGCGCCACCAACAACAGTGTTATCGGTACCGGCGCAGGGAGTTTCCCTTACACCTTCGGGCTTAAATACCACTACGATGGCAGACGGCCTCAGGGCGAGCGGATCCTGTCGCTGACCCTGTCTCAGGGTGGCCTGTGGGTGCCGGTGGAAGCAGGCAAGGTGTACGTGGGGGTATCGACGGCCTACACCGCATCGGGGAAAGAGGGCTATCAGGCGCTGTCACTGTGCCACTGGCAGGAGCCGGTGCCCGATCTCACCCTGCCGGGCGCCTTTATCCGCTTTATTGAACGTCACGGTGGATTTGCCGAGGAGATGCTGCCGCAACTGTCCTACATCAGTCACCTGCGCTAAAGCGGCTTGTCCATACTGAAGTTCACCAAGATTTCGCCGTGACGGGGATGCTCGTTACGGCGAATTTCATTAAATCCCTGCTTTAAGAAGAAGGGCCTGGCGAAATAGGATGCTTCGACGGTCAGCAGTTTGACTCTGCTCGCCCGCGCCTTTTGCTCAAGCGCCCGATACAGTGCGCTGCCAACACCGGTGCGGGCCAGCCCCGGGGCGGTAAACAGGCAGTCAATTTCAGCTTCGCCCGGCTGTTTTGGCAAAAGATTGATAAAGCCAACCAGCCCATCGTCACTGCGGGCAACCCACACCTGGGTCGGTGCCAGGCGCGCGCTCCACACCGCATCACTTCGAATGGCAGGCGACCAGGCCTTGCGCTCAGCCTCACTGTAAAACTCGCCTGCCCCCTGCACAGCGTGGTGAAACAGCCGCGCAATATCGGGCACATCGCTGGCCTTCGTGGCATCCACATAAAAAGCAGGCTTGAACGATAACTGAAAGCCTTCAAACACCTCGGCAGACTTTTGCTGATAGCTACGGCCATGCAACGTAAAGCCGCAGCGCTCGAATACCGCTTTGGATACCCGGGAGGCGTCGGTGCTGAGGCGGGCAATCCCAAGCGCGGGCGCTGCATTGATTAATTGCCGAACCAGCTCAGTGGCAATGCCCTGCCCCTGGTATTGCGGCGCAACATATAAGTGACTGATGTAACCGCGCTCCTTGAAGCGAAGCTCACAGGCAATAAAGCCCACAGGCTTGCCATCAACACTTGCCCAGCAAACATAGCTGCTGGCCAAACGGGCGCGCCAGTAGCGCCAGTCTCGCGCGCAGGCGCTCCAGGCTCGGCACTGAGCATCACGGTAGTGGACACCGGCAAGTGCAGCGACAGCGCTGTGATACAGGGCGGAGAGCTGTTTCAGGAGAGCGGTCTCAAGCGCTACTGTGCGGCGGCCCACACCCGATATTGGCAATGAAGTTACTGTGGCCGAAGCAGCGGCGAAGTCAGTCATGGCGATTGAATACCAAATGAATGTGGGAAGAGATTAGGGGCAAAGGTTACCACCGGAAAGCCAATTGAGGCCGGCAGTGCACCGCCAGGTCAGTCATCCAACAGTGGCCTTAACATGGCTTCCAGGCCGTTGAGCTTGACCTCATACACCAGCGCCAATTCCTCCCCCAATCGCCCTTCTGGAAAGCCATTGGACTTAAACCACACCAAATAGGGCTCAGGCAGTTCAAGCAAACGTCGCCCGGCATATTTTCCGAAGGGCATTTTTCGATTTATAGCAACTTTCAACAGCTTGGGATCCATGACTTACACCATCAAGCACCTTTTGGGGGCCTAAGCCTACCAATGCAAGCCAAGTTGTTGCCACCACCTGATAGAACATTTAGCTATTAACAATTAGACATTTAGTTAAATTATAGAATATACATACCTTAGCATTAGCCCAAAGCGACCAATCGACACCCAAAGGTCCAGGGTTCGCAACCAAAGAAATACAATTAACAGTTTGTTTGTAAAGGTTTTTACCAAATTGTTATTAGCAGCCCAGTGCTTATGCCGTTTTTTTGACTAACACACCAAAAGCGTCAGAGTTACGTCGCCGCGTCATTTTTAAAAAAGCGTCAAAAATCAGGTAATTGACCCACCAACCCTCAGGACTTAGATTGGCCTTACCGTAGAGTGTGCGATAGCGATTCTGTCGCGATAAGTCTAAGCCCACAGGCGAAATAAAGGGGTAAAACGATGATTATTCTGGTCGGCGGCGAAAAAGGTGGCAGTGGCAAAAGTTGCCTCGCCCAAAACATCGCGGTGTTCCTCACCAAAGAATGTGGTGGCTCCGTCATCATGGTGGATTGTGACCCGCAGCGTACCACCTCAGATTGGATCCAGGCCCGTAACAACAACCCCAAGTTGCCGGCCATCAACTGTGTCCAGCTTTACGGCAAAATCCGCAATGACTTGCTGAGCCTGGAGCAACACTACGACTACGTGATTGTGGACTGTGGCGGTCAGGACAACCTGGCACTGCGTGCGACCATGTCGGTTGCCTCTCACATCCTGATGCCCCTGCGCCCCAAGCGCCGCGACCTCAAGACAGTGAGCCACATGGACGACGTGGTTGCCACCTGTATGATGATCAACCCCAAGATGCGCGCCACCTTCGTTATCACCCAGTGCCCCACCCTGCCAAGCCAGGGCAGCCGCATCATAGAAGCGAAAGAAGTCTGCCGCACCTACGATATCAATGTGCTGGATGCCATTACCTACTCGCGCAACATCTATGATGACAGTGAAGAGTCCGGTCTGTCGGTGATTGAAATCGAGCCAAAAGGCAAAGCGGCCGATGAAATCCGTGCCATTGCCTGTGAACTGCTGCAGGCTCGCGATGCCGCCGAAGTGCGCAATCAGTTGCAACAAGCTCAGATAGGCAAGATGAGAGGTCAATATGGGTCTGGCAGATCTCAAGAAAAACTCTACGCGGTCTAACGCGCAGATGCAGCTGGCGATGTCCATCGATGACTTCATCGATGGCGCCAATCGCTACGCCATGGGTCTGCCACAGCAACGGGGTGCGGTGATTTCACTGGAAGAACTGCGTCATCGCGGCGTTGCCAATCAACTGGCAGAGCCCCGCCGTACACCGCCGTTTCGCAAGGCCACCTTTACCTTGAGCGAATCGGCAATTGCACATCTGGCAGAAATGGCGACCGATTGCGACATCGCCAAGTCCAAACTGATGCGCTATTTAATCGAATATCACTACCAACTGAGCCCGGAAGAGCGGCAGTTGATAGAGCAACAACTGAAAATAGATTAAGGAAGCGGTACACCGGCGGCCGATAAAGAACCAAGGGTTTGCCTCTTCCTGATGCCTGAGCCGCACAGTGTTTCACCCGAAAATAAGCACTGTGCGGTTCCCCCAAACTGCGTTAATCAATCTCCCACCCTCGTTTCTGGCAGCATGGAAAGACCTTTTTGTCCTTGAGCTGCCAGTTTTTTTATCCAGCTCTCAGCCTACGTCTGGTATTTGCTGCCTCAAGAGTACATAATTCGCTAAAAAAACAGGGAAGGTGAAAGTATTATGCCTCCCATCGTCTTACCGAACGAAACATTCGGAAGTTTCTGTAGGACCAGTTAACAGATGGCACTTTTCACTAAGATTGGCGGCATGGGATTGCTGCTGAGCCTGGTGTGCAGCCCATTATGGGCCGACTTCTCCCTGGATCAGATCCCTCCCATCAAAGATAAAACCCCCATCACTCTGGTGGCCGAAACCGGCTTCTGGACCGACTATTTGCGCGAGCAAATGTTGCCGGCATTTACCCGTCAAACCGGTGTGCAGGTGCGGGTTGTCAGCACCCCTTTGGATGATATGTTTGCGCTGCAGCAAGACTCGCTGCAAACCGCCAAAGGCAATTACGATCTACTGACCATGGAAGCGGGCTGGGCAAAAGAGTGGGCCGCCAATGGCTATACAGTGCCACTTGAGGAGCTGGCCAATCTGTACGATCCCGGCGGCACTCAGGCCATGAGCCACTATCTGGAGCCCTACTATCCGGCGCTGCTCAGTATCCTGTCATACCATGGCGAAGTGCATGCGATTCCCTATAACAACTATGTGATGGGCAATCATTACCGCCGCGATCTGTTCGAGCACCCGGACGAGCAGCGCGCCTTTAGCAAACGCTTCGGCTACCCACTGGCACCGCCGAGCACTCTGGCACAGCTCAGAGACATCGCTGCCTTTTTTACCCGCAAGGCCGGAGACAGCCTGGCGGGAAAGCGCCTCGACTACCCCTTTTACGGCGTTGCACTGATGTCCGGCGACAGACCGCATATCAATGATGAGTTCTCCGCCATGCTATGGAGTGAAGGTGACAACTGGTTTGCACCTGTTTATGAAAGCAATGGCGAAGTGCATCACTTTGATGTATCAAGAAATCTTGAAAAGAAAATCAAAGTCGCCGCCCTGTATCAGGATCTGAAACACTTCGCGGTACCGGCAGATGATAACTTCGCCTTCAATGAAGCCGCCGACGCCCTGGCCAATGGCCGCACCGCTATGTGGCCCTTTGCCTACAACAACCTCTGGTACAAGTCTGCTGCGGTCGAGCAGCGGATTGAGGGCGCCGTGCTGGATGTGGCGCAGGTGCCGGGCGGCCGTCCTTACGTGGGAGCCTATGCTTTTGCGGTCAGCTACGATAGCCGCAACCCCGAGGCCTCATATTGGCTGCTGAAATACATGGGCTCGTATCAGGCCCAATATCACTACGCCATGGGCGGCGGCAATCCCTGTCGCATGGACGTGGCAACCCATACTGACTTTCAAAAGCCCGAACTGAAAGCCATCGGCGGCGCTTTTCTGGCGAGCCATCAGGCTAACCTTGGCTGGGGGGATGGCGTACATAAGCTTGGTCATTTCACCAGTTCAGCCATGGGACAGATTTACCCCGAACTGGCCAAAAGTTGCTTTGCCGTGAGCCGCAATCCCGCCCGCGCCGGACAGTATTTCGGTGAGCTGAATCAGACTATCCTGCGGCTGCAAAACAGCTTCGGCGAAAAAGCGGCGCTGGAGCGATGATGACGATGCGACCACTGCAAAGCCTCAAGCGCAAGCTGACCATGGTGTTCTACCTCATTTTTTTGATGACGGTGGGTATAGGGTTTATTGCGGTGTCCCTGTCGCAGTCGCTCAAGCAACAGGTGGATGCCATGGTGGCGGGCGATCTGGAAGAAGTGCGGCTTGCCATGACCCAAATCCGTCAGGCCGAGCAGCTGCAAACCACCATCGCCAGGCTGCAAAACGTCACCGAAGAAAGCCAGCGCCATACCCTGCTGGGTGATTTGCAGGCCCAGTGGCTGTTACTGCAAAAAGGCACCCGCGAGCTGATTGAGCATCACCCGGACGATGCGCTGCGCACAGGTCTGAATCAGGAAGCCATGGCTCAGGAAGTGATGCTAGCCAAGTTGCCACGACTCGATGCTCTTACCAAGGAAGTGTTGCAGGCCCGGGCGCAGATGGCCAACATCACCCACAATCTGGCGGGTGTGCAATCGGGTTTCACCCGCGAGTACCGGGCAATACTGGATCAGCAGGACAGCAGCGCCAAGGCGGCACTCGACCAGCGGGCACTGCCACGGTTAAGCCAGGCCCTCGACATTCACCGTCAGAGCGCCGAATTCTTGTATTTGGGCGAGCGGCTGTTCTCCACCCTGCAGCGCACCACAGAACATTTGAGCAGTAATGAAATCAATACATTACAGCGACAGGGATTGCGTCAGCTACTCGAGATGGAGTCGCTGGCGCTAACCCTGACCGATAAAGACAAGGCAGCAAACTGGCTGTCGCAACTGCGCCACGAAATGGTGGGCAGTGATAACCTGTTCGAACTCGCCCGCAACCTGCAACGCCGCTACAGTGTGGCCTATACCCATCTCGAAGAACATGCTCTGCGCGCCCGTGCCAGCGCCGACTTTTTCCAGGACGAATTCAGACGCAAAGACGCCAATATCCAGGCCGCCGGGGTGGAATTGAAGCGCGATGCGGTGGCATTCCTGGTGCTGATAGTGGTGGCCGGCATTCTTTACTGCGGCTTTATCTGGCTGACCAACTGGCATTTTATTGCCAAGGGCATCATCAAGCCGGTAATCGCCACCCGCAACGCCATGAACGATATCGTCAACGAGAAACTCGATACCGAACTGCCCAAGGCCGATAACCTCGAATTGCAGCAAATGATGAGTTCGCTCGAGACCCTGAAAAGCTACGCCGCACAGGTGAAGGCCATCTCCGAAATCGATGGTCTCACCGGTATCCATAACCGGCGCTACTTCGATTTGCAGCTGGCCGCCGCCATGGCAACCCATCCCCTCGGCCACAGCAATCTTGGGCTGCTGCTGTTCGATTTGGACTTCTTCAAGCAGTACAACGACTGCTACGGTCATCTGGCGGGGGACGCCTGCCTCAAGGACGTGGTAAAGCAAGTTCGCAAGCTGCTGCCGGGCCGGGGAGAAGCCTTTGCCCGATATGGCGGTGAAGAATTTGTGTTGCTGCTGCCGGGCTCAGACTGGGGCAATCTGGTGGATATGGCCGAAAACATCCGTGCCGGGGTCGAGGCGCTGGCCATCCCTCACAGCCACAGTATGCAGGGTATAGTCACCCTGAGCATTGGCGGCGCCCTGTTGCCTGCCGATGTGCACAGCAGCGCCGCTGAGCTTGTAGCCATGGGCGACAAGGCCCTGTACCGGGCCAAGAATCGCGGCAAAAACTGCTCGGAAATCCTGGTCATGGCGCCAAATGCCCTGTCGGAAGCCACGGACTCACCGGCAAGCTGAGTCATTATCGCCCGCCCCCCTGCCCTTGATTTCCCGGCCGACTGACCCCATTCCTGAAAAAAACACCACAGGAATGCCATGACAGCGCTGATTATTGTGACCTTAATGGGCCTTGGCGCCATCCTTTGGATAGCATCAGGCCCAAGGCGCGCCCAATATCGCCGGCAGCAACTTGCCGACACCACCTTCCCCGCGCCTTGGCGTGCCATGCTGAAACGCAGAGTGTTTGCCTACGGCAGACTGCCGGATCATCTGCAGCAGGAGCTTCGCAGAAAGATACTGATTTTCCTGGGCGAAAAGCAGTTTATCGGCTGCAATGGCTTCGAAATCACCGACGAGGTGAGAGTCACTGTGGCCGCCCAGGCCTGTTTGCTGCTGCTCAATCGCGACACCGACTTTTACCCGGGTCTACGGCAAATTCTTATCTATCCCAATGCCTTCTACGTGGACCGCACCGAAAAGGATGCTGCCGGTGTGGTGTGGGAGCGCCATGCGCTGCTGTCAGGCGAGTCCTGGAGTCAGGGGCAGGTACTGCTGTCGTGGAAAGATATCGAAGAAGACTGCGCCCATCCGTTCGATGGTTTTAACGTGGTGATGCATGAATTTGCCCATCAGCTGGATCAGGAAGATGGCCGCGCCGATGGCGCGCCGCCACTGCCAAGCCGCGAGCGCTACCGCCGTTGGTCCGAGGTGATGCAAAAGGAATACGACGCCCTCTGCCGCGCCGCTGAATGGGGCGAGCAGAGCCTGTTCGACTACTATGGCGCCACCGAGCCTGCGGAGTTTTTCGCGGTGATCACCGAAGTTTTCTTTACCAAGGCCAGGGATTTTGCCGCGCTGCACCCGGCACTGTACCGCGAACTGGCCACATACTACCGGCTGGATCCCGCCGGATGGCAATGATATGGTGGCAAAAATCCGAAGCCCTAATAGATAACATCATGATAAACAAATCGCTTCTTATCGCAGCCCTACTGCTTTCCCCCTTCGCCATGGCGACTGACGAGTCTGAGGCAGGTGCCGTACTGGATGCCTTACACAGCCATGCCGCCAAAGCCGACTGGCCCGCGTATTTCGCCATCTATACCGACAATGCTGTGTTTATTGGCACCGCCGTCGAAGAGCGCTGGAATATGGACGAGTTTCGCCGCTACGCCACGCCCACCAAGGGGTGGGACTATCAGCCCAAATCACGCCACTTTATCGAACACGGCGATACTCTGCTGTTCGATGAAATCCTATACAACGACAAGTACGGCACATCCAGAGGCACAGGTGCCATGGTGAAAACCGCTAAAGGCTGGCAGGTACTGCAATACCATTTAAGCTTCCCGGTACCCAATGAGGTGGCAAAAGAGGTTACTCAAACCATTATGGCATTTGAGAAAAGCCAGCCAGGCCGCTGAGTGCTCAACGAAAATTCCAACTAAAAAAGCACCTGAGAAGGTGCTTTTTTAGTTGCGGAAAGAGCATCAGTGCCTAACGGACACCGAAAAACACACATTGGCCAGTTGGGTGAAATGGGTGAAGTTATCGAATTCTTCTTCACCAAAACTGCGGCCGGAAATCCCCCGGTCGGCGTAGAAGATACCAATCACCTTGCTGTCCACTATCATGGGCGCCAACATAAAACCGTGCTTGGCAAGCCGCTTTCTGAGCTGCTCATCGATGTTCAGACGCCAGCGGGGTGAGTCGGGCGAGTCTATCCACATCGGCTGCTTTAAATCCACTGCCTGGCGGAACAGATGATCGGGCTCGGTAATATCCACCACGAACTCGCGCTTGATGGTTTCGCTGTTTTCACCCAGCACAATCCGTGGCTGCAACATCTTGCGGCTTGGCGACAGCAACAGCACGGCGCAGGAGTCTACCCCTACCCCATGTAAAATGCCCTCAAGAGTAGTCTGCATCACCTGATTGATATCGGCCTTGCTGACGGCAAAACCGGTTAGCTCTTTGAGTTTTTTGAGCTGAATACCCACATCAGCCTCGCGCCAACGACCGGCACTGAGACTTTCCTGCGACTCAAGCAGCCGCTCAGGCTTGGGCAGGTAATCCACCAACACCTTGGCGCCATAGGCTTCGGCCAGCTTGTGGGTAGCGTTGGCGCACTGGATGGCTCTGTGTTTGAACTCTTCTGGCTTAAGCCCCATCATTTCGGCCGCCTGGCGTACCCGTTTCTCAAGCTCGGCATGGTCCGGATAGGTTTCAGACAACTCCTGCGACAACTTGTTGGCCACAAAAATCGCGCGGATCTCCGGAGTGCGTTCATCGGGGTTATTAAGCGACTTCATCAGCACTTCGCCAAGGCCCCAGTTACGGGCAATCCCCTGAGTGAGCTGACCAAAGCTGGTGCCCAAATGCTCTCTGACCAGGCCAAGCAGTGTCACAGGATCTTCAACGCCCTCCAGCGCCCTATCCAGCTCATTGGCCAGTGGTCCGCCCATACTCCAAAAGGCACTCTCACCCAGGTGATACAGGAGCGCGGCAATAAAGGCTTCTTCCTGCATTTCTTCGTCGTGGCCTGCCAGCATCATTCTGGCAAGCATGGCGGCCTGAAACGAGCGCGCCATCAGTTTCAAAAGCCTTTGGTACACACCTGGGGTGAGATTTTTGTTTTCCAGCAGGCTTGAGAGCAGTTTGGCGGTAATGCAGATATTACGGATGGTATCAAAGCCCAGCACCACTGCGGCGCGGCTGACTGTGGTGACCTGGCTGATGCCCTTGTTGTAGGTGGCACTGTTGGCAACCCGCAAAATACGGGAAGTGAGCGCATTGTCGTGCATTACACTGCGCCCGAGTATGGCCATGGAGGACACATCGTCCTTGGCCAATTTTTCCAGGGTTTTGACCGTTGAGCACAGCGCTGGCATTTCCTGCTCGCTGATCCGCTTGGTCCAGTAATCTACCCCTTTGGGTTCGTTGGCAATGCTCTTCAAGATAAAATCACATTAAATACACTGTTTTTCGATTATAGACAGGGATTTGCCCCTTAGGCGATACAAGTGCGTCAACTTTTGCACATCAGGTCAAAATTACGCCGCGCGCCGCCTCACAGGCAAAAAAAGGCGGCCCATGGAAGGCCGCGAAAACACAAGCAACGTGGTTTGAAACAACAGTAAAAGGGTGGGAAGTCTCTTCACTGGAAAAGCTCCGCGCGGCGCGTAGGAACACCGCGCGGAGTAAAACACAGCAAGGCTGTGGGACAACAAAAAATCAGTGGAACTGATCCTCCTCGGTGGAGCCGGTCAGCGCGGTCACAGAAGACTCACCGCCCTGAATAATATTGGTCATCTTGTCGAAGTAGCCGGTGCCCACTTCCTGCTGGTGCGCCACGAAGGTGTAACCCTTGCTGGCTGCGGCAAACTCGGCTTCCTGTACCTTCTCAACATAGTGCTTCATGCCTTCGCCGCGAGCGTAGTCGTACGCCAGGTCGAACATGTTGAACCACATATTGTGGATACCGGCCAGGGTGATGAACTGGTACTTGTAGCCCATGTCAGACAGCTCTTGTTGGAACTTGGCGATGGTGGCGTCGTCCAGGTTCTTCTTCCAGTTGAAAGAAGGTGAGCAGTTGTAAGCCAGCAGCTGATCGGGGTACTTGGCATGGATGGCCTCGGCGAAACGGCGGGCTTCTTCCAGATCTGGCTTGGCAGTTTCACACCAGATAAGGTCGGCGTATGGCGCATATGCCAGACCACGGGCAATGGCCTGATCCAGACCGGCACGGACACGATAGAAGCCTTCGCTGGTGCGCTCGCCGGTGATGAAGTCGCCATCGTATGGGTCGCAGTCAGAGGTCAGCAAATCGGCCGCATTGGCGTCGGTACGGGCAATCACCAGGGTAGGCACGGCAGACACGTCGGCCGCCAGACGGGCTGCAACCAGCTTCTGTACCGCTTCCTGAGTTGGAACCAGTACCTTACCGCCCATGTGGCCACACTTCTTCACTGAGGCCAGCTGATCTTCAAAGTGCACACCGGCAGCGCCCGCTTCAATCATGCCCTTCATCAGTTCGTAGGCGTTGAGCACGCCGCCAAAGCCGGCTTCGGCATCGGCCACGATTGGCAGAAAGTAATCAACAAACTTGTCATCTTCCGGACCCACACCGTTACTCCATTGGATCTGGTCGGCGCGGCGGAACGAGTTGTTGATACGACCCACAACAGCAGGCACTGAGTTGGCTGGGTACAGTGATTGGTCTGGATACATGGTGCCAGCCAGGTTGGCGTCGGCAGCAACCTGCCAGCCAGACAGATAAATGGCTTCGATACCGGCTTTGGCCTGCTGCACCGCCTGACCACCGGTCAGGGCGCCCAGTGAGTTTACATAGCCTTTCTTGGCACCGCCGTTCACCAGTTCCCACAGCTTTTCAGCACCGCGCTGAGCCACGGTGTTTTCAGGCACGAATGATCCACGCAGTGACACCACTTCCTCGGCGGTATATGGGCGGCGAACGCCTTTCCAACGTGGGTTTTCGGCCCAGTCTTTTTTCAGTGCGTCGATTTGTTCCTGGCGGCTGATGTACTTGCTCATGGTGACTCTCCTTTGGGGTGTTAGGGTCTGCCCGCCACTCGGGTGACGGGTAAGATGTTCAGTGTTTTCAGTGAATAATCAGTGTTCTTGTTTGGTCAGCAGCTCGTAGCCAGGCAGAGTGAGAAACTCCACCATTTCGTCGCTGGTGGTGATTTCTTCCAGCAACACGGCGGCCTGGGTGAACTTGCCATGGGTAAAGCGCTCACTGCCCACTTCTTCTTTGACATTGGCCAGCTCCTCAACCAACATCTCGCGGAACAGTGCCTTGGTTACCGGCTTGCCGTTGGACAGGCTCTTGCCGTGGCGGATCCACTGCCAGATGGAGGCACGGGATATTTCCGCCGTGGCAGCATCTTCCATCAGGCCGTAGATGGGCACGCAGCCGTTGCCGCTGATCCACGCCTCTATGTATTGCAGTGCGATACGGATATTGAGGCGCATACCATGCTCGGTGCGCTCACCTTCGCAGGGGTGTAACAGCTCACTCGCCAGGATGGGCGCATCCACATCACGGGTAATGTGCAGCTGGTTGCAATGGTCATCACCAATGTACTGGTTGAATATCGACATGGCAGTGTCTGCCAGCCCCGGATGCGCCACCCAGGTGCCGTCATGACCGTTGCGGGCTTCGAGCTCCTTATCGCGGCACACCCGTTCCAGCACCAGACGATTGGCTTCGGCGTCCTTGGCGGGGATAAAGGCCGCCATGCCGCCCATGGCCAGTGCACCGCGCTTGTGGCAGGTTTTAACCAGCAATCGCGAGTAGGCACTGAGGAATGGCTTATCCATGGTCACCTGCTGACGGTCTGGCAGCACTCTGTCAGGATGATTTTTCAACGTTTTGATATAGCTGAAGATATAGTCCCAGCGGCCACAATTGAGCGCGACAATGTTCGAGCGCAGTTCATAGAGGATTTCATCCATTTCGAACACCGCAGGCAGGGTCTCAATCAGGCAGGTGCACTTGATGGTGCCGGGCTGCAGGCAGAATCGCTCTTCAGTAAAGGCAAACACCTTGGCCCACCAACGCGCTTCGAGATGGCTCTCAAGCTTGGGCACGTAGAAGTAAGGACCGCTGCCCTTGGCCAGCAACTGACGGTAGTTGTGGTAGAAATAGAGGGCAAAATCCACCAACGCACCTGGCACTGCGGCGCCATTGAACTGTACATGCTTTTCTTTCAGGTGCAGGCCGCGCACCCGGGCAATCAACACCGCAGGGTTATCGTTGAGACGATACTGCTTACCGGTTTCAGGCGCCGTGTACTCAATGGTGCCCCGCACTGCATCACGCAGGTTAATCTGACCGGTGACCACTTTTTCCCAGCTGGGAGCCAGTGAGTCTTCAAAGTCGGCCATAAATACTTTCACGTTGGCGTTGAGCGCATTGATGATCATCTTGCGATCCACAGGGCCGGTGATTTCAACCCGGCGGTCTTGCAAGTCTTCTGGAATACCACGGATAGACCACTTACCATCGCGAATGGCACGGGTTTCGGGTAAGAAGTCTGGCAGCTCGCCTTTGTCTATACGGACCTGGCGCTGCTGGCGTTTTTCCAGCAAACCATCCACATCTGCAGCAAACTGGCGGCACAGGCTGTCGAGTAATGCCAGCGCACCCTCGGTGAATATCTCGTCCTGGCCCTGAACCGGATGACCGGTAATTTCCAGTCCTTTTGTTATCTGTGCGTTATCCAAAATTTGCTCTGTCATTGTCGTTGTCCCCGGCTGTCGCAGTTTGTCGTCGCATCAGGAAGGAGCTTGTCCTGCCCATCCATTACACGGCTTCAAAAAACCGCCAAATGTTCGTTTCAGACCAAAAACTAGCGACAAACATTTGTAAATGCAACAGTCCAAAACTTAGCGAAACGTCTAAAAAACAGCCTGAAACAGCTTATGAAATTGGTAAGACCAAGAACGAAAATAACACACAAGCATTTGTTATTAAGTAAATTAATTCCTCATTTAAATTGTAACTATCGCTAGCCACAGAAATTTGTCTTACCAAATAACCAATAAGCCGACAAAGTAATTAATTACGTAATTAAATTCCCAACAGTAATTATTTGTGAACATGAGTTGTGTAATTTGACTTTGGTCTAAGCACGGCTTTTTGTTTTGAACCGCAGGGCGCGTAAAGGTTTAATTTGCATTAATTTCAAAACTTTAGCCCAAACACAGAAAACACCAGATTCAAACAAGCGTTTTAATATTACGTTTACGTAAAGGTAATCAAGAGAGGTTTGACAGTGATCCGCCACAGCCCTTTCGTCGCCAGATCAACAAGCAAGTAACAATTGGTTCAGGGCGAAAAAAATTCAAAATTTTTAAATTTTTTTGCAAAAAATAGCGAATTACCGACGATAACATTCAATCGGGCCTTGCCTTGCACTCAATTAGTGGCCTTTTCAACATTCGGCTGCACATCGAAGCACCGCAACCATCTGAACAACCATCTGAACAACCATCTGAACAACCATCTGAACAACCATCTGAACAACCATCTGAACAACCATCTGAACAACAATCTGAATTAGTCGGACTGACACGCTAAGTTATTCGGTCCACTTGTCAGGTGGCGCTGACCCATTGAGCTCTAAGCTTAAGCAGTTGCTTTGAGCTCGCAGTTTGAGCTGTTTTATAGAAATCCAGTGTCGAGCCGCCAGGACGAAATGGTGTAGAGGGCCGATCACGTCAGGGCATGAGTCCTTCAGCAAGTAAGGGGCGCTACCGCTGGCACAGGTACATTCCATAGGAGACAAGGGCCACTTCAGCAGCGGCTGTTGAGCGCGTTCAGTAATAGCGTTCTGGGTAAGTTTGCAGATCAACAGCACCACTCAAAACGGCATAGCCATGACAGCATCTGTTAGTGCGCTCAGGGAAGATCTGACACGAGCCGACAAGCAACAGCACCGATGGAGCTAAGGTGTGGGAAATCCCTACCCAATGAGCAAATCACGACAAAGCGGCGCTATCGAGTAACAGGCGGATTGGGATAAGGCTTGTAGCGGTAAACGGGAAAGACGTCAGGCGCGGGGAAAGGTCCGAATCTGCGATTGGTGGCAGCTATGCTTGTCAGTAATTCTTGCAAGCGATTCTTGTCAGCTAAGGGGGCCAATATGAGTGCTGGCAATTGCCTGCTGCTTGAGCCACAGACTTAGTTGGCAACGGCAGTGGGTTTGTCGCCAGAAGTCGCCACTGTTGTGCCATTGGTGGCACTGGCGCTATTCGCCTCGGCAGTAACTGGGCCGGTTTGCGGAATACTTCCCTGAGCGGGACCAGCGCAGTCAGAAGCGCTTTGAACCTTTGGCTCGTCAGCTGTAAGGCTCGCCTCAGCGCCTGCACTAACCGGCGGATAACGCTCCTGATCCCACACTACCATGTTGCGCCCCAGGTGTTTGGCGCAATAAAGAGACTTATCGGCCCGTCGCAACATGGGGTCGAGACTTAAATCCCGCTCATCCAGGCTGGTCACCCCAAAACTCGCGTTCAGAATAAAGCGGTTACCAGAGTAATGGGTGTCGACGTTGGCGATCGCGCGACGGCAGGCTTCGGCAATCTCGGCAGCTTCCTGCCCGCTGCAGCCCGGCAGCACTATCATAAATTCCTCACCGCCAAAACGGCACAGGATGTGCTCGCCCTTAAGCTCTGGGCGAATGACTTCGACCACCTTTTTCAGGGCCCAATCGCCGGTGGCATGACCGCATTCATCGTTGATGGACTTAAACTTATCCAGATCCATCAGGATCATAGCCGCATCTTCGCCTCGAGCCATGCAGCGCACCAGGGCATTCTCACCTTTCTCCTGCCCGGTAGCGCGGTTGAAGGCACCGGTTAATCCATCCCGCTGCGCGAGCCGCATAAAGCGATTCCGCTGTGACAAACCCGCTGCAAGAAACAGCGATAAAAACAGGCACATCCCCAGCAGCACTGTGGACGCCATCAGCGAGCCCGAATGCTCACGGGAAATGGTTTCCTGACGCACCAGATAACCGTCCCGTTCACTGTTCAGCAAGGAAATTTCCCGCCGCTGCTCTTCAAAGTTGAACTTAGCCGCCTGATAGGCCATCTCCCGCGCCTTGGTTTCATCAATCAGACGGGTGGAATATTCCGCTTCTTTTTGTTGTGCTTCAAAGGCACCTCTAAAGTCGCCACGACGGGCATGCACAGCCGCAAGCACCTTCCAGGCCCCCCGGAGCGACGAGTCATCTGCAGCAGCGTTATCAATCGCCTCATCAGCAGCTGCCCCGGCGTTATTCCATTCACCGGCTTCCAGATAAGCTTGCGCCAGTAAGCTCTGGGTGCTGGCAATTTCAAGCTCGAAACCAAATTCTTTATATTTATCGAGGGCCTGCTGAAGGGGAGCTATTGCTTTTTTGACCTGATTATCACGCAGATAGGTCCAGCCCAACCCTTTGGTGGCCATGGTAGCGATAAGAGGAAGTTTGTTGGTCTCACAGTAATCGCGAGTCTCATCAAAGGCGCTAACCGCTCTGGTTATTTTTCCCGCTTCCATCAGCGAGGCTGCGATATACAGGTAGGAATAACAGATGTCGGTGACGGCATCATCAGGCGCCAGGTTCAGCGCTTTCTCAGCGTAAACGCCTACTTGCTCAAACAAACTCATTTGATAGTAGAGACTGGCCAGGCGGATATAAGCGTTGCGCTGAATGTCTTTGTCGTTGATGGAGCTAATCTGTGACAGCATGTCACTAATAGCCTGCATCGATTCGGGGAATTGCTTGAGAATTAGCCTTACCGTTGCCAGGTAACCCAGAACTTTCACTCTTTCCGGTGTACTGGTGATTTGGGGTAAGACTTCCTCCAGGGATTTTTGAGCGGTCTGATAGTCGGCAGTAAAAATATGATAGATACCGACTAAGGTCGCGTACTTTAACTGCTGCTGTTCCGACAAATTTCCTTTATCTAACAGCCTCAGTTCCTTGATTGCAGTTTCAGGCGAGGTTCTGAGTGACTCTTCGATTTGAGCTAAAGACTCATCTACTGTCATGCCAAAAGCCTCACCCCAAGACAGGGATAAGGCTAAAAGGCTGCTAATCAGAACGTAGCGCATCAAATGTCAGGCATCATTGCCGTGGTTAACGACCACAAACGTCTGGTACTCTTCATCCCCACCGAGAGACCTGAGTTTGCTTTTATCACCCGTCATCACCGCCTGAATTTCATCTTCACTGAGGCCATTGGCACGCATCACCCCTTCAGGGTCTTTTTTGTAGGCTTCCAGCAGCGCGGCATCTTCGCCCAATTGCTTTAAAAACTCGTTCAGTGTTGTCATCCTATTCTCCACTCATTGTTATGGGTTGTTGTTGGGTCTTTTCTCTTGGCTTCTTGGCCCCTCGGCTTTTGCCGCTGTATCTGAATGTATTGGCTATCTCGGTTTTGTACCCTTATTGCGATTGCTGCATCGCGAATACTTAGTTGGCCATGCTGCCAACTTACGCCAGATCTGCAGGAGTCAGCCCCAGCATGGCCAGCACTTCGAGGTTATGCTCAAGCTTTCGTGCCGGTGGCACCAATAAGGTAGTGGCCGGGTTCATCTCAGCGTCCGGCAAGTCTTTCAGCGCCAGCCTGCTAATCCGTGGCTGATGAACAGGCAAAAATGCCGCTTCATACAAAATAATCTCGTGTTCAAGTGGATACCACTGGCTGAGCTGTTTCACCAATACCTGCAGTCGGTCGCGGCTGGTGTGAAACCGGGTCAGGGTGTTTTCCCCCGCCAGAGCAATTTGCCACAGCAGTAAGTGACAACAGGGGTCTGGCTGATGGCGAAAAAACATAAACTGGCTGGCTTCAAAGCTCTGATGACCACTCTGCGCCGGGTCTATGCCCAAATCCGCCCACAAACAATCTTCGGCCGAAATACCAGGCTCCATCCAGGCCTCGATACCCGCCTCCTTGCAGCGGCGGATCGCCATATGGGGCACACAGGCAAAGACGCCGGGGTGACCATAAAAGGCCCCTACCACTCTCTTGCCACTCTGGGCAGCTTCAACCATGGCTTGGGTCATCTGCTCGTACGTCAGGCGACGACTCTTTATTTCATCGCCCTGGGCATAAAACTGCTGCAGATTGACCACATTGGCATTGAGCCCTTCAAGGTAGCGCTGAGCAAAGCCATCGGGCATCAGGCTGAAAACGATATCTGCATGTTCTATATGGCTTTTGGCCCTCACGCTGATTTGCCCCGCCAGACCAATGCCTGTTCCTACACACACCAAGCTAGCCAATTACTGCTCCGACAACTCGTCTAAAAGTCACATTCTTATAACTTTCTGGCAGCAATGCAATATGTTGGAGCAATTTTGACACGCCATTCTGTAAAGTTTATCCGACTGATATTGTTGAAATTCATCAAGCTGCGCTGATGTGCCCTCTCAGCAGAGTTCTGGCTTTCATACCTTTGATTGACATCATAGTAAACCAAGGTAGAGAAAAACCGCTGAACCTTGCGCAGAAGGCGTGGTCAAAATGCTGCAGCTGACGCCTTTTGGGCTGCTGCCCTTGTCAGTCTGGCCTGCCCTTGGGTATGATGAGCCGCAGTTTTTAAGGAATAAGCACACACGATGTTGATTAAGAAGCATAGTCTCACCCTGCTGGGGGCCGCAGCCCTCTCATTATCTCTGTCTGGCTGCAGTGTTTTCGATTGGCTGGTGTACAAGCCTGACATCCCGCAGGGCAACTACATGGAGCCTCAACAGGTAGAAAAGCTGCGTGTTGAGATGACCAAGGAGCAGGCGGAATACGTGCTGGGCCGTCCGGTACTCAGAGACAGCTTCGCCGATGACACTTGGTATTATGTGTACCACTTCAAGAGTGGTCGCGATGCCAGCATCATCCACAAAGAGCTGGTGCTGCATTTTGAAAACAATCGTCTCGCTAAAGTGAGCGGCGATTACGAGCTGTCAGCTGAGTTCAATACACCGCTTGAGCAAAGCAAGTTGCCAACCGTTACCGCCGGTGACGACCAGCCGCTGGTACCCGAGCAGCGCGGCGACAGCAAGCCACTGGTTGAAGAAGGCCAAAACGATCCCAAGGCTATCCGCAAGTTCTAAGCGCTTGCCCGAAGACGACAGCCAACAAAAAAGCGCCCATGGGCGCTTTTTTGTTTTGGTACGGCTAGCCGGTTACAGCTTGGCGCCGGTTATCTTATTGGCGCGCCCTTCTTCTTTGGCTTTTTCAGCCCGCAGGCGGCGAACATCCTTAGGATCGGCAATCAGCGGCCGGTAAATCTCGATACGGTTACCGGGAAGCACTTCATCATCGTGCTTCACCAAACGGCTGAAACTGCCAAGCTTGACCTTGTCGAGCTCGAGATCAGGAAAGAAACTGGCAATATTGCTCTGGCGCACCGCCTCGATAAAGCTGGTGCCAGGCGCAATCATCACATGCACAATTTTTTGCCGCTCCGGCAAGGCGTAAATCACATCTACGCCAAATTTTTCAGTATCACTGGCCATACACCACCTTCGCCCGACTGGTAAACGCCGTCACCATGGATGAAACCAACTCTTTGAATACTTTGCCAAACGCGAAATCAGCCAGACCACTTGAGAACTCAAAATCCAGTTCAAAATCCACCTTGCAGGCATCCTCTGCAAGCTCAGTAAAGCGCCATTCGCCCTGCAGGTGTTTAAAGGGACCATTTTCCAGCACCAGCGCAATATGCTTACCCGGTACCACCTGATTACGGGTGGTAAAGGTGCGGGCAATGCCTGCTTTGCTCACATCCACCGAAGCCACCATGGTTTGGCCATCAAAAGAAATCACCTTGCCGCCCACACAGCCGGGCAGGAACTCCTTGTAGGACTCGACATCATTGACCAGATCGTACATTTGCTGGGCACTGAATCGCACCAGCACGCTTCGGGACACCTTGGGCATTCGCTTGAAATCATCGTTTGGAAATACTGTTGGGGCCGGATTGTAACACGGCTTATCCAAAAGATGGCAGCCGTCACCCAGTACAAAAACTCACCAACAAAAACATCTGCTTGGCAAAACAGCTAAATATTCTTGAGCGGTCAATTCCAAATTGGCCACCCCACGTTATAATAGCCCGCCTATGGTAAAGAAAAACTCCAAAAAGGCCGCCCAGCCGGCCACGATCGCCCGCAATAAGCGCGCGACCTTCGAATACAAATTCGATGAAAAATTCGAGGCAGGCCTATCCCTGATGGGATGGGAAGTGAAGTCTATCCGCGCCGGAAAAATCAACATCTCTGAAAGCTACGTGATGCTGAAAAACGGTGAAGCCTTCCTGCACCACTGCCATATCACCCCACTGCACGCCGCCTCCACTCACGTGGTATGCGACCCTACCCGCCCGCGCAAGCTGCTGCTTAACCGCCGCGAGCTCGACCGGCTGGCCGGTTTGGTAGAGCGTCAGGGCTATGCCATCGTGCCCATCTCCATGTACTGGCGCAAAGGCGCCTGGGTAAAGGTAGAGATTGGTCTGGGTAAAGGTAAAAAAGCCCACGACAAGCGCGATGACATCAAGCAGCGCGATTGGGACATTGAAAAAGCCCGGGTGATGAAGAACAAATAAGCTGCCTGTTTTCGAACGGAAAACAGGCAGTTGGTTGTCGCTGCCAAATTATGCCTTGGAATTCAGGGCAGCATGGGAGTACAATCAAGTTTCTTGGGGGCGATTCTGGATTCGACGGGATTCGCGAAACTCCGGGAGCATGCCGAGGGGCGGTTGGCCTCGTAAAAAGCCGCAAAGTTATAGTTGCAAACGACGATAACTACGCTCTGGCTGCTTAATTAGCGCCAGCCATCTACCACAGGTCTCGCACATGGGCAGTGGATTTGATGGTCACCTTACATAGTGCTAGCGAGGGAACCTTGTCTGGGGGTGAACCGCGAAACAGTTCCAGGCTCACCGTTAGAAATCCTGTCTTTCGGAGTTCGAGCGGTTAAATAAAAGAGAGACTAAGCATGTAGCGCCTTGAGCGTAGGTTTTTCGGACGCGGGTTCAAGTCCCGCCGCCTCCACCAAACCTAAAATAAAAAAGACGTCTTCGGACGTCTTTTTTATTGCTTTAAATTCATGTAAATCAATGACTTAGTGTCTAAAAACCTCAGAGCATCTCACCACATCCTTGGCCCCTGGTACACCAGTTGGTCTTCCAGCCCAAAGTGTTTATAGTGCCTGGGCAGCCAAGCGCAAAATCATTCAGCCAAATTAATCTAAAAGAAATCAAACGATTAAATTAAAGGCAAGTGTAGCCACGTCATTGCCATACTCTGCAAGTTGCTCTATCGCGGAAGTTGCTCTGTCGTGGAAGTCATACAGTCGCTGACTCAGGCAAATCGATTGCAGAGGCGCTTATTGGTGTTCAACTAAAGCACCTTTTCGCATACAGATGCCGAGTTACGCTGCGCCCCCTGCACCATTAGCAAATGCCAATGTAAATTCCGCCCACTTATTTGATAACGATTACCATTACCACTAACATGACGAGCTTTGAGGCTAACATAGGCACGTCGGATGGCGAAGGTGAGTAATAGATTCTGGTTCCAGTTGCATGGTTGGTTTTCGTTGCCAGTCTGGTTGGTATTCACCTTTGTATGCATAACGGGAACCATTGCCGTGGTAAGTCATGAATTGACCTGGCTGACCAACCCTGAGGCGCGGGCATCAAATCCGGATAATCTCCCGGCAAAGCCGATAGCCGAACTGGTAGACGCAGTTAACTATGCATACCCCACAGCCGATGTGACAAATGTGCTGGTGTTCGAACCATATCTGGTCACGGCGGTCGTTTTTACCGATCACGACAAGCCCCAGGCCATTGCATACGTCAATCAATATACCGGCGAAATTCAAGAGCTTAATCTTGGACTCTCTTTCATTGATTTCATGCGCAGCTTACACGGATGGCTGCTGTTTCCCTGGCATGCCAACTACAGCATTGGCTACTACATAGTCTCTGCCATGGCTATTGTGATGCTGGGAGCGCTGATCACCGGCCTGGTGATATACAAAAATTTCTGGCGCAGCTTTACCCAGCCGAAACTGCGGTTTCATCAAGGTAAGAAGACCATATTGGGCGACTTTCATCGCTTGGCAGGGGTATGGTCTATCTGGTTCCTTATGATTATGAGCCTCACAGGTCTGTGGTATCTCATCCAAGCGGTGCTATGGCATGCAGAAGTTGAAATTGAGCCCCATGCCCCCTTGGTTGCCGCTGCCAAGCTTCCTTCGCAGAAGCAATCCCCCGCCATCAATCTGGCTGACGCCATGCAGCTTGCTTATCAGCACTTCCCTCAATTTCAGCCAAAATATGTTGCATTGCCGGAACATACGCGGGACATGTACCACTTAAGTGGCGGCGGGGGTGAACTCTTTTTTGATGGCTATTCCTACAGTGTGAGCATTAACCCCTGGACAGGCGACGTCAGCCATAAACAATCCCCTGAAACTATGACTCCCCTTCAAACTCTGAGCCACATTGCGGACCCACTGCATTTTGGCACCTTTGGCGGGATCTGGACCAAAATTATCTGGTTTGTTTTCGGGTTGTTGATCTGCGGCATGTCAATTACCGGCTTTATGATGTGGGGAAGCCGTGTCGTTAAATCAGTCAGAAAACCAGAGTCAACGGAGGCAATTTATGCAAACTAAACGCTCCCTATGGCACAGGTATAAATACAAACTAAATGGTCTGCTGCTGGTTCTGCCAGGCTGGTTTCTGTATCAATCATTGACGCCATCTTTTCCGCCCTCCTGGGATGCCCGCCAAGCAGGCGAATTTACCCTCATCCCCATGCCATTGGATTTGGATAGACCCTACGTACATCACGGCGATTATGTGAAGGATTTTTTCTTTACACTCAGCAAAGGCGATGTTCGGGATATCCGTCAGGCATTTGTCAACATTGGGCCGCAACCGCTGACACTTGCCGAATTCCAGCAGCATGAGCTCGGCATTTTGCACGGCAGCAGACATGGACTTCACGTTCACGCATTGTCACCGAAAACATTAACCAAAGAAGATAGAGTCTGGATTTCAGTGCAAACATGGCATAACCAGGTTTTCTCGACCAGTTGGTCTCTGCCAGATACTTTGCTTGAATAAAGCCCCAGGGAAGGTGCGCATAAGCCCCCAGCTTGCTCTGCGTGAGTTTACAACGGATAGATGCAAGGTACAGATCGCAGTGAATGGCCTTAGTCCTTCGCACCTCTTTGATTTCAAAAGCAGGTAACGCGGCAGATACTGCTGTAAGCCACGCCCTACGAGGCTTTGACAGCAACATCATGTCGGCGTTATTCAACTTCACCATGACGGCGGGGGCGCCCAGCCATGCCTTCAGTTGAATGCCTTGAACTGTCGTCGCTGTCATCGCCAGAGCTGTGCGATAACTTGTTCGCACCTTCCCAAGCTTGGCTCCAAAAGATTGGAGTATCTGGAATGCCAGCATCCGGCGATAAATCCGGTTGATCGCTTTGAACCTGGCGCCTCCCGGTCCATTTCAGGACTTGTTCCAATCTTTACATTCCAAATTATTTAAATGATAAGCGTTATCATTTAGTATGCAGCCAGTTTTTACCGCTCTCGTTTATTGGGAGATAAAACATTGGAGCTGCAATGAAAGGAACACAGAGTTTACTTTGGTCGGCAATATCGCTGGCCCTTTTCACCTCGGGTACCGTTTACGCGGAGCAAACTCCGGATACAGCTCAGGCTGATATTGAGCGGCTGGTGATTTACTCACAGGGATACAGAACCACGGGCAGTAAATCCCGCTTAAGTCCTATTGAGTCACCCATGAGTTATGAAGTCTATGACGCTGATTTGCTGAAACTGCGCCAGGCCGACAGCGTCAACGAGGCGCTGCGCTATGTGGCCGGTGTTACACCGGAAAGCCGTCCTACCACCACCATTTTTGATCAATACACCATTCGTGGTTTCCAGAGCTATCGTAACTATTACGATGGCCTGCCATTGCAATATAACGGTCTGTGGAACCTGGTGCCCCAGGTAGACGCCTTTGCCACCGACAGCATTGAAGTGCTTAAAGGCCCCACTTCGGTGCTGTATGGCTCAGCACCTCCGGGCGGTATGGTGAACCAGGTGGCCAAACAGCCGCTTGGCAGCCAACAGACACAACTGCGTACCCGGGTGGGCACCAACCAGCTACTGGAACTTGGCGTAGACCATAATGGCGTGGCTTCCGACAATGTCGACTACCGTATTGTTGCCCTCGGCCGTCAGCGCGATGGCCAGATGGAAACCACCGAAGAACAGCGCTGGTTTGTGGCGCCGTCGGTCACCTGGCGTCTGGCCGAGCGCACCAGCTTGAATCTGAATCTGTATTATCAGCAAGATCCTTCGATGATCCCATCCACGCCGCTGCCCTCTGTGGGCACCCTGGTTGATGCCAGTTACGGCAAGCTGGATGCCGATGCCTACGCCGGCGACCGCAGCTGGGGCAAGATGGACAGAGATATGCTGCTGGCGGGTTATAAATTCAACCACGAGTTTTCCGACAACCTCAGCTTCCTGCAGAACCTGCGCTATACCAAGGGCGAGGGATTGCAGCGCAATACCTATAATACCGGGCTGACCGATGGCGATCGCCTGCTGGCACGCAATGCCTATTTCACCGATGAAGCCATCGAGGGCCTGGCAGTGGACAACCAGCTGGCCTGGACAGTCAGCACAGGTGCGCTGGAGCATAAGCTGTTGTTTGGTATCGACTATCAATATCAGGATTCCGATATTGACTATGGCGACACTCTGGGAGCCGATACCCCTGCCATTGATTTGGGCGCACCGGATCACCATCTGATGAACCCGGCATTGTTGCCTGTAAGTACCTATACCGAACGCCATGATATCAAGCAGCGTCAGCTCGGTTTTTATGTGCAGGACGAAATCAGCTGGGGCTCGCTGACCATACTGGCCAACCTGCGTCACGACAGCTATGACAGCACAGATGCTGCCACCAAGCTGTATTTGGGCGAAGGCGGCTATGAAGAAGCCAAGACAGATCAAAATGAGCTGACCGGCCGAATTGCCGCTATCTACCGCTTCAACAATGGTATTTCACCCTATGTGAGTTATGCCGAGTCCTATGAGCCAACCACAGGTCTGGACAGCATCAGCGGCGAGGTATTCAAACCCACCACCGCCAGCCAGTGGGAAACCGGCCTTAAGTACGCCAGCGATGATGGCAACACCCAGATGACCCTGGCACTGTTCGATATCACCCAGCAGGATCTGGTGGTTAATACCCCCGATTGGATGCAATACACCCAGGCTGGCGAGCTGAACTCCCGTGGCTTTGAGTTTGCATTCCGTACCCGTATTGGTGACTTTATGTCGCTGGACGGCAGCTACAACCAGCAGGATGTTGAGTTTACAGAAAATCAGCTGGATCCTTCTCTGGTCGGTATGACACCCGAGTGGGTCGCCGACAAGCAGGCGTCGCTGTGGGCCACTTTTTATGTCACAGATAGTCTGGATCTGAGCGCAGGCGTTCGCCATGTGGGTGACAGTATGCTGGATGACCATAATACCGGCACAGTGCCCGGCTATACCCTGGTGGATGTCGCCGCCTCCTGGCGTCTGGGCGACAGCTACCGTTTGGGGCTCACAGTCAGCAACCTTGCCGACGAGCGCTATGTGGGCGCATGCAGTGGCGAAAACAACTGCTGGATGGGTGCCGAGCGCAGTATCGAGCTGGGTCTTGAGGTTGACCTCTGAGCACAGCCCCTGCGCCACTGGATTTAAGGCCGGGTATATATGCTGCGGCCCTGCAGTTTCATTCCACTCTTAATGGCCGGGATACACCGCCTTGCGGGGCTGTGTATCCCGATGCCGACAATCGGCAGGCCATTGAAGCCCTGCACCTTTGGGTCAAGCAAACGTATCCCGCTGCGCCGGCCGCCTTCTGGCTGGCCCGCAGTTGGGACTTGCTCTGCTGGCAGCCCATTTATCTGACACTGGTTCTTGCCCGGGATTTTCGAGGCATTGATGATTTGCAGGGGCTCTGGTTTGCAGCGCCGCCTCAGGAGTGGGGGTTTGGTTTGAGCCAACCCGTTAAGCTGCCCAGGATCCCGATATCTTGTTTGCAAAGGTCTGGGCCTGTGGGCCCGGATGCTGCGCTTGTTGGCTGGCTGAAAGAGAGTATTTATTTGCTTTACTCTCAGGCGTCTCAGGTTTTTGGTATTCGCGCCTCTTTGGCGCAGCGGCTTGCTGCCGACAATCTGGCCACCGCACTACTGCGACAGTACCATCAATCCCCGCAGGGTTGCAGCCCTGATTTTGACCCAGGGCCTACTGTCAATCAGGCACTCCAGTCATGGCTCCGCGCCCTCGATTGGCCCGGACAGATTAGCCTGGTGGCAACCCCCGAAGGTGATCTGGCGTTAAGACGCCAAAGCTGTTGCCTTGAATACCGTTTGCATGGCGCAGCCAAATGCGCTTCATGTCCGCTGCTTTCATCCCCACGCCCCAGCTGTGGGCAAGAGCCCTCGCCCGAGCCCAATCCGCGCCTTCCTTAGTCACTGACACAGGCTTAAATCGACCCAGGTTTGCCCTTGGGTCGTTCCTGTCATTTTTTACCCACCAGCTTTCCCGATACGGCCAACTCTCCTTGGCTTAAAACAGGGTGTGCCTGCCAGCGTCCACGGCTGTGCGGCTCTGTTGATGTGCAGGGCCCCACAAATATCAATACCTGTAAAAACAAAAACTTAAAGCATCAAAATCTGTACCTGTTTGTCAGTAGGGTCTGAAAAAGCCAATTGTAAATTAGCTTGTAATGATAACTATTATCATTAACTTGAAATGGCTTTCATAACAAAAGGACGACCCTGAGGTCGCCAAATTTTACGTTCACCCTGAGCAGGAGCTATTTATGAGTACCCGAATCTATGACCTGATTGGCATTGGTCTCGGCCCTTTCAATCTGGGCCTTGCGGCCCTCAGCGAACCCCTGGAAGGGGTCGACAGCCTGTTTATCGATCAGGCAGCAGGTTTTGACTGGCACCCCGGCATGATGTTGGAAGGTGCCACCATGCAAACTTCTTTTATCGCCGACCTGGTCACCCTGGCCGATCCCACCAGTCCATACAGTTTTTTGAGCTATGCCAAAGCCATGGGCCGCCTGTATGCCTTTTACATCAAGGAAGATTTCTTCCTGCTGCGAAAGGAATACAACCTCTACTGCCAGTGGGTGGCTAACCAATTGAGTAATCTAAGGTTTAATGAGCGAGTGAGTGAAGTGACTTACCTGGAGGAGCAGCGACTCTACCGAGTTGCCACTGTCAGCGCCTGCGGTAAAGAGCGTGATTACCTGTGCCGTAAACTGGTATTGGGAACGGGTACCCAGCCGGTGCTGCCAGCATGCTGCAAAGATGTGTCTGTACTGCACAGCAGCCAGTATTTACAGCACAGAGACAGGCTCAGAGCCATGAAGCATGTCACCCTGATTGGCAGTGGTCAGAGTGCGGCTGAAATCTATTTCGACCTGCTGAAACATGCTGCAGACAGCGGTAACCGGGTGGATTGGATCACCCGCAGCGAGCGCTTTTTCCCGCTGGAATACACCAAACTGACCCTGGAAATGACCTCCCCGGATTATGTGGACTATTTTCATGCCCTGCCAATGGCGGAGCGTGACAAGCTGCTGCAACAGCAAAGGTGTCTATACAAGGGGATAAACCGAAGTCAGATCAACCATATCTATGATGAGTTATACCGTCAGGGGCTGGAAGGTGAAGTGCCGTCACAATTAGTGACCAACACCAGTCTGGTCGCGGTCAGTACTCAGGGACAAGGTTACCGACTGTCGCTCAAGCACAATGAGAGTGGCGAGAGTTGGCAGCAGTTAACTCAGGGACTTGTGATTGCCAGCGGCTATGGCTATCAGGAACCCGGGTTCCTTAAGCCACTGCAGCACAGATTATTGCGGGACGCTGCGGGCCGACTCGCGGTTGCCCGCAACTACAGCATTGATAAAGACCAACATATCTATGTGCAGAATGCCGAGCTGCATACCCACGGTCTGGCTGCGCCGGATCTGACCATGGCCTGTTACCGCAACTCCATTATTTTACGGGAAATTCTTGGTTATGCGCCCTATCCGGTAGAGGAGAAAATCGCCTTCCAGACCTTTGGACCTTCGCCGGAGTGCGCCCCCTCTGTGTCCCATTCTCAACTGCAGCCATTCCCTGCTGCGGTGCAGGAGAAGTTATGGGCCTGAAGTTCTACCTGATTGGCATTACAGCGGTAGCCGTGGTGGCCGACAGCATGCTGCTGCCTTTTTATCCCCAGTACTTTGCCGAGCGCTTCGGCATCGACAGCCCTGAGCATGTTGGCAGCTATACGGCGGCAATATGTCTGGTGGCTATGCTGGCACTGCCACTGTGGGCCAAACTGGCGCGCCGACAAGGCACCCTGCAATTGCTTATCTGGACTCAACTGGGTGCCATGACCTTTTGTGTGGCCACCGTGTGGGCTCAGCAACTTTGGCTGTTCTGGCTGTTGTCCCTGGTGATGATTGTGTTCAAGGCCAGCTACTTACTGGTTTATCCCTTCTTGATGGAGCGGGTAACCGAGGCCGAGCATGCCCACACCATAGGTGTGCTTTCTATTGTGGTGCACTTTGGCCATATCGCCGGCGCCTTGCTCGGCGGCATGGCGCTGGTGTATTGGCCGCTTAAATATGCCTTTTTGCTGATGGCTATTGGGGATCTGCTGCAAATACTGGTGTGTGCCTACCTGCTGTGGGCTGGCCTGGATAAGGGGGCGGCGGCCACAGTAAGCCATCATGAGGCCCAAAGTGAGCAACCAGAGCCCATATCAAGGGTTAGCACCGGCAGCAGGCGCATCTATGGATTGGGCGTTTTGATGCTGCTGTTTTATTTCAGCGAATATCAGGTGGTGCCCTTTTTTGTGGAGTATTGGCAGCAACTTGAGACCGGCGACAACCTGCAATTGGCTTCGTTTATCTACGCCATTCCTGCCTTTGTGGCACTGGTGGCACTGGTAACCAACCGCCTTTACGGGGAATGGGGCAGCCATGTGTATTTTTGCCTGCCGCTGGCGATTGGAGGCCTCCTGTTGCAGGCAAGTGGTGAGCCATCCTGGGTCATCATGGGCAGGCTGATGTTTGGCTGGGCTTCATTTCAGCTAACGGTCAAGCTCGATGCCTTGCTATTTGCATCAAGCGCCCCGGAAGCCTATGCCGCTGACTACGCGAAAATTAATATTTTTCAGAATGTTGGAGTGCTTCTTTCTTACTACGGTGCAGGGGTTTTCGTCGCGATTAAAGGATTGGCGTTCCCCTTTATAGTGGCCGCAGGCGGTTTGCTGCTAACCCTGATTTGTTATCCCTTGTTTGTCGACAATCAACAAAGGAGAGCCATAGATGCCACTTCCTGATGTGTTGTCACATTCATTTGTCCCGACCGGAGCAAAGAGGCATTTCAAGCATCAAGCCCCGGGAATGGGAAGCTTCAGTATTCGCCCCTTGTCCCTGGATCAGGATGTTGCCCAGTTACATCAGTGGCTTACAGCACCCAGAGCCAGCTTTTGGGGCATGCAGACATGCACTTTGCAGCAGGTGCAGGACACCTATCAGCAGCAACTGGATTCACGCCACAGTGCGCCTTTCATGGGGTTATTTGAGGGGCGGCCCAGCTTCCTGCTGGAAACCTACGATCCCGCTCATGATGAGCTTGGCAGCCAATATCAGGTGCAGGAGGGCGATGTGGGAATGCACTTCCTTGTGGGGCCTGCACAGGGGGCGCCTCTGAGTGGCTTTACCCGTGCGGTGATGAAGTGTATTCAGGCGTTTTTATTCACTGCCCCCGCCAATAAACGCATCGTGGTGGAACCCGATGTAAACAATCAAAAAATCCATCCCATTAACCGTGACGCAGGCTTTGTCTATCACGGCACTGTATCTCTTTCATACAAAACTGCGGCGTTGGCATTTTGCGACCGCAGTACATTTTTTACCCTGGAGAAGTAACAATGACGATTTCAAAAACCTTGCCAGCCATCAGCCAGTGCGACCATCTAAGCCCAGAAGTCTGGCAAAAGGTCAACCGTTTGCTGGTACGAAAGGCGCTGGCAGAATTTTCCCATGAAAGGCTGCTGACACCAGAGCCCCTGGGGGACGGCGAGTATCGGGTGCTCAGCGATAACGGTGAAATTTGCTACCGCTTTAAGGCGCAGGTGTTGGAGCTCGAACACTGGCAAATCGATGCGGACTCCATTGTAAAAGAACAAGCTGGTGAGCAACTGCCTTTGGATGCCCTTGGTTTTATGTTGGAGTTCAAGACGGCGCTTAAGCTTAAGGATTCGGTTTTGCCGATATATCTGGATGAGATCAGCAGTACTCTCTATGGCAGCGCCTTTAAGCACGACCGCGAAGCCCCCTCGGCATTGCAACTTGCCGATGCCGACTTCCAAACCCTTGAGGGCGCCATGACAGAGGGGCACCCCTGCTTTGTCGCCAACAACGGCCGCATCGGCTTTGGGGCCGACGATTACCTCAATTATGCTCCGGAAGTGGCCTCGCCTTTCGCGCTGGTGTGGCTTGCCGTGCATAAGAGCAGGGCTGCACTGTCGATATCCAGAGAGCTGGAATATCAGCAGCTTATTCAGGAGGAGCTGGGTGAAGCCCTCTATGGGCAGTTCAGAGTAAGGTTAACCGAACTCGGGCTCGATGAAGCCGACTATTGGTTTATGCCAGCCCATCCCTGGCAGTGGCAGAACAAGCTGAGCATGGCATTTGCCGCTGAAATCGCCACCCGTAAAATGGTGCTTTTGGGCAGCAGTGAGGATGAATATCTGGCCCAGCAATCCATTCGCACCATGTTCAATATCAGCTCACCGCAAAAACGCTACGTAAAAACAGCCCTTTCAATCCTCAACATGGGCTTTATGCGCGGTTTGTCGCCCTATTATATGGAAGCCACCCCAGCCATTAACGATTGGGTGGCGGATTTGGTTCATGGCGATAGCGAGTTGCAGGCCCGGGGCTTTACCATACTGAAAGAAGTGGCAGCCCTTGGTTATCGTCAGCCCTATTATGAAAGTGCCATCAAGGAGAACAACGGCTTTAAGAAGATGTTTTCTGCTCTTTGGCGTGAGTGCCCACTGGACAAACTCACTCGGGGTGAGCGGCTGATGACCATGACAGCTCTGGTGCATTTGGACAATGAGGGTAACAGCCTGCTGGCTGCCTTGATTGAGCGTTCAGGAGTCAGCGCCCGAGAATGGATTGACGGCTATCTGGAGGCGTTTTTTGCCCCGATCCTGCATTGTTTTTATCGTCACGACATGATTTTCATGCCCCATGGTGAAAATCTCATTATGGTGCTCGATGGATATCGTCCGGCACGGGTATTAATGAAGGATATCGCCGAGGAGGTGGGCATACTGAATCCTGAAGTTGAACTGCCGAAAATTATGCAGCGGGTGTCAACCCATATTCCGGATCATATGAAAACCCTGTGCTTGTTTGTGGATGTATTCGATGGCTTTTTCCGCCATGTTGCGGCGGTACTTCACAGCCATTGTGGCATGACAAGCCAGGACTTCTGGCAGGCAGTCGCCCGTTGCAGCCACAGGTATCAGCAGCAGCATCCCGAGCTGGCACCTCAGTTTGCCCGCTATGATCTCTTCGCCGATGAATTCGAGCATTCCTGTCTGAATCGCCTGCAGATGGCCAATAACCAGCATATGCTCAATCTTGAAGATCCCGCCAGTGGCCTGCAAATGGCCGGAACCATCGCGAATCCACTCGCCAAATGGAAACGCGCTGAAGATTGTCTTTAGGGTCGGCTGACCTTCCCCACTCTTATTCGGCTTCCTAACCGTTCCCGTAAACACCCCATCAAAGCGCAAAAGACGTCTTCGGACGTCTTTTTATTTGCCTCTATAAACAAAGGGCCACCCGCCCCCAGTCAAGATCTTAAAAAACCGATAAGCTAGTCCAGTAAAGTCACACCTTCGCGGTTTCGCTATTGAGACAAATATTAACTATGAAGAATAATCCAATTTTTCAAGATGATACAACCTGTTCAGCTAGGAAAACTGCATAACTTCAAAACTAAAAATTCAAACCGCGCAGGCTGGGGAGGAAAAATGCGGTTTTCGTTGCGAGGGCGCCGTGTGGTAGTGCTCTCCGTGGTCTGTAGTTAACGTGGAAGCGGTAAACTATTGCTGTGCATAGATGCCGCTATTGGCTTGGGGTGGTTACAAGCTAACGTATGATAAAATGGAGATTCAATCACTTAGGGGGGCATACATGGGCAGATTTTTATCTTACTTTGCGTTTGGCATCATGATCAGTGTTGCATATTTTGTAGGCGAAATGATTGGTAGTTCAAGTGGGTTCAGTATCGATATATGGGGCTTATTTAAAGATATCATTGCTATGCTATTCGCTGGGATTGCAGTGTATATAGCCAATGAAGGACTTAACACGTACAAACGCCAGCATATCTACACTGAAAAGTTCAAAGTCTGGAATGCCTTTTCTCATCAATTAGCTGAATTCTATAGCTGCTATCTAAATTTACGCAACAGGACAACATGCTTATCGCATTACCTACAATTTACAGAAGCGGGATATAAGGATGTTGCAGAGGATTGGGATAACCAACGCAAAGCATTTCACTCTTCTTCATACGAGATGCAGCAGTTGATTGACAAGCATGCCCCCATGCTGAGTACAAACGAATATGTCGACGTAAAAAAACTTCAACAAGCACTATCAATTGAAGCGGCGCACGTAAGAGCTGCCCATGATAAAATCCGTAACCAGATCTTTGACAATAAAGACACGGACTCCGTTGATATACCTGGGTTTGTAGCTGTACATAATCGTTTCAAACACTACCTTGCTCAAAATCTTTCCAAGTATCTCGGTTAGAAAATTCCGTGGTATCAATTCCTGGCTATTGGGTCCTGCCGCACGTTAAAGAATGAAAAAAAACAGGGCTTTGCCCTGTTTTTATGTCTGCGAAAGCCGCAAGATTACTTGTAGAAAGCTTCTACTTCGCCTTTGATGGTCATCAGCAGTGGCTGGCCGCGGCGGTCGAGAGCCTTGTGAGAAGCCACTTTAATCCAGCCTTCGCTGATGCAGTATTCTTCAACGTCATTGCGCTCTTTGCCGTTGATGCGAATGCCCACATCAAACTCAAACACTTCAGCTACATGGTGCGGGCTGCGTGGGTTGATGGACAGGCGGTCTGGCAGGGCTGGCGGTACTTTGGTATCGGTCATAATCGTCATCTTGGGTAAATAAAACCTGTGCCATTGTAGGCAATCACCGGGTTTGGCTCAATAGTATCAGCTACCTGTTTAGTGCTGCTTTGACCAGATGCGCTGGAGGATAAACGTACTCAGCATCAAGCCTGTGACAACCAATGATGACTGGACGACTCGCGATGGCAAAGCCGCCCGTTACGACAAGGTCGCCAGGTACTCAGACACCGACAATCCGAATTGGCCTTCAAAGCGAGCCTGAAAACGTGGCAACGACTGATAACCGCAGGCATCGCTTAAGTGCTCAAGCTGCCGCTCGCCGCGCTGCATCAGCGAAATCGCATGGTTCATCCGCACTTGGGCGACTATATCGCGAAAGCGCAGCTGGTCTGCTTTAAGATGCCGAAGCAGAGTGGCACGGCTCATACCAAGTCGCTGGCAGCAAAGCGCAAAAAGAGCATTGTGGGCAGGCTGCTGGGCCGCAAGCTCGGCCACCCGCTGCGCCACTGTCACCTCCCCCGAAGGAAACATCCAGTGCAGCACCCCAAGCTCTGCCAGCTGTTGGTAAAGCCCAAATACAAACTGCTGCTGAGCATCAAGACTGAAGGCCTGCTTATCCATGCTGGTGAGGAAACTCAGGCTGGCTTTAAGGCCCTTGGTTTGCCCAAACCAGGGCGTCAGGCTTGCTGACGCCCGGCTCAGTGCCAACAACTCAGGTTCAGGATGAACGAAAAAGAGCAACATCTGGGACTTAAATCCCTGAGCCAGCGGCATGTTTTCGAAGGTCAGCTGCTGACGACTGTGGCCAGCCAGCAGCAATTTTGCCCCCAAATCTACCCGCTGCCCCTGCCAATACAGCCCTTTTGAGCCACGTTCAATGAGCAGCAGCGAAGGGGAAAACAGCACCACATTACTGAGCCGTTGAGGTTTGGCGCCCCGAAAGTACTCGATTTGAAACGCGTGCTGCATGGCCAATTCCCCTCAGCGTGAATATGTTGCCGTGATGGTCGCCTTGCCAAGCGCCTGAGCACCCAGCTGGTAGCCAAGCAACGCCAGGCTGGGGTCCGCTGGCAGTTGCAGCGTCTCTACCGGCAAGGCCCACACTGTAAACTGGTATCTGTGCATCCCATGGCCTGGTGGTGGACACGCGCCGCCAAATCGGGGCTCGCCATAATCGTTGCCAAGGGTTTTGGCGCCCAGGGCATCCATTTTCTGGCCACGGGCGATGGCCGTGACTTTCAGTGGAATATCCACCACCGCCCAATGCCACCAACCACTGCCGGTGGGCGCATCAGGATCGAACACAGTAATGGCAAAGCTCTTGGTGCCTTCGGGAATATCTGACCAGCTGAGGGCGGGTGACAGGTTGTCACCACTGCAACCAAAGCCCTGATATTCAAACGTTTTGGCCATAAAGTGCCCTTCTTTGATATCCGGGCTTGAAAGCTCCATTGCCTGAGAATGTACACTGGCGGCAACTAACAGGCTGCCGATAAGCGGGAATAATTTCATCGTTGAACTCCTTGGTTGGCGTGAGCTTATAGCCTATTGGAGACGGCAAACCTTAGCAGATCATTAAGTATCAAATAAAACGGATTTAAGCGAAATGTCGAGACATAAAAACGGCAGCAAGATTGTCTTGCCGCCGTTTCAGCGTGAGTGTTCAAAGCTTATCAGTATGCCCTGAGCCATATGGCCTGCATCGCACTGCGGCATTCTGCCTGAGCGAGATTCCTGCCTCAGCGTGATTCCTGCCTGAGCGAGGTGCCTGCCTGAGCCAGCTTGCTGCTCAAAGTAACCGCCGCAGCTACTCAACAGCTCAAGGCGCGATAAGCTTATCGTCCGCTCAGTTCAAGTCGAAGCGGTCAAGTTCCATCACCTTGGTCCAGGCCTTGGCAAAGTCCTGCACGAAGCGGGCCTTGCCATCGTCGGCGGCGTACACCTCTGCCACGGCTCTGAGCTCAGAGTGGGAGCCAAACACCAGATCAACCGGGGTCGCAGTCCACTTCAGTTTGCCCGACTTGCGATCAAAGCCCTGATACAGCCCAGGCTCGGCACCCTTTTCCCAACGGGTGGACATATCCAGCAGGTTCACAAAGAAGTCATTGCTGAGCTTGCCGGGAGCCTGAGTAAACACGCCGTGCTTGCTGCCCGCACTGTTGGCATCCAGTACCCGCAGACCGCCGACCAGCACAGTCATTTCAGGCACGCTCAAGGTCAGGAAGTTGGCCTTTTCCACCAGCGCTTCAGCAGGAGACGCGGCGCTTTCATCGCTGAAATAGTTTCTGAAACCATCGGCTTTCGGCTCAAGCACAGCGAAGGAGTTCACATCGGTCTGGGCCTGAGAAGCATCCATACGACCCGGGCGGAAGCCAACATTTACCTTCACGCCCGCATCGGCCGCGGCTTTCTCAACCGCCGCGCTGCCGCCAAGCACTATCACATCTGCCAGTGAAACCTTCTTGCCGCCCTTGGCTTTCTTGTTGAAATCATTTTGGATTTTCTCAAGTTTGCCAATCACTTTCGCCAGAGCTTTGGGATCGTTCGCCGCCCAGTCGCTTTGAGGTTTAAGTGCAATACGGGCGCCGTTGGCACCACCGCGCATGTCGGTACCACGATAAGACGACGCAGCCGCCCAGGCGGTTCTCACCAGCTCTGACACGCTTAAGCCCGAATCGAGGATTGCCGCTTTAAGGCGCTTGGTATCGGCGGCGTCAATCAGTGCATGATCCACTGCCGGGATTGGGTCTTGCCAAATCAGTACTTCAGAGGGCACATCTTTACCCAGATAACGCACTTTCGGCCCCATGTCCCTGTGGGTCAGCTTGTACCAGGCTTTGGCAAACGCCAGCTCAAATTCGGCCGGGTTATTGAGGAAGCGGGTGGTGATTTCGCGGTAGATGGGGTCTTCCTTCAGGGCGATATCACTGGTGAACATAATAGGCGCGTGGCGCTTGTTGGGAATGTGGGCATCGGGCACCAGATTGGCCGCTTTACCATCCGCCGGGATCCACTGAATATGGCCGGCCGGGCTCTTGGTTTGTACCCAGTCGAAGGTGTAAAGCCAGGTTAAGTATTCCATGGTCCACTTGGTCGGATTGGACGACCATGAACCTTCAAGGCCACTGGATACCGTGTCTTCAGAGTGACCTTTACCACAGCGGTTTTTCCAGCCCATGCCCTGCTCTTCAAGGCCAGCTGCGGCCGGGTCTACCCCAACACACTTGGCTGGGTCGTGAGCACCGTGCGCCTTACCAAAGGTATGGCCACCGGCAATCAGGGCAACGGTTTCTTCATCAGACATGGCCATGCGGCCGAAGGTGTCGCGGATTTCCTGGGCGGAAGCCAACGGGTCAGGCACGCCATTTGGGCCTTCAGGGTTTACGTAAATCAGGCCCATCTGGGTTGCGCCCAGGGGCTTGGCCAATTCACCTTTTTGGTTGCGGCGCTTGTTATCCAGCCACTGCTTTTCGGCGCCCCAGTTTACCTTTTCGGCTTCCCAGTCGTCGCTGCGACCACCGGCAAAACCAAAGGTTTTAAAGCCCATTGACTCAAGAGATACGTTACCCGCCAACACCATCAGATCAGCCCAGGAGATCTTGGCGCCGTATTTTTGCTTCACCGGCCACAGCAGACGACGGGCTTTGTCGAGGTTGACGTTATCCGGCCAGCTGTTAAGCGGCTCGAATCGCTGCTGACCACCACTGGCACCGCCGCGACCATCAAAAATGCGGTATACACCGGCGCTGTGCCAGGCCATACGGATGAAAAACGGACCGTAGTGACCGTAGTCGGCAGGCCACCAGTCCTGGGAAGTGGTGAGGGTGGTTTTGATATCGGCTTTCACCGCATCCAAATCCAGCGATTGGAAGGCTTTGGCGTAATTAAAATCGGCACCATAAGGGTTGGATTCGGCGCCATGTTGACGCAAAGGAGATAAATCCAGCTGCTCTGGCCACCAATAGGCGTTGGTGGTAACAGCGGACGATTGGGCTGCAGCCGATTTGGCTTCAGCCGCTTCTGCGCTGGCAGCGCCAAAAGCCATGGCTACCGACAGGGCGACCGCGGTCAGGGTTGGAATACTTGATTTCATGTTGGAAGTCCTCTTCCTTGGTGGAGGGCGTGGAGGGGCCACGCACCCGACAAATGCGCCGTTAGTCGGCGCCTTTTACAAGCGCGCCTTAAACAAACGGTCACGGTTAAACAGCGGCTGATACTGCCCGCCGGTGTTTATTCCAAGGTAGAGAGGAAGTTGATTCGCGACTAACGATTAAATCAGATTGTCGCAATCTAAAAAGAAGGTGAAACTAATTTAGTGATGACCTGTAGGATAGCCGCCACTGAGTGACCACAGAGAATTATCCTTGGCGGTATCCCCGATGTCAGAAGCCGCCCAGCTGAGATAAACCCTGGCAAGTCCAAACGCCATGAAATCCGAGTGTAGCCCTTGCTGTTTGCCTTGATCAAGGCCGCAATTTGGAGAGTACAAATGCCAGTTCGGCCACGTTATTTACTGCCATTTTTTCGAGCAAATTTTTGCGATGGATCTCAACGGTTCTTTGGGTAATAAACAGCTCCGCTGCAATGGTTTTATTGAGTTTCCCCTCAAGAACCCGATGCATAATATCGGTTTCCCGAGGCGACAGACTGTCGACCCGACTTTGCAGCAGTGCTGACTGACGCAGGCTTTCACAGCGCTCAAGGGACACTGCAGCTGCGCGTTTGAGCAGCGTCAGCAGCTTGTCACCATCGGCAGGCTTTTCCAGAAAATCCAACGCTCCTTGCTGAATGGCCTTAACTGCCATCGAAATATTGCCATGGCCGGTCAGCATAACGGGCACCACGGGCGTAGGCCGGGCAAACAAACATTCGAGTACGCTCATGCCGTCCATTTCGGGCATTTGCACATCAAGCACCACCACCCCGGGGCGCGCCAAATCCACCTTAGTCAAAAATGCCAGCCCCGAGTCAAAACCCTGGGCACGAATACCAAGGCCTTCCAACATCCACTTAAGAGACCCCAACACATCCGGATCGTCATCGACCAAATACACATCAATCACTCTGGCCTCCAGTGGGCATTTCAATGGTGATCTCAAGCCCGCCAGGGTGCAGCCCCAACGCCCCATCAACAGCCATCAGCCGGTTTTCAGCGCTTATCTTGCCACCATGTTCTTCCACAATGCGTTTGCAGATCACCATGCCAAGCCCCAAGCCATCGGCTTTGGCGGACTCAAACGGGAAAAACAGCCGCGACAGCTGATTCTGCGACAGGCCGCAGCCATTGTCCGCCACCCGGATCCGAAACCCGAACTGAGTGGATTCAAGAAAGATCCCAAGCCAGGGTTCGGCAGTATTTGCCATGGCATCAAGGGCGTTGAGCATCAGGTTAACCAGCACCTGAGTCATGAGCCCGGGATCCAGCCTTGCCTCCACAGCACTGAGGTGAAGTTCCGGCTCAAGCTGAAGTCGCTTCAGCTCCGGTGCTATGACTGACAAGGTCTCTTCAATCAAGCGGTCGACCCGCCGCAGTTCCCGCTCACAGGGCTGCTGGCAAAAACTGCGTAGCCTGCTGATGGTCTCCTGCGCCCGGTCAACCTGAGTCAGCACGCCGGACAGCGCGGTTTTTATGCCCTGCTCGTCGTCTTCAAGCCGATACAGGCAACCCTGCGCAAGATAGCGGATCCCCGCCAGTGGTTGCTTAAGTTCGTGGGAAATGCCCGACGCCATCTCGCCGGTAAGCAGTACCCGCTGCGCCCGATAAAATTGGCTTTGCTGTTCGTTGAAGGCTTTTTGAGTCTCACGGTGCAGCTCTATTTCGTTCACCAATGCCCGGGTGCGCCTCACCACCAGCCGTTTAATTCTCAGGTGATGCACATACCCAAGCAGCAGGCACAACACCACGGCCCCAAACCAAGGCAGGGCAGCATGGGCAACCCGTTGCCAATTGGTTTGAAACGGCCACTCCCGCAAGGTGTGCTTGAGGGCAAATACCCTATGGTCATTCACCGGCACCGACCAGCCCCGATAACCGCCCTCAATGGCCGCCGCTGAGTCCGGGGTGATGTCAAGCAGGGCTTTGGCCACTTCGGTGGCCAGCCCATGACTGGTATGGCCCAGTTTCGACAGTGCGCCATAGGGGTACAGTTCACTCGATACCTGACACCCCAGGCCCGGCGCATCCTGGGACAACACTACGTCAAAAGTGCCTTCTGGATACAGACCTTGGGCGACGGCCTGCTCCATCACGCAGGCGGGCAGAATGGCCACATCCGCCTGTTTCAACCACAGTTTTTGCAGCAGCTCAGATTGGGGAAAGCCTTGAAAAGACAGTTGCGGCAGATCCGACACAGGATCCAGGCCCCGCTTGAGCATTTCGCCGGCAAAAATCAAAAAGCCGCCAAAAGCCCTTTGGTCACTGGAAATGAGCCTGAGCGAAGCAAGCTGCTGCCAACTGTCCACTTTCTGCCCTGCCCGCACCACCAGCGCCGAACCAACCGCCCGCGCCGGGTCGCGCCCATCTGCGGGCAGCAGAGTAAGTAACTGACTGGCGCCACGGTCTTTTTTATAACCCACCGCCACAAACTGATTGGAAATAATGAAGTCCAGCGTTCCGGCTGCAACCGCCTTATCGAGCTGCGAAGGCGTCAGCGGCTGCATACTCACCTTAAAACCGGTGCGCTTGGTCAGATGTATTGCTGTCTCCAGCCAAGCCTCTCGTGTGTCGCTGGCATCGGCAAAAGTGAGTATGCCGATACGGATTTCCTGCTCCGCTGGCTGCGTCTGCGCCAGCGGCTGAGCTGTTGCTGCGCCTGAAAAAAAGATAGCAGCGACAAGGATACCGCCAGCGAGTGACTGCGGCGCCAATCGCAACATCCTACTAGGCCCCCCACAACGACTCCACACAGCCCCAAGCCGTAATAACACCCGATTACCTCTCACCGCTACCTCGCAACACCCGACGTTCCCGCCGCACCGGTTACATCACATCCCGTTCGCTACTGCGGCACATTATCTGCGCTACGCGGGTGGCGTGCATCTTGAACTTGGCAAGAGTTGATCCGCCTCACAGCGCCAGCTGCCTTTCGGAAAACCACTATATGGTGCCGGGCGGCATTTTGATTCCATTGCGTTGTAATCAAAAAGTGAGGCCACTATGGACGAGAAAATCAAACAAAGCCGCCGCGCCTTCCTCAAGGGAGGACTGGCAATATCAGCTATCGGGCTGGCGCCTGCTGCGCTGGCGAAAACCAGCGACAAAGACCCCATTGTGTGGGATGAAACCTTTGAAGTGATTGTGGTTGGCAGCGGTCTGGCTGGCACCTGCGCCGCCATTCGCGCCAAAGAATCCGGAGCAAACAACACTGTCATTATCGAAAAAATGCCCGTTCTTGGCGGCACATCCGCCATCTCAGGGTTGAATTTTTCGGTAGTGAACAGCCATCTGCAGCAAGCTCAGGGGATCAGCGATTCCGCAGAGCTATTCGCGGAAGACATCTCCCGCGCCGGTGGTTATCAAAACCACAGAGCCCTGACCCACAAAATGGCAGAAACCACTACCCGGGTGCTGCCCTGGGCCATTGAACGCGGCTGCCGTTTCCATGACAAACTGAAAAGTCTGGGCGGCCACTCAGTGCCCCGAACCCTGTATCCGGTCAACGGGGGTGGCAAGGGCATTTTGCGGCCGCTGCGGGAATTTTACACCCAGACTCTCAAGGGGGAGATCCGCAGGCGGGTCAAGTTCGACAAGCTGCACCTGAACGCTCAGGGCGAGGTAATTGGCATTCAGGTACGGGAGCAATACTTCTTTGACCCAAACCTTGCCAATGACGATCGCGAAAACAGCACTGGCACCATCAAACATTATCGGGTGACCAAGGGTGTGGTGATGGCCGTCGGTGGTTACAGCCGCGATGTGGAGTTCCGTGCCATGGAGTTCCCCAATATCCGCGACTACATTCCCACTACAACCCATAGAGGCGCCACCGCCGGTGCACTCAAGTCTCTGGTTGCAGCCGGTGCCCAGACAGTCCATCTGTCTTTGATGCGCTTTGCCTTTGATATTCCTACCGAAGATTTGCAGTGGGGCGCCTTGGTCGACCCCAAAAGCGGCCAGCGCTTTATCAGTGAGAAGAACAATCGTCAGGTGGTTGCCGAAGCCATCTGCAACATCATGGACCGCAACGGCGGCCGTTTCCCGCTGAATATTTACGATCAGGATGGCATTGATAACTTCCACGACAAACAGCGTCTTCACCTGGCGCTTGAGGAAGGCATGATGGTGAAGTACGACGCCATAGAGGCCCTCGCCAAAGGTGAAAACATTGAGCTTGATGGTCTCAAGGCCACGCTTGAGCGCTACAACCAGAATGCCCTGAGCGGCAAAGACAGCCAGTTTGGCAAAGACATGAACGCCCTCAAGCAGGTCAGCGTAAAACGCGCCCCCTTCTATGCCATTAAGGCTCGCCCCAAGTTCAACTACACCCAGGGCGGCGTGCTAATCAACGAAAACGCTCAGGTGATTTCCAGAGAAAACGCCAAGCCCATCAAGGGGCTGTATGCCTGCGGCGAAGCCACCGGCGGCCTGTTTGGCCGTATTCGGTTAACCGCCTGCTCCTGTCCTGACGCCTTTGCGTTCGGTGTGATTGCCGGTGAACAAGCAGCTAAAGCCTGAGGAGAAACCCATGAAAAAGCTGATTTTATCCCTGTTTGCGCTGAGCCTGCTGTCATCGCCTCTTTACGCTGGCGAGCTGCATAAGGTGATGGGCAAACGCGAAGGACGTACCAACCACAGTTTCATGTACGAGGAAAAGGACTGCAAAACCTGCCATCAGGGCAGTCCAAAGGGGCCAGCCACAGAGACGGCCTGTATTGACTGCCATGGCAGTTATCAAGAAATAGCCGCCGCTACCGCCAGTCAGACACCCAATCCACACGATGCGCCGCACTGGGGAGCCGACGTGCCCTGCACTGTGTGCCACAGCGAGCACAAAAGCGCGAAAGTACTGTGCAATGACTGCCACCAGTTTGCCTTTCCCAACTTTTCAAAATGAGCCGGAGTAAATTATGACCACATGTCGCTTATCCCTGCTGGCCGCCGCACTGGGTAGTTGCCTGAGTATGACTGCCACAGCCAGCCCCGATTTCTACGGCCGCATTGACTACTCAGTTACCCATTCAGACTCAGGCTCTGCTACCCACAAGGGACTGGATGGCACCATTCTTGAGAATAACTTCACCCGCCTGGGAGTACGCGGTAACGAGCCGCTGACCACAGATATCAGTCTGTTTTACCAGATTGAAATGGGCGTTGACTCTGCCAGCAATTCAGGCAGCAATAAGCCCTTCAGCGCCCGTCCAACCTTTATCGGTATTCGCCATGCACAGCTGGGCTCACTGGCCGCGGGCCGGATGGAACCTGTGTTCAAAATGACCAAGGGCTTTGTGGACGTGTTCGATACCTACAGCATGAAGCACGACCGTCTGATGGCGGGGGACAAACGCTGGGGCGATTCTTTCGAATACAAAACCCCGGTTTGGCACGGATGGCAACTGGGAGCCAGTGTACTGCTGGAAGACAACCATTATCAGCAAAATGACCCGCGCAATGACAATGGCAACTACCAGCTGGCGCTGACTTTCGGTGATAAAAAACTCAAAGACGGCAGTCTCTATCTTGCCGCCGCGTATTCCGATGGGGTTGAAGACATTAAGGCGTGGCGTCTGGTCGGCCACTGGAAAGCCGCAGCACTGGGGCTGGATAACCTTAAACTTGGCACCCTTATCCAGCAGTCTGAATTGGCCAACCCGACCAAACCCCACTGGCAGGACAGAGATGGCCTCGGCTTTATTGTCAGTGCCTCTTACAAGCTCGATAATTGGCTGCTCAAGGCGCAGTATGGCCAGGATGACTCGGGCACAGGCCTGATTGCCAACCGGATCTACAATGACTTGGGGGAAGCAGCAACCACAGTACCACAGGTAAGCCAATGGGGCGTGGGGGCCGAGTACTTCCTGTCCAAATCAACACGAGTTCATATCGAAGCCGGTCAATTTACCGTGGATAACTATGCCCGCTTTGATGACACCATCACCAGCGTCGGGATCCGTTACGACTTCTAAGCCACAATGTCCCGAGCCTGAAACGGGATACTAACCTTTACCCAAAGCCCGCTTGCGGGCTTTTTGCTTCTGCGCCGCCTTGCTCAAGCTGCGCGGGCGATCAACAGTGATAGTCAAATCCGGCTCAAACCCCTGATACCACTGGGGTGCCAGGCGGCGGTCCAGGAAGGTTTCAAGCTCAATGTGCAGGGCTTCGTCGCTGGGGTCGAGTAAGGTTAACGCAAGCCCGGATGCCCCTGCCCGGCCGGTGCGGCCAATGCGGTGCACATAGTCTTCGCGCTTGAAAGGTAACTCCAGATTAATAACACAGGGCAGCGCTTCTATATCCAGGCCCCTGGCAGCCACATCGGTGGCCACCAGCACCCGCGCCGAGCCTGCCTTGAAGTCGGCAAGATTCTGCTCGCGCTGCTTTTGCGACAGATCCGCATGCATGGCCACGGCGCCGTGACCAACGTCCACCAGTTTGGCAACCAGCTTATCTGCGCCCTCTTTGGTGCGGCTGAAAACAAGCACCTGTTTCCAGTCGTTTTTACCAAGAAGATGGCTCAAAAACGCCAGCTTTCTAGCGGCATCAATGGCGTAGATCCGCTCCTCAATCAGCGGCTTATCGTCTTTGGCGGCGGCAATTTCCACCAGCGCAGGCGATGTCATCAGGCTTTTGGCAACGCGCCAGACACCATCGCCAAAGGTGGCAGAAAACAGCGCCGTCTGACGTACTTTGCCAAGCTTTTTGGTGATGGCGCGAATTTCATCTTCAAAGCCCATATCGAGCATGCGGTCGGCTTCATCGAATACCAGAAAACTTACGGTATCGATACGCAGTGTGCGCTTTTTAAGATGGTCAATCAGCCTGCCCGGGGTGGCAATCAGTAAGTCCACACCGCCCTTGATGGCCTTGAGCTGGCTCTCCAGCGGCACGCCGCCATAGGCCTGAGCAACCTTGACGCCGCTGCCCTTGCCAAGCTGCGTGGCGGCGTCATATACCTGCTGACACAGCTCGCGGGTTGGCACCAACACCAGCGCCCGCGGTGAAGGCTGGTTACGCTCAGGCGCCGTTTCACTGAGCAGTTTTGCCAGCATCGGCAACAGGAAAGCGGCGGTTTTGCCGGTGCCGGTCGCGGCCTTGACCATCAAATCACGGCCATCCATCAACGCAGGAATAGCGGCGGCCTGCACCTCTGTTGGGGCGGAAAAACCGGCGCCGCTCAGGTTGTCAAGCAAAGGGGATGGCAGATTAAAGGCAGCAAAAGACACGTCAGGCTCCAACTCACACAGCAAAGGCGGCAGTTTACCATTGCCCCGACGAATTTGCGCCATCGGCTCACGCGGGCGGCAGCACGCTCGCCAGGTCGAACGCCAGCTGCGGCCGGGCAAACAGGTAGCCCTGCGCCTCGGTGCAGCCGAGTTTGTAAAGCAGATTGGCCTGCTCCTCAGTTTCCACCCCTTCTGCAATCACGCTCAGACGCAGCGCCTCGCCCATGGCAATAATGGCCATGGCAATGGCGGCGCTGTCCTGATCCGCTGGCAATTCACGCACAAAAGACTGGTCGATTTTCAGGGTATCTATGGGCAGTTTGCGAAGATAACTGAGGGATGAATAGCCGGTACCAAAGTCATCGAGCGCCAGGCGAATACCCATGGCTTTGAGTTTTTCCAGGGTGTCGATGGCGCCCTCGGGGTTTTGCAGCACCATGCTCTCGGTGATTTCAAGCTCAAGCGCAGTGCCCGGCAGCGCATATTTCGCCAGCACCGCCGCCACGTCATCGACAAAGCTAGGCACCGCCAGCTGCGAGCCGGAGACATTCACCGCCACCCGGCCCGGGCTGAGCCCGGCATCGAGCCAGGTCTTGGTTTGCCGGCAAGCCTCAGCCAGCACCCACAGGCCAATTTCCGGCATTAATCCAATCGCTTCAGCCACCGGAATAAAGTCGGCGGGGGAGACACTGCCAAGGTCAGGATCGGTCCAGCGACACAGTGCCTCCAGCCCCACGATGGAGCGGCTTAGTAAATCCACCTTGGGCTGATACAGCAGATAAAAGCGCCCGTGGCGCACCGCTTCACGCAGCGCGGTTTGCAACTTGAGCTGCTTGAGCGAACTTTGGGTCATCTGCTCGGTGTAAAACGCATGGCTGTTGCGGCCCTGCTGCTTGGCTCGGTACATGGCAGCGTCGGCATTTTTCAGCAAGGTATCCGGATCCTTACCATCTTCCGGATACAGGGCAATGCCGATACTGGCGCTTAAGCGCACGGCGCCGCGCTCATCGGTGCTGAAACTGGTATCAAAGGCGCGCTGAATTGCCTCCAGGGTACTGGTAATGTCGCTGCGGGAATTCACCTCAGTCAGCACCACAAACTCGTCACCGCCGATACGCGCCAGGGTTACTTCCGCATCCAGCAAGGCGCCAAGGCGCTCCGACAGTGAATAAAGCACTTTATCGCCAATCACGTGGCCGAAGCTGTCGTTGATGTGTTTGAACAAATCCACATCAATCAGCAGCAGCGCCAGCCTGGACTTGTGGTGCGATGCCATCTTCAGCTGTTGCTGCATGATGGTGTTGAGTTTGGAGCGGTTGGGCAGTCGGGTCAGCGGGTCATGCCAAGCGAGCTGTGCCACTTCCGCCTCGGTCTGCTTTAGCAATGAAATATCTGAAAATACCGCCACATAGCACCGAATCTGGCCATCATCACCATAGACGGAACTGATGCTGATTTGCTCGGCATACAGGGTGCCGTTTTTGCGCCGGTTCCAGATTTCACCGTGCCAGTGGCCCTGTTGTTTGAGCGAGCGCCAGAAGTTATCGAAGAAGTCTTTTTCATGGCGCCCGGAATTGAGCAGCCGTGGTGTTTTGCCCAGCACTTCATCGCGCTGGTAACCGGTGATTTTCTCAAAGGCGCCGTTGATGTCGGTAATGATGCCGTCGGGGTTGGTGATCATCACCCCTTCCGCGGCGTTTTCAAACACCTTGGAAGTGAGCATCAGCTGCTCTTCGGCCGCTTTGTAGCGGGCAATATCGCGGGTGTAACCTATAACGCCCAGCAAGCGACCTTCACCGTCGTACATGGGAGCCTTTAAGGTTTCGAGCCAGATCCGCCCCTTGTGCTGATCCCTGTCGATACACTCGGCCACCACAATGGGGTGCCCGGCGGCAATGGCCTGGGCATCGGTGGCACAAAATTCGGCGGCTTTGGCGGGAAAAATGTCTTCGTCGCCCTTGCCAAGCAGCTCATCGGCGCCAAGCCCCCAGGACTCCAGCGTCGAGCGATTGGCGAAGCGATAGCGGCCGGCGCCATCTTTGATCCACAGATGTTCATCGAAGGCATCGAGGAAACTTTGCATAAGGCCGCTGCCAAGCCCGGCGCAGAGCACGCCTATGCCTTCCAGCAGCAGCTGCGCCTGCACAAGCACTGCATCAGGCAGCGCATCTGCGCTCAGCTCAAACCGCCACTGCTGCGCAAGCCCCTTGGCGTAAAGCTGCTGGCTGACACCGCCGCTCAATGGTTGTGGGGCATTGGGCTCCAATTGGCTGTATCCAGAGGCCTGATTGCGATGGTTGAGCGATAACAGACAGTTATCACCATGGTACAGGGCGAGCGCGAGTTCGTGGGTCACCGCAAAATCACCCAGCATTGGCAACACCTGTGTCAGTAATGGATAGCTGTCTGGTTTTGTCCCTGTTTTCAATCCCAACCCCAATACATGCTGTTAAACGGCCCCTGTACCAACCGTGATTCTAAGCCACAGTATACCGTATCAAATCCTGACCTATACTCCTTTTCACCGCTTCTTTTCCCTTTACGCCCATGACTATCAAACGGCAGCTGTACAAGTATCTGACGCTAGTGGTCACAGCCCTGGTGATCCTTATGTCGATGCTGTTTACCCTAAACCGGGTATTCTTCGGCCAGGAATCTGAGTTATTAAGCCTGCTGGACGAACATCACAGCTACATCAGCATGCTTCAGGCAGAGCTTGCCATCTATCAGGGCGAGCCTGTTGAACTTGAGGCGTATCAGGGAGAACAGACCGAGCTGAAAGGCTACTCACAGGCGCTTGCCAAACTGGGCAAGGCGGTTGCCGAGCTTGGATTTATGGACAAGGGCCAAAGCGGCGCAGCCCGTGCCGCCGGCAGACAAATGGAACAAGCGGTGGCCGCCCATCCCGACGCGCTCAATTTGGTGCTCTATGCCCGCCGCTATGAAAAAGATTATTTGTCGCGCCACCGCGAGGAAGACTGGCAACTGTGGCAACAGGCCATGACAGCGCTGGATGCCCTGCCAGCGGAGCTTGCCCCTGTGATTGGCCAGTACCGCACTGCGGCAAGCCAAATTCATCAGCTGCTTACCGATATTAACTGGCACAACAGCCATGGGGATGGCCTTGCCGGGGTGCGCGACACCCTGCGCCGGGACGTGGAAGCGCGCCACCGGGAATTCTCGCAGCAGGTGAAATGGCTCGATTGGGGCATAGGACTGGCGCTGGCCATCCTCACCCTGGTGTGCACTTTCGGCATTTACTTTCGGATTGTTCCGGCGCTTCGGCGCTTAAAGGCACTGTATCTTGCCCAGCAATCGCTGGCTGAACACCCAGGCAGCCTGGCGCTTCGGCTTCCAGACGAGGGCAAGGATGAAATCGCCGCCCTCTACCGGGCATTCAATCAACTGGTAGCAGGCACCGAAATCAGCGTAAGCCAACTCTCCGAGTTATCTGAAAAACTCTCAAGCGAAGCGAGCCGCGCCCAGTGGGCTATCGACAGTCAGAGCCAGTTGATTGGCGACTACGCCGCAGGGCAAAGCCAGCTGGAACAGGGCGCAGATCAGTTAAGTCAGCTGATGCAGGGCGTATGCGAAGCCAGCGAGCAGCAAGCAGGTCACGGCCAACAGGCACATGCCAGCTGCAACACGGTGAAAAACCATCTCAATGAGCTGGGGCAATCCCAGCAAAATCTTATCGCTACCATGGACAATGTCGATAACGAGCTGTCGGCACTGTCCCAGTCGGTATCCAACATCAATCGGGTGCTGGACTTGATTGTAAACATTGCCAATCAAACCAATCTGTTGGCGCTTAACGCCGCCATTGAAGCGGCCAGAGCCGGTGAAGCGGGCCGCGGCTTTTCGGTGGTGGCCGATGAAGTGCGATCGCTCTCAGGCCGTACCGCCCAGGCCACTACCGAAATACGGGAATTTGCCGAGGCGCTTATCCTCAGGGCCGGTAACAGCACCAGCGAGATGACCGAGGGCAAGGCGATGCTGGCGCGAAACCATGAGTACAGTAAGGAGGCCAATCGTCAGCTTGCCCTGCTGGCAACCGCCATGGAGGCCATGACCGCCAACGGCGAGCACCAGCGCCAACTTGCCTCAGATGCGGCGAGGGAGTGCCAGCAAATCGGCGAACGAATTGCTGAACTTTCTGAGCGCAGTCAACTGCTGGCAAGGGATGCCGGCGACAACCTGTCGATAAGTGCCGACTTGAATCAGTACGCCTCGCTGCTGCTGCAGCTATCGCGTAATCTTCTTGGCCATAGCCCCCAAAGCCAAACCGCCAGCCCGGACATCGAACTCTTTTAATCTGGTTGAAATTTCAGCACTCGCCCAGTGGGGGTTTGCCATTCACCTTCAGCCATCTTATTGTCAGTTATAGAAAATTAAATTCTGACGGGAAGGGATTTTATGGCCATTAACGCACTGGATGCCCAGAGCCTGTATCGGGTCTCGACACTGGCCGGGTTGGCGGATAACTGCCAAACCACGGCCGATTTGCCGCCGCTGGATGACATCATCGGCCAGGAACGCGCCCAGAGTGCGGTGGAATTTGCCATGTCCATCCACGAAAAGGGCTACAACATTTATGCCATCGGCCAGAATGGTCTGGGCAAGCGCACCATGATGCTGCGCTATTTGAAGCGCCATCAATTCGAAGACAGCCAACTGCACGACTGGTGTTATGTGGCCAACTTCGATGACAACCGCGCACCACGGGTGCTGCGTTTGCCCGCGGGCAAAGGTAACGGCTTTAAGAAAGACATTGAAAAGCTGCTGATCCGTTTGGTTAAAGCGCTGCCACTGGCCTTCGACAACGAGATGTATTACACCCGCGCCGATAAGCTAAAAGGCGAGCTCTCCCGTCAGCAGGAAGCGGCGTTGACTGCCCTGGCTGAAGAAGCCAAAAGCAAAAACATCAGTCTGTCGATTTCGGTTCAGGGCGACTACCAGCTTATCGCCATGAATGGTGAGGAGCCCCACAGCGAAGAAAGCTACGATGCCCTCACCGACGAAGAGCGCGCCGACTTCGAAGCCAGCATCAAGACCCTGGAAAAGCGCCTGCGCGGCATTATTCGTCAGTTGACGGAGTGGGAAGAAGAGTTCTCCGAAAAGCAGCAGGAGCACGATGAGCAGGTGGCCAAAGAGGTGCTGGCGCACTTCTTCAAGCCGCTGAAAAGCAAATATCGCGATCTGGAAGAAATCCGCACCTTCCTCGCCGAGATGCAAAAAGACATCCTCGACAATCTGGATATCTTTCTGGAAGAAAGTGAAGAGCAACTGGGGCTGGCCTATGCGGCGCTGGATAAAAAAATGCCGCGGCGCTATCAAATCAACGTGCTGGTGTGCCAGGACGAGCATGCCTTCCCTGTGGTGGTGGAAGAAAGCCCCAACTACCACAACCTGTTTGGCTACATCGAAAACGCCACCTTCAAAGGCACTGTATTCACTGACTTTTCGCTTATTCGCCCCGGCGCACTGCACAAAGCCAATGGCGGCGTGCTGCTGATGGATGCCATTAAGGTGCTGGAGCGCCCCTATGTGTGGGACGGCCTGAAAAAAGCGCTGCGCTCCCGCAATCTGGATATGAACAGCCTCGAGCGCGAAGTGACCCTGTCGGGCACCATCTCGCTGGCGCCAGAGCCCATTCCGCTGGATGTAAAAATCATCCTCTTTGGTGACTATCAGACCTATCAGTTGCTGCAGCACTACGACCCCGACTTTAACGAGCTGTTCCGGGTGACCGCCGATTTTGAAGACGTGATGCCACGTACCGATGAGTCTGAAGCCCTGTACGCCCGTTTTATTTCCTCCATAGTGCACGACAACAACATGCTGCACTGCAACCGCTCGGCATTGGCGCGCATTCTGGAATACTCGAGCCGCCAGGCCGATGACCAAACCCGGCTGTCGCTGCATTCGGCCAACATTGCCAATCTGCTGCGGGAAACCAATTACTGCGCCAAAGGTGCCGGTGCCACTGAGATTGGCCGCGAGCATGTGGATCTGGCGCTCAGAAATCAGGAACTCAGGGTCTGTCGCCTCAAAGATATGGTGATGCAGCAGTTCAAAAACGGCCAGACCCTGTTCAGTGCCGATGGCATGGTCACGGGTCAGGTCAATGCCCTGTCGGTTATTTCCACTACAGATCATGAGTTTGGCGCGCCAAATCGCATCACAGCCACCACCGCCTACGGCAAGGGCGAGGTGCTGGATATCGAACATAAGGTGCGCCTTGGTGGCCGCATTCACACCAAGGGAGTGTGGATACTGACCGCCTATATTTCATCGCTGCTTGGCAGGCAAAGGGGGATCCCGCTGACCACCTACCTCACTTTTGAGCAGTCTTACAGCGGCGTGGACGGCGACAGTGCTTCAATGGCGGAGTGCTGCGCCATTGTCTCGGCCATCAGCGGCGTGCCGCTGCGTCAGGATCTGGCCATTACCGGCTCAATGAACCAGTTTGGTGAGTCGCAGCCCATCGGCGGGGTGAACGAGAAGATTGAAGGCTTCTTCGATGTGTGTGCCATCAAGGGCCGCACACCGACCCAGGGGGTGATTATCCCTGCCAGCAACATCAAAAATCTGATGCTGCGACAGGACATAGTCGAAGCCGTGAGCAAGGGCGAGTTCCATATTTATGCCGTGGATCATGTGACCGAGGCCATGGCGCTGTTCACTGGCCTGGATGTGGGCAATGTGGACGATGCCAGCCTGGAAACCCTGCTTGGCCGCGCCGTGGCTCGGCTCAATCAAATCATTAAAAACGCCAAAGACGACTGACAGCGTTGGTTTGCCGTATAAAAAAGCCCCGCATTGACGGGGCCTTTTATTGGGCCTTAAGGCCATGAGCCGCTTGGGTTTAATAGAGTACCGGCAGCAGTTCGTCTGAATAGGGTTTGGTTTCCTTGCCTTCACGCACCCTGACCACGTAGTCATGGTTGGCAATGAAAGGCCGACCAATGGCAATCAGTTCAAACTTGTCTTCACTGATGGCTTCGGCGGCCGTTTCGGCGCTGTAGCCACCCACGCCAACCAGGGTGTGGCGGGAGTGACGGCGCAAATATTCACTGACTTTGCCATCCAGATAGTCGTAGTGCACGCTGTCATCGAAAATGCCGCCATGCAGATAGGCAAGCTCGCGCTCATCCAGCTTGGTCAGCAGTAAGTCAAATACGGCACGATCGCGATCATCAGGGCTGATGTTGAAATAAGCCGCAGGCGAAATACGCAGCGCGGTGCGCTCGGCGCCAATACGGGCTATCACCGCATCCACCACCTGCAGCGGGAAGCGCACCATGTTTTCTGGGCTGCCGCCAAACTCGTCATCACGACGGTTAGTGTCGTGGTGCAGAAACTCATCGATAAGGTAACCGTTGGCACCGTGAATTTCGACACCGTCAAAACCGGCTTCGATGGCGTTTTCGGCCGCCTTGGCATAGTCCTCAACCAGCTGGGCAATCTCGGCAGCTGTAGCGGCGCGGGGTACCAAATAGCTAAGCTCGCGCATTCTGGGCACAGTGCCTTCAATGCCAACGGCTGACGGGGCAAGCACTTCGTCACCACCCCAAAAATGGGGATGAGCCACCCGGCCGGTGTGCCACAGCTGGGCAAAAATCTTACCGTCTTTTTCATGAACGGCGTCAGTCACTTTGCGCCAACCGGCAATTTGCTCCTGAGTGTAAATGCCTGGAGTATTGGGATAGCCCTGGCCATCGGGGCGGATAATGGTCGCTTCGCTGATGATAAGCCCAGCGTCGGCGCGGCGGGCATAGTAGTCGACCATCAGTTGGGTAGGCACCAGGGCATCATCTGCCATACAACGGGTGAGCGGCGCCATCAGAATGCGGTTTTTCAGTGTCAGACGCTCATTAAGGCGTACTGGGGTAAACAGAATATCGGTCATGGGGCTTTCCTTTTTTGAATATGTGTTCAAGATAAAGATTCTTGAATGGTCATTCAAGTTATTTTTGAACGTTTATTCAAAAATTCTGTTACCCTAAGGCGGAACCGAGTAGAGATGTAAGCAGATGCGCAGCGCCGAATTTGACCGAGAACACGTGCTTCGCCAGGCCATGCAGGCCTTTATGGTGAAGGGCTACAGCAAAACCAGCATGCAGGATTTAACCCGGGCAACAGGCTTGCACCCGGGCTCGATTTATTGCGCCTTCGAAAACAAGCGTGGTCTGCTGCTGGCGGCCATTGCCCAGTATCAGGCTGACCGCATGGCGCAGTTTCAGGCGTATTTTCCCGAAGACGGCAAGGTGGTCGATGGCTTGGCCGCTTATCTGGCCAATATCGTGGCCGAATGCCAATGCGGGGCCGACAAGGCCTGTCTGCTGACCAAATCATTAAACGAGCTGGCCGAGCAGGATGAAGAAATCCGCGCACTGCTGTGTCAAAGTCTGGGTACCTGCCAGCAGGGACTGGCCAGGCAGTTTCAGCGCGCCATTGATAATCAGGAAATGCCTGCCAATCAAAGCAGTATCGAGCGGGCCGAGTATTTTGTAATGGGCGTTTATGGGCTGCGGACTCTGGCGCAGACTCACCCGGCCGAGGCCACCCTCACCCGGCTGGCCGACAAGCTGTTAAAAGACAGCTGTAACTGATACAGAAAATCCCGGCATTGCCGGGATTTTTCATTAAAGTCACTGCACCATTTATTGACCAACCCAGGTCAGCCAAGCCCAAGGCTTTTTTGCGCATAAACCCGCTCGCCGAGGGAGTTAAGGATTTTGCACTCCCCTTCCAGCACCGCAATAATGGATTTTCCACTTCGAAACGACTGGGGAATCATCACCCGGCCTGTGTCGCTCACCGGCAAACCGGTCAACACGGCGTTGTGCATGATAAGGCCCGCCGGTGCGTCGTAATACAGCACTGTGACGGTAGCGCCATTTTCGGCTTCGAAGTCAAGCAAGTCGTTTGCCGTATCGGCAAGCTGTTGTTCTGTTTTACCGCCTTGCATCTATTCACTTCCTTCATCATTGAGTTGGGCTTTCCAGCCCTCTCACGGGTCGAGTGGCGGGTCAAAGCGTCCGGTCTTTGCCCAGATAACGGCATTTACCAGCCATTAGATTTAACATATGACTATAAAAATTTACCAAGCGCAATAGTTGCCACACCGACCAGAACAACAAATTGTTAAACCGTGATGTTCATACTTGTTTGCGGCCTCACATGGCGACGGGTGCACATCCGGCCATAAAGCTGCTAGAATCCGGAAAATTTTTTTGTGCGTTAACGAGAAGACAAGATGGGCAGAGCATATCAAAACCGCAAAGAATCCATGGCGAAAACCGCCACTCAGAAGACTCGGATCTATTCCCGCTACGGAAAAGAAATCTATGTCTGCGCCAAGAATGGTGGCGTTGACCCTGACGGCAACCTGTCACTGCGTCGTCTGATTGACCGCGCCAAGAAAGATCAGGTACCGGCTCACGTGATTGAGCGTGCCATCGACAAAGCCAGAGGCGGCGGCGGTGAAGACTATGATACCGCCCGTTACGAAGGCTTCGGCCCAGGTAACTGCATGGTGATTGTGGACTGTCTGACCGACAACGGTAAGCGCACCTTTACCGAAGTGCGTCAGGCCTTCGTGAAAAACGATGCCAAGCTGGGTGGTCCAGGTACCGTGGCTCACATGTTCGATCATCAGGCCGTGTTTGTGTTTGCCGGTGACAATGACGAAGAAGTACTGGAAATCCTGATGGCCGCCGACGTGGACGTGAGCGACGTGGAAGTGGAAGAGGGCATGGTGAGCGTATACGCGCCGCACACCGAGTTCTTCAAGGCCAAGACCGCCCTGCTCGAAGCCATGCCAGAGGTGAATTTCGAAGTCGAAGAAATTACCTTCGTACCTCAGAACCAAACTGACATCAGCGGTGAAGATGTGGCCGTGTTCGATAAGTTTATCGCGGCACTGGAAGACTGTGACGACGTACAGAACGTCTATCACAACGCCAACATCATCGAATAAATCAATGCCCGATAAAAAACGCAGCCCTGTGGCTGCGTTTTTTTATGGCTGCGTTGTCGCCCGTGCGATTTAGGTCAAATCTTTAATGGTCGTGGTGGCGCCATTGGCCTTCACTGACTCAATACCCTTGTCGCGGGATGCCTCAGATGCGTACATCTGGCTGGTGCCAATCACCTGATGGTTGGCGGCCTTGAGATTGAAATAAGGCTTACCGTTAGAGGCTTCTTTGCGCTCATAGCGCTCGTCCAGGCTGCTGTTGGTTTGCACTGAAGCAATACCGTTTTCAGCGCCACTTCTGGCTTTATAAAGCTCGCTGGTCAAAATGGTTTCGGCATTGCCTGCCTTGAGTACAAACCGGAACTGACCATCCGAACTGTTTGATAATTCATACCAACCTGACATCACTGTCCCCTTACTCGTATTCCAAATGAGTGATAGCGCCAAGCGCACCTGACGCGGCCTGTTCAGTCTGCCCCGAAACCGCAAGCAGCACTGATGCCAATATCACAAATCCGCCACGCCAACGTCATACACAATTCTGACGATTCAGCCAAAATCAGCATTTCGAATTACCAAAACAGCAGGCTTTGGAGCTTTAAGCCATAAATCTAAACCTCGACCGCCCGGTAATGGTCCTGCATGCGGTAGTTTTTGGCATATAACGCAAAAATAGCCGCGGCCACCAGCGCGAACCCGGCAAAAAAGAACATCTGGAACGCCGTAACCGACAGCCCTGTGGTGGCAATCCAGTCGGTCATCCCCTGCCCCTTCACGCTGGCATTGGCCAGCAGCACCCAGAGGTTGCCCACGGTAACCGACAGGGTCCAGAAACTCATGATGGTGCCTTTCATCGACTTGGGTGCCTGGCTGTAAGCAAACTCAAGCCCGGTCGCCGATACCAACACCTCACCGAAGGTCAGCAGCGCATAGGGCAACACCTGCCAGACAATGGACACGGCGTTGCCGCCATCCATCATCAACTGAATACAGCCAATCACCACCCAGGACAGTCCCGAGAAGGCGATACCCGAGGCCATTTTGCCCAGCGCCGTGAGTCGAAAGCCCCTCCGCTCGAGCATGGGATATAGAACAAAGTTATTGAAAGGAATGAGGATCATCACCAGCAACGGGTTCAGCGCCTGCATCATGGCGGGCTCAAACCACTCAGGCTTGGTCATTTCATTGGCCTGCAAAATCCAGGTTGACGCCTTTTGATCGAACAGCGACCAGAATGGCGTGACCAGCGCAAACAGCACCAGAATGCGCATCACCGAGCGTACGCCCTCCACCGCATCGTCGCCGTGGCTCGCGCGGGCACGCTCAAGCTGCATAGAAGCGCCTGCGCCCACAAAGCCCATCAGCAGCACCAGAGCCAGACACAGGGAGGTTACCAGCCCCAGGGTTGGCATACACCCGAGGGCCACCAGTGCCAACACAGTTCCCATCAGCGCCAGCACCAGGCCGCTGCGGCTCCCCCCGGGGCTGAGCAGTGCAGTTTTCACCACCGGCAAAAAGCCATTGGGGTCTTTCTCCTGCGGCGCCATATGCACATAACGGTGCCTCCCGGCCCAGAAGAACAGGGTGGCAATAAACATCAGCACCCCGGGAATGCCGAACGCCACCGCCGGGCCAAAGTATTTCAGTAGCAAAGGCATGGTCAAAGAGGCAAAGAAGGAGCCGAAGTTGATGGTGAAATAAAACATGTCGAAGGCTTTCTGGGCCAGCGACTTGTTGCTCTGATCGAACTGATCCCCCATAAACGACGACACCAGTGGCTTAATGCCCCCCGAGCCCAGCGCAATCAGAAACAGCCCCGAATAAAAGCCGGTTTTACTGTCTTCAAAAATTGCCAGAAATGCATGCCCCACACAGTACAGCAGCGACAGCCACAAAATCGTGTGGTACTTGCCAAAAAAGCGGTCGGCAATCCAGCCCCCCAACAGCGGAAAGAAATACACCCCAATCACGAAGGAGTGGAACACGTCCTTGGCCTCACCGGCCCGCAGATGCTCGGGCACCGACAGCAACAAGGCCGTCATCAGGAAGGGGGTGAGGATGTTGCGCATGCCGTAGAAGCTGAAACGCTCGCAGGCTTCCGAAGCAATGATGAACGGGATTTGCCGTGGCCAGTGTCCCTGATTGGAGTTCGCCATGTCTGTCCTTGTTTTTCTGGTAGTTGCAGTGGTGAGTATTTGTCCAATCCTACCCGCTTTGCTCAAGCAATGCACCGACGGCGCTCACGCCGGGCGAACGGCAAAACTGAGTATCCAACTGACTGAGAAAACACCGAATAAATGTCGAAATGGCAATTATTGCCTACACTTTTCAAAGCCCCTGCTGCCACAGAGTCTTTGGAGAACCCTGATGCGCTTTATCCGCCATCTGAGCATATTGCTGTTTACCCTCACGGTATTGCTGCTGGCTTTTCAGGCCAAACTCACCCATGACTTTCGCACCCTGACCGAGGAACTGACTCAGTCATACGACGAAGCGCGCTACAGCCTGTCGCTGGCTCAGGAGGTGCGCAGCAGCTCAGATCACCTGACCAAATTCGCCCGCGCCTACGCCGTTACCGGCAATCCCAAGTATCAACAGCTTTTCAATTATGTGTTGGCAGTGCGTAACGGCCAGATGCCTCGCCAGCATGGTCATGAATTCAGCTATTGGGACGTGATAGCCGCCCCCGGCGCCGACATTCCACCGCTGGTATCCGGCGCCCCCCAGTACACCGCATTGATTGACGAGATGATTGAAGCCGGGCTTACCGACAGCGAGCTGATGCAACTAAAGCAGGCGCTCAATACCTCCAACGAATTGGTTTCCATGGAGCGGCTGGCATTCGATTTGGTAGCGGGCAAGTATCATCCCGAGGGCAAGCCGGATCTGCTCGGCGCCAGTAAAATAGTGTTCAGCGAGGCCTACTTTGGCGAAAAGCGCAAAATTATGATGCCGCTGTCAGACTTTTACGATGCGCTGAGCAAGCGCCACGATACCAAGGTTGATGCCGCCGAGCAGGCACTGCTGACTTTTAACAGTGAGCAGCAGTTTACCCTGGCGCTGCTGGCACTTTTTACCCTGGGCACCTTTGCTGCCATCTGGCGCTGGTACCTGCATCCATTGAATGCCATGCAGGAGAAAATGACCCAGCACGTGGAGCGGCATGACTATCACTTCACTCTGGATGAAGACGATAAAGGTGCTTTACGGCCCCTCGCCATCGCCCAGAATCGCCTGCTGGCGGAAGTGGCCACCCAGCTGGACAGCAATCAGGCGCTGAAAGAACTCTCGGACGCGACCCGTGGCTGCGAGACCCTCACCGAATTTGGCGACAAGGTTATTCAATTCCTGATGTCCCGCTATGGTTTTCCACTGGTGGGATTGTACCTGCACGGGGATGACGGTCTGTACCGCATTGCCGGGCTTGGCTATCCGGCCGATGCCGAACGCCTCGCCGCCGAGGACAGCCTGCAAATGCGGATGCTTAAAGCCAAAAAGCCGCAATCACTCAAAGGCCTGGATGGTCATTACCGCTTACCGACACTCGGCGGCGAGCTTGCCCTGTCCGAGCTGCATTTTCTGCCACTGCAAATCAACAAACAGCCCATAGGCCTGTTGGAAATTGGCTGCATTGGCGCGCTGCAGGAATCGGTCATCCATTGGCTGGATGTGATAGGCAGCGACCTCGCCATAGGTATGCGACTGTCCTACAACCAGCAAAAGCAGCTCGAAGCCGAGCGCAAGGTCAGCGCCCAGCTTCAGTTTAACCAGCAAGTGCTGAATGCTATCCCCAACCCCATGTATTACATAGATAAAAATCAGCAACTGATTGGGGTGAACACCGCATTCATTACCTTCTGCGGCCTCAGCGAAGATGAAATTCTCGGTCAGAGCCTGAGCGGCCTTTACAGCGAAGCGGCGGAGGATTTCAGTGCCGCACATGAATCCCTGCTTACCAGCCCCGGCAATCTGGATTATCAGCTTACCCTCAACAACGCCGAGGGCGATGTGCGCCAGTTTGGCGTGTACGAAGCCACCTACTATGACGCCGAACATAAGCCCGAAGGCGTGGTGGGCCTGCTGGTGGATATCAGCGAACAGAAAGAGTTTGAACAGGTATTGCAGCAGGCCAAGGATTCCGCCGACGACGCCTCCCGCGCCAAGGGCGAGTTCCTGGCCAATATGAGTCACGAAATCCGCACCCCCATGAATGCCATCATCGGTATGTCGCATCTGGCATTGAATTCCAAACTGGATCCCAAGCAGCGCCACTATGTTACCCGTATCGATCAGGCCGCCAAGTCACTGCTTGGCATCATCAACGACATCCTCGATTTCTCTAAGGTCGAGGCTGGCAAGCTGCAGCTGGAACACACCGACTTCCTGTTGGATGACGTGATGGAAAACCTCTCCAATCTGCTGGGGATCCGCGCGGAAGAAAAAGGTATAGAGCTGCTGTTTGACCTGTCACCTGAGCTGCCACTTGGCTTGGTGGGCGACCCGCTTCGCCTGGGGCAGGTGCTGACAAACCTCTGCGGCAACTCGGTGAAATTCACTGAAAAAGGCGAAGTCATCCTCAAGGTATTCCCGCTGGAAACCACAGAGAAGAAAGCCCACATCCGCTTCGAAATCCGTGACAGCGGCATCGGTATGACCAAGGAACAACTAAGCCGCCTGTTCCAGTCATTCTCCCAGGCCGATGGCAGCGTGACCCGCAAATACGGTGGCACCGGCCTGGGGCTGACGATTTCCAAGCATCTGGTCGAGCTGATGGGGGGCCATATTCTGGTGGACAGCACCCCGGGTCAGGGCTCGGTGTTCAGTTTTGATGTGTGGTTTGGCCTGCAGGAAGCCAAGGCACGGGATCTGTACCAGCCCATAGAGTCGCTCAAGGGCAAACGCACCCTGGTGGTGGACGACAACGATGCCGCCAGGGAAATCATGAAAGGGCTGCTGGAGGCCATGAGCTTCAGGGTCTCACTGGAGGCCTCCGGCGCATCAGCATTGGCCACCCTGGATGCGGCCAACGCTATGGATGACCCGTTCGATCTGGTATTTATGGACTGGCAGCTGCCCGGCGAAGATGGGGTGGAAATCAGTAAAAGGATCCGTGCTAACAAAGTATTGCAACAGCCTAAAATCATCTTGGTTACCGCCTATGGCCGCGACTTTGCCATTGGCAACGACAACACAGAGAACCTAGACGGCCTGCTGATAAAACCCGTTAATCCCTCGCTGCTGTTCAACGCCATCGCCGATGCCTTCGGCGGCCGGGTCCTCAGTGCTGATATGGAGCCCTCCGATACCAATACCGTCAGCGGTCTTGCCGGGCGGCGCATTTTGCTGGTGGAAGACAACATTACCAATCAGGAAGTGGCCGCCGGTATTCTTGAGCAGCAAGGCGTGAAACTGCTGTTAGCCAACCATGGCCAGGAAGCACTGGAGCTGCTGGAGCGGGAACCCATTGAGCTGGTGCTCATGGATATGCAGATGCCGGTGATGGACGGTCTTACCGCCACCCGCGCCATCCGTAGCCAACCGAAATTTGCCAGGCTGCCAATTATCGCCATGACGGCCAACGCCATGGAGCAGGATATCAAGTCCTGTATTGAGGCGGGCATGAATGCCCATATCGGCAAGCCCATCGAAGTGAATGATCTGTTTGAAAAAATGCTTAAACATCTTGGCGATGGTGGCGATTATGTGCCCGTGGCCTCAACTGAGACCGAGCCCAAATCCCAAAAGCCCGCCCCGAGTGCAGGCTCCCAGGAACTGATATTCGACCCGGCCGATGGCATTGCCCGCATGGGCGGCAATGAGGCGCGCTTCTGGCAGATAACCGCCAACTTTATCGACCAACAGCTTGCCACCGAAACCGAGTTTTTAACGGCAATCGACGCCCAGGACACCGCCAACATTGCCAATATCTGCCATGGCATCAAGGGGGCCGCCGCCAACCTCGGCATCATGGTGTTAAGCCAACTGGGCGCTCAGCTCGAAGCGCTGGCCAAAAGTAAAACCCTGCCCTCTTCGCAGCAGGCCGCTCAGCTATACGCCATGCTGGCAAGCCTCAAGGCTCAGGTGGAAGGTCGCCTTGGGCCGCAGCATCCAGAAGCAGATGATGCACCAGAGGATGACAACTGGGACAACGCCATGGCACAAATCGCCTTGTTGGTGTCCCAGGGAGATACGGAAGCCATCGACAAGGTAAGTGCACTTGCCGCCACATCGGCCGGTGCAGCAAGGCGCCTCAAGGCATTGAACAGCGCCCTGGGTAACTACGACTTCGCCCTGGCCGAGGAAGAGCTGGCCAAACTGCAAAGTCCCGTGGAAAGTGACTGACCATGAGCCATGAAATACTGATAGTTGACGACATGCCCGCAAATCTGGAAATGCTGCGGGGGATCCTGAGTCAGGAAGGATACAGAGTCAGGGCGGCCACCAATGGCAAGCAGGCACTGCAGCTCGCTGCCAGCAAGCCGCCCGATGTGATTTTGATGGATATCAACATGCCGGAAATGGACGGGCTGGAAGCCTGTCGGCGACTTAAGTCAACGCCACTGCTGACCGATATTCCGGTGCTTTTTATCAGCGCCAATGAAGATGTGAACGCCATCGATGCCGCGTTCAAGGCCGGCGGCGTGGACTATGTCACCAAACCATTCCGGCCAAGGGAAGTGTTGGTGCGGGTGCAAAATCAACTGTCGCTACAGCAGCTCAAGAGCCAAAAGGCCCGTCAACAGCTGTTTAATAGCCTGTTTCAGCTCACTGCTGGTATCGCCCACGAAATCAACACCCCGCTGGGGGTCAGTATCACCGCCGCCACCTTTATCAATGACGCCGGTACCACCCTGGGTTCGGCCATGCACGACAACAGCCTGACCGCGGAGCTGCTGATGCAATGCCTCGATCATGTCAAAGAAGGCACAAGCCTGATTGAGGCCAACCTGCAACGGGTGTCGCTGCTGGTGGACCGCTTTAGGGAGCTGGCGCAGGACCAACGTGAACTCAGCGCCAATCGTTTTATTCTCAACGATGCGGTGAACATGGCCACCAGCATTTACAGCAGCGAGTTGGAGCAGGGCTCAGTGAAACTGACCGTAGATGGCGCCGAGGCTGAATTCACCATGCCGCAGCTGTTGCTGGTGGATTTGCTGAAAGAGCTTATCCGCAATGCGCTCGATCATGCCCGTCAGGACGACACCCGGCTGATGATAGCGGTCAAGTTCAAAGTCCAAAACGGCTCTCTTATCATGGACTTTCAGGATAATGGCCCCGGGATGTCGGAAACCTCATTGCCAAGGCTATTTGAGCCCTTCTACACCAGCAAGCGCGGTGGCAGCCACTGTGGTCTCAGTGCCTGTCGGATCCACAATCTGGTCTATTTCAATCTGGCAGGCCAACTGGAAACCAACAGTGGTGAAGGTCAGGGACTCAAGTATCGCATACAGATCCCGGAGCATAAACTGTAAGCCTGCTCATACCGAAAACCCATAGCACGTGGGCAAAGTAAAAATGAAAGCAGAAAAAACGACGCATTCACTGCGGCGTTTTTTATCAGGCTGATGCCCTGATATGCCAAACATCTCAAGCGGCACATCTCGAACGGCACATTTAGAGCGACACATTTCAGGCAATGCATCTCATACAAAGCAAACTGGGCAACACACCTTGACAATAGCGCGCCGCTCTCTGTGGCCTCTCTGACTCATTATGGCTCTTTTCAGCTCACTGCGACTCGTTGTGACTCATAAGCAAGGGCTGCCTAATTGCAGCGCTTGCCCTTACAGGTGCTGCCTCCGCCGCCACTGCTGCCACCGCCACCAACACTACAGCCATTGGCACTGATGTAATCGGACGCTGCCTTGGCCTGCACTAAACCATAGCCGTAGGCATCATCCCGCCCGGCAGGGCCCAAATCCTCGGCTGTGGCCCTAAGCACGGCACGGATTTCTTTATTGGAGCAGTTAAGATGCTGACTCCACACCAGGGCGGCCACCCCCGCCACATGGGGAGTGGCCATGGAAGTGCCACTGAAATAGGCGTAGTGGTCGGCGGTTACATCCACGCTTGCAACCAAGCCAAGCTGCGTCAGCAGCTCAGCACCCGAAGTATCGGACACCCCCACCGAAGGGATGGTCGTTGCCACACCGCCGAGCGTACCATAGAGGTCACCGGCGACATTGTTATAGATGATAGCGCCGATACCGCCTCCGCTTTGGCAGTTGAGCACCTTGTCGGCAAAGCTGACGCTGCCGCGGCTGATAAGACACACCTGACCATTGGCATTACATACACTGTCGCCCAAACCGCAATTGACCAGATTGCCACTTACACTGGCGAGCGGAGAGCCTTCCATCGCCGCCGCGGCTAACGCATTTACGCCCACAGTCACCGCCGCCGTTTGCGCGCTGCCCATGGGCACAGTAGAAAGCACGCCAACCCCCGGGCCGGACAGCTCAACCTGGCTGGTTTGCTGGGAGAAGTCGGCGACGACTTTGGCCGAGTCAATGGCCGCAACCGAAACCACGGCATTGTAAGACGCCGGATAGGAATGACGCGTGTTGCCGTCGTTACCGGCGGCCGCCACGCTTAAAATCCCCCGATTCTCGGCATCGGCAAATGCCCTGTCTTCGGTGCGGCTCTTAAGCGGCCCACCCAGACTCATATTGATTACTGTGGCTCCGGCATCATCACACCTGTCGAGTGCCGCCACCAAACCCGATGAATAGGCCCAGCCTGATGCATCGAATACCTTTATGATGTGCAGATTCAAATGGCCGCCGGGGTTAACGCCCTGCACGCCAAGGCTGTTGTTCAGCGCCGCTATGGTGCCTGCCACGTGGGTACCGTGGTGGTTTTCATCGGTAAACCAATTGCCGGTACCACTGTCGCTGGTGCCATCAAGCTGATTGCCGGATAAATCTTCATGATTCTGGTCGATGCCAGAGTCGATAATGCACAGGGTGATGGCACCGGCATTGCTGTCACTGACCTGATTGGCCTGCACCATGGGGATGCCATAGGGCATGGTCTGCGCCATTGGATAACGGGGCGCATCCAGCTCGACATATTCGATATTGGGGTTTTGCATCAGGCCGACCAGGGCCTTGGCTGGCAACATAAAAGCAGCGGCATTATGGCGGGACAAATCCTGCACCATCTTGCCGCCGGCGGCCTGCACGCTGGCTCTGGCAGCTGCACCGTGACCGGGTTTGAATGTAACGATATAGCGCCCGGGTGAAGCAGACGCGACTTGTACTGATGACTCGGCGGCTGAGACTGGGCTCAAACCCGCAGTGAACAACCCGAGGGAGATGGCGACAACCAGCGGCGTGACTGTACCCATGGCAGGCTCCTTGATGTGGAAATCCATGCCAGTCCCTTGACTGTCCGGTGACGTCCGTGACCAAGGTGAGTCAACAAATCATTAACCACCTATCTGTTAACTTATACGCCCGGGCCTCAGTCCTCTCAACGTTCTGCCCCGCCTTATAAGCAATCAGTCTCACAGCGCTTTTGTGCATCCCTGATAACCGCTTTGCCAATAATAACGGCCAATGTTTTTTGTCCCGAAAGCTATAAGGCCTCTCCCCGGTCTAAGGGAGAGGCCTGTCACTGAAACCCGCCGGAAGCGGATAAAATTGGCGTCTTATTTAGCGCTGATCACATCCATGTCGTACCAGGGGGTGGGATTGATTGGGCAGCGGAAACGCACGCCTTCCGCGGTCACGTTGACCACGTCACTGGTGCGGGTCTCACCCACTTCAAGCGGAAACATGTCCAGTGGCTCATGGGTGGTGAAGTTTTGCAGCTGGAAACCTACCAGCTTACCGGCCTTGTTGGTGATAACGAAACGGTACTTACCTGGCTTGAGCGAAGCCAGAGTATCGCGGGCGCTGAAGTGGCCGCCGTGCTGCTCAAGGTAGATATCGGTAACGCCATCGGCGCCAACGGTTGGGGTGGCAGCAAATGTCGACAGGCTCATCAGCAATCCGGCAGCGGCTACAATCGATTTAAACAGGTTTTTCATGGTTGGTTCCTCTTGGTTTTTAAACAGTTTCGAAAGCCATTGCAGAATAGGCCGAGCGGCCCACCAGCAACATGTGCGAAAAACCGGCTTTTATGTTCGAAAGTTCACAAGGGAAAGGAATGATAATTGACCATAGCCCCGAGCCCGGGCTTGAGCGGCTGCTCAGCGGCCTTGAGCTCAGTGCCACCTTGTTTTTCCGCGGCTGGGTGTGTGACAGCTGGCAAACGGATACGTCGGGGACCGGGCTGGCAAGCTTTCATCTGCTGGTCGCGGGCAAGGCATGGTTGCACCGGCCAAATCAGGCGCCACTGGCGCTGACAGCAGGCGACATGCTGCTGTTTACCAAAGACACGCCACATCAGTTGAGTTTTTCCACCGAGCCGCCTGCTCAGATGATGCTCCCACCCACCCACTGGCCGTTGGGGCAAGCTCAGGGGCCAGCTGTGCCCTCACAGATGTCCTCAGAGGCGCCTTCAGAGCCAACGGCACTGATTTGCGGTCACTTCGATTTTCGCGAGGACAAGCTGCATCCGCTGCTGGCGAGTCTGCCGGTGCTGATCCATATTCGCCGTGACCAGCGCATTGGCGCCCTCGATGGCCTGCTCACGGCGCTGATTGATGAAGCAAGCCGCGATGCCTATGCAAGCGAAGTTATCCTCACCCGCCTGTGCGAGGCGTTTTTCCAGTGCATGCTGCGCCAGTTGCCTGCGGACGAGCAAAGTAAGCTGGCAATCCTCTCCCGCCAGCCAGGTCTTGCCCGGGTGCTGGACAAAATGCACTGTGAGCCCGATGCTCCCTGGAGCCTGGAAAGCCTGGCGGCAGTCGGCTTTTACTCCCGTACCCGCTTTGCCACCCTGTTTAAGGACTTTACCGGGCTGACTCCGCTGGCGTATCTTAATCGCTTACGTCTGATCCGCGCCCGCAAGTCGCTGCTCGCCGGTAACACGGTTGCCGCCGTGGCCGAACAAGCGGGCTACAGCGACGAAGCCGCCTTCTCCAAAGCCTATAAACGGCTGTTTGGCGGCTCGCCCGGACAGACGAGACGATTACCACAACAAGGAGCATCCACGTGAGTTTCCGTTTGCAGACCAGCTGGCAAGCCAGCGACGCCCCGGAAGGCGAATTCAACCGCGATCACCTCATTCATTTTGGCAGCGGCCAGAAAATTCAGGCTTCCTCAGCGCCCGAATACAAAGGCAACTCAGCCATGGTAAACCCGGAAGAAAGCCTGCTGGCGGCGCTGTCGTCCTGCCATATGCTGACCTTCCTCGCCATCGCGCACTTAAAACGCCTGCCGGTGAAAAGTTATAACGACAACGCCCTGGCGGAACTGGGTAAACGCGACAACGGCAAGCTGGCAGTGAACTATATGCAGCTCAATCCCGAAGTGGAATTTGTGGAAGGCGTTGAGGTCAGCCGCGAAACGCTGGAGAAAATGCACGAAAAGGCGCACGCCAACTGTTTTATTGCCAACACCCTCGACTGTGAAGTGGAAATTCGCTTCTAAGGCAAGTTCAGGGTCTTTCGCGCCAGGCTGGTGAAAGGATAAAAAAACGGGCCGTACCGACTGGGAACTACGTTGCCGGTACAGCCCTCAAACTGCGGGCGACCTGGTCGCCCTTTTTCTTTGCCTGAGTTAAACAGGCCTCACGCTTACTTGATGTCCGCAGCCTCACCCTTGGCAGGCATAGGCTTGGCGTTGAGCGCAGGCACAGGCTCAGCGGTAATTCTGGCTTTAAGCATCTCAACACCCTTTTCGAGCTGGGCATCGAAACCGGTGAAGGTGGCATAAGGCAGGTTGTCGACTTCGACATCCGGGCTCACGCCACGGCCTTCAATCACCCAGCGACCATCGATGGCGTACTGAGGATACTCGGCCACCCGCGCCATACCACGGTCGGTCAGCGAGTTACGGCCAGAGAGCCAGACACCGGCACCGGCAGTTTGCTTGCCAACAAGAGGCGCCAGCCCCAGTGCCTTGATACCGGCAGAGAAGGTTTCACCGTCTGAGTAAGTCAGCTGGTCGGTCAGCACCACCAGATGACCACGGAAGGTTTGCTGCATGTTGGTGGAGGCATCGCCGTGGGTTGGCTGCCAGAAAGCCCAGGCCTTACGCAGCAGTTTTTCAATCACCCAGCTGTCGATATTGCCGCCGCGGTTACGGCGCACATCGATAATCAGCCCCTCTTTGTCATAGTTGGCGTAGAATTCGCGGGCAAAGGAAGCAATGTCGCCGGCGCCCATGGCGTACAGGTGCAGATAGCCAATCTTGCCATCGCTGTCCTTGCTCACCTTGGTGGCGTTATGGGTTACCCAGTCCTGATATCTGAGCTTATCTTCTTCGTTCACAGACACAGGCCACACCACGGTTTGCACCGCCTTACTGCCGCGCTTGAGTGACAACAGCACCTGCTTGCCACCCTGATTGCGCAGCATGGAGGCCACGTCTGCCACTGTGGTCACCTTGCGGCCATTGATGGCGGTAATAAGGTCGCCTTCGCGGGCATCCACGCCGGGACGGGCCAGCGGCGCCGCCATATTGGGCAGCTCAGGATCGGTTTTCAGAATATGTTCAATCTTCACGCCCTGGGAGCTTTGCGCCAGGCGGGCACCCAGCCCGGCCGGATTTGGCGTATTGGCATCCTTGGGCAAATCGCCGCCACGCACCTGAGAGTGCAGTGCATCCAGCTCGCCCATCATCTGCATAAAGAGATCGTTCAGTTCATGGCGGTCAGTGACTCGCTCCAGCAGTGGCAGATACTTGTTGCGGGTAGCTTGCCAATCGAGGCCACGCATCTTCTTGTCGAAGAAAGAGTCTCTGTGCATCAACCAGGCATCATCAAACATCTGGCGCCATTCGGCCTTGGGGCTCAGCTCCATCTGCCAATCCTGGGTACGTACTCTGGCGTTGGCCAGATCCCCCGGCAGCTTGTCGCCTGCATCCACAATCAGCAGCTCCTTGCCATTGCTCTTTTTCGACAGCAGCAGCTTTTTGCCATCAGCCGACAACACATAGTTGCCGATATCGTCGGCAAAGGTCTCAAGCTTGGGCGAAAGACCATCAAACTTGGCGACCTTCAGTGACGACTGCTGACCGGCAATATCGCCATCGAGCACATAAAGCTTGCCATCGGCAAGACTCAGATTACTGAAATTCCCTGTTCCTACAGGCACTTGCCACAGGCGACCTTGGATACCGTCCCAGTCCACCTTAAGCTTAAGCTCGCCCTCGGCCTTTTCAGGGGCTGGCGTGCTGAGCTCGGTCGGACGCTCGAAGGCGAAACGGGCATCGGCGCTTAAGGCCAGTGCAAACACGCCGGTGCGGCGGTCAAACACCGGCCCCATGTTGCGATCGCCCCATGGCGAGCCAGGGGTGGCGTTAAATTCACGGTTCGACAGGAAGTAGAGCCACTGACCATCGCGGCTGAAAGCAGGAGAGAAGGACTCATACTTGTCGCTGGTGAGGCTGTGCTGCTGCTTCTCTTCCAGGCTGTAGAGCACCACTTGCTGACGCTGCTTGCCCATTTCATTCATCGACAGGGCAATAAAGCGGCTGTCCGGTGACCAGATAATGTCGCCATATGGACCCAGGCCCTGATGACCGGAGACAATCAGGCTGTTACTGCCTTTTTTGATGTCGTAAAGGTACAGGTTACCTTCATAGTCGTCGTGGGCCAGATAGCGGCCGTCCGGGGAGGCCACCAGGCTCATGCGCATGGTTTTGGCATCCTTGGTCAGCTGCACCGCGCCTTCACTGCCATCGGCCGGGAAGCGCCACAGCTCCTGCTCGCCGGAGGCATCGCTGATACCGTACACATACTTGCCTTCGCTGCCGAGCACGGCGTTACGTACCCGACTGTCTGCAGGCGAACTGATTTGCACCAGACGGCGACCATCAGTGGCGGCAATGGCCACCTGGCTGCGTGCAGTAATCACCGCTTTATCGCCAGAGGGTGCAAAACGCACGTCGCTGACATAATCCATGGGGTTGTTTACCCAACGCGCGCGGCGGGCGGGGAAATCCGACGTCAGCTGCAGCGGCAGAACGCTGTCTTTGCCACTGGCAATATCCAGCGTACGGATATCGGCGCCCATCTGGAAAATCAGCTTGCCGTCGTTAATGCGGGCAGCGCGGATCTGGAAGTCTTTGTACTGGCTGTGCTGCTTAAGGTCCTGACCATCCGGCGTCACCGAATAGAGGTTGTCGTTACCATCGGCATCACTGATGAAATAGAGGCGCCCATCCCAGAACATTGGCTGGCGCAGCGAACCTTCATGACCAGACAGCAGCCGCTCGGCTTCCGTTTTACTGCCAAGCTTATAGCGCCACAGCTCACCACGGGCACCGCCGCGATACACCTTGGCATTGTCACCGGTGGCCTGCAGACCAAAACGCACGAAATACACATAGTCGCCACTGCTGTCGAGCGCGCCTTCAATGGCATCGGCCAGTGGCAGATCTTCGGTCGTCAGCGACACTGGATCCGCAAGACGCAGCACCCAGTAATTGGCCGGACCAAAGACATTATTGGTGGAATACAGCACCTTGCCGTCCTGACTCCAGCCTTGCAGACGAACGCGGGCGTTTTCGAAGCTGACACGCTTGGGCTCACCGCCGCTAATGGGCATCACATACACTTCGTCGGTGCCGTCATAATTGGCCACAAAGGCCAGTTGCTTGCCGTCGGGGGAAATGCGCGCCTGGGTTTCTTCGGCGGCCTGGGTAGTCAGACGGCTGGTATGTTCACTGCCGACACGGCCAAGCCACAGATCGCCTTCGGCGGTGAATACCAGGGTATCGTTGTGCAGTTCGGGGAAGCGGAAGTAACCTTCACTGCCATAAGCTGGCAGACCAAAGGTGCCCAGGGCCAGCAAGCAGCCGGCAACGGAGAGACGCAGTTTCATTGGGTGATTGTCCTGTCGTTATCGCTATCTTTTTTATCAGTATCAGGAACGCTTATCGCTGATAAACCATGCCGCCAAACGCCTGAGTTGGCGCATTTCCGTCCCGCCCCCCGAATAAAGGGGCGCGCTTAAACCGATGCTGCGCTTGGCAAAATAAACCCGACACTACCAGAGCAGCGCGCCCTTGGCAGCAGAAACCGTTAACAGAAGTTTTAGCAAATGTGTATTTGGCACCCTGCGCGTTAACCAAGGCCGCAACCAAGGTTCAAGACACTGAAGTTTGCCGTAACATGGTCAGCCACAAAAAAATGCCGCCGCTGTGGTTACACTGCGGCGGCATTTTTTTGGGGATAAATTAGAGGCTTCAGCTCTTCTTAAAGTCGCCCTTGGCATCGAACGGCCAATCAATGCCGAGCCAGGCCTTGAAGAAGGCCTTCTGCTTGGACGATACCTTGTCCAGCGGCTTGATTTCGGCCTTGCCTTCGGGGCGGGCGCTGAGTTCAAGTTCGGTCTCGCTGAGCTTATCGTCGGCAAAATAGCTCACCCGCACCTTGTCGCCGGGTTTGAAGTCAGCCAGACGCTTATCAAAGCCATCGGCGGTAACCTTCAAACCATTGATAGCAACAATTTCGTTGCCCGCCACCAAACCGGCTTTCCAGGCGTTGCCGCCACGGTCCAGCGTCTGGATCTTGAGGCTGCTTTGGGTAAAGCCGGGGTATGGCTTTTGTTTGCCCTCCTTGCCATAAGCAAGCTTAAGGCCCGCACGGGATAAGAGCTCATCGAAATCCAGCGCCAGCGGGCTGTCGATATTGGCATGCCACCACGAAGCGTAATCCTTACCTGTCAGCGACTTAAGAATGCCTTTGACATCAGACTCTGTGTAACCCTTTGGCAGGGCAAAGTCCTTGTACAGATTGCGGTGTACGTCGCGGTAGGAGTGCTTGAGTTTAGTATCGCTGAGAATGGCCATATCCAGCGCCAGCGAGGCCATGTAACCCTCGGAGTAAATATTCACGCTGTGGTTATGGGCATAGTCGCCGCCCTGGGCCACCCACTGCCCCAAACTCGCCTCGGCCACCGACTGGATTTCACGACCGGGGGTGTGCTGGTGTCTGTCGATACGGGTGGCGATGTCTTCCAACAGCTCCTTGGGGGTGATCACGCCGGCGCGGGCCAGCAGCTGATGCTGGAAGTAGCTGGTGGAGCCTTCGGCCATCCACAGCAGACTGGTCATGGCTTCATTTTGATAGTCGTAAGGCACCAATCCCGCCGGACGGTAGGCTTTCACGTTCCAGGTATGGATAAATTCGTGAGAGGCGGTGGAGATAAAGCGGAGGTAGTCCTTACGCTCGCGGAACATAAAGCGTGGCAGCTGGATCACTGTTGAATTCAAATGCTCGGTGGCGCCGCGGGCACCGCTGGTGGCATGCACCATATAGACATAACGCTCAAACGGAAAGCCATCCCAGATGGCATTGGCCTGGGTGCCAAGCTTGGTCAGGTCGGTCACCATCTGCTCGAGGTCATAATTGCCCTCACCCCACACCACCAGCTCATAGTCGCGGCCAGCGGATGTAAACTTCCTGTGGTGGCTGATGCCGGTTTCGATGGGCGAATCCACCAGCACATCGTAGTTGGGGGCCACAAAACTGTGGGCGCCGTTGCCACTTTGCATGCCGGAATAGCTTTGCCATTCACCGGGCACCTTAAGGCTTACCGTCACGGCTTCATCCCGAAACGCCGGGCTGTACATAAAGACGCTGCTGGCATCCAAATAAGCATGTGTTGCATCTATGTGGCGGGTGCGCTGTCCCAGTTCATCGGCATAAAGCTGATAGCTCACGCTCACCTTGCTGGGTTTGGCAAGCTGGATAACCCACTCGCCGCTGGCGTTTCGCTGCCAGGGCAGCTCCTGGCCATTTTCATCCACGGCCACAAAGCGGCGCACCCCGTCCGCCAGCGGTAATTCCTGATATTTACCGGTGCGCCAAACTGGCAGGTTCACGCTGAAATCACCGGCGGCGATTTGAGGAAATTTCACTTCCACCTTCGCCAAATGTTGGGTAGGTGAAGTCAGATCAATCTGGTAATCCACCCCGGCCCAGGCGGAACTCGCCAAAAAAAGTGACAGGGGTAAAAAGGCTGTTATCTTCTGTTCCACTCTGTTGTCCTTATAGGTATGATGGAATCACTTAAAAAGGGCTTGAGTATAACAAGACTATCAACTCCCCTCATCCCGATGTCACAAATGCTGACAATTTCGCGTTTTTCCACAGGGGAGACTTGGGCGATGGAAAATCTATGCGACTACTTTCATTGGTATTTTTTGTATTAATCTTTGCTTTTTCCCCTTTGGCGTCGGCCAAAGACCTCAAGTCCGAAGAAGTTCAGCTAAGAGAAACCCCCCAGCGACTGTTTGACCGCATCAGCGCCGCCCTTTCGTTGCCCGAGGCGCCGCTGGCTTCCAGCGAGCAGCTGAGCTTTTATGCCCGCGAGCAAGGGCTGTCCCCGCAGGAATTGTCAGAACTGCTGGTCCTGATCGCCCGCGCCAACCTGCAACCCAACGTCAGCAACAGCAACAAGCGTCAGGACGTTGATATCATCACCCAGTCACTGGAAAACACCGCCACCACCCCTTACCAAAGAGCCATGGCGCTGATGCTCAAAGGCCGGGCAATGGCGAGGCTTGACCAAAGATTCGAAGACGCCGCCAGCTACTTTATTCAGTCGCTTACCGTTGATCAGGAGAGCCAGAGCCTGGAGTCGCAACTGCTGCGCCTCAACCTGCACGAGCAGCTTGGCACCATGTATCTGATGATTAATCAGGACGTAACTGCACTGGTACATCTGCAGAAGTTTCGCGACCATGCCTACCAGCTAAGAAACGACTACCTGATAGCTTCCGCCGAAGCCGAGCTTGGCAAGTACTACATCAAAAAACAGGAGCTGACCAAGGCTCTGCAGCACTACAGCGAAGCCTTACGGCTGTCGGACCGTGAAAACCACCCCTTCCAGCGCGCGTTTTTGCAAATGCAGCTCGCCAAGGTATACCGGGATCTGGGACAAAGCTCCGATGCGCTGGCCCACGCCCATGAGGCGGCCGAGACCTACACCCGCCTCGGCATAGATGGTTATCTCTCCTCCACCCTGACCGTTATCGCCGTGACCCACGCCGGTAACAACGAGTGGAACAAGGCCATCGATTATTACCTCAATGCTCAGCAGGTCGACCGCCGCAGCAGCAATTTCAGTGCCCTGGCGCGTAATTTCCACAACCTCGGCGAAGCCTACAGCAAGCTGGATGAGAACGATCTTGCGCTGAATTATCTGGAACAGGCCAACCAGATGTTTGTTGAGCGCAAGATGAAACATTATCTGGTTCACAACGAAGTGTTGTTGGCCGAAATCCATTGCAAGATGAGCCATTGGGCCGACTGTATTCTCCACGCCGACAAGGCGCTGCCATTGGCGGAGCAACAGTCGCTCGATGAAGTAAAAATAAGCGCCCTCAAACAAAAGATTATTGCCGCCAAGGCGCTGGAAGATTTGAATGCCGCCATCGAACATCAGGCGTTGATTATCGAGCTGATGGACAGCCCCAAGGCCGCCGAAGCGACGGTAACAGGCGCTGCCTCGGCATTGACCGAACAGAAGCTGAAACTGGATTTGCACCAAAAAGTACAGCAGCTTGAAAACGCCAGCGACACCTTAAGAGAACGCACCATTCTCGCCGCCGGCGCTGTGATGCTGGCACTGATTTTAGCCACCATTGTTGGTCACTATCGCCGCTCAAAGCTTGAGCTTAAAGCCCAGTGCCAAGAGCTTGCAGCCCGCCTGCCCCAGGACCCCATCACCGGCCGCGATGGCTACCGGGCCCTCTGTACCGCGCTTGAGAAGGGTCAGGTGAAAGCACTGGCACTGCTGCGTGTTCCGAGTCTGTGTGAGGCCGATATTCATATTGGCCAGCAACGTATGATTGATGCGACGCTCAGCACCCTGAAGGCTATCGAGACTTTGCCGGGCATCAAAGCCTATCCAATGCGCCCCGGACTTATTGCTCTGGCACTGGACGGTGCCATCGATGCCCCCGATGCACTGCTGTTTAATCTGCGTAACCAGCTCACCGACCTTGAAGGCCAGCTGCAACTTGGTTTTATCAACCTGCCGCTGCTGCCAAACCCCGAGCTGTCCATTCCCCACGGCATTCATCTTGAAGTGCTGCAAATGGCATTGGCAGGCATAGATTCTCTCGCCGAAACCAGCGACATATACCTTGGTTTCCGGGCGCTGGACTTTACCCCATCGGCGGTCTTCAGCCAGCCACTGTATTTGCATCTGGAGAAGAGTATCGGCCGCGGTTTGGTGCGGGTGGAAACCAACGGTGACAAGGAAAATCTGCGCTGGCCACTGTGGAAAATGCCGGATTATGCCGATAAGGAACTACCGGATGTGATTTAGCAGTCAAAAATGCAGCAGCCGCACCCGGTCTGCATTTGCACAATCCGGTGATTGCTATACCATTAACTCAATAGGCAAGATGCCAATATCCATCGCGGTTCAGAGCACCGCACACACGTCAGGAAAGCATTCTGCATGAAGGATTCCAACGAGGCGATCTCGCAAATCACCTTACTCAAACAGAAGCTCCATTCTGCCAAAGTGGCATTGGACGAACTGAACGAAGATCGCAACACCAAGCTGCAGACATTGCTTCAGTTTATCGGGCATCTCAGCCTCGCCTGTAAGGGGCAAAATCTCGAACTCGATAACAAGCTGGCCAAACTGCGCCACCAATTGTCTACCTTCGAGCGACTCGACGATGCGCTGCCGGAACTGGTTGAGGTTGAACGCCTGCTCAAAGGCCAGTACCACCATGTGATGGCTCAGCTCGAAGAAAGCCGCGCCGGACTTGGCCGGGTTATCCGCCAAATTCAGCGGGTCGATTCAGTACCTGACAAGCTCAAAAAAGAAGTCACCTACTTCAAACAGGATCTCGCCAAACCGCTGCACACCGTATGGGAGTACATTCCCAAAGTAGAGCAGCTGATTGGTTTCTATGAAGAAATCCTCGCCCAGCAATTCCAGAGTGGTGAAAAGCTTGCCGTGCTGCCCAAGCACAGACAACTTGCCCACGAACTGGCTCAGATGATTTCGGAAATCGAGTTTCGTAAAGATCAGCGCGATCAGGTGCTGGTTATTAAAGAAATGCTCGCCGGTGATATCGAAGTGGAAGGTCTACTCGATGCCTACCAGACCATTTTGTCGCTGCTGATAGACAATATCGCCCGCGAGAAAAGCGCCTCCCAGGAATTTCTTTACGCCCTTAATGATGCCCTGTCGGCGGTACGTGAGGTGGTGAGCGATTCATACAATCACGCCCAGCGCAGCCATCAGCTCAAGCATCAGCTAAACCGCGAAATCAATACCCGGGTCGACAGCGTTGGCGAAGCCATTGTCGACATTGAAGATATTGGCATGCTCAAGAGCCAAATCACCGAGCAGCTGTCCAGTCTGCGCTCCGCCCTCGCCCGCAAAGAAGCTCTGGAACAGCGTGAGCAGGCACTGCTGCGCAAGTCGATGGAGACCATGCGCAAGGAGCTGAACGAGCTTTCTGAAGAAGCCAGTAACTACAAAGAGCGCCTGTTCGAGCAGCAAAAGCTCAACCTGCTCGACAGCCTGACCCAGTTGCCAAACCGTGCCGCCCTCGAAGAGCGTATGGAGCAGGAATTCCGCAACTATCAACGCCACAAGCATCCGCTGTGGGTGGCGGTGGCCGATATCGATCACTTCAAATCCATCAACGACAACTTTGGCCACAGCACGGGTGATAAAACCCTGCAGGTGATTGCCATGGCGCTGAAAAACTCACTGCGAGATACCGAGTTTGTGGCCCGTTATGGCGGCGAAGAATTCGTTCTGCTAATACCAGAGGTGTCGGCTTCAGATATTGAACAGCTGCTGAACCGGGTACGTGAGAAAGTAAAAAATATTCCATTTAAATTTAAAAATCAGAGAATTACAGTTACAGTATCTATAGGGGCTGCTCGCGTGATGGACAACGAGCTCATTCACGAAACCTTCGAGCGAGCCGACGCAGCCCTTTACAAAGCCAAACATGAAAGCAGAGACAGGGTGATCATCGACAACTAGCCCCAACGGGAGGCCGGCAACTCCTGTCACTGCTTAAGGAGTTGCTATGATAGTGAAAGTGAGCCCCCGTGGCAGCATGGACCAACTGTCCCAACTGGAAGTTGATCGCCTCAAGCAAAGCGCCAAAAGTCCCCTCTATCAACTCTACCGCAACTGCTCCCTGGCCGTGTTGGCCTCGGGGCTGAAAAGCGACAGCTCAACCGAGCTGTTTGATGCCTATAAAGATTTTGAAATCAATATCCTGCAACGTGAACGCGGGGTAAAACTCGAACTGGTCAATCCCCCTGAGCAGGCCTTTGTGGATGGCCAAATAATCGCCGGCATTCAGGAGCACCTGTTTTCGGTGCTAAGAGACATACTCTATATCGCCGACAAGTACGATAACCTCAAACACATTAACCTCACCAACGCCAGCCACATCACCAATGTGGTGTTTGATATTCTGCGTAACGCCCGTGCCCTGCCCACCAAAAACGACCCCAACGTGGTGGTCTGTTGGGGTGGTCACAGCATCAATGCCATCGAATATCAATACACCCGTGAAGTGGGTTATCAGCTGGGGCTGAGGAAACTGGATATCTGCACCGGTTGCGGCCCCGGCGCCATGGAAGGGCCCATGAAAGGTGCTGCTATCGGCCATGCCAAGCAGCGGATTTGTAACGCCCGCTATATCGGCCTGACAGAGCCCAGCATCATTGCCGCCGAGCCGCCCAATCAGATTGTGAACGAACTGGTGATCCTGCCGGATATTGAAAAGCGCCTGGAAGCCTTTGTGCGCCTCGGTCACGGCATTGTGATTTTCCCCGGCGGCGCAGGTACGGCCGAAGAACTGCTCTACCTGCTCGGCATCTTGCTCAATAAAGCCAATAAAGACATCCCCTTCCCGCTGGTGCTGACCGGCCCGAAAGAGAGCGCCGACTACTTCATTAAAATCGATGAGTTTATTGGCGCCACCCTCGGTGAAGAGGCCCAGAGCAAGTACCGCATCATAGTGGATAACCCCGAAGAAGTGGCCCGGGTCATGAAAGAAAGCATGGAAGAGGTGAAGGTGTTCCGTAAATCCAACGGCGATGCCTACCCCTACCAGTGGTCGCTGAAAATCGAGCCTGAATTCCAGCTGCCCTTTGTCCCCACCCACGAGGTGATGGCAAACCTGAACCTTTACTTCCAGAACAACAAGGCCGAGCTTGCCGCCAATCTGCGACGGGCGTTTTCCGGCATTGTGGCCGGTAACGTAAAAGGCGAAACTATTCGCCTGATTAAGCGCCATGGCCCATTTGAGATTAAGGGTGATCCCAAGCTGATGGAGCTGATGGACGAGCTGCTGCAGGCCTTTGTGGTGCAACAGCGGATGAAACTCCCCGGCAGCGCCTATGAGCCTTGCTACAAGATAGTGAAATGAACCGACTGCTGATAATCGATGGCCTGAACCTGACCAGACGCATCCATGCGGCTTTGCCCGACGAAGCCGACATGGACAGCCTATACGATCGGGTCACCCAGGCCTGCCGTAAATTGCTGCGTGGCCATACTCCAAGCCACTGCGCCATTGTCTGGGATGGCGATGCCATCTCCTGGCGCAAACACCTGTATGAAGACTACAAAAAAGGCCGTAAACCCATGCCTGAAGCCCTTGCCAAGGGGCTTGATGGGCTGAAAACCGCGCTGGCAGAGATCCAGGTACACTCGGTCAATGCCGAGTCAGAAGCGGACGATGTTATTGCCACCCTCGCCTGCAAGCTGGCTGCCAACGGCGGTGAGGCTATAATTGTCTCCACCGACAAAGGGTTACTGCAACTGATGTCGCCCCACATTCGCCAGTGGGATCATTTTTCCCAGCAGTTTATCGATATTGAAGCCTTCGAGGCCAAGCTCGGTATTGAGCGGCACCAGCTGTTGGACTATATCGCCCTGTGCGGCGACAGCGGCAACAAGATCCCCGGCATTCCCGGCATAGGTCCCAAATCCGCCAGCGAGCTTTTACGCACCTATCGCAGCCTGGCAAACCTCTACCACTCCCTTGGCACCCTTGGCAGCCGTCAGGCCAATAAACTCAGAGACGGCCGCGATATGGCCCGTCTGAGCTACAAACTGGCCCGCCTGCAAACCGAGTTACCGCTGAATCTCAAACTCAGCGAACTCAGGGTGGTGCAATAGCATCTTTACAAGCCAAATTTGTAACAATTGCTACATGGCGTTTACCCTTTCGTGCGCTTGCAGTATCTTTATCGCCATTGACGACTGCACCACAGTCAATCAGTGGTACAAGAGGAACGGAATATGAAAGGAAAAGCTCCTGTGGTCATTGGCTCGGTATTTGCCGCTTATCTGGCCTTTGTGGGAGTGGTAGCCATTGGCTACGAGCCCACCCCGGAAAACATGGATTGGGAAGACAGACAGGTTTTCAACAACAAAGCCCTGGCTGAACTGGTGATTGGGCAGGACATCGCCTCAGTAAGACAACTGCTGGGCGCACCTGACTTCAATGAGGCCAAGTCGGTCAACGACACAGCGCTGCAGGTCCTGTTTTACCGCACTCACCACGAGAAGTCAGACGGGGTAACCACCAAGGATGAATGCACCCCATTGCTGTTTAAAAACAATCAGTTGATTGCCTGGGGCTCAGACACCTACAAACAATACCTGAGCGAAACACCAGCCGGAATTTAGCACTGATTCTGCAGCAGTAAAAAAGCTGCGAAACAGGCACAAAAAAGCCGCCCGAGGGCGGCTTTTTCAGTTGATGACATTTACCTTTGCGGCTCAGTCGGCCTTATCGTACTCACGGTACGGCTCGCCCTGTTTAAGCCATTCAGGGGCTGACGCACCCTTCAGATAATGGTCGAAATACTCTTTCATACGGACACTGTAATCGAGCTTGTTACCATACTGCTTGAGGTGATGTGGCTCGCCCTCGTATTGCAGCAGCACCACATCCTTACCTGCGCGGCGCATGGCCAGATACAGCTCAACACCTTGCTCCCAGGGCACCGCATCGTCTTTGTCGCCAAACATGATCATCATGGGCGTCTTGATCCGGTCGGCATAGAACACCGGTGAGTTTTCAACGTACTTGAGCGGCGCCTGCATCAGACTCTCGCCAATGCGGCTCTGGCCGGTTTCGTACTGGAACTGGCGAGCAAGGCCTGTACCATGGCGAATACCACTGTAGGCACTGGTCATATTGCCCACCGGAGCGCCGGTAATGGCTGCGGCAAAGATATTGGTCTGGGTCACCGCAAAGGCCGTTTGATAGCCACCCCAGGAGTGGCCCTGAATGCCCACCGCTTTGGGATCGGCAATGCCCATCTCAATCAGCTTCTGTACCCCGGAAGTGAGCGCCTGCACCGAGCTGTTGCCCGGGTAACCAATCTCGAAACGGATATCCGGCAGGAACACCGCGTAGCCCTGATCCGCATACCAGGCGAAGTTAGGTCTGTGGTTGATGCGCATGTCCGGGAAGGCATGCAAACGGTCGCTCATAAAGCGATAGAAGTACACCAGCACCGGATAACGCTTACCACTCTGGTAACCTGCGGGCTTTATCAGCACCCCATCGAGTGGCTTGCCATCGGTATTGGTCCAGTGCACCAGCTCAGCTTTGCTCCAGGCAAACTTGTCGCGCTGGCCATCTAGGCGGGTAAGACGCTCGAAATCGCTAATATCGTTCACATCGGCGCTGTAAAGATCTGGATACTTATCGAAGCGCTCACGGCTGAAAATCACGGTATTGGCATCTTTGGCGCGAGCCAGCACATGCAGTTTTTCATCCTTGGCAAACTGCGCCTTTACGCCGCTCTTGCCCACCTCGGCACGGTAGAAACCGTCAGCCTTGGTGCGCTCGTTGTAGCCTTGCAGCAACAGGGGTTGGCCTGCCTTCAGCGTGGCCGGCGGCTCATCTTTGGCCTGATAGAGACCTTCAACCCGGTAGCTGATGCCGTCTTTGCGGCCATCGGTAAGCTTAAGCGCCGCCGCGCCCGCCTGAGTCGCAAGCTGCCAGATATCATATTTGTCGTACACCAGCAGCGCCGACTCATCGGCAAGCCAGGGGCCAAAACCGTAACCAGGCGCCTCAGATGGATAATCATGGTCTTCATCGGCAAAAGGCACGTTCAGCGAAGCAGTTAAGCTTCTATGCTTGCCGCTTTGCACATCCCACAGCTGCACCTGCCCTTCGCGGAAAAACGCGGCGAAGTGGCCATTTGGCGACACCACAGGCTCGCTGTTCGATGGCTGACGTTTGGTTATCAGGTGGCGCTCGCCATCCAGGGTATCGACCAGATAGAAATCGCTGAAAAAGCCTGCCCAGGTGATTTCCTTCAGATAGGGTTCGCTGGATTTGGCCATCACAAAACGGCCAAACTCAAGGGTATCGACTTCCGGCACCTCTGGGGTCGCCAGCTGTACCACCTTGTTCTGGCCAAGGTGCCACACCGCCGTCAGGGTGTGCTTTTTCAGCTTGTCGAAGGTTTTGATTTCGTGGGGTTTAATGCGCGGATCGTCCCCATGCCACAGCTTCAGGCCACGGCTGTCGCGGATAACCGCCTCATCCAGCAAGTCGGCTTCAGTTTTAAAGGCCTTGAGTGACAACACCTTGCTGACTTCGGGCACAGTACCAAAGAAAACTCGCTCGCCATCTTTCGAGAACGACATGCTGGAGTAACGATTGAGCTGCCAGCTTTGTGGATGCGCGGCAAAGGTCACCTTGCCGGTGGCGTCAATCAGACCGAGACGATAGGCACGCTCATCGATGCGGGTATCGGCGCTGCCGGCGCTGAAAGCAATCTGGCTGCCATCCGGACTCAGTGCCAGGGCGCCAAGCTGTTCGCTGGCCGACTCGAAGCGGGCGCTTGTGTCCAGTGAGCTTAAGGATACTGCCATCAACCTGTGGGTAGTGTTGGCAATATCATTGATAAGGACCGCAGCAGTGTTCCCTTGCTTATCAAACGCATAGGCTGTGACATCGTTAAATTCAGCCTGTTTACCGGAGGCCAGTGCCAGCAGAGTTAATGCGCTGCCCTTATCGGCCTTGTCGATTTTTGGCTTTTTGGCCTCGTCGGCCTTGGCGGTTTGCTCAGGTGCCTTGCTGTTGGCTTCAGCCTTGGCGGTGTCACCGGCTTTGTCGTCGTCCTTTTCTTTGTCTTTTTTCTCATCCTCTGGCTCAAACCAGATGGCCAGCACCTTGCCGCTGTCGTCAAAGGCAAAGTCTTTTACCCGCTCGAAGCGCTGCTCTTTGCCGGAAGCGACCTCCACCAGCACCATGCCTGCCTTTAGCTTCTTTTTGGCTTTGGCATCGCTGGTTTCTTTGGCAAGCAGGCTTGGCTCAAGCTTCATGGCCACATAACGGCCATCGGCGCTGACCACAGGATCTGATGCACCGGCTATACTGAGCTCAGGTTTACCATTGGTGCCTTTAATGAGGGTGCGGCTGTCGCCGCGGTCGGGCGCCACTTCCACCGCAAGCAGCTTGCCGTTGTCGGCCAGAACCGGTTTTTTAAGGGATTCAAACTGCATAATGTCCTGCAGCGTCATTTTACCGGGCGATGCAGCCATCGCGGGTAAACTGAGGGGCAGACCTAGACTGGCGGCGCCTGCGAGCGCACAAAAGAGTCTTGAAGGCTTCAAATGTCGTCCTCTTATATGTTGTTATTCGACTAAAGTAGACTTTTTAAGGCTTAGGGTTTGAATCATCTTTCTTAGCCTTGATTTATGCAAGTTAGCCTACAGAAAAAACCGAGCTTTTGCTCACCTTTTCCTGTGAAAAATGTATAAAAGTGTTTAAACTAAACGAGACATAAATCACATAATTCCAGTCATGTTTCCGCTCGCGGAAACCGACAATTGCAGTAACCACCAACCGTGGAAGGAATATCCATGTCCAAAAGAACGATTACCGTGATCCCAGGTGATGGGATCGGCCCAAGCATCATCGACTCCGCCCTGAAAATCCTCGACAAAGCGGGTTGCGACTTCGAATATGAATTTGCCGATGCGGGTCTGACGGCACTGGAAAAGCACGGTGAACTGCTGCCTCAGCGTACGCTGGATCTTATCGAAAAGAACCGTATTACCCTGAAAGGCCCCCTGACCACCCCTGTGGGTGAGGGCTTTACCTCCATCAACGTGACCCTGCGTAAGAAGTTCAGCCTGTACGCCAACGTGCGTCCGGTGATTTCTTTCAAAGGTACCCAGGCCAGATACGACAATATCGACATCATCACCGTCCGTGAAAATACCGAGGGTATGTACTCAGGTCACGGTCAGAAGGTTTCTGATGACGGCGCCACCGCCGAAGCCACCAGCATCATCACCCGTCAGGGCGCTGAGCAGATCACCACATTCGCCTACGAGCTGGCCCGCAAAGAAGGCCGCAAGAAGGTGACTATTGTGCACAAGGCCAACATCATGAAGTCCACCTCAGGTCTGTTCCTGAAAGTGGCCCGTGAAGTGGGTCAGCGCTACCCTGATATCACCACTGAAGAAATGATCGTGGACGCCACCTGCATGAAGCTGGTGATGAACCCAGAAAACTTCGACGTGATTGTAACCACCAACCTGTTTGGCGACATCCTGTCGGATCTGTGCGCCGGTCTGGTGGGCGGTCTGGGTATGGCACCTGGTGCCAACATCGGTGCCAACGCAGCCATTTTCGAAGCGGTTCACGGCAGTGCCCCTGATATCGCCGGTAAGAACCTGGCCAACCCAACTTCCGTGATCCTGGCCTCTGTACAGATGCTGGAATACCTGGGTATGGCAGACAAGGCTGCGGCTGTCCGCAACGCCGTATCTGCCGTGATTGAAGAAGGCGACCGTACCACCCGCGATTTGGGCGGCACCCACGGCACCACCGACTTCACCCAAGCGGTACTCGACAGACTCTGATCTGTTGCCAAGTCCCCCGTAATACCAAAAGGATGAGCCAGGCTCATCCTTTTTTATTGGCTTCAGCCACATTCCAGCAGGCCTGTACCCTGCCAACAGGCTGTAACACACCCTTCCAGAACACTGGAATTCACATATGCCAACTACTTGCACATATTCGGCTATATCTGTCAGGATGCTGAATTAGCAATGAAACATCCGTTCAGGTTCGAACTCACTCACATCCCTTAGCTGCGGGTGATTTTACCGCGACGCAAAAGCAAACCTGATGGCAAGAATTGGAAGCAAGGTATTTCTATGTCTTTGCGTATAACAAGCTACATACTCGCTCTCATCTTTGCCGTATCGGGCGGCGCCAAGCTGCTGTCATTGCCGTTTGAGGTCGACGCATTTGCACGTTGGGGCTACTCCCCTGAGTTTATGTATCTAACTGGCGTGCTTGAAGTTTTTGGCGCCATAGGGTTGCTCATACCAAGGCTTTCTTCGCTCGCATCCCTGTGTCTGGCGGCATTAATGCTTGGCGCCATAGCCACACATCTGCTCCACCGTGAGTGGCCGATGCTGACGGTAGCCTGTGCCATTATGCTTACGGCAGCCTGGCGCGGCTGGGCGGGACGTGCCGATATAAACGCGATTAATAAACGCTCAAAACTAAGAAACTGATATGGTACCAGGGTTGATTTATCGGATTTTGAGCGCTGTTCTGGTTACCGCCGTATTTGCAGTAAATGCGGCAATAGATGAGAAGGAGTTGCCAATGACAACATCAGGGACTGCATCAGGAAGTTTTGAAATAGCACTGGAGCCACAACAGGATACTGAGGCCCCGGCAGGCCGAATGATTATTCGTAAAAGCTACAGCGGTGACCTGCTAGGCAGCGGCATTGGCCAGATGATAAGTAAAAGAACAATCGGCGGCGCAGCAGCTTATTCCGCGGTAGAAGAGTTCTCAGGCTCGCTTGCGGGCAAACAAGGGGCGTTTACCTTGATCCACTCGGGCTTTATGTCGGCCGAAGAGCAAAGGCTGGAGATTTATGTACTCCCCGGCTCTGGCACCGGTGAGCTTGCCAACATTTCGGGCACACTGGAGATTGTCCAGAAAGACGGTATTCACTCCTATATCCTCCACTACCAGCTTTAATCGGCTGCAAGGAATGCTGAAACAGCAGTTGAGAGATAAACTAGAACCGATAAAAAGGCGCCCTTAGGCGCCTTTTTATCGAATAAACCCTACCGCTACACTGCGGGATTAAATCCAGGGCGAGCTGGGTTTCAGCCACAGGTGCACTGTCACTTCATCACGGTCATGGTAGAGGTGCTTACAGGCCAGATGGAACTCGTTGATGCCGTTTTCCTTGAGGATGGCATGCATATTGGCAAGGATCTGCGATACCTCTTTGTAGCGGCTCTTCATCGGCAGCTTGAGGTTAAAAATCGCCTCTTTAAACCAGCCCTGAATCGCCCAGTATTCCATCAGCTCCGCCACGCGGGCAGGCTTCTCAACCATGTCGCACACCAGCCAATAGATATTGCGACGGGCGGGCTCAAACTTAAAACCGTCGGCGCGGTGGTGAGTCACCTGCCCGGTTTCCATCAAATCGTGATTCATGGGGCCGTTATCGATGGCATGTACCATCATGCCGCGACGCACCAGCTGATAGGTCCAACCGCCGGGGCACGCCCCCAGATCCACCGCATTGAGGCCGCTTCGCAAACGGGTTTCATGCTCTTCCCTTGGGATGAAGTGAATAAAGGCTTCATCGAGCTTCAGCGTTGAGCGGCTTGGCGCATCGGCCGGGAATTTAAGCCGTGGAATACCCATATAGTGAGGCGAGCTGTTATTGGACAGCGAATAGCCCGCATAGGCCTTGCCAGGACCGATAAAGCACACGTGCACAATAGGGCGACGTGGGTTTTCTTTATCGAGCAAAATCCCCTGCTTTCGCAGCGACTGACGCAGAGGCACAGTAAATTTGCGACAAAACGCCGACAACTCTTTGGCTTCGTTGGTATCCGGCGTTTCGACCCTGAGTTCACCACCACGGGAAACATCAGCAAGGGCAGCAGTCAGCGGGCTTACCCTGTCTTCGGCTGGCAGGTCGCTCAAAAGGTCGCCACAGGCAAACATTTGTCTGGCAAAAATCAATGAATCCAGCGGCAGTTCGGCTGCCAGGCGGTCGCCGTCATCATCGGCAAAGCCCTGAAACACCACAAAGGCTTCATCACGATTGGCTTTGACGAAGCCGCCCACACCGAGCTCAGCAGCACGCTGTTGGATTTCAGCGGCGCAGTCTTTTTCATAACCGGCGCGACAGTATAAAAACAGGTTTTTCATTGCAGTTCTTGGTTGCCGTTGTTTATTACATTGATACGAGGCGGCTCAAGCTCACAGCCTGACCGCCTGAATGGAAATTGCGGGGAGTATATCACAAGCCCGAAGGCTTGGTGGTGAATGGCATTACGCCACAAGCATCTTTACGCCAGGGCGGCTTATTCGCCATCGATTACACGGTTGCGCCATACGGCGGTGCCGAGCAGCAGCCAGCCCACCAAAAAGCAGGTGCCACCCAGCGGGGTGATAGGCCCCCACCACTTGGAGCCGGTCAGCACCAGTGCGTAGAGTGAGCCAGAAAACAGCGCCATGCCGGCAATAAAGAATCCTGCCGCCCAGCCCAGCAGTCGCGACTTGATAAAGTGCCAGGCAAAGGCCACCGCGATAATGGCAAAGGTGTGGTAGAACTGGTAATCCACCGCCAGATTGAACACGTCAACCATCTCGCTGGACACCAGGTTTTTAAGGCCATGGGCGCCAAAGGCCCCCAACGCCACGGCGAAAAAGCCACTGACAGATGCAAACAAAAACAGACCTCTATTCACCTTGAATCCTCTTTATTGCTAATGAGTTAATCGCGAAGACCCTATTTCATAAACCCGAAACAGGCCTCGGCGGCCGCCGCCAGATTAGCCGCTTCGGTGTGCCCTGACGACTTGCGTGGCTTCAGGCTGTGATCCCCGTCCGGGATCCATTGCACGGCCACCCGCTCTGGGACATCCCACTGGGCCAGCTGCGCCCTGTTTCCAAAGCTGTCGCGCTCGCCCTGAATAATCAGCAGCGGCGCCGTGCACTGCTGTAACGGCTCAAGCCTGACCTCTTTGCCCTTGGGCGGCAAAAAGGGATACCCCAGACAGACCACTCCTGCGAGTTTGGCGCTAATGGTCTCATCGCCAGCCACAATAGCGGCCATACGTCCGCCCATGGACTTCCCCATCAAATAGAGTTTGCCCGGGGCAAAGACGTCATTCACCAGCGAAATGGCCTCGTTAAAACATTCAAGCAGCGCTGGTGCCCGATTGGGGGGCCTGCGCTTGCCGTCCACAAGCCGCTGCTGCATATAGGGGAAATTAAAGCGCACCACGGTCACGCATTTATCCGCCAGCAGCTTGGCCATGGCAGCCATAAAGTCCGAGTCCATATCGGCGCCAGCACCATGGGCAAACAGCACCAGCGTCTGCGGCTTTTCCTGCGCGCCATCGACTTTCAGCCAGTCAGGAAGCATTGTTAGTGTCATCTACAACCTTTCTTATTCATTCTGTTAAACGAAGAGGCCACATCGTCAGCCGGGCAGCAGCTCACTGCGGGACTCTTCGGCAAACATGTCCAGCATCCACTCGCGAAATGCCACATCGTCAGCCGGGCAGCAGCTCGCTGCGGGACTCTTCGGCAAACATGTCCAGCATCCACTCGCGAAATGCCACAATCTTGCCAAGCTCTGCGTGATTCTGCTGGCATACCAGATAGTAGGCGTCTTTACTCACCAGCACTTCCTGAAACGGCACAACCAAACGGCCAGCCTTGATGTCAGGACGGGCCAGCACGCTGTAGCCAAGCGCCACGCCCTGGCCATGGGCGGCCGCCTGCAGCACCAAAGACGAGTGGCTGAAAATCGGCCCCTGGTTCACGTTCACATCGGTGACGCCGCACTGGCGGAACCAGGCCTGCCAGTCATGGCGACTCATATCGTGCAGCAGGGTGTGATGCTTAAGATCAGATGGTTTCTCAAGCGGCTTGGGGCCGCTCAGCAGCATGGGGGAACACACGGGAATAAGCACTTCGTTGCGCAGCTTGTCGGCTCTGAGCCCCGGCCAGTTGCCCTGGCCATAATAAATCGCCACATCAACATCGTCGGTAAGCGAGCCTTCTTCGCTGTCCACCGCCTTAATACGCACATCGATTTCGGGGTTCTTTTCACTGAACTTGGCAAGCCTTGGCACCAGCCACTGAATAGCAAAGCTTGGCGACATACTCACGGTAAGCGAGCCGATGGCGCTGCGGGCAAGCAGGCGGTCGGTGGCATCGGCCAACTGGATAAAGATGTCTTTAATGTCGAGAAAATAGCTCTGACCTTCTTCGGTCAGCAGCAGAGAGCGGTTTTTTCGGCGAAATAATTTTAATCCCAGAAAGTCTTCCAGCGCCTTGATTTGATGGCTGACCGCCGCCTGAGTTACAAACAGCTCTTCTGCCGCCCGTGTAAAACTAAGATGCCGTGCTGCCGCCTCAAATGCCTTCACCGCATTGAGGGGAGGAAGTCGTCTTGACATGGTGATCCCACTCTCATTTTTTAATTAGTTTTTCTAATCCGCATTGTTACATTTTATCGTTTGTTAATGGAAGGGCTTTTGAGTAAATTTTGCGCCTACAAACGAGATGGTCGGGCGGCTTTAAGTCGGAATAAGCACGCCTGGCGAGCGACCAAGATGTCGCAAATAATGCTGCCCGGAGGCGCCCCATGTTAAATCTGAAAACCGTATTTGCTTTTGCACTTTTTGCTTCACTGTCTGCCACTGCCACCGAAACTGAGATCCAGTTCGACACCCAGGCCCTGCATGATGCCATCAGCGCCGAGCTGAGCATGAACATGGCCAACATTCATCAGGAGCTGAAAGACAACAAGCAAGGCCAGGTTATGCTGCTGGCCAGCAAAGACGAGGCCAAAGAAGAGAAGGCAGCACCAAGGGCCGAATAAGCCATCACTTAGAACGTGAATTTGAATTCAAAAAAGCCGCACTTAAAGGTGCGGCTTTTTACTGCTTAAACAGGGGCACAAACCATAAAAAAGCGGCCAACTGGCCGCTTTTTTAAACTGGTAAATTGACCGGCACGCCCAGCCCAAATCAGGGGCGATACACCTTCACATTGCTGTGGCCCTGCTCCTGCAGATAAAGGGCCTGCAGTTTGCTCATCACACCGCGTTCGCAGTACAAGAGATATGTCTTGCTGCTGTCGAGGTCAGCAAAGGCGGTGGCGAGTCTGAAGAAGGGGATCACCTTCACTTCAACACCGTCCACTTCCAGCGGCTTGGCCTCTTCTTCTTCCGGCGCGCGGATATCGATGATGACCTCATTGCCCTCGGCGGCCGACACGGTTTCTGTCTCGGCAACCGCCTCGGCGGTGGAAATGGCGATATCGCGGATATCAATCACTTCGGCCTTGGCCAGAATCCGGTCGAGCAGATCTTCAGAGAATTTTTGCTCTTCGGCTTCCACCTTGGACAGCACCGCCTTCACGGTAGGACGCTGGGAAATCACCCCACAGTATTCAGGAATGGAGGCCGCAAAGTCTTCAGTACCTATGCGACGCGCTTGTTTGATGATGTCCGGCTTATCCATGGTAACAAGCGGGCGCAGGATCAAAAGGTCAGTGCAGCGGTCAATCACATTCAGGTTGGTCAGAGTCTGACTCGACACCTGGCCCAGGCTCTCGCCGGTAACCAGCGCCTGCACGCCCATACGATTAGCCACGCGGGTAGCAGCGCGCATCATCATCCGCTTGAGCACCACGCCCATCTGGCCGTTTTCGATGCGCTCAAGAATCTCGGTCACCACCTCTTCAAAAGGTACGGTCACGAATTTCACCTTGTGAGACTCGCCGTAGGTCTTCCACAGATGGTAAGCCACCTGCTTTACCCCAATTTCGTGCTGGGCGCCGCCAAGATTAAAGAAGCAGTAATGGGTGCGTGAACCGCGCTTGATAAACTGGAAGCTTGCCACGCCGGAGTCGAAGCCGCCGGAGATAAGCGACAGCACATCTTCCTGAGCTGCAATCGGGAAACCGCCCAGACCTTCGATGCGGCGACACACCATGTACAGCTTTTCACGGTCGATTTCGAGCTGAATGGTCATGTCTGGGTCTTTCAGCTTAACGCCCTTGGCCTCAGTAAACTGATTCAGGCCACCGCCCACATAGCGCTCCACTTCAATGGAAGTAAAGCTTTGCTGGCCTGAGCGCTTTACCCGCACGCAGAAGGTCTTGTCTTTCAACGCATCTTTGTAGACAGACAAGGCATGCTGATAGATATCGTCAACGGTTTCGTAATCAAATTCAGCCACTTCCAGCACATGGTGAATGCCGGGAATACAGGCCAGACGCTCGGCAAACACTTCGGTCAGCTCAGGCTTGTCTTTGGGCACCTTCACCAGAATCTTGTCCCACTGGCGCTGTACCCGGGCGTCCTCATCGATTTTTTTGAGCACGTTGCGGATATTGGACTCGAGCATCTTGGTAAAACGCATTCTTACCGGTTTGCTCTTTATCATGATTTCGGGATACAGCTTGACGATAAACTTCATGGGATTTCCAGCAAAAGGTTAGCGCTCGCGGCCCGTTTTGGCGGCGAACACCAGGGTTCAAACAAACAATCGCGGGATTATATCAAAAAGAGGCTGCCGGGGGCAGGGTCAAAAATAAACCCGGCCTGGGCCGGGCTTGATACAGCTTATTTGTTACATCTTAAACAGTCGCAACTCAGGGCCCAGTGGCGGGGGGAGGGCTCACCTGAATTTCTTCCGACTCTTTGGCTTTGCCCTGCTCAATGGCAATTTCCACCCGCCGATTGCGGGCACGGTTTTCGGCCGAATCATTGGGCACCAAGGGATTGTTAGAGCCCATGCCCACCACTTTCATGCGGCTGGCATCAAAGCCTTTTACCTTCACCAGTTCGTGTGCCACCGACACAGCCCGCTTGGATGACAGCTCCCAGTTGGACGAATAAAGCTCATTGCTTATCTGCATATCGTCGGTAAATCCCGACACTGTGATGATACCGGGTACATCCTTTAGCAGCTCGCCCACGGCGCGAATAACCGGCCTGAACCTGGGTTGCAGGAAGCCGGAGCCTGAGCCAAAGGCGCCCTTTTCACGTATGCGGATAATGATTTGCTGCCCCAGCGACTCGATTTCAATCGCGCCATCGACAATTTGCTCATTCAGCTGCTCGGCCATCTTTTTGACCTGCTGATTAATTTGATCCTGGGAAGAAGCCGCATCGCTCTTCTGGCTTTCCTGCTGGGTTTCCTGGGCAGTGGACGATGCCTGCCCTCCCCGCTGGGAGCCTTGCTGCTGCTGAACACCACCGGCGCTGTCACTCTCGCCTTCCTGGTAATCCAGAATCGGCTCGGTCATTTCGTTGGTTTGCTGGTTGATGATTTCGATGGGGGTTGGCTCGGGCTTGCCGGGGCGAAACTCAAGCGCAATCACCGAAGTGCCCTTGGGAATATCTTTCACTTCCACCTTATTTTGCACCCCGAAGGCGTACTTCATCGAGCCCGCAATCTGCTTGAACTTCATGACGTCCATTTCAGAAAACGCCAGCAACAATACGAAGAAGCACATCAGCAGCGACATCAGATCCGCAAAGGTGGCAAGCCACATGGGCGCGCCTGGGGGTGGGCAGTCACACTTGGCCTTGGCTGCCATGGCCTATTCCCCGTCGGTGGTGTCTATCTTGCGGGATTTTTCCGCCAGATAGTTCTTCAGGAAGCCCTCGATAACCCGTGGGTTCTGGCCGTCCTGAATCGCCAGCACCGCATCCATAATCAGGTTGCGGTTAAGCATTTCTTCGCCCATACGCAGCGACAGTTTATCGGCAATGGGAATGGCCAGCATGTTGGCGATAACGGCGCCATACAGGGTTGTAAGCAGTGCTACCGCCATGGAGGGGCCGATGGACTTGGGGTCATCCATGTTTGACAGCATAGCCACCAGACCAATCAGGGTACCAATCATCCCCATCGCCGGGGCCACGTCACCGAAGGCCTTAAAGATACCGATACCGGTTTTGTGGCGCTCTTCGGTGAGGGCAATGTCTTTTTCCAGCGCTTCCCGCACCACTTCGCCGTCGTGACCATCCACCAGCATGTCGACTGCTTTTTGCATAAAGCTGTTGGAGATCTGCGCTTCTTCCAGCGCCAGAAAGCCCCCTTTACGAGCTGCATCCGCCATGGATACTGACTGTTCAATCAGTTCCTCGGGCTTGTCGATTTTGAACATAAAAGCTTTGACTGCAATCTTGGCGGCACCGAAAAACTGCTTGAGGTTGAATTTCATCATCACCACAAACAAGGTGCCACCAAACACAATCAGCACTGAGGGAACGTCGATAAAGATGGCGAGGCCGCCACCCATCACCATCGCCATGACCACGAAGGCGAACGAGCCCAACAGTCCAATGAGGGTTGCTAAATCCACGGATGCTCCTTAAATACGCAGTCATGAGGGAATGGCGGCCAAGGAAAACCGTCATTCAGCCAGAAATAAGCCGGTCGGATGCCCTCTTATTACCAAAAGGCAGGGACTTCACACACCAATCACTATTCTCAGTTATCGGACAGACCTTCGGCAAGTTTAGCGCCAATTTATTTTTTCTAACAAAAATTCAGCAACAAAGCGTGCTGCACAGCAAATATTCCCCCGCATAATTTGACCCTGTAAGCCTCCTGAGATACCTTGTGCACGCCGACACAGCAGGAACAAATACCGTGGTCAAAAAACCTGAAAACCTGAGCTTTGAAGCCTCTTTGGCGGAGCTGGAGCGCATAGTCGCAGAGCTGGAGCAGGGGGAAGTCTCTCTGGACGATGCTCTAAAGCAATTTGAGCGTGGCATAGGCTTGGTACGTGCCAGTCAGGCCAAGCTTGAACAGGCTCAGCAGAAGGTGGCCATTTTGCTCAGCGATGAGGCCAATGCGCCCCTGAGCGATTTTCAGCCCGAGGGCGAATAATGCTCAAAGCTGCGTTATCTGCGTGTCAGTCCCGTGTCGATGCCATTCTGGCCAGCCATCTCGATGTTCTGCCGGCCACAGCGCCAGCACTTAAAGCCGCCATGCGCCACGGCGCCTTGATTGGCGGCAAGCGCATCCGGCCCTTTTTAGTGTATGCCACAGGTGAGCTGCTCGGAGTCGATAAAGCCAAGCTGGACCGGCTTGCGGCTGCCATCGAGTGTATTCACGCTTACTCGCTTATTCACGATGATTTGCCGGCCATGGACGATGATAACCTGCGCCGTGGCAAGCCAACCGTGCACATTGCCTTTGATGAAGCCACCGCTATTTTGGCCGGTGATGCGCTGCAAACCCTGGCGTTTGAAATCATTGCCGAGCCCGGCTCAGGTCTAAAGCCCGAGTTGCAGGTGGCCATGATTGCCGCGCTCGCACGAGCTTCGGGCTATCTGGGTATGTGTGGTGGTCAGGCAATTGATCTGGCAAGCGAAGGCAAGAGTATTGATTTAAACAGCCTGACCGAGCTTCACAACCTGAAAACCGGAGCCCTTATCCGCGCCGCCGTTGAACTGGCACTGATTGCAGCCGAGGCCAACGAGCGCGACCGCAGTGCGCTGCTCGGTTATGCCGAAGCCATTGGCCTTGCGTTTCAGGTTCAGGACGACATTTTGGATATCACTTCCACCACCGAGGAGCTGGGCAAGCCACAGGGGTCGGATTTGGATGCCAACAAGAGTACCTATCCCAAGCTGCTGGGCCTTGACGGCGCCCGGCAGACTGCCGATGCCCTGGTGGCAGACGCACTATCAGCCCTGGCTAAAATGCCATACAATAGCCAGCTACTTGCAGACTTTGCCCGTTACATCGTCGAGAGACGTGTATAAAAAAGATAAAGAATCTCGCTATGAGTTTGGACATTTCGAACTATCCGTTGCTTGCGCTGGCGAGCACCCCCGATGAGCTGCGCCAACTTCCCCAATCGGCGCTGAAACAGCTGTCGGACGAGCTAAGGCAGTTTCTGCTGACCTCGGTGGGGATTTCCAGCGGCCATTTCGCCTCGGGCTTGGGCACGGTTGAACTGACCGTGGCGCTGCATTACGTGTACAACACCCCCTTCGATCGCCTTATTTGGGACGTGGGCCACCAGGCCTATCCCCATAAAATTCTCACCGGGCGACGGGACCGTATGCACACTATCCGTCAAAAAGACGGCCTGCACCCCTTCCCCTGGCGGGAAGAGAGCGAATACGACACCTTTAGCGTGGGGCACTCCAGCACCTCGATTTCAGCAGCCCTGGGTATGGCGGTAACCGCCGAGAAAGAAGCCCTGGGCCGTAAAGTGGTGGCCGTTATCGGTGATGGCGCCATTACCGGCGGTATGGCGTTTGAAGCGCTTAACCACGCAGGCGACCTGCACAAAGACATGTTAGTGGTGCTTAATGACAACGAGATGTCTATCTCGGAAAACGTCGGCGCCCTTAACAATCACCTGGCAAGACTCATGTCCGGCCGCCTGTACACCACCATCCGCGAAGGTGGCAAGAAGGTACTCAAGGGTATGCCGGTCATCAAAGAGATGGCCAGACGCACCGAAGAGCATCTCAAAGGCATGGTGGTGCCCGGCACCCTGTTTGAAGAGCTGGGCTTTAACTACATAGGCCCCATCGATGGCCATGATGTGGAATCTCTGGTCGAGACCCTGCGCAATATGCGCGATCTCAAAGGCCCGCAGTTCCTCCATATCATGACCAAAAAGGGTAAAGGCTACGAACCCGCCGAGAAAGATCCCATCGGCTGGCATGCAGTGCCCAAGTTCGATCCGACTCAGTTCCGTAAACCGGCCACCAAGCCGGGGCTGCCGACCTTCTCGCAGGTATTTGGCAAGTGGCTGTGTGACATCGCCGAAAAAGACGACAAGGTGCTGGCCATAACCCCGGCCATGCGCGAAGGCTCGGGCATGGTGGAGTTTTCCCAGCGCTTTCCCAAGCAGTATTTCGATGCTGCCATTGCCGAACAGCACGCGGTCACCCTGGGCGCTGGTTTCGCTTGCGAAGGCTTTAAGGCGGTGGTGGCCATTTACTCAAGCTTCCTGCAACGCGGTTACGATCAGCTTATTCACGATGTCGCGCTGCAACGCCTGCCGGTGCTGTTTGCCATCGACCGCGGCGGTATTGTGGGCGCCGACGGTGCCACCCATCAGGGCGCCTTCGATTTAAGCTACATGCGCTGCATCCCCAATATGGTGATAATGGCGCCAAGCGATGAAAACGAGTGTCGCCAGATGCTCTACACAGGTTACAGCTACGACAAGGGACCAAGCGCAGTGCGCTATCCCCGCGGCAGTGCCACAGGTGCCGAGCAGGTTGAAGAGATGACCGCCATGGCCATAGGCAAAGGTGTGAAGCGTCGCCAGGGCGAGAAGATTGCCATCATCAACTTTGGCACCACGCTGGCCGCCTGTTTGACCGCAGCCGATTCCCTGAACGCCAGCGTGGCCGATATGCGCTTTGTAAAGCCACTGGATGAAGACCTTATCCTTGAGCTTGCCGAAAACCATGATGTGCTTATCACGGTGGAAGAAAACGCCATCATGGGCGGCGCCGGCTCTGGAGTCCTTGAGTTCCTCGCCAGCAAGAATCGCCTTAAGCCATTGCTGCAAATCGGTATTCCCGATGAGTTTATCAAGCATGGTGGCCCGGAGGAGATCCTCACCGAGCTCGGCCTCGACGCTATTGGCATCGAGCGGCAAATCCGCGCCTTTATCGAAGCCTGATAGCCTCAATCGCAAATAAAAAAGGACTGCCTCGGCAGTCCTTTTTGTTATTGAAAGCTGTTTTCACACGCTTAATCAGGCCTGGGTGTCAACACCACCGCCCTGCGATACCATCACCATGGCAGGACGCAGCAGGCGACCGTTTAGCTCGTAGCCTTTTTGCAGCACTACCATCACGTGGTTGGCAGGCACCTCAGGGTTTGGCTGCATGCCAATAGCCTGATGTTGCTCAGGATTAAATGGCTGGCCCATAGGATCCACCACTTTTACACCGAACTTGTCTACGGCACTCATCAGGGTCTTCATGGTCAGCTCAACGCCTTCGAAAACGGCCTTGGTGGCCTCATCTTCGGCATTGGTACCCGCCAGGGCGCGTTCCATGTTGTCCAGTACCGGCAACAACTCGTTGGCAAATTTCTCGAGGGCGAACTTATTGGCCTTTTCCACGTCCATAGCGGCGCGGCGGCGGATGTTGTCCACCTCGGCAGCAGCACGGACCACAGAGTCCTTCTGCTCTTCTACCTTGGCTTCGGCAGCGGCCAGGGCCTGTTCCAACTCCTCGATACGGAAGTTAGCCTGGGTCAGCTCGTCTACCAGCGCCACCTCATCAGTGACGACTTCGGTGTCCTGTACCTGTTCCAGTGGCTCTTGTTGGGGGTTGGTCGATTCGTTGCTCATCTCTACTCCAAGCTAAAAATGCTTTGTTTCTGCATACACAGGGCATATTATGGGGATCAATTCCCGCGTTTCAAGGCCTAGAGGGCGCAGTTTCCCTGTTATGACATCCCAATTCCACACCATTGGCCTGATTGGCAAACCTCATCACAATGGTACCAACCTGACATTGAAGCGTTTACACCACTGGCTGGGCAGCCAGGGGTTTGAAGTTTTGGTGGAAGAAAGAGTGGCCGCCGAGCTGGGTGCCAACGTGCGCGCGGTGGATTTGCTGGAAATCGGCAATCGCTGCGATCTGGCCATAGTGGTGGGCGGTGATGGCAATATGCTGGGCGCCGCGCGGGTACTGGCTCGCTTCGATGTGGGTGTAATTGGTGTTAACCGTGGCAACCTGGGCTTTTTAACCGACTTGCCGCCGGACGACTTTGAAGAAATGCTCGCCGCCGTGCTGGATGGCGAGTTCGTCACCGAGCATCGCTTTTTGCTGGAAGCCGAAGTGCATCGCCACGGCGCCATCAAAGCCAGCAATACCGCAGTGAATGAAGCTGTGCTGCACCCGGGCAAAATTGCCCATATGATTGAATATGAAGTCTATATCGACAATCAGTTCATGTACTCCCAGCGCGCCGATGGCATGATAGTCTCAACCCCGACCGGCTCGACGGCTTACTCATTGTCCGCAGGCGGCGCCATCCTGACTCCCAATCTGCAGGCGCTGATTTTGGTGCCCATGTTCCCCCACACCCTGTCATGCCGCCCAATTGTGGTGGACGCCAACTCCACCATCAAACTGGTGGTCTCACCTGAAAATGGCGAAAACCTTGAAGTCAGCTGCGATGGTCACGTCACCCTGGCGGTACTGCCCGGCGATGAAATCATCATTCGCCAGAGCAACGAGCGTCTGCGGCTTATTCATCCCAAGAATTACAACTACTTCCATGTGCTGAGAAACAAACTCGGCTGGGGCAGCAAGCTGTTTTAATGCGCTTAGCGACGGAAGTGATTGAAGCTTGGCTGTGAGTGCTAGACGCTTGGCTGCGAGTGATAGACGCTTGGCTGGGAGTGATAGACGCTTGTCAGCAAATGATAGAATCACGACTTCTGAGCAACCCAGCAAGGCGCAAACGCCAGCCAGAATCCAGCAAGCAAAAACTTACAAAACGGTAATTCGCTCGGCAGTTAACCGTCTCTGCGACGATTAACTCGCTGCCTTGCTTCAATTACCACACCCGCCGAAATTTCGAATAAAACCAATATTAATCAATAGGCTAATTTCATCATCCACTATTTGAACATTGGTCATACCAAATTTTGTGACCGAGCACACATTAGCACCTTCTTGTTTACCTCTTTATAAGCAACAGCTTTGAAATAATCCGATCAGATTATTACCTTTATGGCATCATTCACGCCCTTCTACACCGTCATTTCGGTGTTTTTCTCACTTTTAATAACCATTGGCTATAAAAACACCATGGAGGCACAAGACCCAGATCACATTCCAGACCAAAGACGACTGGAGCGAACTCCCAATGCCTGATATTGGTCTGGTGTTTCCTGCTCCAAATGATCTGTATCAAGTTTTTAATCGGGCAAAAGCCGTTTATTGTCGTCAGGTTTGAATGAGTCTGCTGCAAACTGACAACGGATCCGAATAAACCTGCATACAACAATCGCCACAGATTAAACAATAACCAAGGCGATGGGCCGGGGCTTCCGGCGAAACAAGCAACCCTAGAAGAGGCAACCATGACTTTCGTTCAACTTCTTGCCAGTCTGTCACCGGTGATCAGCGTCATGCTGTTCCTGGTGCTGCTCAGGCTCCCCGCATCCAAGGCCATGCCAATTTCGGCATTGGTCACCGCACTTGCCGCCATATTCGTATGGCAAATGGATACCCAGATGCTGAGTGCATCTGTGGTGGAAGGGCTGCTGTCGGCTCTGACGCCGCTGTCTATCATCTTTGGCGCAGTATTCCTGCTCAATACCCTCAAATATTCCGGCGCCATGGACACCATCCGCGCCGGTTTTACCAATATCAGTGCCGATGCCCGGGTGCAGGTGATTATCATCTGCTGGCTGTTCGGTGCCTTTATTGAAGGCTCGGCCGGTTTTGGTACCCCTGCCGCCATTGGCGCGCCGCTCTTGGTACTGCTGGGCATACCGCCGGTAGCCGCCGCAGTAGTAGCGCTGATTGCCGACTCGGCCAGTGTGTCTTTTGGCGCCATAGGTCTGCCGGTACTCTTCGGTATGGAGCAAGGCCTGATTGAGGGTGGCAGCAGCATGGCGGCGGCACAAATTGCCGAGCATGGTGGCCATTTCAGCGACTACGCCCGCTTTATTGCCATGCACATGATCACCATCGACCTTATCACCGGTACCCTGATCCCACTGGTACTGGTGACAGTGCTGACCGGCTTCTTCGGCCGCAATAAATCCTTTGCCGAAGGTTTTGCCATTTGGAAATTCGCCCTGTTTGCCGGTTTTGCCTTCACTGTTCCGGCCTGGGTCATCAACTATGTTGCAGGCCCAGAGTTCCCATCGGTAATCGGCGCTCTGGTGGGCATGGCGATGGTCATTCCGGTTGCCCGCAAAGGCTGGCTGCTGCCTAAAACCCCCTGGCACGACTTTGCCGGAGAAGAATCGCAGACTGACTCTGACAATGAGTCAGGCAAACAGGATGAAGTGCGTTTCAGCCAACTTGCCGCCTGGACACCTTATCTGGTAATGGCCGCCCTGCTGGTTGCCAGCCGCACCATAGCGCCGCTGAAAGCCTGGCTGAACAGCTTTAACTTAAGCTGGACCAATCTGCTCGGCACTGATCTTAAAGCCGGTTTTGCCACGCTTTACGCGCCGGGCGCCTTCTTCGTGCTGGTGTGTGTACTTGGGTTTGTGCTGTTTAGAATGCGCCGCGACGCCATCACAGAGTCGCTGTCAGTGTCGCTGAAATCTATGGTACCCACGGTGATTTCACTGGGCGCCTCAGTGCCCATGGTGAAAATCTTTTTGAACTCGGGCGCCAATGAGGCAGGTCTTGCTTCTATGCCGGTGGCACTTGCAGACATGCTGGCAGGCTCCATGGGCGCAGTATGGAACTGGATGGCGCCTGTGGTGGGGATTTTCGGCGCGTTTCTGTCTGGCAGCGCCACCTTCTCCAACATGATGTTCTCGGGCCTGCAATACAGCGTGGCCGACAACATTGGCGCCAATCACGCACTGACGCTGGCGTTGCAGGGCATTGGTGCCAACGCCGGTAACATGATGTGCGTAATGAACGTGGTTGCCGCAGCCACAGTGGTGGGTATGGCGGGCCGCGAGTCTGAAATCATCCGTAAAACCATGCCAGTGGCTCTGGGCTATGCCCTGCTGGCCGGCACCATCGCCACTATTTGGGGTGGATTCTGAGCTGAGGTGGATTCTCAGAAAAGCAGCCACCCGCCGGGTGGCTGTTAATGCAGTAAGCCACCATTGTGGTGGCGTTAAAAGTGAAAACAACGCCTGAAATAAGAGCCTGCCCAGCAGGCCATAAAAGAAAGCGCCCAACGAAACCGGGCGACTTTCAACGCCCGACTGATTGCAGTCGCTTGAGTGTAGAGAGCAAATTATGTCTGTCGATAACAATGCTGTAGAGCTCAAAGCCATAGTCTCCAAAATGGTCGATTATGAGAGCCTGGCCACCGACCTGAAGGCCAGTCTCGGGGAGAAGGCGGTCAGCCGTGACCCGGTGCGCCGCTTCGCCTGGTCAACCGACGCCAGCTACTTTCGCATAGTGCCCGAAGTGGTGGTTCACGCCGACAACCTTGAGCAGGTGCAGGCCACCTTAAGCCTTGCCCGCAAGCACGGCGCGCCTGTGACCTTTCGCGCTGCCGGCACCAGTTTGTCAGGCCAGGCGATTGGTCCGGGCATTCTGCTCAAGCTTGGCCATGACGGCTTTCGAAAGCTTGCTGTCAGCGACGATGGCACCAAGGTCACTCTGGGGGCTGCGGTTATCGGCGCTGACGCCAACGCGGCGCTCAAACCGCTGGATAAAAAAATCGGCCCGGATCCCGCCACCCTTGCCTCGGCCATGATTGGCGGTATCGTCAACAACAATGCCTCGGGCATGTGCTGCGGCACCGCACAAAACAGCTATCAGACGGTCGCCTCGATGAAACTGGCGCTCGCCGATGGCACGGCGCTGGATACCGGCTGTGAAACGTCGAGGGAGCGCTTCCGTCAAAGCCATGCTGAGCTGCTTGATGGTCTTGCCGACCTTGCTGCCATGGTCAAAGCCAACGACCCCCTAGCCCAGCGAATTCGTAAAAAATACGCCATTAAAAACACCACCGGCTACAGCCTCAACGCCCTGGTGGATTTTTCAGAGCCCTTTGATATTTTGAATCACCTGATGGTGGGCAGCGAAGGCACCCTGGCTTTTGTGGATGAAGTCACCTACCACACAGTGGATGAAGCCCGCTTCAAGGCCTCGGCCATGGCGGTGTTCTTTTCCATGGAAGCGGCTGCGAGCGCCATTCCGTTTTTGATTGGCGACAGCGTCGCGGCCGCTGAGCTGCTGGACTGGGCCTCTATCAAGGCCGTGACCGGCAAAAAAGGCATGCCGCTATGGCTTAAGGACTTGCCCGAAGGCGCAGCGATTTTGCTGATTGAGTCCCGCGCCAGCGATGCGCAAACCCTTAAGGCCTACACCGACGAAGTGATTGGCAAGATTGCCCACATCCCTACCTGGCAACCCATTGAATTCAGTACCGATGCAGCTGTGTACAGTAAGTACTGGGCGATGCGCTCCGGGCTGTTCCCGATTATTGGTGGTGAGCGGCCCAAGGGCAGTTCGGTCATTATCGAAGACGTGGCCTTTGAAGTGCAGCATCTGGCGGCAGCTGCCCGGGATTTAACGGCTCTGTTCCATAAACACGGCTATCCTGAAGGTGTGATTTACGGCCATGCGCTGGCGGGCAATTTCCACTTTATCATCACCCCCACCTTCGCCACCCAGGCCGACATCGACCGCTTCCACGGCTTTATGCAGGATGTGGCCGAGATGGTCATCAACACTTACGACGGCTCAATGAAGGCCGAGCACGGCACCGGCCGCGCAGTCGCGCCCTTTGTGGAAATGGAATGGGGCAGCGATGCCTACACCCTGATGAAAAGCATCAAGGCGCTGTTTGACCCGACAGGTATGCTGAACCCCGGCGTTATCCTCAACGACGACACCCAGGTGCACGTGAAAAACATCAAGCCCTGCCCGGTGGTGGACGACCTGGTGGACAAGTGCATCGAGTGCGGCTTTTGTGAAAAGACCTGCCCGACGTCGGCCCTTAACCTCACCCCAAGACAGCGTATCGCGACTCTGAGGGAAATCAGCCGCCTCGAGCAAAGTGGCGACAGTGCCGCTGCGAAGGAGCTTCGGGATGCTGCCAAATACGATGTGGTGGATACCTGCGCCGCCTGTCAGCTGTGTACCATAGCCTGCCCGGTAGACAACAGCATGGGCCAGCTGGTGCGCAAGCTTCGCACCCCCTACATCAGCACCACAGAGCAAAAGGTGCTGGACTTCCAGGCCAAACACTTTGGCGCCGTAAATCAGGTGATAAGCACAGGTTTCGATGCCCTTGGCATTATTCATCGCATCACAGGCGACAGCCTCACCTCCGGCTTGATGAAGTTCGGCCGGATGATCTCCAAAGAAGTGCCCTACTGGGATCCAAGCTTCCCCAAAGGTGGCAGCCTGCCGAAGGTATCAGCGCCCAAGCCCGGCCGCGAAACTTTGCTGTATTTCCCCGCCTGTGGTGGCCGCACCTTTGGCCCCACGCCACTCGATACCGACAAACGGCCGCTGCCTGAGGTGGTGGTGACTGTACTTGAGCGCGCCGGCTACAATGTGGTGGTACCCGAGCACGGCCGAAGCCTGTGCTGCGGCCAGATGTGGGAGTCCAAGGGCGATTTCAAGAACGCCGATGCCAAGCGGCTCGAACTGATTGAGGCACTGAAAGCCAAATCCGATAACGGCAAGCTCAAGGTCCTTGTCGATGCCCTCTCCTGTACCAAGCGCACCCTGGGCGGCGATCCGGATATTGAAGTCACGGATCTGGTGGAATTCCTCCATGATGAAGTGCTGCCGCGCCTGACTCTGAGCCCCAAGGAGGCGGTTACCCTGCACCTGGGCTGCAGCGCCAAACACCTCAAGGTGGAAGATAAGATGCAGGCCATCGCCCAGCTCTGTGCCAAACAGGTGCACCGTCCTGCAGGTATCGACTGCTGTGGCTATGCCGGTGAGAAAGGCCTCTACAAGCCTGAAATCAACGAAGTAGCGCTTCGGAATATCAAAAAGCTGCTGCCGGTCGGTGTGAAGGAAGGCTACTACGCCAACCGTATGTGTGAAGTTGGCCTTGGCAAGCACAGCGGCATCCCCTACCGCCATCTGGTGTATCTGGTGGAAGAATGTAGCCGCGGTAACTGATCCGCGAGTTAAACCTCATCAAAAAAGGTCGCAGAATTGCGACCTTTTTATTTTTACAATCAATAAATTACAACCTTTGCATTTTTGCAAAAAAGCAATCTTGCATTTACTGAAATACCACTGTTTTGAATAGGGTTTTAGGCCTATAGTGAAATGCCATAGGGGATATGCATCTTTGGCATACCCCTTTGAATGTCCACAGAGGCCGCCCCAGCGGCCCGCTAAATTGCATGTCGGCAAATGGGACCAAAACGATGAAAATAGCCCTCTTCACGCCTTGCCTGGTAAACCAGATGATGCCCGAGGTTGCAGTGGCAACCCTGTCGGTACTGGAAAAACTGGGTCACCAGGTGATCTTCCCCCAAGGCCAAACCTGCTGCGGCCAACCCATGACCAACTCTGGCTGCTTCAACGAAGCCAAAAACACCACCATGAAACTACTGAACGCCTTCAAAGGCGTGGAGTGCGACGCCATTGTCTGTCCGGCGGCGTCCTGTTTGGTGGCGGCCAAAGAGAACTTCCATGAATTCGATAAAAGCGCCGAAGCCAAAGCCGTTATCGACAAGCTGTTTGAACTGACCGAATTTTTGCACGATGTGGCGCCGGTAACGACCTTCAGCAGACCACTCAATAAAAAGCTCAGCCTGCAACTGAGTTGCCACGGCATCCGCATGCTGGATTTGGCCGCGCCCACTGAATACATGGGGCCGCGCTACAACAAGATGGAAGCCCTGCTGTCGCGCATCGATGGCGTTGAGATTTGCTACCCGGAGCGGCGTGATGAATGCTGCGGCTTTGGTGGCACCTTCAGCGTGGATGAAGGCTCAGTGTCGGCCAAGATGGGCAAAGACAAGGCCCAGGCCCACGCCGACACAGGCGCAGACTATGCGGTGGGCTTTGACCCCAGCTGCCTGATGCACCTCGATGGCACCATCCGCCGTAAAGGCCTTGCCATCGAAACCCGCCATCTTGCCCAAATCCTTGATTTGGCGCTGTAACGGAGGTCGTCATGGAGCGAAAAGTACAAACCCATGCCAAGGCGGCCGAGATTTTCTGCCGCGATGAGAGTCGAGTCGATTGGCACTCCAAAGCCCTGTGGGTACTGCGTGAAAAGCGTGACCGCGCCGCAGGAAGCCTGCCCGAGTGGGAGGAGCTGCGCGCCCTTGGCTCCCAAATCAAGCTGCATACCTTAAGCCACCTTGGCCAGTATCTGGAAACCTTTGAGGCCAACTGTCTCAAGCGCGGCATTCAGGTGCACTGGGCCAAAGATGGCGCCGAGCACAACCGTATTGCGCTGGAGATTTTAACGCGCCATCGGGTGAAAAAACTGGTGAAGTCCAAGTCGATGCTCACCGAAGAGTGCCATTTAAACCCCTTCCTCGAAGGTCATGGCATTGAGGTCATCGACACCGACCTTGGCGAGCGCATTATTCAGCTCAATCACCAGCCGCCCTCGCACATTGTGGTGCCTGCCATCCACATGAAAAAAGAGGAAGTGGGCGAGCTGTTTCACGACAAGCTTGGTACCCCCAAGGGTGAGAGCGACCCAACCCGCCTGACCCGCGCTGCCCGCGCCCACCTGCGGGAGCAGTTCCTCAGTGCCGATGCGGCCATGACCGGGGTCAACATGGCCGTGGCCAGCGAAGGCGCCGTGATTGTGTGCACCAACGAAGGCAACGCCGATATGGGCGCCAACCTGCCCAAATTGCAGCTGCACTCCATGGGCATCGACAAGATAGTGCCGGACATGGACAGCGCTGCTGTGCTCCTCAGGATGCTGGCCCGCAACGCCACAGGTCAGCCAATCACCACCTATTCCAGTCTCTACCGCGACGCCAAAGCCGGCGGCGAGATGCACATCATCATTGTGGACAATGGCCGCAGCGAAATGATGCGCGACAAAATTTTGGGCGAAGCGCTCAAATGTATCCGCTGTGGTGGCTGCCTCAATACCTGCCCTGTGTACCGCCGAAGCGGCGGCTACAGCTATGGTCACACCATCCCGGGCCCCATTGGTATTGCCGTGGGCGCCGATGAAGATGACACCCATTCCAGCCCCTGGGCCTGTACCCTGTGTGGTTCCTGCAGCTTTGTCTGCCCCACCAAGGTGCCGCTGGACAAGATTATTTTCCACCGTCGCCGCCTCTACGCCGAGCGTGGCAGCCTGCCCTACGGCAAAGGCAGCTATATGCCGCTGGTGGGCCGTTTTATGGCGAGCGAAACCCTGCTAAACACAGGTATGGCAGCGGCGCGCACTGCGCTGGCCATTCTGCCTCACAGCCTGCTCAAACCCATGAGTGGCGCCTGGGGCAAATACCGTGAGCTGCCCACAGCGCCGGGCTCAAGCTTCGAGGGTTGGCTTAAGAAAAACCGGCCAGAGCTTTTGGTAAAGGGCAGCAAGAACAGCAAGGGGGAAAACTGATATGTCCAAGCAAGCCATTCTAAATGCGCTGAAAACCTCCGCCATGGCGGACGTGGCCATGCCTGAGCTTAAAAGTATCGGCAATCAGCTGTCCCAGCTGGAGCTTGAAAGCCGCCTTGAAACCAACCTCGCCACAGTGGCAGGCAAACTTGAGCTGGGCGGCATTGACGCATTAAAGGCGCACACCCAAAGCCTGATGGCTCAAGGCAAAGTGGTGCTCTCCTTGATTGACGGCGTGCCCGGCAACCGTGAGCTGACCGCGTCCCCCCACGCCCTGGCGGATGTGGATTTTGCAGTTATCCCGGGCGAGTTGGCAGTGGCCGAAAACGGCGCTGTGTGGGTCACGGAAGCTTCGCTCACTCAGGGCGACCACACAACCCGCATCGCGCCCTTTATCTGCGAAAACCTGCTGCTTGTGGTACGCCGCGATGCCATAGTCGCCGACATGCATCAGGCCATGGGCCGTATCGGTAAGCTTGAAGATGAACTGGGCTTTGGGGTCTTTATTGCCGGACCATCCAAAACCGCCGATATCGAGCAAGCCCTGGTGGTAGGCGCCCACGGCGCCTGTAGCCTGGGGCTGTATTTGATTTAGTGCTCACGCTGATGAAAGCAAAAACGCCGCGAATTCGCGGCGTTTTTCTTTCATGGGTGCTACTTTACGTAAAAGTCCAGTCTGACTGAGCTTTCGGCTTTCACCGGCTTGCCATCTTCAAACTTGGGGGCATAACGCCAGGCTTTCAGAGCCTCCATCGAGGCCTTCTCAAAGCCCTTGCCACCCTCTGAGTCGAGCACTTTGGGATCCCGCACAATCCCCATTTCATCTACCGTAAAGCTGATTTCAGCCCAGCCGTTTTTGCCTCGCCGGGCAAGCTCCATTGGATAGTCGGGTTCACGGCGAAACAGCGGTGTCTGCTGCTGGTTGTCATCCCACGGCTTCATGCTGCCAATGGCAATGCAATGCTCGGTGGAAAGGTCCGAATTACCCATCAGCTCATATAGCTCAACCAGACGACTGTGGGCTCCCAACGCATAGGGATGGGTATAGTCAAATATTTTATATTGCTCAATCACTTCGAGAAACAGCGGCTCGGCTTTTCTCAGTTTGCGATTGCCCATATGGGCACCGGCCAGCATGTAGGTCGCTTCAAGGCGCACGGCACTGTTGGCGGGGTGGTTTTCGGCAAAATATTCATGCGCATCGCGGATATAGCCATAAACTGCTGAAGTGTAATACTCGGTACGGGAAAGACGCTTGTAGGCGTTCATGCGGGTATAGGCAAGCAAGTCCGCCTTACCGGACGCTTTGGCAAGCACCAATGCACGCTGATAGGCATCTCTTGCCGTTTTGCTGTCGTTGGTGACATCACCCAGCACCATCAGCGGATCAATCAGATCAACGGCTTCCTCACCAAATCGTGCTTCATAGCTTGCCAGACTGAGGCTGGCAATCTCGGTGGCACGCTGACGATTCAGCTCATAATCACCGGAATTGTCGTGTCTGAGCGCCTTAGCCAGATTCAAGCCCAGGTTGGCGTAATCCACACTGTCCTTGCCAAATTTCACCTCGCCCAATGTGTAGGCCTGTTCGGCAAAACTGCGTGCATCGATGTTGTTGCCGGTTTCCAAAGCCTGCTGATAGCTGTTGTAAACATCGGAAAACTCATCGGCAACAACCAGAGGCGATACCGCATTAAGGGCGAACAGGAGCGGGGCAATTTTCCCTATTGCTTTCATTGTTATAATTTCCTTTTTGTCGGCCACATCACAAAACCGCCACCGAAATTATCACAATCACCACAAGGCATAAACAAATCAGGCCGATTTGGTATCAATCTTTACCATCTGGTTCAGCATCCATACAGTAAGGCAGGCGCTGACGCAGGCAAGCGACACCCACACCCCCGGCACACCGAAGGCCCAGGCGAAACTGTAGATAACTATGGCAATGAGAACCAGCTTGGTGCCGGTGAGGATGGAGGCCTCCTTCGGCCGGTTAATGGCCTGGAAGAAGCTGGCGCCCACCAGAATCATGCCTTCGAACGGTAATCCCCAAAAATACAGCCGCATGCCTTCGATGGCTACAGGGCTTAAGGCCGGATTATCACCGGCAAAAATAAACACCGCCCACTCTGGCTTGCCATAGATAAACATCAGCCCCAGGCCTGCGGTGAGCAGAGTCACCATCATGGCGAGGTTACGGGTCTTTCTCACTCTGTCATAGCGCCCTGCACCGGCATTAAAGCTGAGCACCGGCTGAGAGCCAAGGGCGATGCCCTCAAAAATCAGATAGAAAAACGCCTCGGTATAACTCACCACGCCATAGGCGGCCACGTGCAGCGGCGTCCCCACCCACAGCAGCGCCGTGTTATGCAGTGTCAGCACTATGGATAAGTACAGGTTCATTAACAGGCTTGGCAAACCTACTCTGGCAATATTGAGGCAGTTATCCAGCGTCAGCTTCATTTGCTGCCAGTCGATTCGAAGCTGGGTACGCGGCGAGAAAAAATGCTGCAAACACAAAAGCCCGGTCACGGCCTGGGACAACATGGTCGCGATAGATGCACCGGCCAGACCATAATCCCACACCGCGATAAACAGATAATCCAGCACAGTGTTAAGCACACCGCCGCCTATCAATACCCAGGTCACAAAGGCTGGTTTGCCATCGTTACGCAGCAGCGTGGTAAAGGCCATGGAAATCAGCGGGAAGATACACAGGGCAAAGTACCAGAACAGGTAATCATGGGCGCTTTCGAGCACCTCGCCCTCAGCCCCAAGCCATATCAGCAATTGCCTGGCACTGAGTGAGCCGACAATGGTGAAAAACAGCGCCGCGAGCAGCACCAAACTGAAGGCATTGCCCAGCAGCTGGCGCGCCTTATCGGTTTTCCCTTCCCCCAGACGCATCGACATCAGCGCACCGGCGCCCATGCCAATCATGGCGCCGACCGCATAGAGCACGGCGCCCACAGGATACGCCAGCATAATGCCCGCAAGCCCGGTTTCACCAAGGAAATGACCGACAAACATGCCGTCAATGGTGACATACACCCCCGTCACCAGCATGGAGGCGATTGTGGGCAGGGTGTAGCGCCAGAACAGGCGATGGATGGGCGCATCCAGCAGGGCTTGGGTATGATTCATGTGTTATTTATTGCGCTTTATGATTGTTATTTTTTACATTGCCAGCGGCGATTGTAGCGGATGAGCACTGAGATTAGCCAGCGTTTTGCCGCCGTCCTGCGCGCAGGATCTGCTTTTCGATGGCATCCCAATCCAGACGCTCGCGGCTGATAAACTCAATCCGCGAGTCCAGCGCATCATCAAGCTCCGCCAGGTACAGCTCTGTCTCCAGGCGGTTGATGGCCAATATGCCATCTGCGGTAATCATCACTGCTTTAAGCCGCAGGCTTGGGGTTGCCTCGCAAAGAGCCATCAGCGCATCGAAATCAAAACACCAATCGGCCGCAAAGCACCAGCCACAGGCATACAGCCCTTCGCCCTGATGAGGCTTGCGTACAAAACCCTGCGGATTAAAGTCCATGGGAGGGGCATCAGGCTCGGCATCAAACAGGCTCACGGCAGGCCTGCTAAAGGCAAGCCCGGTAGCTTGAAACCGGCTGTTTTGGGTGCTTTTCGCGCGCCGTAAGGCGCCCGATGGGCTATCGAGCATTTCAAGCAAAGATGCGGTAAGCGGCTGCTCGCGGGAAAACGCCATCGTGGTGGCATACGGGTTGATGGTACTCAAATACTCAGACAGCGAGCGCAGCGGCGCTTCGGCGTAGCAATCGGCTTTACTTGCCAGCACCATATCGGCCATCGCCATTTGCTGGTTAAACAGAGCATGCTCTGTGTATCTGCTGTCGGCCAGATTGCGCGGGTCAACCAGACACACACTGCTTTTGAGTTCAAGCACGCCGCGGTATTCATCGCTTTGCAGGGTTTGCAAAATATTCGCAGGATGACCAAGCCCTGTGGGCTCAATCAACAATCTGTGGGGTTTGGCCTTTTTCAGCAGCCCGGCAATGGCCACTTTGGTGGGCACACCCGCCGCACAGCACAGGCAGCCCCCCGGCACTTCGCGAATGGCCACGCCATCGGCCTCACCCAGCAGCGCCCCATCGAGGCCGATTTCACCAAACTCATTCACCAGCACGGCCCAGCGTTCATGCCTGGGCTTTTGAGCAAGCAAACATTTGATAAAGCTGGTTTTACCCGCGCCTAAAAAGCCGGTGATTATATTGACCGGAATATTGGCAAGCAGCATCTCAGGTCTCCCTGTACATCGAAACGCCAAAACGGCAAGTGTACCTCAGCAAGCCTGAAGGCGACACGTGCGGATTATTTCTGCCAACCGCTCCGGCCACTGTTGCTCCTGCCCTTCTCTGAGCTTCGTGCCGGGCGCTGATCTTTGCCAGGTCTGTCGCTGCTTCGCTGCCTGGGTTTCCCCGTGCCCTGGGCGGCTTTTCGTGTGGATGACCGCGCCGATGTATTTGCTGATTTGGAATTTCGGCCCTGCTGATTGCCGCTTGGTTGATTGCCGCCCTGCTGGTTACGATAGCGCTCCGGCAGCGGATCTTTAGGGCCGTAGCCTGCGGGCGTCACCGCTTCGGGCAAGCCCGGGCACACCGCAGCCAATTGAGCCAGCCCGGCCTTATCGTCCCGCTCCAGCACCACAATGGCGTGACCTGCGTTTCCGGCGCGGGCACTGCGCCCCAGGCGGTGCAGCAAGTCTTCTTCACTGTGGGGCATCCCCAGGCTTATCACCACCGGCAATTTGGCAATATCCAGCCCCCGGGCTGCCACATCGGTGGCCACCAGCAAACGCACGGCACTGCGCTTGAATTCATCCAGTCCGCGACGGCGGGCGCCCTGGGTTTTATCGCCATGGAAGGCTTCGGCGCGAAGGCCATCGAGTTTAAGCTCACGCACCAGGTTGTTGGCGCTGTCCTTGGTGCCAACAAACACCAGGGTTTGCCCGTAATTACGCTTGCCCACCAGCTCCGCCAGCCACTCGGCCCAGCGGCGCCTGTCGAGATGAAACAGCTCAACCGACAGCTGCTCTGGGGTGGTGCCTGTGCCTGCGGTTTCCACTGTTACGGGCTGGCGCAGCCAGCGCTGGGCAAGTGCGCGCTCACGCTCGCCAAAGCTTGCAGAAAAAAGCGCCGATTGATGAGCGCCAAGGCGGGTGCGGATTTTATCGATTGCCGGGGCAAAGCCCATATCCAGCATGCGGTCAGCCTCATCGAGCACCAAATAGCGCACCGCATCGAGGGAAAGGCCAAAATGACAAATCAGATCCCATAGTCTGCCCGGCGTTGCCACCAGCACATCCACCCCCTCCGCCAGGGCGCGGGTCTGGGCACGAATATTCACCCCACCATACACCGCGAGCGCCACCAGACCGCTGTCGCCTGCATAACGATTGACACTGACCGCCACCTGCTCGGCAAGCTCGCGGGTAGGCACCAACACCAGGGCCCGCAGCCTTGAGGCCGCCCTTGAGGCATACAGCGCCTCCAATTGCAGCCGCTGTGCCGACTGAGATTCGACTGGCGCCGAAGGGTGCCTTAGCAGCTGCTCAAGGATCGGCAAGGCAAAGGCAGCCGTCTTGCCACTGCCGGTCTCGGCGATGGCCAGCACGTCGGCGCCCTTCAGCATGGCAGCGATAGCCTGGGTCTGAATGTCGGTGGGCGTCTGATAACCCAGGCGGCTGACCGTCTCGGTAAGTGCCGGGCTTAGCCCGAGGGATGAAAAAGTCATGGCGTGTTCGCAGCTGTTGGGGTGAAGAAACCGAGGCGGCAGTATAGTCCCCCGGGACGAAATGGCAATCGGCAACTGAGGCAGATAAATCCGCCTCGCTCAGGCTACGCTCAATTTACTGTTGCAGGCTGGGCGCTGCGGCTTCCTTCACTGGCGCAGCCAGATAACGCGCTTCAAATTCCTGTGCCGTCACCGGTTTGGAATACAGGTAGCCCTGGCCGTAATCGCATCCCATGGCCAGCAGAATGTCGCGCTGGGCGGTGGTTTCCACCCCTTCGGCAATCACCTTCATGCCCAGCTTATGGGCCATCACGATAATGGCTTCACACAGGGTGCGATCGCTGGAGTCCTCTTCCAGATTGCGGGTAAAGGACTGATCGATTTTAAGATAATCGATATCGAACTTTTTAAGATACGCCAAAGATGAGTATCCTGTGCCAAAGTCATCCAAGGACACCTGAATGCCCGCATCACGGTAAGCCAGCAGCTTTTCCGATACCCCGGATGAGGCATCCAGCAGCAACCCTTCGGTGATTTCGATGCAAATGCCCCCCTGGGTAAGTTCCAGCTCTTTGAGTAATTCCACCCAGCGCTCGAAGTTTTCCCCTTCATCACGGAACTGCACCGGAGATTTGTTGACGCTGAGCTGTATGGGTTGACCAAACTTGCGCTGCCAGTCGCGGCTCTGACGGGCGGCATTTTCAAACACCCAGGTGCCGATCTCCAGGATGAGCCCAGTATCTTCGGCCACAGGGATAAATTCCGCCGGCGACACAAAACCGCGCTCCTCATGTTGCCAGCGCAGCAAGGCCTCGGCCTTGTGCACCGCCCCGCTGGACATCTGCACTATCGGCTGGAAATACAGGGTAAATTGCTGCTGCTCAACCGCCAGACGCAGATCCTGAATAAGCCGCATCCGATAACGGGCGTACTCCTGCATGGAAGGCGTGAAGTAATTGAAGCGGTTGCGGCCTTGCTCCTTGGCGGCGTACATGGCCTGGTCTGCGTGTTTGAGCAGCGCCTCGCGGCTGTTGGCATCGTCCGGGAACAGGGTAATACCGATACTGACGCTGATGTAAGCGGTGTCCTGCCCAAGCAGATAAGGCTCGGCCACCGCTTTTAAGATTTTGCTGGCCACCCGCTCCACACCCTGTGGGTCGTGGATATCGCGGATTATCACCGTGAACTCATCGCCGCCGAGACGTGCCACCACATCCGACTCGCGTACACAGCCGCGGATCCGCCCGGCGCACTCCACCAGCAGCTTGTCGCCCATATCGTGGCCCAGGGTGTCGTTCACCTCTTTAAAGAAATCCAAATCGAGGAACAGCAGCGCAAAGTGAGTATGCTGACGCTCCGACAGGGCTATTTCCTTATCCAAATAATCCAGCAACATACGCCTGTTTGGCAGACCTGTGAGCGGGTCATAGTTGGCCTGCTGCCAAATCAGCTGCTCCTGGGCCTTTTTCTCGGTGATATCCGAGAACAGCGCCACCCGGCGATAAGGGCGATTGTAGCTGTCGTAAATGGTGTTTACGGTCAGCCAAATCAGGTACTCCTCGCCATTTTTGTGCTTTTGCCACATTTCCCCCTGCCAGCGACCAGAGGTTTGTACTTCGCGGTTAAGCTGATCGTAAAAGTGCTCAGGATTACGGGGATAATTGAGCAGGCTGATATGGCGCCCCAGCACCTCTTCTTCGCTGTAGCCGGTGATATCGGTAAAAGCGGCGTTGATGGTGATGATATTGCCCTTATCATCCATCACGCTCATGGCTTCACTGGAGTTGTTGTACACAGATGCCGCCAGCTCCAACTGCTCCTGGCTGCGACGGGCATCTGTGATGTCCACGTGGATACCGCACATCCGCAGCGCCTTGCCGTCAACATCTCTGTGCATCACCCGGCCTGTGTCCCGCACCCAGATCACCTGCCCATCTTTGCGGCGAATACGGTATTCGAGGTTATGGTTCTGGCTGTGGCCGTTAAGGTGTAAATCGAGGGAGCGCAGCAGTTTAAGTCGGTCGTCCGGGTGCACCGCATCGACCCAAATGCGGTTGTTATCTATCATTTCAGCCATGGATACGCCGAGCATCTGGGCGCAGCGCTCGTTGCGCACTACTATGTCGGACTTAAGATCCCAGTCCCAAAAGCCCAAGTCGCCTGAGGCCAGCACCAATGCAAGCTGCTCGCGACTGGCCCGCACCCGCATTTCCGACAGGGTCTGATCGCTGATATCCATAAAGCCGGCTATCACCAATTGCACCTTGCCGCCGCTGCGCTTACAGGCCACCGTCATATGGGTGTGCACCACGCTGCCGTCTTTGGCGTAGAAACGCTTATTGATTTCATACTGGTCGATACTGCCCGCCAGCATGCGGTGGAACTGCTCCAAGTCCTTGGCCAAATCATCCTCGTGGGACATTTGCTCCCAACTAAGGCCAAGCAGTTCTTTCTCGGTGTATTTCAGCATCTGGCACAGGCGTGGATTCACCTTAATCCAGCGCTTGTCCACCGAGGTGATGGCAATACCGATATTGCCGACGTTGAACTGGGAACGAAACAGGAAGTCATCCTGTAATTTGATTTTTTCATCGCGTTCGATTTCGATGCGCCGCGCCAGCAATCTGGCCAGCAGCATGGTCGCCAGCGGGCAAACCAGCAGCACAGGCAGTGCGATGGCTGACAGCAGATCCCAGGCCACACCGAGAGGCATGATAAACATGCTGCCAAGCACACACAGATGCACCAGCACACCCAGCACCAGCAGTTGTAACAGGGGGATATGAGCGAGGTTGTCTTTCCAGCGCAGGCGCCACAGCAGGCCAAGCCCGGCGCTCAGTACAATACCGGCTATACCGGCAAACATCGCCTGACCGCCCAGACTGACACGAAACGCCGAGGTCATTCCGGCGGCAATAATGGTTGGTACGCCGCCAAAATACAGGCCACTGACGCTGAGCAGCACCGCGCGGGTATCGAAATAAATGCCTTCGGCGAACTCGTAGGGGGTAGACATAATGGTCATGCCAATGCCGCCGATGACCACACCAAGCAGCACTCGCCACAGCCCAAGCAGTCTTTGCTGCTTCAGCCATGGTATGGCATCGTAGATAAACACCAGCGCCAGCAATAGCGCGGCGTTTTCCACCAGCGGGAACAGAATACCCTGATCCATTGTCTGCCTGAATTCCCCCGGATAACCGGCCTGGACCGGTAAAGTCTTACACTTCCCTTATCATGCCCCGATGGCATGGGGAAAGAAAAGTCTTAATCTTTCCAGAATTGTAGCAGAGGGTATCAGACGTAAGTATGCAATGGCCGGTACAGGCGCTCAAGATAGTCGGCCGCGGCGGCATCCCAGCTGAAGCGGCTATCAAGGGCACCGTCCACCACCCGTTGCCAGTCAGCACTGCCGTATTGCTCCAGCAGCGCAGCAAATGTCTCCAGCAGCCTTGCCGCCTGCACCTGCGGCGTCTGTCCATCGAAGCGCCAACCGTTTTCGCCATGCTTTACTGTGTCGACCAAACCACCGACACTGGACACCAGACAGGGCTGACCTTCGCGCATCGCCAGCATCTGACTGATGCCGCAGGGCTCAAAGCTGCTTGGCATTAAAAACAGCGACCCGGCCCGGTAAAGCGCCGCCGACAGTTCTAAGTCAAAGTGATTGATAAAAATGAAATTATCATTCCTTGCCGAGATGGCCTGAAACTCTCTGGCTATGGATACATCGCCACTGCCAAGCAGGATAAAACGCGCCCGCTCATCGAAGTCACGAAGGCTGTCCAGCAGAGATTCCAGCACGCTTTTGCCATGCAAATGTAAGCGCAGCAGCCCCACCTTCTGCTCGGTCAGCCTGCCAACCGAGGTCAGCAAAAATGGCTGCTGGCTTTTATCTGCGCGCTTGTCTGTGCGCCTATCTGAAAGCCAAGCAAGCTGCATTTCCTGCAGCCTGAGCCCAGCCAGAAAATCAACCGTCATGACAGGCCCCGCGCTGGCTTGTGCTCTGGCAAGGGCGCCGAGGATGGCAGCCACAACTGCATCAGGTTCGGCGCGCCCGGAAGTGGGCATTTCAGGATATTCGCAGCCATTTAAAATTCCGACCAAGCGCCCCTCATCATTCAGGCGCTGCAAGTCGCCCTCAAGCCCCTCACCGCCAACAAAGCCGGTCGCCGGATCAGAGGGTTTGAGCACCTCGGTGCAATAGTGAGGCGATACCAGATGCAGCATATCGGCCGAATTGATAGCCGCGCGCAGCGGATTAAAGCAGTGCCCAAAGCGCGGGTCCCGCCCCCAGGCTGGCGCCGTGTGTTGCCCCAAGCCAAGCCAGGGATACCAGGCGGCAAGGGAGGAGGATTCCTGTTCCAGCGGCCGGGTACCCTGCAGCGCCAGGTTATGGATACTGAGCACCAAGGGAGTGGCCTTAAGCGACTGGTATTTGCTATCAAGCGCCCTTAACAGTGCAAAAAAGCCCTGATGCCAGTCGTGCAGGTGAAGTCGCTCTGGCAAAGGGATTAGCCCGAGGGTGAGCGCTTCGGCCACCGCCACCCCAAACAGCGCAAAGCGGTCGGCATCATCGGCAAAGGGGCGACCATCGGCACTGGTGACGTAGAGTCTGCCGGGAGAAGAGCGCCACAAAGGATGCTCGAGCAAATAAAGGGTTGCACCTGTGTCAGCATCAAAATACTGATAGAGCAGGACTTCTTCTATGCCATGGCGAAATGGCACCGCAAATCTGCCCGGCTCGCCCAGCCCCAGAGACCGGGTCAGAAAGCCATAGTCTGGCATCACCACATTCACGGTTACGCCAATGGATGCCAGCGCCGGTACTATCCCGGCAATCACATCGGCCATGCCGCCTACCTTGGCGCCTTTGAGAGCGCCATGCTCAGCAGCCAGCATCAATACCGACAGCGGCTCAGCCTGCTGCAACGCTCCACCTTGTTCCCGCTGCGCCATCTTATTCAAACCCCACCGGCAGCCCCAGCATCTCGCGGGTAATAAGTACCACGCCTTTGTCTGTTACCCGAAAACCACGGGCCCTGTCGTGGTCGTGGTTATATCCAATCACCATGCCTTCCGGGATCACGCAGCCCCGATCGATAATGGCATTTTTAATGCGGCAGTTTCGAAGCACCACCACATCGGGCAAAATCACCGCTCCTTCCACCTCTGAGTATGAGCACACCCGCACCTCGTTAAACAGCACGCTGCGTTTAACCTTGGCGCCGGAAATAATGCAGCCGCCAGAGACAATGGAGTCCACCGCCATGCCGCGGCGCTCGTCATCGTCAAACACAAACTTGGCGGGAGGTAATTGTTCCTGATAGGTCCAGATGGGCCACTTGGCGTCATACAGATTCAGCTGCGGCTCCGGCGACAACAACTCCATATTGGCCTGCCAGAACATGTCCAGGGTGCCCACATCGCGCCAGTAATCCTGACCAACGCCGAGGCCACTCTTGAAGTTATAGGCAAATACCCTGTGCTCGCTGATGATGGACGGAATGATGTCCTTGCCAAAGTCGCGATCTGAGTCAGCGTTTTCGGCATCTTTTCTCAACTGCTCAAACAAAAACTCAGTGTTGAACACATAGTTGCCCATGGAGGCAAGGCAGCGCTCAGGGTCGTGGGGCAATGACTTGGGCTCAGAGGGCTTTTCTTCAAAGCCGATAACCTGCATCTCATCGCTTACTTCCATTACCCCAAAAGCACCCGCCGCTTCCGCCACACTGACTTCCTGACAGCACACCGTCATGTCCGCGCCGGACTGGGCATGAGCCGCCAGCATGCCAGCGTAGTCCATGCGATACACATGGTCGCCCGAGAGGATCATCACGTACTTGGGCAGCTCGTGGCGGATGATGTCGATATTCTGAAACACCGCATCGGCCGTGCCCTGATACCAGCTTTGCGAGTAGCGCTGGGAGGCCGGCAGAATTTCCACCGACTCGCCAAGCTCACGCTTGAAATGGCCCCAGCCGCGCATCACATGGCGAATAAGCGAATGGGACTGATACTGGGTGACCACCCCAATGCGGCGAATGCCTGAGTTCACACAGTTAGACAGGGGGAAGTCAATCACCCGGAACTTGCCACCGAAATACAGCGCCGGTTTGGCGCGCCAATCGGTCAGTTCATACAGGCGTGAACCCCGGCCACCGGCGAGGATCAGCGCATAGGTTTCCCGGGTCAGGTTACTGATGTAGCGTGGGCTGTGATTGGGCATAAAAGGCTCCTTGATTCAGGTTGTCAGGCGCCGCGCCAAATATCGTCGCGATAGCGGGCAATGGTGGCATCGGAAGAAAAGCGGCCGCTGGCGGCAGTATTGCGGATACTGCGCACTGTCCACTCGTCGGGGGTTGCGTAAAGCGCCGCTGCGCGCGTCTGGGCGCTTACAAAGGCATCAAAGTCGGCTGCGGTCATCCACTGATCCCAGGGGCTTTCGATGGCATCGATTAAGGGGTCAAAGAGGCCCGGCTCCTGCAGACTGAAATGACCACTGCGGATAAGCTCAAGCACGCCACAAAGGGCTGGCGAAGCGGCGATGATGTCTTTGGGGCGGTAATCTTCCCTAAGCCGTGCCACTTCATCAGCATTGAGGCCAAACAGGAAAAAGTTGTCCTCACCCACGGCTTGCAGAATTTCGATATTGGCGCCATCCAGAGTGCCCATGGTCAGGGCGCCATTCATCATGAATTTCATGTTGCCGGTGCCGGAGGCTTCCTTACCTGCGGTGGAGATTTGCTCCGATAAATCTGTGCCCGGCGCTATCACTTCCATAGCGCTCACGTTGTAGTTGGGCAAAAAGGCAAACCTCAGCCATGGGGTAACGTGGGGGTCGCTGTTGACCATGTGGGCCACATTACCGGCAAGCTTGATAATGAGTTTGGCGGTGGCGTAACCCGGCGCCGCCTTGCCGCCAATCAATACGCAGCGCGGCACCATGCCCCGGGTATCTCCCTTCAGCACCCGCTGATAGAGATGAATAACATGCAGCACATTCATCAGTTGGCGCTTGTATTCATGGATGCGCTTTACCTGCACATCGAACAGCATTTGGGTGTCGAAGGTAACGCCACATTCACGTTCAACCAGAGCCGCCAGCGCCGCCTTGTTGGCCGTTTTCACTTCGTGCCAGGCCTTGATGAAGTCAGTGTCCGAGGTAAAGGCGCCCAGGCTTGAAAGCCGGTTTAAGTCTTCGCGCCAGTCGCTGCCAAGGCGGCGGTCGATAAGGCTGGCAAGCTGCGGATTACAGGCCATCAGCCAGCGCCTGGGGGTAACCCCATTGGTTTTATTGTTGAACTTATCGCTCCAAAGGGCGTGAAAATCCTTGAAAAGACCACGGGTTAAAAGCTCGGTGTGCAGCGCCGCCACACCGTTGACTGAAAAGCTGCCAACAATGGCAAGGTATGCCATCCGCACCCGGGGTTCGCTGCCCTCTTCAATAATCGACATCTTGGCCAGCATGTCGGCATCGCCGGGCCAGTGGTGGGCCACCAAGTCCAGGTATCGTGCGTTGATTTCAAAGATGATTTCCAAAATCCGCGGCAACATGTGCCCCAGCATGCGCACGCTCCAGCACTCCAGCGCTTCCGGCAGCAGGGTGTGGTTAGTGTAGGCCATGGTGGCGCTGGTGATTGCCCAGGCCTGGTCCCACTCAAGGCAATGCACATCGATAAGCAGCCGCATCAGCTCAGGCACGGCAATGGCCGGATGAGTGTCGTTAAGCTGCACCACGTTGTGTTTGGCAAAATGACTCAAATCATCCCCAAAGCGGGCGATATGGCGGCGCAGCATGTCCTGCAGACTCGCCGAGCACAAAAAGTACTGCTGGCGCAGCCTAAGCTCCTTGCCGTTTTCACTGGCATCATTGGGATAAAGCACCATGGTTATCTGCTCGGCAAGGTTCTTACGGGCCACGGCCTCGGCATAGTCGCCCTGATTAAACTCTTCCAAATCAAAATCATCTGTGGCTTCGGCCTTCCACAGCCTCAGGGTATTAATGCGGCCATTGCGAAAGCCCGGCACCGGCATATCGTGGGGCACAGCCCGCACATCCTGAGTGCCAACCCACTGAATATGCCGCCTTCCCTCTCGGTCAACATAGGACTCGGTATGACCAAAAAAGGGCACCAATACGGAATAGGCGTGCAGGCGAACCTCCCAGGGGTTGCCTTCCCTGAGCCAGCGGTCCGGACGTTCTATTTGAAAACCATCGACAATCTTCTGGGCGAACATGCCGTACTCGTAACGGATGCCGTAACCGGTGGCGGCAATATCCATGCTGGCGCAGGAATCCAAAAAGCAGGCAGCCAGCCTGCCAAGACCACCATTGCCCAGGCCTGCGTCGTGCTCCTCCTGTGCCAGCGTCTCCAGGGTCACCGCAAAAGGCACCAGTGCATCTCGGGCATCCTGGGTTAAATCCAGATTCAGCAGCGCATTGCCAAGGGCGCGGCCCATCAGAAACTCCAGCGACAGATAGGCCACCTGCCGCTTGTCGCCCTCGGCATCCCTGCTGCGGGTGCTGCGCCAGTCATCGAGCAACTGCTCCTTGACCCCAAGCGCCAGCGCATGAAACAGATCCTGCGATCTGGGTTCAAACCGGCACAGGTTGTAACGCAGCTGCCGCTCAAGGCAGGCCGGCAGCGCATCACAGGGCTCGCAAGGCTCATGACGGCTTTTACCTTTCATCGAATGCTCAGCGGCCTGCACACCACCGGCAGCAGCTGATTCAACCGTACTTGTTTCACGCTTAGGCATAACTTGCTCCTTTGCCACATGCCCTGAGGCTTAAGGGTTGGGGTCTTTATCAACGGCAGCTTGCTGCTGTGCCTCGGAAAATTGCGCCCCGTCTGCCGCCGTCGAGACACTTTGCAACAGCGCCGCGCCAAAGGCCGGCAGGTACACACAGCTGCCGCTTTGCACCAGGCGGCCCTGGATAAGGCTGCTGCCATCAAGGTTGGTATCGGGACTGCTCGCAGAGTCAGCGGCATTGCTGCAAAGCATCTTAAGCTGCGACCAGAGGCTGAATGAGGGCAAACGCAGGATGCGATCGTCACTGCCGGGGTTTATCACAAACAGCAACAACTGCTCGCCGTGAAGGGGATGGTACTCGCCAAAGGCGGCTATCAGCGCTGTGGTGCCCTGAATGGCCTCGGCTACAATTGCCTGCTCTTCTTGCGCGGCCACTTTCTGTGTTGAAAAGCACTCGAGCGTGCCTGAACTTGCCCTGCAAGCATCCGGGCTTACGTCGAAAAACTTCGGCTCGGCCCCGACGGCATCACCAATGGCCTGTGCCAGCGGCGTTTGCTCATGGGGCGCCCTGGCAGGCGGTACTGCGGCAACCTTAAGCTCACGCTTTGCCGCGCCCTGCCAATCTGCGTCCTGCATCGGCTCGCCGCGCTCGTTAAACCAGGCGAGAAAGTGCCCCTTGCGGCCATCCTCTGCGCTGGTGCTGTGGATATAACGCTCAGCACCGAGGAGCAACAAACTGCGGCGAATAGCTATCAGCTTGCGGACAAATTCAGCAAAATCCTGATCGGCGTTTTCCCAGTCAATCCAGGTCAGTGGATTGTCCTGGCAGTAGGCGTTGTTATTGCCCTTTTGGGTTTGCCACAGCTCATCACCGGCACGCAGCATAGGCACCCCAAAGGAGCACAGCAGTGTCATCAGCATGGCGCGGGCCTTGTGCTGGCGCAGTGGTTCAAGCTCGGGGGCATCGCCCTCAACGCCCTGATTCTGGCTTAGGTTTTCCCGGTGGCCGTCGCAGTTGTCTTCAAGGTTCGCCTCGTTGTGGCGCTCGGTATAGGACAGTAAATCCCGAAGCGTAAAACCGTCGTGACTGGTGATGAAGTTAAGGCTCGCCCAGGGGCCGCGCAGGCTTGCTTCAAACAGATCCGCCGAGCCATGAAAGCGGCGGGCAAACTCCCCCAGCATGGCCTCATCGCCACGCCACAGGCGGCGAATGGCGTCGCGGTATCTGTCATTCCACTCCGAAAACGCCATCGGAAACTCGCCTAAGCGATACCCCCCCGGCCCCACATCCCAGGGCTCGGCGATAAGCTTGAGACGCTTAAGCTGAGGGTCCTGGCCGATGGCGGCGAAAAAGCCACTCATCACATCAAAGCCGGTGGCAGTGCGGCCAAGACAAGCGGCCAAATCGAATCTGAATCCATCAACCCCGCCCACCTCACTCCAGTAGCGCAGCGAATCCATCACCAACTCAAGCACCCGCGGATGATTGAGATTCAGGGTGTTGCCGCAGCCGGTGTCGTTGATATATCCGCCGCCCTCGGTGAGCCGATAATAGGCGGCATTATCGAGGGCCTTGAAGCTGTAAACCGGTCCCTCGGCGCCACCTTCGGCAGTGTGGTTGTAGACAACATCCAAAATCACCTCAATGCCGCGGCTGTGGAGGGCGTCGACCATGGCGCGAAAGTCGCTAATATCACCGTAGTCACTGTGGGGTGCGAAAAAGCCGATGCTGTTGTAACCCCAGTAGTTGGTGAGCCCCTTATCGGTTAAAAAGGGCTCGTGAAAAAACTGCTGGCAGGGCATCAGCTCAACCGCGGTAATGCCAAGATTGGCGAGATAATCGAGCACCTTAGGCTCAGTAAAGGCGAGAAACTTGCCGCGATGCTCATCGCGAATACCAGGAAAGCCCATGGAAAAGCCCTTTACATGCAGCTCGTAAAGCACGCTGTGCTCCATCGGCACACGGGGCCTTGGATGCACAAAAGGCGGCAGCGCGGCGGTATCCAGCAGACGACTTTTGAGAGCAGACACCTCGCGCTGTGACTTTGCCGGCATGCCAACTATGGCGCGAGCATAGGGATCAAGCAGCAGCCTTGATGGGTCTTTCAGTGAGCCAAAGGCGTCCTGCTCGCCGTGGACCCGGTAGCCATAACACTGGCCATGGCGCACCCCTTCCACGGTCAAAGACCAGAGGTCACCACGGCGGGTCATTGGATAACAAAACTCTTTATCAGCCTCGTCAATCAGGCACAAAAATACTGCCTGACTGTCTCCGCTGAACACGCAAAAACTGGCGCCTTCGTCGGTTAGCCATACTCCCGGCTGTCCGGCGTGGAAGTTCATTTTCGCGCCCCTTTCAACCCGGTACCGGCGGCTGGTTTGGCTGTCGCGGGCTTTGCGCTGGCTCTTGCGGTTTTGGCTTTCGTGGTTTTGGCTTTCTCGGTTTTAGCTTGAACAGCGTTGGTTTTAGCGGCAGCAGTTTTAGTGGCAGCGGTTTTACTGGCAGCGGTTTTACTGGCAGTAGCAAGCGAAGACTTGGCCGCAGCGAGCGCTTGCCCGGATACAGTGCGTTTGGAAGCAGCTCGCCCAATCACCAGGCAGCCAAGGGGCGGCACCGTGATAAGAGCGCTTCTTCGCTGCCCCTGAGCGGGCACGTCTTCACAGACAATTACCCCGCCATTGCCCTGATTGCTGCCGCCATAACAGTGGGCATCACTGTTTAAAAGCTCGCGCCACTCATCGGCGGCAGCACTGTCCTGCCCCGAAAGAATGTCCTGCCCCGAAACACTGTACTGCCCCGAAACACGGGCTTGCTCAGTATCATGCTCCCCGGCGTCAACCTCGATAACATCCGGCAAGCCAAGCCGGTAGCCGAGATACAGCTCAGGGGTCATATTGACCACAAACACCAGGGCCTCTTCGCCCCTTCCGCGCACAAAGGCGTAAATGCCGTGGGCGGCGTTGTCGCAGTCAAGCCAATGAAAGGCGGACATATCGTGATCGCTTAGCCCAAGCACACTGCGCTCGCGGTACAAGCGGTTCAAATCGGCAAGCCACAGCGCCAGCCCCTGATGGGGCGCATATTGCAAAAGGTGCCAGTCGAGGCTTCTGTCGTGGTTCCATTCATCACGCTGACCAAACTCGCCACCCATAAACAACAGCTTTTTGCCGGGGAAGCCCCACATGTAGCCGTAGTAGGCGCGAAGCGTTGCGAACTTCTGCCAGTCGTCACCGGGAATTTTCGACAGCAGCGCGCCTTTGCCGTGCACCACTTCGTCGTGACTGAGGGACAAAATAAACTGCTCGCTGTGGCCGTACATGATGCCGAACGTAAGCTGATGATGATGAAAACTGCGATAGACGGGGTCTTTGGCGAGATAACTTAAGCTGTCATTCATCCAGCCCATGTTCCATTTGAAGCCAAAGCCAAGCCCGCCCTGATGCACGGGCCGGGTAACACCGTCCCAGGCGGTTGACTCTTCGGCAATCATCATGATGCCGGGGAACTCGGCATAAAGCCGTTGATTCAGAAGCTTTAAAAAGTCGATGGCGTCGAGGTTTTCACGGCCACCTTCGCTGTTTGGTAGCCACTGCCCCGCCTCGCGGCTGTAATCGAGATACAGCATCGACGACACCGCATCGAGCCTGAGCCCATCGATGTGAAAGTCACGCAGCCACACGGTGGCCGCCGACAGTAAAAAGCTTTGCACCTCGGCGCGGCCATAGTTGTAGATCAGGGTGTCCCAGTCGGGATGACGTCCAAGGCGCGGATCTTCATGCTCATAAAGGCAACTGCCGTCGAAGCGCGCAAGGCCATGGGCATCGGATGGGAAATGGGCTATCACCCAATCCAGCAGCACGCCAATGCCGGCGCGGTGGCAGGCATCCACCAGATATTTAAGGTCATCGGCACTGCCAAAGCGCTGAGTGGGGGCAAAAAGGCCCACCGGCTGGTAACCCCATGAACCATCAAAGGGAAATTCCGACAGCGGCATCAGCTCAACATGGGTAAAGCCCATGGACTTGATGTAAGGCACCAACTCATCGGCAAGCTCGCGGTAACTGAGCCAGGCGCCCTGTGGCTTCTCACTGCTGCCCTGCTTTCGCCGCCAGGAGCCGGGATGCAGCTCGTAAATACTCACGGCTTCTTTGTGCCAATCGCGGCTGCGCCCGCGCATCCAGGCTTCGTCCTGCCACACAAATGCAGAGACTGGCGCCACTCTGGATGCATTATTGGGCGCAGCTTCCATCGCTTTGGCAAAGGGGTCGGACTTGATAAGAAGCTCCCCAGCAGGCGTGAGGATTTCAAACTTGTAGTGGGCTAAATCATGCACTGCCGGGATAAAAATTTCCCAAATGCCACTGGCAGGATGATGGCGCATCACATGCACCCGGCCGTCCCAATGGTTGAAATCGCCAATCACAGAAACCCGTTTGGCATTGGGTGCCCAAACGCAAAACAAAATGCCCGCCACGCCATCGACAACACGCTGATTGGCACCCAGATAATCCTGGGCATAAAGCTCACGCCCCTCACCGAAAAGGTAGAGCGAAGTGTCGTCAAGCTGGGAGCCAAAGCCGTAGGGGTCATCAATCACCACCTCAAAGGCGGGATAGGCCACCCGCAGCCGGTAGGCAAAGGGATTACTGCGCCGCCCAAGCAGGCCGGCAAACAGCCCTTCCCGCGCCACCGCATCAAGACTTGCTACCTTTTTGCCATCTTTGGTCAGCACATCCACCGCCATGGCACCCGGCAAAAAGCAGCGCACACAGAGCTTGCCGGCGACCTTGTGCATGCCCAGCAGGGAAAACACATTGACGTATTCGCCGCGGGCCAACAGGCGGGCCTCCTGCTCACTGATAAGCCCTGAATCAGCCAAGACTGGGCTTTGGACTTGTGAATACGCATCGGCATACGTCTGCTCGGAGTTCTGGCCCAACGCCGAAGCGCTGACCAGGGTGCTATTCACATCGCTTTCGCAAACATCCGGGGCTGTCATGGTGTCCTCCAAAGGCGGTAACTGGATATTTTTAAAATGTAATTCTGTGCTCAGGCATCTGTCCCCTGGGTCGCCACAGTGTCAGGCTGCAATTCACCGCGCCTGCCCAAACGAATGGCATGCAAGCGGGCGCGAAATCCGGCCGATTGCCACAGGTTGTCCAACGATTGGCTAAGGCGGGCGCGCCAGTTGGGATATTCGTTATGGGTGCCGGGGATATTCACCGGCCGTGTTTCCAGCGCCAGATCCCAAAGGCTGACCCCCACAAGCTCGGCGCGGCTGCGACCGCACCAATTGAGCAGGGCATCGAATACGGCAAGTTCATCGTCGGACGCAGTGGCATCTGACTTCAGGGCATTTGCTGCCAGCACCCCTTCATCCGACAGCGCCTGAGCCAGCGCCTCTTTATCGCGCCGACGCTGCATAAGTACCCCTTCACGGCCAAGACCTATGGCGTCAAGCTGCTGTAAATCCAGCCCTCGCCACCAGGCGATAAAGGGCGGCACATCCTGATTGCCAAGCTGCAGCAAGGCCGCGCGGCGCTGTTTGGCAGGGGCAATAAAACGCTCGCCTTCACGGCAGAAATAAATCAGGTCATTGCCAAAAATCCCAAGCTTTTTAAGCTCTTCTCTGAGCCCTGGCGGCACAGTTCCAAGATCTTCACCTATGAGTACGCAGCGGCTTAAATGGCTCTCGAGGGTTAAGATGGCCAGCAGGGTGTCGGCCGGGAAATGCAGGTAGCAGCCAAGTCGTGTATCGCCAGCGCCGCCGTCCTGTTCCGGGTGAGCTTGCTTTGCCGCGTCGCCGCCAAGGGCTGGGCTCCAGCACCAGATGCGGCTCATCGCCATCACATGGTCGATACGAAGGGCACCGCAGTGGCGCATGTTTTCGCGGCAAAGGCGCCTGAAAGCCTGAAAGGCAGATTGCTTCAGGGCCACTGGGTCAAAAGGCGGCATGCCCCAATTCTGGCCGGTGGCGGAAAAGGGGTCTGGCGGCGCGCCAATATCGAGCCGCTCACAAAAGGCGGTGAGTTCATCAGACCCCGCTGCAGCAGCCTCTCCGGCAGGCTCTTGCAGTAAGGGCCCGGCAGCGCAGCGCTGGTAGCGGGCACTGACTTCACTGCCCTGCCCCAGCGCGCCGACGGCGAGATCCCGTACCAGCCCAAGTCGCATTCCCACCTGACGGCAGCGCAGCTGACTTTGCTCAAGCTGTTCATCGGCCACAAATTGCAGCCAGGCAAAGAAGCGCGGGGTCTTGAGCACCACAGACAGCGCCTCGTCTGCCCACCAGAGCACGCCCTCGCTTACGGCGCCAAGCGCCTTGGCTTCAGCAAGCTGGCTTTGGCAGAAATTCTCAAGCGCCTGACCACGGCTTTTAACAAAGGCTTCGAAGCGCTGCACCCGGCCACAGAGTTCGTCCATGGCCTCAAACGCCGCAAACAGTCGCGCCAATGCCCGGTATTTGAGCAGCGCTACTTTGGGATAATCAATCTCAGCAAGTTGGTTAAGCAGCAACCGCTCGCGCAGCCACTCACCCACTTTAAATTGCTGACTGAGACCGGCATATTCCGGCAGCCAGTCGATGGCAATCGACAGTGGATTTAGAAAGCGTCTGTCCCACGGGCTGTATGGGCTGATAAGGCTGGTGTTTGCGAGCGAAGGCGCGTGCAGCGGGGTTAAGGTAATAAAGTCGCAGCCGGATTCGGCGCCAAGCTCAATCAGTTTGCCCAGATCGGCAAAATCGCCCACGCCCCACTGGCGCTGACTGCGAAGATAAAAAAGGCTGATCCCAAGGCCCCATGGGCGACTGAGTTTGGAAGGAGCAGACGTATCCAGTACCCCCAGATAGCCGCGTCTGGGGACAATCAACAACTCGCCGGAAAAGGCATGTTGCGAAAACCAATCCAGGGTCGCCGTCAGTTGGTACTCGCCAATTTGAAGCTCAAGGGGCAATGGCAAACGCAATCTGATGTAACGGCCATCGGGGCGAAGATAGTCGCCCACCTCTTTTGCCTGCGCCAGCGTCAAACTGAGCCGATAGCTTGCCGGCGCCTTGGCGCCTGAGTTTTCGTCGCCAGTCAAGCGGATACAAAGCTCAATTAAGTGTTGGGAGTGCAGAGGATTGGCAGCAGCTGAGCCAAACTCATGCTGCTGAGCAACAGGCAGCTGCATCCCCGCAAAGGCGGACTCTGGCAGTTGCAGTTCGATGGCGGGCTCATCAACAAAGGCGTGTTGCAGCCCCGGCAGCACATGGAGCCAGGGGTTAGCGTCCAGCGCTTCAATACGTTTGGCAATATCCTGCTCGCCCGGTGCTGAGTCCCTGCGCATCAGGGCACACAGCAAGGCCATGCGTTCATCATGACTGAAGCTGCGCTCAGCGCCGCTGCAATCGATGAACCTGTCTCCTATCCCTTGCAGATAAAAGAGCTTGTCCAATGCCATTCTCTCCACCCTATTCGACCATCAGTGGTCATAGAGCAGACAGCATGCCAAGGAATTGCTTCACTTTGGTTTCAGCAAAATGAAGATAAAAATTATCGACTTGGGGAATCTGCGGCCAAGAGTAAGTGGGTGGAATTGCAGGTATTTGATTTCATTTGAGCACCAAGGCAGTGCAGGCTGCACAAAAATGCATCAGCCGCTGCACGGTAAACTACTGCGCCAGACAACAGGGCAACACCATTGTGTTAACCACTTACAACTTTTGAATTCTTTTACTCACTTGTGGGTACAAAGCCTGCACCGGATCACAAATTCAGCCCTAAGCCACTGTTACCTTTAGTGCCAGAAGAAACTCAATTTCAGCTTAGAAAGGTGGATGTATGGCTGCTAAATTTTTTATCCCGTCAGTAAACGTACTCGGTCAGGGTGCGGTGGACGATGCCATTGGCGATATCAAAACCCTCGGCTTTAAAAAGGCACTGATTGTGACCGATAAGCCCTTGGTGCAAATCGGTATTGCCGGCGATCTGGTCGAAAAACTCGGTGAAAACGGCATTGTGGCCGTGGTGTTTGATGGCGTACAGCCCAACCCCACCACAGGCAACGTGGAAGCTGGCCTTAAACTTTTGAAAGACAACCAGTGTGACTTTGTGGTTTCACTGGGCGGCGGCTCGCCCCACGACTGCGCCAAGGGCATTGCTCTGGTGGCCACCAATGGCGGCAGCATTAAAGACTACGAAGGAGTGGACAAATCGGCCAAGCCGCAACTACCGCTGGTGGCCATTAACACCACCGCAGGTACCGCCAGCGAAATGACCCGCTTCTGTATCATCACCGACGAAGCGCGCCATATCAAAATGGCCATTGTGGACAAGCACACCACGCCGATTTTGTCGGTAAACGACCCTGAGCTGATGCTGAAAAAGCCCGCCGCGCTCACCGCTGCCACAGGTATGGACGCGCTGACCCACGCGGTTGAAGCTTACGTATCCATTGCCGCCAACCCCATTACCGATGCCTGCGCCATCAAGGCGATTGAACTTATCCAGGCCAACCTTGCCCGTGCGGTGCACGATGGTCAGGATCTTGAAGCCCGCGAACAGATGGCCTACGCCCAGTTCCTTGCCGGTATGGCCTTTAACAACGCAAGTCTTGGTTATGTGCACGCCATGGCGCACCAACTGGGTGGTTTCTACGACCTGCCCCACGGCGTATGTAACGCCCTGCTGCTGCCTTATGTGCAGGAGTACAACGCTCAGGTTGCGGCTAAGCGCCTGAAAGATGTGGCGAAAGCCATGGGTGTTGAAGTTGCGGCGCTGACCGACGAGCAAGGCGCCCAGGCGGCCATCGATGCTATCAAGGCCCTGTCCAAAGCGGTGAACATCCCTGAAAACCTCACCGTACTTGGGGTGAAAGAAGCGGACATTCCGGTGCTGGCAGACAACGCCCTGAAAGATGCCTGTGGCTTTACCAATCCCAAGCAGGCAAGCCACGAAGAAATCTGTCAGATTTTCAAGAATGCGCTTTAACTTTCGCTGACGGCCGGGCTTAAGCCCAGCCTTTCCAGCGAGGCAAAGCCAGGCCCCCGGTGCTCCCCCGGGGGCCTTTTTATTGGCCACTTGATCCCCGAATAGATATCAATGAAACAGCTCGATAGCGTACAGCATCATTTAATGACGCGATCGCGGTTCAAAAGGCAAAGATTTCCCCGGATTGATGTAAATTTACCTACATTTTTAGCCAGAGCAGGGTTACAGAATGATACAAATCACTTAGAATGTGCTTGTTCGCTTTTTCCCTGCAAAGATTAGGCAAACACAGGCCCGGCTTAATGCCGGGCCGTTTCTTTTCTGATGCGTTAACCGCTTCCATCCCTCGCAGGCAGCGGCAAGCAGGCAGCGTCAATAAGTGTCGATACCAAGCGACGTCTTAAATCATCACGCAAAAGTCATTAGGCGAAGCCATTTGGCAGCGGCTCACCCTTGCCAAAACCAGCCAGTCCACTCAGCACGGCTTTCCATTACGACTGTTCAGTTTTTCATCAGCGATTGCTAAAGTTTGATCCAACACCCGTTTTAACCCCCATGAGCATGTTACAAACAAGACAAGTGACACTGATGCTACACATTTTTGAAAATCGGGCTAAGGTAACACTATCTTAGGCGCAACATTTTTGGTGAACATAAGGCAGGAAAGCGATGACAGCCATTACCCATGTTTATAACTACACAGTACGCTGCCCACACTACAAGGATCCCCAGCACGAGGTTAGCTGGAAAAACCACATCGAGTTAAACCACTCCAGTGAAATCGCCCTGAAACGTATCACCAAATGGCACAGCGAGTCCGGCGAGCTGGCATTTGAAGACGCAGGGTTTGTGATACGCAAGGCCACCGATGAAAAGGCGTTTTTTGCGGTGCAAAGCTCCCGGCTGAAAAACGACGGTCATGCCCTGGTCACCTTTAAACTCTTCCTAGATGAGTGCTGCGACGAAGCCGATCCTAAGGCGATTGTCAGCCACCTTATCGAAGATTATCAGGACCGCCTCGGCAAAATCTGATTGTGCTTAACCGCTTAAAGGGTGCCAAAGGGCGCCCTTTTTGTTTTTGACACTCTTCACTTCATTTGTCACATCTATGACCCCTTACTCCTTCCTGCGGCGGCTTTTAACCTTGCGGAGCTTCACCGAATAACGTGGCCTGGACGGCGCCAAGGTAACGGATTTGTTATCGACTTTTGTCATTCAAGTATGTCAGGATAGGCTTGCTCTGGGCGCGCACAGGCGCTCAGCGTCCGGCAGACACTGCCAAACACAAGCAAAAACATAAAGGCCAAAACAGGCCATCCGGCACCAAAGTCGGAATAAAAATTATAATAATTTCAGGATGTAAAATATGACCTCCCACAAACAGCCCAGCCTGGTGGATGCGCTTATCCCCGTGGCGGCCCTGGTCACCATGCTCGCCGCCGCCGTTTACCTTTTCTCCTCCGACAGCTCCTCCGGTGCCAACCAGATAGCCCTGATCCTCGCCGCCTGTATCGCCATGGTGGTGGGCATTAAAAATGGCTTTTGCTGGAAAGATGTCGAAGAAGGCATGGTGCGCAGTATTGGAGTAGCCACCCCGGCACTGCTGATCCTGTTCTCGGTGGGCTCTTTAATTGGCGCCTGGATCCTCTCAGGCACAGTGCCTGCCATGATTTACTACGGTATGCAGGTGTTGAGCCCGGATTATTTTTATGCGGCCAGCTGCCTTTTGTGTGCACTGGTGGCCCTGTCTATCGGTAGCTCCTGGACAGTGGCAGGCACCCTGGGTATCGCCCTTGTTGGCATTGCCCAGGCAGTTGGCCTGAGCCTTGAAATTACGGCAGGTGCCATCATCAGCGGCGCCTATTTTGGCGATAAAATGTCGCCAATGTCGGACACCACCAATCTGGCACCCGCCGTGGCGGGCACGGATATTTTCAGCCATATCCGCCATATGACATGGACCACAGTGCCCAGCATCCTGATTGCACTACTGATTTTCCTATTTATTGGTCTGTCGGCCGATACCAGCGGGGTGGAAACCAACCTCGACGCCACCCTGGCACTGCTCGACGGCGAATTTCATATCGGCCCGCATCTGCTATTGCCACTGCTGGTGGTTATCTTTCTTGCCTACCGCAAAATGCCCGCCTTCCCTACCGTGATCCTGGGCACCCTCGCCGGTGTGCTTTGCGCCGCGCTGTTCCAATTCGATGGCGTAACCAAGCTTGCCGCAGATCCAAGTCTGGGTCAGCCACTGGCGCTCATCAAGGGGCTGTGGATTGCCATGTTCAATGGCTACAGCGCCAACACCGGCGATGAGATGCTGGACAGCCTGCTGAGCCGTGGCGGTATGTCGGGCATGGTCAACACCGTATGGCTGATTTTGTCGGCCATGGCCTTTGGCGGGGTGATGGAAGCCACGGGGCTGCTGAACCGTTTGCTGCAAAGTATGCTGTCGATGGTGAAAACCTCATCCAGTCTGGTGATCACCACTCTGGGCTGTGCCATCGGTGCCAATATCATCACTGCCGATCAGTTTATTGCCATCATTTTGCCCGGCCGTATGCTCAAGCTTGAGTACAGCCGTCATAATCTGGCGCCGGTAAACCTGTCGCGTGCCCTGGAAGACTCAGCCACTGTCACCAGTCCGCTGGTTCCCTGGAACACCTGCGGCGCTTTTATGGCAAGCACCCTTGGCGTCGCCACCATTGCTTATCTGCCATTCGCCTTTTTCAATTACATCTGCCCCGTGGTAAGTGCAGGCTATGCCTACTTCCAGATTAAACTGCTGCCTCTGGATGAGTCAGAGTCTTTATTGGATGAGCAAGCATCTGAATTAACCGAATAAAGGTCTTCAATTGAAAAGCCCGGATGGACACAGGTCTCTCCGGGCTTTTTGTTGCTTACCCCAGCGCATCCCGGAAACGGCCGTAATGGTAGTAGCCCCATTGTCCGAGGCGACGAAGCGGCGCCAGCGGAAAATGTGGCAAAGGCGTGCCATAAAGAGGCAACTGGGGCGGTTTTACACCGCTTAGCATTCCCGCCAGGCGCCAGGCTGCCTGGGCCGAAAAAGACACGCCAGCACCGCAATAACCCATGCTGTAACCTGCCCCGCCTCTGGTATACACATGGGGCATATCATCCATGGCGGCAGCAAGCCAGCCGTGCCAGTGATGGCTGAGCGAAACCCCGGATAACGCCGGAAACGCGCGGCACATGGCCTGTTGCAAGCGCCGCACATAAACATAGTCATCGGCATCCTTGCCCCACACCGCGCCGCGGCCACCAAACAGCAACCGATTGTCCGGCAGCAAACGGTAATAGTATTTGAGCACCCGGGTATCCATGGCCACCTGACGGCTGTAAAGCCCGGCTTCATGAAGCAGCTCGTCACTGAGCGGTTCGGTAACTATGACATTGCTCAAAATCGGCAAAAAACGCCCGGCAAGCATGTCGGTCAGCGACGGCTGCGAATAGGCATTACCGGCATACACCAGCGCGTTTGCCTGCAGCTGGCCCTGGGAGGTTTCAAGCACATAGCCCGCTGCCTCCTGACGACTGCCAAGCACAGTGCTGCCTTCATGAATTATCACACCGGCCTGTTCGGCAAGCCGTGCGTAACCCAGCAACAACTTAAGCGGATTGAGGCCAAAACCATCGGCAAGGCGCAATGCGCCGAAGGATTGCTGATGATTGAGAAACTCCGCTTTGAGCCGTTCAGGACTGATAAACTCGGCACCCTGGCCCATATGGCGGGCAATAAAATCGGCACCGGCCTGCATTGAAGCCATGGCTTTGGGACTGTGGGCGATTTTAAGGTAGCCCTGCTGCTGGGGTTCACAGTCGATGGCAGCGGTATGGATAATATCCTCAACCCGGCTGACAGCCTCGGAAAACTCCTGATAAATGCCCTTGGCAGTATCAAGACTCCAGCGGGATGCCATTTGGGCGTAACTGAGGCGGCCCGAGCCTTTGAGCACAAAGCCACCGTTGCGGGCGCTGGCACCAAAACCGACCCGGTTGGCCTCAAGCACTGTAACCTCGCGGCCATATTCCGATGCCAGATACCAGGCCGTCAGCAGCCCGGTGAAACCGGCACCAATCACTACCACATCCGCTTTGTGGCCGCCCTGCAGCGGCGGTCTGGGCGGCGCCAATTCAGTCGTGCTACTCCAATAGGAGCGCGCCAGCGGCAGCCCGGCAGGGCACGAACTAACCAAAGGATCGTACACGGCGGGCTCCTTACAGCATCAACAGCATTTCACAGGCGGTGCAGTGGCAATCGTTACCGCACAGGGTGCACAGGTAATCGGGATTGTCGTGGGATTGGTTCCAGCGGTCCGGATGGGCCTTGATAAGTTTGCCTCCGGCCTTGGTGAAATAGCGCACCGCCGCATTGTTGGGGCTTTCCTGCCACAGATGGGCCACCCCGGCCTTGGCGCCCTGCGCCTTGGCGGCGGCTGCGGCATTGGCAAGCAGCAAACCACCGAGGCCCTTGCCACGGGCATGCTCAGCCAGAGTGTTGGATTTGAAATAACACACCTCTTCAATCGCGACACCCCAAAGTTCGGGGCTGCACCAGGTATCAGGCTGCCAGTTTCCGGCAGCGACAGTCAGGCGAAAGCCCAGCAATTCACTGCCACTGCGGGCGACAAAACTGGCATTAATGCCCCCTTTCACGCCGGCGCGCCACAGCGCCTCAAGATGAGGCAGGTCGAGATAGGCTTCACCGTGCACAATTTCACCCAGCGCAAGCACATCGGCAAAGTCGGCAGGCTGCATTTCGAAGATGTCGATGGCCAGGGGATCGGCTGGCGGAGTTTGAGAAGAAAGCATAGGGAACTCACAGATTTTGTTATTGTTTTGTGAAATCAGCCTATCATAGTCTTTTCGATAAAGGCAGGGGCAAACCGGCGAGTGCAAATAAGTCTCAGCCAGCTTAGGCACAAACCAGGAGGCAAAAAAGGCAGTAATTGGTAGTATAATGGCCGCCAATAACCAAGGAGCCTTTATGAAAGCCTTAGCAACTCTCACTACCACACTTGCGATTCTGGCACTGCTTGGCGGCTGCGCCGAGCTTAAAGACGCTGGGCGCACCGTGGGAGATACCACCAAGGACGTTACCCGCGAAATCGGCCACACCACCCGCGATGCCACCAAGGCGATTGGTCACGCTACCCGTGATGCCACCAAGGCCGTTGGTCATGCCTCACGGGATGCGGTCAATTCAGTCAAAGAAGAGCTTTCTGAAGAGAAAAACTGACAGGCTTCCCTGCCGCCAGTTCACGCCCGGGATTAACTCCAGGCTTCCAACATGGGCGCTGAGCCTTCAGGCGGCATAGGCCCGCATCCCATGGGGGGTAGGCAATCCCTTCTCATTCACATGCACAAAAACCAGCTTTTCCACGGTCACCACCGGCAGCAGCGACACCTTGTTGCGCACCTTGGCACGCACCGTAATGGAGCTGTGCCCCATGCTGATAAGTTCGAAGCCAAACTCCAGCACATCGCCAGCCCGCGCCGGCGTGATAAAGTTGATTTCGGCGATAAGTTTGGTGACATGCCGCTCGCTCTTCATTTGGCAGGCAGCAAAAATGGCCGCCTCTTCGTCGAGCCAGCTGAGCAACTGACCGCCGAACAGGGTATTGGCGGGATTGAGATGATCGGGTTTAACCAAACGACGGCTCAGGTATTTCATGGGGTGTCCTCCGTGATGTTCACCCCAATGTCTTTGCAACCGCCGCGCCACAGTTGTGGCGCCATATAAATCAATTAGTTGAACAACCGCCCACCTCAATAGAGGTAAAAGCTGCACCAAGTTTGCGCGTGCGTCCCCAAGAGCGCGCCGCGCTGGGGCACGTTCTGCCCCAGCTGCTGAGCTCATGACCGCTCACACTGGATAAGCCGGGCTTACTGACAGATTGATTTAAGCGCCGCAATAAAGCTGTGCACATCTGCGCGGCTGATGTCCTTATGGGTGACCAGACGAAGCTGCTTTGATGCTGAAATTACAAAACCACGACTGCTCAGCTCGGCTGCGACTGCCTGAATATCGATATTGTCAGCCACCCTGGCAAACACCATATTGGTTTGCACCGATGCCATATCTACGTCAAAACCGTCGATTTGCACAAGCTCCCGGGCCAGCAATGCCGCATTGTCATGATCGTCAGCCAGTCGCTCGACCTGCTGCTCCAGCGCCACTATGGCAGCACCAGCAAGCACACCGGCCTGACGCATGCCCCCACCCAGCATTTTGCGCCAGCGACGCGCCTTTTGAATAAGCCTGTCATCCCCCAGCAGCAGCGAGCCCACTGGCGCGCACAGTCCCTTGGACAGACACAGGGATACCGAGTCAAAGTGACCGGCAATCTCCGCCATGGGCTTGTTCAGCGCCACCGCTGCATTGGCAAGCCGGGCGCCATCCAGATGAATTTTAAGACCCCGATTAAACGCCAGTGCCTGGGCGTCCGCCAAATAACTCATCGGCAGCACCTTACCACCTATGGTGTTTTCAAGGCTCAAAAGACGGGTACGGGCATAGTGCACATCGTCGGGCTTAATGGCCGCCTCTATATCCTCAAGGGCAATGCTGCCATCGGCCTGGTTATTCAGTGGCTGCGGCTGAATACTGCCAAGCACTGCAGCGCCGCCGCCTTCGAAACGGTAATTGTGGGCCTGCTGGCCGCAGATGTATTCGTCGCCGCGATCGCAGTGGCTCATCAGCGCCAGCAAATTGGCCTGAGTGCCCGAACTGGTAAACAGTGCATTGTCGAAACCCAGCATTTCTGCGGCCATGGCTTCCAGACGGTTGACCGTGGGATCATCTCCGTATACATCATCCCCCAGCGGCGCATCAAACATGGCGCGGCGCATGGCGTCGGTTGGTTGAGTCACGGTATCACTTCTGAAATCCACTGGCATTGGTTGTCCCCCGCTAAGTAAAGTCACAGCCGATTATCAAGGCTAATGTCATGAAAGGCCAGCACAGCAACACTGTGCGCCGAACAGGCGTTCATCTGCCCCCGGAAACATCTGGCTCACACATTACATAATCTAATGCAAATCCCGAACTAATCTTGGTTGAAAAGGCCAGAGATTCAGGCAAAATGCAGCGTTTTTCACCCCATCGGAGCGCCAAAGTGGCACAAACAGAATTCATTATGATCCTTTGGCTTATCGGTGTACTTGCCGAGGCCATGACCGGTGCCCTCGCGGCCGGTCGCAAACAGATGGATCTGTTCGGGGTAGTGATTATCGGTCTGGTCACCGCCGTGGGTGGCGGCACCCTCAGGGATATGCTGCTTGGCAACTATCCGCTGATCTGGATTGCCAACTGGCACTATTTGATTGCCATTGCCGCCGCTTCGCTGCTGACAGTGTTGATTGCGCCGTTGATGCGTTATCTGGGCAGGCTGTTTTTGGCCATTGATGCACTGGGGCTGGCGGTATTTTCTATTACCGGCGCCCAGAAAACCCTGATGCTGGGTTTCAGCCCCGTGGTGGCCGTGGCCATGGGGGTGGTAACCGGCGTGTTTGGCGGGGTGCTTCGCGACATTCTCTGTAACGAGATCCCATTGATTTTCAGGCGTGAATTTTACGCGCTCGCCTCGGCATTAACCGCCTCGGCCTATGTGCTGCTGGCCATGAGCGGCTTTGGCGGCTGGCCAAGTCTGCTGGGCTGCCTGCTGCTGGGCTTTGGCCTGAGGATGTGTGCTATCCGTTATCGCTGGTCGATGCCGACCTTTAATTACCAGAGCGATCCCCACGCCCACTGAGCCATATCAACAAAAAGCGCCGCAATAGCGGCGCTTTTTTATTATTCAACCCATCGAATTAACGGCTGCTGATATCGGTAAGCGCCTTGAGCGCCGCATCATAATCGGGGTGCTTGCTCACTTCCGGGACCAGCTCGCTGTATCTGAGCACGCCATCGGCATCAACAATAAAGATACTGCGGGCCAGCAGACCCATATTTTCAATCAGGAGCCCGTATTCTTCGGCGAAGTTGCGCCAGACAGAGTCGGACAATACCTGAATATTTTCAACGCCTTCCACTTTGCAAAAACGCTTCTGGGCAAAGGGTAAGTCGGTGCTTAAGGTCAGCATGACCACCGACTTGGGATCAAACTTACCCACTTCGTCGTTGAAGCGCTTGGTTTGCAGCGCACATACCCCGGTATCCAGGCTGGGCACGGCGCTGATAAGCACTGTTTTGCCCTTAAAGTCACTCAGGGCGACCGGATTAAAGGCGCTGTCGACCACCCGAAATCCCGGCGCTGCCTGACCCACCTCTGGTAAGGTGCCTGACAGGGCAACCGGTTTGCCTCCCATGGTCACGCTGGCGCGCTCGGCGGCGTATGGGCTGACACAAACAGCCATTAAGGCTGCCAATAACAGTGGTTTAAACATGGCGACTCTCCCTGAAGCTGTGCCTTATTGCATGGACTGATGACCTGGCGCCATCAGCACTATTAACCAAACAGTGTTGCAAAAAGCCTTTGCTATCGCCATAGGCGGCAATAAAAAAGCCGGCAAAAGCCGGCTCTTTTCAGAATAACTGCTGATTATTTTGCAGCAGGCAATTCTTTCACGTGAATATCCATCTGCGGATAAGGAATGCCGATGTTGTTGGCATCCAGCGCGTTCTTGATTTGCTCCATCAGCTCGAACTTGGCAGCCCAGTAGTCGCCGCTTTTCACCCATGGACGCACCACGAAGTCGATGGAAGATGCACCCAGCTCGTTCAGCGCAACTGTGTAAGCAGGGTCTTTGAGCACATACTGGTTGTTGTCCAGAATGTCGGTCAGCACCTTCTTGGTCAGAGCGATGTCGGCATCGTAAGACACGCCAATCACCAGATCCACACGGCGCTTCTCCATGGCGGAGTAGTTGGTGATGGTGCCATTCATGATGGCAGAGTTAGGCGCGATAATAACCTTGTTGTCACCTGTACGCAGTTTGGTAGAGAAGATGGTGATTTCATCTACCACACCCGCGATGCCAGCGGCTTCAATGAAGTCACCCACGCGGCATGGACGGAACAGAACCATCAGCACACCGGCAGCAAAGTTGGACAAAGAACCTTGCAGCGCCAGACCTACCGCCAGACCGGCGGCACCGATGACCGCAACCAGAGAGGCTGTCTGCACACCAATTTGACCCAGGGTGGCAATGATGGTGAACACAAACACCACGGCCCACGCCAGGTTGGCCACAAATGAGGTGACGGTTTGGTCAATCTTACGGTTGGTCATCACCTTGGTGGTGACTTTCTTCACCACGTTGGAGATGTACTTACCCACCAGGAAGATGATGATGGCAAAAATGACTTTCATGCCGTAGGTCATCGCAAGCTCAGGGGCTTGATCGAGAAGCGCTTGGATATGTTCCATTAAGTTACTCCCTTAAAAAGTAGAAACGCTTTTTTATTCAACAATTATCAGTATATCCACGCGGCGGTTTTGTTGTCTGCCGTACTCGGTTTCGTTGGAGGCTACCGGCTCGGAATCCCCACAGGATTCGAGACGGATCCGCGCCCTTTCAATGCCAAAGTCACCACTCAGCACAGCCGCCACATTTTCGGCTCGTGCAAGGGACAGGCGTCGGTTGACGTCATCCTTGCCGATAATATCGGTGTGCCCCTTAAGTAGCAGTGACACCTTTTGCTCCCTCACAGAATCTGCCAACCGCGCCAGCATGGCGGCATCTTCAAAGGGTACAAAAGCCGATCCGAATTCAAAATAAACCGATGGAATTTCAGCATGGTTACAATCGGCCGGAAATGGCTGATTGTCCGAGGTCATCAAGCACAGAGGAGAAGAAAAAGAAGGTTGAACTGCGCACCCGTTGGCGCCAACTTTGCTGCCTGCGGGAGTGCCGGGACATGCGTCCTTGAAGTCCGGAACCCCATCTCCATCTTTATCACTGTTTGCCTGCACCCAGGGTCCGTAAAGACACAGCAGCAGTAAACAGCCTTTTAGCCACGGATCCATAGTGAAATCCCTGAGGTTTAATCACAGACACAGCATAATCTGCGCCATTTCAGGATCTTTCGACCCCATGATCAACGGATGATATTTTACTGCTTAATTCACAAAGAAAAAGCATTTTGTTTTCATCATGGGATAAGGCTAGCAGTAGTGTCTGGAAATTCAAACATTTGACTGACATCCTGCCACGGCGGACTCAAGGCCCGCCTGCTGCCACCAGCCCTGCCATTGGGCCAGTCGACACAGCTGCGGATCCTGATCGGCCGCGAGGGCGCGCATGCCCCCAAGCAGGCGTGACAGCAACAGTTTGTCTTCTTCGAGTTGGGAGTGAAACAGCGGCGCATAAAAGCCATGTCGGCCACAAAGGTCAAGCTGGGTATCAAAGCCGCGGCGAATACCACTGATACACAGAGCGCGTGCCTTGAAGTGCCAGCGCTCAGGGCTTGGCAGCCCGAGGCGCTTTGGCACCTGGGTGAAGAGTAAAATCAGCGCCAGCATTCCGGGAGGAGTGGATTGCCAGTCATCCAGCTCGCCATTGGCGGCCTGTTGGATCAGTTCCCGCCAGCGGCTTGAGCACACGGCATCGGGCGTATCCCCCCCTTCCAAACTGTCAAACCAGGATGCCAAAAATGCCTGCATAGCTTACGCCTTCTGCCAGATGCGTTACCCAATACCTTTTTGGACTGGATAACAGCGCGGGTTAAGAAAATAGCGGCAGCACATTCATTTGAGCCACAAATGCCACTACCGGCTGGCAGCATAACAAGGCGTTCGCAGCGCTGCTGCTCGACTTTGGTCGAGTTGTACTCACTATTGGCAGCGCCATTCATCGGCGGTGTGGCTTGCGTCTTTATGGATTGCAGGGCACTGGGCGGTGCCAGAGAGGCCGCAGCTTGTCGTACAGCCAGAAGAACAGCCCGCCATACACAAAGAAGAACAGCAAAAATCCGGCATCCAGCAGCAGCGCCTGCCACAGGCTTACATCCAGATACCAGGCAATCACAGGCACACTCACCAACACCAGCCCAAGCTCGAAGCCGAGCACATGCCCTACCCTCAGCCAAAAGCCGCGTTTGGCCCTTGGTACGGCAATGACCTTGTCAAACCAGAGGTTGTAGAGGTAGTTCCACAGCAGCGCAAAGATGCACAGCAGCGCGCCTATCACCGTCATATGACCGCCACTTTCACCGGTCAGCCAGGCGGCCAGCGGTACCACCATCACCAGCCCCAACAGTTCAAATATCATTGCCTGCAGTGCCCGCTCAGGCGTGCTCATTTCTGATTTGGTCATCTCGGCCGTCAGTTCAGACCTCACTGCCTTCGCATTGCCTATATGACCATTGCACTTTTGACTGTTGCTCTTTTGACCCTTGCCCATGTTCTGTCTCCCCAAAGATCCGACTGCGGCCATTTTCTATCTGCTAAAATGCCAAATAAAGTTAGATACCATCTGGAATATCGATATGCTTGGTCACGAGCAGCTACTCTGTTTTGTCACTACCGTGGAAGAAGGTTCGTTTTCCGGCGCCGCCAGACGCCTTGGCAAGGTGCAATCTGCAGTGAGTCAGCAGGTGATCAATATGGAAATCGACTGCGGCCATCAACTATTCGACCGGACGGGCCGCTACCCGGCACTGACCGCTGAAGGCGAGCGCCTGCTCCCCTATGCCAAAGCCGTGCTTGGCCAGCAGCACAGGCTAAATCAGCAAGTGTCACTGCTTGGGCAAATCGGTCCTGCCAGTCTGACGCTGGCCTATGATGAAGGCATTCCCGAGCAGCAGCTTCTGCGGCTGCTGACCGAGCTGCCCGATGCCTTTCCCGGGCTTAAAGTGGAAATTCTGTCCGCAGCGAGCAGCGATATTATCGAAATGACCCGCACCGGACGGGTGGGCGCAGGCTTGGTATTCAGTGAGGCGCTTTATCCGGAAGGCATGGATTTTGAGTCCATCGGCAGCGTACGCTTTGAGCCGGTGGTGGCAAGCCATCACCCGCTGGCCAAGCGCACTCTGGCACACATAGATGAGCTTAAGCTGCACCGACAGTTGGTAATAGGCGCCCGCGGGCAGCATCGCAGCTTTTTGAGTGAGCCTCATTCCCCCGATGCCTGGTATGCCGACAACTACTTTGTGCTGATGACCCTGGTTCAGCAGGGACTGGGATGGGCGCTGTTACCCAAACATTTGGTTGAGCGCGACTTGCTCAAGGGCAATATGCAACGGCTGCCGATCAGTTTTGAGTCTCTCGGGTGGCAGGCCAATGTGGATATTATCCAGCATCACAGCCTGTCGATGTCACCGCTGGGACAACATTTGCGGACAGCCCTGCGACTTAAATAACCCTGGCTATTAAGGGCATCAGCTACAAAAAAAGCGACCTCTGGTCGCTTTTTGATTACTCAAGTATTGTATTAGCCTACAAAGGCTTATTGCTTTGCAGCTACTTGCCTTCAGGCTTGGGCGGATAATTCATCATCACGCTGGAGACGGCTTCACGCACCTTGGCTTCGCGCTCCTGAGGGGTGTTTTTATCGCGAATGGTGTCGGCCACTGAGCCGCGCCACACCAGCTTACCGGTTTTACTGTCAACCAAATCAATGATCAGCGTGCCCACTTCGTACTCGCGCACTGTGGTCTGGGTCTGCACATGGCCGCCCCAACCCCAGCCGGGGCCCCAATATGGGTTGTAGCCGTAGTTGGTGTTGAAGGTATCGACATTGATTTTCTTATCAACCTTGGTGAGATAGTTCACCAACAGATCGGCACCCGCCTTGTCTGTCTTGCTGAAACCCTTTTGGTTAAGCTCGGATTCAATGGCGTCGCGTACCCGCTGATCCATCAAACCATCCAGATGGTAACCGGCTTCATCGCCTTGTTTTTCAATCCAGCTATAGGTTTTGTACTGATTGAAGCTAACACCGGGATCGAAGTCCCAGCTGGTATTCAGGCTGGAACAGGCACTGAGTGCCAGCGCTGCTGCCGCGATAATAAGTTTCTTCATAATAACTTCCCCGAAAAAGCGATTCTTCTGCTGGGTAAGACAGAAGGACGGTAAATTGGTTTCAGCTTAACTGCCATTTTTGTGAGTAACAACTGAAAAATATCACGATTTCCAGGTAGCACTTGACCCGGACAAAACATTTATTGATAATCATTATCAATTAGGTTTAACAGGAGGTTTGCCCGTGTACTGGTTTATCGCTGCCATTGTGATTGCATCTGCCGTGTTCTTTTTCGCCCCGGCGTCCAACAAGGTCAGTACCGACATCAGCACGGAACACTCCAGCCTGACGAATCCCGGGCTGCTATTGGTCTCCCTGCTGGTGACCAGCTGGTTATTGCTCACCCAAATCACCCCCGAGAAGTTATTGCCTGCCAGCCTGGCGCTGGCAATGTTGGCGCTGAGTGCCATTTTAACTGTGCCCAGCCTGCGCCGCTTTATGCTGCCGGCACTGCTGCTCACCTCGGCGTTGCTGCTGACCAATCTACTGCTGATGTTTTAAGCACTGATAGTCAGAGCCGATAGTCACACAAGCCACCTGCGGGTGGCTTTTGTCGTTTGTCTAGGAGCCAAATGCCCGTCCACTCTGGTAAACTGGCAAAAATGCCCCGTGGAAAAAGCATCCCAAAATGAGAATCGATCCGAACGTATTACTGGTCTACAGCACAGATAAAGGCAGAATCGATGAGCCCAAGGAACAGGCCGAAGTCCCCAAAGGGGATGGCGTCGTCCGTATTCACAAAGACAGTAAAGGCCGTAAGGGCAAGGGTGTCAGCGTAATTAAAGGTCTGGGGCTGGACGTTAGTGAACTTAAAGAGCTGGCGCAAAAGCTGAAAAAACAGTGCGGCTGCGGCGGTACTGTCAAAGACTTTGATATTGAAATCCAAACCGACAATCGCGAGCAGCTAAAATCCTTGCTGGAAAAGCAAGGCTTCACGGTTAAACTCGCCGGGGGTTAGGCCTATGGACAGTCTTAAAAATCATTTACTTATTGCTATGCCAAGCCTTAATGACGGTTTTTTCGACCGCAGCGTTGTTTACCTGTGTGAGCACGATGCCAAGGGCGCCATGGGGCTGATGATCAATCGTCCGGTGGGTATGTCAATCAGGGATCTGCTTGCCCAGCTCGACCTGTTGCCGGAAGAAGGCATTTTACTGAGTGAAACCCGCGATCAGGTACTGGTGGGCGGCCCGGTGAATCCGGAGCGCGGCTTTGTGCTGCACACCACCCAGGGCGGCTGGGCTAATTCCAGTGCCTTGACCGACGAGCTGATGCTCACTACATCGCGGGATATTCTCTCATCCCTTGGCACCCACAAGGCTCCCAAGGACTTTGTGGTGGCGCTGGGCTACGCAGGTTGGAGCGCGGGTCAGCTTGAGCAGGAGCTTGCCGACAACAGCTGGCTCACCATCCCTGCCAGCGATGAAATTCTGTTTGCCCTGCCCCACGAAGACCGCTGGCAACAGGCCAGCAAGTCGCTGGGCTTTGAACTGTGGCAGGTATCCAGCCAGACGGGACATGCCTGATGAGTACAGTGATGGGCTTTGATTTTGGTACCAAAAGCATAGGTATCGCCGTTGGCCAGTCAATTACCGGCAGCGCCAATCCGCTCACCTCGGTTAAGGCGGTGGATGGGATCCCCAATTGGGATGACATCGGCAAGCTGATTAACGAGTGGAAACCCGATTTATTGGTGATTGGCCTGCCACTGAACATGGATGGCACCGAACAGGAGATGACCCAACGGGCACGCAAGTTCGCCAACCGCCTGAATGGCCGTTTCGGGGTGAAGATTGCCACCCAGGATGAGCGCCTGACCACAGCCGATGCCAAGGCCAGGCTGTTTGAGCTTGGCGGATTCAAGGCGCTGACCAAGGGCCAGGTGGATGCGGTATCGGCGGTATTGATTGTCGAAAGCTACTTTGAAAATCAATATTGCGGCTGATATCGCCAATAAAAAACGCCGCTGATGCGGCGTTTTTTTATTTCAGCCTGAATGCGTTACACCTCAAAGCGCCTTGGATAACACTCTAAAGCGCTTTGGGCAATAGGGCCTCGATTGCAGCCTTTAGCTCCAGGCTGTCGGGCTTCACCCGTGAGTTGAATGCCTTTACTTCACTGCCATCGGCAGATACCAGATACTTGTAGAAATTCCACTTGGGCGAGCCGGCCTTATCTCCCAGATACTCAAATACCGGGTTGGCATCACCGCCACGCACCGCCGAGGTGGCCAGCATGGTGAAGGTTACCCCGTAATTGAGGTAACACACATTGGCGGTGTCCTTTTCATCGTTTTCTTCCTGAAAGAAATCATCGGAAGGAAAGCCCACCAGCACCAGCCCCTTGGGACCATATTCCTTATTCAGCTGCTCCAACGCCTTGAACTGCGGGGTAAAACCACAATTACTGGCGGTGTTGATAAAGAGCACAGGCTTGCCGGCGGCAATGTCGCACAGGTTGACCGACTCGCTGGAGTGCAGCTTTCGAAACTCATGGTTGAGATACGCAGGGCAAGCGGACTGAGCGCCCACTGTTTGCTCCGCCGCGCCCTGCGCTACTGTGTCCTGTACTTCGGCGCCCTTTACTTCGGTGCCCTGCACTTCCGCTATTGCCGGATGAACACCTGCAATCAACAGCAATGAAAACAATAAACTACGCATCCTGACTCCTGAATATTAATGTCTTCAGTGACCTTTCCCGGCGTTAACCGGCCAATGAGGGAAAGCAATTGGTTTAGATGAGAGTACGCCACAAGCGGCCGCTGCGATCAAAAAACCAGGCATACGCCTGGTTTTTTTCATCACAAAGCGTCAGTCCATATCCAGGGTCACGCCCTCGAGGAAACCTGAGCCCGTGCTTTCCGAGCCTGCCAGCTTAATCATCAAACGCAGGTCGTTTGGCGAGTCGGCGTGGTGCAGCGCATCGGCGTAGCTGATTTCACCTTCCTGATACAGCTGGAACAGGGCCTGGTCGAAGGTCTGCATCCCCTGCTCATTGGACTTGGCCATGGTGTCTTTCAGCAAGTGCAGCTCATTTTTCTGAATGATGCTGGACACACGGGGAGTGTTAATCAGAATTTCGATGGCGGCACGGCGACCTGTGCCATCGGCCTTGGGCACCAATTGCTGCGCCACAATGCCGCGCAGGTTAAGCGACAGGTCAAACAGCAGCTGCTGGTGTTTACTTTCAGGCACCAGGTGCATGATACGGTCCAGCGCCTGGTTGGCGTTGTTGGCGTGTAGGGTTGCCATACACAGGTGACCGGTTTCGGCGAACGACAAGGCAAACTCCATGGTTTCCTGGCTGCGGATCTCACCGATAAGGATCACATCCGGGGCCTGACGCAGCGAACTCTTGAGCGCCGCATCGAAGGAGTCTGTATCTATGCCCACTTCGCGCTGGGTAATGATACTCTTGCGGTGGTCGTGCACAAATTCCACCGGATCTTCGATAGTCAGAATATGGCCGCGCTCATGGGCGTTACGGTAACCCACCATGGCCGCGAGCGACGTTGACTTACCGGTACCTGTACCACCCACCATGATGATAAGACCGCGCTTACTCATTACCAGGTCTTTCAGCACTGGCGGCAGTTTCAGATCTTCCATCTCAGGGATGCGGGTTTCGATACGGCGCATTACGCAGCCAGGCGATTCACGTTGCCAGAATGCGCTCACACGAAAACGGCCAAGATCTTTGGCGGCAAAAGCGAAGTTACATTCGCGACTTTCGTGGAATTCTTTCTTTTGCGCATCGCTCATCAGCGATTCAACGAAGTCCAGCGACTGCGCCGGGCTGAATGGATTTTCCGCCAGCGGCCGCAGTTCACCATCGATTTTGGCGCTGGGCGGAAAGCCTGCGGTGATGAACAAATCCGAGGCTTTACGCTCGACCATCACCTTCAAAAAGGGACGTACATCCATGGTTAATCCTTAAAATGTCGCCTGCTTGTTGGAACTCTTGGCCATGGCATCTTCACGGGTGATGAGACCACGGTTCACCAGGTTGGCCAGACACTGCTCGAGGGTCTGCATGCCGTGGGCCATACCGGTTTGAATGGCCGAATACATCTGCGCCACCTTGTCCTCACGGATAAGGTTACGGATAGCCGGAGTACCCATCATGATTTCGTGCGCCGCCACCCGGCCGCCGCCAATCTTCTTGATAAGGGTCTGGGAAATTACCGCCTGCAATGACTCTGACAACATGGTACGCACCATGTCTTTTTCACCGGCGGGGAATACGTCAACCACACGGTCAATGGTCTTGGCCGCCGAGGTGGTGTGCAGGGTGCCAAAAACCAGGTGACCTGTTTCTGCGGCTGTCATGGCCAGACGAATGGTTTCAAGGTCACGCATCTCACCCACCAGGATCACGTCGGGGTCTTCACGCAGCGCGCTTCGAAGGGCGGCGTTAAAGCTGTGGGTGTGGCGATGCACTTCACGCTGGTTAATCAGACACTGTTTGTTCTGATGCACAAATTCGATAGGGTCTTCGATGGTCAGGATGTGGTCGTGACGGTTTTCGTTCACATAGTCAATCATGCCCGCCAGGGTGGTACTCTTACCGGAACCGGTTGGGCCGGTTACCAGCACCAGACCACGGGGGAAACTGGCGATTTTTTTGAAGATTTCCGGCGCGCCCAGCTGCTCAAGGGTCAGGATCTGGCTGGGAATGGTACGGAACACCGCCGCCGCACCGCGGGACTGGTTAAAGGCGTTCACACGGAAACGGGCGAGATTGGGCACTTCGAAGGAAAAGTCGATTTCCAGGTGCTCTTCATAGTCTTTGCGCTGCTTGTCATTCATAATGTCGTACACCAAGGAGTGTACGCCGGCATGATCGAGTGCAGGCAGATTGATTTTACGCACTTCGCCGTCCACACGGATCATGGGGGGAACCCCGGCAGACAGGTGCAGATCCGAGGCTTTGTGTTTTACACTAAACGCCAGTAACTCTGTGATTTCCATGGTATGGGATATCCATTCAACCGATTGATTACATGATGACAACAATAGCAGACAGACTGGCTCTCGCCCAGCAGCGAATCACCCAAGCGGCGCAAAATTCTTCAAGAAACCCATCAGAAATCAAACTCCTTGCGGTCAGTAAAACCAAACCTGTGACCGATATTCAGGCAGCCTTTGCCGCCGGGCAGAACTGCTTTGGTGAAAACTACGTTCAGGAAGGGGTTTCCAAGATAGAAGCCCTTGGCGAGTCTTGTCCGGGTATCGAGTGGCATTTCATCGGCCCGCTGCAATCCAACAAGAGCCGTTTGGTGGCCGAATACTTCGATTGGATGCATACCCTAAGCTCAGAAAAACTGGCAACCCGGCTTGCCAATCAGCGCCCGGCCGCACTGGCCCCCCTCAATGTGTTGATTCAGGTGAACATCAGCGAAGAAGACAGCAAATCCGGCATCGGCGCTGAAGAGATAGCTGCCCTTGCCGACGTCATCTGCGCCCTGCCCCAGCTCAAACTCAGAGGCCTGATGGCGATTCCGGCGGCTACCGAAGATGAAACCCGCGCCCGCGCCGAGCTTGGCGCCATGAAAACCCTGTTCGATGCCCTTAAACAAAGCCATGGCGAGCGGGCACAAATTGACACCCTGTCCATGGGTATGAGCGGCGATCTGGAGCTTGCCATCGCCGCAGGCTCAACCATGGTGAGGATTGGCAGCGCCATTTTTGGCGAGCGCAACCAGGGCACGTCAACCTGAACTAACCATAATACTAGGGCCTATTTCAGCAGGCTGATTTTTTGTCGATTGCATTGTTTTTGCAGCACCCGGCCCCCATATTGACCCTATAACACAGCCCAAGAGGCCCTGTAGATGCAACAAAAGAAAATCTGTTTTATCGGCGCCGGCAATATGAGCCGGGCCATCATCGGTGGACTGGTAAAAAGCGGCTACAACTCAGCCCTTATCACAGCCACCAACCCGAGCGCCGCCAAACTTGAGGCGCTGGCAGCCGATTACGGCATCAATACCTCCCACGATAACCTCGAAAGCGCCAGCAATGCCGATGTGATTTTGCTGTCAGTGAAGCCCCAGCTGATGCAAGGGGTTTGCGAAGCGTTGGCCAATGTTATCGATGGCAAGCTGCTTATCACCATAGCCGCGGGTATTCCTGAAAGCCGCTATCATGATTACTTCGGCAAGCAGGTCAAACTTATCCGCACCATGCCAAATACCCCGATGCAGTTGGGGCTGGGGATGACGGGTCTCTACGCCCCTGCAGGCATCAGCGAAGACGATAAAGTCTTTGCCGAGCACCTTATGCGCGCCTGTGGCGATGTGGTGTGGGTCGCCGATGAGTCTGGAATCGATAAAGTAATTGCACTTGCAGGCAGTTCACCGGCCTATTTTTTCCTGTTCATTGAGGCCATGATAGAAGCCGGTGTGCAGATGGGGCTCCCCGAAGCCGACGCCCGCACCCTGGCGCAGCAGGCTGCCGTTGGTGCCGCGGCCATGGTCAAGCAAAATCCGGATCTCACTCCAGCTGAGCTCAGGGCCAATGTGACCTCCAAGGGCGGTACCACCGCCGAGGCCATTGCCACCTTCGAGGCCGGTGGGCTTAGAAGCCTGGTCAAGGACGCCATGGGCAATTGCATCAAGCGCGCCGAACAGATGGCCAAAAGCTTTTAATGGCACGATTTTTGGGAACTGATTGTTTAAACCCGTTTTAGAAACTAAGGGCAAACTTCATGAATGCGATGGTTTTTTTGGTTAACACCCTGTTTGACCTCTACCTGATGGTGGTGATCTTAAGGATTTGGCTGCAGCTGGCCAGAGCCGACTTCTACAACCCCTTCAGCCAGTTTGTGGTAAAAGCCACTCATCCGGTGATTGCACCTCTGCGCCGCATTTTGCCTCCTATCGGCAAACTGGACACCGCCTCCGTGCTGCTGGCCATTACCGTTGTTGTAGTGAAAATGCTGGTGCTGACCCTGATAGCAGGGGCTGTCATCAACCTGCCCACCATACTCGCTTACTCAGTAGTGGCGGTGATTAAAAACGCCGGTGTGCTCTTCTTCTGGATGCTGCTTATCCGTGCCATCCTCAGCTGGTTCAATCAGGGTTATAACCCCTTTATCATGGTCATCGCCCAGCTGACCGAGCCTGTTCTGGCGCCGGTACGCCGTATCATTCCACCCATCGGTGGCCTGGATTTGTCGGTACTGGTGGTGTTTATCGCCCTTAACTTTATCAATATGCTGCTGTCGCAATACGTGCCCTTCTGGGCTTATATCTGATGCAAGCCATCAGATACGACAACGACGATCTGCTGCTGGCCTTGTACGTTCAGCCCAAGGCCAGCCGGGACGATCTGATGGGGCTGCACGGCGAGGAGCTTAAACTCGCCATCACAGCGCCACCGGTGGACGGCAAGGCCAATGCCCATATCTGCAAGCTACTGGCCAAGCGTTTTAAAGTCGCCAAGGGCGATGTGGTCATTGAGCGCGGCGAACTTGGCCGCCACAAGCTCATCCGTATCAAAAGCCCCAGCCAAATCCCGGAAGATTTCAAAGCGTTTTTATAAAACAGCCACCCCGGCGAAATGTCAGTCGCGTTTCGCCGGTTTATACTTATGCAATACGTCCATTTCAGGAGGACAGGATTATGTTGCGTCAACTCTGCGCAGTATTGGTACTGACCGCCAGCCTTTGTGGCCTGGCCAGCGCCGAACAAAAGGAACAGGTAGGTCAGTACGATATCCACTACATGGCTCTGCCGAGTACCTTCCTCACCCCCACCATCGCCAAAAACTATGGCATTGAGCGTTCCAGCTACAAGGGCATAGTCAATATTGCCGTGCTCGACACCGCCGAAGCCGGTAACCCTGCAGTCCCCGTTGAGATCAGCGGCGTGGCCAATAACCTGCTGGATGCCAAGGTGGAGCTCAAGTTCCGTGAAATCCGCGAAGGCGCGGCAATCTATTACATTGCCGAGGTGCCGGTTCGCAACGACGAAGAAATCAACTTCCAGATTGCGGTCAAAAGCGGTAACAAGCTAAATACCACGTTGAAATTCAAGCAGAAGTTCTACATAGACTGACAAATTTCACAGCCGATAAGCCTGCATTCGCAGGCTTTGTTTTTTCTGTCCTTTGAAGGTGTCCTTGGGTATTATGGCGCCACGTTGAAATGGCGCCCGAAACATTGCTGTGGTGCGCCTTCCAAGCCTATCGGGGGTTATGATGAAAAAGATGGTTCTTGCCAGTGGCAACAAAGGAAAGCTGAAAGAATTCAATGAAATGTTCGCTTCGTTTGACGTTGAGGTTGTAGCTCAAAGCGAGTTTCAGGTACCCGATGTCGAAGAAACCGGCACCACCTTCGTTGAAAACGCCATCATCAAGGCCCGCCACGCCGCCGCCATTACCGGTCTGCCGGCCATTGCCGACGACTCAGGGCTCGAAGTAGACGCCCTCGAGGGTGCCCCTGGCATCTATTCAGCCCGCTATGCAGGCGTTGGCGCCAAAGACACCGACAACTGGCAAAAGCTGCTCGGCGCCCTCGAACAAGAAACTGAGCGCCGTGCCCGCTTCCAGTGCGTACTGGTATTTATGCGCCACGCCAAGGACCCAACCCCCATCATCTGCCAGGCTGCCTGGGAAGGTCGCATCGGCTTTGAAGCCAAGGGCGACAATGGCCACGGCTACGACCCAATTTTCATCGCCGAGGGCGGCCAGCTGACCGCTGCCGAAATGTCGTCCGAAGCCAAAAACGCCGTTAGTCACCGCGGCAAGGCGCTGGCGCTGCTGCTGGCTGAGTTCAAGGCCAAGGGTATTATCTGATTTCTATGAGCCAAGCCGTGACCCAGGGCAGCCCTTCTTTAGCGCTGCCACCGCTGAGCCTGTACGTTCACATCCCCTGGTGCGTGCAAAAATGCCCCTATTGCGACTTTAACTCCCATGGCAAGCAAGGCGAGCTGCCACAGGAAGAGTATGTCGACGATTTGCTTAAGGATCTGGATGCCGACCTTGGTTATGTTCAGGGCCGCAAACTGCACAGCATCTTTATCGGCGGTGGCACACCATCGCTGTTTGATGCCAGCGCCATTGGCAGGCTGCTGGATGGCGTAAAGCAGCGCATCCCCTTTGAAGCCGATATCGAAATCACCATGGAGGCCAACCCCGGCACCCTGGAACATGACGATTTCAGCGCCTATCGCAGCGCCGGAGTCACCCGCCTGTCGGTTGGGGTGCAAAGCTTTTCCAAAGACAAGCTTAATCTGCTTGGCCGCATTCATGGCAAGGATGAAGCCACCCGCGCCGCCGAGCTTGCCAAAGCCGCTGGTTATCAAAGCTTTAACCTGGATTTGATGCACGGTCTGCCCAATCAGTCTTTCGAAGAGGCCATGGCCGATATCGATACTGCCGCCAGCCTGAACCCGCCGCATCTGTCCTGGTATCAGCTCACCATTGAGCCCAACACCCTGTTCCATTCGCGGCCGCCGCAATTGCCTGATGATGAAGATCTGTGGCGCATCTACGAACAGGGTCAGAAAAAACTGGCGGCGCTTGGCTATGAGCAATACGAAATTTCGGCCTATGCCAAACCGGGCTTCCAGTGTCGCCATAACCTCAATTACTGGCAGTTTGGCGACTACCTCGGCATCGGCTGCGGCGCCCATGGCAAACTGACTCTGGCGACAGAAAACCGCATTGTGCGCACGGTAAAGATTAAGCATCCCAAGGGTTATCTGGGTGCCAGCGACTTTATGTTCGAGTGCTCAGAGGTAGCTGAAGAAGACCGACCCCTCGAGTACCTGATGAACCGACTGCGGCTGATGAGCCCTATTCCCAAGAGCGAGTTTGAAGCACGCACAGGTATCAGTGCTGACACCATTGCCGGGGGCATGCAATGCGCCGCCGAGCGCGGCCTGATAGAGAACAGCGACAGCCACTGGACCCTTACCCCCAAGGGCCATATGTTCGTCAACGATCTGCTGTCGCAGTTTTTATGATCTTTGAGTGCGCAAGGTTCACGACTGACTGAAAAAAGCCGTGATACCGCGCACATCGAAACATTTCCTAACACTAAACTCTGAAATTTAACACTGGCTTCTTTAGGATGATCCCATCGCAAATCAACCTAGCTAAAGTCAGCCAATGTTCTCATCTTATAAAAACAATAAAACCTTTCTCGCCCTCAGCCTGATGATGGCTCTGGGCACTGCTCCGTCACTGGCCATCGCCGATACCACCAAGACCGCTGCCGAGCAGCAGGCACTGTCTGCATCTGAGCAGGCCAACGCCCTGTTCGAGACCCTGTTTATGGAAAACGTGATGGCAAGCCCCATCAGCCAGACCATGCTGGGCATCAAGGGCGCCGACTATGGCAAATGGGATGAAATCAGTGAAGCGGCCAGCGAACAGGAACTGGCGCGGGCCAAATCACAGCTGACACGCCTGCAGACCGTTAATTCAAGCGAGCTGGATGAGCAGACTGCCCTTAGCTTAACCCTGGCGATTCAGCGGCTGGAAAATCAGATTGCCGACCACAAATGGCGCCTGCACAACTATCCGGTAAACCAGATGTACGGCGTGCACTCACTCACTGCATCGATACTTATCAACCAACATATGGTCGACAATATCGACGATGCCAAGGCTTACATCAGCCGCCTCAATGGCGTACCACAGCGCTTTGCTCAGCTTAAAGATGCGCTTGAGATCAGAGCAGCCAAAGGCATCATAGCGCCCAAATTTGTATTCCCCCATGTAATCAACGACAGCAACAACATCATCAAGGGTGCCCCGTTTGAAAACGGCGCCGACAGCACCCTGTGGGCCGATTTCAAGCGTAAAGTGGAAAAGCTGGAGATCACCGATGCAGAGCGTGCTGAGCTGTTGTCCCAGGCCGAGGCGGCACTGAAAAACGCAGTTAAACCGGCCTACAGCGATCTGATAACGTATCTGGGCACCCTGGAAGCACGTGCCGATAACAAAGATGGCGTGTGGAAGCTGCCTGACGGCAATGCTTTCTATAACAATGCCCTCAAGCGCACCACCACCACCGACATGGATGCCATCGCCATCCACGAATTGGGGCTTAAGGAAGTGGAGCGCATTCACAATGAAATGCGCGACATCATGAAAGAAGTGGGCTTCAAAGGCAGCCTGAAAGACTTCTTTATCTTTATGCGCAACGATGAGCAGTTCTACTATCCGGAAACCGATGAAGGCAAGGCCGCCTATATCAACGATGCCAAGGCCCTGATTGACAACATGTCATCACGTCTCGATGAAGTCTTTGCCATCAAACCCAAGGCTGGGCTTATTGTGAAGCCGGTTGAGTCGTTCCGTGAAAAGAGTGCCGGTAAGGCCTTCTACAGCCAGCCTTCTCCGGACGGCAGTCGCCCCGGCACCTACTATGCCAACCTGTACAGCATGAAGGCCATGCCCAAGTACCAGATGGAAGCCCTGGCCTACCACGAAGGCTTGCCCGGCCACCATATGCAGATTGCCATTGCCCAGGAACTGGAAGGTCTGCCCAAATTCCGCCGCTTCGGCAGCTACACCGCCTATGTTGAAGGCTGGGGCCTGTACACCGAGTACTTCCCACGTGAAATGGGCCTGTACCAGGACCCATACTCCAACTTTGGCCGTCTGGCCATGGAGCTGTGGCGCGCCTGCCGCCTGGTGGTAGACACAGGTATTCACGCCAAAAAATGGACCCGCGAGCAAGGTATTTCCTACTATGTGGAAAACACCCCCAACGCCGAGTCTGATGCAGTCAAAATGGTTGAGCGTCATATTGTTATGCCTTCACAGGCAACAGCTTACAAGGTAGGCATGAACCGCATTCTGGATATGCGCGCTTACGCCAAGAAATCCCTTGGTGAAGACTTTGATATCCGTGAATTCCACACCCTACTGCTGAAAAACGGCCCGCTGCCATTGGATGTACTCGAAACCAAGGTACAGTCCTGGGTGCAGGACACCAAGGCACGCGCAGCCAAGCTGTAACGGCTGCCACAAAGGCGGTAATTGCCGCCGAATAAACAAGCCCGGGCTATGACCCGGGCTTTTTGTTTGGCGCGCCAAAAAAGGCGTTTGGAAAGGTTACCTGTTAGGCCACAGGAAAGGCTGATGAAGCCCGCACTAAAGGCATCAGGACAATCTCAAAAGGCATCGTGACTACCACAGAATCACAAGAACACAAGACGAAAAAAAGCCACAACCTGGGTTGTGGCTTTTTCTCTGGAAGCCTGAGTCATCCTTTGGCGTATGCCACTATGACTGCAATTTCCATTTGGCGCCCTGTGTGCCGCTCATTATTATCGTTCGGCGGCTTGTAGGGTACAGGGTGCTTAATCTGTTCCATCACAAAATCAGTCTGGCCATAAAAAATCACCCCGGCATGACGTCCGGGGTAAACCAAAAAACTAGGATGATGGTTTCAAAGCCGGACCGGTTTTAATAATAAACTCTGCCGGCATTGTCTTGGGACTGCTTATCGCGTGATCTGCGTATCAACAGCGGAAGGGGTCATTTCCCCTGTCGATACGGGCTCAGATCGCCCCAATCCAATTGGCATCCATTGTATTAATTCATGAACAGAGTGCAAGTGATGTAGGAAAAACTGCTTAAGCGGATACTAAAAAACCGGCCCTTTGGACCGGTTTAATACATTTGCTAAACGTTTGATTATTTGTGAATTAATTGATTTTATACTACCCAGATCACATCATTATCCGTTTTCACAAACAATGAATTTATAAAATCATCGACGTTCGGCGTACAGTTCCTGATAAGGCGCATCCCAATAAGGGGGAGTCCCGATATGATTTTTGATGAAATCGATAAAGGAGCTCACCTTGGGAGCCAGATGCTTACGGCGTGGATACACGGCCTGCAGCGGCAAATGATGAGTCAGCTGCCAGTCGCGCAGCAGCGGCACCAGAGTCCCCTTTTGCACTTCATCTTCCAGCAGATAGCTCGCCAGATACACCACACCCAAACCGCTTACGGCAGCCGACTTCAGCGCCGGGGCGTTATCTACCCGGAAGTTACCTGAAACACCAATCTCACAGTAATCATCGCCACGCTTGAACTGCCACACGCTGTGCTCGTGCCACTCGCCGTGATACACAAGACAATTGTGATCAACCAATTGCTCTGGGCGGGTCGGCTCGCCATGGCGGGCAATGTAATCGGGGGAAGCCACCAGTAAAAACTGACACTTCATCAGCGGCCGCGCCACCATACCCAGAGGCAATTGCTCCGACATGGTCAGCAGCAAATCCAGGCCCTCACTGACCACATCCACCTTATGGTCCAGCAAGCTCACCTGCAGCTCAAGCTCAGGGTGACGGGTCATAAACTCAGGCAACGCAGGAATAATGTGCATGGTTCCGAAGGACTGGGAAATCCCCACCTTGAGCACACCACGGGTTGCATCATTGAGATTGTGAACACTGGCAACGGCCTGGTCGGCATCCCGCAGCAGCTCTTCGCCCTGCACATACAGCAGATGACCGGCCTCGGTCAGACTCAGGCTACGGGTGGTGCGCTGAATAAGTTGCACGCCCAGCTTATGTTCAAGATCAGCCACCTGGGTGCTCACCTTTGACTTGGAAATCCCGAGTTTCCTTGCCGCTGCGCTGAAGCTTCCCGCCCTGGCAACATGGGTGAAAATGGCAATGGGTTCTAACAGTTCTAACATGAAGGTGGCCTTAAGCTATGTTCGGCGAGCTCAGCTCGGGCCGGGGCCAAAGCTCAGACAAACCAATGATAATCAATCAGATATACCAAAAAAGCACGTTAAGGTAGAGTCAGGGAATCCCGGAGAAACCCGAGTTTTTTGTTATTTTTTAGCAGTATAACAAAAATCCGCTCGCTGTCTCCACTTCTGCCGTGGCTCAAGCAGCAACAGGAGAATAAAAAAACGGCCCCAGGGGATGGGGCCAAACGTTCAAGGAATGAACCAAGGAATGTCAGTTAAAAATCTTGCTGAAAAATGCCGCTGAAATTCAGTTACTCACAACATACTTGCCTTACATCTGTTACTCGCGCAGCGCCTCTTGCTTGGCGTCGGCCAACTCCAGCTTGGACAGCTCAGGCACCTTGGCCCTAAGCTCGCTCTCGAGGGCTACCAAGGTTTCAAACTCATCGCACATCTTATTGGCTCGGGCTTCCAGGGTGCTGGCCTGAGCTTCCATTTCACGCTCAATCTGCTCGCCCATGGCTTCCATTTTCTGGCCAAAGGCTTCCATCTTGGCCTCGAAGCTGTCGCCTTCTGAAGACAGGATTTCGGTGCCGAGGCGAACCATCAGGGTGCCTACGGATTCCTGCACCAGGTTTTCGATTTCCTGTTCGAACTCCTTGTCGAACACCTCATCGATGGAGCCATCGGTTACACCTATGTAGTAGCTGTCACCGTTCTTATGCATCACTTCGCCAAGACGCTCGTTAACGTTGTCCATCAGCTCGCCTACACGGTTGCCGGTATCTTCACCCAGCAGTGGCGTCAGCGCTGTGTTTACTGCCTGACTGGCCAGACCCACAGCTTCGGTTACCAGGGAGACAAACTCAGGCACCTGACGGGCCACGCTGTCGGCGTAGCTGTCTACCAGCGCGCGCTGCTCACCAGTCAAGGCAACTTCTTTGCCTTCCACATACAATTTGCCGGGTTCGAAGCGATAAAACTCATCCCCTTTCTGGCTCAGCACCAGCTTTTGAGGCTCAAGAGAAATGTCATAATTCAGGTTCACATCGCAGCTGTCGTTACTGATCCCGTGGGCCATGGCGGGTACCACGGCAGTCACGCCAATCAAAGTTGCCAAAACTACACCGGTAACAAGAGTCTTGGTTTTCATCGCATCTATCCTTGCCTTTGTAAGTTATATGGCCTGATATAGCGAAGGTCATGCCAACTTTTATAACAAAATGATTAATAAGGAATTAATATAATTTCAATGAAGATGAGCTGAATCAAAGCAAAGGCAGGCGTGAGCTAAATCACTAAAAAGTGATTTTTTTCACCAGTTACTGAGAAAGATAACAAAAAGCGATTTCCTGCGATGGGGAGTTATATCCGCAAATCAGGAAATCGCCTTTAAGATGCGTAGCTGTAATTGAGCGAGGGGCAAAAAACCTAAAAAGAAAGGCTCAGAAAATCGAGCGCCCCAGCTCCTCGGCCAGCAGCTCCAGCAAGCGGGTGCCCGCAAGGCTATTGCCACTGGCATCCAGCGCAGGAGACCAGACGCACACTGCCATATCCCCGGGAATAACCGCGATAATACCGCCACCCACGCCACTCTTGCCCGGCATACCAACACGGTAAGCAAACTCACCGGCGCCATCATAGAGGCCAGAGGTTGCCAGCAGCGCGTTCAGGCGCTTGGTCTCTGTGGGGCTGACTATCTCGCGTCCATCCAGAGTCATGCCCTTATCGGCAAGATAAATCATCGCCCGGGACAAATCGGCGCAGCTCATCGACAACGAGCAATAGTGGAAATAGCTTCTGAGCACCTTGTCCACGTCGTTGTGGAAGTTGCCGAAGGACTTCATCAAATAGGCGATAGCGGCGTTACGGGCGCTGTGCTGGTACTCAGAGGCGGCCACCACCTTGTCGTAGCACACAGAGCTGTTACCGCTCATCATCCGCACCACTTCCAGCATCCGCTGTTTGGGCGCCCCAAGGCGGCTTTGCAGCATATCGGCAATCACCAGCGCGCCGGCATTAATAAAGGGATTTCGCGGAATGCCCCGCTCAAGCTCAACCTGCACCAGCGAGTTGAACGAGTGCCCGGACGGCTCTTTACCTACCCGCGACCAGATCTCGCTCTCTTCGTAGAGCATCATGGCGCCGGTCAGGCTGAATACTTTGGAGATACTTTGAATCGAGAATGGCTCTTGCCAGTCACCGGCCCCAATGGTGGTGCCATCGAGGCTGGTCACGGCAATGCCGAGCTTGTGGGGTGAAACCCGGGCAAGGGCCGGAATATAATCCGCCACCTTGCCCTGTCCGAGCAACGGCCTGACTCTGGCGACCAGCTCGTCAAGCAGTGCCTGCTCGGCCATCAATTAATCCCACCAGAGATCGTAAAGCTCAGACACTTCCACATCGGATACCAGCAGGGTATCGAAGAAGGCTTTTACGGCGGCGCGGTCTTCATCGGTGCACTTGCCCAGGGCCTGAGTGGCGATGATGCCTTCCCATTCCTTGTGGCCGCCGCCGTGGAAGCCCAGTTTGCGGGGCTCAATCACGTCATCGATAAACTTATCCACCAGCGCATCAATGTCGGCTTCGCTGACGCTGTCGTTAAATACCCAGCGTACGTCAAAACCCAGTTCCTGGAACTCATCCACTCGCAGCTTTTTACGCAGACGGGCGCTACGGTTCTTGGCCATGTTTCTTCCCTCTTTGGTTGATGGAAATAGTTGATTATTCAACGCGTTCGAACATGAGATCCCACACCCCATGACCCAAGCGGTGACCACGGTTTTCAAACTTGGTCAGTGGGCGATGATCCGGGCGCGGAACATAGTTGTTGGTTTCAGACTGGTTTTTATAGCCTTCGGCAGCGCTCATCACTTCCAGCATATGCTCGGCATAGTTTTCCCAGTCGGTGGCCATATGGAATACACCGCCGATTTTGAGCTTGCGGCGAAGTAGCTGCACAAATTCAGGCTGTACGATACGGCGCTTGTGGTGACGCTTTTTGTGCCATGGGTCTGGGAAGAACAGCTGCACCCGGGCCAAAGAGCCATCGGCAATAGCGTTTTCCAGCACTTCCACCGCATCGTGGTGATACACGCGCAGGTTGCTTATCCCAGCCGCACCGGCATCACCGAGGCAGGCGCCTACGCCAGGCTTGTGCACTTCAATACCGATAAAGTTAAGCTCAGGGGCGTTGGCTGCCATCTCCACCAGAGAAGCGCCCATGCCAAAGCCAATTTCCACTACTGTGTCGGCTTCACGGCCAAAGGCCTCGGCAAAATTCACAGGCTCAGGGCTATATTCCAGCCCCATGGTGGGCCAAAAACTTTCAAGGGCCTTGGCCTGGCCTGTGGTCAGGCGACCTTCACGCAGAACAAAGCTGCGTACCTTGCGAAGATAAACGCCATCCTCGTTAAATTCTGCGGTGGTTACTTCACTCATTCCTGCCTCGCATCTGCCCGCAACCCAAGGCCTCACGGGCGCTGGAGTGCAGACAACTTAAAACACTATTCAAAAAGGAAGGGGCATTATCCAAAGTTATCCTTTGAGCGCAAGCCCCGAAGCTGAAAAAGTATACCAGCAGCAGCGCCTGCTGACAGCCTGAATTCCCAGCCGTTTTCATAGCGCTTTTCGACAGCCTGCTGCGTCCGGCTTGTCCCCTGGGCGCAGCGAGGCTACACTGCCCGCCAATCCTTAGGGAAGGTGCGAACAAGTCCTCACACAGCTCTGGCTGTGATAGCGACGACAGTTCAAGGCATTCAACTGAATGCATGCCGGGGCATGGCGAAGTTGAATAACGCCGAAATGGTGTTGCTATCAAAGCCCCGTAGGGCGTGACTTACATCGGTATCTGCCGCGTTACAGCTCTTGCGAAGGACTAAGGCCATTGGCTGCGAACTGTGCCTTGCATCTATCCGCTGTAAGCTCACGCAGAGCAAGCACGGGGCTTATTCGCACCTTCCTTAGCTTCACACTCAGGTATTCAGGAGCGGTTCGCACCTTCCATGGCAGCAACTCACCCCAGCGCCTCCTTTGGCGAGCGCATTATCAACTGGTACGACAAACACGGCCGCAAGAGCCTGCCGTGGCAGCAAAATAAGACGCCTTATAAAGTGTGGGTGTCGGAAATCATGCTGCAGCAAACCCAGGTCGCCACTGTTATCCCCTACTTCGAACGCTTTATGGCGAGCTTCCCCACGGTAAGCGACCTGGCAAACGCCCACGAAGATGAAGTGCTGCACCACTGGACCGGCCTTGGCTACTATGCCCGCGCCCGTAACCTGCATAAGGCCGCGCAAATTATCCGCGATGAGCACGGCGGAGAGTTTCCCACCGATTTTGAGGCTGTTCTCGCCCTGCCCGGTATTGGCCGCTCCACCGCGGGTGCCGTGCTGTCGCTCTCTTTGGGGCAACATCACCCCATTCTCGATGGCAACGTAAAAAGAGTGCTGGCACGCCACGGCGCCATCGAAGGCTGGCCCGGTGAAAAGCGGGTCGATACCGCCCTGTGGCAGCTCACCGAAGCGCTGACGCCAAAGGAAGATATTCAAAAGTACAATCAGGCGATGATGGATATGGGCGCCAATGTCTGCACCCGCAGCCGCCCCAGATGTGGCGATTGCCCGGTCGCCATCGACTGCAGGGCCCAGCTCGCAGGTCGCCAGACCGAGTTTCCCGGCAAAAAGCCAAAAAAGACCATTCCCGCCCGCGAAGGCTGGATGCTTATTCTGCAGCAGGCAAACACAGTCAAGCTTATCAAGCGGCCACCCAGCGGCATTTGGGGCGGCCTCTGGTGCTTCCCGCAGTTTGACAGCCAAGAGGCACTCAATAATTTTGTCGAAACCAATGGCTTTGACAGCAAAAAGCTTGCCCTGCTCGATGGCTTTCGTCACACCTTCAGCCACTTTCACCTCGACATTCAGCCGGTAAAACTGCGCCTTGGCAGCCCCCAGGCTGAGGCGCTTATCATGGAAGATAACCTGAGTCTCTGGTATAACCTCCTCCAAGGCGAAAATCTTGGGCTTGCCGCCGCCACCGAGCGCATTCTGGCGAGCCTTGTAAGCGAACTTAAGCAAGAATCCGGCGGCAACGCTGCCGCCAACAAGGAGTAAAACATGGCCCGTACCATTCAGTGTGTCTATCTGGGTAAAGAAGCCGAAGGCCTGGATTTCCAGCTCTACCCCGGTGAACTCGGCAAGCGCATTTTCGACACCATCAGCAAAGAAGCCTGGGGCGAGTGGCAGAAAAAGCAGACCATGCTTATCAATGAGAAGAAGCTCAATATGATGAATATGGAACATCGCAAACTGCTCGAAGAGCAAATGCAGCTGTTCCTGTTCGAAGGCAAGGATGTTGAAATCGAAGGTTATGTTCCACCCAAGCCGGAATGATTTTGGGATGTGTAGCTGTAGCGCGCCGACCTAAATGTAGCGCGCCGACCTAAATGAGAAATGGCGGCGCCTATATGAGAAAAGAGAAAGGCCCAACAGGGGCCTTTTCTGTTGTAGCACGCCGCCACGAATGACAAATGTCTACGGTACTTTAGGCACCGCCCTTCGTGCCATGCAGACCACTGATAAATTAAAAAATTGGTGTTGAATCACAGACTACTTCCACAAACGTATTAATCTACTAACTCACCATTTACAGAACGCTGGCCACTATCTACATTCAAATTATTCAGTGTTTTGGCTGGACCATATCGGCGAGTGCTCAGTGCGAGTTTTCCTTACATCCAATACAAAATCTCGATGCAGTACTGAATCAGAAACAATATTTCAGGGATTAGAAAATTGTTTAGTCAACTTTTAATACTATCTGCCGTGCTCCTATCGCTTGTGACTGCCGTCACAATTGCTCTTTTTTATCAATCAGATACATCACAGATAGGCATTTCACCTTCCGAATCAGCCCCCAAAATAGGTGACCGAAACCATTTGGTAAACTTGCTAGACTTCATTATGCAGTACCCGCTAGCAGAACCTGTTGAGCTGGGGATCCTCTCAAGTCTACAAAAAACATGCATCTCATCCCCTAAGGGAGCTTTGCATCTATCTTGGCAACAACTTGAAAAACAGTTATTTCGCATACTGATGGAACACTCTGATCAAGAAAAAAATGGCGAGCTTTCCCTCGAATTTTTATTGTGGACCGACATCGAGAATGAGCTACCAGGATTTGCTCTCCCGATAGAAGTTGACCGAGCCTTGCTCAGAACCATGATCGAGATTGACAAAATAATGGTAAGAAACCCGATCATGCCCTTTACCAGCGAACAGTCAGAGAAATATCTCAAGCTCTCAGCTCATCTCATCAATCAGATGCGACACTTCAAGCAAATTAAGCCTATCTGATTGATCTCACACTTCAATCTCAGTAAATGGCAGGTCGGCGGCTTGGCCTTGGAGCTGACCGTCGATGATGTAGACCTTGCCGCTGGCAATACCCTCCCCTAACACAGTCTGATAGCTGCCATCGACGTGCTGCACTGTCGTCATGCCATTTGACACCGATACAACGGTCGCAACAGCACGTTGAGGCTTGGGATTAAGCTGGCTAAATCGCTGGTAGAGGTTGCTCATGCTGCATTCCTCAACAGGGTTAAACTCTGGTTAACCACCACTTTACCCTCTCCGTTAACCGCTGCATTTAACTGCCAGCTGTCGCAAACAGCTTTAAATAATGATGCGCCACGGCGAACGCCAACTAACATGCCGGGTCTGATTGGTGGCAGGTCGGCCATCAGCTTGGTGCGGATTTGAGTCTGTAACTTGCTCCCGGCCTCAGCCAACTCGTGAGTGCCCCGCATTCTGGCGGCTTGGTTGTCAGTAATAAGCTTCTCGACAATATCACCACTAAAGGCATCGCCTGCGGTTCCGAAGCGTTTCACTCTAGCGGCCACACCAAGCTGCTCACCACGCACAAAAACCGCATTTGCATCCGAACGCAGGTCTTCACGCTCGCTCATTTCCAAAATAACTGAATCATGCAGCACCACATCGGGGGTGGCTGTATCTGTCGCCCAGGGCGACACCGGCCAGCGAGGTATGAAGGTAATGGTGCGGGTTTCACCGTCTACATCGAGCATGGCGCCAATGCTTGATGCCATCATATTCAACGCCTCTGCGGGGGTCTTTTGTGCATAGCTCCATGCCGTCGCCGGGACGTTGTAATCGGTTATGGCCGAGGCAATGTTCCAGCCTGTGTTAGCCACAATGTCTGAGGCCAGCCCCAGAAAGCTTCGAGCCACCTGGTTGGTATAGTTCACGGCCTTTTTATAGGGTGTTGCCAGCTCTGCAAGCAGCCCACGTCCCGATGCGGTAAAGGTAGCCTGGCCAAATCGCTCACTGGATGCTGAGGTGCCAACAACCAAATAAAAGTCATAGCCATTGACCGTTAACCTCACCGACTGCCCGGCTGCCCGGTCAGCATCGCCCTTTGATGAAAACACCATATTGCAGGTGCAAGCCCATTGGCTTCGAGAGTGCTGAATAGACACAGAGCGCAGTACAATCGGAAGCTGGTCAGTCATGCGGATACAGGTTATTTGCGGTGTCATTAAATAACTCCTGCGAATTTGGGGCTCTATGGGGATTTTCAGGTTGAGCGGAGGCAGGATTGGCGGGCCGTCAATCAGGCCGCCACCACCTACCCACTCACAGACCATGGGCTCAGTGTCAAAGCGCAAATCAGTAACCCCAACACTGGATCCATAGGGTTCATCAAACAGAATAGTGATAGGGCTTTTTGGCTTACGATACTGATTCGAACACACCCGCTTGCGCTCTGGTATGCCCCAGCGGATCCTGCTGCAAACACCTGCAGGCGGTGAAAACCACGCCAGTTTTGGCCGCGCTCCAACAGGGTGCGCTTTTAGCCAGGCGGTACCATGCCGCAGTCCGTCTGATGGCCTGTCTGACCATGCCAGCGCTGGCGTATCCCGCACGGGTGGCATGGTCTGCCACTCACTGGCGCTTTGGCTTTCAACGGTTTCGGGGCTGTCCCAATCCACGCCTACCGACTGCCGCACCGAGGCGGGGTTATCCTGTGACAAACTGCAACGGTTTTCTTCTGCAAGTGGTGAGTCCCATTCAATCGCACTCTCGGTATTGATAGCCTGGGCTTGCCAGGCTAAGGCCGCCCGGGTATCGAATGAAACGCTTTCACTGGCCAGCAGCAGCTGCTGCTCTGCCGCTGTAAAGTCGGCCCAGGCAATGCCCACCTGAATACCGATTGAATCATCGACTGGCTCAGGGGTGGTACCCCCGCCAAATTGCGGGGAAACTGGTGAGCGGGCATTGAGCCAGGGCTCATCAAACTGAGGGGAAACCCCCGTTACCACCGGGCTAAAATCCAGGGGTGAGCTGGCATTAGGCCAGGATTCATCAAACAGGATTGTGACTGGCATTAGCCCACCTCGTTGGCATCCCCTAATTCTGCCTGAATGCCGTCCGTGGCCTTGGCATTGAACTGCTCATCATCATCGACAATCAACAACAGCAAATCGCTGCTGTTTTCATAGCCGAGGCCAAAGAAGCAATTCTGAGTATGGCCATTGGCAAAAGAGCCATGCCGCAGCACTGCCATGGTGCGCCTGTCCAACACCAAGAAACGCTCTGCATTGGGGTCAGCATTCACGATGGCGAGCTTGGCCATCTGGCGCGGGATAGTTTTATCAATCCCAAACGTAATCAGATTATTCATACCATTCCTCTGCGTTTACCCACAGGTTGCAGCCACCACTGTTCGGGTTCGATAACAGGTAATGCTTTTGACCATTTATCACTCTGGTTTGAGGCCAAAGCTGGTCAGAAAAACCTGATGTGGACATTTGCCGCAGGCCGGGGAATCCGCCCCTGAACAGCGGTGCCAACAGGCTGTCTTTTATCAAAGTGCCTTCGCTGTCAGTTCCTGAGTTGTAGGCGGCTACAGCGGAGTAAAGCAGGTGACGGCCATACACGGGGTTAGGGCAGCCGGTGCCTGGTGTATTAGTTGAGCTAGAAGCTCCAAAGCTATCAAATGGTAAGCGGTGCCTATACCACTGTTTACTTTGTGTTCCAGACGTTTCGGCAAGTGGAACCGCATTAACCCCAGATGAAATGTATCCAAGGCATCTTGACCAATGTCCGGACGCTTCATTGCTTGATAAAGATGCCACCATCAATGTGTGTTCAGAGGCATCATTGGGGTAAGCGCTATCCAGGGCGCCAACACCAAAACAGGGGTGCTCTACCGTAGCGTTAAACATATATGGCCGATTATCAGAGCCGGTGAAAATGTAAAAGCTGATAGGGGTCGCCAGAATAATCCACTTGTTTACGTAGTAGCCATAGAATGCGTTCTGGTAACTGGCGTTTGGTACCGTATCCCAATTGGGGTCAAGGCCTGTGACTAACACGCCTGAGCGGTTGAGCATCGTGGCGTTGTTTTGGGTTTCCTGTCCATCCTTTGGCCACAGCTTCCAAAAGCCGCCGGTGTGACCTGGGATATTCATCGCCGTCTGAAACATCACCTGCTTGCTGGCCTCGTTCTCGAACGCAACCGACCAACCTGCACCGGGCTTGGTGCCATAACCATCCACCAAACACTTCTTAAATACATCAATCCACTCTGCAGCTGTGCGATTGACAAGCTGAGGGGCGCCGGGGTCGTCCCAGCGGTACTCAATGACGGGTAAAGCTGCCATAAATTGCTATCTCCAAGATGCGCCCCGGTTTACAGGGCTGGATTTGATGAACGGTTGCCACGGAAGCCCAGCACTGAACGGTCAACCTCTATCTGACTGTGACCAGAAGCGGTGGTGCGAATAAGCATGGCTGGCTTGCTGGCGGCGTAGGTTGGCCATCGAATGGCCTCACCCACTTGCCAACCGCCGCCAAACGCCTGAAAACGGATGATGAAATATGGCTTCCCGGTGAGCGGGTTAATGGGGCTAAAGTCGTTTAAGGTGTCACCGGTGGCGATTTGACCGATACGCTTACCGACACAGCGGAACGTGGTGGAGCTGGAAAAAATCAGCACCCATTCTTCATTCACCGCGCTGTCGTTTTGTACTTCAATCGGATAATCCACATAGTTGAAGCTGGCGGTTGCCGGGGTGCCATCCTGGTTCCAGTTATCGTCCCAAGACGACATATCCCGTACTTGTCCTACCCGCGCCTGCAGGCTGCCCAGCTTTTGCACTGAGGCCACCACGGCGCCCGCTGGATAGGTTCCTTCCAGCGGCTTTGACAGCTGCAAAGACTTCTCGAATACCTCAAGCACCTGCGCCAATTCGCCAATGGTATCGGTGAGCAAAAACGGTGCGGTGAAACCGGCAAAGTCGCTGTTAATGGTCACCACGCCGGTGGTTGAGTCATAGCTGTAATGGGTATTGGCTTCCGTCCACAGGCTCTGACCGGCGGCATCCGTTATATCGACAAACTGCGCCCCTGCCCTCACGTTCTTGGTCTGGCCGCTCGCAGGGCTTGCAACTATCTGCGTTTGGGTGTGCTGGATGGCTACCGCATTCCAGGCATTGAAAATAGGTACCACCCCTGCGTTTTGCAGCCGCAGCGGGTTCAGGCCAAACAGCTCAGGCGGCGGGTTGAGTGTAACCAGCTCAGATACGTCATAGCGGAAGCTGGTCAAATCAACATCCTGGGCAAAACTGATTTGCACTGTGTTGCCGCTGATGCTGCCACTGGTGACACCATTACCGGTAATCACGCCCGCCGCATCGCTGCTGCCGCTGAGCAAAGTGCTGCCATCGGCTGAGTTGACGGTGAAATAAAAGGTTTCGGGTATGGGGCTGGTAATCGACATGTTGAATGCCGCTACGTTTTCCTCAGACAGCCCAGGCTCAGCCAGGCACTCAAAGCTGACGGTAAAGTCGCCACGCGCATCAGGGAACTTGGTAACAGTGCCATCGGCATAATCCAATTCGACAAACTTGCGGCCTGAGCTGTCAACAAAGCCCGCCTCAGTTTCCCGCAGCACGATATTGCCCGAACCATTGGTAAAGGTGATGGTCATTATCACGGTACCGATGGCAATCTTATCTGAGCTTGGCAGTGGACTGCTTGACTCATAGTGGTGGTACCGCAGCCCGGATACGTATTCCAGGCTAACACCATTTATTGCCACACCGACCCCACCGCCAATCGTAATGCTCCTGGTTGCTGAGGCTTTGCTGCCGGTGACTGATACACTCCAGCGATAACTGCTTCTGATGCCGCTCGCTTTGGGGGCCAAGCCCAGCACCTTATTGACAAAATCCGTATTAATCAGGTCTGGCACATCGAAAATATAAGTAGACTGCCCCGACACTTCCGGCAGCGAAACCACCCGTTTAATCACCTGTGACGGCACATCAGAGGTGCCCTGAGCTGACAGTGACAAACCAGCATGGGGCTTGGCGGTTTTCACCCGGGGCAACAGTTCAGCCACGGTGTTTTGCACTGCCAGCAAAGATGAGCTGTTTTCGGCGGTCAGGCGGGTGACGCCGTGGTATTTTACATCGGCGTTCTGGCTGGTAAGACGCAGCTTGGTGCAACCAGACTCGCCGTTAATAACCACATCGCGGTCTGGTGTGTCAAAGGGGATGGGCGGTTTGAACTGCACTTGCCCTTCCTGGCCACCGGTCACTGTGCGTTGAATTTCACAAAAATGCTCAAACCGGGGATAGCGGGCATCTTCGTTGCCTTCATACTCAACACTGATGCAAATAATCTGCCCCTGCAGCAAGGTCACGTTGGCCCAATAGTCACGGTCATTAAAGCGGTACATGGACTGCAGATAAGGACGGGGAAAGCTGTCCTGACCGGCCAGCAGGCCAATCAAGCCATCACGGATTAACTGCCCTGCCCGCACTGAACTTTCCAGCATGTCCACCATGTCCTTGCGGCGACTCTCATCATCCAGCAAAGAGCTTTCCGCAATCATCAGGGTTACCAGCGGATCTGTAGGGGGTTCACTGATAAAAATGTGTGCATCAATCAGGCTCTCTGTGTCAGCCGTATCGAGGGCTGGAAAGCATTTGGCAATCTCTACCGCACTTTCAGCATGATCAATATCAGACAGGCCCGGGAACAGGGCGTTGATTACCCCCGATGCGACCTTGTTTATAGTGCGCTGACCACCGGCATCCGGTGAATCACCGCCTTGTTGCGCCTTGAAGATTGCCAGGTTTGAGCGGGTGTATGTCATTGTGATTGTCCCTGTTAAACGGTCATTAAACGCAGTGTTACTGCGTCATAAAACTCGGGTGCTTGGTCTGCGTAGTTCACGCTGGGCACCCCGAAAACCGGCTGGCTGCTGTAGTCCCACATCACGTTGTAGCTCTCGCCCTGGATAACCAGCTCAAAGCTGGCGGCGCCGCTGGCGATGGCATGAGTTTCCAACTGGTTAAACAGCGCAGCCGCCTCGCCCTCACTGAAAAGCACAATTGACCGTCCGGCCTGAGCAGCCGCCACCTCAATGTGCTGACTGCCATCCAGGGAATACTCCTGATGCACTCGCCAGGGGCTGTATCCAGTGCGGTTTTGCCAAATAAACTCGGGCAGTTCGATAGCGTCTAATGTGATCATGATGCCCCCTTGATGCGTTCCAGCTCGGCCAGCAGCTGCTCGCCAAATTGCCCAAAAACCTCAGCCTCAATCATTCGCCCGGATGGCATCACCAATTCGAGACGCACAACATTTTGAGCGCCGCCGCTGGCCAGCGCTGCACCAGGTGCTGAAATACCAGCGCCCGCTGCGGCTTGTTGGGTAGGTGCTTGAGACACGGTTTTAGCCGCTGCTCCACTTCGGGTTTCCCGCTCGCGCTGCTCACGCTCAGCTTTGTCTGCGGCGGCTTGCTTTTGCTTAACCCGGTACACCTCTTCAGCAAGGCGCAGCGCCTCGCTGGCAGCGGCCATGGCCTCTCGGTCCTGGGCTTTTTCGGCGGCCTTGAGTTTGTCTTGCAAATCGCGCTGTTGCTGCTGATATCGGCGTTTTTCGATGGCTGCCTGATTGTCGTTAAGCTGATCAAGCTCATCCTGCAGATCCCGCACCGTCCCCTGGATGTCATCGCGAAGGTCTTTGAGTTTTTGCCGGGCGGCGTCGATGGCGCTCTGCAGTGGCTTTAAGTCTTCTTCACCCAGGGTGCGGATTTGCAGACGTGACGCTTTGGCGATGGCATCAATTTGCTGCAGCGTGATGCCAGAGCTGGCCAGTTGCTCGGTCCAGCGTCGAATAGACAGGGTTTCACTGATGATTTGCCGTTCACGGATAAAGCCTTGATTAGAGAGCTTTGCCAACTCTCCCCAAAAGCCCGTAGTCACCCGCGAGTTTCGGATGATCATATCCGTCAGCTCATCCTGACGGGCTGTGAGCCTTTCGGTACTGTCGGCGCTGAAGTTGAACTTTTTATTGAGGTGTTCAAAAGCACCTGCGAACAGGTTTACATACTCAACCGCTCTGCCGGTTGTCTGCTGTAAGCGCTCCAGTTCCTCGCGCTGCTCAGCCAATGTTTTAGTGGCCTGACTGGCAGCTTTGGCGGCGTTTTTCTGTGCGTCTGAGTAGCCCCCCATCAGGCGTTGCAGCACGCTGAGCACATTACCCAGACGCTCTTTTTGCTCCAGGTACTCAGCGGCGGTGATGCCATTGTCCTGGTACGCTTTTTCAAGCCGCAGCAATTCATCTGACACAGCCTCATATTTGGCTTTCAGCTGCGAGTAATTAGCCGCTTCCAACGCCTGAATTTCTGTCAGCGCCTGAGTCTGCTCGCCTAACTTCTTTTGCAGTTCCCAATGGCGCTTGGTGGCTTCGGCTTTATCTTTTTCACTGGCCGTGCTGGAGTTCATTTCATTGCGACTAAGGGCAAGGTTTTCGCGAGTGTTTTCCAGCTCCTTTGCCAAGCGATTATGCTCTGGTGTCAGACCTTTAACAGTCTCGCCATATTGCTGCTGTTTACGAGTCAGCTTGTCGAACTCTTCACTAAGCTGAAGCGCTGCTGCCTGCATTTTGAGACTGTCCGGTACGGCTTTACCATTCGCCTCTGCTGCTACGATCGCGGCGCGGGCGTATTGAATAAACGCATCCCGCACCTTATCTACCGGCTCTTTGGCATCACGGATAAGCTCAAACGCAACACGGGACTTTTCGGCAGTATCTTGCAGTGAGTTGGCACTGGTAATGCCCAGCTCTTTGTATGCGGCTTCCAGCGCCTCAGTGCCCTGGGCCACCGCATCAAGGTAGGTTTGCTGCGCCTCAAACTTGCCTTTCAGCTCTTCCAGCAGGCTCACGTGAGCACGGTACTCATCACCGGCATCTTTGAGTGATACCAGGGCAACATCCACCATGCGGATAAAGCCGCCCATGCCCCCCTTGAGATTGTCGAGGCTGCCCGCCTGGCGGCTTAAGGTGTCGGTAAGCTTAAGCGCTTCATCCACTGTGATGCGGATGGGTTCTGACATGGTAGCGAGTGCAGCCGTGGCAGTGTCTGCCGCATCCGCAATCTCTTCTACCGCCTTCGCTGCCGCTTTATATTTCCCTATTGCCTCGTCATAGATAATCAGCCCCTTTTCCTCGGCCTCATGAAACTCGGCCATGGTGCTGATGGCTATGCCAGTCTCCTCGCTCAGCTCTTTTAGACGTTCAGCTTTTTCCTTGGTGCTCGCCGCTGCTTCGCGCTCTGATTTTGCCTGGGCCTCCTGGGCTACGAGCATGTCCTTGTAGGCAAAGCCAACCGTCACCAGCTCTTCTATCAGCCAGAGGTACAGCCCGGCACGGCCAACGGCGGCAAGCGCCGTTTTCCATTTGCCTGCCGCCAGGGTGGCGGCGTCGGTTGCGGCTGCGGTACCGGCGATGACGGCGGTGTAACTGCGCATCGCGACCATGGCGGCTTGGGCGCCCACCACCACGTCACTGAAATAGCTACCCACCTTGAGCGCCAGCCAGGCTTTGGCCACAAAGCCAATTTCTTCGCGGTAGTCGTACAAAAGCCCCATCACGTCTTTGATGGCAGCACCGGCAGACACTATGGTGTCACTGAAGGCTTGTGCCCATTCCTTGAGGCGACCATCGGTGGCCATGACGGCAAACTCGGCATTAAGTTCTGATAACTGGCTCTTGAGCCAATCGAGTGCGCCGCTTTGGGCCACCAGGTCATAAAACTGGCTGAGGTTATCTTGAAGGTTTGAGACCTGACCAGACAAAAGCGCCATCTGCGCCGCCGCACTGCCCGCGCTGCTGCGGCCCATTTCGTCCATCAGCTGCTGGATAACGTCGCGGCCAAGCTTGCCCTGCTCACTGAGTTTTTGCAGCTCCTGGGTATTCTTGCCGGTGATATTGGCGAGCATGTCCCACACGGGCACACCACGCTCGACCAGCTGCAGGATCTCTTCGCCCTGCAATTTCTGCTTGGCCCATGCCTGCCCCAGCGCGAGCGCGATGCCTTCCACTTCCTGGAATGAGCCACCCAGCTTTAATGCCTGGTCAACTACCGCCTGCATCGAGCCATTCATGGGGTCGAGGCCAAAGGCTTTGAGCTTTACAAACACCTGGCTGACTTCTTCAAGTTGTAGCGGGGTGTTTTTGGCAAACTCCTTCACCCAGGCTGTGGCTTGCTTGCCCCCTTCGATGGAGCCCATCAGCGCCTGAAACTGTACCCCAAGGCGTTCGAACTGGTCGCCGGTGGTGAACACATCCTTAACAGCCTGGGCGACCCTATCAAAGCCCACATAAGCGGCAGCCAGGGCGGTAACCTGGGCCACCACACCTCGCAGCCCTTCGGCGCTGGCGCGTGCCTGGGCGTCGCCCTCGTCCAGCTCTTTGGTGAACCGGTCAACCTTGCGCCCGGCATCATCGAAGCCCACGCCGAGCTTACGCTGTGCTATGCCTAAGTTGTTATAGTCGATGCCGGATTTGGACAGCGCCTGCTGCAGCCGGGTGTGGCTGGCGGATTGCTCTGCCAGTTCCTGCTGCATCTGCTCCAGCTCTTTCTCGGCACTGTCAATGGAGCGGGCCAGTTGGGTGAAGGGTTCATCGGTGCGCTCGGCCTTACGGCGCAACTCTTCCAGCGACATAGCAGCTGCAGTGAGCGCCAGTTCCTGCTCTTCCAGCGCATTGCGGCTGGCCTTAAAGCTGTTGATGAGTTCCTGCTGGTTGCCAAGCTCATCGATTTCATTGGCGAGCGCCTTGGCCTTGGGATTAACACTGTCTGAGGTTTCGCCAACGCGCAAAAGCTCCGCGACCAGGGCCTCGATGCTTTGCTTGCCGGTGGCCTCGGCCACTATGCGCAGTGCCAATTCCAGGGAGGTGTTGCTCATGCAAAATCCTGTATTTAATTGGGTGTTAATGAGGGATTAAAGGCTCCAAACAGCGGTTTGGAGCCTTGTTGTGGTGGTGCCGTTAGGCGTCCAGCTCCATATACTCAAAGGGCGAGTCTTTACCGGTTTTAAGCTGCGCCTTACCCGCAAGGGTGCCTGACACAAACTCAGCAGCGGCAAAGTCGATTGCCTGGGTCGAGGCCAGTGAGGCATCGAAGATATCCAGCGAAATCGGCTTACCGGTTTCCAGGTTGGTACCCTCACCGAAGATCCGCGCCCGGGTTTGCGCCTTGATACCGCCCTTAATCAGGGTACCGCTGATAGCGTTGTGCTGGGCGGTAACGGTAATGGCGCCGCCTGACGCAACCGCTCCACCTTTGAGGGCGCGGATAAGGCCCAGGGCATAGTTGACCTCGTAGTCGGTGCCCAACGTCAGGGTGGCGGCGTCTTTCTTGACCACAAAGGCCGCTTTGGCAAAATTACGCTGCCCCAGCTCCAGCCAGCGCTGGTTATCCGGCAAGGTAAAGGGCTCATCTGTGAGGTTGCCCGAACCGGTATTCACCACAGTGGCATCACCCATCAGCGCCATGGCCAACAGGTCGGCAGGAACGTCGTCAAAGGTCCACTCCACTTCCACCGGCTTGGCGATTTTCACCACGCTCAGCGCCTGGCCATAGCTCTCTTTCTTACGGCTGCCGCGCACCTTTTCGTCGGCATCGGTTTTAATGGCCAGTTTGGTAGTGTTGATAGGACCAACAACCCCGGTTGATTGCCCAAGGGCATTGAGTCGGTCAACGAAGAAGTTGCCCGCGACTAACAATCCAGACATAAGATGTCTCCTTACTTGTTGTTGAACTTAAGCTGGACACTGAAGGCCAGCGGGAAATAGGCGTGGCTCTGGGTGTACCTGGGCTTTACCGCAGCAGGTACCCGCAGGAACGGTCCCAGGGTTTGGTTTTCAAGCGTCGCCGTTTTGCCCGCCACCGCTTTGAGCACCCCGGCAATCAGCTTGCCGGGGGTTTCATGCAGTGACAGTCGGCAGGCCACCACCACCAGCCAGGTTTGCTTTACCTGCACATTGGTGCCGCCCTGGGCCGAATCCGGCAGGGTGTCGCCCTGGTAGAGCACATGAAGCGCCGGGGTCACCTGGGCACGTTCATCCACATCACCCAGCTCGTTCTGGGCGTAGACCTTGCGCACCCCGGGCACATCGGCGAGCAAAGACTTGAGCGCATCACCGGCTATCAGGTAGTCATCGATAAGCACGTACATACATCCCCCCTCAGATAAAGCCCTTACTGCCAGCACGGCTGAACACGCTGCCCGCGCTTTCAATCACGGCCACCGGGCCGCTGGGCTCTATGGGAGTGTCGGATGCCAACCCGAGCTGGATGTCCCCCTTGCTCACCAGAGTCAGCCACTTGACCACCGCCTGATAGCGCTTCTCGACCTGCTCCGGGGCACGGTCGCCCAGGAGCAGATAACGGGCCACATCACAGCAGCTGCGAATAAGCACCTCGGGCGCCTGCGCCAGTGGCAGCTGATAACGGCCAGCCAGATAGCTGTCTATCTCGGCGCTGGCATCTGTCAGAGCCTGCTCCAGCACCGGCTGGTTTATCGCACCTGGGGTGGAGTCCTCCCGTTCGGTAAGCAGCACCAAATCCTGCTCACCAAAGCGGCTCACCATATCGGCGGCGGTGGCGTACATCAGGCCGTTGCTCCGCTACCGGCGGCTGCCTGATAGGCCAGCCACTGCGCATCGCGCTCAGCCGCCGTCAGGGTTTTACCCATCAGCTTGCCCAGGACTTCAAGCTGGGGCTTGCCACCGCTGGTGAAGTGCTCCCTGTTGTCTGGCTCAAGGGTTGCCACGGCCTCGGCAAAGCTCAGTGCCTTATCACCGTTTGCTGTGTCCAGACTCCCCGGCGCTGAAACCAGCGCAGACTGCGGTACGGGCTCACCGTCAGGAGAGCGCAGCTCCAAAAGGATGCGGGGATCGGCCTCCAGGGCGGCAACCTGGTCTTCAGACAGGCTTTCGGGATCAAGCTTATTTTCGCCCCGTTTAAAGCTAAGACCGGCGCGGCGATAGCCATCATGGGCGAGGCACACAGCGATAAGCACAGCAAGCTTTGAGATAGTCGGATTCGCCATTTCATGTTTCTCTCTCTGGGTTTATGGCCTCAGACTGAGACCGGGCTTTGGCTCACTTCCCTGTGAGCCAAAGACATGGGTTACAGACCGGGTACCACCAGCAGCTCAAGCTTGCCCTTAAGCTCGTTCTGTACCGAGGTGCCGCTTTCATCAATCAGCTCGCGGGTCAGCAGCTTGGTCGCCACATCTTCGAGGCTGGCCGGTACCACCAACAGACTGGGGCGGATTTTGAGCTTCTTGCCACCATCACGGGTGAAGCCCTTCATCTGCTTGATGGTGTCCCAGAGGTTGTCAGCGTTCAGCGCACGCTTGTTACCAAAGGCCATCTGCCAGAAACCAAAACCGGCCTCACAGCGCATGTCAGCACCAAACTGAAACTCGTTCTTGGTCCACACCGCAGGATCGGTAGGGTTAAACAGGGTGTTCAGATCCAGCTTGCGGCGCTCCTGGAAGATGAGCGGCAGCAAAGGACGGGTGGTATCCAGCACAAACCAGGGTTCGCCGGTGTAGGCACCATCAACAGCCATGTTGGCCACAGAGGCATCGGCGCCGGTGCCATCATGCTTGGCATTCACCGGGTGGTCGGTGTCAAAGAAGTTCTGACCGTCGTAGCACAGTGAGGTAAAACCGGCGGCAAGCAGACCAAACACCAGCTCATCGGGGAACTCCACCCCTTCCTGGGCGAGCATGGCGACCATCGGCTTGTAGGTACCCACGGTATCGTCTTCAACATCATCGCGACCGATGCCGATGGTGTTTTCAAAGGTGCGGTTGGTGATGGTGTAGCCGTGTTCTTTGATGGAGTTGATAACCCGGTCACCAATCCATTCACGAAACGAAGGCATCGCACCCAGCCAGCCATAGGTGTTGGACTTGGTATTGCTGGGCACTACGCTGGCCACCTTGTTGTAAAGCGGCTCCACGTTCATCAGTGCATTTTGAAACTCTGCCCGCACCATGGTGCGCAGGGCCTGCAAGCTTGCAGCATTAATCGCAGCCATCAGGGTTACTCCTTGTCAGCGGCTTTGGCCTTGGCGAAGTCTGCTTCAGACATGCCCCAGGCGTTGGCCAGTTGTTTTTCTTCAGCAGACAGTGCCGCCAGCTTGGTGTCCTGCTCTTTGGGAGCGGGCACCGTGGTGGTCTGTTTTGCGGTTAATGCGGCCAACGGCTTGCGGGCATCGAGGTTCGCCGAAAGCGCCGCCATCGACTGCTTACCCAGGGCTTCCAGGTAGTCTTTTTCGCAGGCAAAGGCACGGCCATCATCGATGGCGGCTTTCACGGTTTGCTCCACCGTTAAGGCGCCGTTCTCGGCGGTCAGTGCCGTGAGCAGCTCACGCAGGGCATTGACCGTGGCAATGGGCACATACTGGCTCAGGTCAACCTGGCCAACAGGCATGGCAGGCGGATTGGCAGAGAGCGCCGCCAATTGGGTTTGCAGCCCGGCGACCTCTCCGGCCTGGGCTTCAAGGGCACAGAGTGCAGCCAGGGCTGCAGCTGCCTGCTCTTCGTTAAGCTCTGTGCCTTCCTCAAGGGAGACGCCGAGCTTAGCCAGCAGTTTTTTCAGGGTGTCATTCACGGGTTTCTCCTCCGTGTTGGGTGGGGTTGGGTGAACTTGTGGTAAGGAGTCCGGCAGTCCAGAGCCTTCGGCATCCAGCCGTGCAGGCAGCCCTGAGCCAGCGGCATTCAGCCGTGCAGGCAGTCCTGAGCCCAAGGCTGCAAGCCGCGCCGAAAGCTCAGCCAGGGGCAACATGCCATCGACGCCGGGGCGATTGGTCAGGGCGCCGGAGTGGATAAATTGGGGGCGGCCTGTGGCGGTGTCATAGCCAAAGACCAGCGAGAAATAGCGGTATTCCTTGGCAGCAAGAAACGCCAGGGCTTTGTCGGTAAAGCGAGGTTTAATGAACAGTCCTTCACCGGGACGGTAGGCCACATCCCTGATGCTGAACCAACCGGCAGCCGGTGCCGGTTCGCCGTTCTTTTCTTTGTTCAGCGTCTGGTGCTCGTAATCCACCACCAGATCACCCGCCTGATGCGGGGTGTTGGCTTGCAGCGCGGCAAAGGCGATGCTATCCATCAGCCACTTGCCACTGGCAACATCGTGGGGGCGGCCATCCACCGCTGCAAACGCACCATCGGGCAGCGCTTGAACCCAACCTTCATCGTCGCCAGTTGCCCCGGCGCTGCCTATCTCAAAGGCAATGGCAGAACTTAAGGCGGCGAGTTGCAGCTGCTGTGATTGACGCTTTGCGGTAGACATAAAAAATGGGCACTCACGGTATTAAACCTAAACTGAGTGCCCATTTTGTCGGGGAAACTAACCCTTCTGGATTGGAAAGGTTTCGGGTTAGAAAGGAATTTAGTCCACTGAAATTAGCTTTTCTCTCGCAAAATTCAGCATACCCTCAAAGTAGCTAGGAAGATGATCCAGGTGCATACCTTCGAAGTACCAACCGTCATCCTTACTGGCAAAGTTAAAATGGCTGTCTTGTACATTCACATTCACCTGATGGAATTGTTCACTGTTGGCGTGCAGACGTTCTGGTTCAACACCCGTATTACTTTTAAAAGCAATCATCAACTTACCATCATAGTAAATTCGGTAATGAACTTCAGAATTCACGGCGTCAACATCAAACTCACCTCGTCCGAATTCACGGTATTCCCAATTGTTATAAGTGGACTTTAAAGCATCAAAAAATATTTTAAGTTTTACATTCATAGGAATATCTCACTACAGTCAAAATCATCGTTCGCGCATTCCCTGAACCAAGTTTCCCAGTAGTTATAGAAGTGTAGTTCGACTTTCATGAAGTGGACAACAACTGCTATCCAACAGGTTTACGGGCTATAAAAGCCCATGAAACATTAACTTCGATTTATCAGAAAAGGCAGCGAAGGAGAATGCAGCAACACATCAAGATTTTCAGAGACACTGTTAAACCAATAACCCACGGCATCAAGCGGTACCAATAAGGGCATGCGGTTGTGGTACTCGGCGCACTGCTGGGTCGGGGCCGTGGTCAGGGGAACCAGCTGAGGAGCTGTTTGCTCATAATAGCTGGGGTAATAGATGCCAGCCATCAGTAGAGGCTCACCGGCGGGATGGCTGAAGGCATACTTATGTTTAGTGCCAGCCTCTGTGCGCCACTCATACCAGCCGGAGCATGGCACCAACACTCTGTGCTCCCGAAATGCTTTGGCAAAGGTCTTCTTTTCCCGCACAGTTTCGGCCTGGGCATTGATTAAGAGCTGCTTGGCCCACTGCGGCTTGATGCCCCAGCTGCAATCGAGCTGTGCCAGTTGCCCTAGGGCCTTATGAATAGCGGCAAGGGGTTGAGTTGGCCGCAGATCGCTGTTGCTGTGGGTGCTAAACTTAAGCCCCAGCACATCCTGCACCCAGATACAAAGAGGATCGTCTATTACGTTGAGGCGTCCGCACATGTTGCATTCTCAGTAGTGTCCCACGGTGAACATTGCTCAATCCGCGCCGCTTTTCAAGAAACTAGTCACTTAACCCCCTTTAAATGCCCTTTAAAACCGTCAGAAAGCCGTTAACCCCTGCTTTGTCTTATGTGGGTAGCGGCGCAGGTGGCTTTTGCGCTTTAGGGGCATTTTTAGGATGCTTGCCGCATCTGGCTGGCACAGGCAAGGTTTTGGGTCTAGGCTCAAGCTGCAAGTTGGCACGTAGCGATCAGTAATAGGCAGCGCCTTCAGGAAACGCAGGAGCAAGCGATGGAACGCAAATTCAGCTGGAAGCGGGTATTTATGGTGGCCGTGCCCGGGGCAATGTTGGTGACACTGGTTGGCTATTTCTTCATACCCAGCTACGGCTGCGTGGACAAACGAGAAGATCTTAAGCTGCTGTTCGCCGAGCGGGCCAGTCAACGACTGGCGCAAGGCAACACCAAGCCGTTGACCGTGGATATCCACTACCTAGAAGACACCGAGCAGTGGTGTTATGTGGAGGTAAAGGATTCAACTAATCCGTAAGCAAATACCTCAACAACTAAAGCCTGCAAGCTGCAGTGTCTGTGACGGCTCTGACGAAGGGCGATCGGTAGACTTCTGTGAATAGGGCCGCCGGGACACATAAAAATTGGGCACTTTTCGGTGATTGAGTGCCCATTATGCAGGTTGCTGTGGTCAGCGGTTCACGAAGTTTTCGGGCTTAGTCTTCTGTGCAAAGCTGTTTATATTTACGCTTAGCATTTCTTACTTGTATGTCGTCGACAAGCTTATCAAATGGAATATCAAAAGCAACATTTACAAAAGCGGCAATGGCTTGGTTAGACATTTCAAATTCATCTGGGATTCTAAAATAGGAATAATGGCCATCATTCTTTTGGGAAAATTGCAAAATTTCTAAAATTGCTCTAATTTGATCAGCATTAGATGGGCGTTCAGTTCTAGTGATAATTAGATCTAATTCTGAACTTGTCTCAATTAAGGCATTTTTAGCGTCAACCCCAAGCTGGATGACTACTTGACGAATAGATGGGTAATATTTTAGATCATACGGGCCGACTGTATTTCTCAACGATTCTTTTAAAAAGCTCTCAAACAGATAATTTGAACTCCCTGCATCTTCAATAAGTTTGAATAACGCATAGTGAGTATTACTTGTGAATGATGTTTTATTGTGAAACTGAGTTCGCTTATCCAATTGCTCGGCTAGTTCAAATGCCAAACTGGCAATTTTGTCATTAATGGCCTTCAATTCTTTTGGAGTATTCCTAACCTCCTCGACTTCATCCTCATTTCCGAATGCCACTGCGTCAATCACCAAGTCAATTAATCGATTCATCTGAGGAATCGTTAGTGTCTGGTACATGATATTGATGTGTGACTCAAGCTCTGAATATCGCTCTAACAATCGCTGAATTACCGCATAGTCTGAGCGCTGTCTCTTTCCCTCGGCAGCTTTCTTTAGTTGCAACCGCAAATACTCAAATACGTTCAGCTCTGCAAACTCACCCATCATCCTATTCTCCGTTCTTGTTAAGTGGTGCTTTGCAAAGCTAACCGATCTCGAACCTAAAGAACCAATCTGAGTTAAGATTTTTTAAAGCCAACTGAGATTGCAAACCAGGATCCACCTTCCACCCCGTTTAAATCCCCCTGAAAGCCATTAAACCCTGTTTCGATGTGCCACGGCTCACCTTTGCAGACTCAAGCCGTTAAAATCGCGCCCATGGCTTCAGCCTTCAAACTGGTAATGCCCTGCCACCATTTCCAGCACACTGGCTTCGTCTTCGTCACTGAGGCCAAGGAACGGCCTTGCCGGGATCTCCTTACCGGGGATCATACTCTTGGGGGACGTGGTGCCGCCAAACTGCTGCATGGCGGCATAGACCATGTTGGAGCCCAGCTCCAAGCCCTGGTCATCGGCCTGATAGGCCAGCTGGTTTAACAGGATATCGTTAAGCCGCAAGGGCGTGGTTTGGTGGCGCGGTTTCAGCGCCTGGGTGGCGGCGCTCAATGGCGCCCAAGGGGTGCCATCCGGTGCAATTCCCTGGGCGTTACGTTCCTGATGACTAAAGAGCAGCATCTCGCCGATGTCATTCATCAGCGGCCCAAGCTTCTCGCCTTTGGCGGCAATGGCCGCAAGCTTGGCCGCCGCAGCCTCAAATCCCTCGGTGCTGATTTCAATCCGGGCGCCTGCCATTAGATCAAGCCTTCTTCCATTGCTTCAACGAACAACTCACGGTTTTCAGACACTTTTAAAAATAGTGCACCGTGTAATTCACCTATTTTTCTTGCCTCTGCACCCGTTGCTGTATCAGCCAGATAGTTAAATTCCCTAATCAGTGCCAATGTCAGTGGTAAGTCCAGAATGGCAATGGCACGCTCAAGTTTGGTGTTATCGCTTTTTATCATTAATTTTTCTGCTCCCGAATACCACTGGCATGCTGAACTGTTTGCACAATTGCCTGATAGAGCACCGGATTGTGAGCCTTAACGGCATCCGGGGCAAACAGGAAACAGGCAAACCATTCAGCAAAGGTTTCATAGTTATTACTTTTAGCATATTGCGAAACATAGCCAAACTCTGCCAGTGCAGTTTCGCCACCGTGAAAATGTACCTGATGTCCTATTTCATGTGCCCAGGTCGCCAACACTCGGGCGCTGTCTCCGCCCAGAGTCTGCGCTCTGGTGGAGATACTCCAGAGCGGTGCCCCCAACTGTGCCGCTTGCAATGCGTCAGCAGCTGCAGTGGCTAAGGTTTCCATTTTTACTTTTTTAAAGCTGGCACTGGCGGGCGACTTTACCACTACGTGTTGCCAGTGTTTGGCGGTAAAGCCATTGGTTCTTCTGGCATGGCGGCTGTAATACATATACCGGGCCTGAGCCTTATCGATACTAAGATAGGCTGCTACCTCATCGGCAATCTTGTTACCCGCCACGCCACTGCCCATTTCGGTTTGTTTCACAAACAATGTTTTGGCACCACGCGATTGGATGTACTGGGCCAGCAGCGCTTTGGGTTCCGGTGCCAACTGCTCCAGCAGCTGCGACAAGCCCTTGGCCTCGACGCCCTTTACCGATGAAAACACGCTATCCACCATTCTCGGTGAAGAGGTGCGCGGCGCAGCTGCTGGCGCCTTGGCTACTCTTGGCTCAGTGGCCGCTCTTGGCTTGGTGGAGAAGGTGGCTTTGGCTTGCAAGCTTGATTGCAATGTCTTGTTGGCATCTTCCAGATTCCCAGGGCGATATTCAAAGCCGGGATCAATGCCTCTGGGGATTTGCCTTATTTCGCCGGTGGCTTTATCCAGGTAATCCCGGTATTCAATGGCGGGCGAGCTGGAGACAGTCAGCCCCCGACGCTGCAGTTCTGCTGCACTCAGGCTGTACTTTTTGCACTTGCAGCCATAGCCATTGCTGGGGCTGTGTGTCTGCCACCAGGGATCGTCCAGCGGCAATACCAGATAATGCCATTTGAGGTGCTGCTCCCGAGGATTCAGTGAGTCCCCATGCACATAGATGCCGTAAGGGCGGCGCCCCTTGGTCGCCTCCATTTGCGCCTCGCGACCGGCGTTATAGCTCTGGCGCATGTTGGTGTCGTAGATAACTCTGGCGCGCCACGGCTCCGGGCCTGTGTAGTCCCAGCCATGCCTGGCCGCAATCGCGGCGAACTGCTTTTGAAACTCGCCCAGGCTAACGCCTCTGGCAATGGCATCGTCCACAGCGCCACGTAAATCATTCAGCAAGCTTTCACCCATGGCGCCTGCCACCATAAAGGCGCGGTTGTGGGCCTCACCCCAGACATCGCGCCAGCTCTCGGTGGGCATATTGAGCTTTTGCCGAAAAACCGCAATGGCCTCGGCAAAGGGCAAGCTGCCGTATTTGGCGGCGGCCCCAGGCATCAGCTTGCCTCCTCGGCATCGTCTTCCACTTCAATTTGCCCCAGCAAATAAGCGGCAGCGATGGCCTTTTGCAATTGGCTGCGAAGCGCCGAATCATCCAGCTCAAGTTCCGTGATGCTGTCTCTCAGCTCTTCCAGGCTGGAGGCGTTCAAAACCGCATCGGCCACGGGCTCCATCAGGCTGGCCATCAGCGCCCCGGCGTCGCGGCTCAGGCGCTCGGTCATTTGTGCCAGACTATCCTGAGTGAAAGGCTCCTCATTTAAAGCGGCCTCACTTAAAGAGTCCTGGGCTAAAGGCTTATCTGTAGAGGTGGCAGCAAGGGCTGCCAGTGCCACAGCAGGCTCTGCGTCCGGTTCTTTCGGCATGGTCAACACCGCCTCACCGTCCACCGGCTTGGGGATGCGGGTCTTGTCATGGAGCCACTGCTGCGGGATTTGCATGCCCATGCTGACAAACGCCCGCAGGGGATAGGCCAGCTGCTTAAAGTCCTCCGCTTCAGTGGTATCAAACACCAGACGCGGATAACGGCGCGGGCTTTGGAAGCCCTTGCAGTTGAGGGCATAGAGGGGCATAACCAGATCGCGGCTCAAGGTCTCGGCAATCAACATCAGGTCTGAGTCGCGCAGCTCTTCTCGCACCTCGTTGTGTACGTTACCCAGGGCATTGGTTGATGACTTGCCATCGGCCTGACTGGTTAAGGTACCGCCCAGGATAACCTTGCTCATGGTCTTTTCGGCCCAGCTGAACATCAGCTCAAACGGGTCTGCCTGACCACTGGCGGCGCTGTGAAAATCCATCACCATGCCCTTGGGCATAATGCCACCGGCGTTGTGGCCTATGCTCATTACCGCCTGCAACAGCGCCGATTTCTCGTCTGCACTGGCGCCAGCCGGATACTGACCAATCCGCAGCGGCAAACCGTAGATTTCTAGAAACTCCGCCAGGTCACGGATGGAATAATTTTTAAAGATGAAGGGCCACACCAGTTGGCGTACCAAACCCGAACGGCTGAGATAGCCACTCTTGGCGGGGTGCCGGTGGCTAATCCAGCCAAAGGGCCACAACTCTGCCCCTTCAGCGGTAGCATCACGCAGCCTCAGCTCATTACGCCGCTCAGGGTGAGGCATAAACCAGGATGGATCGCGATACTCCGGCGCCTCCACAAACCACTCACCAAGCTCCCGATGCCAGCTCAGCTCCAGCATGGCAAACCCCTTATGAATACCATCGGCCATGTCTTTGATAAGCTTGGCCATGTAGTTGCCTTCACTGAGCAGCTCTGACAAATAATCGGCATCATCACGCTCTTGCTGGCTGGGGTTGCGGGGCGGCTGGATTTGCCAATCTACGCCCATCAGGGCACGCTTGCGCTTATCCAGTTCCGCATACAGGTGGCCATCTTTTTCTTCCATGTCTTCGGCCAGCTCACACTGGGCGATGATGTCGCCCTGTTCGGCGGCTATCAGGATCTCGGCGGCCCTGGCTAGCGTGAGTCCACTGGATGGGTGCTCTGAGAAGGTACGGTGCAGTGATGCCAGACGCACATCGTCGGTTTGATACGCCTGTGCATCTTTCGTTTTAAAGGGGCGGCCCTGGCTGTCCACTATCTTGGATGTTCTTTCTTGCATTACCAGCAACCTCGCTGCGGGATGTCGTCGTCATTGTTTCGGTTTGCGCCCGCCAACTGGTTGCGGTGGTCGCTTTTGGGAATGGGGGTAAATTCGATGGGCGCGCCATCCAGCGTTGAGGCGTACACCATCAAAAACAAACTGATGGCCGCATCACCGTGGCGCTCTTTCTCCTTGCCGGTGCGCACCTCACCCAGGCAGGGGGTGCCTCGGCGGTTTACGCTAAGCGCCTGCAAGTCGGCGCGGGTGTCATCGTCGCGGGGGATGGTGATTAACGCATCTTCAAAGTGGGCTTTAAAACGGGGCATCTGCTCACGGTAGAAGCTTTCGCTCAGCATCACCGAGGCAATCACCTCGCTGCCGTATTTGTCCTGGGCGTATTCTGCCAAGGCTTGGCCGTTACCACGTGCATCCATGGCGCCGCCACGCAGCCGTGGCAGAGCATCGACTATGTAGTACAGGATTTGCTCCTGCTGGCGAAACGGAATGTTTTTAAGCTCCACCTGCAGCTTGGCGGTGATGTGTAGGTCCTGGGCAATTTCGCCCACGTTAATCACGGTTAAATCGCCTGAGCGGGCAAAGTCCTCGCCAAAGCAATGGGGGCGGTTTGGGTCGAGCGCATCGAGCACGCCTTTAAGCTCGTCCTCACACCACTTGAGCACTTCGGCAGCGCGCAGGCTCTCTGGCCACTCGCCAAAGTCATTCTTTTTAGCCAGGCGCACCACTGGGCCACTGTCTGTGACTGATGCCATACGCGCTTCAATTAACGCCCGGGAAAGATAAGCACCGCCGCCGGATTTGGGCACGCAGTAATACTCTTCCAACGCATCATCTTCGGTGGCGGTAGATTTAAGCAGCTCTGCTTTCCAGGCATCTTCGGCCGCCTGACTCCAGGGCTTGCCCCGGATTTGGCAGATACGCCGATACAGCCCCTCAGCGCAGGCATCATCCAAGGTAATCCGATGCACCGAGTAACTTTTTTTACCGGCGCGGGAGTCGTTAATCAGCTCGTTAAATAGGTTCTCCACTCCGTTATGGGTAGAGATAAGCCGCACCTTGGCGCCCCACATGGTGAGCGCCAGCGCCGCTTTGAGCACCTCGGCCAAACGGTCGTGAAAGGCGGCTTCATCGATGGTGACATTGCCCTGCATCCCGCGCAGGTTTGAAGGATTCGATGACAGTGCCTGAATTTTAAAGCCGGAGGCGAAGTAAATGGCGAAGGTGAGGATCTCTTTGCCATCCTGCCCAGAATCGATGAACACCTCTTCGCTGATCTCGCTGCCAGCCTTATCGAATACCTTGGCCCACATGGCGGCGGCATCGATAAACTCCCGCGCCATTTCCTTGTTAGAGCCCACGTAAAAGTGATTGGTACCGCCCTCACCCCGGCTGCTGGCTGCCGTAAGCACCGCATCGGCGGCCTCGGCCCAGGTCAGGCCGGTACGGCGTGACTTTTCGGCAATCTTGAGCGGCGCAGGATCGGCGACCCAGCGGCGCTGATAGCCGAGCATTACCTCACCTGGATCAAATCCCAGCAGGTCTTCGTGATTGGGCACGGCGGCAACAGCAGACATCAGCGGCTACTCCACCAATGGGCGACAGCGGCCTTCAGCTCACCGCTACGCTCGCGCCACCAACTTGGCTTTAAAAAAGCAAATGACACCAGATCCCAGCCAACGCACCAAACTTTGGTTAACCCGGCACGCTGAACGGCCACAGGAACAATGCAGACGATGGTTTCAATGTGAATGCCATCGGCGCGCCACTCGTCGAGGTATTTGGGATCAACATGGGTATGAAAGCCCCAGGTCTTTTCATGCCCCTTGATGGTGATGTTACACAGCACTTTTTTAGCCATATGACCTCCGGCTCAGGTGTTAGGCAATGCCAAGAATTTCACGTTTAAAGGCCGCCACCCCTTCGGCGGTGAGCCCCTGGCGTTTGGCAACTTTCTCAGCCGCAGCGGCAGCTTCCTGGGCAAAGACAGCACGGTTCTCTTTCTCGCGCTTATGGCTGGCCATGGCGGCCGACTCAAGGCGCTGCACCGCCAGCATCGCTTCCTTAATCATCCCGACGTCTGCGATCTCGCCACTTTGGGACTCGTTTAACAGGGCTTTAAACAGCTGTGAACGGGCCATCTCCAGGATGAGTTTGGTCACCTCACCGGTGGGCTTGTCGCCAAGTTCGGCCGTCCACACCTGGGTGATTTCGCGCATCTCGCGCAGGGACTTACCCACGGCCTCCATCTTGCTGGCATAGCGGTTAAGCCCGGCGCGACTGAGCTGCTGCTCTTCTGGCAAGCCCGCCGCTTTGATAAGGGCATTGATTTCATCCAGCAGATCAATCTGCTGAATCGAGCCATCACGCAGCCCGGCATCAAGGCGCTTGCGGATATCGTCCGGCAGCAAATCCACCTTGCTGCGGCGGCCTCGGGTGGGGGTGTCAGCTATTGCCATATCAGCCCCCAGCCCTTGGGCGCTTAACGCCAGGGACATAAGCGCGGCCTGCTGCCACGTCTTCACCCCGGCCATTAAGGGTGGCCAGTTGGGTGTTGCCTACAGTTTGCAGTGCAACCAGCCCCTGCTCGGTGAGCCATGCCAGTTGGGTGCGCAGCGCATCACGGCTGACGTTTAGGCCGTATGCATCGAGTCCATCCTGAAGAATGGACTCGTTTAACTCATACCCCGGCACCTCAGCCAGAAGGCGCAAAATCACCAGGCGCTGGTGCTCTGCCATAATGTTTGCCAATGCCATTGTTATCTCCTTTCAGGTGGCCAGCGTGTCAGCCCCGGCGCTCACTTTTAATTTCGTTTTCAATCAGCATGTCTACGCTGTTACGGACATGGTTAATGCCCTTTTCCATGGCGCCCAGCCGTTCGCCAAGACCGTGGAGCACCTTGTCGAGTGCATGCAGCTCATCACGTGTAGGAATGCCCTCAAGCTGTTGCTGGGTTTCCCGCTGGCGCTTTTCTATCTCAGCGACGGCCTGCACCACCCGCTCATGCTCGATACGCGGGGTAAAGCGGGTGGTAAACCAGGCCATCACAAAAGGGGCAAGCAGCCCACCAATGCCCGCCAGCACGCTCCAGTATTTGAGTAACCAATCAAGCACGGAGGCCTCCTGTACGCTTTCCGGTTCGCTGTAACTGGCGTTTGTCGTCGTCCTGCTGACAGCTTAAGCAGCGAAGGGAACTGCTGCGCTCAGCCTCCACCGCCTCCTGGCAATCGATGCAGATGCCGTTGCCTTTGGGCTTGGCTGCGACCGCAGCCGAAATGCAGGCAGCACGCTCCATGGCTTCAAGGGCCTGTGCCCGGTCTAGTTCGTCCATGTCAGTCCTTGCTTGTGGTAGCAGGCACTTTGCTGCGAAAGAGCCCCTTGAGTCCGGCACCCGCCGTAGCAAGTGAGCCCACAGCCCCAGTTGCCTCGCGCCATTTGCCGATTTCGCGCAGGCCCATGTAAGTAAGCAGCGGCGCTATCAGCAGCAGCGCCAGCTGCACCTGGGCACCATCGCCTTTACCAAAGGCGCGGGCCAGCTCCAGGGCGAGCACATACACAAAGGCGGCGATACCACTTAAGCGCGCCATCAGCGGCCGGGTGGCACGCACATAGGGGTCAGCTGCGTTATCGCCGTTCTGGATGGTGGCCTGGGTTTGTTTATGGATCTCGGTGTCACGGTTAGCCTCGATGCGGGCAAGCTCCACTTCTGCCTGACGGGCGATTTCTTCCAAACGCAGAATTTCAGCCGGGTTAAAGGTGGTAAGCCCCTTGGCCAGGGTCTCGCTGGCAGCTTTACGGCCGCTTGCGACCTCCACCAGGTCGGCCACCTTGTGGGCTGTGTCGCGGGTAGGCTTATCATCAAACAGCGCCGCTATCCCCCGAATAATGCCGGGTCCGGCATTGATTAAGGTGGTGGCGATAGCGCTTAAAGTCAGAGGGTCCATGGGCATTCCTTATGGCAGAGTTCTGGTGGCTGATTGGCTATGTGATTGGGTGTTACTTGAAGCGGTGCGGGCTTTAGCTTGAGCCTTCATCAGATGCAGAGGTGTTACTGCATGCCAGCCTTGCTCATAAAAGCTCTGGCGGGTGGCGTGGTGGCTGTAGAGCGGCACCAGTGCAGTGCTTTGGCCAGAGAGTTCGCGCTCAATGCGGGCATGAAAACCGTCCAGCGCACACTGGCGATAGACCTTGTTCTGAATGCGTTTAGGTGTATCCGTCACCATGGGTGCCGAGTTAACGGCACTGCGCTGGCGTTGTGGGATAAAGGCCATCAGCGTTGTTCCCCCGCGTTAGCAGTAAGCGTCATAGCGCCGACAAGCTCTCCGCGCTCCAGTGCCATGGCATGGCGTTTGGCGCGCTGTGGGGTTTGCCTGGCCCAGCGGCTATCGAGGGCATGGCGCGCTGCTGCGCGCCAGTCGCCACTGGCTGCGGCCTTAAGGGTGTTTTCAAATCGGGCCAGACCATTGACCCCGAGTTGATAGGCCATGCTCAGCAAGATGGTCTGGCGCGCCAGATTGGCCGCGGCAAAAGCCGGGGCAATGGTGGGGTGAGTAACAAGCTGCCCAGCCAGCAGTGCAACATTGATCCGTAGCCAGGTTTCGGCAACCGGCCGTGGCAGAGTGAAACGGTAAACGGAAAGCGGTGCATCACGGGGGCCAATGCGCTGACCAAAGCCCACGGTGGGATAACGCTCAGAGCACATATAAGGCTTGGCACGATACTGCTCTTCGTCTTCGAGTAGCTTGCTGGCAGTGGCCACCAGTTCAGGGTGGGTCAGACCTTTTTCGGTACTGCGATTAAAAGCGCAAGTGGTGCTGTGGTGACAGGAAGCTGGGGCCATAAAAAAACCGGAACGATGGACGTATTGCCATTGTTCCGGTTTGGAGAGACCGGGCGGATTGGAAAGGTTTCGGGGTTAGTGCTGAGAATCCCAGTAAGCTTGTGGTGATTCCCCATGAACATATAAATTCAACAGGGCAGCGGCTAAGTCTTTATCAAAGTCAGTATGCAATCTCCATTGTTCATCGCCAATGGTGCCGTATTCTTGTCCCAAAATATCAGGCTTGCCGCAAGGCCTGAACACTCGACCTTCCAGAGAAACCAACAACTCCATCAGCAAACAATTTAATCCACATCGCCTATGGACAAACTTGATTCTGCCAAAGACGGCTCGCTCTACTTTGCTGACAACAACTGGTTCAAAAAAGACATCCACATACATACCGAAAAGATGAAACTGAAGGCATCCGCTATCTGCGAATACAGCCTTGACGCCTTGGTTTGAGGACTCATCTTCAGCGTACTTACGTATGGCTGCCTGCCTAAAAGAGCTGAACTGATTCTGGATTACTTCGAATCCGATTAAATAGGTCGTTGCAATATCCTTGGAAACACTATTACCTTTCATGGTCAACCCTATCACCGAACGAATCACACAACATAAGCAAGAGTATAGTTAAAAACACGTTGTTACAGAGCAATATCCCTAATATCACTTGAAACGACCTGGTTAAGATTGTTTAGTTCGACTGCCACAGTAAATCCACGATGTGCACTTACAGGGACTAACCAAAGATAGCGTTCCTTTTCTAAGGGCAATTGGCGTTCTGCCATCGCAACCAGCACAACATCGTTTAAACGGGAGAGCGAAAAGGTAAAGTTGCCTAGCTGATCCGTTATGAGGATTTCTTTTGGTTCCAGTTCAATACTACTGATGAGATTGCGCGGTGAGCACACCACACTTTGCTCGTAATCTTCACGAGCAACAGGGCCTTTTTCCAACAATGCTTTGGCTGCTGAGGCCTCATCTTTTGCACCAATGCAATGCTCACTTACAAAGGCTTGCTTGAGATAAAATGCGGCTCTGAACTGCTTAAGAGGGTAAACCTTAATCTCAGTAAGAGGCAGGGTTCTTACTGTTGCTGAGTTGGTGACAATATAGACAGTTCCGGACACTTGAACAGGAAAAAAGTAGTACGCCCAGATAAGGGCTGTTAATAAGACAAGAACAAAGCGCATTTTGAAGTTCCTTCTTTCCACTGAGTGGCTATTCCCAGTACCTATAACCTATACTTTCGCAGCAGTTCTGCGGGCTTCGCGTCGAGCCTTACTTGCTTCAATCCGCGCGGGCTCCGTATAGATTTTTTCCAGCAACAAGTACGTGAAGTCCATCAGATCTTCGGCATCTTCAATCCCTAATGCCCCATCATGAGCACCATCGTTGCCATCCAGTCGGATACATACTGCCAGTTCCCTCAATGACTCCGGCCAATGCCTATTATCAAATAGCCAGTTCAATCTATCTGCTAAATTCGTTCGTTGTCGGTAATTGATGTCTGGACTGCCTTCTTCAGGTAAAAGACTTTTAGAAGAAAGATCCAGAGCTAACCTAAACATTGCGCCCGACGCATTATTGCATCCAACAGCGAGACATTTTGCCCCCTCCTCAAATGCTTGCTTTATGTCTGATGGGGTGTGCTCAGGAGCCTCAGCTACATCAATGTCAGCGTTGGTAACGAGCCTTTGGAATTTAAAATGATTCTCTAGATCATCGGGGATGGCTGCTATAGCAATTCTACCTTTATGGCTATGATCATGATTCTGGGATAAACAAAGAAGAATTGAAAGTTGTCGACACTGACGGCATTGAGCGGAAACTTCGAGAATGTCCTGGAAATTAGTAAACTTCCTAACGAATACATAGCTTTCTACGTCAAACGTCATGTTTTTCGCTTTACACCTAGGACAATCACCAACCCATAAAGCCATAATAACCTCCACGAATTAAGTGGTTATTATTCCTACAACTTACAATCAAAACAACCCCCTTTGCCTTCTTGCCACAAAGGCCGCGCGCTGCTCTGCCACTATCTGGCTGACCCGCCGCTCGGTGAGGCCATACTGGCGGCTGAGCTGCTCCAGGTTATTGCCTTTAAACTCGCGCCAGATACGGATATCCCGCAGCGCGTCTTTGAGCCGCTCGCCGTTGGGGATATAGAGATCCCGGCCACCGAGATAAGAGCTTAAGGTGGTGGCCAGTGCCTCGGCGATGAGTGCCGGTTCGGCAACCTTATATTCCTGCAGCGTGATGCGCATCAGCTCACACAGGCTTTGCAGGGTCGATGGCCAGCGGCGCATAAACTCAATGCGCTCGTCATCATCGAGGCTGGATAAGGTAAGCAGCGCCTGCTCCAGCTCTTCACTGCCTGCACCAAGCAGCTCCAGTTGCTCATCCTCAAGCTGGGGATTTAGTGGCACATCCTTTTTCACATTCATTCTGCAGCACCTGCGCCCAGGTATGCGTTAACAACGGTTTGATAACCGGCTGGGGCACCGCTTTTGCCAAGGGGCAAGGCTTCGCCGCGCTGGGCAATACGCTCAAGCAGCTCCCGCTTATGCCAGTTTTTAAGGCTTTCGAGCACCTTTACTGCCTGCACTTCATCGAGCCAACGCACGCTGTCTACCCCCATCCCCACGCCGTTTGCTTTTGATGTCATACGGCGCACGTAGGCATCGAGCGCGGCCTCGCTTGGATCGGTTATTACCAGGTGATGGCCCATGGTGATCCACACCGCTACGATACGGTCAATAAGGGCAAGCTTGCTGTGGCCGCTGGGTTTACTGAGCCTGCGGGCTGTAGTCTGCCTGCCCTCGCCCTTGTGTGGTTTAAAGCCCTTTTGTTTGAGCACCTCAAGCACGGTTTCCAGCTCATGTAGGCCCATGGCGCGCAGGGAGTCTTTGCCGGTGATGCCCTTAAGCAGGCTGCGATAGGTGTCTTCATCCAGCAGCAGCTTGCCTTTGGCAATGTTAATCAGCTGCATCAGGCGCTTTCTGCTGTCGATTTTGAATGAGTCGGTTTGCATTGGGTCTCCTTTGCCTTTTTGCGCCAGTGAGGGGCGTTTTTATCGAGCCACGCCTCAGCAACTGACTGGGTGGCTGGCAAGTGCTTCATCACGTACTTGAGCAGGACGTTTGCTGTGTAGGGCTTTACGGTTGTCATTCATGCCGTTTCCTTTGGCTGCTCATCAGTGCCGTATCACCACATACGGCAGACCAAACGGCCACTGCTTAGCAGCAGCCGGTGGTTTCGCTTAGGCGGGGATTGGCCCCCGCTTGGCACTGGCGACTTCCTTTAGCACCTTGTTCATAAAGAAGGCCACCAGGTTGCGGCGCTCTCCGGCAAACTCATGACTTAAGCCATCGAGCGCCTTGATGATGGCAGCGCCCATTTCGAGGCATAGCGCCGGATGCTCGCTGGCCATAGCGGACAGTTCGCTTCGAAGTGTCTCGAAGCTGGCCTCAAGCAGCGCCGCCAATCGCAGCTTGAAAGCGACCTGGTCGAGGCTTGCCTGGTTGTTTTGCAGCAGGTGTTTGATTGACTCCATCAGGCCACCTCCGCTTCGGCCACAGAACGGGCCACCAACGACAACTCTTTAGCCGCTTTTTGCCTGCGGGCGGCCTTTTGGCAAAATTCAGCGCGGTTTTCAGCCCAATGCTGGTTAAGGCGACAGCTCGCCTCAATGGCGGCTTTAGACCAGAGTTCAGCGGCACTTGCGTAAAGTTTGCGGCGCTCAAGACTGGCGGCTTCGGTGGCGCTTTCGAGGTAAAACTGGCTTTCATTGATGTGTTCCATGGGGATTCCTTTCAGTTGGCAAAATTGGATTAAAGGGCGCTGATATCGAGTGGCAGCTGCTGATAGCGGCCGCCGGGATTACGTTCGTAAAGGCGAAGATATTGGCTGGTACCTGTGACTTGAATGGCATCGGCGATGGCATCCATGGCGGTTTTCCAGTCGGTATCGTCAATGTCGAGCTGGCGCAGGCTCAGTACCTGGTTTACATCGATGCGACCTTGCTGGTTGACCCTAAACGCATGCTCCACCATGGCCATCAGTCGGGTGTCGGCGCCACCGCTCCAGCGGGTGATGCAGGCATCAATCAACGCCTTGGCGTGCTGGATGCGTTCATCAAACACCCGGTGTTCGCCCATGGCGCGCACCAGCTGGTAGCGGCCATCAAAACTGGTGAGGGTGACGTTGCCCTTTCTGCCGCCGTAGTTGACGCCGTACTCACTGGCTGACAGCTCAACAAAGTCGGCAATATTCCCCATGGCGAGCAGCTTGAACTCCATCATCAATTGCCGCAGTTCTTTGGCCTTAACGACCAAACTGAGCACCAGCTCATCACGCAGTTTGTCCACTGGTTTGATGCGGTTTTCCGGTACCAAATCGCCCTTGGCGTTTTGGCGATAGCCTGCGGGGGTGGCCTGCTCGGCCACTTTGTGATTAGTTTTCATGCCCATAGCTTGATACTCCATGCTAAGCGTCCTCACTCCAGCGCACCGTGACGCCGTGAAACTGCACGGCCTGTGAGCGGCGGCGGATGCCTTTGATGTTTTCGATGATGTCTACCGCCGCCTTGCGAAAATCACTGCTGGGACGGTCGATATGAATGACGTTGTTTTGCTGGCTCACAACCTGCATACCGCGCAGGCGCAAAGCCTGAATAACGTTGAACCCATTGGTGTTTTTCATGCTTTCTCCTTCATTGCGCGGTTGAACCTGGCGCCCAGGTGTTTAAGTTCCGTTTTTAACAAAGCAATCAATTGAGGTTTGTCATCACCGGCCTGCAGCATCAGGCGCCTTATGGTGCCGTCTGCGTCATAGTCGTTGCGGCGGCTCACCAAACTTGATTGCACTGTGAATACCTGGTCCACCTCCAAACTGGAGTGGCCACAGCCAGCCCTGCAGGCGCGGTACAACTTGATTCGGATTGGGTTGCCGGTGGTACGGGTGTTGCGCTGATTGGCAAGGCATTCATTCAGCGGGATCTCGCCCAGCACGGGACATAAAACGGTGCGATTCATGTATGCGCCTTCCACCAGCTTTCGCATCCGCTCCATGTCTCCTGGATATTTGCCACTCAGCACCTGACTAACTGTGGTGCGAGAGATCCCAAGCTTATTAGCCACCGCTTTTTGGCCATGCAATTCAGCCTGTTCGGCCATCACCTCAAGCCACGTCATGGTGGATCTCCTTCTTTAAGTTGGTGTCATACAGCCCATCACCCTGACGTTTGGGCGCAATTGGGCCTGAGTCTTTTACAAGTCGGAAGCTGGCGCACTGTCCGGTGCGTTGCGCATTGGGCAAGTGATCAGGGCGAGGCCTGACTACCCGGACATAGCCAAAGCGAATCAACAAGCAACAATAAGTGCGGGCTGTGCTGATGCTCACTTCAGCTGTTGCCACCAGATCTGGGTATGTGAACGTGCGCAAAATTCGCATTGATTGCCAAAGCCGTTGCTGCCCTGTGCCACGGCGATGTTTTGCTTTGCGGCTGTGCCCACGTCCAAGAAGAGTTGCTCCCTTTACAGGTTTGTAGCGTCTGGGTTTAAAACCACCTTTGAACCGCTCCCCAGTCGGGTAAGCCGTCACTTTGATCAGGCCCTGATTTTTAAGGTTCTGAATAATGCCGCTACAACTCTTAAGTCCAACCCCTGTTGCCTCAGCGAGTTCTGCGCGGGTAAAACTGGTTTGACGCTGGATCCAAGCCCAGGCCTTTTCTGTGTCGTTCGCCATAATCAATCCCTAAATGTTCAGCTTGAATCCCTTGAGAGTGCTCTGATGGCTGGGGAATGAAGCGGACTAGCGCCTGAACTCAAGGAACAGAGGTTGGTCACCCCAGCTCGACAAATCGACGTAATCCAAATCGTTCGCCAAAGCGCTGCGCTCTATTTTTTCCAGAGCCGTGAGGATGCGTCGTACCTCGCCACCACTGCGTTTGCGGATATGTTCAAGCAGGTCGTCACCCACTGAGATGCGTTCATCAAGGAGTTCTTTGGCAAAATTGTGTACATCAGCCAAATCGGCAGGTTGGAACTCGACCCACTCGCTGACCCGGTTAAACAGCTGCTTGCGGTGACTGATACGGCGAGCAATCTCTTCCATGCCTACCAGTACCACCGGCTGCTCGGTGGCATCGTAGAGATCGCGGATGGTTTCCATGATTTTTGACTGGCCGACAATGTGGTCAGCTTCATCGATAAACAGTGGCAACTGGCGTTCATTCATGCGGTCAACGATGAAATCGACGCTCTTACGCAGCGGATACAGCATGTCGGCACCCAGTTCCTCCATGACTCGGGCGAGAAATGACGAAGGGGTATCGGTGGCGTAACAGCGCACATAAATGGCATTCATGGCGCCCAGCTGATTGATGAGCCAGCAAATGGTGGTGGTTTTACCGAAACCGCTTGGGCCATGGATAAGACCGATCCCGGGGGTAATGCTGGAGCGGCCCTGAAGGTTTTCCATCAGTTCAAGACAGGCCAGCACGTTTTTAACCTCGACAACTCGGTGTTTCATATCTAATATCTCCTGTGTATTAAAGTTGGACGCAAGCGCCCACCCAACAGCCGCCACCTCAATTGGCGGCTTTTTTTACGTCTTCTTTGAGCTTGTCCAACCGACTGGCAAACAAGCGATATTTGAGGCGATAGCTCTTAAGCCATGCCTGCTCCCGCTCTGTCAGAGCGCGATTAATCGATTCGAGAGTGAGTTCTTCTGCCTTTTCATGCTCGGTGCGCATGGCATTGGCGTGGGTTTGATTAACCTTGTGCGCAGCTGCGGCCACGGTTTCAGACTCACGGCTGATTCGCTCAAGCTGGTTTTCACTATTGCTCGGAGAGGGAATACTCAGCGCTGTGAGTGCTGGGTTATCGGTAAGTGATGCCTTTGGCACAAAGCCTGTAAGGCTGCCCCGCTCTGCTGCCGCCTTGGCCAACGCCTCTGCGGCCAATCCATCGATATTGAATTTTTGCTGTAGCTCGCGGGTTGCCTTGCGAAAACTTGCCAGGACTTTTTTATCTTCCTTGCGCGCCTGTCTGAATGCGGCCGGGTCGATGTCGCGCCCGACCAAATCAAGGTTCACGGCATCGATGCAGCGACCCCAGTCATCAAGTGCGTACAAGGTGGCGCGGCCAACATCGGATGGATCGAGGAATACTCTGACTCGCTTTCTGTCCCAGGCACTTTCCTGCAACTCTGGCGCTGTGTATTTGATTCCACCGGCGCTGACGCTGCCACGAATGACGGTGGCGTCGCCGATGTGGTTGAGCAGCACGTCAAGCGCATGAGGGTTAGGCACATGGCGCGGCGTGTATCGGCTTTGGCTTATCACTTCAAAGGGTGTTTTGCCTTTCAATTCGCCTTTAAAACCGTCGTTAACCCGGTGTAAGTAGTCATATTCCACCCAGTCATTAATCATTTTCTGCAGTTCGTCAGGCGTCATCGCAAGCGCCAGGGTTTCTTCGGTATTGGCAGCTTTGTTTTTGCCCCCAATCCTTTGTGCAAAAGCTTTGGCCGATTCAATTTGCTGTCGCTCAGCTACGCTATGGCCTATATAAGCCGGTAACAGCTCGAACAGGGCTCGACTTAAGGTGCCAAAGAAGCGCTCGATAAAGGGTTTTTCCCAGCCACTGAATGGACGCGTTCTGGATTGACGGATACCCAGTAAGTCAAAGATGCCCGTGACACGACTGCTCACGTAATCACTACCGTTGTCGGTACGTGCAAGCCCTTCTTCTTCCAACATGCCCCAGGTCAGCAGGCAGCGACGAAGTAACAGACAGATACCTTCAGCATTTGAGCTGGGTGTAACCAGGACCATGGGGCGTCGGCTATACACATCAATTGCCGCCACTAAGGCGTAACGACGCAGCTTGCCGTTGGCATTTAGCATCACATCGGTTGGGGTGGAGTCGAACTCCCACACCTGATTGGGGCCGGTAAGCCACGGATAAGTGGTGCCATACAAAGGGCGGTGTTTGCTGTTGTACGCATCGGGGTTGGTGAGACTGGCAAAGGCTGCCTGATTATCTTGATGCCAACGATTCATCCAGCGACGAATAGCGCTTACAGAGGGGACTTTCCACAGATGCTCATCAGCCTTTAGCGCTGCCAGGCGATGCAATTCGTTGGCCTGATTCAGCAGGTGTGGCTTTGCGCTCACCAGTGCAATCAAAAACTCCTGCAATTGCTTGTCAGCCATGACGCTGGCTGTGACGCCGCCCCTTGTGTCGACCAGTCCCATTTTGCCTTCAGCCTCATAGGCTTTTTGCCAGCGATACAGGGTAGCTTTTGACAGTTTATGAAGATCAGCAAAAGCCTGAACACCTTCGGTTTTTCGACCAGCCACCTCAAAAGGAATTAGGAACTGCTCCATTTCTTGCAGCAACTGGAATCTGGACTCAGCAACGTTTTGCTTTGAACAGGGCAGGCTCAGGTATTTGCTCTGTGCTTCCAGCTTGGTAACTATGGCCTGACTGGGCTTGGACGTTATCGACCGAGCGGTAGCCATAACTCGCTCAGGCTGTTGAATAGCTTGCTGATGCAGGTGAGCCTGAGTCAGCGGCGGCAAACTTTTCAGGTGGTACTCTAGGCCCTTACCCTTGGCGCGAGGGCGACTTATCCAATCACCTTTTTGCGCAGATATACGGATATTTCTATCTGCCGCTGGCAGACCTGGCAGCCCTGCCAACTCCTTGGCTGTAAACCATTCTTTCATTGACCTTCTCCTTGGGAAAACTCAACGTCCAAGGTTTTGGCCAAATCCTTGATGATCTGTTTGGCTATCTGACGCTTAGGCTTTCGACCTGTGTCTGGCGCGAACAGGTTCACGTACTGCTGCACAGTTCGAGGGCAATAGCCGTGCTCTTGGGCCCAGGTACGGCAGGAATATCCTTTTGCCATCAACGCTGCCCGGATCTGGTTGGCATTGTGTATGTCCATACCTTTTCAATTTCCCTGTGGTAACATCCATAAACGTGCGCTTTGCGTGTTATCTGGTATGTTGTGACGTAAACGAAGAAAGCCCACAAATGTACGCAATGCGTATATTTATAATCATGTTTGATCACATTTATTCGCGGTTCAAGTATTTTTTCTTGATCCGTTTCTTTTTTTCATCACAAAAGTGACGACCAGCTAATATCTGGTTGTTTTTAAAAAGATTATGGATAAAGACAAAGATGCGCAGGAAAATCGGATCGACGATCCGATACTTGCTAAGGAAATAGGATCACTACCGGAGCGAATCAACGAGCTGATTGGCGACGACAGTATCAGGGAGTTTGCTCGCAGCATTGGCCTCTCTGAAGGCGCTCTGAGAATGCACCTCAAAGGCAGAACGCCTAAGCTGGCCGAAGTTATAAAGATGGCCCGGTATCGCGGCGTGAATCTGGAATGGTTGGCAACTGGTAAAGGCCCAAAGCATCAGACCCAAGAAGAGTCTGAATCAACCTATGCCGTTGTCTCTTGCGCAGAATTTGACGAAGAGTACGCACTCATTGACGGGTTTCATGCCCAAGTAAGCATGGGCCATGGTGCAGTTTGGGAAAATGAACAGGTAAAACGTAAGCTGGCATTTAGGTACAAGTGGCTGCGGTATAGAGGATTAAACCCCGAGCACCTGAGAGTGGTGTTTGCGAAAGGCGACTCTATGGAGCCAACAATCCACAGCGGTGACTCCATCCTGGTTGATACAAGCCAAACACAACTGGATGACTCCATCTATGTCTTGAGCCTTGGTGGCGATTTGTTTGCAAAACGAGTGCAACGTCGTATCGATGGCGGGATTGATGTGATATCGGACAACACCGATTATAAGACCCAGACTGTGCAAGGCTCAGACCTGAAGCAGTTGACCATCGTTGGCAAGGTTGTTTGGGTAGGAAAGGACATCAAGTGAGATTTCTCATTTATACGGAGCTGTTGCGCAGCTCCGGTCCTTTTTCTCAATTAGCTTTGCGTTTAGAAAGAAGCCGTTAACGAGCCTTTAAACCCCCATCAAACCCGCATGGTTTCTGGAAATTTCTCACCAGTTTTCATTCATTCCCGCCTGATCCCATTATTCTCATTCCCCCTGACCCGTTACACTAAATGAGAAATCGCGCCGCCTAAATGAGAAAAGCCCTTCGGGGCTTTTTACTTGCCAGCCCCTTGCTGTAGCGCGCCGCCAAGAATGACAAGTACTAAAGGCCCTTGCGGGCCTTTTTGCTATCTGCGATAGCGGGCTCGCTTTGGGTTTATGTCTTTCCCCAATCAAATGGCCTGTTCACTGGTATCAATTTCTACCAAGCTTGGTTATCTTAGCGGATATGCCTGATATCTATATCAATTCAGCCAACGAGCCGACAATACTGCAAAGCCGTGGCATTCAGCTAAATACCCAGTCAAGGCAGGTCAGCATTGATGGCGAAGCCGTGAATATCAATGGCCTCAGTTATCGCCTGCTGGAAGTGTTTCTGCTCAATGCCGCTAAGCCGCTGCCCACAAAGCAGTTGGCGAGATTAGTGTGGAATAAAGAATTTGTCAGCGATGAAACCCTGGCCCAGCGGGTTTCGCTGCTTAGAAAGGCCTTGGGCGAGACCGGCCGGGATGCCATAGAAGCCGAGCGCGGCGTGGGTTATATCTGGCTTGGGGAGGTCACCTCAGCATCCGCCGAAGCGCCCACATCACCAAGCGCAGCCCCCAAGCCTCCAGGCGCTGCCCCCAAGCCTCCAGGCGCTGCCGATGCAGCCTTGCCCCCCCCAGTGTATACGCAAACAGCCACCAAAGGAGAAAAGCGGTATTGGCCAGTCGTAATAGCGGCTGCCCTGATGTGCGCCCTGGCCCTGCTAGCCTGGGTTAGTTGGCAATCTGCTACCTCTGATAGTGGCGCAGGCAACGGGAAAGTTAGCAACAACCAAGAGGCTGCTGACTTACCTGTACTGCTGCGAAAGGCCGGGCAATTTGCCAACCAGCACACGGCGGCAGGTAATCTGCTGGCTATAGAGCTCTACCGGCAGTTTTTAGCCAATGCGGCGGATAAGCAGCAGGCACAGATTGGCCTTTGTAAGGCGCTGCTGGAGCGGGTGGCCAAGTTCGATGGCAAAGCGGAATTGCTGGATGAAGCCGCCAGCCTTATCACAGCCCTTAAGCAAAACCCGCAGCCGGACGCCGAAATCCTCTGGCTCGAAGGCTACCATCAGGATGTGCTTGGCAATATCAATCGGGCCATTGCCAGTTACGAGCAGGCACTCGCAAAGCCCTCAAAGCTGCAAAGCCGGATAGCAGGCTCCCTCGCCTACCTCTACACCCAAAAAGGGCGGCTGTACGAGTCAATCAACCTCAATCTGTCGGCGCTGGCGGGCAATAGCCCGTACAAGTATCTGCAAATTGCCGAAGTGCTCTATCTGGCTGACGCGCCCCGGGCCTATGAGTGGATAGGGCTAGCCTACAGTCTGGCCCCCAACGACAACTTCACCTCGCTGCTCTATGCCAGGTCTTTGATGGTGAATAACCAATCTGCTAAGGCACTTGCGGCAATTGAAAAGCTGCACGCCTTGGATACGGCCACCGCCGACAGTCTGCTGTTGCAATCATTGATTGCGATGCAGGCCGAGGATTGGCAAAGAGCAATGGCGTTGCTGGACAGCGCAATTTCGAAAGACAGCAACTCGGCCACCGCCCTTGCCCTGCGCTACTGGCTGCTAAAAACTGAGCCTGGAGCAGATACACAGCTAGCTGGCATGCCGCCCAAACCACAGATAAACCCCAGCCCGGATGGCTGGCCTAACCTCTTCATTGCCCAAAGCCTGCTGGACATCGCCGATGGCCATAACCAGGCCGCAATCGAGGCGCTGGACCAAGCGGCGGGGCTTGGCTATCTGGACCATAAATTTATTGCCAGTCTGCCCCCTTTTAAAGGCCTGATACAGACAGGCAAGCTACAAAAGGTGCTGGACCATATGGCCGATTTAAGTGCCCGCGAGCGCACCAAAATCGGCCTGATATCCCTGCCCGACCCTAATCAACTATTGCAGGCAGCACAATAGCGGCAAAAATGCCCTGAGATTGTTTGTGCATGTAAGGCGTGTTGTATGCGGTGGCAGCAATCACCGCCGTAAGCTGAAGCTCAGGCACGATAAACAGATAGTTACCACCATTACCAGCTGCCGCAAAGGCATTGATTGTTTTGCCCTTTATCTCATAGGGGAACTGCCAGAATGTGAGGCCATAGCTGGCATTAAGCTCTGGCATAGACTCAGAATAGGCTGTCAGGCTCTTGGCAATCCACTCGGCGGGCAAGAGTTGTTTGTCGCCCCAACGACCCTTGTTCAGGATCAGCTCGCCAATTTTCAAAAAGTCCCGCGGCGCTATTCGCAGCCCGCCGCCGCCCTGAGTAATGCCGGTGGCCGAATACAGCCACTGGGTCTCGCCCACACCAATGGGCTTTAACAGCGCCGCGTCGGCATAATCAGACAGACGCTTACCAGACGCTCGCTCGATGGCCGCTGCGGTAATGGAAATGCCTGCGGTGCAGTAAGAAAAGTCACGGCCGAAGGGCTGCTTATCCATCGGCGCTTCCCAGGGCGGATTGGCCCGTGACGGCAAATCGAAGAAGAATCGCAACCAGTCTTTACGCAGATACATCCGCTCTTCATTGCCGGCCGAGAAATTATTCATATCGTCACATTCGAGGGGATTGGTCATCGACAGCAAGTCGAAAAAGCTCATCGCCGACTTCTCGGCGCTGGGGTACAGCAAGGGTTCATAGTCTTTAAACAGCGGCAATACCTTGTCGTGCTCTGAGTTAAAATAGCCATCGTGCAGCGCAACCCCAAACATCAAGCCAGTCAGGCTTTTACTGGCAGAGCGAAAGTCGTGCAGGCCGTCCGCCTTGGCGCCGTTGTAGTAAGACTCATGCACCAAGCTGCCCTGATGCATCACTATCACGCTGCTTAGCAGCTTCGGCTCGGATGCCAGTATCTGCGCGCCAATGTTCAGCTTGTCGCTTACCACATTTGCTGTGGCGGCTTCACTTTGCTGCGAGGCGCTTTGCTGAGTTACATCAGTCGTAGAAGCTTCGGCTGCAGCAATGCTCAGCGCAGCAACCACCATTATCAATAGGCTGTTTCGTCTCATATTATCTTCCTTCGGATTAGTGAGACTCACAGCTTAGGGACAAACTTGCCGGAAGGGTCTTAAAGGTTTCTGAAGATTGTTGAAGGGACAGCGATATTTAATTTTTACTATAAAAGTCAATTGAGTACATAAATAACGGGTAGAGGTTATGGCCTGTACAGCAAAGAGTTCTCAACGGATTTGATTGCATAAATCGCTTTGTAAGCGACTTAAATCGACGCCTAAAGGGATTACATACTGCTCAACAACTGTGTTGAGACAGAGCTAACTTTTTAGCGCAACAATTATCGGTAGCTCACTTTGGCCTTATGAGCTGACCAGTTTCATCTCACCTTCCCTGGAGCACCTTCGCTATCTAGCCCTGTGCTGCCACTTCATTCGTATTCACTTACAAATATCACTCTATTTTCTGTCTGTCAGTCCTTAAGGGTTAATCATAAAATCAATGGCTATAGACCAATCATCTCAAAGGCTCTATGTATAAAAACAACAACGTTAAGAATACTTTAGTCGCACTACTTCCATGCCTCTGCCTATGGAGTATCCCATCTATGGCTCAATCTATGGCTCAAACCAACCCCCGACTTCAATTGTTGCTGGAACAACAACTCAACACCCAACTCAGAGAAACCAGGTTGATGGGCATGGGGGCTGTGGTGATCCAAAATGGGGAAATTCGGGCACTTGCCACTGAAGGGAAGCAGGAAAAAAGCCGAGACACCCCGCTCTCGGTCCAAGATAAGTGGCATCTGGGGTCTGTCACCAAATCCATGACTGCCACTGTGATTGCCCGGCTAGTGCAAAAAGGTATTCTAAGCTGGGATCAGGGGATTGAGTCTATTCCTCCCGGCAAAGGCGGCATAGACGCCGGCTGGCAACAAGCTACTCTGGCCCACTTGCTGCATCACACATCAGGTGCACCAGCAAATTTCCCTATATCAATCATGTTCAAAGACGACCCCGACAATGAGCAGCAGCTGCTGGAGGCCAGGCTAAAAGCCGTGCAAAAAATACTGGCTGATGCTCCGGAACACGCACCGGGCAGCCAGTATCAATACTCCAACACGGGCTACACCATAGCCGCCGTTATCGCCGAGAAGGCTACCGGCAAAAGCTGGGAGAGCCTGATGCAGCAAGAACTCTTTATCCCGCTGGGGCTTGGTTCTGCAGGCTTTGGCCCGCCGCAGGATGAACCGGACAACTCCCAGCCACGTGGCCACAAGTCAATACTCGGATTTACCTTTTCAGTCACCTCCAATGCCGACAATCCCAAATTGATGGGACCTGCTGGCAGCGTTCATATGAGTCTGACCGACCTCGCCCGCTACGCCAACGAGCATCTGCTTGGCAGCAGCGGGCGCAGCCAATTTCTGCCACACGACCAGTTCAGTCGCCTACATCAGCCGTCATTGGATGATTACGCCAAAGGCTGGGTCATAAAGCAAAGACCAGCCGCAGAGGGAGGACAAACTCTCTGGCACAATGGCTCAAACACAATGTGGTACAGCCTGCTAACACTGCTACCCGAGTACGATGCGGCCATCGCCATTAATATCAACGATGGCCGCATCGACAAGGCCGAACGCAGTGCTATTCACATTTTCCGCAGCCTGAAAAAGGTCTTGCAGGAAGATCACAGCAAGACACCAGAAACCGAGCAGAAAAGTCAGCCCCCCCGCAACACCTCTGCTGCGGAAAGCCACACAACACTGCGCTCTTCTCCCTAAAGGCAAACCCAGCAAAACACAGAGCCAACCCTTGCCAGTTGTTGCTTTACTTTCTGAGGGGCTGAGCGACGCAGGTCATTTGCCGCCTGAATAGTAATATCCCTCACGCGACGGTTAATCACTTGGTAAAAGGGCGTACTTTCAGCATCAATCAACTGACAGCGAGCTATAGTCATGATGAGCCTCGACTGACGAAAAGGGGATGCCTCAAAGGCTAGTCAAGAGCGTGCGAAACCTCAGAAAGATATGGCTGTCCTCAAAGTTCTCCCAACACCCAAAGCGGCTTCGATGGGGGATGGCGTATGCCTAATCCACAATGCTGTAGCTGATATATCTTTTTCTGTTATAGGGGTATAACGCCCTAATAACGACTGTGCGGCTCCCCCTTCAAATCCCCCGGGGCAAGTCAGTCTTTTTCACCTTTATAACCAGTAACCATGGCCTTCACCAGATTCTCGCCGTGGGCGCGGGATGACAGGAATACCCCGCCCACATGCAGTATGACCAACAGCAGGGTGAAGTTGACAAAGAACTCATGGATTTCTTCCCAGAACTCCTCGGCTTCGCTCTCGGCGCCTTCATGGTCATGATAGTCGCCCACCGAGGCGTAGGCTTGCCGGTTGTGCCCGTCGCTGCCAAAGGCGCTCTGATGATGGTCATCGTCATCATCGTCCTTGCCTGCTGCTGGCTGCTTGATGGCGATATCTGGCTGAGCTGCGAGGGTTGGCGCACTATCGATTTGAGCAATGCCGGTTTGAGCCATCTCGGTTTGGCTATTGCCGTCGCTTTGAGCGATGCCGGTTTGGGCAAAAGGTCCCTCGCCTTCATAGCCGAGGATTTTAAGGCCGCTGAACCCGGTGGCGAGTATCGAGGCAAGCAGCATTAACACCATCAGGCCGCCAGCCGGGTTGTGGCCCTCATACCGCGGCCCTGCACCTTGGTCATCGCCACTGACAAGCCCCTTAAGGTAACCAAAGGCCGCAACCGGTGAGCGCACAAAGTCGCTGAATCTCGCGTGCCTGGTGCCAATAAAGCCCCACACCAGCCGCATCAGGATAAGGCCAAGGATGAAATAGCCACTGGCCACATGCAGGCTTTGCAATTCATCGCCACTCACGTAGCTCACCACAAAGGCGATAACCAGCGACCAGTGGAAAGTTCTGACAAAAATGTCCCAAACGTATTTTTTCTCTTGCATGACACTGACTCCTGTGTGATGTCTAAAAAGGCCCTGCTGCTATTGCGGTTTTCAGTGGCTACCGGGTAAAAGTTCACCCGCAGCAGGGCTTGGATAATCGGCGCCGTAAGGCTCTATTCGATAAGCGGATTATCTGCCTGTGAATGGCCAGATACATTGGGCAAACGCCTGACTGACAAGCCTTTAGGACATTTGCCGGATACATCAAAGGGCCATAAATCTGGCCAAAACAGCGATAACAGAGGAATTGAGGACAACCAATGCCAAACCGCGACACCTTGACCATAGGGCTGCTGCTATTGGTGATTTTTGCCAGTGGTCAGGATCTTTATGCCGATTTAAGCCAGGGGGCTTCCAAGGCGCACCTGTTTCAGGAAGGCGCGCTGTTGCTGCTGGCTACCCTGATGCTGGCTTGGATGTTAAACAGCCACCATAGGCAAAAGACTGAGATAGCCGAGCTGAAACAGGCGCTGGATGAGGCCCGTAATCTGCCGCTGCCACAGGATGAAGGCCTGATAGATGCAAGGCACAGATTATCGGAAGTGATAGCACTGCAATTTCAGCGCTGGGAGCTATCCCAAAGCGAGAAGGAAGTGGGGTTGCTGTTACTTAAGGGCTTGTCGCTAAGAGAAATTGCCCTGCTGCGCGGCACGGCAGAGAAGACCATTCGCCAGCAGGCCTCGGCGGTGTACAAAAAGGCCGGAGTCAGCGGCAGACATGGCTTTGCCGCCTGGTTTATTGAGGATTTTCTCTAAGGCAGCCTTCACCAACCAAGCACAGTGCCGTCGTAGGCAAGGAAGCTGCCACTGTCATTAACCTTGGCGTTGGCAAGAATGGCAATTAAATCAGCCGCTACCCGCTCAGGTGAGAACAGTTTTCCCTCGGGCACATTGGCCTGAAACGGCGCAGATAAGCGGGTTTGGGTGGTGCCCGGATGCAGCGCCAGCACCACGCCCTGTTTCAGGCTGCGCTGCCACTCCACCGCCAGGGTTTTAATCAGCATATTAAGCGCCGCCTTGGAGGCCCGGTAGCTGTACCAGCCGCCCAAGCGGTTATCACTGATGCTGCCAACTTTGGCAGAAAGCACCGCCAGTCGCGGCGCAGCGCTGGACTTTAATTTTGCACTGAAGTGCTTGGCGAGCAGCAAAGAAGGCAAGGCGTTCACTTTTATATTGTGCAGGAAAAAATCCGCATCAAACTGCGACAGGGACTTTTCCGGCCCCCTGCTGGCTGTATGCAACATGCCTGCGCAGTTAATAAGCCAGTCCAAACTTTCAAAGCTTTCGCTCAATGCCTGAATTTCGGCCTCATCGGTTACATCGAGCCTGTGCCAACTGACGCCGGGTATGTGCTCGCTGTCGGGCGGATTGCTTCTTGTGTAGAAGGTTGCATGCACCTCGGCATCAGCAAACCTTGCCATCACCTCTTTGACCATGGCGCTGCCAATACCGCCGCTGCCACCCACAATCAAAATCTTCATTACAGTCGCTCCAAATCCACCAGATACTGCTCGGCTGTGGCCAGAATCGCGCTGCGCTGCGACTCTGCCATTTTGTACCAACTGCTGAAAATCATCCCCAGCCGATGGTTGGCGCCAAGGCGCTCTTTATGTTTGTACATAAAGCGCCAATACAGGCTGTTAAAGGGGCACGAACCTACGCCACTTTTGGCCTTGATGTTGTAATGGCAGCCCTGGCAGTAATCACTCATCTTGTTGATATATGCGCCACTGGCGGCATAGGGTTTGGTGCCCACAATGCCGCCATCGGCAAACAGCGCCATGCCTCGGGTGTTAGGCATCTCGACCCATTCAATGGCATCCACATAGATGCCAAGGTACCAGTCGTCCACCTGCGTCGGGTCGATGTCGGTTAGCAGGCAAAAATTGCCGGTGATCATAAGCCGCTGAATATGGTGGGCATAGGCATAATCCAGTGATTGCCCTATGGCGCGGCGCATACAGTTCATGCGGGTATCGCCACTCCAGAAATAGTGCGGCAGCCGCCTTTGAGCGCCAAGGGCATTAAGATTGGCGTAATCCGGCATATTGGCCCAATAGACGCCGCGCACATATTCCCGCCAGCCAAGGATTTGCCGTACAAAACCTTCGACCTGCGCCAAATCGATTGCGCCCTTTACTCCACCATTGCCGCTGGCCTTATAGGCGCTGATGGCGGCATCTATCACCTCGGCCGGATGCAGCATTTTGCTGTTTATCGAAAAGGATAAGCGGCTGTGGTAAAGGCTCCAGGCGGATGAGTGATTTGCCGTCATCGCATCCTGAAAACGGCCAAACAGCGGCAGGCAGTAACGGCAAAAATGGGCCAGCAGGGCCAGACTCTGCTGGCGATTGATGGGCCACAGCAGAGTGTGTGTTTTGGCGCGGGAGGCATGATCAGGCTCAAACTCGGGCTCGGGCTGAGCAAATGTGGCAAATAGGTCACCGCTGGCGTATGACTCGCTTGCTGTTGAGAAGCTTTGCCTGGCTCCGGGCTTAAGACTGCCGATGGTAACAATACCATGGCGCTGCAGGCGCGAGACTATCTCGCTGATATCGTTTGTAAACTGCAAAGGCTGCGGCAAGTTTGCAATGTCGGGCGCTTTTAATTTATTGCGGTTGCTGGCATCGAAATTCCACTGGCCACCAACGGCCTTGGCGCCATCCATCAGAATGTTAAAGCGCTTTCGCATCCGCCGATAAAAGCTTTCCATCAGTATGTGTTTCCCTTTGGGAAAGAGCGCATTTATCTCATCGAACGGCAGTAAAAAGTGTTCGCTTTCCACCATCTCGACTTGCACCCCACACGGCTCAAAGCTGCCAAGTTGCAACAGCAGCCGATACTCATCGGGGCGCTGATATTCAAAGCGATCGGCACCTGTTAGTTGCAGCACATGGCTTAAGAGTGCTGGCAGGTCGGCAAATTCGGCGCTGTCATCCAGGGTGAGGTGCAACACCCTATGACCCGCAGCCTTAAGGCTTGTGGCAAAATCCGCCATGGCGGCGAAAAAGGCGCACACCTTCTGGATATGATGGGTAACGTAGCTGTTTTCCTGCTTAAGCTCAGCGATAAGATAGAGCACGCCATCATCGCGCTGACTGAACCAGGAGTGATTGCTGCCCAGCTGATCGCCAAGGAGTAATCGAAGCGTATGAAACTGAAAATCGCCCTTGGGGCTTTGGGGTAACATCTGGTTGTGGCTCATTCCGGCTGGGTGAGAAGGGCCACGGCAAAGGGCAATTTCAACCTGTGCAAAGGCATTCGCAAAGGCGATGGCAACAGCCGTGGCAGTCAGCAAAGATTACGAACCAGCGGCTGATCTCGATCACCAAAGCGCTCCGCAGCGCGGGCTAAGCCTGTTCAAAACAAACAGGTCAGGCCAAACCTGTTCAGGCCAAATCGGCTTGCAGCCATTCAGCCAGTCGCTCCCACAGGGTCTCGGCGGCGCGGCTGCGGCTATTGCGGCCAAGGCAAACCAGATGCACAGGTTGGGTCTCAGGATGTTGCCAGTCATCAAACAGGCTCACCAACTGGCCGGTGGCAAGGTAGCGGCGGGCCAGCAGGCGGTCAGCCATGATAATCCCCTGATCGGCCAGCGCCAGTTCCAGCAGGCTGCGGCTGTCGCTTGAAAGTATTGCGGCACTGACCCTGTGCTCGCTGATACGCCCATCGGGGCCACTGAACCGCCACAAATCCATACACAAATGACGATTGCGATACACGATACAATCATGCTCGCTTAAAGACTCAGGCGCCGCTGGCACGCCACGCTGCTTAAGATAGCCGGGGCTTGCATACCAGCCAAAGCGTTTGAGCCCAACCCTTTTTGCCACCAGCGACGAGTCGGGCAGCTTGCCCACCCGAATGGCAATATCCACCCCTTCATCGAGCAAATCCACCAGCTCGTCGCGAAAGTCCAGCTCCAGGCTGATTTGTGGATAGAGGCGCCGCAGTTCAATCACCCTTGGCATCAAGTATTCGGCGGCAAGCAAGGTCGAGCAGCTGAGTTTTACTCTGCCTGAAAGTGACCTTTGCTGACCCACCAACCAGTTTTCGGTTTGGGCCAGCAGCTGCGACAGGCCATCAGTAGCGCTTAGCAAGGCCACACCGGCATCGGTCAATTTGAGTGCGCGGGTATGACGGGCAAACAGACGCTCGGCGCAAAAGTCTTCCAACGCCGCAATTTTTTTACTGACAGAAGAGCGTGGCAACGCCAGCCTGTGGGCCGCCGCCTGAAAACTGCCAAGCTCGGCCACCAGCCTGAACACATAAATCAGCGGCAACTGCTGGTGCAAAAGATGCGGTTTAATGGGGGATTTGGGCGGCTGTGCGGGTTCGATACTATTGGTGTCATAGCTAACATCCGCTGTAAAAACAGGCTCATACATCAGTGTTTACCTTTGGGAATCATTGTGTTGCCCAGTTGGGGGCTAATCCTTGCGCCAAGGCTTAAGTATGCTGAAAAGCAGCTCAATACACCACAGGAGAACCCCATGGATACGCAACAAGCCCCGCAAAAAACACTGCTGATCACCGGCGCCACCTCAGGCATCGGCTATGCCGCCGCCAGCCATTTTCTTAAACTCGGCTGGCAGCTTGTGATAACCGGCCGCAATCAGGCAAGGCTCGATGATGCCGTTAGTCAGCTACAGGCACAGCAAAAAGGGGCAAAGGTGCTGGGAGTGCTGGCCGACAGCGCTGATGTATCGCATTTACCGAGGCTTAAGCAGACGCTGGAAGAGTGCCAAATCCGCCTCGATGCCCTGCTGCTCAATGCCGGGATTTTCAAGCCGTTTGGCCTTGCCGATATGACAGACTCGCTGTTTGAAGAAACCATGCAGGTGAATTTCAAAGGGCCGCTGTTTACCCTGCAAACCCTGCTGCCACTGCTGAGCCAGGGCGCGTCCGTGGTGTATACCTCCAGCATTGCGGTTGAAAAAGGCTTTGCCGGTGCCGCTATTTACAGCGCCAGCAAAGGTGCTTTCGAAGCAGCGGTGGCTGCCATTAACCTGGAATTGGCACCGCGTAACATTCGCATCAACAGCCTGCGCCCAGGGGTGACCCTAACCGAAATTCAGCAAAAGGCTGGCTTCAGCCAACAGCAGATTGACGGCCTTGGCGACCAGCTGTCCTCCACAGCCTTTGGCGGTTTCCTGCAACCTGAGCAGATGCTGGCGGGACTGGCATTCCTGCTGTCTCCCGGCTCTGAAGGGGTAATAGGTACCAGCCTCACCATAGATGGCGGCTACTGCCTCTGAGAGAGTTAGTGGCAATCTATGCCAGTACAGACTCAGGCGTTAAAGCAGAGTATCGCCAAGCCAGTTCAATCACTGTGAAGAGACTAGCTGTGACGAGACACGCTGTGACGGGACTAGCCGTGACAGCGCAGGGCCAGAGCGTAGTGAAGCGTGCTCTGCTCGCTGTCACTGTTCTGTAGGCTAAAGCCGAGTTTTTCCAGCAATCGGATAGATGCAAGATTGCCAACCTCGACCCCGGCCACCAGGGTGTTCACCGGGGCCGACTTACTTACCTCAGCGACAAAGGCACTCAGGCATTCGCTGGCGATGCCGCCACCCCAAAAGCGCTCCGCCAACAGGTAACCCAGGTGCGCCTCGGCCGCACCGCTTGCCGCCTCTTGTGCGGCGATATGCATAAAGATAAGTCCAGCCAGTGGGTTAGCATCAGGCTTATCGCCCAGATTGGCAAAAATAGCAGTAACCTGACTTTGGGATAGCATCTCATCCAACAGCGCTCTTGCCTTGGCTGCCGAGCTAATATCTGAAAAATTCGGCGGCAAATGCAGACATACCGCTGGGGTAAGTATCGCCGGTAAAGCCTCACTTATAACCCGAAGCAGAGGCTCATCGGCAGCGGTCACGGCCACCAGCTTTGTTCTGGCGGTGTTGATAATACTGTTGCTGACTGCTGTGCCGGACATGCTGCTCACAGTGGCCCCCATATATTCCAAGTCACTTTTATACCCATTCCCTTATATTCATTACCTGATTACTTTCTGTCGGCGGCTGCCTGGTTAGCTGCCCCTGTCAGCTGCTTTCCCACCTTGGTAACGTCGATGTGAAAGCGGCTATGTGCCGGCCATGGTAACCCTCATATGGCTGAAACAACAACGGCAGCCCAGGGCTGCCGTTTTGCGGGATGGAAACTCAGGCTGCGCAGCCGGTTTCAGTCCCATTCGCTGCCGTTTCTGCAGCGGCTGTATCGTTTGCGGATGAGTCGATAAAGCTCACCCTGCCCCCGTCTCGCCCTGCGATGGAAAGCTCATACACGGCGCGGTTTTTAAAATAAGAATTGGCGAAAAAGTCGACCCGTTTGCCCAGCAAAAACGCGCCAATCCCCACATGCAGACGATTGGTGCTGATATGGTCAAACTGGTTAATCTGCGACAACAGAATTTTGGCTGAAGACAGGTTCTGTGCCCGGGTCTGAGTGCCGAGGGTAAACATTTCAGACAGATCCTGATTGTCTTCGGGAATGGGCCGGCCACAGGCTTCGGCATCAAGACGGAATGCATTCAGGCTGGCTTGACCATTTTTTTGCTTTAGGGCTGCCATGGCGCGGCGACTGAAATAAAGTCGGATACGCTTGCGCAGGCTGACACCTGTCACGGGTTGTGCCAACAGACGCGGCAAGTTAACCGAGAAGGCCATATCATGATGCAGCAACAGCTCTGGGCCATCACAATGGGCTTGCACATGGGCAAGACTGATACGCTCACGACAGAATATGGTGACATTGCTTCCCAGTGAGCCAAGCAGCTGCTGGTGCCCCTCCACAGTGCAAGGCAACAGGATGAGTTGGCGTGCCTGGCGATGAATGGCCTCAATCAGAGTTGCAGAATGGGTGTACTGGGAAGTAAAGGCTCCACCGCCGCCCAGAACCACTATCTTATCCTTAAGCTGTAATGCCTCCATGCTCTGCCCCGCCAGAATGGCCTTGCGCACTTGGCGCGGACTTCTGACTTCATAGCGAAAACCCGCATCATCAAACACCTGAAAAGTGGCTGCATTGATAAGTGAATCTCCGGCATTACCCGGGTTGGGAATGAACACGAAGTCGTTAATCTGATGCCTGGCAAAGTAGTCGGTAACAGTCAGCATGGTATTGTGAGCGGTAGAAAATTTGGCGCATGCTATGCCATTAACGCCACAATCTCAAACCTTTGACCGAGCAAACCTCTGTAAGCTCACACCTTAAGCTGCCCCAAGCCTCTGAGGCAGCTAAAATTTGGTCAATTGCATCAATTGGTGACAATGGGCAGTGCGGTTCAGGGTGACTGAGGTGCAGGCTTTGCCAGCACCTGCGGTGTCAACCCAAGTAGTTCCGGCAGCACGGTACCAACCGAAATCGACGAGAAGGTGCCGGTGACTATGCCTATCACCATGGCAGTGGCAAACCCTTCCAGCGCCGGACCTCCCAGCAGCCACAGGGCGCCGACCGTCATCAGCGTGGTGCCCGAAGTGACCATGGTGCGGGAGAAGGTTTGCACCACAGCGGCGTTATTGATATCAGCCAACTTGTCATGGGGACGGGCAATCATCAGCTCGCGCATCCTGTCGGCAATAATAATGGAGTCGTTGAGCGAATAACCAAGCACCGCCAGCACCGCCGCCAACACAGTGAGGTTAAACTCCATTCCGGTAACGGCAAACACCCCAAGCACCAATACCACATCGTGCAGCAGCGCCAGCAGGGCGCCACTGGCAAGACGCCACTCAAAGCGCAGCGACAGGTAGCCGAGGATACACATCAGCGCCACCAACAGCGCAAGTCCGCCTTGCTCAAATAGCTCCTCGCCCACCTGCGGCGAAACTGAGTCACTGTCGAGCACCCGTGCATCGGCATCGATGGATGTCAGTGCCTGATTGAACGCCGGACGGGAGACTTCATCCAGCGGCTCGCCGGTACGGATCAAAAATCGGCCAGGCTCGGTGGCCACCACCGACAGGTTGGCGCCCATCACCGGGGTCAATGCCTGCTCCAGGGTACGGGGCTCGGTGCCGGGGGCCATCACCACTTCGGCATAGGCGCCGCCGGTAAAATCGAGCCCCAGATTAAAACCCTTGAACCCCACCAGCAGCATAGAGGCCAAAAGCAGCAGCACGGAAATGCCGCTCATCAGATACCGAATTCTGCTTAACGTTTGCTTTTTCATGTTTAAATCCTCACTGCCTTGCGCTCATCGCGGCCATATACCCAGTTGATAATCACCCGGGATAAGAAAATGCCGGTGATCATGGAAGTCACCAATCCCAGACCCAGAGTCAGGGCAAAGCCCTGCACCGGACCATTACCGATGGCATACAGCACCAACGCGGTGATCATGGTGGTGAGGTTGGCATCGAGAATGGTGCCAAAGGCAGAAGAGAAGCCGCGGTCGATGGCAAGCGCCAGGCTGCGCCCCTCTTTCATCTTGTCGCGAATACGCTCAAATATCAGTACGTTGGTATCGACAGCCATACCGACGGTGAGCACCAATCCGGCGATGCCCGGCAAGGTGAGCACAGCGCCGGGGATAAGGGCTATCAGCCCAAGTAGCATGGTCATATTGGCCAGCAGCGCCACATTGGCCACCCAGCCAAGACGCCGGTACCACAGCGCCATAAACAGCAAGGTGGCTCCCAGCCCAAGAGTGAGCGCAGCAAAACCATTGTGAATATTTTCTGCCCCCAGGCTTGGGCCTATGGTGCGTTCTTTTTTAATAGTCACCGGCGCCGTCATTGAGCCAGCCCGCAGCAACATGGCCAGCTCCTGCGCCTCCTGATGACTGCCAAGCCCTGTGATAGAAAAGCGATTCCCCAGCTGACTGGTGATGGTAGCCACCGAAATAATTCGGCTGTCCTTGCGGGTGCCCTGCTCAGTAGCCTGATATTCGCTGTAACTGGTGGCCATGGGCTTGCCAATGTGCGTACGGGAAAAATCCGCCATCCGGCGGCCGCCTTCGGTATCCAGCGCAATATTCACTGAAGGGCGTCCCATTTCATCGCTGCCGGCGCGGGCATCCTTAATATGCTCGCCCCCAAGCACGCTTTGACGGGCAATGCCGATACGCCCTTCGCCGAAGGGCATTTGCTGCGCGCCGGGGCTGTCGCTGAGCTCATAAAAGGCCAGACTCGCAGTTGCCCCCAACACCCTCTTGGCGGCAACCGGATCCTGCACCCCGGGCAGCTCCACCAGAATGCGGCTGTCGCCCTGTCGCTGCACCACAGCTTCGGTGATCCCAAGCTCACCAATACGGCCACGCATAATGCGCACGTTTTCCCCCATGGTTTGCTGGCGGATAAGTTGACGTTCGTTATCGGTCAGGCGCAAATGCAGCGCGCCGTCTTTGGTGCTGATATGCCACTGTGGGTAGCTGCGTTGCAGCCAAACTTTAAGCTGCGACAAGCCTGCTTCATCGCCCGCAACGCGGATGGCGTCAGGCGCTTCGCCGCTGGTATCGTCTTTGTAAAGGGCAACGCCGCGGCTGCCTTGGGCACGCAGCTGTTCACGGATAGCAGACGACAAGGCATCGCCCTGGGCGGCATACACGGGCTCCAGATCCACCTGCATCAAAAACTGCACGCCGCCACGCAAATCCAGTCCGAGTTTTACCGGTGAAAGCCCGAGCCGACTGAGCCACTCGGGCGCGGCAGGCACCATAGACAGGGTGATGGCTGAGGCTTCCCTGGCTGTTGGCAGCAACAGCGCTCGGGCCGACATTTGCTGCTGCGGCTCGGCAAGCACCACCAGCACATTATCGCCGTCGCGGCTGATGTGCTTAATAGCAATATTGGCAGCGCCAAGCTGCTCACTGATGGTCTCTGGCCCAAGCCAGGCATCTTTGCCCACCACCAGTGCAGCATCTTCACCAAAGAAGCTCGGCAAGGCCGACAATGCCAGTAAAATCAGTCCAATAAGCAGGCTTAGCACCTGCCAGGGGGAATTACGGTTAAGGCTTTTACGCGCAGACGACTTTTGCCGCCCACGCTGGAGGATTGAATCGGTAATCATGATGATCTCTCACAAAATCTGTGCCCAAGCCGCGACGAAACCGTGCGGCCCCAGACAGGCCAAAGGCCTGATTAAGCGAGAGAAAAGTCGGCTTGTTGGATAAAACGGAATTGCAGATTGGTGTCTTTCCAGCCACCGGGGCGCAAGGTGCCACCGGTTTGCGGCCCAAGCACCCACTGTACCTGAGGCGGCTTGGGTTCTATCCGTCCAGGCTCAAGCTCGGGCGAGCTTGGCATCGCCAGTTCGAACAGCAACTGATATTCGGGGGCAAAATCGCGCTGCCACTGACTTTGCAGCACCTGCCATCGAAACGAGCGGGGAATATTAAGATCTTTGCCAAGCGGCAGTGACGAGCCGGCGTGATGACTTCCTGACCCCAGAGCCTTGGCGGCGAATGGCGTCGCGCCGAATGGCGTCGCGGCGCTAAGCTCCAGATGCACCGGCAAGTTATTGCCGTCTATGCCATTGATTTCAGAAAAAATGCCATCGAAATCAGAGCAAAGCTCAGCACAGGATTGTCCACCGGATAAGGCCGCCGACTCAACCGAATGGTCGGCGGAAAATGCCTGAGCCACACCCGCCCAGCCTGCGAAAAACAGGCCGAGAACAATTAGCAGCGCGGCAAAGACAGATCTGGTGGCGTTCATAGTGGCTAATATGGGGCTCGCTCAGGCGCTTTTCAAGGGCAGATTACATCAAGTGCGAGAGAGGCACGAAACTGCACGCGAGGATTGCGCCGGAAACAGGACATTGGCTCTATGTCGTGGCTGAGACGCTTGTTGCTGCTTGGTAGCTGAAGCTATATGTCTTGGCTGAAGCTGGGCGTCTTGGCAGCGGCTCACTTGTACTGAGAGCCGGTTAAAGCAGCCCCTGCTCGAGTGCGGTAAAAAACAGCTCTTCATCTTCAGCTACGCGGGCTTTGAGTGGTTCACGCAGCTCACGCACAGCGTCGGTTTCGGCGTCCATTCCCTGACACAGCACCTGAAAGCGTTTCAGGTTGCCCAGGGTCATGGGCTGCTCCAGCAAATGTTTGGCTTCGGCAAGTTTGTTGCGACTCATGGCGATTCCCCGTCCTGGCATCCGTGGCGGGATACCATCAATAAGGGCCGACGCTTCTCCAGAAACTGCGTTGGTGCAAGCAAAACCTGCGGCCTGTAGATAATCAAAAAGGTTGGGCTAACAGGTCGTTGATAACACGCTTGACGCGGCGCGCCAATAATAAAAGCCCCGACATCACAAAGGACAGACCAGCCATATGATGTCGGGGCTTTGGGGATCAGAGCTTGAATCGCCCTACTATCCCACTGAGTTTGCGGGATATTCCGTTGATACCATTGGCCGAACTTTGCACCTGTTCACTGCCTTCGGCATTCTTGCGGGCCAGCACGCTGATTTCTTCCACACTCAGGTTAATGGTGTTGACCACAGTGGCCTGCTCTTCGGCGGCAACCGCAATCTGGTGGTTCATGTCACGGATAGCCATCACAGAGTCGGCAATCGCCCCGAGGGCAGCAATCGCCTTATTGGCCTTTTCTGACGTTTGAGTGGCTTCAGTTACATTGACCCGCATGGATTCAACTGAACGGCGTGACTCGGCCTGCAAGCGGCCAATCAGGGCCTGAATTTCTTCGGTGCTGTTTTGGGTTCGACTGGCAAGATTCCGCACCTCATCGGCCACCACCGCAAAGCCGCGTCCCTGTTCGCCGGCGCGGGCCGCCTCAATGGCTGCATTGAGCGCCAACAGGTTGGTTTGCTCGGCAATACCGCGAATGACCCCGAGGATAGAACCGACGTTTTCGGTTTCTTTCTCCAGGTTCTCGATAATGCCGCTGACATCGGTGATATTGTCCACCAGCGCCATAATGCTGCGACGGGTGTCTTCTACCACGCCCATGCCGTCCTGAGCATGGTGATCGGCTTCAGAGGCCATTTCCGAAGCGCGCTGGGCATTCTGGGCTATGTCATCCACAGTGTGGGTCATCTCCTGCATCGCCGAGGCGGTATGCGCCAATTGATCGGCCTGAGACTCTGAGTTGACCCGGCTCTCTTCGGTGACGCCCAGCATGCCACTGGAGGATTCGCCAAGGGTACGGGATGCCTCCGTGAGTTCGCTGATAATGCGGCGCAGGTTGTCATTCATCTCAGCCATGGCCGCATAAATACCGGTACTGCCTTGAGTCTGGAAGTTCTGCCCCAGGTTCCCAGCGGCTATCTCACGGGCAATGGATGCCATTTCTCTGGGTTCGCCACCCACAGGCCGACGAATGGCGCGCACCACGGTAACGGCAAGCCAAATGGCAAGCAGCAGCGCTGCTATGGATACCACAATCACGGTATTGATGGCTGCTTCACTTTCCTGCTGCGCATGGGGCCCCAGCTCATCCTGCTGCTGCTGAATCGCTTTGTTGTAGTCATCAAGCACCCCAGCCACCTTGGGGCCAATCACATTCAGTCCCTCATTGATGCGCTTATTGCGGCCCTGAATAATGCCGTACACCTCTTTAAGTGCGTCGCGGTACTTGGCGCGGCCTTCATCTATGCTCTGTACCTTGTCGGCAATCACGGCCGCGCTTTCGGTATTTTTAAGACCATCGACAGTGCCATCGAGGGCAGACAGTTCCTGCAATGCCCGTTGATAATCATCTTCTTTATTGGAAATCAGAAACTTGGAAGCATACAGCCTGGCAAGCATCAGTTTTTCCTGGCTTCTTGCGGCAATAAATAAGCCTTCGGAATCACCTTCCTGATACAGGGCAGTAATGATATCTGTCACCTTTTCCCGCATGCCAAGCCCCGTAGGGTCCAGCACATTGTGTACCACCTTGTTGCGGGCGGCAAAGTCGTGGGTAACGGCTTCAAAGGTAGAGGCGTAATTTTTCACCAGTTCGTCAGCCTGGGCCAGCAAACGGTCGCGGGCGGCATCAAGCTCCAGTTCCTTGGCCTTGGCAAAGCCTTTATTGAGCTCAGCCATGTTTGTCTGAAATGACTGATAAACCTTATCTTCCGGGGTTTTAAGGTACTTGAGGACATCGACCCGGGCACGGAGCAAAGTGGCTTCGGCTTCACTGGCTGCGTTGGAGCTTCGCGCCAGCAACCTATATTCAGTGAAGTTATCAAAGCCCTGAGTCAGTCCACGGTATCCGGCCACTGTGACCACCATTAGAAGCAGAATCACGGCACCGAATGAGTAATAGAGCTGCTGAGAGAGCCTGAGGCTGGAAAACATACGGGTTCTCCTGGTTAGGGTTATAAACTCCGTACCTCCTTCCCTGGCAGCCGGATGGGTTCAGCACTGCACGACAACGAGAGGGTGCCACCCAAGCCTTTGGCAGCATTGCAACAACTTGGTAACCCTCTCTTAAATATAATTGGCCACCCGAACACAAAAATCAATCGAGCGTCTGATACAGGCAGCATGATTGGCTTGTTTTGCACTCTGATGACCCTATACATCATGCCTGCCGTCGTTTCTCCGCCCGTCTGTATCAAAATTATTCCACCCTTATCCAGCATTGCTGATGAAAATCCCGCCCGAATTTACATGTTTTAAGAATTGTTTAAGGGAATTCATTTGATATGCACAGTCCGCAATATTTTCGCAACAGACGAAACACACACAGAAACATTGCGGGAACAGCCCATTGCCACGAGCTTAACCGTGCTCAATTGGCAACGGACATAACTATAAAGTTCAAGGAGATGTAATGAAGAACTCTGTATCATTGACAGCAAACGCAGTGCGCTTGGGGATTTTGGCGCTTTCCACCAGTCTGGTTTTTCCAGCTGTAGCAGCAGAACAACAACCTGTTGAACGTATTGAAGTTACCGGTTCTAAAATCAAGCGTATCGGTGAACTCTCTCCAACTCCAATCACAGTTATCAGCGGCGATACCATGGTTGATGCCGGTATCACCAACGTCGCCGGTCTGCTTGAAGAGCTGCCGTCAGCGACCACCGGCCTTTCACCTGAAACCACCAACAACAGTGTGTTCGCCAACGGTCTGAACAACGCCGACCTGCGTGGTCTTGGAACTGACCGCACCTTGGTACTGGTGAATGGTCGCCGCTTCGTGTCAGGCTCGCCAACTTCAAGTGCCGTTGACCTGAACAACATTCCTACATCTATCATCGAGCGTATTGAAATCAGTACCGGTGGCGCTTCTGCCGTATACGGCTCTGACGCAGTTGCCGGTGTGGTAAACATTGTCACCAAAAAATCCTTTGATGGTTTTGAGGTTGACGCTTCAACCAGACAGCCTTCTCAGGACGGTGGCGAATCAAGCTACGCCTCTTTTACTTTTGGTAACGAGCTGGGTAAGTTGAGCTTTATCGGTAACCTGTCTTACACCAAAGACGAGCAGCTACGCGGCGACCAACGCTCTTTTATTCGTAATGGTGTATTGTCCTACGACCATCCTGATAACGTAGATAATACCGATGGTATTCCACGTCGCACCATCTATGGTGAAGGCCAATCTTCACTGTTTGTTTACAGCAAAACCGGCGACTTTTTTGCCCCGGGTGGCCACTATGTGTTTGCCGACAATGGCGATATCCGCGAGTTTGTCGCCAACGATCCGTTTCCAGCCAGTAAAACCCCAGGCAGCCGTAACACCAACTACTACACAGGTGAAGGCGATGGTTATAACTTCCTTGAGCACAAGTATGTAAGAACCCCGCTTGAGCGTATCAACGCCATGGGTAACTTTACCTATGACTACGCCGATGACCACAGTGTCAGCCTGGAATTGCTCTACTCCGACACCCACGCCTTTGGCGAGTCTTCACCTGCATTTTTCACTTTCAGAAACCAGCGTACCGATAACCCACTGCTGACAGACCAAGCGAGACAATTCTTCGCCGACAAGGGAATGCAAACCTTTAATGCCTACTTCCTCGGCAGTGCATTTGGTAACCGTAAGTATGACCAGCAGCGCGATACAGTGCGCGCTGCTTTGAGCTTCGAAGGCGGTATTTCTGACAGCTGGAGCTATGACGCTTACGCTCAGTTCGGTCAGGTCAAACAGCACACTGAATTCCAGGGTGAAGTGTTGACAGCCAAGCTCACCGACGCCTTGGATGCCGGTCTCTACAACGGCGAAATCGTTTGTGCCAAACGTGACGCCGCCGGTAATGTGATTGGCGCGGTTGAAGGCTGTACTCCCGCCAACATTTGGGGTAAGGGCCTTGTAAGCCAAGAATCCCTCGATTACTTCTCCACTGTTGCTGAGCGTGAAGCCACCATCGAACAGACTGTGGTGGGTGCGACCGTTTCCGGCGATCTGTTCGAGCTGCCAGCAGGTACAGTCGTGAGTGCATTCACTTACGAATACCGCAAAGAAAGCTCTGTCACTGAGCCAGATGAAAACATGGCCAAAGGTCTTATCTTTGGTAACGCTTCCGAAGCTATGGATGGTGGCTTTAGCGTTAACGAAGCTGCAGTAGAAGTCTCTGTGCCACTGATTGCTGATGTGTTCCTAATCAGTGACTTGACTCTGGAAGCCGCCTACCGCTTCATGGATTACTCTGAAGTAGGTCAGGAAGATGCATGGAAAGTAAGTCTGAACTGGACTGTGAACGACGACCTGAAATTCCGATTCAACACATCCAAGTCTGTTCGTGCACCTAACATTTCCGAACTTTACAATCCGAAGGCACAAACTTACGGGAGTTTTAACGACCCCTGTGAGCAAGGCCAGATTGATAACGCAGGTAAATATAAAGACAATATCCTGGCAAACTGCCGTGCTGCCGGTATTCCTGAGGGTTGGGCACCGTCGAACGATTGGAAATCGACCAACCATCCAGGCTTCATCGTAGGTAACACCGATCTGTCTGCAGAAATCGCCAACGACATTACTATCGGCTTTGTCTATACCCCACGATATCTTGAAAACTTCTCGGTAACAGTGGATTACTGGGAATTCGATATGGAGGATATGATTACCTATCCAAGCGCCGCACAAATTGTTTCTGGGTGCTATGAGTCTGAAAGCCTGGATAACCCTTATTGCGCACTGATTGAGCGTACCCCAGGCACGCTGGAAATCGACAATTACTACCAGAAGCCCGTGAATGCCGCGACATCAAACCTTAAAGGCACTGACTTTGAGGTGAACTATGGTTTCGACTCCGGATTTGGTGATTTTGACCTGCGCTTACTCGGTACTTACCTTGAGAACCGTGAGCACAACACCACAGGTAAAGAAGAGGATTACCGCAATACCACAGGCAACTACCACAATCCTCGTCTGAAGATGCGCTTTACTGCCAACTATAGCATCAATGATTTAGGCCTGGCGTTAACCTCTAACTACCGTCATCACACCCGTTTGAGCAATGAGTGGACTCCGGAAGATAACGACTACAACGAACTGCCCTCTTATATCAAGTGGGATCTGACCGGTCGCTATAACATCACGGATGCCCTGCAGGTTCGCGCCGGTGTACTGAACCTGTTCGATGTGGAGCCACCACGTAACCCAAGTACCTACGATCAAGGTCGTTACTTCGATCTGGATGGTCGTACTTACACCCTGGGTGTGAACTACAAGTTCTAACCTTGCTCGGGGAGCCCTGGTTTCAGGGCTCCCAACCAATCTCCCAACACTTTTCTACCCTGAAACAAAAAGCCACCCGATTGGGTGGCTTTTTTATTTAGCGTGTTGGCTTAGCGGCCAATTAGCCCTGGGCTTTGTTCACGCGCTCGTGCAGTTCCTGCACCGAAGCAACCTTGTTACGGTCGTCGGCGTTGTGAGCCACACAGTTGGCGAAGGCTGCGTTCAGGGTGGTGGTGTAGTTCACCTTGTAACGCAGTGCAGCGCGGCGCAGCTGGCGTGAATCTTCGATAGCCTGACGGCCTTCGGTGGTGTTGACGATATAGGCGTATTCACCGTTCTTGATGCGGTCAAGAATGTGTGGACGGCCTTCATGCACCTTGTTCACCAGACGCGGGTTGATACCGGCTTCACCCAGTACCACGGCGGTACCGTGGGTGGCGTCCAGCTCATAGCCCAGCTCCAAAAGCTTAGCGGCCAGGTCGGCAACCTTCTTCTTGTCGCTGTTACGCACAGACAAGAGGGCGCGGCCTGAGCGTGGTACATCCTTGATAGAGGCCAGCTCAGACTTGGCATAGGCTTCGGCGAAGGTATCGCCCACACCCATTACCTCACCGGTAGAGCGCATTTCAGGGCCGAGCAGCGGGTCAACGCCAGGGAACTTGTTAAACGGCAGCACCACTTCTTTCACTGAGTAGAAAGGCGGGATAACTTCCTTGGTAAAGTTCTGCTCTTTCAGGCTCTGACCTGCCATCACACGGGCGGCAATCTTGGCCAGTGGCACACCGGTGGCCTTGGACACGAATGGCACGGTACGGGCAGCACGTGGGTTAACTTCAATCATGTAGATTTCGTTATCCTTCACGGCGAACTGTACGTTCATCAGGCCCACTACGCCCAGCTCGAAAGCCAGCTTGGTCACCTGCTCACGCATTTCGTCCTGAATCGCCTTGGACAGGGTGTAAGGCGGCAGCGAGCAGGCAGAGTCACCAGAGTGAACACCGGCTTGTTCGATGTGCTCCATGATGGCACCGATAACCACGGTTTCGCCATCACACACAGCATCGATATCCACCTCGGTGGCATCGTCCAGGAAGCGGTCCAGCAGTACTGGCGAGGCGTTGGATACGCTTACGGCTTCGTTGAAGTAACGGCGCAAGTCCTGCTCGTCGTAGACGATTTCCATCGCGCGGCCACCCAGTACGTAAGATGGGCGAACCACCAGTGGGTAACCGATCCGCTCGGCAGCAATCACAGCACCTTCAACCGTGGTCACGGTATCGTTTTCAGGCTGCTTCATGTTCAGGCGTTTGATGGCCTGCTGGAAACGCTCACGGTCTTCGGCACGGTCGATGGCGTCTGGGCTGGTACCGATAATAGGTACACCGGCAGCTTCGAGGGCACGGGCCAGTTTCAGTGGCGTCTGGCCACCGTAGTGCACGATAACGCCTTTTGGCTGCTCGATACGCACGATTTCCAGCACGTCTTCCAGAGTCACTGGCTCGAAGTACAGACGGTCTGAGGTGTCGTAGTCAGTAGAAACGGTTTCAGGGTTACAGTTAACCATGATGGTTTCATAACCGTCTTCACGCAGCGCCAGCGCGGCGTGTACACAGCAGTAGTCGAACTCGATGCCCTGACCGATACGGTTTGGACCACCGCCCAGTACCATGATCTTGTCTTTGTCAGACGGATTGGCTTCGCACTCTTCCTCGTAGGTGGAGTACATGTAAGCGGTGTCGGTGGCAAATTCGGCCGCACAGGTATCCACGCGCTTGTATACCGGGAACACGTTAAAGCGCTCACGCAGCTTGCGGATTTCGCCTTCGCTGATGCCAAGCAGTGCACTCATACGCGCATCGGAGAAGCCCTTACGCTTGAGTTTACGCAGGAAGTCGGCATCAATACCGGTAACACCCAGCTCTTTCACCTTGGCTTCCAGCTGGATGATTTCTTCAATCTGCACCAGGAACCAACGGTCGATGTTGGTCAGGGCGAAGATATCGTCCACAGACAGACCGGCGCGGAAGGCATCGCCAATGTACCAAATGCGGTCAGCGCCCGGCTCTTTGAGCTCATGGCGAATTTTCTGCATAGCATCGGCATCGCTCAGGTCGACGATAGGGTCGAAACCGTTGCGGCTTACTTCAAGACCACGCAGAGCCTTCTGTACCGACTCCTGGAAGGTACGGCCGATGGCCATCACTTCACCCACAGATTTCATCTGAGTGGTCAGACGGTCGTTGGAGCCGGCGAATTTCTCGAAGTTAAAGCGTGGCACCTTGGTAACCACGTAGTCGATGGACGGCTCGAAGGACGCCGGGGTGCGGCCGCCGGTGATGTCGTTCATCAGCTCATCGAGGGTAAAGCCCACGGCCAGCTTGGCGGCAACCTTGGCAATCGGGAAACCGGTTGCTTTAGAGGCCAGCGCAGATGAGCGCGACACACGGGGGTTCATCTCGATAACAACCATACGGCCGGTGGTGGGGCTAACACCAAACTGTACGTTGGAGCCACCGGTTTCCACACCGATTTCACGCAGTACCGCCATGGAGGCGTTACGCATGATTTGGTATTCCTTATCGGTGAGGGTCTGAGCGGGTGCCACAGTGATGGAGTCACCTGTGTGCACGCCCATGGCGTCGAAGTTTTCGATGGCGCAGACGATGATGCAGTTGTCGTTGCGGTCACGCACCACTTCCATCTCGTACTCTTTCCAACCGATCAGCGACTCGTCAATCAGCAGCTCATTGGTTGGAGACAGTTCGAGACCCTGAGAACAGATTTCTTCGAACTCTTCTTTGTTGTAGGCGATACCGCCGCCCGAACCACCCATGGTGAAGGATGGACGGATAATACAAGGGAAGCCAACCTGGTCGAGAACGCCGTAGGCTTCTTCCATGCTGTGGGCGATACCGGCGCGTGGACACTCAAGGCCAATCTTCTTCATGGCCTGGTCGAAACGGGCGCGGTCTTCAGCCTTGTCGATGGCATCGGCGGTGGCGCCGATCATCTCAACGTTGAATTCCTTCAGCACGCCTTTGGCTTCCAGCTCCAGCGCACAGTTCAGTGCAGTCTGGCCACCCATGGTGGGCAGAATGGCGTCTGGACGCTCTTTGGCGATGATGTTGCGCACCACTTCCCAGTGGATTGGCTCGATGTAAGTGGCATCGGCCATCTCTGGGTCGGTCATGATGGTGGCTGGGTTGGAGTTCACCAGGATGACGCGGTAGCCTTCCTCGCGCAGGGCTTTACAAGCCTGGGCGCCGGAGTAGTCGAATTCACAGGCCTGGCCGATAACAATCGGGCCAGCACCCAGGATAAGAATACTTTTTATGTCAGTACGTTTTGGCATTGCTTCAATCTTCTCCAGCTCGGCTTACTTGGCGTTCTTGCGATACTCTTCAATCAGTTCGATGAAATGGTCGAACAGCGGGGCACAGTCGTGTGGACCAGGGCTGGCTTCTGGGTGACCCTGGAAGCTGAACGCCGGCTTGTCTGTGCGGTGAATGCCCTGCAGCGAACCGTCGAACAGTGACTTGTGGGTCACCTTGAGGTTGGCTGGCAGCGTTGCCTCGTCCACGGCAAAACCGTGGTTCTGGCTGGTGATCATCACAGTGCCCTTTTCAACGTCACCCACTGGGTGGTTGGCACCATGGTGACCGAACTTCATTTTCAGGGTCTGGGCGCCACTGGCAAGGCCGAGGAGCTGGTGACCCAAACAGATACCGAATACCGGAATGTCTGTCTTGAGGATGTCCTGAATTGCCGCAATGGCGTAGTCACATGGCTCTGGGTCGCCAGGGCCGTTTGACAGGAACACACCGTCCGGATTCATCGCCAGCACTTCGCTGGCTGGAGTCTTGGCAGGTACCACGGTTACGTCACAACCACGGTCAACCAGCATACGCAGGATGTTGGTTTTCACGCCGTAGTCATAAGCCACAACCTTGAATTTCAGTTCGCTTTCCGGGGTATCTGCAGGCAGACCGCCTTCCAGACGCCAGCTGCCCTTGCGCCACTGATAGCGCTCGGCAGTGGTCACTTCCTTGGCCAGATCCATGCCCTTGAGGCCTGGGAAAGCTTTGGCCGCAGCCAGTGCCTTGTCGCTGTCCAAATCACCCACCAGGATACAACCGGCCTGAGCACCCTTTTCACGCAGAATGCGGGTCAGCTTGCGGGTATCGATATCGGCAATACCAACGACGTTGTTGGCTTTGAGATAATCACTGAGGGATTGGGTGGAACGGAAGTTACTGGCGATTAGGGGAAGATCGCGAATGATGAGACCACAGGCATGAACCCCATTGGATTCAGTGTCTTCATCGTTGGTACCGGTGTTTCCGATGTGGGGGTAAGTCAGGGTAACTATCTGGCGAGAATAAGAAGGATCCGTCAATATCTCTTGATAGCCTGTCATTGAAGTGTTAAAAACAACTTCTCCGACAGCAATTCCATCTGCACCTATTGCTGTGCCTGAGAACAGGGTTCCATCTTCGAGTACGAGTAAGGCAGACTTTGTCAACGCGACCTCCGAAAGAGCCAAGTCATTGTTATTTGAAGAATTTTGTCGATTTAATTACCAATTTTCCGCAAAAACACGAAATTTTGACAAATTCCAATGATTATATCTGCGAAGCTTGGCTTCGTCTATACAGTACGGTCAGAGATTATAAAAAAACCGCTCAATGGCGGTTTTTTTAATCAACTCAATCCCAATACCTGTTGCATATCGTAAAGACCCGACTTCTGATCGGCCAACCATTTGGCTGCACGCATGGCGCCATTGGCAAAGGTCATACGACTGGATGCTTTATGGGTAATTTCCAAACGCTCGCCGATATCGGCAAACATGGCGGTGTGTTCACCCACCAGATCGCCGGCGCGCACTGTGGCAAAGCCGATGGTCTGACGATCGCGTTCACCTGTGATGCCCTCACGGCCGTACACGGCCACTTTTTCCAGGTCACGCCCCAATGTTTGAGCAATCACTTCGCCCATCTTGAGTGCGGTGCCGGAAGGCGCATCTTTCTTGTGTCTGTGGTGGCCTTCGATGATTTCGATGTCGGTGTACTCACCCATCACCCTGGCCGCGACTTCCAGCAGTTTCCACATCAGGTTGACGCCCACTGACATATTGGGGGCCATCACCACTGGGGTCTCTTCTGCCAGCGCCACTATTTGTTCTTTCTGGGCATGGTTAAAGCCGGTAGTGCCAATCACAATGGCCTTGCCGTGCTTTACACACCAGTCAAGATTAATCAGCGTGGACTCCGGAGAGGTGAAATCGATAAGTACGTCGAACTGCTCGGTTACCGCATCTAGGCTATCCACCAGGCTCACGCCCAGCTTGCCCAAACCGGCCATTTCACCCGCATCAACACCAATCAAGGTTGAACCCGGACGCTCAATGGCGGCGCCGAGCACTATGCCTTCGTGGTTACCGGCCGCTTCCAGCAGTGCACGGCCCATTCGGCCGCTGGCACCAATGACGGCGACTCGCACATGTGCTGTCATCTATTGCTCCCTGAAACACAAAAAAACGCCCGAGCATTGCTCAGGCGCTTAACATCAAACGATATCCAGAAGCTCAACTTCGAAAACGAGAGTTGAGTATGGCGGGATGGAAGAGCCCGCACCACGCTCGCCATAGGCCAGGTGGAATGGCACGTACAGCTTGTACTTGGCGCCAACGTTCATCAGCTGCAGCGCTTCGGTCCAGCCGGCGATAACGCCAGATACCGGGAACTCGGCTGGCTGGCCACGAACAACAGAGCTGTCGAACACTTTACCGTCGATAAAAGAACCGTGGTAGTGAGTGCGAACAGTTGACTCGTAAGTAGGCTTGTCGCCATTGCCTTCGCTCAGCACTTCGTATTGCAGACCGGATTCAGTCACGAATACACCGTCACGCTTGGCGTTTTCAGCCAGGAAGTTTTCGCCTTCGGCGATAGCGGCTTCGGCAGCTTCTTCCTGAGCCTGTTGCAGGCGGCGGCTGATTTCGGTAAAGGCAATCTGCAGATCCTGCATGGAAACGGCGCTTTCTTTGCCGTCGAATGCATCGGCCAGACCGGCCTGTACGGCAGGAATATTCAGACCTTCAAAGGAATTGGCGGCCAGTTGCTCGCCCAGCTGACGGCCTACGCCGTAGCTCGCCTGCAGCTCAACAGTGCTGAATTTATCAGACATAATTCGGGTTCTCTCGAATGTACATGAAAATAACGGCAGGTATTCTATCACGAAATAGGCAGCCGCGGCGAAAAAGCTCTGCCTTATTTAGTAATTTGACAGTTCTTTACCCCGGCCGCTTTTGCCGCCTCATACAGGGGCAGCACTTTTTGCTCCAGACGGCTAAGTTCACTGATCCGTGTACTGTGTGAAGGGTGGGTTGAGAGTAGCTCTGGCCCCTGCTCGCCCCCCACTTTAGCCATATTTTGCCACAGCCTGGTGCCGGCTCTGGGGTCAAAACCTGCGCGGGCCATCAGTTCAAGCCCCATCACATCGGCTTCGGTTTCCTGTTCGCGGCCAAAGGGCAGAATGTAGCCCACTTGGGCTCCAAGCCCCAGCGCCGCCATATAAAGGTCACGATTGGCAATACCGCCTGCGCCCAGTGCCACATTGGCCAGCTGAAGGCCAGTGCCGGTCATCTGCGCACGGGATACCTGCTCATTACTGTGCTGCGCCAGCACGTGAGACACTTCATGGCCCAGCACTACTGCCAGTTGGTCCTGATTTTCAGCCACCTTCAAAAGGCCTGTGTACACGCCGATATGGCCACCCGGCAAAGCAAAGGCATTCACCTGGGGCGAGTCAAATACAACTACTTCCCAGCGCTGGGTGTTCCCCGGCAGTGCTGCTGTTACCCGGTTGGCCACGCAGCCCACATAGGCGTTGACCTTGCTGTCTTTACTTATCTTTTGCTGCTTTTTCATCTCTTCAAACGAAGCAGCACCGAGCTGGTCCATTTCTGATGCGGAAAACAGCAGGGTTTGGCCACGGCCTGTGGGCGATTGGTGAGTGGCACAGCCAGCAAGTAGCGCCAGCAGCGCAGCGGCACAAAGGAGTTGTTTCATTCGCTTATTCCTTTAATTACCCGTCATGATTTAACAGGAGCTCAACATGGGCACCATTCTACGCCGACTGCTGCCTCAGGCCAAATCGCCCGGGGATGCCTGTAGCGATTGCGCTCCGGGCGAGTGGACCATCCCAAAACGGCGCCGGTATTGCTCCATTGTCACTCCGGTGTGCTTCTTAAACAGGCGTCTGAACGAGCTGGCATCTTCATAGCCCACAGACCAGATCACCTTAAGACTGCTGCGACCCGATTGCTCCAGCTGCCGTTTTGCCGATTCAATACGAAGCCGCTGTAAATACTCAAGTGGTGTCTCCCCGGTCGCCGCCTTAAAGCGGCGTTTGAAGTTACGCCCTCCCATGGCGACGGCATCGGCTGCCTCTTCCACACTAATTTTCTTGTCGAAATGGCGCTTAAGCCAGGCCTCGGCACGGGCAATGCTTTCATCTTCATGATGCTTGTTGCCAGGCTCGGCAAAGGGCTGTTGCAGTTCGCGGCTCGGCTCAAGCAGCATCACCCGGGCACATAGCATCGCGATTTCCCGCCCGGCGTAGCGCTCAATCAGCCGAAGCAGCACATCATTAAAGGCGCTGAATGCGCCGCCGCAGATAAGGTCGCCATATTCCAGCAATAATCGCTCCCCGTGATAGCTGACTCTTGGGTAGCGGCGCCGAAATACCCCTTCAAGCATCCAGTGTGTAGTGGCATCACGGCCATCGAGCAGCCCGGCCTCTGCCAGCAGGAAGGTGCCACTGCAAGCGCTGGCAATAAAACTGCCGTCCCGGCTCATCTGGCGGACCCACTCGACCGCAGGCAGGGCATTCTTAAGGTAGCTATCCACATCGGCAAAGGTGGCCGAGGCAGATAAAAGGCTTGAGATAAGAATGATGTCCGGCCGCTCAATATCATCTATACCCGCATGGGGATGGATCTGCTGCCCTGTAGTGGTATCGACCGATTTGCCATCCATGGTGACTATCCTGGCGTCAAACCCGGCCCTGGCAACAAACCCAGCCTGAGCGTTATTTTTAAGCCCATGTTGCGCAGAGGCCACTTGGCCATTGCCAGACTGGATATTGGTGCTCAGGCCTGAAGAGGCCTCAGCGGATTGGTCATCAGCGTTTTGCGCCCCCTTTGATGCCGCAATACAGCGATTAGCCACATAGCAGGCATCCAGCACATTGTGCACTGAAGAGGCCATGCATCCCGGCATGGCTAACACGGCAATAGTTGGCATTTCTGGCCCCAAGTCACATTTCGCACCTTTATGGGCAAATATGACCATTATTTGCCTTAACTGCAAGCACTAGACTGGCAAGTACAAGACCGATTGAAACACTGACAAAGGAGTGCTTATGTTGACCTTATTTGGAAGCCCCAACACCCGAACCGTGAGGGCGTTATGGACATTGGAAGAAACCGCCCTGCCCTACGAGTATCGCAGGCTGGATCTGCGCGGCGGCGAGTGTCGCCAGGGCGAGTACCTCGCCATCAATCCCAATGGCAAGGTACCGGCACTGCAAGATGATGATTTGATTTTGCTTGAGACCAACGCCATTTGTTATTACATCGCCAAAGCGGCGCAAAGTCCGCTGCTGCCCGAGTGCCCCAAAACACAGGCAAAGCTGATGCAGTGGAGCGACTTTGCGCTGTCAGAGCTGGAAGTCGCGCCCTGGGGACTGATTAAAAACGAGCGTATCTACCCGGATGAGCTGAAGCTTGAGATGGCACAGCTCAAGCAAACCATGGACTGGGAAGGCATGCGGGCCCAGCAAATCCTGCTTAAAGGCATTAGCAGCAGCGGCTATCTGCTGGAAAGCGGCTTTTCCCTGGCCGACATTCACAACTGTGTGGCACTGATGATGCACTTCAAGGTTGGGCTGCAGGTGATGCCAGAGCTGATGGATTACCTGAAACGCTGCATTGACCGCCCTGCCATCGGCCGCATGGTGGAAATGGGCGAAATTGCGCCGATAAGCCTCTGATGTGCTGCTGATTTGTTCAGGGTGCCTCCTGTAAAAATTGTGTTATCTTTTAGGAAGGCACCCAATAAAAGCGTATGCGTTCCATGACAAATCAGGCCAATAACAAGCCCAAAACCCTCTACTCCAAAGACCGTGAAAAGGCAGTGTCGGGCCTGATGGCCATGGATCATATCGACCATGGCAGCGAAGTGTCGGTAGAAATCACCACCCCGCTTGGACAAAGGCTAACGGCCAACACCCATTTCATCGGTTATGACAATAAAAAGCACATCTTTTACAGCCTGCCGTCGATGAAACCCGCCGAAATGGACCTTTACCTGCAGGTGGGTTTCTGGGTGTTTGTTACCTGTATTTCCGAGCGGGCGGAAGGCGCTATCGTTAAGTTCAAAACCTGCATCGACCATGTCATCCGTACCCCGGTTGGGCTGATGATCCTCAAGCTGCCCGAGCAAGCCACCCTGTTCCAGCTTAGGGGCGAAATGCGCTATCAGCTGAATATCAATGGATTTCTGCTGACTGCACAGCGGCGGATGGAGGTGGCACTAAAAGACATTTCCATGAGTGGCTGCTGCTTTTCCTATCAGGGTATAGCGCCGGTGTTTGAGTCGGGTCAGGAGATGACCCTCGAAGTCGCATCCCCCGACAGCGGCGAAACCTTTCCGCTTTCAGGCATTATCCGTAACCGCCGGGTCCACAGGGGCCGCCAGGAATATGGCCTGCAATTTGATGATGCCGGCACCGGCAACTGTAAAAAGTTGCTCTCAAGGTTGATATTCGATGGCGCCAAACTGGTATTCCGTCAACCCAAGCCCGCTCCCAAGGCGCAGTAGCCGTTTAGTCTGCTCTGAAAAAACGATAAAAATCAGACAACAAAAAGCCCGGCATTGCCGGGCTTTTCAATTTACGGATTGGGATCAGCTGTTCAGATCCTGGAAGAACTTCTTCACCCCATCGAAAAAGCCTTCAGCCTTGGGGCTGTGTTTTTTCGACTCACCGGTGAGGCTGGCTTCAAATTCGCGCAGCAGTTCTTTCTGACGCTCAGACAGGTTGACCGGCGTCTCCATCACCACTTTACACAGCAGATCGCCCACGGCATGGCTGCGAACCGATTTCACGCCCTTGCCACGCAGACGGAACATGCGTCCGGTCTGGGTTTCGGCCGGGATCTTCAGGCTCACCTTGCCATCCAGGGTCGGCACTTCGATTTCGCCGCCAAGGGCAGCCTTGGCAAAGGAAATCGGCACTTCACAGTACAGGTTGTTGCCGTCGCGAACAAAAATCGGGTGTTCGCGCACGGTTACCTGTACATACAGATCCCCCGGTGGTGCGCCGAATTCACCCGCTTCGCCTTCACCGGCCAGACGGATGCGGTCACCGGTATCGACGCCAGCCGGAATTTTCACCGACAGGGTCTTGGTCTTCTCAACACGGCCATTGCCATGACACTTGCTGCAAGGATCTTTGATTATCTTGCCGCGTCCATGACAGGTAGGACAGGTCTGCTGCACGGCAAAGAAGCCCTGACGCATCTGCACCTGGCCCATACCATGACAGGTACCACAGGTAGTGGCAGACGAACCTTTCTTGGCACCTGAACCATCGCAGCTGTCACAGCCAACCAGGGTTGGGACTTTCAGCTCTTTGGTCAGGCCGCGTACGGCTTCTTCCAGTGACAGCTCCAGGTTGTAACGCAGGTCGGAGCCGCGGGCTGCCTGACGCTGACCACCACGGCGGCCGCCGCCGAAGATATCGCCGAACACATCGCCGAAGATATCACCGAAATCACCGCCACCACCGAAACCACCGCCACCGCGGTTGGGATCAACACCGGCATGACCAAACTGATCGTAAGCGGCTTTCTTGTCAGCATCGGTCAGGATTTCATAGGCTTCCTTAACCTCTTTAAAGCTGGCTTCGGCCTCTTTGTCTCCGGGGTTACGGTCGGGGTGATACTTCATCGCCAGGCGCTTGTAGGCCTTCTTGATTTCCCGTTCGCTGGCGTCACGGCCAACGCCGAGCACCTCGTAATAATCTCGCTTTGACATATGCTCACGCTTTCATTGCTTGGCTTGGACAAACGGGCGTGAGGGTTGCCCCTAACGCCCGCTACCGAGGTAATAAGCCGGGCTTATTACTTCTTGTCGTCTTTCACTTCTTCGAATTCGGCGTCAACTACATCGTCGCCACCGGCATTGCTGGAAGACTGACCCTGGGCACTGCCCTCGGCGCTCTGGGCCTTGGCCTGAGCGATTTCCACCAGCTTGGAAGAAGCTTCAATCAGTGCCTGAGTGGCCTTGTCGATGGCTTCTTTGTCGTTGCCTTTTACAGCCACTTCAACATCGGCGATGGCGGCGTCAATCTTGGCCTTGTCATCGCTGCCGAGGGCTTCACCGGCTTCTTCAACCTGCTTCTTGGTCGCGTGTACCAGACCATCAGCCTGGTTACGGGCCTGAGCCAGCTCTTCGAATTTCTTGTCTTCGTCAGCATGGGCTTCGGCGTCACGCACCATTTTTTCAACTTCTTCGTCAGACAGACCAGAAGAAGCCTTGATGGTGATCTTCTGCTCTTTACCGGTCTTCTTATCTTTGGCAGACACGTGCAGAATACCGTCGGCGTCGATGTCGAAGGTTACTTCAATCTGTGGCATGCCGCGTGGGGCAGGCTCAATGCCTTCCAGGTTGAACTGACCCAGTGACTTGTTGGCGCTGGCCTGCTTACGCTCCCCCTGCAGCACGTGAATGGTCACGGCGCTCTGGTTGTCATCGGCAGTAGAGAACACCTGGCTTGCCTTGGTAGGAATGGTGGTGTTCTTTTCAATCAGCTTGGTCATCACGCTGCCCATGGTCTCGATACCCAGAGACAGAGGGGTCACGTCAAGCAGCAGTACGTCTTTCACGTCACCGGCCAGTACACCCGCCTGCACGGCAGCACCCACGGCCACGGCTTCGTCAGGGTTTACGTCCTTACGAGGCTCTTTACCGAAGAAGTTGGTTACCGCTTCCTGCACCTTTGGCATGCGGGTCTGACCGCCAACCAGAATCACTTCGTTGATGTCAGACACAGACAGATCAGCATCGGCCAGGGCCACTTTCAGCGGCTCCAGAGAACGTTGAATCAGGTCTTCAACCAGCGATTCCAGCTTGGCACGGGTCACCTTAACCACCAGGTGTTTTGGACCTGTGGCATCGGCAGTGATGTACGGCAGGTTCACTTCGGTCTGGTTGGTGCTGGACAGCTCAATCTTGGCCTTTTCAGCGGCTTCTTTCAGACGCTGCATAGCCAGTGGATCGTTACGCAGATCCAGGCCCTGCTCCTTCTTGAACTCGTCGGCCAGATAGTTGATCAGACGGTTGTCAAAGTCTTCACCACCGAGGTGAGTGTCACCGTTGGTGGCCAGTACTTCGAAGGTCTGGTCGCCATCGTTGTTGTCGATTTCGATGATAGAGATATCGAAAGTACCACCACCGAGGTCATACACGGCAACTATGTTGTCGCCCTGCTTCTTGTCGATACCATAGGCCAGTGCCGCGGCAGTTGGCTCGTTGATGATACGCTTTACATCCAGACCCGCGATACGGCCGGCATCTTTGGTGGCCTGACGCTGGGCGTCGTTGAAGTAAGCAGGAACTGTGATAACCGCTTCAGTCACTTCTTCACCGAGGAAGTCTTCAGCCGTTTTCTTCATCTTTTTCAGCACTTCGGCAGACACCTGCGGAGGTGCCATCTTCTTGCCGCGGCTTTCCACCCAGGCATCACCGTTGTCAGCCTGAATGATTTTGAATGGCATGATGTTCACGTCGCGCTGAACTTCGTCATCTTTGAAACGACGACCAATCAAACGCTTGATCGCGAAGAAGGTGTTGGTTGGGTTGGTCACGGCCTGACGTTTTGCAGGCTGGCCTACCAGCGTTTCGTCTTCAGTAAACGCAATGATGGAGGGCGTAGTGCGATCGCCTTCAGCGTTTTCAATCACTCGCGCCTTGCCGCCATCGAGCACAGCTACACAAGAGTTGGTTGTGCCGAGGTCGATACCGATAATCTTACCCATGGAGTCCTCCAAAAAATCTTTTAAATGCAGTAATTCGTTGCTTGGTTTTGGATATGGGGCCGCGGTCTGAACTTTTCAAGTCCCGCATGATGCTCGCCACATCTCGTCCTTAACGCCTATATTGGGTCGGTCTTTTCGATTACAAGGGGCGAATAAAAAATTTTGATCCTTTTTGCAAAATTGATAGCCGAAAAGCGTATAATGCATGCAATCGAAGCGTCAGTGGCCATGCCATTGACAACGTTGTCTCGGTTCACAGGAACACTATCGTTGAAAACCTCAAGTTTGGCCTATGTTTACGGTATGGCTGCCGTACTGCTATGGTCCACGGTTGCCACGGCCTTTAAGTTGGCACTGGCGCACTATTCGCCGCTGCAGCTGCTGTTTATTGCCGTCATCAGCTCCATCTGTGCCCTTGCCGCCATTTTGGGATATCAGGGCAAACTGTCATTACTCAAGCGCCAGTTCAAAATGCGGCCGCTGTTTTATCTGCAAACCGGGCTGCTCAACCCCTTCCTCTATTATTTGGTGCTGTTTAAAGCCTACGACCTGCTGCCCGCCCAGCAAGCCCTGTCGCTCAATTACACCTGGGCGATTTTATTGCCGCTGCTGGCAGTGCCGCTGCTTGGGCAAAAGCTGCGAAAGACCGACTTGCTGGCAGCGCTTGTGGCCTATGGCGGCGTGTTTGTGATTGCCACCGGTGGCAGTCTGGGTGGCTTTTCGATTGAGAAGCCCACAGGCATGCTGATGGCGCTCACCAGCACTGTGCTCTGGTGTCTGTACTGGATAGTGAATACCCGCGATAAGGGCGACCCTGTGGTGAGCTTGCTGCTCAGCTTTATGGTGGGCCTACCCTTTGTGACCCTGGCAATGCTGGCCACGCAGGGATGGCCGAACTTTAATCCTCAGGGATTGGCGGCCGCTGTCTATGTGGGTCTGTTTGAAATGGGCGTCACTTTCGTGCTGTGGCTGATGGCGCTGAAAACCGCCGAGCGCACCGCCAGCATCAGTACCCTGGTGTTCCTCTCGCCTGTGCTGTCGATTGGCTTTATCGCGCTGATCCTGGGCGAAGCCATTAAAGCCTCAACCTTTGTTGGGCTGGCGCTGATTCTGTTCGCGCTGGCATTGCAACAATTGCTACCACGGCTTAAAAATACCGCCAAGACGCCGCTCAGCAGTTAGGGAAGGTGCGAACAAGTCGTCGCACAGCTCTGGCTTTGATAGCGGCGACAGTTTAAGGCATTCAACTGAAGACGCGGCTTACAGCGGTATCTGCGACGTTACAGTTCTTGCGAAGTCTTGCGAAGGACTAGGGCCATTCACCGCGAACTGTGCCTTGTACCTATCCACGGTAAGCTCACGCAGAGCAAGCACGGGACTTATTCACACCTTCCTTAAGTTCGCCCATTAAAAAAGCCCCTCAATGGGGCTTTTTTAATGTTGGAAAACCACTTACAGCTTGTTGATGTCGACTTCGCCTACACCCACATCCACCGCCAGACGGCCCTGACCACCGGCATTGGCCTGATAGCTGGCACTCACCATGGCGCGCTCAACTTCAACGTTTTGGCCATTGTGGCTGAAGCTCACATCACCCACACCCGAGTGCAGCGAGATATCGCCGTAATCGTGGCTGTGATTCACTTCCACTTCGCCCACACCCAGGTCGATTTCGACGCTGTTATCCAGTCCGTTGGTTTCGATGCGGCCCACGCCCATGTCCACATTGATGGCAGCTGAGGCCGGAATGGAGATGCGCCAGTGCTCTTTCACATCGTCGTTGTCGTTAAGACGCAGCGTCAGCTTCTTGCCTTCGGTGAGTTTGGCGTGCAAATCCACATCGCTTACATCCTTGCGGCCACCGAAAAACAGGAAGCCATCATTGGAAGGCTCAACCCTCACTTCAATCTGAACTTGCTGAGTATCGGCGGCTACTATCTCCACCTCACCCACGCCCACATCCAGGGTCAGGGTTTCGCCCTGATAATCAAAACTCTGGGTCAGGGTTTTATCGGCAGCAAACGCAGGTACGGCTAATAACAGTGCAGTCAGGGTGGCTGTGGTCAGTGCTGTTCTCATTTTGATTCTCCTTGAAACGCGGAACTCTTTAGTTGTCTAAAGGTTGAGATAGCAAAGAGAATGCCAAAATTTATATCCTTATTTTTCAACACGATAAAATTGGCGCAGCGAAAGATGAGTTTCCAAGGCCTCAGCTATTAGTGAATTTCACCATCGACTTAGCCATTCAGACCATACGAGGTTGAAAACTTCCGTTAACAGGTTTATAACTTGAAACCTCAAGTGCAAAGGAGCGCGCAAGAGCATGAGTCTGGTTATTGACGGCAAACCCCTGTTCCACCTTTCTCCCAGGGCCGAAATTCGCTTTCGTTACACGGCCTTACTGGTGTGTTTGTTTATGCTCGTGGTGGACCATTATTACGGCAATGTATTCACCACCACCGCAGTGCTGATGTATTCCATGTTTCTGTTTCCCGCCATTTACCTGAACCGCTATGTACAGCTCAGGTACTTCGCCCACGCCCAGGATCCAATCATTGCCTTTCGAATTATGTCCATTGCCATCATTATCGGCATGGTTATAGTTTGGAGCATCGCAATTGTGGATTACATCGTCGACCCGCCGGTCTTCCCCAAAGAAGAAAGACTTAAAGAGCTGATGGGTGATCAATACGTGCCGCCGAAAAAACCACGATGATAAAAAGACAATAAAAAAAGCCGCTTGATGCGGCTTTTTTAGTGGCTATTGGTTATCAGTGATTGCCACTGCGGCTGTTGGTTCAGCGGCAGGTGTAGTCGCCGATGGCGAGCCACTTGTAGGTGGTCAGCGCTTCCAATCCCATAGGCCCTCTGGCATGCAGCTTCTGAGTGCTGACCGCTACTTCGGCGCCAAGGCCAAACTGACCACCATCGGTAAAGCGGGTCGAGGCATTGACATACACGGCCGACGAATCCACCTCATTCAGAAAGTGGGTAGCGGCGGCCAGATTGTCTGTAAGAATCGCCTCTGAGTGCCCGGATGAATAGCGGCGGATATGGTCGATGGCGGTGTCTATATCAGGCACTACCCGCACCCCCAGAGTCAGCGACAACCACTCGGTGCCAAAACTCTCCTCGGTGGCGGCCTGGGCCGTCATCCCGGCGGATCCGAGGACGCTCAGGCTTTGCTCACAGGCCACCAGCTTCACACCTTGCTGCTGCAAAGCCTTGGCAAGCTGCGGCAACCAGTCGAGTTTATCCTGATGGATAAGCAGGGTATCCAGCGCATTACACACGGTCGGGCGCTGAACCTTGGCATTGATAATCACATCCGCTGCGCGGCCGGTGTCGGCATCCTTATCCAGATACAGATGACAAATACCAATCCCACCCAGAATAACCGGAATGGTCGCCTGCTCGGCGCACAGGCGCTGCAGTCCCTGGCCGCCTCGGGGCACTATCATGTCGACATATTTATCGAGTTTCAAAAGCCCGGTCACCAAAGCACGGTCTGGATTATCAATCAGTTGCACGCAATCTTGTGGCAGTCCTTGCTGACTCAGCCCCCGGCGGATAGCCGCAGCCAGTGCCAGGTTCGATTCACGGGTTTCCTTACCGCCACGCAAAATGACCGCATTACCGGTTTTCAGCGCCAGCACCGCAATCTCCACGGTAACATTGGGGCGCGCCTCGTAAATCACCCCAATCACCCCAAGGGGTACCCGGCGGCGACTGAGGCGAATACCGTTATCCAGCAAGCGGTTATCAAACTCTTCACCCACAGGATCGGCAAGGGAAATCACATTGTCGATATCGGCGATAATAGCATTAAGCCGCGCCTCATCCAGCAGCAGCCTGTCTATCATGGCATCGTTGAGCCCGGCTTCGCGGGCAGATACCACATCACGGCGATTTGCCGCCAAAATTGTGCTGCTGTCGGCGCGAAGCTCAGCGGCAATAGCCGCAAGCAGCTGATTTTTAGCTTGAATGCCCAGATTTGCCAGCGCAAAACCCGAGGTTTTGGCCGCCTGACCCAGTTGTTCCAAATACGCTTGTTGCTCACTCATCAGCGCTCACCTCCCGCCAATACCACCATATCGTTGCGATGCACGGCGGCATCGCCATAGTCATAGCCAAGCAGCGGCTCAATATCATCGGAGTGCTTACCTGCAATGGCGCTAAGCGCCCTGGCCTGATAGCGGGCAATGCCCCTGGCAACCACCCTGCCCTCGGGGCTTAGCAGCTCCAGGGTATCGCCACGCTCAAACTCACCTTCCACCGACACAATGCCCTTGGCCAACAGACTGCGGCCTTTACTTGTAACGGCAGCCACGGCGCCGGCGTCCAGATGCAGCCGTCCCTTGGCTTTAGGACCGGCTAAAATCCACTGTTTACGGCTCTCAAGCGGACTTTCGATAGCAAGAAAACGGGTACCAACCGCCTCTCGGCTGGCGGCCTTTTGGATCACTTCCGGATGATGACCGGAGGCGATAATCACTTCGATACCGGCACGGCGGGCGATATCTGCCGCTTCAAGCTTGGTGGCCATGCCGCCGGTGCCAAGACCGGACACAGAGCCGCCAGCCAGCAAACGCAGGCTGTCGTCAATGTGCTGCACTTCCGGAATAAGTCTGGCGTTGGGCTCTTTGCGGGGATCGGCATCAAAGAGGCCTTTTTGATCGGTAAGCAACATCAGAAGGTCGGCATCGCACAAGAGCGCAGCCCGGGCCGACAGATTATCGTTGTCGCCCACTTTGATTTCGGTGGTCGCCACCGCATCATTTTCATTGATGATGGGGATAATTCCCTGCGCCAGCAGCGCATTGAGGGTATCGCGGGCATTGAGATAGCGCTCGCGGTCGTGCAGATCCGCCCGGGTCAGCAGCAGTTGGCCCACATGCAGGCCGTAGATACTGAACAGTTGCGACCAGGCGAGAATGAGCTGGCTTTGCCCGACAGCGGCCAACAGCTGTTTGTTGGCCATGGTGTCGGGCAGAACCGGGTATCCCAGATGTTCACGGCCAGCAGCAATGGCACCCGAGGTCACCAACACCACTTCCACACCTGACTTCATCAGCGCCGCCATCTGTCTGGCAAGCTCCACCATATGCGCCTTATCCAGCGATTTGCTGCCGGAGGTGAGCACACTGGTTCCCAGTTTTACCACTACCCGCCGGTAGCCCTGCACACTCGAGTTCATCTTGATCCATGTAAAAAAGCCGAACTCACCTTATACCCAAAGCAACCACCCTTGCACAACGGCGCCGATGGATATTTGCCACAAAAAGCACTCATGTTGAAAAAACACACAAAAAAAGGGCCATACATTGTATGACCCTTAATCTGTTAAGCAGCCCGGGGGCTATCAGGCAAAAGCGAACTTCGCCAGGAACAGCAGCGCCAGCACCACCACGCCTACATTGAGGTCGCGGAAGCGACCACTGAGCGCCTTGATGGCGGCATAAGAGATAAAGCCAAAGGCAATACCCGAGGCAATCGAGAAGGTCAGCGGCATCAGCAGACACACCACCACCACAGGGGCAGCTTCGGTGATGTCTTCCCACTCTACGTGCACCAGACCAGACATCATCAGAATGGCCACATAGAACAGGGTACCTGCGGTGGCATAAGCCGGCACCATGCCCGCCAGCGGCGAGATAAACAGCGCGGCCAAAAACAGCAGTCCCACCACCACGGCCGTCAGACCGGTGCGGCCACCGGCGCTCACGCCAGCGGTACTTTCAATGTAACTGGTGGTCGTTGACGTACCCAGCGCAGCACCAGCAATAGTGGCCACACTGTCGGCAGTCAGGGCGCGGTTCAGACGTGGCAGACGGCCCTTGTCATCAAGGAAACCACCACGTTGGGCCACAGCCACCAAGGTGCCGGAGGTGTCAAACAAATCCACAAACAGGAAGGCAAACACCACCGACAGCATGCTCACTTCGAGCACGGCAGAGAGGTCCATCTTCATAAAGGTGGGGGCAATGGATGGCGGCGCGGCAACCAGACCATTGTATTGGATATCACCGAACAGCAGCCCCAGGCCGGTAATGGCGAGAATGCTTAAGATAACCGCCGACTTCATGCCGCGATTTACCATAGCAATAATCAGGAAGAAGCCCAGTACCGCCATCACCGCCGGGAAGGCTTTGATATCGCCCATGGTCACCAGAGTTGCCGGGCTTGCCACCACAATACCGGCACTTTTCAGGCCAATCAGGGCGAGGAACAAGCCAATCCCGGCAGCAATACCAAGACGCAGCGACATGGGAATGGAATTCACAATCCACTCGCGAATACGTACCAGCGACAGGATCAGGAAGCAGACACCGGACATAAACACGGCGCCCAGCGCGGTTTCCCAGCTGTAACCCATCTCACCCACTACCGTGTAGGTGAAGAAGGCGTTCAGGCCCATGCCGGGTGCCAGCGCGATGGGATAGTTGGCCATCAGGCCCATGATCAAACAGCCGATAGCGGCCGCAAGACAGGTCGCCACAAACACGGCGCCGTGATCCATACCGGCGTCGGCCAGCATCATGGGATTGACGAAAATAATGTACGCCATCGTCAGGAAGGTCGTTAACCCCGCAACCACTTCCTGCTTCAGAGTCGTTTGATTCTCTTTGAGTTTAAAGATTTTTTCTAACATGGAACCGGGTTCCTTGATCTTGTTTTAATAATGGGTATCAGAGCGAATGTAAAAATGCCTTAACATTTTATTCGCGGCAGATTATAGGGACTTTGGCCTGGTCAGGCCAGAATAAAACACCAAAGCGAGGTGGGACCCAGCATGCAATCGAATGCGCAAATTAGCGGCTGTGGTTGCAATGGATAAAAAAAAGCCTGCTCAATGAGCAGGCAAAGACATGTTTCAAGCGTCCCGGATGGGAAAAGAATTACCGCGCTAGCGGAAAAACCTGGTATGTCGACAGATGCGTATCAACATACAACTTGAGTCCAAAAAGTACCCCAAGGGGGTAACACAAAGGTTGATGGATGATGGAAACTACTTAGGGAAGGGGTAGTTAAACCCTTGAACCGCCATTAAGGGGACGATTAACCCTTGAAGTTCATGGTGTACAGACCACCGCGCAGCAAAGTTGCGTTAAACCAGGTGTTCTGCCAAACGAATGCGTTTTTACCAGTGTAAGACATAGTCATAAGCTCCAAATTAACAAGTCAGTAAGTACTCTAGCGAAGCTTGGCTCGGTTCCCTGGAGCTAGAGATTCTCATATCCGTGGAGACAACTTGTCACTCGGTTCCCTGGAGAGGTATCCATCCTGGATTGACTAGAGGTGACGGGCATCTTGCCCTGTCAACGAGAGCAAGTATAGCTAACTGTAGTTTTATTACAAGCATTATTTGATAAATTTTTTATTTTGACGATTTTCTGTAATTTTATTACACATTAATTCTGGGGGTATTTGTGATGAACTTCCAATAAAAAAGCGGAACGCCAATGACATTCCGCAATTTTTCAACAAGTTATAAATTGCGTAATTATTTTGTAATGTAATGACACATTACCGCCAAAGGCGATGCTGTTGGTTTACCGTACACAGGATCCCCTTCTGTGGCACTGCCGGCGATGTCCAGATGCACGTAAGGCAGGGGCTTATCGCTGCCAAGCCCATGTGCCTCAAGGCCCGAGGCGCGGATAAGAAACGCCGCCGGGAACTGATGGCCGCGGGCTGTGACAGACGAAGGCGCATTGTTGGATGACAAAATGTCCGACGCGCCAGACACATCTTTAATCTTGTCAAAGTCTTCCCGGCGCAGCCTGGAGACTTCGAATGGCTCCCCCATGTTGTCACCCAACATGGCAATCTGCCCTGCCACTCCGCCGCTGTGAGCCACAGAGTTGGCCACCGCCGCCGGATAACCGCCGTAGGCGCGCACCACATGGCCGGTCAGTGTTGCTACCGAGAAGATCTCAGGGTTGATGGCGCTAAGCGCCTTTTGCCGCAGGTGGCTTAAGATATCGGCCAGGACCAGACGCCCCTCGGCATCCGTGTTGCCAATCCGCACCCGCACCCCGGCGTGGCTTGGGATGATTTCATCGGTGACAAAGGCCTCTGAGCCAATGCTGTTACGCACCAGCCCAAGTTCGGCAATCACCCGAATACCTTTGGGTTTGAGTAGCGACAGAGTTTTCATCAGGCCTGCAACGGCAGCAGCGCCGCCCTTATCACGGCTCATGCCTGCCATGGCGCCGCCAATTTTCAGATCGGCGCCGCCGGTGTCGTACACCACGCCTTTACCGGCAAACAGGAAGGTGCGCTCTATCTCGCCCTCGCCCACGTATTCGAGTTTCACGACTCTGGGCTGATGACGACCCACCCCAAAGGAGGCACGGCCCACGGCGCTCAAAAGCGGATAGTCGCGCTCCAGTTCGTCACGGCCTTCAATCACCCGGGTGTGAATATCAGAGCCAGCAAAGGCTTTAACGCAGTAATCGGCAAACGCGGGCGCCGACATACGCTCAGGCTCGGTGCCGCACAGGTCTCGGGCGAGATTGCGGCCAGTTTCGAGGGCGCTGGCCAGTGTGGCGAGCGACTCATCGGCGCCATAAAGGCCAATGGTTTCAATGCTGCAAAGGGCAGCGCCCTGCTCGCGGGCTTCAAGGCTGGTCCATAATTCCTGACCACAGCCAAGGGCGGCGGCCAGCATGGCTTCAACTTTATCGTCACGGCCAAACACCGCCAGCAGTGGCCGGGTGGCACCGGCATCTCTTGCCATGGCAATGGCGCTGCGGGCGGCCTGGGTGACAGAGCGTACGTCGTCATAATCGCCATAGCTGCTGCCGATGGGAGCGTAAATCAAGCGGCCACCGGCGAGGCCCGGTGCCAGCAGTAAGGTGGTGGTCTTTCCCACCCGCTTGTCGATACTGGCGGCGTGACCTGCCAGCAGACGTACTTCATCGAGGGAAACTGCATCCAATGAAGGGCTAAGCACCACGAGGGCATCGAAGCCCTCACCGGCGAAGATGCCATTTTCATCCTGTTCAACAACAAATTGTGCCTGAAACATGACCCGTCCTATTGTTTTGATTGTGTATTGCAAGGCTCGGCTGATTATTCCTGCAAACAGCATCATTTGCCACCCGCAGCACGGCCTTTCGCTGGAAACTTTGGCTTCCAGTCCAGCCCCTTTTCACCATCCACCCGACGCCGACTCTGTGGTAAACTCGGCGCAATCAGGGGCGCACAGCGCCCAGTCATGACAAAAAAAGCCGGGAGTATTCCGTGACTGCTATTAATCAGCTCTACCCTCAGCCTCTGTGGCAGTGGTTCGAACAAATCTGTGCCATTCCCCATCCTTCCAAACACGAAGCAGCTCTGAGCCAGCACATTCAGGCATGGGCCCGCGATAAAGGCCTGCCCGTTGTGGAAGATAAAGTCGGCAACCTGATTATTCGTAAAGCCGCCACTCCCGGCATGGAAAACCGCAAGACTGTGGTTATTCAGGCGCATATCGACATGGTGCCGCAGAAGAACAACGACAAGGTACACGACTTTACCAAGGACCCCATTGAAGCCTATGTGGATGGTGAGTGGGTTAAGGCCCGCGGCACCACCCTTGGCTCAGACAACGGCATTGGTATGGCGTCGGCCTTGGCAATCCTCGGCAGCGATGACATTCCCCACGGCCCACTGGAAGTGCTGCTGACCATAGACGAAGAAGCCGGTATGACCGGCGCCTTCGGCCTGGAAGCCGGTTACCTGGATGCCGAAATCCTGATTAACACAGACTCTGAACAGGAAGGTGAGATTTACATGGGCTGCGCCGGTGGCGTAGACGCCGAAATCACCCTGCCCATGGTATGGGAAGCCCCGGCCGAAGGTTACAAGAGCTTCGCGCTGAACCTGTCTGGTCTCAAGGGTGGTCACTCAGGGGTGAACATTCACCTTGGCCGTGGTAACGCCAACAAGCTGCTGGCCCGCTTCCTGTTTGAAAACGTCGAAGCCCTGCAACTGGAGCTGGCCGATTTCAACGGCGGCTCACTGCGTAACGCCATTCCCCGCGAAGCTGGCCTGACCCTGATGGTACCGGCCGAGCACGAGCAAGGCTTGAAAGACGCCGTCAGTGCCTTCGAAGCCCTGGTGCGTGAAGAGCTGGCCATTGCCGATCCCGGCGCCGTACTGACCCTGACCGAAGTGGCCGAGCCCAAGCGGGTGATGAGCGAGCACAGCCAGAACACCTTTATCGACCTGCTGAACGCCTGCCCCAACGGCGTGATGCGCATGAGCGATGAAGTAGCCGGTGTCACCGAAACTTCGCTTAACGTGGGCGTTATCACCACCAGCGAGCAGGATGTGAAAATCCTTTGCCTTATCCGCTCGCTGATTGACTCTGGCCGCACCCAGGTTGAAGGCATGCTGATTGCGCTCTCTAACCTCGCTGGCGCTGAAATCGAGCTCTCCGGCGCTTACCCCGGTTGGAAGCCGGACAACAGCTCGCCCGTGATGGCCATCGTCCGTGAAACCTATCAGGACATCTACAACAAGGAGCCGGTGATCATGGTTATCCACGCCGGTCTCGAGTGCGGCCTGTTCAAGAAGCCCTACCCCGAGATGGACATGGTTTCCATAGGCCCCACCATCCGCTTCCCACACAGCCCCGATGAGATGGTGAACATCGAAACCGTGGGCCAGTACTGGCAGTTGCTGCTGGCAGTGCTTGAGCGTATTCCTGAAAAGGCCTGAGCCTTAAATTAACCAAATAAAAAGGGCGACTCTTGAGTCGCCCTTTTCTTTACCTCTCAGCACAGCGTTGGCGCTATATGGCCTAGCCGCTCACCAACGCCTTCATCAGGCTGCGAAGCCAAATCAGCGCCGGATGTCCACCAAGCGCCGGGTGCCAGACGCAGTTCAGGTGATAACCGGGCACATCCTCAGGTAGTTGAAGCCGCTTCAGCGGCCAGTGTTCGGCCAGCAAATCTGCCACCTTTTTGGGCAGCACCAATACATAGTCGCTTCGACATACAATCGATGCCGCCGACATATAGCTTTGGCTGTTCACCGAAATGCGCCGCGATAAGCCCTGGCTCCCGAGCCAGCTATCGAGCCGGGCTTCTGAGGTGCCAAGGGGCGAGTGAAACACATGGGCCATGCCGATAAGTTCGCTAAGCGCCATCTGCTCGCCAACGCCGGGTAAGTCTTTTCGCACCAAACCTGCCAGCGGCTCGGTGAGCCAGGTTTCTTTGCCAAGATAGGCCGGTACCTGCATATATTCATCAAAGCCCAACACCAAATCGATTTCGCCGGAGGCAAGCTCCGCCTCCGGCAGCCTATCCCGCAGAATACGAATTTCGATGCTCACCCCAGGAGCCAGCTCGTTGAGGCGCTGCATCAAAGGCGGCATCAGCACGCACTCCACATAGTCAGTGGTACACAGCACAAAGCGGCGCCGCGAGTTTTCGGGCTCGAAGGCTTCTTCTTCGCTGAGCTGCTGCTCCAAAAGCCTAAGCGCCTGACGTACGCCACTGTGCAGATGCTGTGCCCGGGGCGTGGGCACCATCCCCTGCGGAGTGCGCACCAACAGCTGATCGCCAAAGGCGGTGCGCAGTCTGCCCAGAGCATGACTCATGGCGGGCTGACTGATAAACAGCGACTCGGCAGCGCGGGTCACACTGCCCTGGGTCATCAGGGCGTCAAAGGCAAGCAGCAGATTCAGGTCGAGTTGATGCAGTTTCATGACCACTATTCGCGATATTTATGGGCACATACATCTTATTCATTTGTTGTATGGCTGCGCAACTTCTTACACTGTCTCTACTCAATCATCGCCAAAAAGGCTGGCGCTTTTTTGGGATGTTCGAGGCTAAAATTAAAACCATTACACTGCTTAACCATTCAGTGGTGTAACCTGACGGCTTAAACCCGTTTTCTCCATGATCGGCCCTGTGGTGCAACATGCCAGCACGGGGATATAAGGACTTTGCGATGAGCATCAACACCCTAAATTCGACCCCCGCCGCCGATGGCTTCACCATGCCAGCCGAGTGGGCACACCAGCAGGCTGTTTGGATGATCTGGCCCTATCGCACCGATAACTGGCGCGAAGCCGGTCGCTTCGCACAGGCGACCTTTGCCAAGGTGGCCGATGCCATTGGTGGCGCCACCCCCGTGTTTATGGGTGTGCCAGCCGAGTTTATGGATAAGGCCCGCGCCATAATGCCTGCCCACGTGACCCTGGTTGAGATGAACAGCGACGACTGCTGGGCACGCGATACAGGCCCGACAGTGGTTACCAACGCCGCCGGCGAGTGCCGCGGTATCGATTGGGGCTTCAATGCCTGGGGCGGCCACAAAGGCGGCCTCTACTACCCCTGGGATCAGGATGAGAAAGTGGCAGCCCAAATGCTGGCCCAGCACGGCATGGACAGATACGCAGCGCCGCTTATCCTCGAAGGCGGCTCCATCCACGTGGACGGCGAAGGCACCTGTCTCACCACCGCCGAGTGCCTGCTTAATGAAAACCGCAACCCGCATCTCAGCAAAGAGCAAATCGAAGCCTATCTTCGCGACTATCTTGGCGTAACCAGCTTTATCTGGCTGGGTGACGGCGTTTACATGGACGAGACCGATGGCCACATCGACAACATTTGCTGTTTTGTCCGCCCCGGCGAAGTTGCACTGCACTGGACCGACGATGTGAACGACCCGCAGTACGAGCGCTCTGTTGCCGCGCTCAAGGTGCTGGAAGCCGCTGTGGATGCCAAGGGCCGCAAACTGAAGGTGTGGAAGCTGCCTCAGCCAGGCCCGCTGTACTGCACCGAAGAAGAGTCTGCCGGCGTTGAGAGCGGCACCGGCGTGCCACGCGAGGCCGAAGGTCGTCTGGCCGGTTCCTACGTGAACTTCCTTATCACCAACGACCGTATCGTCTACCCGCTTTTGGACGAAGCCACCGACGGTGAAGCTCAGCGCATTCTGGAAGACATCTTCCCTGAGCATAAAGTTATCGGCGTGCCTGCCCGTGAGATCCTGCTTGGCGGTGGTAACATCCACTGCATCACCCAGCAGATCCCATCCGGCAAATAATCGGCCTGTTTATTCACCTTTTCGGAGTTACCCGTATGTTCGAAGTAACCGAAGTATCCATTGCCGAGCTGCGCGGCGCGCTCGAATCCGGCCGCACCACGGCGGTCGAGCTGGTTAAAGCGTATATTGCCCGCATTGAAGCCTATGATGGCCCAGGTACCGACACCAAACTCAATGCGGTGGTGGTGCACAACCCCGATGCACTGAAAGAAGCCGAAGCATCCGATGCGCGCCGCGCTCGCGGCGAGACCCTGGGGCCACTCGATGGCATCCCCTACACCGCCAAAGACAGTTATTTGGTGAAGGGCCTCACCGCCGCCTCCGGCAGCCCGGCCTTTAAAGATTTGGTTGCCCAGCGCGATGCCTTCACCGTGGAGCGTCTGCGTGCCAATGGCGCCATCTGCCTTGGCAAAACCAATATGCCCCCCATGGCCAATGGCGGCATGCAGCGCGGTGTGTATGGCCGCGCCGAAAGCCCCTACAACGCAGCTTATCTCACTGCGCCCTTCGCCTCCGGCTCATCCAATGGCGCCGGTACCGCCACCGCCGCCAGCTTTTGCGCCTTTGGTCTTGCAGAAGAAACCTGGTCCAGCGGCCGCGGCCCTGCTTCCAACAACGGCCTGTGCGCCTACACCCCGTCCCGCGGCGTGATTTCGGTGCGCGGCAACTGGCCACTGACCCCCACCATGGACGTGGTAGTGCCCTACGCCCGCACCATGGCCGATTTGCTTGAGGTGCTGGATGTGGTAGTTGCCGACGATAGCGAAACCCGCGGCGATCTGTGGCGCATGCAACCCTGGGTAAGCATCCCCAAGGCCTCACAAGTGCGCCCCGAGTCTTATCTCACCCTCGCCTCAAGTGCCGATAGCCTTAAAGGCAAGCGCTTTGGTGTGCCCAAGATGTTTATCAATAAGGATGAACTCGCCGGCACCAGCGAAAACCCGGGTATTGGCGGCCCGACCGGTCAGCGCATTCATACCCGTGACTCTGTGATTGCCCTGTGGGAGCAGGCCCGAGCGGCGCTGGAAGCCGCCGGCGCCGACGTGATTGAAGTGGACTTCCCGCTGGTGTCCAACTGCGAAGGCGACAGACCCGGCGCGCCAACCGTGTTCAATCGCGGCATAGTCACCCCTGAGTTTTTGCACGACGAGTTGTGGGAGCTCTCCGGCTGGGCCTTCGATGACTTTTTGCGTGCCAATGGCGACCCCAAGCTTAATAAGCTTGAGGATGTGGATGGGCCGAAGATTTTCCCCCATGACCCGGGCACCCTGCCAAACCGCGAGGGCGACCTTGCCGCCGGTATGGATGAGTACGTCAACATGGCCAAGCGCGGCATCAAGCCGTGGAATGAAATTGCCACTGTGCCCGACGGTCTGCGTGGGCTTGAGAAGACCCGCAAGCTGGATCTGGAAGACTGGATGGATGCGCTTAAGCTGGATGCCGTGCTCTTCCCCACCGTGGCCGACGTGGGCCCTGCCGATGCCGATGTGAACCCGGCTTCTGCCGACATCGCCTGGAGCAACGGCGTTTGGGTCGCCAATGGCAACCTCGCCATCCGTCATCTGGGCGTACCCACTGTGACTGTGCCCATGGGTGTAATGGCCGATATCGGCATGCCTGTGGGTCTGACCTTTGCTGGCCGCGCCTATGATGACAATGCGCTCCTCAGTGTCGCCTCGGCATTCGAAGCCACCGGCAATAAGCGTAAAGTGCCTCCGCGCACGCCACCGCTGGCATAACAGGGTTTCCGGGCAAGAATGATCGCCGGACAACACACAAAAGCCACCTTGAGGTGGCTTTTTTATTGTCGCCGAATTAGGTTTGGTATCTGGGGGTGTTATGCATTGCGACGACCAATCAGACAAAGGATGGATTTGTCTCTCTTGTGGTTTAAATCACAACAAACCATTGTCTTATAAAGGATAACATCTTACTTACCACATGCATTACAGCCCGAACGGGGCAGACAGGGAAGCAACTATGACTGACATTCTTTTGGGGGGAAACGGCAAGGCGCAAGTTTCACTCGATGCGGCCATGGCCAACCGCCATGGGTTGATAGCGGGCGCCACAGGTACAGGCAAAACCATCAGCCTGCAGGTATTGGCCGAATCCTTCTCCAATCTGGGCGTACCCTGCTTTCTGGCCGATGTAAAAGGGGATTTGAGCGGCCTTGCAGCAAGCGGCAAAGCCAACGACAAACTGCAAAGTCGCTGCCAGCAGATTGGCATGGAGATGCCCGCCTTCGCCGCTTGCCCCGCCCTCTTTTGGGACATCTTCGGCAAGCTGGGCCTGGGTGCCCGCACCACCATCAGCGAGATGGGGCCATTGCTGCTCTCGAGTCTGCTGGAACTTAACGACACCCAAACCGGCGTGCTCTACGGCTGTTTCGACTATGCCGACGAGCAGGGGCTGTTGCTGCTCGATTTAAAAGACCTGCGCGCCCTGCTATCGTTTATGGCCGATAACGCCAAGAGTCTCTCGGGTCAGTACGGCAATATTAGTGCCGCGTCAGTAGGCGCCATTCAGCGCCGACTGTTGGTATTGGAAGAACAAGGGGCCGAAAACTTCTTTGCCGAACCGGCGCTGGAGCTTGCCGATTTGATGCAGACCGATTTCTCCGGCAAAGGCGTGGTAAGCATTCTCGATGTCACCACCCTTATCCATCAGTCACCCAAACTCTACGCCACCTTCCTGTTCTGGCTACTCTCAGAGCTGTTCGAAACCCTGCCGGAACAGGGTGACGCCGACAAACCCAAGCTGGTGCTGTTTTTCGATGAGGCGCATCTTTTATTCGATAACGCCCCCAAGGTGCTGGTCGATAAAATTGAGCAGGTGGTACGGCTTATCCGCTCCAAGGGCGTGGGAGTGTTTTTTATCAGCCAAAGCCCGATGGATATTCCCGAAGCCATTCTTGGACAATTGGGTTGCCGCATTCAACACGCACTGCGCGCCTTTACCCCCAAGGATAAAAAGAGCGTTAAGGCGGTGGCCGATAACTTCCGCCCAAATCCGGCCTTCGCCACTGCTGAGGTAATAACCGAGCTGGGCACAGGCGAGGCGCTGGTGTCGGTACTGGACGCCAAAGGCAGCCCGACTCAGGTGGAACGCATTTTGATGTGTCCACCGGCAAGCCGCATTGGGCCCCTGACCCAGGAAGAACGTACCCAACTGCTGCAACGCTCGCCACTTGCCGGCAAATACAAAGAGCTGGTTGACCGAGAGTCGGCCTTCGAGCTGCTATCCAAACGCCGTGAGCAAGCCGAGAAAGACGAGCAGCAACAAGCGCAAGCACAGCAGCAGGCCAAGAGTGCCAAAAAGCCCGCCAAACGCAGCGACTCGGCCACTGAGACGTTTTTCAAGAGTCTGGCGCGCACCTTTGGCACCAAGCTTGGTCAGAGCCTGGTGCGGGGGATTTTAGGGTCACTCAAGCGCTGATTAAGTCAGGCTTCAGCAAGCATCAATAAGCTTGGCGCATCAACAATTTGAGGGTATCTGATGCTGCTTGCCTGTTTTATTGCTGCCATTGCGGTTATCAAGAGTTCACTGATGGGCCTCGGTGGGCTGGCGCTGATGCTGTCGCTGCTCGCCTGGGTGCTGGTGAAATCCGGAGTCACAGGGCTGGCACCGGCGCTGAAGCAGCGCTTTGGCCGCTTATTTGCTCTGGGCGCCCTGCTGCATACGGCCGTGTATATGGCGCTGGTTGCCAAGCTGTTCTTTATTGAAGGCTTTGAAGATATCCCGGCCTTTTTATTAAGCCACCTGCTGCTGCACCACATTGTTTGTGCCATCATCGCCGGGGTGCTGACCCTGTTTACCGTAGGGGTGTATCTGCATTATCGCGAACACAAAAAAGCACAGCCCCTGTGACCTCACTATAACGCCAGTGCCAACTGGGCGCTGGTATCGGTTTCAGCTTCCTGACTCGCCAAACCTACCGAAATTCCCACCAGACGAATACCCCGGCCTTCGGCCCGTAAAAAGGCCTGCGATAACAGCGACTCAAACAGCCGTACCGAAGGTTCATCGGCACGGCTTTCAATGGTGGTCTGGCGGAAATCATCAAACTTAAGCTTCACCACCAGCTTATTCAGCCTGCGCCCGGCGCCACTTCTGCCCAGACGGCGATTGAGCTCGGGGATCAACGATGCCATCACCTCACGGCATTGGGCCTCAGTATGCAGGTCTTTGGGCAGCGTGGTTTCCACCCCGACGGATTTACGCTCACGGTGAGACACCACTGCGCGCTCATCCCGGCCGTGGGCCCGCTCATACAGCACAGCACCAAACTTGCCAAAATGCTGCGCCAACACTGACGCAGGCAACTGTTGCACATCATTGCAGTTCTTAAGCCCCATGGCCGCGAGCCGCTCTTCGGTCACCTTGCCTACCCCGGGAATTTTGCCAAGGGGTAGCTGGCGAACAAAGTCCATCAGGGTATCCGGCGTCACTACATACTGGCCATTGGGTTTATTAAGATCCGAGGCCACCTTGGCAACAAACTTCACCGGCGCCACCCCGGCCGAAGCAGTCAGGCCAGTTTCCCGCAGAATATCACCACGGATAGCTTCGGCGATGCGGGTCGCAGAGCCCTGATGCAACTTGCAGTCGCTCACATCCAGATAGGCTTCATCCAGCGACAGCGGCTCAATCAAATCGGTGTAACGGCCAAAGATTTCCCGGATTTGCGCCGAGACCTCCTTGTACACCTCCATACGACCGGGGCGCAGAATAAGCGCCGGACACAGTTTAAGGGCATAGGCGGTGGCCATGGCTGAGCGAACACCAAAGGCGCGGGCTTCGTAATTGCAGGTGCTGATCACCCCGCGGCGGTCGCGACTGCCACCCACAGCCATCGGCTTGCCCCTGAGTTCGGGAAAGTCCCGCATCTCCACCGCAGCGAAGTAGCAGTCCATATCGATATGTATGATTTTTCCCATTGGCGAGCTACAAAAAACACTGTATATAAAAACAGTACCAAAAATCCATCCAATAAAAAAGCGCCCGCAGGCGCTTTTTTAAGGTTGGCTGCAGATCAGATCCTGAACTGGCCAATGTTACGGGACAAGGAGCGGGTCATGTCCTCGAAGGCTTTGAGGCTGCCTGAAAGCTCCTGACTGGCGGCGTGGGACTCATCAGACAACCCGCGCACCGTTTCCACATTGTGGGCCACTTCCTCTGCCACCACGGCCTGCTGGCCCACAGCCACAGTGATTTCAGTGGTTTGCTGCATAATCGCTTCAATAGCCTCGGTGATCTGCACCAGCGAAGTTTGCACCTGCTCGGTGAGTTCCTGACCGCGTCTGGCATCGGTCACCCCGGCCTCCATCACTGACTCGGCACTCATGGCGCTTTGCTGCAGGGTTTGGATAATGCCTTGAATATTGGCGGTGGAATCCTGGGTGCGCGATGCCAACGTACGCACTTCATCGGCCACCACCGCAAAGCCGCGCCCCTGTTCACCGGCCCTGGCCGCTTCGATGGCGGCATTGAGTGCCAGCAGGTTGGTTTGCTCAGCAATGCTGCGAATAACGCTGAGCACTTCACCGATTTTTTCAGAGCTGCTTCTGAGCTCTTTAATCACCCCGGCCGCTTCCACCACCCGATTGGAGAGCGTTTCTATCCCCTGCGTGGCCTCAGTGACAATCAGCTTGCCATCGTTGGCCTGGCTCTGGGCTCGCTCGGCAAAATCGGCGCTGCGTTGACAGTTTGCCGCCATCTCCTGACTGGTGTGAGCCATTTCAGTGGCCGCTGCGGCCACTGAGTCGATTTGCTGCTTTTGACGCGAGACCGCACCCACCGCCAGATCGCAAATCTTACGGGCCTCCACAATGCCATCATCCACATCCCGGGTCAGTTCACGGGTTTCCAGCAGCATTTGCTGTACCTTGGCGGCAAAGCGATTGAAGGCATCGGCCATCTGACCAAGCTCATCCTCGCGCTCAAGCTCAATCCGGCGCGACAAATCCCCCTCCCCTTTGGCCATGTCTTCCATAGCGCCAAGCAGCGAGCTTAGTTGTCTTCGAAGCGGCAACAGCAGCAGCCACACGGTGATACCCACCAGCAGAATAATGCCCAGCGCCATCCAGCAGGCGTTCCAAAACGCATCCCGCACCGGCGCTTCAATCACCTCGTGGGGCAGCATAAAGGCCAGATGCCATTTCTGCTTGGGGTAATCGCCGCCCACTTCCACAAAGGCAACCCGCTGGGCTTCACCGCGATATTCCACCTCGGCAAAACCACTGGCCTGGCGGCGCATCTGCTGGCCTAAAGCCGCAAAGCCGTCGCTGCCATTTTTGTCCACGTTCTGGATCAGCGAGCCTGGCGGGAACGCCTGATTAAAGCCGGGGAAATACACAAGCTTGCCATCGTCCGTCATCAAAAATGCCTGCCCGGCACCACGGTATTTGATGGGGGCCAGCAGGGTTTTACCAATGGTATCGATAAGAATATCCATGCCGCCTATGCCAATCAGCTGACCGTTGGCGCCGAATACCGGGGTTTTTACCGTGGCGGAAATGGAGCCGTCATTGGCATCCACTGCCGGATCGCCCACGAACAGGCCGCCCTTGTCCAGCGCTTCCTGCCACCATGGACGCTTATTGGTGTAATAGTTGGGGTCGCCGTCGTAACGGCCGTTCAGGTCGAAATATTCGAAGGTATTGGCCGAGCCGAAAAATACCGACTTAATGTCAGCATCCCGGTCCGAGAAGAATCGGAAATAGGCAACGATATCCTGATAAGTTTTTTCAGCGCTAATCTCACTGCCACGGGCCCGATACTGACTGAACCAGCCAGTCAGCCCAGGCTCGGCAAATACCGAATGGATAACCTGACCTTTGGCCTCAAAATAGCCTCGGATCTCGCGGCTTTTGAGTTCCATCAGCGCGTTGATATCGCCGTCGATGGTCGCGCGGGTTGATTGGCTGGCATCCCGAACCAGAAAGGTGGCGACCAGAGCCAGCAACACCGCCAGCGCACCAACCAGAGTCAGCACCAATTGCAGACTCAAAGAGCGTTTAATATGTCCCATGAAATGACCCTTTGCACTGAGGAAGGCAATCGCAAGTCGGGTGGGTAAGCGCTGACAACGAGCACGGCGCTCGAGGGTCACAGCACTCCCACGGGCCCTGGTGGCCTTCCCTTATTCTAAGTGGGCAAAATAGCAGTCAAATCTAGCAACAATCGCCAACACATAACAGCAAATAATCAATGAAATTAGTTAAATAAGCGACAACAGCGGCCGCTTTGGCCGCTGTTGGTTTGATATGCTGCACTCAATTACAAATGCCAGCAGCTTTCTCCAAAGTCAGTGACTGCCCCGGAAAAAGCGAGGAGTAAACTGCATGGGCGCAGAATAACCTTTAAAAATGAGTGGCAACTACATCTTGGATTGCAGGTAGTTCTGCAGCCCTATCTTGCCAATCAGCCCCAACTGCTTTTCAAGCCAGTAGAGATGGTCATCTTCGGTTTCTTCAAGTAGCTGTTCCAGCAACTCACGACTGACGTAGTCACCTTTGGCCTCGCACAGGGCGATGGCGCTTTTCAGATTGCCCGCCACCTTGTACTCATACGCCAAATCGTTTTTCAGCATCTCTTCGACGTTGCTGCCGATATTAAGCTTTTCACGGCTGGCAACATCGGGGGTACCTTCCAGAAACAGGATACGTGACACCAATTTGGCGGCGTGCTCGCGCTCATCGTCCGATTCATGGGCGATACGCTCATAAAGCTCGTTCAGTCCCCAGTCTTCGTACATGCGCGCATGGACAAAGTATTGATCCATTGCGGATAACTCACCGGTGAGCAAGCTGTTGAGCACGTCTATGACTTCCTGATTACCTTTCATATTGCCCTCCTTTAATCGTCCATTTGCGCCTGGAGATAATTCTGTATGCCGGTCAGACGGATAAGCTCAAACTGAGACTCAAGCCAGTCCAGATGCTCTTCTTCGTCTTCGAGGATCTCTTCCAGAATGTCACGGCTGACATAGTCCTGTGAGGCTTCACAGTCGGCAATGGCAGCGCGCAGCAGCGGCAACTGTTCTTCCAGCATGGTTTTGTCGCAGCCAAGCATCTCTTCTGAGTGCTCGCCGATACGCAGCTTGCCGAGCGCCTGCAAATTGGGCAAACCTTCGAGGAATAAAATCCGCTCGATAAGCTTGTCGGCATGCTTCATGTCTTCAATGGATTTTTTGTAGTCTTTGCTGTTGAGCTTTTCCAGCCCCCAGTTTTTGAACATACGGGCATGGAGAAAATACTGGTTGATGGCAGTAAGCTCGGCGGTCAACACCTTGTTGAGATGGCTTACCACGTTGGCATGGCCTTTCATAAGCAGTCGTCCCAGGTTGATGAAAGTTTGATCTATATCAAAATTCAAACCTAGTACAACTGGAAGGCTGAATCAACTTTTTCTTTAATATCAATTACATACTAAAGACAATCATTCTCATTGCGTTTATGCTTTAGCCCCTTGTCAGAACAACTCAATATCGTCATCAATATGGGGCGGCAACAGGTCACCGTGACTGATAAGTTGATGATAAAACGCCCATTGGTTGCGGCCGTTCTCTTTGGCAAAATACAGCGCCTTGTCGGCTTTCATCAACACAGAGACCGGATTGTCCTCAAGATTGAGGGCGGTAATTCCAATCGAAAGGGTGACAGGGCCTGTCTTCTCATGGCGGATGTTGGCGGCCCCGGCCAGCAGTTGCCGGCAGATGTCTTCGACCTCTCGCTGGGACTTGTTATCCAGCAGCACCACAAACTCATCGCCGCCGAAACGGAACAGTGCATCGTCGGCACTGAAGCATCTATGCATTACCTGGCTGATTTGCAGCAACACTTCGTCGCCATAGAGGTGACCCAGGGTATCGTTGATTTTCTTAAAAAAATCAATGTCGAAGGTCAACATCCAGAAATAAGGTGCCCGGCGGGTTTCGCTGCGGATACAGGTAAACAGGTGAAACAGCCTGGCATCGTAGGCCTTGCGATTCAAAAGCCCGGTGAGGCTATCGGTCTGGCTCTCCTGCACCACGCGGGCGAAGTTCTCGTAAATCCGCGAAAAGGCTCTGAGCATGGTGAGCTGGGTATCATCGGGGTCGATATCGTTAATCAGCAGTACCTTGACCACTGTGTCGTTCATCTTGATGGGCAGAGCCACCTTGCAGGGCGTTTGAAGGTCGCACAGCACCAGTTCGCCGCGATCCACGCAGGCCTGCACACACGGCGGCAAAGGATCCATCCCCAAGGTAAAGCCAGAGGAGGACAATAGCTGCGGAAAGTGGGGTAACTCGCCCACATTAATGACCGCCACCTGGCTGACCCCCATGGTTTGCTCTATGGTGTCTATCAGACTGGTGGCCAGCGACAGCAGTTGCCGCTGCTCAGTAATGGAGGCGACTGAGTTGAGAAGATGCTCGGGTGCCGAACTCATGGCTTCTCCTTGGCGCTGATGGCAACCGGATCCTGAAACCAGATCCTAAAGCCTGAGTATAGACAGCAACCCCGGCCGCCAGCCAATAAACAAACAGAGCGCCCGAAGGCGCCCTGCTGATAAGAGTCTGTATTGGCAAACGAGCGTGAGTCGTCAGATGATCCTGTCTTTTGCCAGCTTTTCCTTGCGAGCCTCTTCCTCTGCCATTTTGGCCTTGCGTCGGTCGCAAGGGTCATCGCAGTCACAGGCCTTTTCGATGCCAATGGCACCCAGGCCACCGCAACTACCGGCAACGGCTTTCTTCTTGATGATGTAACCAATCGACATCAACAGAAAAAACACCATCAATACCGCAAAGGCCGCGATAAAGGTACTCATACTTCACTCCTGAGTGGACTTAACGAAGGGCAAAAACGCGTCGCTGTAGTGTACCACAAACTCTTCGCCCTGCTTCTCAATCAGCATTATCGCCAGCCCGTGCTGTTTGGCAAGTTCCAACGACGCTTCTGTGCCCAGCACCATCATGGCGGTGGCGAGACCATCGGCGGTCATGCAGCTTGGGTGCAGCACAGTAACCGACGCCAGAGTGTGCTGAATAGGGAACGCGGTGCGCGGGTCAATCAAGTGGGAAAAGCGCTTGCCGTCTTCTTCAAAGTAGTTGCGGTAGTCACCTGAGGTGGCCATCCCCATATTGCCGGGCTCAATCACCTGAGACACAGCGCGGCCTTCGGCCTGGGGCTTCTCTACCGCAATACGCCAGGCGCTGCCATCAGCCTTGGTGCCCTTGATGCGCAGCTCGCCGCCGATTTCTACCAGATAGCCCTGGGGCTGATACTTATCCAGCAAGGCAGCAATCACATCGACGCCATAGCCCTTGGCGATGGATGACAGGTCCACATATAGATGAGCGTTATGCTTATAGAGGCGGTTACCTTCGATACTGATGTTGTGGATACCGGTGCGGCTCTTGGCCTCGGCAATTTCTGCCTCGGTTGGCGAGTGGGTTGGTCGCTTGTCCGGACCAAAACCCCAGATATTGACCAGAGGGCCGAGGGTGATATCCAGCGCGCCGCCGGTAAGGTCGTACAGACGCATGCCTTCGCGGATCACAGTAATGGTGTCGTCAGAGACCTGTACGCCCTGCTCCAGTGGCAGTTGATTGAAACGGCTCAGCTCTGAGTTGGGGCGATAGGTCGACATCTGGTCGTTCACCCGCTCCAGTGCCAAATCGATTTCGGCCTGCAGCAGCTGGCTTTGTGGCAGCTTGTCGTTGGGGACAACCTTGATGTTGTAGGTGGTGCCCATGGTGCTGCCCGACAGGGAAACCACTTCGGGCGCTTTAGCACAAGCTGAAATAAAAAAGGCCAGCCCGACAAGGACCAGCCAGTTTGAAAAGGTCTTTTTCATTGGGACCTGCATTCTCGTGAGTTCTTGATATTTGGCCCCCACCATCAGCAGGGGCCAATTCCATTAACCGCCGAAGTCGTCCAACAGGATGTTTTCGTCTTCAACGCCGAGATCTTTGAGCATGGCGATCACTGCCGCGTTCATCATTGGAGGTCCACACATGTAGAACTCACAATCTTCCGGCGCTTCGTGGTCTTTCAGGTAGTTCTCGTACAGAACGTTGTGAATGAAGCCGGTGTAGCCATCCCAATTGTCCTCTGGCTGAGGATCGGACAGGGCCACGTGCCACACGAAGTTATCGTTTTCAGCTGCCAGACCGTCGAAATCTTCTACGTAGAACATTTCACGCTTGGAGCGGGCACCGTACCAGAAACTCATCTTACGCTTGCTCTTAAGACGCTTGAGCTGGTCGAAGATGTGTGAACGCATTGGCGCCATACCGGCACCACCACCCACGAATACCATCTCGGCATTGGTGTCTTTCGCGAAGAATTCACCGAATGGACCAGAGATAGTAACCTTGTCACCGGCCTTCAGGCTCCAGATGTACGAAGACATCTTGCCACATGGCAGGCTCAGGTTACGTGGTGGAGGCGTAGCGATACGCACGTTCAGCATGATGATGCCGAACTCTTCCGGATAGTTGGCCATGGAGTATGCACGAATGGTAGGTTCGTCAACCTTGGACTCCAGCTTGAAGAAGCCAAAGTGTTCCCAATCGCCACGGTATTCTGCAGGAATATCGTAGTCAGCATACTTAACATGGTGCGCAGGGGCTTCAATCTGGATGTAACCACCGGCACGGAAAGGTACTGATTCGCCATCAGGGATGCCGAGCTTGAGTTCCTTGATGAAGGTCGCCTTGTTATCGTTGGAGATAACAGTACATTCCCACTTCTTGATACCGAAGATTTCTTCTTCCAGTTCAATCTCCATGTCGGTTTTCACGTTAACCTGACATGCCAGACGACAACCTTTCTTGGCTTCACCCTTGGAGATGTGATCCAGTTCGGTAGGCAGAATATCGCCACCACCAGACTTCACGTGCACACGGCACTGACCACAAGAGCCACCGCCACCACAGGCAGAAGATACGAAGATACCGCTGTTGGCCAGGGCACCGAGCAGCTTGCCGCCAGCTTCGGTGGTGATGGCTTTTGCGGGATCATCATTGATACCGATGGTGATATCACCGCTTGATACCAGCTTGGACTTGGCGAACAAAATCACCAGTACCAACACCAGTACGATGGCGGTAAACATACCAACGCCCAGAAAAATATCTAAATTTTCCATTAACTAATCCTTAGAAGGCTTAACCGATGAGCCTTCTTGAGGTGCCCCTTACAGGGACACACCAGAGAACGACATGAAACCCAGAGCCATCAGACCGGCAGTGATAAAGGTAATCCCCAGACCACGCAGACCATCAGGTACATCGGCGTACTTCATCTTCTCACGGATACCCGCCAGCAGTACGATGGCCAGTGCCCAACCGATACCAGAGCCGATACCATAAACCAGCGATTCAGGCAGGTTATAGTCACGCTCAACCATGAAGGCTACGGCACCGAAGATTGCACAGTTCACAGTAATCAACGGCAGGAAGATACCCAGCGCGTTGTACAACGGTGGGAAGTACTTATCCAGCGTCATCTCAAGGATCTGTACCAGTGCAGCAATAACACCGATAAAGGTGATGAACTTCAGGAAGCTCAGGTCAGCCTCAGGAACACCGGCCCAGGCCAGAGCGCCAGGCGCCAGAATGCCCTGATAAATGATTTGGTTAGCAGGTACTGAAATCGCCAGTACCACGATAACGGCAACGCCCAGACCCATGGCTGTTTTTACTTTCTTGGACACAGCCAGGAAAGTACACATACCGAGGAAGAAGGACAGGGCCATGTTTTCAATGAAAACAGAGCGGATTAACAGACTGATATAATGTTCCATTGACCTTATCCTTTTGCTTCAACTTGCTCAGGCTTGTAGGTGCGGATGATCCAAATCAGGATACCGATCAGGAAGAACGCACTCGGTGGCAGCAGGAGCAGACCGTTGGGCTGATACCAGCCGCCGTCAGAGATCTTGGACAGGATCTCAACGCCGAACAGAGAACCGTTACCGAACAGTTCACGCACAAAGCCAACAGACAGCAGGATGGCACCATAACCCAGACCGTTACCGATACCGTCCATGAAGCTCATCATTGGAGGTGTCTTCATGGCATAGGCTTCGGCGCGGCCCATCACGATACAGTTGGTGATGATAAGGCCCACGAATACCGACAGCTGTTTGGCCACGTCGTAGGCGTAAGCCTGCAGTACCTGGTCAACCACGATTACCAGCGAGGCGATAATCGCCATCTGCACGATAATACGTACGCTGTTAGGGATATGATTACGGATCATGGAGATGAACAGGTTCGAGAACGCGGTTACCGCGGTCAGAGCCAGAGTCATCACAAGGGCAGTTTCCAGCTTACTGGTTACTGCCAGCGCACTACAAACACCCAGGATCTGCAGCGCAATCGGGTTGTTGGAGATAATAGGTCCGGTCAGAACCTTTTTCAGTTCGTTGGCCATTAGCTCAGCCCTCCGTTGCGTGCTTTTTCAATGAAACTCGCAAAACCTTCTTTACCCAGCCAGAACGTCAGCGAGTGCTGAACACCGTTACTGGTCAGGGTTGCACCAGACAGGGCGTCAACGCCGTGTACAGAGGCAGCCACTGCTGGGTTCTTGGTCACGCTGATAGCCAGCTTGCCCTGTTCGTCGAACAGTTTCTTGCCGTGCCACAGTGCTTTCCACTTAGGATTCTGTACTTCGCCACCCAGACCTGGGGTTTCACCAGAACCGGTAAAGTCGTAGTAAACCAGGCCCTGAATGGTGTTCAGGTCAGGATCCAGTGCCAGGAAGGCAAACATGGTTGACCACAGACCGTAGCCTTTAACAGGCAGGATCACAGTCTTGAGCGCGCCGGCATCGTCACGCACCAGGTACACCACAGCCTCGTTAGGTACGCGCTTGATAGAAGCAACGTCATTCACAGGCTTGGAAGAAGTCTTTGGATCGCGGGCAGCTTTTTCCTGATCAAAGGTATTGCCATCCACACCGTCCACAAACTCACCTGATTTCAGGTTAACTACGCGGGCTTCAACATACTTGTTGTAGGTTGCCAGTACTTCTGCTTTGGTGATGTTGCCAGCCTTGGTGTCCATCAGGTTGGCAGCTTCCAGAATGTACTTTTGCTTATCCAGCAGCTTGTTTTCCTGCTGAGTCGGACGCAGTACTACGGCAGCAGTCGATACGAAGATCGAGCACACCAGGCACAGGCCAACAACGATAAACAGCGTTCTTCCGAACGAATCTTTATTATTAGCCACGGGCAATCCTCCGCTTGATATTTGCCTGTACCACGAAATGGTCGAACAGTGGCGCAAACAGGTTGGCAAACAGAATGGCCAACATCATACCTTCAGGGAACGCAGGGTTGATCACACGAATGAACACCGCCATGGCACCGATCAGGAGACCGTAGGCCCACTTGGCCTGGTTGGTGAAAGAGGCAGACACAGGGTCGGTAGCCATGAACATCATACCGAAGGCGAAACCACCCAGTACCAGGTGCCAGTACCAAGGCATGGCGAACATTGGGTTGGTGTCAGAACCGATGACGTTCAGCAGGGTCGATACGGCAATCATACCTACCAGTACACCACCCACGATGCGCCAGGACGCGATACGGGTATAGATGATAACCAAGCCGCCCAGCAGAATGGCCAGAGTCGATACTTCACCCACAGAACCTGGGATAAAGCCGAAGAAGGCATTCCACCAATCCTGATTCAGACCGTACTCCAGGGTACCGGTAGCAGCCTGGCTCAGGTGAGTTGCACCAGAGAAACCATCGGCCACAACCCAGCTGGTGTCACCGGACATGTTCAGCGGATAGGCAAAGAACAGGAAGGCACGACCGGCCAGCGCAGGGTTAAGGAAGTTACGTCCGGTACCACCGAACACTTCTTTTGCTACCACCACACCGAAGGTGATACCCAGTGCAACCATCCACAGCGGGATAGTGGCAGGCAGAGTCAGGGCGAACAGAATAGAGGTAACGAAGAAGCCTTCGTTTACTTCATGACCGCGCACCATGGCAAACAGCACTTCCCAGATACCGCCGACCGCGAAGGTCACAGCATAAATAGGCAGGAAGAAACAGGCGCCGTACCACATCAGCGTGGCCCAACCGGAATCGGCAGTCAGCTCAGTACCCAGGATACCGAACAGGCTAACCTGCCATACGTCAGGGGTAGCAAAACCAGCAGCCAGAGCCAGCTGAGCCTGCAGACCTACGTTGTACATACCAACGAACATCGCCGGGAAGGCACAGGCCCACACGGTGATCATCATACGCTTGAGGTCGAGGTTATCGCGAACGTGGGTCTTGCCCTTGTTCACCAGACCTGGCGTATAGAAAATAGTGGCGGCCGCTTCATACAGGGCATACCACTTCTCGTATTTACCGCCTTTTTCGAATTGCGGTTCAATACGCTCAAGAAAATCTTTCAAGCTCATCAGCCTTCCCTCTCTACCGTATCCAGGCAGTTGCGCAGATAGGAACCGTAGTCATACTTGCCTGGGCACACAAAGGTACACAGTGCCAAATCTTCTTCATCCAGCTCCAGCGCACCCAAAGAGATAGCGCCGTCAATATCACCGGATACCAGATCACGCAGCAGCATGGTTGGCAGAATGTCCAATGGCATTACGCGCTCGTAGTTGCCGATAGGCACCATGGCGCGGTCTGAACCACCGGTGCTGGTCGTCATATCGAACAGACGGCTTGGCGACAGGTGAGACAGGAAGGCACGGGTAATGGAGAACTTGTTGCTGCCTGGCAAAATCCAGCCGATGAATTCCTTCTCAGTACCCTCTTCCAGCAAGCTCACCTGCAGGTGGTAACGACCCAGGTAGGCGTGTACACCAGTCGCAGTGCGACCGTTCAGTACAGAGCCAGACACCTTACGTACCACACCTTCGGCAGTTTCACCGGCAGTCAGGGTCTCGATGCTGGCACCCAACAGGGTACGCACCAGGCGAGGCTTAACGGCTTTAGGGCCGGCAATAGAGATCACACGGTTGGTATTCAGTTCGCCAGTAGTGAACAGCTGACCAAAGGCTATCACGTCCTGGTAACCGATATGCCACACCGAGCGATGGGCAGACGCAGGCAGAATAAAGTGGATATGGGTACCTGCCAAACCGGCAGGATGCTTGCCACCAAACTCATGGACTTCGGCATTGGCAGCAGGAATGTCAGCGCCAGGCGCTTTACACAGGTAAACCTTACCCTCGGTCAGTCTTGCCAGCACCTTCAGGCCGTTGGCAAAGTCTTCTTTATGCTCGGCAATCACCAAAGCGGGATCGGCAGCATGGGGGTTGGTATCGGTTGCGGTAACAAAGATGCCGGCAGGTGACGCATCAACTGCAGGAACTTTGCTGAAAGGACGGGTACGCAGGGCAGTCCACAGACCTGATTCGATCAGGTTGTTTCTGACTTGCTCACCACTCAGGGAATCCAGCTCAGCAGCATCGTACTTGGCAAAAGCAACAGCATCGTTGCCCTCAAGTTCAATCACCACAGACTGGAGAACTCGCTTCGCACCCCGGTTGATTTCAGTAACAGTACCACTGGCCAAAGCCGTATATTTCACGCCAGGATTCTTTTTATCTTCAAAAAGCACCTGACCCTTGGCTACCTTGTCTCCTACCTTAACTTTCATGGTAGGACGCATGCCAATATACTCTTCACCCAATGTAGCTACGTGTTTAATGGCTGGGCCATCATGGATAACTTGCTCTGGACCACCCGTTAAGGGCAGATCCAATCCTTTCTTAATTGTAATCATATCCACATGCACTACGTTTGAAGGAAAGACAACGCGCCGCGTTCCTGCTAGACACCCGGTTTTAAACAAACCGTTAGCGTTGAGCTGGCGCAGATTTATCACAGAAATGCGATCGCAATCACGCTGGTCGCGCGCATTTTACCCCAAACGCCCTGCCATCGCCACGAAAATTATGCGTGTTTTCAAACTTCGCAGGCCGTTTTCCGCCGTGAAATTCACGCTTTTCCACCAAGACAAAACATCGCCCTCGCAGAAAAGGATTTTTGCTGCAACAAGTTTTATATCTATCTAATATATATGAACTTATATAAGCAAATATTGAAAAGAACTCTAAGACACGCCAGCCGGGACACTAACTCGAATGAGATACAAAACCCCGCCGGATTCAGCCATGCCAGCGATAGCCGAGACTGAACAAAACTTCGCCACCCCGTGGACCAAAATCTGCCACCTTCGAGGGCAAGTCATCGGCGGCAAGATTGTCTGCCCTGAGGTACACCCCATGGGCACCGTGCTGCCACGACAGGGCCGCATCAAGCCGGCTCATATCCCCTTCAGGGTATGTGATTTCGCGGCCAGTGAACGACAGTGACCACTCACCAGCACTGAGTCCGAGCGCCATCGACAGCTGCCGGGAAGGCTGCCAGGGCAATCGGTCGCCACTGTTATAGCAGCGGCTCGCTGCCACAAGGCACTGGGCCGAATCAAATTCGCTGCGATTCTCCTCAACCCCTACCACCAGGGGCACGCTCAGCGCGCCAAACTCCCCAAGCCAGCTGGCGGACAGCCCAAACCCTCTGGCCGATACATCCGCGACATTGAGCTGATGCATGCCTTTCAGACCAGGGCAGTCCTCAAGTTCGGTGCAGTCCAGATGCAAGTTGTCGTAGTCCCGTGCCCACAGCTGTCCTTTCAGACTGAATGAGCCCATGGCCCAATTTCCATCCAGGTTGATGCCATCCCAGGTTTGCGCCAGCGCCTCGGCATTCCCAGGTGCGGGGGGAGTAAAGCCATGCCGGCCCCACAAGCCAATGCTGTCGTCGGCAAACAGCAACCCCAGACCATAGCGCCAGCCTTCACTGCTGCTATCCATGGAAAAGTCAGTGCCCGCTTCGCCGCCAGCTGGCTCATTGCTTATCCGCTCAGTACCTGCCCGCTCAGTCCTTACCCGCTCAGTGTCGGCCCGCAGCCAACTGGCCTGTGCGGCTACATCCAGCCAGGCGAAATCGAGCCGTGCTTTAAGCCCCAGTGTCAGTACACTGGCGCTGTCGCTTATCTCCACATTGGCAACTTCCGGGTTAGTGCCCGCTGCGCTCTCAACCAGCATGCTGCCTTTATAGTCAGCGCTGTCGTGCTGATAACTCAGCCGATAGCTGAGTGAGTGCTTACCATAGCTGTCGATGCTTTCGCTTTGAATGCCCATGGTTTGATAGCGCACATCCCCAACAAAGCCGCCAATAAAGTTATCAGCATTAATACCCTGGACCGCAGCCGCTGCCGTATCCTTGGGGCCATCTATAAGCGCAGAGCTCGGCCCCGCGGCGCCAAGCAGGCTATTGTCAGCCTCAGTATTGGAAGGCGCCGCTGCAAGCGCAGTAAAATCTATCCGGCTTTCCTGCCAAAAAAGGTCGGTACGGGTGCTGCTTTGAATGCTGTTGCTTCTGATATTTGTCCTTTGACTGCTGCCAGTGCCGCCAACTACCCCCGCATAATGGGTTAGATGCAGCCGTTGCCGCTCGCGGCTTACGGTCAACGCCGCGGCTGAAAGCGGCACACTGCTGTCCTGATACAGCCAGCCAAGCTCGGTGCGCTGCTTATTCTTTGCCCCCGGCAAACTGGAGGCACCCAGGGCAATAAAGAGTTCGGTGTCTTTAGCATCATCCAGCCTGCTGTCATCGGCTTTCTGCTGCAGATAACTGCCGCGAAATCCCATATCCAGCGCCTCGTTACTGGATTGCAGCGCCGCCCTCAGTGCTGCGGTTTTATCATCCCGTGCCTCTAGTCCCAGTCCATCACTGCCCTGCCCCGCCGGACTGAGCCAATAATCACTTTTGAGCTCATTGGCGCACTGCTCAGCCGACAAGCCACACAAATCGAGGCCATCGACACCGAAGCGCCCGGCATCGAGCCACACGCCCGGTGCAGCAAAAGGGGCCAGCGCAAGGTCAATCCCGTTCAGGCCGGGGGTATTTTCTCTGCTGTCAGATTGAAAAAAGCGACTTTCGCCCATGATTGATGCCTTGCCTGCAAGGCTGCCAAGGGGCTGAAGGGGTAACACTGTTGGGGAATTGATACCAAGCAGCTCGGTAAAGAAGGGAGTGACAGTCTGCGCGGGCAGCTCTTCGGCCCACGCAGCGAAGCATGCGCACCCGGCCAATAAGCAGGAAACAAGCGCAGGGGTGTGTTTCATCCATATATCCCGAAATGGCCACCAATGTCGGCAGCTTTATTGTTATTTATTTGTGACATGGATGATTTTAGACGAAAAAAAAGCGGCTCGCGCCGCTTTTTCAATATGACGTTCAATAAATCAGAGCTGGTTCAGAATTTCGTCAGCCAACTTGAGTTCATCGTTACGGTTTACGCTGACACCAGCGGCAATAATGGTGCGCGCGATGTCCTGCGCCTGCTCCAGAGAATGCATCTCATAGGTACCGCACTGGTATTCATTGAGCTCTGGAATGGCCTTCTGATCGGCAACCTTGAGCACATCTTCCATGGCGGCAAGCCAGGCATCGGCAACCCGCTTTTCACTCGGCTCACCAATCAGGCTCATATAAAAGCCGGTGCGGCAACCCATGGGCGAAATATCGATGATTTCAACGCCATTGCCATTCAAATGATCGCGCATAAAGCCAGCAAACAGGTGCTCCAGCGTGTGGATGCCACGCTCGCTGAGGATGTCCTTATTGGGGGCACAAAAACGCAGATCGAACACAGTAATGGTGTCACCCTTTGGGGTGCTCATGGTCTTAGCCACCCGCACCGCAGGGGCGTTCATACGGGTATGGTCAACGGTGAAACTGTCCAATAAAGGCATGGTGCTCTCCAGCCCCGTCAGCCGGGGCACAAAGTAGTTTTGCAAAGTGAGCCAAGCATAGCATTAAAGCCTGCACTCAAAAACCTCATTGTCTTAAGCGACTGTAAGCATCTTCCGAGATCAGGTGATACTGACGCACGCCGCGCTCGTACTCACGATAGGCATCAAACACCTTCTGCATCATGGGATCCTGCGCCGACTGCTCGGCAATCACCTCGGCCGAGGTCTTGCGAAGCCCGTCCATCACATCCTGAGGGAACTGGCGCAGCTGCACGCCATGCTCATTGATAAGGCTTTCCAGCGCGCCCACATGGCGGGTGGTGTACTCATCAAGCATATCCTGATTGGTGGCCTTGGCCGCCACCCGCACTATTGCCTGCAAATCCTTGGGCAGCTTGTTAAAGGCCTCTTTATTAATCAGAAACTCAAGTGTTGTGCCGGGCTCATGCCAGCCGGGATAGTAGTAAAACTTGGCAACTTTATGCAGGCCAAAAGCCAAATCATTGTATGGCCCCACCCACTCGGTTGCATCAATGGCACCTGTCTGCATCGCGGTATAAAGCTCACGCCCCGGCAGCACCACAGGCACGCCGCCCAGGCGCTTAAGCACTTCGCCCCCAAGCCCGGGCAAGCGCATCTTCAGGCCTTTCAAATCATCAAGGCTATTGATTTCTTTATTAAACCAGCCGCCCATCTGCACGCCACTGTTGCCGCCTGGCATCGGCAGAATACCAAAAGGCGCATACACCTCTTCCCACAGCTGCTGACCGCCGCCGTAGGTAAGCCAGCCATTCATCTCCTGGGCATTAAGACCGAAGGGTATGGAGGTGAAAAACTGCGCCGCCGGTGCCTTACCTTTCCAATAATACGCAGCGCTGTGGCCCATCTGCACTGAGCCTTCGCTCACGGCTTCAAACACTTCCAGTGCCGGCAGCAGCTCGCCCGCACCATAGACTTTGATTTTCAGGCGCCCGGCAGACATCTCATCCACCATGGTGGCGAAGTGTTCGGGCGCAGTCCCCAACCCCGGGAAGTTCTTTGGCCAAGAGGTCGCCAGTTTCCACTCAATGGGCTTAACCTCGGCCACCGGAGCCTGAGCGGCCGGGGCCTTGTCGTCGTTGCAGCCCATCAATAAAAGCGCCGTCGCCAGCACCGAAAACCCTATTTTACGCATCATGTTGAGTAACTCCTGTCTTTAGTATTGGCCGTCAGTTGCCATACAGCACCGACGGCAACCAGGTGGCCAATCCCGGCCAAAGGCTCAGCAGCAGCAACATCACCAGCTGCAGTACCACAAAGGGAATGACTCCCCGGTAGATCTGCCCGCTGGACACGGTATCGCCGGTCACACCACGCAGATAGAAAAGCGCAAAACCAAAAGGGGGCGTTAAGAACGAGGTCTGCAGGTTCATGGCAATCATGATCCCAAGCCAGACGGGATCCAGCCCCATCGCCAGCAGAATAGGCGCCACCAGCGGCACCACCACGAAAGTGATTTCGATAAAATCCAGAATAAAGCCAAGCAGGAAGATCACCGCCATCACCAGCAACATGGCACCGACCACACCGCCGGGCATGGCCATAAACAGCTCATGGATCAGCTCTTCACCGCCAAGGCCACGAAATACCAGTGAAAACACCGACGCGCCTATCAGTATAAGAAACACCATGGAGGTGATTTTCACCGTGCTCTGCATCACTTCTTTCAGTGCCAGCATACTGAGCTGACGTTTGCCAATAGCAATAAACAGCGCCCCGGCGGCGCCCACCGAAGCGGCTTCCGTAGGAGTCGCAATGCCGGTGAGAATGGACCCAAGCACCAATAAAATCAGCACCAAAGGTGGCAGCAGCGCCGATACAACCCGGGAGATGGAAATAGGTTCGCGGACATCGGCGACTTCGCTGCCGAAATCTTGCGGGTGGCGCCACAGCCGCACCAGGGTGTAGAGCACATACAGCGCCACCAGCATGAGTCCTGGGATAAGGGCACCGGCAAACAAATCGCCCACCGACACCGACTTGGGGTTAAAAATCCCCATTTTCAGCTGCGCCTGCTGATAGGCGTTGGAGAGCACATCCCCAAGCAACACCAGCGCAATGGAAGGCGGAATAATCTGTCCCAGGGTGCCGGTGGCACAAATGGCACCGGCGCTGAATTCAGGGCTGTAGCCGCGCTTAAGCAGTGTCGGCAGACTCATCAGGCCCATGGTGACCACAGTCGCACCGACGATCCCCGTGCTGGCCGCGAGCAACATGCCCACCAAAAACACACTGAAAATCAGCCCACCACGCAAGCGGCCGAATAGGTCACTCATGGTGGTCAGCAGCTGCTCGGCGATACGGGACTTCTCCAGCACTACGCCCATAAACACAAACAGCGGCACCGCCATCAAGATTTCATTGTTGATAATGCCGTAAATCCGGTTCGGTAGCAGGCCAAACAGCCCCATGTCGAAGGCGCCGAAAAAGCTTGCCACCACCGCAAATAAAAAGGCTACGCCTCCCAGCGTCAGGGCAACCGGGTAACCCAGCATCAACACCAGACAAATAATCGCAAACAGCAAAAGCGCCATCAGCAAGCCTCCTTGCCAAACAGCGCCTTTCCATGGCGGTACAGCTCACACAGCCCCTGGATAATTAAACTGATACACAGCCCCAGCAGCAGCGTTTTTTGCAGATACACAAATGGCAAACCACCGGCTTCGATAGAAGCTTCGTGGATGCGCCAGGAGCGCAGCACATAGTCGAGGCAGAAATAGAAGATGGCACCACAAAGTGGCAGCAGGAACACCAGGGTGCCGACGAAGTCGACCCAATGGCGGGTGCGCTCGGAAAACTGGCGATAAAACACATCCACCCGCACATGGGCTTCGCGTTTTAAAGTGAAACCAGCCGCCAGGGTAAACACAGCGCCGTGAAGATAAAGGGCCGTTTCCTGCATTGCCGTGGCGCCGGTGGAGAAGACATAACGCAACAGCACCACCGCCAGAGTCAGGATCACCATAGCAAGGGTAAACCAGCCCACGAGCCGACCAAGGGACTCACCAAGCCCTTCAAGAAATTGAATTATTTTTCCCATAATACTGTTTTTGTTGATGCTTTTTATCGTTATCAATGCAACCTATTGATAACAGAAAATACACACAGAAGAAACCAGCAAATGGTCTGAGGATGCGCTGATGCGCGGATAGACGGGGGAGAAACAAAAATGCCCGCATCTGCGGGCACCTTCAACGAGAGACAGGTTTATCCTCTGCACTTGGGCGAGGATGGCACCGCCTCCAGCGCCTGCCACTCTTCCGGCGTATAAGTGTGCATCGACAAGGCATGCACGCCTGCGGCCAGTTCATCGGCCAAGGCTGCGTTGACAGCACGGTGGCGGCCAATCAGTCGCTGACCAGTAAAGGCCGCGCTGGCAATCACCACTTTAAAATGCGTCTCAGAGTTCTTGGGCACATTGTGCATATGGCTTTCGTTGATAACCTCAAGGTGCACAGGGGCAAGTGCTTCGGTCAATTTTGCATGGATAATATCGGCGACAGACATAGGAAGTTCACACAATAAATAGATGGCGGCAGGTTAGCGCTGCCGCCGCAAAAGGTCAAACAGCCGCTGATTTTGGATAAACCCGTGCGTTGGGCTCAACCGCTTCGAGGGCTGCCACCAGGGTGGCCGTATCAACACCGGCCGGTACTTTGAGCTGCATATTGGCGTTGAACACAGTGCGCCCCAAGCTGGTCACCTGCAACCTGTGGCTTTCCATCTGGGTTACGCCAATGCCGAGATTGGCAAGGATATCGTTAATATCCCGGGTCAGGCCGGGCCTGTCGCTGCAATCAAGCTCGATAGTCAGCGCCTCGGCTTCATCGGCAGCGGCCACCACAGGCGCATACACAAAACTCACATTGGGAAAGGCCTGCTCAAGACGGGTTCTGAGCTGCGCGTCTTTATCATCATCAATGCTGACCCGCATCATGGCGGCAAACTGACCATCAAGCATTATGAGCTTACTCGACAGCCATTCGGCGCCACATTCACGGCTCAGTGTCGCGAGAGACTTAAGCACATCAGGCCCCAGGGGACCAACCACGGTGGAAATGAATTGAATTTTCATTGAAAGCCTCCTGCAATACCCCGGGCACACGGCTTAACCATCGCCATATTTCACCCATACCCTGTTCACTGTAACCCTGCCGTGCGGGTACTTCTGTGGTCAAGTGCACAGAATCCGGAGCCTTCAGCCAGCGAGAGCTTTCAGCCAATCAAAGCCTTCAGCGCTCAAGAGCCATCAGCGGACTAAGGCCTTCAGCCATAAAAAACCATCAGCGGGCCCGGTGATAAAAAGCAGACAAACGTCTGAAGGTAAAGCTCAGCCGCGCATCCATCGGCCGCTCCGAACGCGGGATGGCATGCTCCCACAGCGCCTGCATCGGTGCGTGCATCAGCAGTAAATCACCGCTTTGCAGCATCAGCCTCACCTTGTGCCCATCGGCTCGGCGGCGCATCACAAAGGGTCTGGCCTGCCCCAGACTGACAATGGCAACCGGTGCCGAGGCCACCAGCTCGGGCTCATTATCGGCATGAAACCCCATGGCATCGCGGCCATTGCGATAATGATTCACCAGGCAGCCATTAAAACCTGCGGCAAACTCGCGGTTGAGTTTCTCTTTCAATTTCAGTGCATACCTGGGCCAGGGCGCTGGCTCAATCAGCAAGGATGAGTATTGATATTGGCAGCCTTCATCACCGAGCCACAGCTGCTCGCGAGGAATTTTATGCCACTTTCCATATACCTGAACCTCGGGCGAGCTAAAGGCGTACTCCGCGGCTTCGGTGAGCAGCGCCTGGCGTTGCTCAGGCGACAGATAGCCGGTGATATGGGTGATGGGCGGCGCATCATCACCTGGAATGCCATCTGAAAAACCAAGGTTAAACTGCTCTGCCAATCCTACCGTCCTTTATTTCCGGTCACTGATACCAATCTCAATATCAATCTCAATACCAATCGGCGCCGCAATTTGCGATAATTCCGCCCCCAATCAAGGATACTGTGACATATGACGACCCGATTTTCAGCCCAGCTTCCCGGCCTGGATAACGAACTTATCCTCAAGCGCTACCCCGACAGCAGCGATGCCAACCTGCAAGCCTGGGATGCCGCCGACGAACATTTGCTGAAACACCTGGATGATTCCGGTATGTCACCCCAACGCTGGCTGTTAATTAACGATAGCTTCGGTGCCCTCACCTGTGCACTGCGAGCCCGTTTCGCTGATGCAGCAATCGACTTTGCCGCCGATGGTCGCACCTGCCATTTAGGCGCCATTGAAAACCTGCAAGAGAACGCAATGAGCCAAAATGGCATTGGATTTCACGACTGCAGCCAGTTGCACACACTGACCAGCGATGCCGCAATACTGATGAAACTGCCGAAAAATCTTAACTTTTTCGCTGATACCTTAAGTCAGTTAAGTCAAACGCTTAAAGCCGGTCAGCAAGTGTTGATTGGTGCCAAAGCCAAACACATCAACCAGTCAGTGCTCGCACTTATCGGAAAACAGCTGGGCAATGCCAGTGCCAGCCTGGCCTGGAAAAAGACCCGTGTTATTACCGTCATCGCCGATGGCATACCAAGGCCACTCGCCAAACCAAGCCGCTGGCCGGTACCTGAGCTTGGACTGATGCTCGAAAACCACAGCAATGTGTTTGCCGCCAACAAACTCGATATTGGCGCGCGGTTAATGCTGAATCACCTGCCTGCGGGAGATTTCAGGCGAGTGATTGATTTGGGTTGTGGTAATGGCGTGCTGGGTCTGCAGGCAGCCAAGTCTTACCCCGATGCCCATATCCATTTTGTGGATGAATCTGCCATGGCCGTGGCAAGCGCCCGCGCCAACTGGGCATTGAACGAGCTGAACCCCGAATTGGCTGAGTTTCACTGGGACGATTGCCTCAGTCACCTGGATGCCGACATCAGCGCCGATTTGGTGCTGTGCAACCCGCCGTTCCACCAGGGTGAGGCCATCACCGACCATATCGCCTGGCAAATGTTCAACGACGCCAAGCGCCGCCTCAAGCAAGGTGGCATGCTGCACATCGTCGGCAACCGTCACCTTGGCTATCACATTAAACTTAAGCGCTTGTTTGGCAACTGCAAAACCATCGCCAGCAATGGCAAGTTTGTTATTCTGCAATCCATAAAGTAAAAAGGGCGCCGAGCGCCCTTTTCTTCAACAGCTTTTCTTAAACGACAGGTTAAGCGACACCACATTTGAGAAGATTTCCTTCTCGTAATCCTGATTCAGCAGTTCTCGCCAGGGTCGGTCGCACACTTTAACCATGTAAAAGTTTTCCCGGGAAGTGTCGGTCACAAACGCGATGCCATGTCGCATCAGCTCATAGTGAATATCGTGGACAAAACCCAGTGAAAACCGCTGTCTGCCGGTCAGACTATTGATATCTTCACGGCTCAGGCTAACGCCGGGGCCGACAGATTCAAAATGCCGGTACAGCCAGTCCGCAAATTCTTTCGCACTGACGATTGCCATAACTGCTCTCCTTGCCAATCCCATTGCCGCCATTTTTCCCTAATGGTTCCAGCCAGCGGCACCACACAGGATGCCAGGGATCCAACGTTTAACAGGATAAGACATGGCATACAGTCAAACCATCAGGCAGAAGTTTAACTTGCAGCGAAATTCGGCGAGCCGTCACAGTGTTAAGGGGCCAGGGCGCTCACGAATATCAGAGGTGTGGCGCCCCTTTATATCAGTGATGGGCACTTAAAAGGCTTTAAATGGCCTTAAATGGCAATGTCGTCAAACAGCCTGACGTTGGTCAGCGCGGTCACTTCATTAATATAGCGGCGCACATGGTCACCAAACTCCAACCCCTTCACTGCGGTAAGATTCCGGAGGGTGGGATACAGCAGAATGTCATCGTAACCGAGGCGGTTTTCCCGAGCAGATGGCAGCGGGATAAACTCAAGACCGGTAAACAGCGGGTTCAGGGCGGCAATCAGCTCAGATGAGTTGGCAAAGGCCTCGTCAAAGCTCATGCCAATGGCAGCACTCTTGTTTTGGGTATACCACGCGATGGCAGCCGCTGAGTTATATTCCTTCAGCCCAAGACGCACATTGCGTGGATGCAGCAAGGGGGCGCTGTACGCACCGGCCTCTTTGAGCCAGGACTGAATAGCGGCCTCATGGCGGGCGGGCGCAAGAACCGGCTGCCCCTCCAACGCATCGAGATAAGCAACAATATCCAGACTCTCGCCCATAAAGCTGCCATCAGCCTTTTGCAGAATAGGCACCATATTGGCCCCCACCATGCGAATGCGACTCTCCACATCATCATTGGCCAGCACCTCAATCTTAATATCCAGCTGCTTGTAGCCCACCAGCATCATGGCACGTACACAATAAGGACAATGTTCAAAAACAAAGAGTTTCATAACCATTCCTGAATTCAATGAGTGGCCCAAGCATACCCCAGAGGCGCACAGGCCAGAAGGCTCATTCGGTGGAATTTGTACTGGCGGGTGGCGCAAAAAGTTGCCCAAGCCGCTGCCTGAGCGAGAGTCCCGGCGCACTGGCGTCCCGCAACATATCGCGCCACTCACTGAAGGTCACCACCAACGGATTAAAGCTGTGTACCGGCTTGGTAATGCCGTAGCGCACCGTTTCTTCTTCTTTAACAAAGGTGCCGAACAGCCGATCCCAGATAATCAGCACGCCGGCGTAGTTTTTGTCTATGTATTGGGGGTTGGAGCCATGATGCACCCTGTGGTGGCTGGGAGTATTGAACAGCCACTCCAGCGGCCCAAGCTTGTCCACCAGCTGGGTATGGACAAAAAACTGAAACCCCAGACTCGCCAACACTGAAAACACCACCCAGTTGGGATCGAAGCCGATAATCACCAGCGGGATCCAAAACAGCCACATGCCAGCCACCGGGTACATCAAACTTTGACGAAACGCGGTGGAAAAATTCATGTTTTCCGAGCTGTGATGTGCCACATGGGCGGCCCACATCCAGCGGCAGCGATGGCTGGCACGGTGGAACCAGTAGTAGCAAAAGTCCTGGGCCAGCAACAGCAGCAAAAAGCTCTGCCAGTTCATCTCGATATCAAACAGGCGCCAACCAAACAGCCACAGGTACAGCTTGGCGACAGCGAAACCGGTCAAAAGATCCGCCAGCTGGTGCATGCCGGCAAGACTTAAGTTACACAAAAGCTCAGGCAACCGATATCGGGCGGTGTCCGGCAATTTGCCACGCACATTGGCTACCAGCCATTCCAGCCCCATGCAGAGTAAAAAAATCGGTGCCAGCGCAATCAACAGTAGCTCAGGGTGCTGGGTCAGCTCATCGATATTCATTTTAAGTCCCTGTTATTTTTATTGTCTTATTCCTGTGACTACCACTTTGCAAAGTGATCTTCTGTCAGTCCGTTTACCCCATCGAGGCGCAGTTTATTGCCGTCGCCATCCGTTACCCAGCCGCTGAACTGCCCCAGATATTGGCGAAAATTACTTTTCAGCAGCCACAGGTTCAGCTTCTCGGAGCGGCATCCCATGGGGGTAAACAGCAGCTCCAGCTCGTCTCGCTCTGACCAGATTCGCCAGGAACCACCCGCAGGCGCCTTGCGGTCAAACTCAAAATGCACAGGACCAAGATGGCGGCGCACCCCATCGAGCCAGAGCACATTTTCGCTGCTGCCGGTTTCGTTAACACCGGCGGCGAGATTCAGCCCCAAACGCACATCCGCGGCCATGGCATTGATGGACGCCCAGCGCCAACTGGTTTCCCTGCGCATATAGCCTGCGGAAAAGTCGTAGCCTGCCAGCGCCCTTGAGAGCGGCTGGGGTTCGTGATTTACCTTGAGTTCACCAGTTATCGACAGGGCATTGTGTTTTTGGGTGTAGGTCCAGCCGCTGTAACCTGTTGGGGAGCACATGGCCATCGGCAATGACAACGGCAACGGTTTAAGGCTTACATCGGCATCGAGCGTAAGCCCCTCCAATTCCAAACTGAGCCCAAGTTGCCAGAGGCCATCCTCACGGTGGATGCGCACGCCAGCCATTTCACTGCTGCCAGACACAGGTGAAGGCGCCAGCGCATAGGCTTTTGGCGGCCGTAGCCAATGGCGCTCATGCAAGCTACCCCTCCTAATATCAAACACATAGCAAAAGCCACTGCCCAGATAACGGATATCCGCCAGCGCCAGGCCTATCAGGTAGTTGGGGGTATGAATGGCAATAAATTCAAATTGTTTGTAGCCAAAGTAGCGCTGAAAGCCACTGGCGGGGGCGTCCATGTCGTTGGTGAGTAAAAACCTATCCAGCCCCAAATCGGCAACCGGGCCATCAAAGTGGCCAAAACAGGGACGACCGGCCGCCATCAGGCAGTCCTGCAGCCCGAGGGTATTCATGGCCGGCTGCCCGGCCGGAGCGCTGTGGCTTTGCTCAGCATTAACCTGCGCAGAGCGGCTTTGCACTGAGTTACTTTGCTTGTTCATCGCGGTCTTGTTGCTGGGTGTTGTTATTGTTTTTGGTTTTTTACTCTAGCGCCATTCGGGCAGCGATTAAAGCCTTTCAGATACATTTTTATAACAGCCGTTTGAAGTGAGCGTTCATCGGTTTACCCTGTAAAAGTTGCTGGCAAACGGCCACAAAAAAGCCCTCTGGTCGAGGGCCTAACTTATTGGGTGTAAACCAGCCTGAGGGAAATCAAAACTGCCACGACAAGCCAAGGTTGAAGCTGGTTACCGACAGTTTTTCCATCGGGGTGTACTGATATTCTGCGTGCAGACCAAAACCGCTTCTGAACCTGTGCTGATACCCCAGCGCACCGACAAACCCCTGATCGTTTTCATCCTGACGCAGCTTTTGGTACTCGTAATCAACCTGATGCACCCCATAACCTGCCTTGGCATAAAGGCTGCCACCAGGGTAAATAGGATACTGCCCCAGCACAGACACCCGTCCACCGCTGTAACTCAGGTCGCGTACCTCGCTGATGGTATCAATCAGGGCGCTCATGATACCGCCATCGCCACCGGCGTATCCCAGCTCCAGCCCCCAGTAATTGTTCAGCATATAGCGATACCAGATATCCCAGGTCACGCCATCGCCGCCGTCGTAAAGCTGGCCGTCCTTGCTTTCAAACTCCTTGGCTCCATACCCTAAGCTGCCGCCGAGCAGATGCGGGCTTTCGCCAGCCACTGCACTGCCCAACATCAGGCTGCTTATCAGCCCCACTGCTACTGCTGTTTTCATTTTTTCCCCGTAAGGTCAGTGTGTTCCGGCTCAAGCTTGCCAGCAGTGAGCTGTATGCCGACTGAATCGGCCTGCGACTGGCGATACAGACCAAATCTGGTATTCTGATGCGACTTTTGTCTCTGGCAGGAAAGATGATGAAAAAATCCGTAAGTTTACTGGCCGCCGTACTGCTTTTTGGCGGCTGCGCAGGCAGTCCTTCCAATTATCTGGCATTGAGCCCAGACGTGCCTGCCGTGGCTTCGGCGGCCCAGGGGCGTATTGCTCTGACCACCGAAGATGCGCGCACCAGCATGGATGCGGTACGTATTACCAAGGGCGACGAAGCGCCCACATTGATGGGCACAGGCGAGCCTCCGGCACAGCAGCTTGGCGAGCTGTTTCGCAGCGCCTACCGCCAGGCCGGCTTTACATTGGATCCGGCGGCCACCAATCTGCTCGAATTCAAACTCGAGCGGCTGCACTCTGACATCAATGAGACCCTGATTGGCTACGAAGCGGCCAATGAAATCGTGATCAGTGCCTATGCCCGCAACAGCCAGCAGATATTTTCCAAGCGCTATAGCGCCAAAGGTTCGATGAAAGGCCCTTTCAGCCTGGATTTAGCCACCCTCGAGCTGGAGATGAATAAGCTCATCACCCGTCTGGCGGCTGACATAGTCAACGACCCCGAACTGAATCAGTTTTTGATGCAATAACAATAAGGAAAACAACATGAAATGGATAGTCGCCTCACTGATGCTGACCCTTTCGAGCCTGGCCAGTGCCGCCAAGGTAGATATTCAGCCCGATAACCTCTACCCCCAGGTTGAAATGCAAACCACCATGGGCAAAATCGTGGTGGAGCTTGATCGCACCCGCGCGCCCATTACGGTCGATAACTTCCTCACCTATGTAGTAAAGGGCGAGTACGACAACACCATTTTCCACCGCATTATTGCCGAATTTGTGGTGCAGGGCGGCGGTCTCGACCCCAAGCTTGAAGAAAAAGCCGAAGACAAACCTATCTTCAACGAGTCCGGCAATGGCCTGTCCAACAGCTTTGGCACCATCGCCATGGCGCGGGAAAACGATCCCCACACCGCCACCCGCCAGTTTTACTTTAATGTGGCCGACAACAAGAAGCTCGATCCGTCCAAGCGGCGCTGGGGTTATGCGGTGTTTGGTGAAGTGGTTGAAGGTCGCGAAGTGCTGGAAGCCATGGCCGTCGTACCCACCGAGCACAACGCCAAACTCAATTGGCCCGATGTGCCGGTAACGCCAATCATCCTTAAGTCGGCAAAATTGTTGCCAAGAAAATAAACTGTGTTTTGAGCTAATGCTCAGGACTTAGCTATACTCACTGAGCAACAACATGGAGGCGATCCGATGACCCCAATGGACTTCATCGACACCAAGGCGCCCCAATTAGCTCAGTATGGAAGAGCGTTCTTGAGTGACCAGCTCGATTATCGCGAGATCCAGCTGTATTTATGGGATACCCTGGAAGAGTGGCAACAACTCAACCCACAGGGTGAAGCGCAAACCGACACGGAAAAGGTGTTCTGGCACCTGATACACTGCTTTGATCGTTGGCCCGTTTGGACACTGCGCGGCAATCAGTTTCTGCGAAAGCAGCTGCACGATTGCTGTGAGTTTCTGAGCATTGGCGGCGAGCTTCCCGGCGGCTGTATCGGGATCCGCCCGGCATCCTGAGCCAGTCCCACAAAGACCCCGCCAAGGCGGGTCTTTTTTTGCCCGCACATTGCCAAACCTGCGTCATCCAAAGCACGACTTTTAAGCACAACAAGCAATTAGCTCGACCTTTACCTTGACCTTGGCTTGCCCAAGTAAGTTATCCTAGGGCATCTTTTCCAGACCCTGGCCGCCATGCCGATTATCGTCGATACCTTTACCAAACTCTGGGATCTGTTCGCAGTTTACCGCCACCGCCGGGTGTTGGTGATGCTGTTTCTCGGCTTCTCCGCCGGTTTGCCGTTGATGCTGGTGTTCTCCACGCTGTCGTTCTGGCTGCGTGAAGCGGGCGTCGACCGTACTGCCATCGGCTATTTCAGCTGGATTGCCATTTTGTACGCCTTTAAGTGGCTCTGGTCACCATTGGTTGACCGCATGCCACTGCCGCTGTTCTCGCGGCTGTTTGGCCGGCGCCGTGGCTGGATGCTGTTTGCCCAGCTCACCCTGGTTGCTGCCATCATGGGGATGGCCTTGAGCGACCCCAAAGAGAGCCTTACCTACATGGCGGTGTGCGCGCTGATGGTAGCCTTCGCCTCTGCCACCCAGGATATTGTCATCGACGCCTTTCGTATCGATTCGGCGCCGGAAGAGATGCAGGCTGCCATGGCGGCGGCGTATCAAATCGGTTATCGCAGCGCCATGATTGTCGCCACCGCCGGAGCGCTGACCATTGCCGCCTGGGTTGCACCGGAGGAAACCGGTTATCGCCTGGCATCCTGGCAAACCGCTTACATGGCGATGGCCGGACTGATGCTGATTGGTATCATCACCACCCTGTTTGCCAAAGAGCCCGAAGTGGATGCGGGGCAAGCCAATGCCGATGAAGCCGAGATGCGGCAAAAACTCAGCAGCCGTTATTCGCCAAAAATGGCGGCGGCACTCTCCTGGGTATACAGCGCCGTAGCGGCGCCCTTTATCGACTTTTTCAAGCGCTATGGTAAAAGCGCCATCCTGATTTTGGCGCTGATCTCCTGCTACCGGATTTCCGATATCGTGATGGGCATTATGGCCAACGTGTTCTACGTGGACATGGGCTTTTCCAAAGAGGAAATTGCGTTTCTAAGCAAGGTATATGGCCTCATTATGACCCTCATTGGTGCAGCCTTTGGCGGCATTCTGCTTGCCCGCTACGGCACCATGAAAATCCTGTTTCTGGGCGGTCTTTTGGTGGCGACCACCAATCTGCTGTTTGCCTGGCAGGCGGTGGTAGGCTACGACATGCAGCTGCTGACCATCGCCATCTCCATCGATAATTTCAGCGGCGGCATAGCAACGGCCGCCTTTATTGCCTATCTCTCCAGTCTGACAAGCTCCGGCTACAGCGCGACCCAATACGCGCTGCTGTCGTCCATCATGCTGCTGTTTCCCAAGTTTATTGCCGGTTTCTCCGGCGCCTGGGTTGATGCCTTTGGCTATGTGAACTTTTTCATCACCGCCAGCCTGATTGGCCTGCCGGTACTGCTGCTGGTATGGCTGGTCGATAAAACTGTGCCCCACAAGCAGACACAACCGGCTGAAGCGTCAACCGACGAGCAAGTGCGCTGAGTGATTAAAAACCACATGAATTCAGTACCAAGTGCCCAAAGCAAAAAGGCAGTCACCAGGTGACTGCCTTTTTCATTGAATCAGCTACCGCTTAATCGCGGAAGTTATTGAACTGGAAAGGCTGCCCCAGCTCAGACGTACGGGCCAGCTGCATAATGGCCTGCAAATCGTCACGCTTCTTGCCGGTAACCCGAATCGAATCGCCCTGAATTTGCGCCTGCACCTTGACCTTGCTGTCTTTAATCAGCTTGATGAGCTTTTTGGCCACATCCTGCTCAATACCCTGCTTGAATTTTACGTTCTGCGCAAAGGTTTTGCCGGTGTGCACTATCTTGTCATCCACTTCCATGGCTTTGGCGTCCACATTCCGCTTGGCCAATTGACCACGCAGAATATCCACCATCTGACGACACTGGAAATCCGACTCGGAACGCAGGATAACCACCATGTCCTTAAAATCCACACTGTACTCAACGCCACGAAAGTCGAAGCGACCGTCCATTTCACGACGGGTGTTTTCCACGGCATTTTTAAGCTCTACCGCATCCACTTCCGACACAATATCGAATGAAGGCATGTTCGAATAACCCCTAAAAAACAAAAATGCAAAACAGCCCCTAGTTTAGCTGCCCACCTCACTAAGGTGAAGCCTTGGCCGCTGTAGCAGAACTGACACAGAGATTTACAGCCGGGTGGATGACTTTGGCGCCACATTTCCCTATGATGGGCGCCTTAACCCGGCAACAAAAGTCTCGTGTGAAGAATCGGCAGTTCCTGTTTAAAATCGTGCTGGTGATCGCGCTGTGTATCACCAGTTATCTGGTTTTCTCCAAGCCCAGCTATCCCCAGTCCATTCCGCATTTGGACAAAGTAGGCCATTTCACCACCTTCTTTGGCCTGGCCTGGCTGACCCAGTTGGCGTTTCGTCCTCGGTGGTACCTGATGCTCGGCGCCCTGGCCGCCTATGCCGGACTGATTGAGATTGTGCAGTCGCGTCTGCCCTATCGCAGCGCGTCCTGGGGCGACATTGCTGCCGACCTGGCCGGTGTTGCCGCCTTCTTCTTTACCCACTGGCTGTATCGCCGATATCTGATGGCGGCCAGGTTCGAGCAGTCATGAGCACTGAGGCGCCAGAGGGAATTGCAATTCTCGGCGCCGGCGCCGTCGGTCAGTTGATAGCGCATCAATTGGCCCATGCCGGGATCAGGCCTACCTTGCTTGGGCGGGATTATCAGCCGCTGATTGAGCCATTTGGCTTTATCTCACTTGCAGGCGAAGAAACTCAGCAATGCTTTGGCGGCTCTGGTTTTCAGGGATCTGGCCCTGAGGCTGCTGGCGTTGCAAGTATCGGTTTACTGATTGTCACCGTAAAAGCCTATCAGGTGATGGACGCTTTGCGGCCATTGCTGCCTAGGCTCAGTCGTAACTGCCATTTACTGCTGCTTCATAACGGCCTTGGCCCCCATGAAGCCCTTATTCCCCATCTTGATGGCCGCAGCCTGACCCTGGGTACCACCAGTCAGGGCGCGCTGCGTCTTAGTAAACACCAACTCAAACAAACCGGCAGAGGCCTGACGCAATTTGGCCACTGTGCAGGCCCTCTCATGGCGCCTGAGCTAAAAGCGGCGCTGCTCAGCGCCATTCCCGGCAGCGAGTGGGTGGAGGCGATACTGCCCGCACTATGGCAAAAGCTGGCGGTCAATGCCTGCATTAACCCGCTCACAGCAATTCATGGTGTCTGTAATGGCGAACTGGCAGATAATGCCTATCAAGCGACTATTAGCGCGGTGTTGAGTGAATTGGTTGAGGTAGCCAAGACTCAGGGCATTGAGTTACAGGAAGAAAGCCTATCTGAGCGTGTGTATGAGGTCATTCGCCTTACCGCCGCCAATCGCTCCTCAATGCGCCAGGATGTGGACCAAAGGCGCAAAACCGAGATTGATGCCATCAATGGCTATCTGGTGAGCCTTGGCAATCGCCATCATATAGCGACGCCCGCCAACAAGGCGCTCGTCGATGCCATTCACGCGCTTGAGCAAGGCTTTTAAGCAAGGCTATTGAGGCCACATCACCATGATGGCAGCTATCGCAATCAGCACCAGCGCGGCCATATCCTTTACCTGCACCTTTTGTTTCAAATACCAGCTCGACACCAGCATCATAAAGAAGATTTCCACCTGCCCCAGGGTTTTCACATAGGGGACAGCGGTAAGCGACATGGCCGAAAACCAGCCAATGGAGCCCAGGCAACTGCTGACACTGATAGCCAACGTCAGCCGGTTTCTTGCCATCATAGCCTTAAGCTCGTCAGGCTTTCTTATCAGCAGCCACAGCAGCAAAATCACCGTTTGAATAACAATAACCAGCAACAGCACCCAGGCAGCACGATGGGGAAAAGGCACATCAAGACAGAGGCTGGCTTCACGAACCCACAGCGACGTGAGCGCAAAGGCGCTGCCGCTGGCAAGGCCCAGCAGCAAGGTTTTGGGCGAAAGCGTACTAAGGCCGCCCTTACTTGAGAGCATAAACACCGCCACAGTGCCCACAATCACCCCAAGCCAGCCAAAGAGCGACAGGCTGGTGCCAAAAAAGGCCACCCCGAGGATAGCGGCCACCAGCGCCTCGCTCTTTGCAAGCCCGGCCCCTATGGCGAAGTTTTTAAGCTGGAACAGCTTTACCATCAAGGCAGTAGCCAGAATTTGCATCAGCGCCGCCCCGAGAATAAACCCCAGCGCATCCACGCCGAAGGTGGGAATGGCCGCATCCTGCCACAGGTACAGCCCAGTCAGATACAGCGCCGCCAGCGGGCCGGCATAGAGAAAACGCGCCAGGGTCACCCCAAGCACGCCCACATCGCGACTGAGCTCACTTTGAAAGGCGTTACGCCAGGCCTGCATAAAGGCCGCCATCAGGGTGAAGAAAACCCACATGTCTGTATGCTCCCGAAAACGCAGACAAAAACGCCCGGCAAAGCCGGGCGTTTGAGCATAACATAGCCGATTGGCTCTGAGGTTTACTTGCTGGTGTCCAGAGCAGGAAAAGATTTCACCAAGTCGTCCACCGCTTTCATCTGACTGAGGTAGCCTTCCAGCTGATGCAGAGGCAGGGCGCAGGGGCCATCGCACTTGGCATTGTCCGGATCCGGGTGCGCTTCGATAAAGAGACCGGCCAGACCCAGCGCCATACCGCTGCGGGCAAGCTCGGTTGCCTGGGCGCGGCGACCACCGGCAGAATCTTCACGGCCACCTGGGCGCTGCAGCGCGTGGGTGGCATCGAAAATCACTGGATAACCGCTCTGCTTCATCTCATCCATGCCCAGCATGTCCACCACCAGGTTGTTGTAACCAAAGCAGCTGCCACGCTCGCACAGGATGATTTCGTCGTTACCGGCTTCGTTGAATTTCTTCACGATGTGGCGCATTTCGTGGGGAGCCAGAAACTGTGGCTTCTTCACGTTGATGATGGCACCTGTCTTAGCCATGGCAATCACCAGATCGGTCTGGCGTGCCAGAAACGCCGGTAACTGGATGATGTCGACTACTTCGGCCACAGGGGCGCACTGATAGGGTTCGTGAACGTCGGTAATGAGCGGCACATTGAAGGTGTCTTTGATTTCCTGGAAAATCTTCAGCCCTTCTTCCATCCCCGGACCGCGATAGGAGTTGATGGATGAGCGGTTGGCCTTGTCAAAAGAGGCCTTGAATACATAGGGGATCCCAAGCTTCTGGGTCACTTCAACATAGCGCTCGGCAATGCTCATGGCCAGATCGCGTGATTCAAGCACGTTCATACCGCCAAACAGCACAAATGGCTTGTCGTTGGCGATTTCGATGGCGTTCAGATGGATGGTTTTGTTGGTCATCACACTGTCTCTCTAGTGGGCCGACGCCCCGGGGCATCGATACAGAATCTGATTGGAGGGAGAGTATACCCTGAATCCCTGCCGCCCTGCTATCGGGCAAAGCGCAGCTTTGGCCAAAGGAAGCCACGGCCTTGTGGATACTCGTAAAGGCATGCCGCACCTACTCGTTGGGACCATGCTACGCCGAATACCACGAAAGAACTCAAGCCCATCACTCCTCACGCTGCCATACGCTCTGTTCTGCGGTTGCCAGATAGTGCTGCTAAAAAAAAGACCCGAGGAAAGCCTCAGGTCTTTGCTGATAAATCCTGTTTACCGCTTATCCCACCAACTGCAGGAACTGGCCGCACAGCCAGGCCATGTAGGTGCCGAGGGCATAACCAAATACCGCCAGCAACACCCCTACCGGGGCCAATGACGGATGGAAAGCCGCAGCCACCACAGGTGCGGACGCAGCGCCGCCCACGTTGGCCTGGCTGCCAACCGCCATATAAAACAGCGGCGCCTTGATGAGCTTGGCCACCAGTAACATAAAGCCTGCGTGCACCAGCATCCAGGTGATCCCCAGCAGGAAGTATATCGGGGTATTGAAAATCTCACTCACGTCCATGTGCAGGCCGATGGTGGCCACCAGCACATACAGGAACGCCGATGCCACCTTGGAGGCGCCAGCCGCTTCGAGATGGCGCACCGGGGTAAAGGACAAGGCCAGGCCCGCGGTGGTCACAATCACCACCAGCCAGAAGAAGCCTGACGTCAGACTGTACTGCTTGGTCCAGGGGAAGTTTTCCAGGAAGAAAGGCGCCAGGAAATCGGCGGCGATATGGGCAAAACCCGTGATACCAAAACCCACCGCCAACATCAGCATCAAGTCGGTCAGGCTGGGGTTACGCTCGTTTTCGGCCTTATATTTTTCCACCTTGGCTTTCAGCACTTCGATGGCAGTGGTATCGGCACCGGTTTTGGCGTCGATTTCTTTGGCGCGGGAGGCCATAAACAGCAGCACCGCCATCCAGACGTTGGCCACAATCACATCCACGGTGATCATCACCGAGAACACGTTGCCGCCCACTTCGTAGATTTCCTTCATGGCCGCCTGGTTGGCACCGCCGCCAATCCAGCTGCCAGCCAGGGTGGTCATGCCGCGCCAAACCGAGTCCGGCCCCATGTCAGCCGTGAGGGATGGGTCGATGGCAGAGACCAGCAGCAGGGCTACCGGGCCACCAATCACAATCCCCAGGGTACCGCAGAGAAACATCACTACTGCTTTGGGCCCCAGGCCCATGATGGCCTTGAGGTCCACCGACAAAATCAGCAGCACCAGACAGGCGGGCAACAGATAGCGGGTGGCGACGAAGTAAAGCTTGGAGGCATGGCCATCGACAATGCCAAAGGTATTGAGCAGCGAGGGCAGGAAGTAACACAGCAGCAGTGCCGGCACAAACTTATAGAATTTTTGCCAGCTGGGATGATTGTTGGTGTAAAACACAAATCCCAGAATGATGGCCAAAAAGCCGAGCACGGTTGCGTCGTTGGTGACCAAAGGCGCCGTTGTCATCTTCCCTTCCCCCGAAGTCGTTATTATGTTGTAAGGTATTATTTTTAATGAAGTATATCTTGGTGCTCGCCCAATTCCCTCAGCTGCATCCGCACCAGCTCCACCACAGGGTCGTGGGGGCTTAAATCGATAAACTGCCGAAGGTCGGCTTCGGCCACCCTATGGGCACCGAGCTGCTGAGCGATAAAGGCCCGCTCACGGATCAGCATGGTTTCGTCCGGATACCAGTCCATCAGCAGGTTACAGCACGCCAATGCCACATCAAAACGCTGCTGAACTATGGCTCCGGCCTTAAGCTCATGCAGCATACGGGCAATCAGCTCTTTAACGCTGGAGGGCTTTACATAGGCAGGTTTCATCCGCGCCCAATTGCCCAGCTCGCCGCGCACCAGCGCATGAACCCGGGCACGGTCGATAAACTCGCCGCTCAAAGGGTCCAAAATCAGCCGCGACTTACCCCGTTGCCAACACAGCAAGGTGTTGCCCGGCAGCAAAATAGGCTCAAGCTTTAAGTCCAGTTGCTTGGCCAGCAGCATAATGATGGTGGCCAGCACAGTGCTGTTGCCACTGCGGGATAAAAAGCCATGGGCAAGGCTTGCAGCCTCCAGGCTGAAATAATCGTCGCGGGCGCAAAAGCCCAAATCACGATAAAACCAGTTCAGCATCGCCTTTAAGCGCGCCTCCTGATCTACCAGATAATGACTCAGCACACCGCCAGCAATTTCATACCAGGCCCATTCGGCTTTTTCGCGGGAAGCCAGCCCCAAATGTTCAATAAGTGCCAGCGGCGTCTCCGGTAAGGAGATGCCGCCTTCTAACGAAAAATCACTCATGATGCCAGCATAATGGCCTGTTTGATCACGGCCATCTTGGCCGCGTACACCACCCAGGCAATGGCACCCAGGAAGGCAAAGAAACGGAAGAATTTGTTACGGTTGGACTTCATCGCCATAAAGGCCAGCAGTATATATGCGACCACGGCGAGGATTTTCTCGGTCAGCCAGGGGTCAACAAATGGATACTGTTTGATTAAGAAGCACAGCGACAGGCCGGACAGCAGCAAGAAGGTGTCGATGATATGCGGTGCTATCTTCAGCAGCTTTTTCTCAAGCAGAGCTGATTCTTTCAGCTTAAGCACAAAACGCACCACAAAGAACAACACGCTGACAGCAATCAGGGTCAAATGCAGGTGCTTCACAAAGGGATACAGGCTGTTAATGGTTTCCATGGCTCAAGTAGGTTCCCCGTAAACGAAAGGCGATAGTGTACCCGAATCGCACCGCCCTTGCTATTGGTGGCGGTGCGCGCAAAGCCATTATTCGCCCTGCCAGAGGCCAAGAGTACAGCGATCGTTTGAGCCAAAGTCCCGAACGGTGGCAACCTTGTGGTAACCAAGGCCAGACAGGGTTTCCCGCAGGCGCAGCGCCTGGGCGTAACCGTGCTCAAGCAGCAGATACCCCCCTACTTTTAAGTGTTCACGGGCGTGCATGGCGATATGGTTGAGGTCAGCATAACCTTCATCGGCGGCGGTCAGGGCGCTTAAGGGCTCAAAGCGTACATCGCCCATGGCCAGATGCTCGTCCTGCTCATCTATGTATGGCGGGTTGGAGACGATCAAATCGAAATCGCCATCCTTGACCGCACTGAACCAGTCGCTTTGCAGCACGTCCACCTGACTGAAACCAAGGTTGTCGCGGTTTGCCGTGGCCAGTGCCACTGCATCATCCACCTTATCGAGCGCGGTGATGCGCCAATTTGGTCGCTCACTGGCCAGCGCCAATGCGATAGCGCCTGTGCCGGTGCCGAGATCCAGCACCCTGGCGTTGTCCGGCAGGGGCAGATTCAGTGCGGTTTCCACCAGGATCTCGGTGTCGGGCCGTGGAATAAGTGTGGTGGCATTCACCATAAAGCGCAGCGACCAGAACTCCCGCTCACCGACGATGTGGGCCACCGGGATCCCCTTGGCACGCCTGGCAATCATCTGCTCAAAGCGTTTCCACTGCTCGGCAGACAGCTGCCGCTCAGGCCAGGTGTAGAGGAAGGTGCGGTTTTTACCGAGGCAGTGCTGCAGCAGCACTTCGGCATCGATATTGGCCGACTCGGATGAGCTGGCCAATGTGCGAAAGGCCCATTGCAGGGCCTCACCTATACTGGATTGGGAAGCCAAATCTTACCCCTGCTCGTCGGCCAACGCGGCCAGCAGATCGGCCTGATATTCCTGCACAATGGGGTCAATCAGGGCGTTAAGGTCCCCTTCGATCACCTCGTTGAGGCGATACAGGGTCAGGTTGATGCGATGGTCGCTCACCCGTCCCTGAGGGAAGTTATAGGTACGGATGCGCTCAGAGCGATCGCCGCTGCCCACCAGATTACGCCGGGTCGTGGCTTCTGCGCTGCGACGCTTCTCATCTTCAGCCGCCTGCAAACGAGCCACCAGCACAGACATGGCCTTGGCCTTGTTCTTGTGCTGCGAGCGCTCGTCCTGGCATTCCACCACCAGGCCAGTTGGCAGGTGGGTGATACGGATAGCTGAGTCTGTTTTGTTGACGTGCTGACCACCGGCACCTGAGGCGCGGAAGGTATCGATACGCAGCTCGGATGGATTGATTTCCACCGCTTCGGCTTCAGGCACTTCATGCAGCACAGCTACGGTACAGGCAGAGGTATGTACCCGGCCCTGGGATTCAGTTTCCGGCACCCGCTGAACCCGGTGACCACCGGACTCAAACTTGAGTTTGCCGTACACGCCATCGCCGCTGAACTTGGCAATCACTTCTTTGAAACCGCCGTGCTCACCTTCGTTGGCGCTGACGATTTCCACCTGCCAGCGCTGTGCCTCGGCATAACGGCTGTACATGCGGAACAGATCACCGGCGAAAATCGCCGCTTCGTCACCACCGGCACCGGCGCGAATTTCCACGAAGGCATTGGCTTCATCGTTGGGGTCTTTGGGCAGCAGCAGGATTTGCAGCTCGGCTTCCAGATGCTCGAGTGCCGCCTTGGCGGATTTCATCTCTTCCTGGGCCATCTCGCGCAGCTCAGGATCATCTTCCTCGAGCATTTCTTTGGCGGTATCCAGATCGGCGACGGCTTGTTGGTAGGCCTTGAAGCCCTTTACCACATCTTCGAGTTGGGCGTATTCCTTGGACAGGGCACGAAAACGGTCCTGATCGGCAATGATGCTGGCATCGCTGAGCAGCGCCAGTACTTCTTCGTTGCGCTCGAGCAAGCCTTCCAGCTTGCGGATGACGGATTCCTTCATTTAGCTCTCAAAAAATCTCAGTGTTTATCCAGGCCGAGCGCGGTCCGAAGTTGCCCCAGTGTATTGAGGTCACCCTGACGGCTCGCCGCCGTGAGGGCCTGAGTAGGTGCATGGATCAAACGGTTGGTGAGCTTGTTGGCCAGTTCCAGAATAACCTGCTCGCCATCGGCCCCCTGCGCCAGTTTATTGAGGGCACGCTCTACCATTTCATCTTTGATTGCCATGCTGGCGGTCCGGTATTCACGAATACTGTCCACCGACTCCAGGGAGCGGATCCAATCCATAAACAGGAAAGATTGCTCCTGAGCTATCACCTCGGCTTGCTCGGCCGCCTCCTTTCGGGAGGCCATGTTCTGTTCGACAATGCTTTGCAGGTCGTCCACCGTGTACAAAAATGCATCGTCGAGCTCGCCGACTTCTGCTTCGATATCACGGGGAACAGCGATATCAACCAATAACATAGGCTGATGGCGCCGCTGCTTGAGTGCCTTTTCTACCATGCCCTTGCCTAGGATAGGCAGCGGGCTGGCGGTAGAGGATATCACGATATCGGCCTTGGGGAGATACTCTGGAATTTGCGAAAGCGTAATTGCAGTGGCGCCAAACTCTTCGCACATGGCTTCGGCGCGCTCCACGGTGCGGTTTGCCACCACCATGGAGGTGACACCATTTTCTTTCAGGTGCCGGGCCACCAGCTCAATGGTTTCCCCGGCGCCGATAAGCAGCACCTTGGTTGACGCCAGTGACGAGAAGATATGTTTGGCCATGCTGACCGCAGCAAAGGCCACAGAAACGGCGGCGCTGCCGATTTCGGTCTCAGTGCGCACTTTTTTGGCAACGGAGAAGGTGCTCTGGAACAGGCGGTCCAGAGTCACGGCCACAGTGCCGGCCTCTTTGGCCTTGGCAAAGGCCTGTTTGACCTGACCTAAAATCTGCGGCTCACCGAGTACCAGGGAGTCCAGTCCTGAGGCCACCCGCATCAAATGCCGCACCGCTTCCTGGCCCTGATGATGATACACGCAGGGCATCAGCTCTTCGTGGCTCAGACCATGGTAAGACTCAAGCCAATGAATGATGTCGCTGGCCTGGGCGTTATTGCAGTACAGCTCGGTACGGTTACAGGTAGAGACAATCACCGCCTCATTGGACGAGGTGGTGCAGGCAAGGCTTCGCATCGCATCATGGATCTTGTCCGGGGAGAAGGCGACTTTTTCTCGCAGGTCGACCGTGGCCGTTTTGTGATTTATCCCGATTGCTACAAGGCTCATCTGACTGTTTCTGGATCCTGTGCGGCGCTTGAGTGAATTACGCCATTCTACTGAATTGGGGCCATTAAAAACAGAATAGGCTTAACAAAACCGAATAAAGATCTCTGTTGTTATCCGCTTTTTCCATCAATGTTGGCCAAATAGGCGAAGGCGGGCAAAAAGCGGGTAAGGCCATTGGTATAATTTTTAAAGCCCTCGTATCATAAGGACTTATTTAATTCAGTCATAGATGATTAACTTGCGCCGATTCACAAAATTCACTCTTGCTGGCCTGACTGCCCTTTCCTTGCTCGGTGGTTGTAGCCTCACGCCACAGCAGCCACTGGTCCCTGTCATCGTTGCCAGCAGCAGCGATGCTAAGGCCTGGGAGCTTAAGGGAAAGCTGCTCATTCGCACCCCTGAAGACAAGGTATCAACCAACCTCTATTGGCTTAATGGACCGGACAATACCGAATTACGGCTCACCAGCATGCTGGGCACCACTGTGCTGCTGCTGACCCAAACCGCTGAAGGCGCCACCCTGGAAGTGGATGGCAAAACGTATTCGGACCCCAGCCCACAGCGGCTGCTCGATGGCCTAAGTGGTTTTACCCTGCCCATCGATGCCCTGCCCTTTTGGATTACCGGTCAGGCGATGGACGGCGATAGCGTCGAATATGACGAACTCAACCGTCCAAAAACCATCATCAGCGCCGATGGCCAATGGAGCATCAAGATTGCCAGCTGGCAAACCCAGAGCGGCGCCTCGGTGCCACGGATGATGGAACTTAAGCACGCCAGCGCCAGCATCAAGTTACAAACCAATGAGTGGCAGGCACTGGCCAGTGCCCAAGGTACCAAAGGAGCCCGATGATGCCTGTATCCCTTGCCTGGCCGGCCCCGGCAAAACTGAACCTGTTTTTGCACATCAATGGCCGTTTGCCCAATGGCTACCATGAACTGCAAACCCTGTTTCAATTTATCGACCATGGCGACTGGCTGGATTTTAAAGTGACCGCCACGCCCGAGCTGACACTGCACTCCAATTTGGGCCAGGTTGTCCCCGATAGCGATAACTTAATTCTGAAAGCCGCAAAATCTTTGCAGAGCGTCACAGGTTGCAGCCAGGGCGCTGAGATCTGGCTCGACAAACGTCTGCCCATGGGCGGCGGCCTTGGCGGCGGTTCATCGGATGCAGCCACCACGCTTGTGGCCCTCAATGCCCTGTGGCAGCTGGGTTTGGATAAAAAAGCCCTGATGAACATAGGCTTGAAACTGGGCGCCGATGTACCGGTTTTTATTAATGGCATAGCCGCCTTCGCAGAAGGCGTAGGCGAAAAATTGCAGCCGGTCGAAGTCGCCGAGCCCTGGTATCTGGTCTTGGTCCCTGACGCCCACGTTTCCACCGCCGAAGTGTTCCAGCATCCTGATTTACCAAGAAATACCCCTAAACTGGACATGGCTTCACTGGGGCCGGAAAACTGGTCAAATGACTGTCAGGCCTTAGTTGCATCCAAATACCCCCAAGTTGCCAATGCGTTAAGCTGGCTGGTAGAATATGCGCCGTCCAGAATGACCGGAACCGGTGCATGCGTGTTCGGGGAGTTCGACTCGCAGCAGGCCGCGCTGGAGGCGTTGGCTCAAAAGCCATCTGATATGCAGGGCTTTGTTGCGAAAGGACTGAATCGTTCGCCGTTGGAGTTGAGGCTCGCTCAGCTTTAACCGACTTCTGCGCTGCACGCCAGGGAATGCAATGCAGCAGCTACACTAAAATATCAAGCAAACGCCTGAGGTTCATACAGTGCCCGACATCAAGCTTTTTGCTGGGAATGCTACCCCCAGTCTCGCGAAAAAGATTGCCGACCGTTTATTTTGCAAACTTGGAGAGGCTGAGGTAGGCCGTTTCAGTGACGGTGAAATCAGTGTCCAGATCAACGAAAATGTACGTGGTGCTGATGTTTTCATCATTCAATCCACCTGCGCCCCTACCAATGACAACCTGATGGAACTCATTGTGATGGTAGACGCCCTGCGCCGCGCCTCAGCAGGTCGTATCACCGCCGTAATCCCTTACTTTGGTTATGCCCGTCAGGACCGCCGCGTGCGCTCTGCCCGTGTGCCTATCACCGCCAAAGTAGTTGCCGACTTCCTGTCCAGCGTAGGTGTTGACCGAGTACTGACCTGTGACCTGCACGCCGAGCAGATCCAGGGCTTCTTCGACGTACCGGTAGACAACGTGTTCGGTAGCCCAGTGCTGCTGGAAGACATGGTTGCCAAGAAGCTGGATAACCCTGTGGTTGTATCTCCGGACATCGGTGGCGTTGTACGCGCCCGCGCCGTTGCCAAGCTGCTGAACGATTCCGACCTGGCTATCATCGACAAGCGTCGCCCACAGGCCAACGTGGCTCAGGTAATGCACATCATCGGTGACGTTGAAGGCCGTGACTGCATCATCGTTGACGACATGATTGATACCGGTGGCACCCTGTGTAAAGCCGCCGAAGCCCTGAAAGAACATGGTGCCAACCGCGTGTTCGCGTACGCCACTCACCCAGTGTTCTCTGGCAAGGCTGCAGAAAACATCAAGAACTCAGTGATTGATGAAGTAATTGTGACCGATACAGTACCTCTGAGCGAAGAGATGATGAAAGTAGGCAAAGTCAGCCAGCTGACCATGTCTGCCCTGCTGGCCGAGGCTATCCGCCGTGTAAGCAACGAAGAGTCTATCTCTGCGATGTTTCAGCACTGATACGCCTGAGCCCACAGCTTAAGCTTCAAAAAAACGCACCTTGAGGTGCGTTTTTTTATGTCTGCTACTCAAGCGATACTTAAGGTCAAACCGGCACCAGCCGCAAACTGGCCGACAACAGCGTTTCAATCTGGTCACTGGGCTGAGGCCTGGCAAACAGGTAGCCCTGATAGCGATCCACACCTTCTTTTTGCAACGCCTGGCGCTGGGCATCGGTTTCCACCCCTTCGGCCACGGTCACCAGCCCCAGACTGTGGGCCAACTGTACTATGGTACGCACAATCAGCAGATCGGGCTTACTGCTGTCACAGTGATCCACAAAGGATTTATCCACCTTCAGTGTATCCACCGGCAGCCGCGCCAGGTAAGCAAGTGATGAATAGGCAACACCAAAGTCATCAATGGCAATGCGGATCCCACGGCTTTTGAGGGACTGCAACATATCGATATATTCCAGCGGCGCTGTCATTACCGCGGTTTCAGTCAGCTCAAACTCAAGCCAGCTGGCATCGATGCCGGTTTCGGCAATCACATCATCCACCAGCGTCAGCAGATCATCACGCTGCACCTGTACCATGGAAATGTTGACCGATAAAAAGAATGGCTGATAACGCTGCTGCCAGCCCTTGAGCTGCATGCAGGCCTCGCGCAGCACCCAGCGGCCAATGGGTACTATGGTGCCGTTGGCCTCGGCGATGGGAATAAACCTGGCCGGTGAAACCACTCCCAGCTCTTTACTGTGCCAGCGCAGCAGCGCCTCAACGCCCTTAATCGCGCCGGTCTGCATACACACCTTGGGCTGGTATTCGAGATGCAGCTCATTTTCTTCAATGGCAAGCCGCAACTGCCGCTCAATCTCATAATTGGCAAGGGACTCCTGATGCAGGCTGGCATCAAAAAAGCTGATGGCGCTCTGCAACTGGCGTTTGGCTGAGTAGAGCGCCAAATCGGCGTTGCGACACAAGGACTCGGCATCGTTACTGTCCCAGGGGGCAATGGCGATACCCATGGAGGGCTGCACCTGGATCAGGTGACTGAACACCCGGTAAGGGGCCTCCAGGCGTTCCATCAGGATCTCTGCCTCTGCCTTCGCCGTGCCCGCCATGGCGCCTTCACTGAGCTCAAACAACACCGCAAACTCATCGCCGCCAATCCGGTAGCTATGGATATTGCGCCCGGCTGCCTGCTGTAATCGGGCCGCCAGCTCACTGAGCAGTTGATCGCCACCGCTGTGACCATACTGATCGTTTACCCGCTTGAAGGCATCCACATCCAGCATAATAAGCGCAAAGCCTGCGAGTTTATTCTGCGATACCGCCGCAAACAGCCGGGCCATGTGTTCACGAAACGCCTTGCGATTACCCAAGCCAGTTAAATCGTCAGTACGGCTTAAGTTGGCGAAGTGATGCACCTGGGCCTGGCTCTTGGAGTAGAAGTAGCTCATCACGCAGGCGAAGCTGCCAATAACAAGCAGCTCAACGGCATCTTCAAGCCATTCAGATAAGGCATGGGCTTCAACAGAGGGCAGATAGGTGAGCAGCAATAGCGGCGCAGTAGCCAATGGCCAAAGGCTGGCGGGGAATAGCATAACGAAGAGGAGAGGCACCAATACAAAGGCCTCTTCAATCAGTTCAATGTCTAACGGGAACAGGATACAAAGCAGCAGCAGAACCGTCAGGGCACCCATGGCGTTGGCAAATCGATGAATGCCGGTGGCAAACCAGGCCACCAGTAATTCTACCGCAAACAGCAGGGACAGCACCCTGAGTCCAATGGTCGAATACTCGCTTAACAATGTCAGGGTAACCAGCAGAACCATGGCCGCAAACAACAGGGTAAACAGCCAGCTACTTGTAGCCATATCCTTGAGTTTACTAAGGATAGTCATACAATCTGCCGTATTATAATAATACCCTTATATTAACTGTTGATTTAGCTTTGACAAGCACGAATCACCAAAACAAAAAGCCCGTCCAATGGACGGGCTTGATGTTATGGCTGGGGTGCTAGGATTCGAACCTAGGTATGCCGGGATCAAAACCCGGTGCCTTACCGCTTGGCGACACCCCAAATGGCTGGGGTGCTAGGATTCGAACCTAGGTATGCCGGGATCAAAACCCGGTGCCTTACCGCTTGGCGACACCCCAATTTTTGAGGGAGAAGATGGCTGGGGTGCTAGGATTCGAACCTAGGTATGCCGGGATCAAAACCCGGTGCCTTACCGCTTGGCGACACCCCAACAGCACTTAACTCCGACTAAGCGAAAGCTTAGTTAAATGGTACGGGAGGAGAGACTTGAACTCTCACACCTTGCGGCACCAGAACCTAAATCTGGCGTGTCTACCAATTTCACCACTCCCGCTTTGGTCTCATTTTTACATCCTGAGAAGATGGTAGCTATGGCGGGACTTGAACCTGCGACCCCAGCATTATGAGTGCTGTGCTCTAACCAGCTGAGCTACATAGCCACTACGTTTTTTCACGTCCCTCTCGGCGAGGAACGGGGCGTATTATGCTGATTCACCGAAGACAGGTCAACAGCTTTTTTAGCACAATTCTGCCCAGCAACACCGTTCGCCTAATCCTTCATCAAAGCGGGCAACAGATAAGCAAAATTTACCGTTACCCGCAAGTCCAAAGACTTAGACGTTGAACAGGAAGTGCATCACATCGCCGTCTTTGACGATGTAGGTTTTACCTTCCACACGCATCTTGCCCGCTTCCTTGGCACCCTGCTCGCCCTTATAGGCGATAAAGTCGTCGAAGGAAATCACCTGGGCACGGATGAAGCCGCGCTCGAAGTCGGTGTGGATTTTACCGGCCGCCTGAGGTGCAGTCGCTCCCACAGACACGGTCCAGGCACGCACTTCTTTCACACCGGCGGTGAAATAGGTTTGCAGGTTGAGCAGCTCATAACCGGCGCGGATAACGCGATCCAGGCCTGGCTCGGTCAGACCGAGATCAGCCATAAACTCGTCGCGCTCTTCGGCGTCCATTTCGGCCAGCTCAGATTCAATAGCGGCGCACACAGGCACAACCACTGCGTTTTCTTTAGCCGCAATCGCACGTACCGCATCCAGATGCGGGTTGTTCTCGAAGCCGTCTTCCGCCACGTTGGCGATGTACATGGTCGGCTTCAGGGTCAGCAGGTTGAGGTAAGCCACGGCTGCCAGTTCTTCTTTTGACAGCTCCAGCGAACGCAGCATTTTGCCTTCATCCAGCGTTGGACGCAGCTTTTCCAGCACTTCCACTTCGAACTTGGCTTCTTTGTCGCCGCCTTTGGCACGCTTTTGCTGACGCACAATGGCGCGCTCTACACTGTCGAGGTCGGCCAGTGCCAGCTCGGTGTTGATCACTTCGATATCACCGGCAGGATCAACGCGGTTGGCCACGTGCACAATGTTCTCGTTTTCAAAGCAGCGCACCACATGACCAATAGCTTCGGTTTCACGGATGTTAGCCAGGAACTTGTTGCCAAGGCCTTCGCCCTTGGAGGCACCGGCAACCAGACCGGCGATGTCCACAAACTCCATGGACGTTGGGATAACACGCTCAGGGTTAACGATGGCAGCCAGCTCGTCCAGACGCGGATCTGGCATAGGCACTACGCCGGTGTTTGGCTCGATGGTACAAAATGGAAAGTTTGCCGCTTCGATACCAGCCTTGGTCAGCGCGTTGAAGAGCGTTGATTTACCGACGTTGGGCAGACCAACGATCCCGCATTTAAAACCCATAAAATTAACCCTTTTCTTAACTGTTGCAGCGTAACTGAATTATTCGGCCTTAAAGCTGTGCAGCCTGTGCATGGCCTTGGTCATATCTTCTTTGAACAGGATTTCAGTGGCACGAACCGCTTCATCGATGGCGGCATTCATCCGCCCCTGTTCGGTTGCCGGCGCCTTGCCGAGCACATAGCCACTGACCTTGTTCTTGTCGCCGGGATGGCCAATACCAATCCGCAAGCGATAGAAATTCTTGTTGTTAGCCATCTTGGCGATGATGTCTTTCAGGCCATTGTGACCGCCATGACCACCTCCGAGCTTAAACTTGGCCACACCGGGCTCCATGTCCAGCTCATCGTGAGCCACCAGAATTTGCTCCGGCTCAATGCGAAAGAAATTGGCCAGCGCCGCCACCGACTTTCCACTCAAATTCATGAAAGTAGACGGAATAAGCAGCCGCACATCCTTGCCACACAAAATTGCCCTTGCCGTTAAACCGAAATACTTGGGGTCCGGCGCCAGACTGACATTGGCGATGCGGGCAAGCTCCTCAACATACCAGGCACCCGCATTATGGCGGGTTTGGGCATATTCAGCCCCTGGATTGGCCAGGCCCACAATCAGTTTAATATCGCACATGGATAACAGAACTCTTGTCCTGCACCCGTTTCAGGCTAAGCCAGAAATCGGGCACTGGTGTTGAAAACGGCGCATTTTAACACCCAATTGCACGCCCCAACAAATAAAAGGCACAACAAATAGCGAAGCTGGCGGGGAGACAGGCCTTAAAAGCAAAAGGCGCCCGCAGGCGCCAAATCGGAAATCGCTGTGGGTTATTTAAGGCCCATAGCGTACTTGAGCACCTCACGCTTAATGGGGCTGTCGATATTGGCAAGTTTCAGCGCCGCGTTACGAATAAGCTTCAGCGGCAGCAAATCATTGCTGAATGATGCGTAAAAGGCATCCATGGTGGACATCATCAACTGATTGTCACGCCAGCGTTTTTGCTGATAGCGAGACAACACGGACTCTCCAAACCAAGGCTCGGCTTTGTGCATGGCCGCACGAATTTCCTCAACAAGCACAGCCACATCTTTAAAACCGAGGTTCACTCCCTGCCCTGCCAGTGGATTGATGGTGTGGGCCGCATCACCCAGCAGCACCAGGTTCGGGTCAAAATAGCGCTGGGCGTGGCGGCGGGTCAGTTTGAAATGGCCCTTATCCAACACCTCAAACCCGGGGGCGAGCCGGGATGGGAACTGCTGACGAATCGCCTCGGCGAGCTCTTTATTGGACAGTTTGGCGAGCGCGGCAATCTTACCGGCATCGTCGTACCAGACCAAAGAGGCATGTTTGCCGGGCAGCGGCAGCAGTGAGCGCGGCCCTTGGGGGGTAAACTGCTGCCAGGTCACATCCTGCTGCTCAGACTCGGTGGCAATGTTAATCAGCATCGCCGACTGGGCATAGTCCCAACCGGTCAGCCCGATATTGGCAAAGCTGCGCACCTGGGAGTTGGCGCCATCTGCGCCAACCAGCAGTCGCGCCCGGATACAGTCACCAGACTCCAGATGCACATCAATTGCACCGCCCTCAAGCTCAGCTTCGCTGACTCGCTGGTAGCTCGCAACCCTGGCAGGGGCTTTCACGGTTAAGCTATCCAGCCGGTCGAATACATCCCAGATAGCGAGCTGCACCACCCGGTTTTCAACGATATGACCAAGATGGGAAGCGCCAATCTGGCTGGCATGAAATTGGGTAATAAAACCTTCGAGCTCCCAGGTTTCCAGCCCCAGATAAGGCACGCACCGACGCGCCGGGATCCCCGCCCAGGCACCCAGCTGTTCGAGCAGCTTTTCACTGGCAACACTGAGCGCCGACACCCGCACATCCAGCGGCTGCGTCGCCTCAAAGGGCTCGGGCAAGTGCGTTTCCACCAGGGTGACAGACAACCCGGCCCCGGCGAGACCTGCGGCCACCGCCGCCCCAACCATGCCACCACCGATGACAACAACATCCTGCTCAATCAAGGCTGTCAAAACCCGCTCCTCTGCGTTATGTAAATTCCTGCTCACAAGCGTATGCAATTGTTTCTGGATCCCGGTTTAGCCACAACTGGTTACAAAGGCAAACAGTGTGACACTCAACCTCTGCATACACTGAGATTGTCTCAGTCAGTAAAGACGCCAACTTTTGGCAGTAACGGAGGTACACCATGAAAGTCTTCGCCCTGACCGCCGCATTAATCGGCTCAGCCATCCTCGCCGCACCTGTGGTCGCCGCGCCAATGGAAACCCTGACTGTAATCTACCGAAGCCCGCTGGATTATGCCTTATATCAACAAAAGGCGGAAATGTTGGGCGTGTTTCATGCCAAACATGGCGAAAGCATCCGCATCGATGCCCACGAACAGCTCAATGAGATGGCCATAGCCTTCAGCACAATGTCGCCATTGGCGCTCACCCGCATCTCGTCGGACGCTCCACAAGCGGACAACACCGCCCGACGGATGACAGCCCCTCAATAAGGGCTTACCGCTCACCAGTAAAAAGCCCGATGGGCGATTAAAGGTCATATTGCCAGCGGGTGCTATGTCCTTAATTGCCTTGTGGGCTTTGCCCCGCCTGACTTGCCGCGGATAAAAAACACCCGAATAAATGCCCTCACACCCTAGCCACCGGGGGTATCAATGGGTAAAATGTCGCGCTATTTTTTATGTGGTTCCAAGAGCGACGCAAACTGATGAGTAAAAAACTCCATATTAAGACCTGGGGCTGTCAGATGAATGAGTACGACTCATCCAAGATGGCTGACTTGCTGGGCGAATATCAGGGCTACACCTTGACCGAAGATGCCGAGGAAGCAGACATTCTGCTGCTGAACACCTGCTCAATTCGTGAGAAGGCGCAGGAGAAGGTGTTTCATCAGCTGGGTCGCTGGAAAACCCTGAAAGACAAGAATCCCGATCTTATCATCGGCGTGGGTGGCTGCGTGGCCTCTCAGGAAGGCAAGGCCATCAAAGACCGCGCCCAGTGCGTGGATATCATTTTTGGCCCTCAGACACTGCACCGTCTGCCGGAAATGATTGACCAGGTTCGCAGCGGTGAAAAAGCCGTGATTGACGTGTCCTTCCCGGAAATCGAGAAGTTTGACCGTCTGCCGGAACCCCGCGCCGAAGGCCCAACCGCATTTGTATCCATCATGGAAGGTTGCAGCAAGTACTGCTCTTTCTGCGTGGTGCCTTACACCCGCGGTGAAGAAGTGAGCCGTCCGATGGATGACATCATCCTCGAAATCGCTCAACTCGCCGAGCAAGGCGTGCGCGAAGTGAACCTGCTCGGTCAGAACGTAAACGCCTACCGCGGTGCCAAGCACGATGGTGAAATCTGTACCTTCGCCGAGTTGCTGCGTTATGTTGCCGCCATCGACGGTATCGACCGCCTGCGCTTTACCACCAGCCACCCGATTGAATTCACTCAGGATATCATCGACGTTTACGAAGATACCCCTGAGCTGGTGAGCTTCCTGCACCTGCCGGTACAGTCGGGTTCTGACCGCATTCTGACCGCCATGAAGCGCGGCCATATGGCAATTGAATACAAGTCGATTATCCGCCGCCTGCGCAAGGCCCGTCCGGATATTCAAATCAGCTCTGATTTTATCGTGGGCTTCCCCGGCGAAACCGCCCAGGACTTCCAGGACACCATGAAGCTGATTGAAGACGTGAACTTCGATATGAGCTTCAGCTTTATCTACAGTGCCCGCCCGGGTACGCCGGCCGCCGATCTGCCGGATGATGTGGATATGGAAGAGAAAAAGCAGCGCCTCGCTGATTTGCAGGAGCTTATCAACCAGCAGGCCATGCGCTACAGCCGTCAGATGATGGGCACAGTGCAGCGCATTCTGGTGGAAGGTCCCTCGGTGAAAAACCCGATGGAGCTGCGCGGCCGCACCGAAACCAACCGGGTGGTGAACTTCGAAGGCCTGCACAAGCACATAGGCACTTTCGTGGATGTGGAAATTGTGGACGTGTTCCCCAACTCACTGCGCGGCAAGTTTATCCGCGGCGAAGACGAAATGGACCTGCGCAAGAGCCTGCGCCCTGAGGACATTCTCGCCAAACACCAGAAGGCCGATGACCTGGGCGTGACCAAGTTCCAGCCTTGATGGCAAAGAATACATAAGGGCGACTCGGGTCGCCCTTATCGTTTTTAGCCCATACTGCTTTGCATCACAGCCGCGAAACGCAGTATATTTCAGCTTATGGCGTTGGGCATTTGCCCAACTGTATGGATATTTACGCCGGAGTATTGATTGGCCAGTAAACTCACCACCATGAACCTGTATTTGGAGCCGGCAGACAGCCGCCGTCTGGCATCCCTCTGTGGCCCCTTCGATGACAATATCAAGCAGCTGGAGCGCCGCATCGGCGTTGAAATCAGCTATCGCAACAACCATTTCCAGATTGTGGGTCAGCCGCGCAACTGCCTGACCGCCAATAACCTGCTCAAGTCCCTCTATGTGGAAACCGCGCCGGTAAAAGGCAGCACGCCGGATTTGGAGCCCGATCAAGTGCATATTGCCATTCAGGAGGCTATCGCCCTTGAAGCCGAAGACGAGCACGAAGATCAGAAAGAGCACTACATCAAGACCCGCCGCGGTGTGATTAAGCCCCGTAACCCCAACCAAAGCCAGTACGTGGTCAACATAGTGCGCCACGACATCACCTTTGGTATTGGTCCAGCCGGTACGGGTAAAACTTACCTTGCCGTTGCCGCCGCCGTGGATGCGCTTGAACGTCAGGAAATCCGTCGCATTCTGCTGACCCGTCCTGCGGTGGAAGCCGGTGAAAAACTGGGCTTTTTGCCAGGTGATTTGAGCCAAAAGGTCGACCCATACCTGCGCCCGCTCTACGATGCGCTGTTCGAGATGCTCGGTTTTGAGAAGGTAGAGCGCCTGATTGAGCGCAGCGTGATTGAAATTGCGCCGCTGGCCTACATGCGTGGCCGCACCCTCAACGATGCTTTTATTATTCTGGATGAGAGCCAAAACACCACAGTGGAGCAGATGAAGATGTTCCTCACCCGTATCGGCTTTAACTCCAAGGCGGTGATCACCGGGGACATCACCCAGATTGACTTGCCCAAGCATCAAAAGTCCGGTCTGCGTCACGCCATTGAAGTGCTGGGCGATGTGGATGAAATCAGCTTTAACTTCTTCCAGTCCAAAGACGTGGTGCGCCACCCCGTGGTTGCCCGTATCGTTGAGGCCTACGAAGAGTTCGAAGCCAAACAGCAGGCGAGCAAAGGCCGCCACGACAGCCAATATCGTCTGGGCGATGATGCCGCCCCGGCTACCGGGGTAAAAGAGGGGCAAGAGCATGGCGCTTGATTTGGCGCTCGACCTGCAATACGCAGTAAAACCAGACAACTTGCCAACCCAGGCTCAGTTTGAAACCTGGGTGCGGGTTGCCCTTGGCGATACCCTGGATGAAGCCGAGCTGACCATTCGGATTGTAGATGCCAGCGAAAGCCAGCAGCTGAATCACGATTACCGCGGCAAAGACAAGCCGACCAATGTGCTGTCGTTCCCCTTTGAGGCGCCTCCCGGAATCGAGCTGCCTCTGCTTGGGGATCTTGTCATTTGTGCGTCTGTCGTTGAAAATGAAGCCCTTGAGCAACAAAAGGCCCTGGAGGCCCACTGGGCTCACATGGTTGTACATGGTTGCCTGCATCTGCTAGGTTATGACCATATTGAAGACGCCGAAGCCGAAGAAATGGAGTCGTTGGAAACGACACTCATTACCGGCCTCGGTTTTCCCGATCCCTATAAGGAGCAATAATCGGCTTATTGATAGCCGTGAAATCACTATGAGTGACGACATACCCCCGAGTAGCAACGCCCAAAAGAAAGGCTGGTTTGAACGCGTTAGTCAGTTATTCCAGGGCGAACCTCAAAATCGTGACGATCTGGTGGAAGTGATCCACGATGCCGAGCAACGCGACCTCATCACCGAAGACACCCGGGAAATGATCCAGGGTGTACTGGAAGTCTCGGACCTGCGGGTACGTGACATCATGATCCCCCGCGCCCAGATTGTGGCCATTAAAATCGACAGCACTGTCGAAGAACTGCTGGCAACCGTTATCAGTTCGGCTCACTCCCGCTTCCCTGTGGTTAACGACGATAAAGACCATATCGAAGGCATTCTGCTGGCCAAGGATCTGCTCCAATACGGCTTTAACAACAGCGACGAGCCCTTCGCTCTGGAAAAGGTTATTCGCCCCGCTGTCGTAGTGCCAGAGAGCAAACGGGTGGATGTACTCCTTAAAGAGTTTCGCTCCCAGCGTTACCACATGGCCATAGTCGTGGATGAATACGGCGGCGTATCCGGCCTGGTAACCATCGAGGATATTCTCGAAGAAATCGTTGGCGAAATCGAAGATGAATTCGATCACGACAGCGTGGAAGAAACCGAAATCCGTAAGGTTAACAACACCGTATATATGGTGAAGGCGTTAACCCCTATCGAGGATTTCAATGAAGAATTCAACACCAACTTTTCTGATGAAGAGTTTGATACCGTTGGCGGCATGGTCGCTCACGCCTTTGGCCACCTGCCAGAGCGCAACGAGCAGATCAGTATCGACGGCATCGAATTCAAGGTTATCAGCGCCGATACCCGCAGACTTATCCAACTCAGGGTAAAGTTTCCGGATCCCGAGCAGCTGGAAGCCCAGGAAGGCTGATCCTCAACGGGCCATCACCAATCAATACGGTTTGATGGCCCCGCTTACCGGGAAAGATAGCAACAAGTGGATTGGATGACCCGTATCGCCGGCTCACGTCGGCTCAGTGCAGCCCTTGCCTTTTTGGCAGGGGCTTCGACTTCTTTGGCCTTTGCCCCTTACGCCCTGTGGCCGATTTATCCCCTCGCCATCGCCTTTACCTTACTGCTTGGCCGTGAACATGGCCCCAAAGCTGCCTTCTGGCATTGGCTCAGTTTTGGTTTTGGCGCCTTTGTATTTGGCATCAGCTGGGTACATGTCAGCATCGACCAATTCGGCGGTTTACCGCTGCCTGTGTCGCTGTCATTGATGGGGCTGTTGGCCCTGTATCTGGCGCTCTATCCCGCCCTGGCTGGCGCCCTCTATGCAAGATTGAAAGGCGCAAGCCCTGTCTTTAATCTGCTCGGCCTGTTTCCGGTGCTGTGGATCTTAACGGAATTTTTGCGCGGCTGGATGCTCACCGGTTTCCCCTGGCTGTGGGCAGGTTACAGCCAAACCGACGGCCCCTTGTTGCCGCTTGCTCAGGTCATTGGCGTACAGGGGATTGGCTTTGCTGTGTTGATTGTTGCCGGCGCGCTGGCGCTGCTTGCCCAACGTAAAATTATCCCACTTATGGTACTGCTGCCGCTGCTGGCACTGTCGGTATGGGGAGCTATGCTCTCCTCCTCTATCGAGCGCAGCGGCGAGTCGGTTAAGGTAGCATTGGTACAGGGCAATGTGCCCCAAAGCATGAAATGGGAGCCAGAGCAGCTATGGCCCACCATGGTTAAATACCTGGATTTAAGCCGACCACATTTGGATGCTGATATCATTCTGTGGCCGGAGGCGGCCATTCCGGCCCCCGAATATATGGTGCAGGAATTTTTGGATAACGCCAACCGGGTGGCCAACTTAAACGATAGCGCCATCATCACGGGCATTATCAGCCGTCAAAACGAGCGCTGGTACAACTCGCTGATTGTGCTTGGGAATCATAACGCCAAACAGCAGGGCAGCCCGGATTATGTCAGTGGTGGTGGTAATGAATTCCGCAAGCACCACCTACTGCCCATCGGTGAATTTGTACCGCTGGAATCACTGCTGCGGCCACTGGCGCCCTTCTTTAATCTGCCGATGTCATCTTTTAACCGCGGCGACTATCAGCAGCCCAATCTGAAAGCGGCGGGTTACTCATTCGCACCAGCCATCTGCTATGAAATCGCCTTTCCAGAGCAGCTCAGAGCCAACTTCAGCGCAAATACCGATATGCTGCTGACCGTCTCCAACGACGCCTGGTTCGGTGCATCCAACGGCCCTCTGCAGCACATGGAAATCGCCCGTATGCGCTCGGCAGAGCTTGGCAGGCCGCTTATTCGCGCTACCAACAATGGCGTCACGGCGGTGGTGGATGAAAAGGGTCAAGTAACCCATCTGCTGCCCCAGTTTGAAACTGCGGTGCTGAGCGCCGAAGTGCCATTGGTAAAAGGGATCACCCTGTTTGCCAAATTCGGCCACCTGCCACTGCAACTGCTTTGTGGGTTGCTGCTGTTACTTGGGCTGTTACTTGGGCTGATACCCGCGCTGCAGCGCCGCCGCTCAAACCCCTCCCCCCAGTAACACCCTGGCAAGAATGAATGCAGAAGCGGCCCCCGAGGCCGCTTTTTCTTTACCGTCTCTCATTTGGTTTATTTTGCGTTTTAGGCATCCTTTTCTAGTCTTAAAAGAGATGTGCCAGCAGCCGGAGAAACACGGACATGTTTGCCGATAAACATATCGTCGTCATCGATGATTCTGAAGCCATCCTGATGGTCATGAAAACTATGCTGAGCCGCTTGGGGTTTGAACATATCACCGCCATGACCTCGGCCTATAAAGCACTGGACCTCATTGCCCGTGGTCCGGACGACATCTACATGGTACTGACCGACCTGCGAATGCCCAATATCGATGGTCTTGGGGTGCTGCGCCGCCTGGGCGAACTGGGGTACTCAGGTGCAGTAGCCATTATCTCGGAAATGGATAAGCGCATTATCAGTCTCGCCGCTGACATCGCCCGCAACCATCGCCTGCGCCTGATTGGCTGTATCAGTAAACCCATTCAACTGGACGACATTACCGCACTGGTACAAAAGGCCGACGAACTGCTTGCGGGCAACCTGCCGGATCACAGTGCCTTAAGCCTTGAGCAAGTTCATGAGGCCTTTGAGCAAGGCTGGATAGTGCCTTACTACCAACCCAAGGTGAACTTCGCCAACATGGAAGTGGAAAGCGTTGAAGCACTGGTCAGGCTTAAACTGCCCGGAGAAATCAATGCAGTGCGCCCGTTCCGCTTTTTGCCCACGGTCAGCGCCGCAGGCTTAATGCAAGAACTCTCTGCGCGCATGCTCACCCTGGCCGCCAAAGACTTTGACCACATCCAGGAATTACTCGGCAAACAGGTAAAACTTGGACTGAATTTAAGCCCGGAAGAGCTTAAAAACACCCAGCTTGCCGACACCATTGAAGCCATCTGGCAGCAAACGGGACATGACAACAGCGAACTTATCCTGGAGCTTACAGAAGAGGAAACCATTCAAAACAACGAACAGCTGGAGTGTTTGAACCGGCTGCGTTTACGGGGCTTTGGGCTGTCGTTGGATGACTTTGGCACCGGCTTTACCAACATTAATCAGCTGAGAAACCTGCCCTACACGGAAGTAAAAATCGACCGTTCACTCATCATCAATATCCACCGCGACAGTTTCTGCCAGGCGATAGTAACCGGCCTTTCGGACATCGCCGAGCAGCTCAACATCACCCTGATAGCCGAAGGCATTGAGCAGATAAGTGAGCTTAAGTTCTTGATGGAAACCTACCCGCGGCTGGTGCTGCAGGGGTATCTTATCAGTATGCCAAGGCCGCTTGAGACCCTGGGCGCCTGGTACAAGAGCTGGCAGCGCCAGTTTGGCGGCAATAAAGTTGTGCCCATCCGCCACTTTAAAGGCTGATGGGCGAGCCAGATGTAAAAAACGATATGTAAGGCCTGCAAGCAAGGCAGGCTAACGCAGTGACTCAGGGCGTCAGCGCCTCGCGAATAAACTCTTCGTTGTCGCACTCGGGGCAGTCGGGCACAACCGATGGGAACTCGATATCCATGCCATGGCCGCAACTGGTGCACACCATCCGCCCCTGACTGACAATCTCACCGCTCTGGTAATAGCCATGGTGCTTAAAGTCCTGCGCCAGCTCATGCCATTCCACCTGGCTGCGATCTGTAATTTCCGCCAGCCAATGCCAAAGGGTATTTTCCATGGCGATAAACGATGGACTGTGGGACAGGGCGTCCTGATTCTTTTCCTGCAAAAAAGTGGCGATATCCCGCTTTAAAAACTCCAGCGCCAAGGCCAGCTCTTCCTCATCGGCCTGAGCCTTGAGCCTGCCAAAGGCTTCCCCCGTGGTCATCAACCGATAGAGGTATTTGGCATTAAGGTCGGGGTTTGCCTCAAAGTGAGTGGCCAAATCCTTTGTAAGATCCTGATACAGGGCCAATAGAACCGTGCTTCTGCTCGTCATCGTCAATACTCCTTCAAGGGAACCTTTTTAATGAACCGCTTCTGGTTTATTCTATGCAGATCCCGCAGCGCAGACCAAGCGCGTGATCAAACAAACAGGCGGCAATGCCGGAAAAATTGATGCAAGAGCAATACATCCATTCGGAAATCGAGGCCGAGGTACAGAAATACTGGGCCGAAAACAAAACCTTTGAAGTTACTGAAGATCCTGCCAAAGAGAAGTTCTACTGTCTCTCCATGTTCCCCTATCCTTCCGGCAGGCTGCACATGGGTCACGTGCGTAATTACACCATAGGTGATGTAGTTGCCCGTTTCCAGCGTCTGCAGGGCAAGAACGTACTTCAGCCCATTGGTTGGGATGCCTTCGGCCTGCCTGCCGAAAACGCGGCCATCAAAAATGCCACCGCGCCGGCCCCCTGGACCTACGAAAACATCGATTACATGAAAAACCAGCTGAAAATGCTGGGTTTTGGCTACGACTGGAGCCGTGAAATAGCCACTTGTACCCCGGAATACTACCGTTGGGAACAGTGGTTCTTCACCAAGCTGTATGAAAAAGGTCTGGTTTACAAAAAGACCTCAGCGGTGAACTGGTGTCCGAACGACCAGACTGTACTGGCCAACGAGCAGGTGCAGGACGGTTGCTGCTGGCGCTGTGACACTCCGGTTGAGCAAAAAGAAATTCCACAGTGGTTTATCAAAATCACTGCCTATGCCGAAGAGCTTCTGAACGACATAGACACCCTCGAAGGTTGGCCTGAGCAGGTGAAGACCATGCAGCGCAACTGGATTGGTCGCTCCGAAGGCGTGGAAATGACCTTCAAGGTCAAAGATTCTGACGACAGCTTCGACATCTACACCACCCGCCCCGATACCGTGATGGGCGTGACCTACGTGGCGATTGCTGCCGGTCACCCATTGGCCGAGAAAGCCGCGCTGAACAATCCAGAGCTGGCGGCCTTCGTGGAAGAGTGCAAGCAAAGCGGCACTTCTGAGGCCGAGCTTGCCACCATGGAGAAAAAAGGCGTGGCCACTGGCCTGTACGCCATTCACCCGCTGACCGGTGAAGAAGTGCCTGTATGGGCTGCCAACTTCGTGCTGATGAACTATGGCACCGGCGCTGTGATGTCGGTTCCGGCCCACGACCAGCGTGACTACGAGTTTGCCAAGAAATACGGTCTGGCCCTCAAGGCAGTTATTAAGCCTGCCGATGGCGAGGTGGATATCTCTGAAGCCGCCTACACCGAAAAAGGCGTGCTGTTTAACTCAGGTGAGTTCGACAATCTGGACTTCGACGGTGCCTTCAAGGCGATTGCCGACAAGCTGGCCGCCGAAGGCAAAGGCAAGCGTCAGGTGAACTTCCGTCTGCGTGACTGGGGTGTGAGCCGTCAGCGTTACTGGGGCGCTCCTATCCCTATGGTGACTCTGGAAGATGGCACCGTAATGCCAACTCCTGAAGACCAGCTGCCGGTTATTCTGCCGGAAGACGTAGTGATGGATGGCGTACAAAGCCCCATCAAGGCCGACAAAGAGTGGGCCAAGACCCAGGTGAACGGTCAGAACGCTCTGCGTGAAACCGATACCTTCGACACCTTTATGGAGTCATCCTGGTACTACGCCCGCTACTGCTCGCCCAAAGCCGATGCCATGCTCGACCCGGCCAAGGCCAACTACTGGCTGCCAGTGGATCAGTACATAGGTGGTATCGAACACGCCTGTATGCACCTGCTCTATTTCCGCTTCTTCCACAAGCTGCTGCGTGATGCTGGCCTGGTGAACTCAAGCGAGCCTGCCAAGCGTCTGCTGACCCAAGGCATGGTGCTGGCCGATGCCTTCTACTACAACAACGAGAAAGGCGCCCGCGTATGGGTATCGCCCCTCGATGTCACTGTGGTTGAGAAAGACGACAAGGGCCGCATCATCAAGGCCGTGGACAACGAAGGCCATGAGCTGGTGTATACCGGCATGAGCAAGATGTCCAAGTCCAAGAACAACGGTATCGACCCTCAGGTGATGGTGGAAAAATACGGCGCCGACACTGTGCGTCTGTTTATGATGTTCGCCTCACCACCGGAGCTGACCCTGGAATGGCAGGAATCCGGCGTGGAAGGTGCGCACCGCTTTATTAAGCGTCTGTGGAAGCTGGCCTCCGAGTACAGTGCGGCACCTGCCACCGAAGCGCTGGATGTCGCTGCACTCAATGCCGATCAAAAAGCCTTGCGCCGCGAGCTGCACAAGACCATCGCCAAGGTGACCGACGATCTGGGTCGCCGTCAGATGTTCAACACCGCCGTTGCCGCCGTGATGGAGCTGATGAACCACCTGCAAAAGGCGTCGCTGGCGTCTGCCCAGGACAAGGCGCTGATGAACGAAGCCCTGTCTGCCGTGGTACGTCTGCTCTACCCCATCGCACCGCACGTGTGTTTCAACCTGTGGCGCGAGCTGGGTAACAGCAGTGCCATTGAAGATGCCGGTTGGCCAGCCACCGACGAGTCTGCACTGGTTGAAGACAGCAAGCTTATTGTGGTGCAGGTTAACGGTAAGGTGCGCGCCAAGCTCACCGTCGCCGCCGATGCCACCAAGGAGCAGGTTGAAGCTCTGGGTCTGGCTGAGGAAGCAGTCACCAAGCACACCGATGGCCTGACTATTCGTAAGGTCATCTACGTGCCCGGTAAACTGCTCAGCATCGTTGCCAACTAAGGGCACGCCTGCGACACTGTAAGGCACCAGGAAAACCCGCCTCGGCGGGTTTTTCCGCTTAACATACAAGGAATAAGCATTACGCCATGGTTAGAATATTGCTCACCGCCATCTTGAGTCTGGCGCTGCTCACAGTAGTCACCGGCTGCGGATTTCGCTTACAGGGCAGCTATAAGATCCCAACCAGTCTCAAGACCCTGAGCGTCGACAGCGCCGATGAATACAGTGAACTGACCCGGCTGGTAAAAGACCGCCTGCGTCTGTCCGGCGTGCAGGTAGTGGCATCTGACGCCACAATCCCTTCGGTGCGGCTGATAAAAGACACCCTGGAGCGCACTACGCTATCGCTCTACCCCACGGGTAACGTGGCCGAATACGAGCTTATTTATCACGTGCAATTTGCCGTGGCCATTCCCGGCGAAGAAGCCAAGCCCTTCAACGTGGAAATTCGCCGCGACTATCTGGACGACCCCCGCACCGCACTCGCCAAAAGCCGCGAGATGGAATTGCTGGTCAAAGAAATGCGCCAGCAGGCCGCCGATAACCTGATCCAAACCCTGGCCGCCATCGGAGAAAACTGATGCGGGTGTATCCTGAGCAGCTTGGCCGCCACCTGTCGCCACTGGCCCAGTGCTATTGCCTGTTTGGAGATGAAGCCTGGTTGATAGAAAGCGCCCGCAGCCAGTTGCTGGACGCAGCACGGGCACAGGGATTTGAAGAACGGATAAGCCTGGAGCAGGAAAACAGCTTTAACTGGCAGGAACTCGAGAATGAGTGGCTTGCCATGAGCCTGTTTGCCAGCCGCCGCATTATCGAACTCACCCTGCCCCAGGCCAAGCCTGGCACTGACGGCAGCGCCATGCTGGCAAGCCTGATGGCCCAGCCCAACCCCGATCTGCTGCTGATAGTCCGCGGCCCCAAACTTGCCAGCGAACAAACCAACAGCAAGTGGTTCAAAGCGCTCGATAAAGCAGGTGTCTACCTACCCTGCAATACTCCCGAAGGGCCACAGTTCAGCCGCTGGCTCGATGGCCGCATCCAGGCTCATAGGCTGCAATTGCAGCCCGACGCCAAAGCGCTGCTCGCAAGCCTGTACGAAGGCAACCTGCTGGCGGCCGAGCAGGCGCTGCAACTGCTGGCACTGCTCACCCAGGGCCGTATGGTGGGCGCCGCAGAACTTGGGCAATATTTTGAAGATCAGTCTCGCTTCAACGTGTTTCAACTTGCCGATGCCCTACTCGCCAACCAGCAGGACAGAGCCGCCCATATGCTTGCTCAGCTGCGCGCTGAAGGCACTGCCATGCCAATAGTGCTGTGGGCGGTATTCAGGGAGCTGACCACCCTGCTGACGCTGAAATCGGCCATGGACGAGCGCGAGTCGCTGGCGCCGCTGTGGTCTAAACTGCGGATTTGGGACAAACGCAAACCCATGTATGAAGGGGCTCTCAGACGCCTGAGCCTCAAGCAAATCGAGGCAATGCTGGCGCTCTCGTCTCAGCTTGAACTTAAGCTCAAGCAAGCGGGCGAAGAAGACTGGACTCTGCTGATGCACCTGTGTCTGCTGTTTGACCCCAACGCCCATCAACGCCTGATTGCCGTCCATGACTGACGCCATTCGCCATACGGCTATCCTTGGCGGCACCTTTGACCCGCCACACCTTGGCCATATAGAGCCTCTGCTTGCCGCCTGTAACCTGTGGCAGTTTGATGACTGCTGGCTGCTGCCCAATCACATTCCGCCCCACAAACAAGGCACCCATGCTGACGTTGACGCTCGCCTTGCTATGTTGGATGCCGTTATTGCCGCGCAGCCGATGTTTGCCCTGTGTGATATCGAGCTTAAGCGCGACACCCCAAGCTACACGGTCGAAACCCTGAAACGGCTCAAGGAACTTTATCCCAGCCGCAGGTTCTACTTTGTGATGGGCATGGATTCGTTTTTGAACCTGCCCAGCTGGCACCGCTGGCAGGAGCTGTTTTCACTGTGTCATTTACTGGTATGCAAACGGCCGGGCTATCGGCTGGATAGCGCCCATCCCATGGCCAGCTGTCTGGCGCAAAAGCACTATGAGAGCAGCGAGTTACCATCCGAGCCCTGCGGCCGCATTTTACTCACCGAGGTGTTGGAGCGGGATATTTCCTCCACCCAAATCCGCCGAGCCATCGCAAGCGGCGAAGATGTGAGCCAATGGCTGCCCGAGGGGGTGATGGATATCATCAACACCCGGGGACTTTACCGCTAGGCGGTGTATTCCTCGGTTGCGGGCTGCTATACTGCCCCGCTCTTTTTTGTGGAACACATGAGGTAATCTGGCGTGCAAAGCGAGCAGCTCAAGCAATTTGTGGTAGATAAAGTTGACGATCTCAAAGCCCGGGATCTGGTGGTTCTGGATGTCAGCAAGCAATCCGATATCACCGATTACATGGTGATCTGCTCAGGCACCAGTAAGACCCACGTACGCGCGATTGCCGAAAACCTGATGTCCAAGGCCCGTGAAGCCGGTATCGAAATCCTCGGCAGTGAAGGTAAAGACGCCAGCGAATGGGTACTGGTGGATTTGGGCGATGTGATAGTGCATGTGATGCAGGATCAGACCCGCGACTTCTATCAGCTTGAAAAACTCTGGCAAGAACACGCCTGATGAAATTACAACTCGTTGCCGTGGGCACCAAGATGCCCGACTGGGTCACCCGGGGATTTGAAGAATATCAGCGCCGCTTCCCGCGGGATATGGCGCTGGAACTGGTGGAGATCCCCGCCGGCAAGCGCGGTAAAAATGCCGATATCGCCCGTATCCTGCAAAAGGAAGGCGAGCAGATGCTGGCAGCCATTCCCAAAGGTAATCATATTGTTACCCTGGATCTTCCCGGCAAAAACTGGACCACGCCCGAGCTTGCATCGGCCCTGTCAAAATGGCAACTTGATGGCCGCGATGTCAGCCTGCTGATTGGCGGCCCAGAAGGCCTGGCCCCGGCTTGCAAACAAGCCGCAGCCCAAAGCTGGTGCCTGTCAGCCCTGACCCTGCCCCATCCGCTGGTGCGGGTGGTGGTGGCCGAGAGCCTCTACCGGGCCTGGAGCATCAACAACAATCATCCGTACCACAGGGAATAACCAACCTGTGGGGCCGCATTTGCACCGGAGACGCTGAGTGACGCCAAGAAAACGGGTAGCCATGCACGATCACGCCGCCGAGGCAGCTCTGTTTCGGCGACGGGCCATCTTTACCTTTCTGTGTGTGCTGGCACTGTTTGGGCTATTGCTGACCAATCTGTATCACCTGCAGGTGACCTCTTACGCCGACTACACCACCCGCTCCAACGATAACCGCATCCGGATCACGCCGGTCGCGCCAAGCCGCGGCCTGATTTACGACCGTAACGGCGTGCTGCTGGCAGAAAACCAGCCGGTGTATTCCCTCGAGTTGGTGCCCGAGAAAGTAAAAAATGTCCCAGAGGTGCTGGAACGCCTGTCGCAGGTTATCCCTTTAAGCGATGAAGAGCAGCAGGACTTTCTCGAGGCGCTCAAATACCACCGTCGCTTTAAGCCCCTGACACTGAAAAACAACCTCACTGAGGCCGAAGTGGCCGCTTTCAGTGTAAATCAACACCACTTCCCCGGTGTCAGAGTGGAAGCCGGTCTGAAGCGCTTTTACCCCCATGGTGAACTCTTAACCCACGTGCTGGGCTTTGTAGGCAAAATCAACGCCAAGGACAGAGCCGCGCTTGAGCGGGCCGACCGCTGGGGCGACTACACCGCCAGCAAAGACATCGGTAAGCAAGGCGTTGAAAAGTATTACGAAAACCTGCTTCACGGCAAGCCAGGGCATCTCGAAGAAGAGGTGAACAACCGTGGCCGCACCATACGCACCCTGAAAACCGAGCCGCCGGAGCCTGGCCAGGATCTGTATCTGACCCTGGATATCAATCTGCAGAAAAAGGCGATGGAACTGCTGTCCGGTCGGCGCGGCACCATAGTGGCCATAGATCCCCAGGACGGAGGCATCCTGGCGCTGGTGTCGAGCCCGTCCTACGACCCCAACCTGTTTGTGCAGGGGATCAGCTCGAAAAACTACAGTGCACTGCTGAACGACAAGTCTCGGCCGCTGATTAATCGTGCCACACAAGGCCTGTACGCCCCCGCATCCACCATCAAGCCGCACATGGCGCTATTGGGGCTGGAAGAGCAGGTGATTACCGAACGCACCCGCATTTGGGATCCGGGTTACTGGCAAATGCCTGGCGTTGAGCGCAAATGGCGTGACTGGAAAAAATGGGGCCACGGCTATGTGGACGTTTACCATGCCATCGTCGATTCCTGCGATATCTTCTTCTACGACATGGTGCATAAAATGGGTATCGATAAGATAGCCAACTTTATGAATCAGTTTGGTTTTGGTGAAAGTACCGGCGTGGATATTTTTGAAGAATCCGCCGGCATCATGCCGTCCTCAGATTGGAAGCGTATTCGCCACAATCAGCCCTGGTATCCCGGCGATACCATCTCTGTGGGTATCGGTCAGGGCTACTGGACCGCAACGCCAATCCAGCTTGCCAATGCCACCGCCATTCTGGCCAACCGCGGCAAACGCTATGTACCGCATTTGCTTAAAGCGATGAAAGACCAAAGCGCTAAAATCGAGCGACCACCGGAAGAAATGCCGCCGGTAAGCCTGAAAAACCCGCGCAACTGGGAAATCATCAACGAAGCCATGCGTCAAACCGCCCATAAGTCGCGCTTTACCGATGCCAGCTACACCGCCGCCATGAAAACAGGTACGGCTCAGGTGTTCTCGGTGGCACAGGACGCCAAGTACGACCATGATTCGGTGGCCGAGCACCTGCGCGATAACGCCCTGATTGTGGCCTATGCGCCGTTTGAAAATCCGAAAATTGTACTGTCGGTGGTGCTGGAAAACGCTGGTTGGGGCGGCGCCAATGCAGGCCCGGTGGCCCGCGCCATGTTGGATGAATTTATGCTGCACGAGCAGTGGAAGGTACAGCCATGAGTACGGCCATGAGCACAGATCACGCCCGCAAAAACATCTGGCAACGGATGCATATCGACCTGCCGTTGCTGCTGGGGATCCTGGCGGTGATGGGCTTTGGCCTGTTCGTGATTTGGTCGGCCTCGGGTGAAGACCCTGGCATGATGGAGCGCCAACTGGTGCGTATGAGTCTGTCCCTGGGCATCATGCTGTTTATGGCTCAGATTAACCCGGAGATCCTGCGCCGCTGGGCACTGCCGATTTATGTCACCGGGATCATTTTGCTGCTCGGGGTGCACTTCTTTGGCGAAATCAATAAAGGGGCGCAGCGCTGGCTCAACCTGGGCTTTATGGAGTTCCAGCCATCGGAGCTGATTAAGCTTGCCTTCCCCATCACCATGGCCTGGTTTATCAGCAAATATACCTTGCCGCCGAAGAAGCGTTATTTGGCTGCAGCGGCGGTTATCATGCTGATCCCCACGCTGCTGATTGCCAAGCAGCCTGACCTCGGCACCTCAATTCTGGTGGCTGCCTCAGGCATTTTCGTACTGTTTCTCTCCGGCATGAGCTGGTACATAGTGCTGGGATTTGTGGCCGCCGTGCTGATGTTTTTGCCAATCCTGTGGTACTTCCTGATGCACGATTACCAGCGCTCGCGGGTGATGATGCTGCTGGATCCCGAATCGGATCCCCTCGGTAAGGGCTACCACATTATCCAATCAAAAATTGCCATCGGCTCCGGCGGTCTCGATGGCAAAGGCTGGCTGCAGGGCACTCAGTCGCAGCTGGAATTCCTGCCAGAGCGCCATACCGACTTCATCTTCGCCGTGATTGGTGAAGAGTTTGGCCTGATTGGCGCCATCATCCTGCTTGCCATGTATGTCTACATTATTGGCCGCGGTCTGGTGATTGCATCCCGCGCGCAAACCAACTTTGCCCGCCTGCTGGCCGGCTCCATCACCCTGACCTTCTTCGTTTACATCTTCGTGAACATCGGCATGGTCAGCGGCATTTTGCCTGTGGTGGGCGTGCCTCTGCCACTGGTCAGCTACGGCGGCACCTCCATGCTGACATTGATGACAGGTTTTGGCATCCTAATGAGCATTCAGACTCACAGACGCTTCATCGACCGATAAGGACTGCCGATGCAACGCTTTTTGCGCCGGGTTGCGCTGCCCGGCCTGCTCGCTTGTATATTTCCCGCCCTGGCCGGACAACCGGCCGCCATCGACAGCGCCAAGGCGAGTTTTGTCGCCCGCCAGACTGCGCTCGGCTTCAGCGAAACACAAATCAACGATTTTCTGGTCAAGGTGCAATACAACCAGAAAGTGATAGATGCCATCAGCCGCCCCTGGGAGGCCAAGCCATGGCATCAATATCGGCCGCGCTTTTTAACTGAGGCCCGCCTCAAGGCCGGGTTGGCATTCTGGCAAGCCAACGAAGCAAGCCTTAGCCGCGCCGCTGAAACCTTTGGCGTTGAGCCGCAAATGATAGTGGCCATCATAGGTATCGAAACCCATTACGGTAAAACCATGGGCAACTTCCCGGTGCGTGACGCACTCTACACCCTTGGTTTTTACTACCCACCGCGGGCAAGCTTCTTTTTGAAAGAGCTGGCGGAATTGCAGCAGCTCGAAAAAGACGAACAACTGGATTTAGCAACACTCAAGGGCTCCTACGCAGGCGCCATGGGCCTTGGCCAGTTTATGCCATCGAGCTACCGTTACTACGCTGTGGATTTTGATGGTGATGGCAGGCGGGACTTGCTCGGCAGTGTCGATGATGCCATTGGCAGCGTAGCCAATTACTTCCACCAACATGGCTGGCAGCCAGGTGCCCCGGTAGCCATCCGGGTGGTGCCACGCACAGACACAAGCCCCGATGCCAGAGTGTGGGATGGTAAGCCACTGTCGATGTCGGTGGCAGAGGTGCTCGGAAAAGACCTGGGGCTGTCCGACAGCCGCGATCTGAATGCGGCGCAACCTGCCATGCTGGTGAAGCTCGAGCAGGAAAACAGCAACGAATATTGGCTTGGTCTTAAGAATTTTTACGTGATAACACGTTATAATCGAAGCCCTCTTTATGCCATGGCGGCCTATGAATTCAGTGAGCAGCTCAAACATGCCCATGCAAAACCGTAAAACCTCCCTGTGGCTGGCCGGTGGGATAGCACTGGCACTGCTGGGTGGCTGTTCGTCGGCCCCCGATGAAAAAGCAGCGCCCAGTGGCAAAAAATCCAACGGCGATCGTTATCACTTAAAAGACGATGCCTACCCCGATTCGGCGCCGGACGTCAGCCAGGTGGCGGATGCCGTGCCCCGCTACGAGCCATACAGCCGCAAAGGCAATAAGGCGTACACCGTCAGGGGCAAGTCCTACCAGGTGCTCGCCAGCGCGGCCAACTTTCGTGAATCGGGTATCGCCTCCTGGTACGGCACCAAATTTCATGGCTATCACACCTCCAATGGCGAGGTGTACGACATGTATGCCATGACCGCAGCCCACAAGACACTGCCGCTGCCAAGCTTTGTGAAAGTGCGAAACATAGATAACAACAAAGAAGTGATAGTGCGGGTGAACGATCGCGGTCCCTTCCACGAAGGACGGGTTATCGACCTGTCTTACGCCGCGGCCCACAAGCTGGATATGCTTAAAACCGGCACTGCGCGGGTGGTGATTGAAACTATTTACTTCCCCTCACCCGCGTCTGAAATTCAGGCATCGGCGACGGACCCCAACAACTACTTCATCCAGTTGGTGGCCTCCGGCGATAAAAACAAGCTCAACAACCTGGGTAAAGAACTCTCAAGCCGCTACCAGCTGGGCTACCGCTTGCAGCAAAGCGGCGATTTGTACCGGTTGCAGCTTGGGCCGCTGGGCCACGAAGGCATTGCCAGCAAGCTGCTGCAGCAAATTCGCCAGCAGGGCTACCCCACGGGGTATCTGGTCAGTGAACCCAAATCCTGAACATGAAGGAACCTTCACTGCAAACCTGTGTCTATTAATGTTACACTCGGCAAGTTTCCGACCGCTTCAAAAACCTTCAGAGAAAACGTGTAGTTAATGATGAAAGCATTCAAACGTACCACGCCAAAATCGATGTTGCTCCTGGCAATCGTCTCCGCCAGCGCCTTTGCAGCACCACCGACCGTTGTACCTGAGGCGCCTTCGGTGGCCGCCAAGGCCTATGTGCTGATGGACTATCACACCGGGCAGATCATTGCAGAAGAGCATGCCTACGAGCAGCTTAACCCTGCCAGTCTGACCAAGATGATGACCAGTTATGTAATTGGTCATGAAATGAAAGTGGGCAATATCTCCCCCGAGGACGATGTGCAGATCAGCAAGAATGCCTGGTCGAAGAACTTCCCAGACTCTTCCAAGATGTTTATCGAGGTGGGTAAAACGGTCAAAGCCGAAGATCTCAACCGCGGCATCATCATTCAGTCGGGTAACGATGCCTGTGTGGCCATGGCCGAGCACATTGCCGGCACCGAGGATGCCTTCGTCGATATGATGAACTCCTGGGCCAAGCAACTGGGCATGACAGACAGCTATTTTGAAAACAGCCATGGTCTGGACTCAGACAATCACAAGACCACCGCTTACGATATGGCGATTCTTGGCGCGGCGCTGATCCGCGATGTTCCAGACGAGTACCGGATCTACGCCGAGAAGGAATTTACCTTCAACGGTATCAAGCAATACAACCGCAACGGCCTGTTGTGGGACAAGAGCATGAACGTGGACGGCATCAAGACCGGTCACACCTCAGGCGCTGGTTATAATCTGGTGGCCTCCGCGACCCAGGACAATATGCGCCTGATCTCTGTGGTAATGGGCGCCAAGAGCGAAGCCGCCCGTAAGGCCGAAAGCAAAAAGCTGCTGTCTTACGGTTTCCGCTTTTTCGAAACCGTAACCCCATACAAAGCCGGCGACAGCTTCGTTAACCAGAAAATCTGGTACGGCGATCGTGAAAGCGTTGATTTGGGTGTGGCCACCGATACGCCACTGACCATCCGCCGCGGCAAAGGCAAAGATTTGCAAGCCAACTTTGAGCTGACCAAACCACTGGAAGCCCCTATCGCCAAGGGTGAAGTAGTTGGCCGTGTCTACTTCCAGCTGGATGGTAAAGACATTGCCCAGTTCCCACTGGTCACCCTCCAGGAAGTGAACGAAGGCAGCTGGTTCTCCAAACTGATGGACTACTTCAAGCAACTCTTCGCCAGCTGGTTCAGCTAAGGATTGAAAAGATGCCACCTTCGGGTGGCATTTTTTTCGCCCCCAGGCCTTGATTGGGCTATAATCGCCGCCATATTTGAGCCTCGAGCCCATGATTGAGATAGATGACGATGTTGAATACCACTTTTGACCAGTACCTGGAGTTTCCCTGTTCCTTCCCCTTTAAGGTGGTAGGCGACGCCAGCGATACTTTGGCCGATCGCGTGGTAGCCGTGGTGCAGCAACATGCCCCCGGCGACTACAGCCCCACTTCCAAAGCCTCCAGCAAGGGCACCTATGTGTCTGTCACCATTCGCGTGACTGTGACCAGCAAAGAGCACATCGAGACCCTGTACACCGCGCTTGCCGCCATCGACGGCGTAAAGCGGGTACTTTAACGTTTCTCACGCATAGGCAAAGCGTGATCTGTGTTACATTTCGACTGTCGCGGCGTATAATGCCGCCAAGCCGAATCTGAGGGGGAGAGGTTGCCCTTGCAAGCCAAGACTCTGCATATCAGACACCTGGGAAATCAGGACTATGAAACTGTCTGGCACGCCATGCAGCACTATACCGACAACCGGGATCAGAACAGCCACGACGAACTCTGGCTGGTCGAGCATCCGCCTGTATTTACCCAGGGTCAGGCTGGCAAGGCCGAACATATCCTGAATCCGGGCGATATTCCCGTTATTCAGGTAGACCGCGGCGGCCAGGTGACATACCACGGTCCGGGCCAACTGGTTGCTTATCCCCTGCTGGACATCAAACGCCTGAAAATCGGTGTGCGCGATCTGGTCACCACCATAGAGCAGAGCATTGTTGAGATGCTAAAAGGCTATAACGTGGATGCCTATGCCAAGGCCGATGCCCCCGGCGTGTATGTTGACGAGCGCAAAGTGGCCTCACTGGGCCTTAGGATCCGCCGTGGCTGTTCCTTCCACGGTCTTGCACTCAACGTCGATATGGACATCACCCCCTTTCAACGCATTAACCCCTGCGGTTATGCCGGACTGGAAATGGTTCAGTGCAAGTCGCTGGGCGGTCCACAGACGGTAACCGAAGCCGGAGAAAAACTGACGACAAGCTTCAGTCAGCTTCTTGGCTACGAGCACCTGGTACATCACCAAGGATTAGCAGAATAAAATGAACAGACCCGAAAGATTGCAGCCGGGCGTCAAACTGCGTGACGCAGACAAAGTCGCCCGAATTCCGGTAAAAATCATGCCTTCCGAGCGTGAAACCATGCTCAGAAAGCCAGATTGGCTGCGAGTTAAACTGCCAGCCTCCAATCAGCGCATCACCGAAATCAAACAGGCTCTGCGCAGCAACGGCCTGCACTCTGTGTGTGAAGAAGCCTCCTGCCCCAACCTGGCAGAATGCTTCAATCACGGTACCGCGACCTTTATGATATTGGGTGCAATTTGTACCCGCCGCTGTCCATTCTGCGACGTAGCCCATGGCCGCCCACTCAAACCTGACGCCGATGAGCCGGTCAAACTGGCCAAAACCATCCGCGATATGAAGCTCAAATACGTGGTGATCACCTCGGTTGACCGCGATGACCTGCGTGACGGTGGCGCCCAGCACTTTGCCGACTGTATCCGCGAAATCCGAGCTCTGAATCCGCACATTCAGATTGAAACCCTGGTGCCCGATTTCCGTGGCCGCATCGATGTCGCGCTGGATATCCTGAGCACCAATCCACCGGATGTGTTCAACCATAATCTGGAAACCGCGCCGGCGCACTACCGCAAGGCTCGCCCGGGCGCCAACTACCAATGGTCGCTGGATTTGCTCAAGCGCTTTAAAGAGCGTCACCCCAATATTCCAACCAAATCAGGTTTGATGATGGGTCTGGGTGAAACCAACGAAGAAATCATTCAGGTACTTAAAGATCTGCGTGCCCACGACGTGAACATGCTGACACTGGGCCAGTACCTGCAGCCTTCCAAGTTCCACCTGCCGGTAGAGCGGTACGTAAGCCCACAGGAATTCGATGAGCTGAAAGCCATTGCCGAAGATTTGGGCTTCAGCCACGCCGCCTGTGGTCCGCTGGTACGCTCTAGCTACCATGCCGATCTGCAGGCCCAGGGCAAGGAAGTCAAATAAGCAGGTTTGCCATTAAGCCTGCTTTAAAACTGAAAAACGGCGCATTAGCGCCGTTTTTTATTGGGTTATCCGTGCAGAACAGGCTTAGCCTTGCTCAAGCCTTAAATCCATCAGTACCGCATCTTCGCGGCCGTCAGCCGTGGGGTAATAGCCCTTACGCCGACCAATCTCGATAAATCCCAACCGCTGATACAGGCCAATCGCTGCCATGTTGGAGGCCCGAACCTCAAGCATCAGTACCTGTGCGCCATGGCATTTCGCATCGGCTATCACCTGCTGCAGCAGCAACTTGCCCAGGCCCTTGCCCTGTGCCGAGGGCAATACACAGATATCAAACAGAGTTGCTTCATCCACAATCTGCTGCACTATGGTAAATCCCTGCAGCGTGTCATCGTGAAAGAGTCCGTTGCAGCGGTATAGCGGACCAAAGCAATCGGCCAGCGAGCCTTCAGACATCGGATGGGAATGTGCCTCAGACTCAATGAGCGCCATTTTGGGCGCGTCTTGCTGTTGCAATGTCTCAATCTTCATCACAGAACTCCACAGCGGCCCAGCGCACGCCAGAGCGCACGCTTGCCTTGTGCAGTGTCGAGCGCCTCAATCGGCAATGAAACAGCATCACCTGTTGCTGGCGTAAGTAGAATGGATGCTTCCGCTCCCTGGCAGTTAAGGTCGGTAAACGTAAGTTCAGCAAATAAGGGATGCTCGAGCATCTTTTTCAGAGCCTGCACCAACTCAGGCGACAATGGCGCAGACTTGCCAGCCTCACGCCAACGGACTATGCCCATAGCATCCAGATATGCCGCTTTTTCCATTGCCCTTCCTATTTATCGAATCGAACATTCCAATCTATTATTTCAATTTCAAACAGCAAGATTGATTCATTATTCTGATTAAATCAAAAACAGGAGGAGACTATTATGATCAACAACGGTATCGACCAACAAAATCGCCTCGCCATCGCCAAAGGTCTGTATAAACTACTGGCGGACAGCTATGGCCTGTATCTCAAGACCCACAGCTTTCACTGGAATGTGACCGGCCCTATGTTCACCAGCCTGCATCTGTTATTCGAGCAGCAGTATACCGAACTTGCCCTTGCTGTGGACAGTATTGCCGAACGGGTTCGGGCCTTGGGGGTAAAAGCCATTGGTTCGTACAGCGCCTTTGCCGCAGTAACCGACATCCAGGAAGACACTGGCGGCCTGAATGCCAGAGAGATGATTGCCAGCCTGATAGAAGGCCAGGAGATCCTTATCCGCAGCGCCAGAACCCTCATTCCACTGGCAGCAGAAAGTGGCGATGAAGCTTCAGTGGATTTGCTCACCCAAAGAGTCAGTATCCATGAAAAAAATGCCTGGATGCTAAGAAGCCTGCTGGAGGAATAACGCACTAACAAAGTGCAGTTGAGCACGGCAAGCAAAGAGTTAGCAAACGCTGAAAAGACGAAAGGCCGTTCATTTCTGAACGGCCTTTCTGGTATGTGGCAGGGGTGGCAGGACTCGAACCCGCAACCATCGGTTTTGGAGACCGCTGTTCTACCAATTGGAACTACACCCCTGTTGACGGAGGGCATTATGCAAAAAGCCCCCCTAAAGGTAAAGCACTTTTTTAATGAAAACCGCTTGTTTGCGGCTTTTTCAGCCACAAAGGTCTGTTTATCATTACATGCAGCTTACTGCGCCCAGCGGGTGCCCAATTGACGGCATAAGTTGTCTCTCACAGCTGCTGACTAGCCCCGAGCAGAGCGGCCCCAAAAGCTGTTTAATGGCCGATTAGTCTATCAAGCACCAACGCCGCACGTAACTGACATACAACCGCCTGGGACAGCGCTGAAGATGCCTAATGCTTATCCTGGTGTAGGTAGTCTTGGTTTAGTAGTGCGCCGCTCGGTTTAACACCCAGCAATCAGTTAGAACATCGCAATAATATTTGCTTAGTTAAACGAGCAAAGGGACAAACTGCATGTTCAGTTTAGATACCACACCTTCCAGTATCTTCTTCACCCAATATCCGTTGAAACGGTCACTCTGACCGGCGCTCTCGAGGTTTCAAGGCCATAAAATGAGACGATACTCAGTCCATGGTTTAAAGAATATGTGAACAAAAGGGTTGGTCGTTGCCAGAGTTCCAGTCCTTCAATGTATCCAAGGCGCTCAGACAACCGCTTATCTGATGCCGAACTGGGCTGTTAAGGAAGAATGCGGCAGTACAAGACGCCCTGCCATACAGGGTAGCCATTCGAAGCGACCCAAAGTACGCAGTACTTTCGGGAGCTAGAAATACAAAAAAGCCCCGTCATTTCTGACGAGGCTTCATGTAAGTTGGCGGAGCGGACGGGACTCGAACCCGCGACCCCCGGCGTGACAGGCCGGTATTCTAACCAACTGAACTACCGCTC
>NZ_JAKUDL010000006.1:0-279117 GCF_022484835.1 Shewanella zhuhaiensis
GGTTCGAACCGATGACCTATACCTTGGCAAGGTATCGCTCTACCAACTGAGCTAATGTCGCGTCTCGTGCTATATCACCCGTTTACCAATTTTAAGGTATCGTCCCTTTTTACCGGCAACTGAGCTAATGTCGCATCTCGAATTTACCATCACAGCAGCACGCCACTGCGAAGGTGAGGCCGCATTATATGAAAATTTCCAACCTCTGCAAGCCCCCGCAATAGATTTATCTATCGTTTGCTCAAATTTTAAATACTTTTTCGCGATAGAACTGCAGCTCAGCGATGGATTCCTGAATATCGAGCAACGCCTGATGGGTGCCTTGCTTCTTGAAACCTTTCATCACTTCCGGATCCCAACGCTTTACCAACTCTTTGATAGTGCTGACATCAATGTTGCGGTAGTGGAAAAAGTCCTCAAGTTCACGCATGTATTTGTTCAGGAATCGGCGATCCTGGCCAACGCTGTTGCCACACATGGGTGAAGCGCCTTTGGGCACATATAGGGAGAGGAATTCGATGGTTTGGGCAATGGCATCAGCCTCGGTATGGGTGCTGGCTCTGACGCGATCGATCAGGCCCGACTCACCGTGGTGCTTCTGGTTCCAGTCATCCATAGCCGCCAAAACCTCATCAGACTGGTGAATGGCGAGTACCGGGCCCTGCGCCAGGATATTCAGCTCCTGATCGGTAACCAGTGTCGCGATTTCCAGGATCCTGTCGACCTCAGGCTCAAGCCCGGTCATTTCAAGATCAATCCAGATAAGATTTTTTGCATCTGCAGCCATATACCTGCCTTTTGGTTCCAATGCCGTATTTTCAGGCTTTTTTGTCAAAGACCGTGTATCATACTGCTTTTTATCCCTAACCACATCAGATTATTGACGAAGATAGCCCTGTGAGTAAAAAGAAACCACTCAGTCATGGCCAACTGCGCCGCATGCGAGCCAATCACGAAAAAAGGCTTAATCGCGGCAAGCCAGAAAAACAACTGCCTGAATTACAGGATAGTTCACTTGGGGCAGAAGAGCCCGCTATTGTGATATCCCGTTTTGGGCAGCATGCCGATGTGGAAGTGGGCTCCGGCGAGATAATCCGTTGCAACATCCGCCGTACCGTGCAGAGCCTGGTCACTGGCGACAAAGTGATAGTGCGTCAGGCACAGGATGATGGCAGCGCCATCGGTGGCGTTGTCGAAGCCGTACATCCGCGCACCTCATCTTTGACCCGCCCTGACCTCTACGATGGCGTAAAAATCATTGCCGCCAATATCGACCAAATTCTGATTGTTACCTCAGTGATGCCCGCCTTCACCACGCAAATCATCGACCGCTATCTGGTGGCCTCGGAAGACACAGGCATAAAGCCGGTGGTCATCCTCAATAAGATGGATTTGCTGGACGAAGACAGCCGCAACGACATCGAACAGGCCCTGAAGCGCTACGAGTCACTGGGTTACCCCGTGTACCAGGTAAGCAGCAAGTCAAAAGAAGGCATTGAAACACTGCAGGGCCTTTTGAAAGACAAGATAAGCGTCTTTGTCGGCCAATCCGGTGTGGGTAAATCATCAATGATCAACGCCCTGTTGCCGGATGCCGAACTGCTGACCGGCGATGTCTCCGAAAACTCAGGACTTGGCCAGCACACCACCACCACCGCCCGCTTACTGCACTTGCCAAGCGGCGGCGATCTGATAGATTCCCCCGGCGTGCGAGAGTTTGCCCTCTGGCATCTGCCGGCCGACCGGGTCAGCTGGTGCTTTGTCGAATTCCGCGACTATCTGGGCACCTGTAAGTTTCGCGATTGCAAACACCAGGACGACCCCGGCTGCAGCATCCGCGAAGCACTGGAAGACGGAAAAATCCATCAGGACAGATTCAATAACTATCACAGGATCATCGCCAGCCTCGATGAACAGCGCCACGCGCGCCACTTCAGGCACAGCGAGGAATGATCCGGCAACACATTGAAAGCGCAAGGATATACATAAGTGGATAAAGTGAAGATAGCCCTTCAATACATAATGCCAAAGCATTTGGTTTCCCGTATCGTGGGCAAATTTGCCGCCGCCGAAGCTGGCGCGGCCACCACCGCCTTTATCAAGTGGTTCATCAAGCAGTACGGCATCAATATGAACGAAGCCCTGCACTCAGAGCCCGAGGCCTACAAGACCTTCAACGACTTCTTTACCCGTGAACTCAAGCCTGGTCTTCGCCCTGTGACTGCCGACAAGGACATCATGGTGCACCCAGTGGATGGCGCGGTAAGCCAGCTTGGCCCCATTGAAGATGGTCGAATCTTCCAGGCCAAGGGACACCACTACTCAGCGCTGGCACTGCTTGGCGGCCAGGCGGATGATGCCGCCCGCTTTGAAGGTGGTGACTTTGCCACAATTTACCTGGCGCCGAAGGATTATCACCGTATCCACATGCCTATCAAGGGCACCTTGTCGAAGATGACCTATGTACCCGGCGAGCTGTTTTCAGTGAACCCACTGACTGCCCGCAACGTGCCCGGCCTGTTTGCCCGCAACGAACGTGTAGTCGCCATTTTCGAAACCGAAAAAGGCCCACTGGCCATGGTATTGGTTGGCGCGACCATAGTTGCCAGCATCGAAACCGTGTGGGCTGGTACTGTAACGCCTCCTACCGGCAAGAAAGTCTTTACCTGGGACTACCCCACCGAAGGCCCCGACGCCCTTACGCTGGAGAAAGGTGCCGAAATGGGCCGCTTCAAGCTGGGCAGCACAGTGGTGATGCTGTTTGCCAAAGACGCCATCGATGAATTTGCTGACGGCGTTGAGCCGGAAGCCGTTACCCGTATGGGTCAGCCCTTCGCCAAACTGGAAGACTGATGTCAAAAGGCGCGCCCTCGGGCCTGTTGGAATTGCATTTGGCGGTGCTGCTGTTTGGCGGCACCGCGCTGTTTTCCAAGCTGATCCCGCTCGGCGCTCTCGATATCACGGTTTTTCGCTGCGCCATCGCCGCCCTGGTGCTGGCGCTGATTGTTAAGCTCAGTCGCCAGCCCATTCGCCTTCGACAGCTGCGTGACTACGGCATCGCCCTGATGCTCGGCGTTATCGTCAGCCTGCACTGGGTGACCTACTTCGCCTCCATGCAAATGTCCTCTGTGGCCATCGGCATGATTGCCTTTTTCACCTACCCCGTGATGACGGTACTGGTCGAGCCCTGGGTCAACGGCACCCGGCTGCAACTGCAGGACATCATCTGTGGTATTGCCGTGTTGACTGGGGTGGCCCTGCTCATTCCAGAAGCCAGTCTTGGCAACGATGTCACCCTGGGCATTTTGATTGGCATACTGTCGGCGGCACTGTTTACCGCGCGTAATTTGCTGCATAAACGCTACTTTGCCCAGTACAGCGGCCCCCAGGCCATGTTCTATCAAACTGCGGTAGCGGCGGTGTTTTTGGGCAGCTTTGTTGAATCCAATCCCACCGAGCTGGACGCCAATGTCTGGCAACTGCTGTTACTGCTTGGAGTGGTGTTCACCGCCATGCCCCATGCGCTGTTTACCTCGGCCTTAAGACACCTCAGCGCTAAAACCGTTGGGCTGGTGTCCTGCCTTCAGCCCTTCTACGGCACGGTATTGGCGCTGTTGTTGCTGGGGGAGTCCCCAAGCTCCAGTACCCTGATTGGCGGCTTACTGGTAGTGGCCACCGCCGTATTTGAAACCACCCAGAGCCACAGATCACAGCGGCAAAAAAAGGCCTGAGACATACATACCAATTCCCGTGGGCTTTGGTAACATGGTCGAGGTATTCCCATTTGCCCAAGCCCGGTACCATGTTACGTATTCTGCTGATAGCGCTCGTTTTTTCTTCTTTTCTTTGCCAAGCCAACTCTCCCCTTCAGTTGGATAAACGCCTTGGGTTTACGCCAACTGAAGCTCAGACTCAAGCCACCCCGGCGCAGCAAACCCAGGATCTGCTGAGCAGCATCGAAACCCTGTCACAAATGGCAGGGGAGTATCAGGATCAGCTGCTGAGCTTCGATACCGAGAAAGCCACCCTCAACAAAGCCCTCGCCAGCGCTCAGAAAGAGCTGCAATTGGCTCGCAGGCAGGATTTGAATCAACAGGCATCGGCAGCCTATTTGCGCCTCTCCGAGCTTAAGGAAACCGAAAGCCAGTTAAGCCAGCAGCAAAGCAGCCTGCTGCAGCGACATAATCAATTGCCAGGTGCTGTCTCATCCGCACGTCAGGCATTGATGCAACATCAAAAGGCACCTCTGTCGGCACCCGATACCACCATGGGGCTGCTGCAACAAACCCAGCGGCAGTATTACGAACAAAATCTGGCCACGCTGGAGGCCGAGCAAACCTCCAGCCAAAAACGTATCGAGTTGGTACAGCTGCGTCTTAAAGTGGTGCGTGCCCAACTGGCGCAGCAAGAGCTGTTTATCGAAAAGCTGAACCGTGCCATCAGTAACGAGCGCCAGGCGATAACCGATGCCACCCTTGCCGACAGCCTTGCCCCCGCCACGTCCGCCGATGACGTCCTCACCCGCCGCCTTAAGGCCAACAACGAATTGCTCGGGCAGAAGCTGCAAACCCTCACGCTGCAAATTGATAACGTGGTGGATCAGCAGGAAGCCGCCGAGAAGCGCTATCAGGAACAGTCGCTGCAAATATCCAACATCCAGGAGCAGATTGCCTGGGTGAAGACCAATTCCGCCTTTGGCGAGCGCTTCCTGCAAATGTTGCAAAACCTGCCCAAGCCCCCCAATCAGGAAGCGTTGCAAAACCAGATTGCCGATACCCGCCTGGCGCGATACCAGATGGAGCAGGATCTGGCCCGCAACCAGGAGCAACTGGATGAAAAAGCACAGTTCAGCGATGCCCAGTATCAGTTGCTGCAAGCCGAGAACAAACTGCTGAAGCAACTGCTGCAGGGTTTTGATCAGTTACTCAGTGAGTTGGCCAAACTCAAGCTGAGCCAAAACAATCTCACAGTGCAATATCACACTCTGAAAAATACCCTGAGCGAGCACCTGTTCTGGGTGCCCAATGCCGCGCCTATCGGCAAGTTGTGGGTAACGGATCTGCACCGCAGCCTGATTTGGCTGGTTCAACAGGCACCCTGGCAGCAGTTATCACAGGCACTGGATGAGCAAAGCGATTATTGGTCCTGGTGGCTGATCCTGTTGGTGCTTTGCCTGGTGGTGCAGGACATAGTCAAACCCCGCTTCGACCGTGCCCTGAGCCGCTTTATCGCGCCTGTGGGTAACGTGACCCAGGATGACTTTATCTACACCTTCGAGACCCTGTTGGTCACCATGGGATACGCGCTGCTGCGTCCAAGCCCGGTGATCCTGGCCGGGGCCTTCTTTATGCTGAGTCAGTACAATCTGGTACAGGCAGTTGGCTGTGGCCTGCTGGTAATGGGCTGTGTGTATCTGGTGTACCGCTTTATGTTTTTGCTGTCGGTGGAAAAAGGCGTGTTGATTGGCCACTTCCGCCGTCCCAAAGAGGTCATAGAACACGGCAAGCAGCGGCTGAAATCCCTGATGTTGATCACCATTCCTCTGGTGGCCATCGTCAGCTTTACTGAGATTCTGGAATTGTCGCTGGTGCGTAACAGCCTTGGCCGCGGCGCCTTTATCATCCTGTGTTTGCAGCTGTTCTGGTTCTACCGCGACATCCTCAACTTTGCCCGCAAATACCGCGCCGAACAGCAGGATCCGGGGAAGAACCGCCGACTGCTGCAGCGACTTTTGTGGATGGTACTGCTGCTGACGCCGGTGATCAGTGCGGTACTGGCCTGGCGCGGCTTCTACTTCACCGCCTTCCAGCTGCTGCTGCAATTGCAGCTGTCCCTACTGCTGGCGCTGGGCTTTTTGCTGCTGTATCAGCTAATTAAACGTTGGATGCTGATTGAGCGGCGCCGAATCGCCTTCGATCGCGCCAAGGCCAAACGGGCCGAAAAGCTGGCCCAGCGTGAACGGGGCGAAACAGTACTTGCCGACAGTCAGGACGTGTACGAAGAGCCCAAGGTCGATTTGGAAACCATCTCCAGTCAGTCGCTGGGGCTGGTGCGCTCTTTGCTTATTCTGGCCTTCCTCGCCAGTTTGATTGGCCTGTGGACCCAAACCCACTCGGCCATGTTCTCTTTCCTCGACGGCATTAACCTGTGGAACAGCACCGCGCTGATTGATGGCAGTGAACAGCTGGTGCCCGTAACCTTAAAGTCAGTGTTGTTTGGCCTTCTTATCATGGTGTTTTCGCTGATGATTGCCACCAACCTGCCCGGTCTGCTTGAGCTGGTGCTGTTGCAACGTCTCGACTTAACCCCGGGTACCGGCTTTGCCATTACCACTGTGAGCCGCTATTTGGTGGTGATGGTGGGCACCTTGGTGGGCTTCTCTACCCTGGGGATGGAATGGTCCAAGCTGCAGTGGCTGATTGCAGCGCTGTCCGTGGGCCTTGGCTTTGGTTTGCAGGAGATTTTTGCCAACTTTATCTCAGGTCTGATTATCCTGTTTGAAAAGCCGGTACGGATTGGCGATACGGTTACCATCCGTGACCTCACAGGCACAGTGAGCAAAATCCAAATCCGCGCCACCACCATTATCGATTGGGACCGCAAAGAAATCATCGTGCCCAACAAGGCCTTCATCACCGAGCAGCTGATTAACTGGTCGCTGTCAGACCCCATCACCCGAGTCATCATCAAGGTGGCTGTGGCGAGGGACTCAGATCCTGCCAAGGTGGAAGCCAGTTTGTATCAGGCTATTAAGGAGTGTCAGCACGCGCTGCATACCCCAGAGCCTGAAGTTTGGTTTGCCGGTTTTGGTCAGCATACTCAGGACTATGAAGTGCGTGCCTATGCCAAAGATATGGGTGCCCGCTGGCCACTGAGACACGACCTGCACAAACGGATCAGCGCCAAACTCAAGGAAAACAACCTTGAACTGGCGTTCCCACAGATGGAAATCACCATTAACCAAACCACCAATGTGCCGGGACGTGACTCGCAGTTGCAGCTGCGCTGATCCCCATTGATGCTTCAGGAGCTTTTATGCTGATTTTTGCCCACCGCGGTGCCAGTGGTTATGCCCCGGAAAATACCCTCAAAGCCATGGAGCTTGCACTGAGCATGGGGGCTGAGGCCATTGAATTGGATGTGCACTGCGTTGAAGGTGAGTTGGTGGTGTTTCACGACCGCCATCTGGCAGGTAAAAGCAATGGTAAGGGGCTAATCCACCGCCAAACCCTGGCAAGTCTCTCGAATGTCACTGTCCGGGGTGAAGCCATTCCCACCCTGTGGCAAGTGCTTGAGCTGGTGCGCGGCCGCTGTATTGTCAATATTGAACTCAAAGGCGTGGGCACAGCGGCGCCTTTGGTGAAACTCTATCCCCGCATCCTCTGCGAGCTGGGCTTTACCAGTGCGCAGCTTATCATTTCTTCGTTCCATCATCCCATGTTGGCCGAGTTCAAGGCACAGCTGCCAGAGGCCAGAGTAGCGCCACTGCTCGGCTCCTTGCCATTGGATGGTGCTATGATTGCCACCCGGCTTGATGCCTATTCACTGCACCTGGATGTCAGTTTTATCAGCCAGCAAATCGTCGATGATGCCCACCAGCGCGGCGTTCTTGTTTACGTGTATACAGTGGATGATGCTGACGACCTGCGCGCACTGCGTGCCATGGGCGTTGACGGCGCCTTTTGCAACTTCCCGGACCAGGCCAAAGACGCATTGTCTGAGCCTGATCAATGCGATTATCGCGGCTGGTTTGAGTGATTTCAGGCCTGACGCTGGCGCTCAGCCCAAACACCGACAAAAATAAAACTAAAGGATAGTACAGCCATCAGCCAAACCGGTGACAGGCTGCGAAGGGTTGCGGCCAGATGTGGGCTTGCCCAGACGATCAGCAATCCAAAACCGAAGGCATTTACCAGGATGAAAATCAGGGTGCGCACCACAAAGGCTCTGGCTCCCACCAGGCGCTTCACCGCCCGGTTGAGATCGGGCGCCAGCACTATGAGTATGCAGGCAACCATGGCGGTGGCAATTTCGGACATCCAGGGATAGAGGTAAGACGCGAGGTCGTGAGTAAGACCTTTGATTGTTTCCATTCGACTAAAGTAGTTATGATAGCGCAATAACTACAAGAATAAGGGGAACATACCTTGAGACACAAGCTACTGCTGTTGACCCGGGAAAACGATCGCTATCGCTCCTTGTTGGCGTCTTGTCATTTACCGGACCTCGAATTACTGAACGACGACCCCGCGGGCATTCGCCGCGCGGATATCTGGCTCGCCGAGCCTGGCCTGGCGGCGCCACTGCTGGGTCATGCGGATCGTCTGCGCTGGATGCAGTCCACCTTTGCCGGGGTAGACTTGCTGGTCAAGCCCAGACAAAGGCGCGATTACCTGCTCACCAATGTGCGCGGGATCTTCGGCCCCTTGATGAGCGAATACCTGTTTGGCTACCTGCTGGCTCGCCAGCGCGAACACCAGCTGTACAAAAGCCAGCAGCAACAAAAAGTATGGTTGCCTGGCAGCTACAAAACCCTGCAGGGTTCCGAACTGTTGCTGCTGGGAACCGGCTCCATCGCCAAACATATTGCACAAACTGCCAAGCACTTTGGTATGAGAGTCACAGGCATCAACCGCTGCGCCAAACCGACGGTGGGCTTTGATGAAGTCTCTTCCCTCGATGCGCTGCCAGAGCTGATCCGGAGGGCCGACGCCATTGCCAGTATACTGCCATCGACTGAGCAAACCCGGGGTGCACTGAACGCGCACACCCTTGGTCTTATGAAAGACGATGCGGTGCTGTTTAATCTTGGACGGGGCGATGTGCTGGATTTGGATGCACTGGCGATGCAGATGTCGCAAAAGCCAGCGCAGCAGGCGGTACTGGATGTGTTTAACCAGGAGCCGCTGCCGGAAGAGCATCCGATTTGGAGCCTGGATAACGTCATCATTACCCCGCACATTGCTGCGCCAAGCTTTCCGGAGCAGGTGGCGGAGATATTCACCAACAACTACCACAAGTTCCTGATGGGCGAATCTTTATCCCACAGGGTGAACTTCGAGCGTGGTTATTGAGTGGCACCGGATTCTCTGAACAGAAAAGGCGCCCTTTGGCGCCTTTTTAATTTATGCTCTTTTGCCAGCGTTCCATGCTGTACCTCCACGTCATGTGTTTCTTGTGTCTGTGTTTCTTGTGTCTGAGTTTCTGCTTCCCGACTGTCTTTCGCCTGCCTTGCCGCCGGCGAGCCGAGCTTCGCTTGCGTTATTTGCCCTTGAAACTGCGCAGCAGGAACTGCTTCACCAGCGCCTCCTGAGAGCCAATTTTCTCAACCACACCGCGGTTCAGATGTACCATTTCCTCACCCAGCTGGCTGCTTGAAGTTGCAAGCTGCGAAGCATTGACAATATTGCGGCTCACTTCGTTGGAGACGCTGGATTGCTCCTCCACGGCACTGGCAATGTGATGGGTCATATCGGTAATGGACGCCACCGCCTCACGGATACTGCGAAGTGCTTCACCCGCCTTGTCCGCCAGCTCCACACAGGCCTGGGCCTTATCTACGCCCTGATGCATCGAAGCCACCGCTTTATTGGTGCCCTGCTGCAACAAGGTGATCATGCTCTGGATTTCGGTGGTGGACTCATGGGTGCGTTTGGCAAGTGCCCGCACTTCATCGGCAACCACGGCAAAACCACGGCCCTGCTCACCGGCCCTGGCGGCTTCAATGGCAGCGTTCAATGCCAGCAGGTTGGTTTGCTCTGCGATACTTTGAATCACATCCAGCACAGTGCCAATACTCTTGCTCTGTGCTTCCAAATCGGCAATGACCCCTGAGGTATCAACCAGCTGCGTAGACATGGACTCGATGGATTTGACGGTGTTGGTCACTATCATGTCACCGGCAATGGACTCATCACTGGCACGCTGGGACGCATTGGCCGCATCACTGCAGTTACAGGCCATGTCCTGCAGGGTTGCCGTCATTTCCTGAATGGCGGTTGCCACCTGATCCATTTCATATTGCAGTGACTCACTGTTGCCCTGCACATCTTCGCCTTTAGCGGCCGAGCTGTGGGCATTGGCACTGCTTTGCTCGCAGGAGTCAAGCGCCCTGCCCAGTACCGCTTTGAGCTCAGACGACTGCATATGCATCGCCAAATCGATTTGCGCCACGCAATCGGTATGGCCGGTATAGAGGTAGGTCATCAATGGATTGTTGTAGATGCTCTGGGCCTTCTTGACCAACTCGTGGTAACGGCGAAGGCACATGAGGCCGCCACCAAACAGGATAGCGACACTGAGCAGCCAGGCCACAAACCCGAGGCCGCCGCAGCTGAAAGCCAGGTACAGACCCGGTAACATGGCCAGCGCCGCCACCAGGGCGAGCTTCTGGGTCATGGTGGTTTTTACCTTGAGCCGCGAGACACTGCCTTTTTGATTCAGCTCCTTATAGGCGGCCTCGGCACGCTCCACTGACGCCCGGGTGGGCTTGGTGCGAACCGACTGGTATTCTACAATCTGACCGTTGTGGGTAATGGGTGTCACGAAGGCGTCCACCCAATAGTGATCGCCATTGGCGCAGCGGTTTTTTACTAACCCTTTCCAGGGATTGCCCTTTTTGATGGTGCTCCAGAGATCTTCAAAGGCGGCAGGTGGCATGTCCGGGTGACGTACCATGTTATGTGGCTGACCTTCCATCTGGGAAAGTTCATAGCCGGCAACCTTGCAAAACGCCGGGTTGGCGTATTTGATGATGCTCTTGGTATCTGTGGTTGAGAGCAATATCCAATCAGAGGGATAATCATTCTCTTTCTGTGTTACAGGTAGATTTTTTCGCATACTCCACCATTCCTCAGGATTTCATAACGCCAAAATTTCAACCTCTGGTATTAAATGCCACCAGAAAGTACCAAACCATCATAAGCAATTTTCATTACACCGCAGCAACATTTTTCACGAATCGCTCACATTTTGAGCGACTAACGAAAAGTTTAGGATAGATTGCTGAGATAACCAGCAAATGAGAAATCGCTCACCTATATAAAAAAGCGTTATTGATGATGAGAACGGTTTTTATTTATAATTCCCCCGTTCAATTGCTCAGCAGGAATCATCATGTACGTTTGCGTGTGTTATGCCGTTACCGATACCCAAATTCAGCAGGCCGTGCATCAGGGAGATACCACCCTGGCGGCGGTGAGAAAGCGTTTGGGCGTGGGCAGCCAATGTGGCAAGTGCATCCAGATGACCCTGGAGGTGATTGAGCGTCAGTTGGATAAAGAACCCAACTATTACGAAGTGGCCTAACCATACTTCAGCCAAAAGAAAAGCGCTGCCAGGGCAGCGCTTTTTTGTGGTTCTTTTTCAGTACCGCTTACCGCAAAGGTTCGGTTCCGCTTACAGCACAGGGGTATCGCCTTCGCCCAGCTCAACCCGGTCAACCCGCTGCAAGCCACGGGGCAACTTGGCGCCACGTCTGCCGCGCTCACCGCGATAATGCTCCAGATCGGCGCTTTTCAGGGTCAACTTGCGCTTTCCGGCCCACAGGGTCACTGGCGATTCAGCCGGCACCAGTTGCAGATGGATCAGCAGCTCTTCACGCAGCTTGGCACGCTCGGACGGGATGCCGATGATCTTGTTGCCCTTACCTTTGGCAAGCTGCGGCAGCGCATCGAGTCCAAACACCAGCATACGGCCTTCATTGGTGATGGCCAGAATCGATGGATTGGCGTCTTTATCCACCCGCCTTGGCGGCAGCACCTTGGCACCAGATGGCAAACTCAGCAGCGCTTTACCCGCCTTGTTGCGCGACACCATGTCAGCAAAGCTGCAGATAAAGCCGTAACCGGCATCACTGGCCAGCAAATAGTGCTGCTGATCTTCACCCAGCAGCACGTGCTCCATGGTCTCACCCGGCGCCAGATTGAAGCGGGTGGTTATTGGCTCGCCCTGGCTTCGGGCCGAGGGCAAGGTATGGGTATCGGTGGCAAACGCCCGGCCGGAGCTGTCGATAAACACACTCTGCTGGTTGCTCCTGCCCGGCGCGGCGCACAGGAAGCCGTCACCGGCCTTGTAAGATAGGCCTTCGGCGTCGATGTCATGGCCTTTGGCGCAGCGCACCCAGCCTTTTTCAGACAACACCACAGTTACAGGTTCAGTTGGCAGCAGTTCCTGCTCGGTCAGCGCGCGGGACTCCTGACGCACCACCAGCGGTGAGCGACGCTCGTCACCATAAGTCTCGGCGTCCTGTTCCAGCTCTTTCTTGATCAGGGTCTTGAGACGACGCTCGGAGCCAAGGATCTGCTCCAGCTTGTCGCGCTCGGCTTCGAGTTCACTCTGCTCGGCCTTGATTTTAATTTCTTCGAGCTTGGCCAGATGACGCAGTTTCAGCTCGAGGATGGCTTCTGCCTGGCGGTCGCTGAGGCCAAAACGGGCCATCAGCTCGGCCTTAGGCTCATCATGGAACCGGATGATTTCAATCACTTCATCAATGTTGAGGAAGGCGACCATCAAAGCTTCGAGGATGTGCAGGCGTGCCAGCACCTTGTCGAGACGGAATTGCAGGCGGCGGCGAACCGTTTCGGTTCTGAATTCCAGCCATTCGCTGAGCATGTCCTTCAGGCCTTTGACCTTGGGACGGCCATCGAGTCCGAGTACGTTAAGGTTGACCCGGTAGCTCTTTTCGAGCTCGGTGGTGGCGAACAGGTGCGCCATCAACTGCTCAACGTCGACCCGGTTGGAGCGGGGCACCAATACCAGGCGAACAGGGTTTTCATGGTCAGATTCGTCACGCAGATCCGACACCATGGGCAGCTTTTTCGCCTGCATCTGGGCGGCAATCTGTTCGAGAATTTTGCTGGAGCTCGCCTGGTGCGGCAGTGCTGAAATCACCACTTCGCCATTTTCCATGGCGTAGACGGCGCGCATCCTGATGGAACCACGGCCGGACTCATAAATGCGGGCAATCTCGTCACTGGGGGTAATGATTTCGGCTTCGGTGGGATAATCCGGGCCGGGCACCAGTTCCATCAGTCGTGGCAGTTCAGTTTTGGGGTTGTCCAACAGCTCGATACAGGCGCTGGCAAGCTCGCGGGCGTTGTGCGGCGGAATGTCGGTTGCCATACCCACGGCAATACCTGTCACCCCGTTCAACAAAATGTGCGGCAAACGGGCCGGCAGCACCTTGGGCTCTTTCATGGTGCCGTCGAAGTTCACGCCCCAGTCTACTGTGCCCTGGCCAAGTTCCGACAGCAGCACTTCACTGAAGCGCGACAGTCTGGCTTCGGTATAACGCATGGCAGCGAAGGACTTGGGATCGTCCGGCGCCCCCCAGTTACCCTGACCGTCCACCAGCGGGTAGCGGTAAGAGAACGGCTGCGCCATCAATACCATGGCTTCGTAACAGGCGCTGTCACCATGGGGGTGATACTTACCCAGCACGTCACCCACGGTACGGGCGGATTTTTTATGTTTGGACTGGGCACTCAGTCCCAGTTCACTCATGGCATACACAATACGGCGCTGAACCGGTTTGAGACCGTCGCCGATATGGGGCAAGGCCCGGTCCATGATCACGTACATGGAATAATTGAGATAAGCCTCTTCGGTGAAGCGCCTCAGCGGCATCTGCTCCACACCATCCAGGCTTAAGTCTATGGCGTCACTCATGGTTGTTCTTCCTGCGTCGCCGCCTCTTCTTCATGCTTGAAGAAGAACCGATAAACATTGCCTTTCAAATCATCTGAGATAAACAGCGAACCGTCGGTTCCCATCGCCATGGCATAGGGCCGGGCCACGGGAAACTCGCCATCGAGGAAACTGATCAGGGTTTCACGGTTAGCCACTTCCCCCTTGTCGATACTGAGCACCACTATCTGATAGCCGATTTTACTGGAACGGTTCCAGGAGCCGTTTTCGGCCACCAGCAGCTGGTTGTGATACTCGGCGGGGAACTGCTCACCGCGATAAAACAGCAGCCCCATGGGCGAAACATGGGCGGGCAGTTCAAATACAGGCGCCGTCACCTTGAGATTGTCGGGCTTTTCGTAGGCTGGCTCCATCACACTGGTGGCGTGCACATAGGGGAAGCCGTAGTGCACACCCTTGGTGTCGACACGGTTGATTTCATCCGGTGGCAGGTTGTCGCCCATCCAGTCGCGGCCTATGTCGGCAAACCACATTTTGCCGTCTTTCGGGGACCAGTCAAAACCACGGACAGTGCGCACGCCGGTGGCGATTTGCTCGCTGGCGCCGGTGCGTACATCGATGGCGAGTATCGAGCCGAAAGGAGCTTCCGCTTCACAGACGTTACAGGGCGCACCAATGGCGATATACAGGCGGCCATCAGGACCAAATGACATGGCGCGGGCGCTCTTTTTGGTTTCGGCGGGTAGCTTGCCGTACACCTCTTTGGGGCGGCCGGGGCGGCGCAGGCGCTGCTCAATGTCTTCGTAACGCAGGATTTTTTCTTCCAGCGCCACGTACAAATCGCCGTTGTGGAACGCGATGGCTTCCGGATTTTCCAAGCCTTTGCCGACCACATAACGACGGTCTACCCGACCATCGTTGTTGGCGTCCACCAAGGCAGTAATGGTGCCACCTTTTGCCGAACCGACAAACAGGGTGCCGTTGGCGCCCACGGCCAATTGCTTGGCGTCGTCCAGATCCGAGGCGTATAGCTCGATGCCGAATCCCTTGGTCACGGTAATGGTCATCGACTGCTCGGCAAACGCCGGCAACGACAGCCAGGTCATCCCCGCAACTAGAAGGCGGCCAAGGTTCGTGTTACTCAACATTCTCTTTTGCCTGTTATCTTTATCATGGGCATGGATGTTCTCAGATGACAGCCAAATCACCTTTAGTTTCAAGCCAGGTCTTTCTATCGCCGGAGCGCTTCTTCGCCAGCAGCATATCCATCAGCGCCACGGTATCGTCGGCATCATCGATGGTCAGCTGCACCAAACGGCGGGTGTTGGGGTCCATGGTGGTTTCCCGCAGTTGCAGAGGGTTCATCTCACCCAGACCTTTGAATCGGGTCACCTGCGGCTTGCCCTTCTTGCCTTCGGCCGCCAGACGATCGAGCACGCCCTGCTTCTCGGACTCATCGAGGGCGTAATACACCTCTTTGCCGATATCGATACGGAACAGCGGCGGCATGGCGATATACACATGGCCACGCTCTACCAGCACCCGATAGTGCTTGAGGAACAACGCACACAGCAGGGTGGCAATGTGCAGTCCATCCGAGTCGGCATCGGCGAGGATACAAATCTTGCCGTAGCGCAGCTCGGAAATATCATCGCTGTCGGGGTCGCAGCCAATGGCCACAGAGATATCGTGCACTTCCTGCGATGCCAGCACCTGCGAAGCTTCCACCTCCCAGGTATTCAAAATCTTACCGCGCAGCGGCATGATGGCCTGGAACTCACGATCCCGTGCCTGTTTGGCACTGCCGCCCGCCGAGTCACCTTCCACCAAAAACAGTTCTGATGTCATGGGGTCCTGACCACTGCAATCGGTCAGCTTGCCGGGCAGCGCCGGGCCTGAGGTCACCTTTTTACGGGCCACCTTCTTGGCCGCCTTCATGCGCTTTTGCGCATTGGCAATACACATCTCGGCCAGCGCTTCGGCGAGATCTGTGTGGGAGTTCAGGTACAGCGAAAAGGCATCACGCACTATGCCGGAGACGAATGCCGCACTCTGACGGCTGGAGAGCTTTTCTTTGGTCTGGCCGGCAAATTGCGGGTCCTGCATCTTGATAGACAAAATGAAGGCGGTTTTATCCCAGATATCCTCCGGGCTCAGCTTGAGGCCGCGGGGAATCAGATTGCGGAATTCACAAAACTCACGCATGGATTCCAACAAACCCTGACGGAAGCCATTTACGTGGGTGCCGCCAAGCGGCGTGGGGATCAGGTTAACGTAACTCTCGGCCAGATACTCGCCACCTTCCGGCAGCCAGGTGATGGCCCAGTCAGCGGCCTCATTATTGCCGGAGAAACTGCCAACGAAAGGCTCTGGCGGCAGCATGGCCACATCGCCCACCGCACTTTTGAGGTAATCCGTCAGACCGGCCTCAAAGTACCATTCCTGCACTTCACCGGTTTGCTTGTTGGAGAATTTAATTCTAAGCCCGGGGCAGAGCACCGCCTTGGCTTTCAGCAGATGCACCAGCTTGGTGATGGAGAAATTGGGGGAATCAAAATAACTGGCGTCGGGCCAGAAATGAACACTGGTGCCGGTGTTACGGCGACCACAGCTGCCGGTAACACGGAGATCCTCAACCTTTTCCCCGTGCTCAAAAGCCATTTCATAGACCTGAGCATCGCGGCGCACGGTAATTTCAACCCGCTTGGAAAGCGCATTCACCACCGAGATCCCCACCCCGTGGAGACCACCTGAAAACTGGTAGTTTTTGTTTGAAAACTTACCGCCCGCATGGAGCTTGGTGAGGATAAGCTCAACCCCGGGAATGCCTTCTTCGGGATGCACATCCACTGGCATGCCACGGCCATCGTCGATGACCTCAAGGGAGTTGTCTGTGTGCAGAATGACATCGATGCGACTGGCGTGACCCGCCAGGGCCTCGTCCACGCTGTTATCGATAACTTCCTGTCCCAAATGGTTGGGACGGGTGGTGTCGGTATACATACCGGGGCGGCGCTTCACAGGCTCAAGGCCATTCAGCACTTCAATCGCATCAGAATTGTATTGGTTGGTCATGGCGCACGTTATTTTTCGTTATTCAGGCCATGGTGCGGCCCTGCGGTTCGGTTTGTCAAGGTAACTCTAAAAATGCGGCGATATCCGGCAACTGCCGCTCAAAACCCACAAAACTGTGGTCTCCGCCGGGTTCGATCAGCATCCGACAACAATGGTATTTGTCCAGTGCCAAACGGTAATCCAGCACTTCATCACCGGTTTGTAATAATACAAAAAAGCGGTCGGGATTGGCTATGGCTTCCACGTCATAGCTTTTCAATGCTTCCCGATGCTCCGGCAACACCTGATAGTGTTCGTCGGTATAAGGGTTGTGCTGCGGACCGAGAAACTCTTCAAACAAATCATAGGGCGAGACCGCCGGGTTAATCAGTGCAGCCTTACCACCAAAGGTTTCGGCAAGCCAGGTAGCATAAAAGCCGCCGAGGGATGAGCCTATGAATCTCAGTGGTTCGCCACGCTCGCGGGCCTCTTGGGTCAGGTCGGCGAGCAGCTTGGCGGCTTCATCAATATCAGATGGCAATTGCGGCTGCAGCAGTCGTACGCCCGGAAACTGGTTGGCGAGGAAGTTTGCCGTCAGGACGCCTTTTTCGGATTTGGGAGAGCTGTTGAATCCATGTATGTAGAGCAGCATAGGTCCTCACGCTGCGGCCTGAGCCCTCAGTAACCGCTGGAGTTATGGTCGGGGGCGAACAGGTTGCCTGGCACCCGGTAAACATGGGTATGAATGCTACCATCGTGCAAAAGCTCCAGCAAACGATAGCCGGGCTGCAGATGGTCCAGGGCAAAATAAGGGGATTTGGGCTTGAACTGAATACAGGTGGACGGGGTGGCCATCAGCGGCAGTGGCGCATTGTCTCGGGGGTAAAACTCATCCAGCGCCTGATGCACATGGCCCCAAAGCACACCTTTCACCTGAGGGTATTGCGAAACCCGCTCAAGAAATGCCGCACCATTATCCATGCAGTGCTGATCGAGCCAGGCACATTCAACCAAAATAGGATTGTGATGCATCACCAGCAAAGTATGGCGCTCGGGCTCGGCCGCGATGGCTTCGTCAATCAGCGCAAACTGGGCTTCGCCCATATGGCCGCCGGGCTTGCCGCGCACTGTGCTGTCCAGCATCAGGATTTGCCAGTTACCAATAAAGATGCGCTGCTGACCAAATACTCTGGGACCCTGCATGTGCAGGTGCATCACCCGCGGATCGTCGTGATTGCCGGGCAGATAATGACAAGGCAAGCCCAGAAGGCCGATGGCATCGACAAAGTTGCGGTAAGACTCGGGGGTATAGTCCTGACTGATATCGCCGGTGGCCAGCATCAGGTGGGCGGGGTAATGGGTCGCGTTGAGGGTATTGAGCACGGCCGAGAGACTCTGGGCGGTATTCACACCCAGAAGTTGCCCCTCATGGCTGGCAAACAGATGCGGGTCGGTGATCTGCACCAGGCGCGCAGTCTCCCCCTCTGTCAGTGAATATTCAACAGCCTCTTTCAGCACTATGTCGACCCAATTTTAAGACTGCACTGTCATCTGATTACGACAGCCAATCTTCAATAATTCTTCCAGGAATGCATTAACCTGGTACTTTTCATCACTTTGGTACATTCGCAAATTGGGGTAATCATACACTGCACTGAGGAGGGAAATCTGCTGACCAGTTAACACTTCTGCTAATTTAGCATCATGATAAATCCGAACCAATACCTTGGGGTCTGCGATAAGCGGTGTTTTTCCCAACGGGCGGGATATTTCGACCAATTGGGTGTAGCGGGTATTTTCCAGCAAGGTGATCTTCAGCAACCCATGTTTGCCCCGCACACTGACTGGCGCATCCAGGGCGAGCGCTTCCGGCAGCCAGCGCAGCAGCAAGGCATAATTGCGTCCACAAAGGGCAAGAAACCCATTGAGGTTGGGTTGATATCTGGGTTTCAAACCGCTCAATCCCGGCTCCCGATAAACTTATGGTGATTCAATTCCAGCCACTGCAGCCCGATAACGGTCGAGCCATTGTCGATTTCACCTGATTCTACCATGGCATAGGCTTCGGTGCGGGGCAGCACCAATACCCGGATATCTTCATGCTCGTGGGCCAGACCATGCAGACCTTCGGCCTTGCTGGCATCCACTTCGGCCATAAAAGCATAAAAGCGCTCGCTGCAGCCGCCCGGGCTGGACAGGTAGCTGCCGGTGGCAATAAGGCGTTTGGCTTCGAGCCCCGCTTCTTCCATCAGCTCACGGCGCGCCACCTCTTCAGGCGACTCGCCCTGCTCCATCATGCCGGCCACCAGCTCCAGCAGCCAGGGATGTTCACTGGTTTCCAGCGCAGGAAAACGAACCTGCTCGATAAGCACCACGCTGTCGGTCACTGGATCGTACGGTAATACCACCACCGCATGGCCGCGCTCGAAGACCTCGCGGGTTATCTCTTCACTCCAGCCACCGGCAAACAGCTTGTGCCGAAAGCGATACTGCATCATGCGGAAAAAGCCCTGATACAGCGGGCGCGACTCCAGCACTTCTATGTCTTTTCGGCTAAACAGTCTGTTAAACATCCCTTGCTCCATCGGTACATCTTTCACTTATTATCAGGGCTTTTACACAAAGATTTAAATTAAAATCTGTTACACTTCGGGTTTGACTCAAAAATGGTTGATTTTTTAGTATTTCAACCATTAACTTTTAGCTGTTTCGGGAAGCGTCGGGAAGCGCGAACCGCCCGGATTAAGGGCATGTGATTTTAATCCAGTTAATAACCCCGCCCTCGGGGACATTGTCTCAATAAGGACAGCCAATGAAATTCAAGCTCAGCTCTCTGTGCGCCGCCGTGGTTCTGGCCGCCGGTGCATCAAATGTCCATGCCGATGATCTGCTGCAAATTTATCAGCAGGCACTGACCAGCGATCCGCTGGTACTGCAGGCTCAGGCTCAGCGCAACGCGCTTTACGCCCAGATTGAAGAAAACCGCGCTCCCCTGCTGCCAACCATCAGTGCCAACGTTGGCTATGACAAGGCCTGGAAAGACCCATCAGACGATTCTGACGGCTTCACCGGTGGCATCAAGTTGAATCAGGTGATCTACGATCACAGCGCCTGGGTAGGTCTGTCTCTGGCCGAAAAAGCCGCGGCTCAAGCCGATGCTGCTTATGCCTCTGCACTGCAGTCGTTGATTATCCGCGTGACTCAGGCCTACTTTGACGTACTCAAAGCCAAGGACAACTACGAGTTCCAAGGCGCCGAGAAGCGCGCTATCGAACGTCAACTGGAGCAAACCAAGCAGCGTTTTGCTGTGGGTCTGACCGCCATCACCGACGTACACGAAGCTCAGGCGCAGTATGACCTGGCCTCGGCCACTGAAATCCTGGCCGAGAACACCCTGTCAAACAGCTACGAAGCCCTGCGCGAAATCACCGGCATCGACCACAAGTCTATCAATGTGCTCGATACCAATCGTTTCAGCGCGGCCGCTCCGGCGCCAGCCATGCCGTCCGAGTGGATCAAGATGGCCGAAACCAACAGCACCGACCTGATGAGTCAGCGCATTGGTAAGGACATCGCCGAAGAGACCATCAGCCTTTACAAGGCCGGTCACTATCCTTCGCTGAGCCTGAGTGCCGGTTACACCAAGGGCTTCGAGCAGACCCCAGGTCCAGACTTCGACAACAGCTCAATTGGTGTAAACCTCTCTATCCCAATCTTCGAAGGCTTCAAGGTCAGCTCCAAGGTTGAGCAGGCCCAGTACAGATACGTTGAAGCCAGCGAAAAGCTGGAGCAGAGCTATCGCCGCGTGGTGAAGGATGTGCGCAACAACTTCAACAACGTCGGTGCCTCTATCAGCTCCATCCGCGCTTACGAGCAGTCAGTGGTGTCTTCTGAGAGCGCCCTGAATGCCACCCAGGCCGGTTTTGAGGTAGGTACCCGTACCATCGTTGACGTGCTGAACCGTACCCGTGACCTGTACGATTCCAAGCGTAAGCTGTCCGATGCGCGCTACAGCTACATCAGCTCAGTGCTGGCTCTGAAACAGGCTGCCGGCACCCTGACTGAAGATGACATCATCGCCATCAACAATGGTCTGATGCTGTCTCAGTAAGGCTTTACTGAAGCATAAAAAAACCGCCCAATAGGCGGTTTTTTTATGTCTGACGAACGGCTGTTAGAACAGCAGTTCCACACCACCGAAGAAGCCCTTGAAGCTGCTGTCGGTAGAGATGCCGTCAAAGTTGTTCACATCGAAGTTAAACTCGCGGTAGCCGGCGCGGATACGGGTATCCAGTGCCACACCGTCGAATTCCCAGCCAAGACCCACGCTGTAGTCGTACACCTGGCTCTCATCCAGACCGGCCATCAGATCGGCAAAGCCGTACAGGCCAACGATTGGCAGACCCACAACGGCGCTGGCATAACCCATGATGATGCCGCCATCAAAGTCCTTCTGCTGCGCTACCGCTGAGGCGTTGCTGACCCGGAAGGAGCCATGCATCTGCTTGTAGGCACCGCCCACATCCAGCGACACAATGTCGTTGTCCAGCAGTTCATAGTAGAGCACGAAATCGGTGTTGCTCAGATCCATGGTGCTGTACACATCACCGCTGAAGTCGATGGTACCGAAGCTGAAATCGGCACCACTCTTGAAGCCATTTTCTTCGAGGCGGTTTTCACGGATCAGCAGGTTTGGCACCAGCGGAATGGGATGCTCAACCGCAATCCAGAGGCTGGTTTGGCCGGAGGTATCGTAATCAAAACCTTGCAGGTTGCCGGCGTTATCAGGCACGTTGCCTGCGGCGTCGGCCTGCCAGTAATCGGCACCGGCCTTGAAACCTAATACAGTGGCTGCGTTGGCTGAAGAAGCCGCCATGGCGGTGAGCAGCGCAGCTGCGAGAACGGATTTCTGCATAATTAACCCTGTGAAAGCAAGTTGGTTAAGTCAATGAGCGCCGCATTGGCGCGGGAAACGTAGTTGGCCATCACCAAGGAATGGTTGGCCACATAGCCAAAGCCAGTGCCATTAAGAACAAGCGGACTCCAAACCGTTTGCTGGGTCGATTCCAGCTCGCGGATGATCTGCTTTAAGCTGACTTCGGCATTTTTCTTCTTGAGCACATCGGCAAAATCGACCTCTACGGCCTTCATAAAGTTGAGCAGAGCCCAACAGGAGCCGCGACTCTCGTAGAAGACATCGTCAATCTCCCACCAGCTGGTTTTCACCTGATGGTTGGCAAGATTGGGGGTAGACTGACGGGCAGAGGTATCGCCGGCCAGATCGGTATTCAGACGCTCCTGTCCCACACTGGCAGACAAACGCTGCGACATGCTGCCAAGGCGCTTTTGCACCTCTTTGAGCCACTCGTTCAGGTTGTCGGCGCGGGCATAAAACTGAGCATCGCGGTTAGTGCTGTCGGAGATGCGGGCGCGGTAGAGTTTCAGCAGCTTAATGGCATCGCTGTACTCGCTCTCGGCGCTTGGCACCAGCCAGGAGGTATGGTCAATATTGAGCTTGGAGTGAGCCTCCAGCAAGTCGTTGTCGGCGGTAGACTGCGATTGAGAGCGGCTGAACTCTTTACGCATAATAAGCGCCAGATCCCGGGCCTGCTCCAGGGCGCCGAACTCAAATGCCGGCATATTGTCCATAAAGATAGACGGTGGTGTGGTGTCGTTTGACAACCAGCCGCCCGGCTTATTCAACAAGGTATCCAGGGTGTTGATAAGCGAGGACGTTGTGGCGTAACCCACCACCATCTGGCCATCTTCGGCGTTCAGCACCTCGGGCTCAAGCACATCCGGCTCGACGCTCCACCATACGCTCACCCCGTACATAACCACGGCAACAACCGCAGCTACGCCTGCGACCTTTTTCCATGTCACTTGCATCTGTGTTTACTCCTTTAATGATGGTGGTGATGATGCTCATCGGCAGCGGCAGCCGCCTTGCTCACCGGCAGTGAAATCTCCACGGTTTCACCGGACTTGAAGGTCAGCTCCAGGGCGACAGTCTCGCCTTCGGCAAGTGGCGCCTTAAGACCAAGCAACATCACATGGTCGCCCTGCTCACCAAGTGCCAGAGTGCCATGGGCATCAACGGGAAAGCCGGTGACCTGACGCATCTTGACCACATCGTTTTCCGTTACCAGGGTGTGCAGCTGAGCTTCACGGGCGACCGGGGTGCTCACCGCCACCAGCTCGTTGGCCTCACCATGATTAATCAGGGTGAAATACGCAGCTGTGTTGGGCGAAGCGGGGGGCATTGCGCGCACAAATCCATCTTTCACTATAATCTCAGCCATGGCTGGTGCGGATAAAAGTCCCACAAGGGCGAGATTAAACAGATGTTTGAATATTGGTTTCAATGTCATACACTCCATGTCATGCCAAGTGATCAGAGGAAATCCCATGAGTAAGATACTCGTCAAGGACGTAGAGGGCGTTCGCCACCTCAGCTTTAACCGCCCGGATAAGCGCAATGCGCTCGACCTCGATATGTACCGGCAGCTCACAGAATACCTTATGCAAGGTGAGAGCGACAATGAGATTCGTGCCTTCCTGTTGAGCGGCGAAGCCAATTGCTTCACTGCTGGCAACGATGTTGCAGACTTTTTGCAAAATAGCGACTTAGGGCCAAATCACCCCGCCGTGCGCTTTCTGTTTTGCTTGCTTGAACTGAAAAAACCCATGGTGGCAGCCGTCAGTGGCAGCGCCGTGGGCATAGGCACCACACTGCTGCTTCATTGCGACCTGGTGTATGCCGACAACAGCGCCAGGTTTCAATTGCCTTTCGTCAATCTGGCGCTGGTACCCGAGGCCGGTGCCAGCATGTTATTGCCGGAACTGGTGGGATACCAAAAGGCCGCAGAACTCCTGCTGCTTGGCGATCCCTTCGATGCCGTGACCGCCTGTGAGCTTAAGCTGATTAACGGCCTGGTTCCCTCTGAGACCCTGTTGCAAACCGCTATGGACAAGGCCAAACGACTCGCCGCTCAGCCGCCCCAGGCGCTGCAACAAACCCGGCAACTGATGCGCCCCCACAAACACAGGGTGCAACATCAAATGCATCTGGAACTGGAAGCCTTTGGTGAAAGGCTGAAAAGCGATGAAGCCAAGGCCAGATTTCAGGCATTTCTTGGCAAGGCATAACACAAGTGCCCCAACCCCTGGCTGAAAACTCCCCCACAGGAGCGTTCAGCAAGGGGCTGGCTATATCATCAAAACACCTGCCACCCTCATGCTTCCCACTTCTCCATCAGCAATGCCAGCGCAAAGTAAACCAGCAGCGTCATCGCAGGATTCAGCAAGGTAGACACCATCCAGGCCACCCGGGTCCACATGCAAGACCAGCCAAACTTGTCTGCCATGGCCGCGGCCACGCCACATACCAGGCGGCGGGGATTATTTAGGCGCATTTCAATACTGCTCATACTGTTCGTTCCTCAAGGGTGTAGCTTCAGAACCTGTGCCAGCGCATCAGGCAAGTGAATCCGGCAAAGACCACAAAGCTTGCTACCGGTAATAGCAGCACCAGTGCCGTTTTCAACGAGAGTCCTACTGTCAGCCACATGGATTACTCCTTGGAGGCGACCAGGGCCTCGGCTTTGGCAGGCGCAGTGGCTACCACTTTCTCTTCTGTGATTGCCGCCCAGCTTTTGGTCAGCTCAGTTTTCAGATCCAGTTGTAGGTCCAGGGCAGCGTTTTGCAACATTTCCTTGGTCTGGCTCACCATGTTTTGCTCGACAGTGCGCAAAAGCTCGGTGGTCAGTGCTTCGTTTGCCTGAGCGCTGGCCATGCCCAATGAAGAAGTCAGTGCCAGTACCGCCAAAGTAGATTTCAAAGTTTGCTTAAACATGGTGTTCACTCCGTTTGTTAACCAATGTCACAGAGGGAGTTACAATTGCCGTGCCAATTTTGAAAAATAAAAGCAAGCCACTGTTTTACAAATGATAAAACAGCATCCAGCACAAAAGGAGAACGGAGGAGAGATGGTTGGCAGGCGAAATTCACCAAGCTTGTGGTAAATTTCGCCAATTTGAAAAAATTGCGGGATTAAAGGCCGTTGTCTTCCATGGCTTTCAGTGCATTTTCAATCACTTCGATACCGGCACCTGGCTTGTGAGCGTTCTCACTCAAGTAACGGCGCCAGGCGCGTGAGCCTGGAATGCCCTGATATAAACCTATGATATGTCTGCTGATATGGTTGAGTCTGCCACCTTGCTCAAGGTGTTTCCCGATATAAGGAACTAATTTCCCGATAACCTCTTCCCGGCTTTGGACCGGCGAAGTCTTCCCGCAGAGGGCACTGTCGACTTCAGCCAGAATAAAGGGGTTTTGATAGGCCTCGCGTCCAACCATCACGCCATCGAGCCGCTCAAGATGGGTTTTGGCCGCATCAATCGAGGTCACGCCACCATTGATGCTGATGGATAGCTGTGGGTAGTCCTGCTTGAGCTGATACACACGGTCGTAGTCCAGCGGTGGAATTTCGCGGTTCTCTTTCGGGCTCAGCCCCTGCAACCAGGCCTTTCGGGCATGGATGATAAAGGTATCGCAGCCGGCCGCGGCAACTGTGTCGATAAAATCGGTGAGAAATTCGTAAGAGTCCTGCTCATCGATGCCAATACGGGTCTTGACCGTTACTGGAATCGACACCTGCTGGCGCATCGCATCGACGCACTCGGCGACCAATTTGGGCTCTGCCATCAGGCAGGCGCCAAAACGGCCATTCTGTACCCGATCCGAGGGACACCCCACGTTCAGGTTTACCTCATCATAGCCGCGCGCTTCGGCGAGCCTGGCACAGGCTGCCAAATCGGCAGGGTTGGAGCCACCCAGTTGCAGTGCCAGCGGATGCTCCTCTTCGTTGTACTCAAGATAGTCGCCCTTGCCGTGCAGAATCGCCCCTGTGGTGACCATTTCGGTGTACAGCAGCGCCTCGTTGGACATCAGGCGGGCAAAATAGCGGTAATGCCTGTCGGTCCAGTCGAGCATAGGCGCAACGGAGAAGGTGCGATTAATTGGCGATGGCATACAAGGCCCATCCTGTCAGCGGCAATAAAGGGCGGATATTTTACACGCCGGCGCGACAAAACGACACCCAAAATCCGGGCAGGGATCCCGGCAAAACTTACCCGCCACTATAAAATTCATCTACCCTTATGAATATGCGGGCGACATCACGGGATGCCCTCGCGATAAATATCAATCGAGGTGCGCCTGGAATGAATGTCGAATTTATCAATCCGTTTTTACAGTCTCTGCTGAATGTGGTTTCGACCATGGCCTCGATGCAGCTGACGCCGGGTAAGGCCCGACTGAAAACCGACAATCTGGCCAAGGGTGACGTTTCCGGGCTGATAGGTATGGTGGGGCCGCAGACCAAGGGCTCAATGTCGATAACCTTCGAAGAAAGCCTGGCGCTGCAAATCATGCAAAACATGCTTGGGGAAAACCCCGGCAAAATTAACGATGAAGTCACCGACATGGTCGGGGAAATCACCAACATGGTCACCGGTGGCGCCAAAAACCTGTTGGGCGAAAAGGGTTACGAATTTGAAATGGCGACCCCGGTTGTCGTGGCGGGCACAGGTCATCGTATTTCTCACAAGGCCGACGGCACCAAAATCATCATGCCATTCACCAGCCCCTACGGCACGGCCTATATCGAAATCTGTTTTGAAAACTGACAGTTAAAAACGACACAAAAAAGGCGCCCAACTGTGAGCGCCTTATTCAGAGCAAGTGTTTATCAACCCCGGCGGTTAATCCAGACAAACAGCCACCCGCGGGGTCAGCTTGGTCACCAGCTCATAGGCGATAGTACCAATCTGCTCTGCCACTTCCTCTACCGGCAAATCCGGCCCCCACAACATGGCGGCATCACCGACCTTATCATTGGCATCGGGCCCCAAATCCACCGTCAGCATGTCCATGGAGACCCGCCCCACTATCGGCACCCTGCGGCCATTAATAAGCACTGGTGTACCTTCGGGGGCATTGCGGGGGTAACCGTCGCCATAACCTATGGCAACCACACCAAGGCGGGTATCGCGGTTGGATGTCCAGTAAGCGCCATAACCAACACTCTCACCGGCCTTATGCTCACGTACGGCAATCAGCTGAGACATCAGCGCCATAGCTGGCTGCAAACCGTGATTGGCCCCCAAATCCCCTGCGACCGGCGATACGCCATACAAAGCAATGCCCGGTCGGATCCAGTCGGCCTGGCTGTCGGGCCAATAAAGCACTCCGGCGGAGTTGGCCAGAGTTTTATCGCCGGGCAGGCCTTCGGTAACTTGCTGAAAACGCGTCATCTGCGCTGCAGTCACCTGGTTGTCTGGCTCGTCGGCGCAGCTGAAATGGGTCATCAGATGCACCGGCTTGGCCACGTTGGCGTTGGCCAGCAAACGCTGGTACACCTGCTCAAAATCTTCCGGATGAAACCCAAGACGATGCATGCCGGAGTCGATTTTCAGCCACACAGTGACTGGCTTTTGCAGGCTAACCGACTCCAGCATTGCAAGCTGAGATTCGTGATGCACCACGGTGTCTATGTCGTGCTCCACCAGCAAAGGCAAGTCTTCGGTACGGAAAAAACCTTCCAGCAACAGCAGCCGGGCGTTAACACCACCGGCGCGTACTTCCAATGCTTCTTCGAGGCGTGCCAGACCAAAACCATCGGCATCATCAACGACCTCAGCAACATTGAGCAGGCCATGACCATAACCGTTGGCCTTTACCACTGCCATTACCTTACTGCCGGGGGCAATTTCCCGAAGCCGGGCAAGGTTGGCTTTCAGCGCGCGACTACTGATTTCTGCGCGGGGAAAGGGTTTCAAAATAACTGCCTTGTGAGAGCCATAACGGAGTTAGTCCTCTTCAAACTGAGGACCGGCATAATTGTCGAAGCGGGAGAATTGGCCCTGGAAGGTCAAACGTACCCGGCCGATGGGGCCGTTACGCTGCTTACCAATAATGATTTCGGCCGTTCCCTTATCGGCAGAATCGTTATTGTATACCTCGTCACGGTAGATAAACATGATGAGGTCCGCATCCTGCTCGATAGAGCCGGATTCACGCAGATCCGAGTTCACCGGGCGCTTGTCGGCTCTTTGTTCCAGCGAGCGGTTAAGCTGCGACAGTGCAATCACCGGGATCTCCAGCTCTTTGGCCAGCGCCTTGAGCGAGCGGGAGATTTCGGCGATTTCCAGGGTACGGTTATCAGAGAGTGCCGGCACCTGCATCAACTGCAGGTAGTCGACCATGATCATCGACAGGCCGCCCCACTCGCGGGCAACCCGGCGGGCACGGCTACGCACTTCAGTAGGGGTCAGACCCGAGCTGTCGTCGATATACATCTTGCCCTGCTCGAGCATCAGCCCCATGGTGGAAGACACCCGCGCCCAATCTTCATCGTCCAGCTGGCCGGTACGCACTTTGGTTTGGTCCACGCGTCCGAGGGAGGCGAGCATACGCATCATGATCTGTTCCGAGGGCATCTCGAGACTGAAAATCAGCACAGGTTTGTCTTCGTTCATGGCGGCGTATTCGCACAGGTTCATGGCGAAAGTGGTTTTACCCATGGACGGACGGGCTGCCACAATCACCAGATCGCCGCTCTGGAAGCCTGCGGTCATGCGGTCAAGATCGGAAAAGCCGCTGGACACCCCGGTCACACCGTTATGGGGGTTGTTATACAGCTCTTCGATTTTATCGACGGTTTTCTCGAGGATAGATTTGATGTCCTCGGGGCCTTCGTTGGCATTGGCCCGCTGCTCGGCAATCTTAAATACCTTGGTTTCGGCCAAATCCAGCAGGGCGCTGGAGTCTCTACCTTCTGGGTTATAACCGGCATCGGCAATTTCGTGGGCAACCCGGATCATCTCCCGCACCACCGCACGCTCACGCACGATTTCGGCATAGGAGTGAATGTTACCGGCGCTGGGGGTGTTCTTGGCAATTTCGCCCAGATAAGCAAAGCCACCTGCGTCATCCAGCTCGTTATTCAGTTCGAGCTGCTCAGACACTGTAATCAAATCGAGCGGCTGGCCCTGCTCCACCAACCTTTGCATGGCAGAGAAAATCAGTCGGTGAGAGCGGGAATAAAAATCGTCACGCACCACGGCCTCGGCCACCTTATCCCAGGCCTCGGCATCCAACATCAGGCCACCGAGCACCGACTGTTCGGCCTCAATGGAGTGTGGCGGCATCTTTAGCGCATCAAGCTGAGCGTCTCTGGGTTTCCCCTTGGGCTTAAACGCGGCTTCCTGTGACATTCAGTCTCCCAATATCCAACGGATTTGCAAAATATGGTATAAATCTTCGCGACTTTGGTGATACCAAAGCCTTTCCCATCCACGATGGACTCACGAACAATAATTAAGGAATCAACATGCGCAACCTAGTGGCAGCGGCGCTGGTGCTCTCATCCGGGCTGGCAGTCGCCGACGAAGGCCAGTGGCAACCTTATCAGATGCCTTCCATCGCAGACAAACTCAAGGCCCGTGGAATCGATATCCCCGCAGAACAACTCGCCGACCTGACTCGCCATCCCATGAATGCCGTGGTGGGGCTGGGGTATTGTACCGCCAGTTTCGTATCCCCCCAAGGGCTGGTAGTGACAAATCATCACTGTGCTTACCGGGCGATTCAATATAACAGCAGCAAGGATAAAAACTACCTGGCCGAGGGCTTCCTCGCGACCAGCAAAGATAAGGAACCTTCTGCCGGCCCCAACGAACGCCTGTACGTGACCGAAGCGGTTACCGACGTGACAAAAGCCGTGACCGATGCCCTGCCAGGCGAACCGCTGGCCCGGGTGGAAGCCATTGAAAATCGTCAAAAAGCACTGATAAAAGAATGTGAGAGCGACGATAACTATCGCTGCTCGGTACGCAGCTTCCACAATGGCCTGGAATACTATCTCATCAAACAGCTGATGATCCGCGATGTGCGCCTGGTGTACGCACCACCCGAAAGCGTGGGCAGCTACGGCGGTGATATCGACAATTACGAGTATCCACGTCACAGCGGCGACTTTACCTTCCTGCGTGCCTACGTGGGCAAAGACGGCAAGCCCGCACCATACAGCGACGACAACGTGCCCTATCAGCCAAAGAGCTTCCTGAAAGTAAATGGCTCAGGCGTAAAAGCCGGTGACGGCGTATTTGTAGCAGGTTACCCCGGCTCAACCAGCCGCTACCGCCTGACAACAGAGCTTGAGTTTGCCAGCAGCTGGCTTTACCCGACTCAGGCCAAGCGCTTCCAGGCGCGTATCGATACCATTGAAGCCATGGGCGCCGCCGAACCTGAACTTGCCATCAAGTACGCCGGCACAGTGGCGGGTATGGCCAATCGCATGAAAAAGCTCAATGGTCTGCTCGATGGCTTTAAAGCCACCGACATCGCTGCCATCAAGCAGCAGCGCGAAGATGCCTTTATGGCCTGGTTTGCCAGCCACGGCGATGCCAAACAGATGGCAGAGCTGAAAGCGCTGATTAAAGAAGGCCAGGATCAGTATCAGACCAACTATTACTTCAACAACGCTCAGTCGAGCGATCTGCTTGGCGCCGCCAATCGCCTGTATCGTCTCGCCAATGAAAAGCAAAAGCCGGATGCGGAGCGTGAGCAGGGTTATCAGGAGCGCGACATCAAGATGTTCGCCGACCGCCTCAAGCGCATCGACGCCAGCTTTGATGTGAAAGTAGACAAGGTGCTGTGGCAGGCAGATATCGAAGAGTATCTGGCTCAGTCTCACCGGGTTGAAGCCCTGGATAAGATGCTGAATAAAGGTGGCGACAAGCCCTTGTCTGAACGACTGGATGCGCTTTACAACGCCACCGGCCTGACCGACCAGGCAAGCCGTCTTGCCTGGATGGACAAGACACCAGCCGAGTTCCAGGCAAGTGACGATCCTTTCATTCAGCTTGCCGTTGCGCTGTACGATACCCGCATGGCACAGGAAAAGGCCGAAAAGACCCTGGACGGTAAGCTCAGCATTGCCCGTCCGGCGATGATGCAAGCCGTGATTGCCTACTACAAGGATAAAGGCTGGCCGGTATACCCTGACGCCAACGGCACTTTGCGCATCACTTACGGCATGGTGGATGGTTATCAGTCACGTGATGCCCTCTACAAGCAGCCTTTCACCCGTCTCGAAGGCATAGTGGCCAAGCATACAGGGGTTGAGCCTTTCAACGCGCCGCAAAAAGTGCTGGATGCAATCAAGGCCGGTGACATGGGCAAGCATAAAGTCGATGACCTCTACCCGGATGCAAGAAGCTTTATGTGCCGCCTGTTCTCCTGCCTGGACAAACCCGAAGCCTTTGGCTCGGTACCGGTGAACTTCCTTTCCAGCGTAGACACCACTGGCGGCAACTCGGGTTCCCCCGTGTTCAACGGCCGCGGCGAACTGGTGGGACTCAACTTCGACTCCACCTACGAAGCTATTACCAAAGACTGGTTTTTTAACCCGGAAATCACCCGCGCTGTACACGTAGATATACGTTACATCCTGTGGATGATGGACAAAGTCGACAACGCCCACAACCTGTTGGACGAAATGGATGTTGTAAACAACTGAAATTTATAAACTCTTGCAAAAGGCCACCCTCGGGTGGCCTTTTTTACTAATAAAAACAAAAAAGAGCACACCAAAAACACAAAGCAAGATTTTTATTAACATAAGTATACAAATAAACAACATTTTATGAGAAGCTAGTCCTGCCAACCTGCACCTATAAGCAGGTAAGCGTTTGAATAACAAAATAACAAACGTTCAAAGGAATGCTACTCATGACTAAAACGAACTTCCGCCGCTCCATGGTGGCAGCGTCTGTCAGTGCGCTATTAGCTTTTAGCGGCGCCTCTTTCGCAGCCAGCAATACCGATGGCTCCATCTACGGTAAAGCCGATGCAGGCTCAGCCATCACCTATAAAAACACTAAAACTGGTGTATCTCGTACAATCTATGCCGACGATAAAGGCCGTTTTAACGTGGGTAGTGTACCTGCGGGCACTTATGAAATCGTAAACGCAAAAGGTGAAAAGCAGGTTATCCAAGTTGTAGTAGGTACTGGTACCAACGTTGCGTTTGGTGCATCACCAGAAGTGATTCAGGTGCTGGGTTCACGCATCCAACGCATTGACACCTCATCTGTTGAATCGAGCACTGTGTATGACATGGACGCAGTATTCGAATTGCCTATTCCACGTGATACAGTTGCAGTTGCACTGCTGACTCCAGGTGCTGTACAAGGTGGTCAAAACTTTGGCCGTAACCTGCCAGTGTTTGGTGGCTCTTCTATCGCAGAGAACGGTTATTACATTGATGGTATGGATGTAACCAACCTTCGTACCATGTTGAGCTTCGCTAACCTGCCCCAAGATGCCGTATCTCAAACTCAGGTCAAGTCTGGCGGCTACGGTGTTGAGTATGGTCGTTCTCTGGGCGGCATCGTCAACATTGTAACCCGTTCAGGTTCTAATGATTTCGAATTCGGAGGTTCTGCTTATTGGACCCCTGACTCACTGAGAGCATCTAATAAAGATGTGACAACAGTTAACCTCGATGGTAGTGAGACCGTTACCACTTATAATTCGGGTGATGAATACGACACCTTAGAGTATAACGTCTTTGCTTCTGGCCCTATTATCGAGGATAAGCTGTTTTTCTTCGCCATGATTGAAGGGCAGAAGAAAGAAAGAACCAACTATGGCACATCAAGCAGTTACAGTTATGACATCACTAACCCGCAGTATTTCGCGAAGCTGAATTGGTTTATTACCAACGACCATAGCCTGCGTTTCACCTATATCAACAATGAGGTGGAGAAAGACTATCGCAGCTATGAAATCTATGAAGATGAAAATGGCGATGCTGTTTTGGGTAAATTAGGAAGTTTGTCCAATAGCTATCCGCTGGATTCAGGCGGAACCATGAGCGTGCTTGGTTACACTGGCTACCTTACAGACAATTTCACCATCAATCTTCAATATGGCAAGTTAACCAATAAGTATGAAAAAACCCCTAACCTGCCAGGTGATGACTGCCCGCTGGCATACGACACGACTGGGGCATTATCATTTGCAGAACGCATCTCTATCGGCTGCTGGAATTCTCCTGACCAAACGACTGTGACCGACCAAGTCGATGATGAAGACGAACGCACTAGCTGGAAAGCCGATTTTGAATGGGTGCTTGGTGACCACACCCTAAGATTCGGTTACAACGACGAAAGTTACGAAGCAACCTCTCCCGGCGTTAAATACTCCGGCGATGCTTACTATCGTTACATGACCTCGCATGCAAACAACGGCTGCAATATCAATGGTGTTGATCTTGATTGTGGAACAGAAACTGTAAGGGTCAGAAAATATAATACTCAAACGGCGACTTTTGGTGTCGACAATACTGCCTGGTATTTGGAAGATAACTGGCAGGTAACTGACAACTTCCTGCTTTATGGTGGTGTTCGTGGTGAAACCTTCACCAACTACGATGGCAACGGTGCTGTTTTCCTGGAGTCTGACAACCTGATCGCACCACGTTTAGGTTTCTCTTGGGACATCGATGGCGATGCAACCAAGAAGCTATACGGTACAATCGGACGTTACTACATCCCAGTTCCAGCAAACACCAACATCCGCGCGACACGTTCAGAGCTTTTCACCGAGGACTACTACTTGGTCAATGGCGGCTGGAATGCTGACGGTTCACCGGTCTCATTGGGCAACAAAATTGGACCAAGCACCGTCGACATTCAAGAGGCAAATCCAGAGGTTATTGCGGATCGCAACCTGAAACCAATGCACCAGGATGAAATCATTCTCGGCTATCAGCAGCAAGTTTCTGATAACTGGACTTTAGGTGCTAAGGTTATGGGCCGAACCATTCAAGATGGTATGGATGACTTCTGTGGCCATGATGGATTTGTTCGTTGGGCTGAAGACAATGGCTACGAGAACTTCGATCCGCACACAATGCAAGGCTGTATGATTATCAATCCAGGCAATGACATTACTCTTGCAATGGATCTTGAAAATGATGGCAACCTGACTGTCGTGACAACCCCTAACTCATATCACGGCCTGCCTGAATATGAACGTAAGTACCTTGGTCTGGAATTAACTGCGGAGCGTGCTCTGGCTGATGGCTGGAAAGCTAACTTCTCTTATGTTATTTCCAAGACCTACGGTAACGCAGAGGGATATGTTAACTCATCTCTTGCTCAAGAAGATCCAGGCGCGACTCAAGACTTCGACCATGCCAACTTTATGGATGGTGCTGATGGTAATCTGCCAACAGATCACACACATCAGTTGAAGGCTTACGGCCTGTACGAAATTACCGATGAGCTCAACGTGTCTTTGAACCTATCTGCGACTTCTGGTATCCCACTCAGCTGTCAGGGCTATGTAAGCTTGGATAATATGCTAGTTGGTGATGGTACCACCGCCTACGACTACGGTAACTTCCGCCGCTATTCAGCGTCGAGCTTCTACTGTCAAGACGGTTCTGGAGAGCAGGTTCTGACTAGCCGTGGCGATGAAGGCCGCTCTAACTGGCTGTACACTGCCGACATGAGCCTTACTTACCGTCCTGCGATTGTAGAAGGTTTAACTCTGCAGGCCACTGTTTACAACCTGTTTAACTTCCAGGATGCTGACAGCTTCGATCAACAAAAAGATCTGGCTCGCGACAACCCTAATGTGAGTGCTAACTTCCTGCGCCCAACTGGTTATCAAGAAGGTCGTCGCGTACAGTTTACTGCTCGCTACGCTTTCTAAAAGTTAATCGACAATTGAAAAGAGCCCCATTGGGGGCTCCTTTTTACTGCTGATAATGATTTTGCCATCAGCCATAAAAAAACACCGCCATTCGGCGGTGTTTTCTTTGAAGCTTAAAAGCGATTATTCAGCAACAACAGTTACTTTAACAACGGCTTTAACTTCGGTGTGCAGCTGTACTTCAACTTCGAAGTCGCCAGTAGTGCGCAGGGCACCGTGTGGCAGACGAACTTCGGCTTTAGCCAGTTCAACGCCAGCGGCGGTAACGGCGTCAGCGATGTCGCGAGTACCTACAGAACCGAACAACTTGCCTTCGTCACCAGCTTTAGAAGCGATAACTACAGCTTCCAGAGCAGCAACTTGCTCAGCGCGAGCAGTGGCAGCAGCCAGGTCGGCAGCCAGTTTGGCTTCCAGATCAGCACGACGGGCTTCGAAAACTTTTACGTTTTCGGCGTTGGCTACAACAGCCTTGCCCTGTGGCAGCAGGAAGTTACGAGCGTAACCAGCCTTTACAGACACCTGGTCACCCAGGTTGCCCAGGTTTGCGATTTTATCAAGCAGAATAACGTTCATTATCAAATCCTCTCTATACGATTAGGCTTCAATGCTGGGATTACTGATGCAGATCAGTGTATGGCAGCAGAGAAAGATAACGAGCGCGCTTGATGGCGCGAGCCAGTTGGCGCTGATACTTAGCGCTGGTACCGGTGATACGGCTTGGAACGATTTTGCCGCTCTCAGTGATGTAGTTCTTCAGAGTAGCAATATCTTTGTAATCGATCTCTGCAACACCTTCAGCGGTGAAACGGCAGAACTTGCGACGACGGAAATAACGTGCCATGTGACAGTCTCCTAAGATTTCAATTCGACATTTTCGGCATGAATGACCAAGCGACTTTGCCCATTTCGACTCTGTTGAGTCGAGAGAAAACCTTGTACCTGGATTTCCATGCCTGCCTGTAACGTGTCCGAAATGCACTCAAAGTGCTGACCGCTCATGATTACCTGTATCTGGCAATAGACGTTTCGGGGCATTTCTGCTTCAAAACGCTGACTCCGGTGTTCCAGTTGCAGCACACAATGTGGGATGCCTGCTGGGCTTTTAAAGCGTCTGACTCTCAATACAGAGCCAGTCAACACCAAAGTGTTGGCGGTCACGTTCGACAATTACTCGGCGGATTCTTCAGCGTTTTCTTCGGTCTCTTCAACCTCAGCAGTGCGCTCGCTGGCGGCAGCACGACGAGCGTCACGCTCATCTTTAGCTTTGGCCATTGGAGACGCTTCGGTGATGGCACCCTTGGTGCGCATAACCATGCTACGCAGAACGGCGTCGTTGAAACGGAAAGCTGTCTCCAGCTCTTCAACAGACTCTGCAGTGGCTTCAACGTTCAGCAGAACGTAGTGAGCTTTGTGCAGATCCTGGATTGGGTAAGCCAGTTGACGACGGCCCCAGTCTTCCAAGCGGTGGATCTTACCGTTAGCTTCGGTGATAACACCGGTGTAACGCTCGATCATACCTGGTACCTGTTCACTCTGATCAGGGTGAACCATAAATACGATTTCGTAATGACGCATTTATTGCTCCTTACGGGTTTGTAGCCTCATTATTGGCTCAGCCGGACCAAGTTAGAGGCAAGGAACGATTCAAAAGGGCTGATAAGGCGCGAAATGGTACATAATGGCGGCGAAAAACTCAAGCAATAACTTTGTTCCAGTGCCCATCAAAGGTATGATGAGCCCTCGATTTTTTGCCCGGTTACCCGGGCCTGTGCGCAATCCATAAAAACCGGAAAACAACGGGCAATAAAAATGATCAATACACGCTTGCTTTCCTTAGGAATTTTTCTGTTTACCGCCAAGGCTCAGGCGCTGGTGCCGCCCCAATATCAGGAACCCGCCACCGGCCTGACCGCCGAAGTTGAGGCCGGACTGCAGCTCAACACAGGTAACACCGAATCCAGCAGTTTCAATGGCCGTACCAAGCTGGTGTACGACACCCAAAAGGCGCGTCAGGAAGCCTTGCTGAAAGCCTACTTCGCTTCAGACTCTGAAAAAACCACCGCCGAGAAGTACGACGCCCAGTTTCAGTCTAACTTTAAAGTCGATTCCGGCTATTTTTATGGCCGTGGCGAAGGCACCTGGGACGAGTTTGGCTCCTACACCCGGCTGTACACAGGTTCGGTGGGTTATGGTTTTGATGTCATCAGCAGCTACAGCACCAAGCTCAAACTCGAAATCGGCCCCGGTTATCAATACAGCCTGCCAAAGGCGACCGACTCAGAGCCGGACCCATCAGCCAATACCGATGTGATTTTGCGTACCGCCGCCAAGTTCGAGCAGCGCATCCACGAGTACAGCAGCTTCACCGCCGACCTCACCGCCGAAGCGGGCCAAAACAACAGTGCCGTGACCCTGGATATGGGCTACAAGAATATCCTGTTTCAGGATCTGGCCTTTAAGGTGGGGATGAACATCAAGTACACCGAAGTGGTACCGGATGGCACAGAGCAGGTCGATACAGTCACTACTTTTAACCTGCTTTACACCTTCCAATAAGCCGCTTAGCGATAAATGTACCCAATAAAAAAGGATTGCCGAGGCAATCCTTTTTTATTGATATATACCTTGCTGCGCCGGGGTTAACCCAAGCGCTGGCGCACGGCCTCAAACAAGCAGATACCTGTTGCCACCGACACGTTCAGGCTCGATACACTGCCCGCCATCGGAATGGAAATCAGGGTGTCACAGCCTTCACGGCTCAGGCGTCTAAGGCCTTTACCTTCGGCGCCCATGGCAATCGCCAATGGCCCTTTGAGATTGGCCTCATACAGGGTCGAGTCGGACTCACCGGCAGTACCGGCAATCCACACCCCACGCTCCTGAATGCGCTTCATGGTACGAGCCAGGTTGGTCACCTGAAACAGAGGCACGGTTTCAGCCGCGCCGCAGGCCACTTTGCTCACTGTCGGCGTTAAACCGGCGGAGTTATCCTTGGGCACTATCACGCCGTGCACGCCAGCCGCATCAGCATTACGCAGGCAGGCGCCGAGGTTGTGAGGGTCGGTTACGCCATCGAGAATGAGCAGAAACGGGGTTTCTGTTGTATCCAGCAGCGCCTCCAGATCGTTCTCGGTCAGCACCTTGGCCGGGCGCACACGAATGATAATGCCCTGATGCTGAGCGCTCTCGGCTTTATCATCCAGCGTCTTGCGGGACGCCTGCTGTGGTTTTACCCCCCAGCTTTGGGCGATTTCCAGCAGCGGCAGCACCCGCTCGTCCTGGCGGCCACTCATCAGCCACAGCTCCAGCACCCGCTCAGGGGCGTGTTTCAGCACAGATTCAACCGCGTGGATGCCGAACACCAATTCCTGTTTCTTCATTTATTTCTTTCTCTTGACTCGCTTGGCGGCCTTGGGTTTACGCTCGGTCGCCTTTTTGGATTTGTTACCGTCTTTCGCCTTGGCATCGCGTTTCTTGCCATCAGCACCGCCGAGTTTGCCACCAGCCAGTTGGCTGCGCACGCTGCCACCCTTGCCTGGCTTGTCTTTGCCAGTGCGGCCACCTTCGAGATTGGCGCGGTCACGGGCTGTCATCGGCTTCTTGCCCGGCTTTTTGCGGCCAGGACGCTCGCCTTCCATCTGCAAATCAATTTGTCTGTCATCCAGATTAACCGCCGCCACTTTCACGGCAACCGGATCGCCAATCTGGTAGATCTGCCCGGAGTTTTCGCCAATCAGGCGCTGACGCTGGGGATCGTACTGGAAGTAGTCACTGCCGAGACTGGAGATATGCACCAGACCATCGATAAACAGCTCATCCAGACGCACAAACAGTCCAAAGCTGGTGACTGAGGCAATAACGCCGCTGAAACTGTCACCCACGTGGTCCTGCATAAACTCGCACTTAAGCCAGTCGGATACATCACGGGTCGCCTCATCGGCACGGCGCTCGGTATTGGAGCACTCTTCACCAAGGAGATCCAGCTCTTCAATCTGATAGTGATAGCCACCGTCGGCGGTCCACTTCTCACTGGCTTCGCCCTGCTCTTTGGCAAGCAGGTAACGAATAACCCGGTGCAATACCAGATCGGGATAACGACGAATGGGCGAAGTAAAGTGGCTGTAAGCTTCAAGTGCCAAACCAAAATGGCCTTCGTTATCCGGGGTGTAAATGGCCTGACGCATGGAGCGCAGCAACATCACCTGAATAAGCTCGGCATCGGGGCGCCCTTCCACCTTGGCCATCAGCGCCTGATAGTCCGCAGGCTCCGGCTCAAGGCCGCCGCCCATGGTAAGGCCGCGCTCGGCGAGAAAGTCCCTGAACTGGGTCAACTTCTGCTCTGATGGCTTTTCGTGCACCCGATAAAGCACATGTCCCTTGTTTTTAATCACAAACTTGGCCGCGGCCACGTTGGCGAGGATCATGCACTCTTCAATGATCTTGTGGGCCTGATTACGGCCACGGGGCACAATGCGGTCAATCTTGCGCTGCTCATTGAAAATAAACTGGGTTTCCAGGGTTTCAAAGGCGATGGCGCCGCGCTCGGCACGCTGCTCATCCAGGCACAGATACAGCTCTTGCAGCACCTTCAGGTGCGGGAACAGCGTCTTGTGCTCATCTTTCACCTCGCCGCCTTCCAGCATGGCTGCAACCTGGGTATAGGTGAAGCGGGCGTGGGAGTGCATTACCGCCGGATAAAACTTATAACCCGACAGTGCACCCTTGGCGGAGATGGTCATTTCGGCCACCATACACAGACGGTCAACCCCCGGGTTCAGCGAGCACAGGCCGTTGGAGAGTTTCTCCGGCAGCATGGGGATCACCTGCGACGGGAAATATACCGAGTTACCCCGGGCGCGGGCTTCTTTATCCAGCGCCGAGTCAGTGCGCACATAGTGGCTCACATCGGCAATCGCCACCCACAGGCGCCAGCCGCCACCACGTTTGCGCTCAGCAAACACAGCATCGTCGAAGTCGCGGGCATCTTCGCCATCGATTGTCACCAGCGGCAGTTCACGCAAATCGACTCTGCCTTCCTTGTCTTCGTCGGTGACGTAGTCAGGGATGCGGCGCAGCTTTTTCTCAATTACAGAAGACCACTGGTGCGGCAGGTCGTAGTTGCGCAGGGCAATTTCGATTTCCATGCCAGGCGCCATTTGCTTACCCAGCACTTCGGTAACCTTACCTCCGGCACGTACGTAGCGGCCCGGACGACGGGTCAGCTCAATCACCACCACGTCGCCATGGCGGGCGCCATTCTTGTCTTCGTTGGCGATCAGGATTTCGTGGGGAATACGCTTGTCGTCCGCCACCACAAAGGCCATGCCTGAATCGACGTAGAAACGGCCAACCAAGGGCGCACTGCGCTCAGAGAGCAGCCTGACGATACGAGCGTCGCGGCGGCCACGGCGATCGACACCGGCTTTTTGCGCCAGTACCTTGTCACCGTGAAAATAGAGCTGCATGTCGCGCTCGTTGATAAAGAGGTCATCGCCGCAGTTGTCCGGGCGGAAGAAGCCGAAGCCATCTCTGTGACCAAGCACAGTGCCAGACATCAGATCCATACGCTCCGGCAGGCCGTAGCACTGGCCGCGGGTAAACACCAGCTCGCCATCTCGCTCCATGGCGCGCAGTCGGCGGCGCAGGGCTTCCAGGCGTTCTTCATCGTGGATTTTCAGCGCCTCGGCGATGCGATCGCGGGGCTGGGGGGCGGTTTGAGACCTCAAATACTCGAGGATAAATTCCCGGCTGGGAATGGGGTTGTCGTACTTTTCCTGTTCGCGCTCAAAATGCGGATCGTTAATCATTCAATTTCCATTGTTCATCCGGCCCTTGCCGGATATCAGTAATTCCACAGATGCTCGCCCCGGGCTCTGGCCACGGCACTGGCGGGCATTTTGGACTCCAGCTTTTGCAGCAGTTGCCAGGCTTGGTCCTTGGTCTTTTGATCGTTAAAGACCTCGTTGTACAGCCAATGATAGGCCATCTCATAATCCCTGGGGCTGCCAAAGCCCTCGTTATACAGGCGCACCAGCATCATGCGCGCCGTCTGGTCGCCGTTGGCCGCGGCGGGGTACAGATACTGTACCGAACGGTGCTTGTTCTTAAGCACATACTTGCCATCTTCATAATAGCGGGCCACTTGCACCATGGCCTCAGTGCTGCCCTGGGCAGCAGAGTCTTTCAATAATTGCATGCCGCGGGGCACGTCTTTTTTAATGCAGGTGCCGTGGATAAACATCTCGCCCCACAAAAACTGATACAGGGGCTGCTTGAGCACTTCGGCACGGGCTTCAATATCCTGCACCAACTGGCAGTCATCCTGTTTGACCTGTACCAGATGCCGCTGCTCGCGAATGAGCGTCAGCAGTTGCTCCTGGGTGTATACATCCACCGCCTCAGCCGCCAGCAAATTGGGGGAGAGTACGAACAATAGGGCTGAGATTACACGCAACATAGCAAATTCCGGTGACTGGTTGATGACCAACTCATCGGCAGTATAACCCAAATCTTGAGCCTGACAGCAAAGCTACAGGTATGAAAAAGGCCGCTTACGCGGCCTTCTTTACATCAGTTGAACGGGCTGACCCTAATAAAGGTCTCGTTCCGGTCCGGACCGGTAGAGATGATGTCGATTGGAGTCTCCAAAATCTCTTCGATACGCTTGATGTAGTTCACGGCCGCCTGTGGCAACTGATCCATGGAGGTCACACCAAAGGTGTTCTCGCTCCAGCCTGGCAGACTCTCGTAAACTGGGGTAACCAGTTCATAGCCTTCTGCTGCCAGCGGAGTCACTGTGGTTACAGAGCCATCTGGCTGCTGATAACCCACACAGATCTTCACTTCTTCCAGGCCATCCAGTACGTCCAACTTGGTCAGACAGATACCGGTCAGGCTGTTGATCTGGATAGCGCGCTTCATGGCAACGGCATCGAGCCAACCTGGACGACGCTTACGACCAGTGGTAGCACCAAACTCGTGACCCTTGGTGCCCAGATGGTCACCGATTTCGCACTCGAGCTCAGTTGGGAATGGACCTGCACCCACGCGAGTGGTGTACGCCTTCATGATACCCAGCACATAGTCGAGGTGACATGGGCCAAAACCGCTGCCTGTGGCAACGCCACCGGCGGTGGTGTTGGACGAAGTCACGAACGGATAAGTACCGTGGTCGATGTCCAGCAGTGTACCCTGAGCACCTTCAAACAGAATGTTGTCGCCGGCCTTGCGGGCCTGATCCAGCAGTTCGGTCACGTCAACACACATGGACTTGAGGTAATCAGCCAGTGCCAGTGCATCGTCAAGGGTCGTCTGGTAGTCAACGGCTTCGGCGCCATAGTACTCAGTCAGCATGAAGTTGTGATACTTCATTACTTCTTTGAGTTTCTCAGCGAAAAGCTCAGCATTGAACAGATCACCCACGCGCAGACCGCGACGGGATACTTTGTCCTCGTAGGCAGGGCCAATACCACGACCTGTGGTACCGATAGCCTTGTTGCCACGCGCCTTTTCACGGGCGATATCCACTGCACAGTGGAATGGCAGGATAAGCGGACAAGCCTCAGAGATCAGCAGGCGATCTTCTACGGGTACGCCACGCTCTTTGAGCATGCTGATTTCTTTCATCAGCGCGTCTGGAGCCAGCACAACACCGTTACCGATAATGCATTTCACATTATCGCGCAGGATGCCTGAGGGGATCAGATGGAGAACGGTTTTAACACCATCGATTACCAGAGTGTGACCAGCGTTGTGGCCGCCCTGATAACGAACTACGTATTTTGCCTGTTCAGTGAGAAGGTCGACAATCTTACCTTTTCCCTCGTCACCCCATTGGGTGCCGAGAACAACTACGTTTTTGCCCATTGTTTGCTGCAAGGTTGCGGTTAAAGCAGAATTTTAGCAGATTTCAGGGGGGGATGGGCAAGAAATTTATGAAAAAATAATCAATCGTTGCTGCGAACACTGCGGAGAAAACAGCGACACCCGACGATAAAAGCATTGAATTAACAGGATTATCCGGCATTCATGCTGGTGCGCTGCCAGCTTTTTAGCACGACACATAATATCAGCCGCTTCTGATGCCTTTTTACAATCCCGTTACTTTAACTTGCGCAAAACACGCTGGTTTCAGCTGGGTTAACTGGCGTAAATAACCGATAGATAATAAAAAACCCGGCCAAGGCCGGGTTTTTTGCAGACTCGAAGCGAAAATTAACGCTTGGAGAACTGTGGTCTACGACGTGCTTTGCGCAGACCGACTTTCTTACGCTCAACCTGACGGGCATCACGGGTAACGAAACCAGCGGCACGCAGAGTAGGACGCAGAGACTCGTCCAGCTCCATCAGAGCGCGGGTGATACCGTGACGGATGGCACCGGCTTGACCAGTGATACCACCGCCCTTAACAGTCACATAGATGTCCAGCTTTTCAGTCATTTCAACCAGTTCGAGTGGCTGACGAACAACCATACGAGCAGTCTCACGACCGAAGTAAACATCCAGAGGACGCTTGTTAACGATGATGTTACCGCTGCCTACTTTAGCGAATACGCGAGCGGTAGAAGTTTTGCGACGGCCAGTGCCGTAGTACTGAGTAGCAGCCATTTACTTAATCCCGTTTAGATATCAAGAACTTGAGGTTGTTGTGCAGCGTGGTTATGCTCGGCGCCAGCGTATACTTTCAGCTTGCGGAACATATCACGACCCAGAGGGCCTTTTGGCAACATACCCTTGACTGCTTTCTCGATGATCATTTCTGGCTTGTGCGCCTGCAGCTTTTCAAAGTTGATTTCTTTGATGCCACCTGGGAAACCAGAGTGAGAGTAGTACATCTTGCCTGCAGCTTTGTTGCCAGTCACGGTCACTTTCTCGGCGTTGATAACGATGATGTAGTCACCGGTGTCAACGTGAGGAGTGTACTCAGGCTTGTGCTTACCGCGCAGACGGCGAGCAATTTCAGTAGCGATGCGACCCAGAGTCTTACCTTCGGCGTCAACAACGTACCAGTCACGAGATACAGTTTCTGGCTTGGCAGTAAAAGTCTTCATTATTACAAAAACCCAAAGTTAAATTCTGTCACACATGTTATCCGACCCCGGATAACACATTTGCCTTTTCCAGTACCCCTTCGAGTAGGGAAATCGGCTTTGATTTCCGCCTCTTCGGCGGAGGTAACGTGGGCAGGTCGCGAATTATATCCAAGACTGGGTTAAAAATCACCTGCTTTTTCAACCCAAAATTAAAAAAGATCGCGAGGATCTGCTCGGCAGGGTTCGCAGCGCAAAGGATCGCACCGAGCGAGACCAACTGGTCAGTTTCTGCGCAGCAAGCTTATAACCAAACTCAAATGCGCCTGACCCAGAAGCTTGGCAGCAACCCCAATCAGGGCAAGTGCTCCAGCGCCAGGTAATCCCGCGACTGCATTTCAATCAAGCGTGAGCGGCAGCGGCGGAACTCAAAACTAAGCAGTCCTTCAGTGTAAATGTCTTCAAGGGCAACCTCGGCGGAGATAATCAGCTTCACATGGCGCTCGTAAAACTCATCCACCAACGCCAGGAAACGGCGAGCAATGTCATCGCCGGTCTGCTGTGCGCCCATCTGCTCAACACCAGAGAGCAGCACTGTGTGGTATAGCTGCGCCAGCTCCATATAGTCGCGCTGACTGCGGGGACCATCACACAGCGCCCTGAAATCGGCCAGCAGCACACCCTGAGCCTGTTTGCGAATGCTGAGGTGACGACCTTCCACCTCAATAGGCTCCGATTGCACTTCAGACTCGGGCGTCAGCTGATCAAAGTACTTAAGCAGGTTAGTGTCGGCGGCCTCATCCAGCGGGAAGTGGTAAATCTCCGCCTGCTCCAGTGTGCGCAGTCGATAGTCGATACCTGAGTCCACATTGAGCACATCGCAATGCTGGTTGAGCAGCGAAATCGCCGGCAGGAAACGCGCCCGCTGCAGCCCGTTGCGATACAAATCATCGGGAATAATGTTGGAGGTGGCAACCAGCACCACACCCTCATCAAACAGCGCCTCAAACAGGGTGCCGAGCAGCATGGCGTCGGTAATATCAGAGACAAAGAACTCATCGAAGCAAATCACCCGCACCTTGGCGGCCATCTCTTTGGCAATCACCAGCAAAGGATCGCGGGTTCCCTTCAAGCGATCGAGATCCAGGTGCACCTGATGCATAAAGCGGTGGAAGTGAGCCCGCATCTTGCGCTCAAAGGGCAGCGCCTCATAGAAGGTATCCATCAGATAGGTTTTACCACGCCCTACCCCGCCCCACAGATACAAGCCTTTCACGTAAGGCTTTTTGGTTGCCATACCAAAGCGACTGCCCAACCGGCCCAGCAAGCTGCTGCTGGTTTCACTGGCAATCAGGGCGTCGTACACCCCTTGCAGTGCTTTAACAGCGGCTTCCTGCGCCACGTCGTGGGAAAAGCCTTCTTTTAACAGATCCTGTTGATAATGCTGCCAGGGGGTCAGATGGGACACTTGATTTCTTCTCTGGGGACCATATATGAAATTGGGTGAATGTTAACATGTCGGGCACAGCAAGGTAATAGCCGCCACCCCCGACAATGGTCGCCTGACGGCTCTATCGAGAGAGCAGATGAAAGGCGTATTAACCTTTGTTAATAGTGACGAACTTTGTTGTTACACCCGGGTCGGAAGGGTTATACAAGTGCCAACTGTCACTTTGAAACCGATCCCCGAATTGGAGCAATGACTAAGATGAAAGCAAAACTCTCTCTCGTATCCGCCGCTATTTTAGGTGCCACCCTGACCTTGGGCACACTGCCTGCTTATGCCTCGCTGCCAATGGCGGTTGACGGCCAGCAGTTACCAAGCCTGGCACCCATGCTGGAAAAAACCACCCCGGCAGTGGTCTCGGTTGCCGTGTCCGGCACCCATGTATCCAAGCAGCGGGTTCCTGACGTGTTCCGCTATTTCTTTGGCCCCAACGCCCCCCAGGAGCAAGTGCGTGAACGTCCTTTCCGCGGCTTGGGTTCCGGGGTGATTATTGATGCCCACAAGGGCTATATCGTCACCAACAACCACGTGATTGATGGCGCAGATACCATTCAGATTGGTCTGCTCGATGGCCGTGAATTTGAAGCCAAACTGATTGGCAGCGACAGCGAGTCTGATATTGCGCTGCTGCAAATCAAGGCCGACAAGCTGACTGAGATTAAGTCGGCCGACTCAGATGCCATCCACGTGGGCGACTTTGCGGTGGCCATCGGTAATCCCTTTGGTCTTGGACAGACAGTGACCTCAGGGATTGTCTCGGCGCTCGGCCGCAGCGGCCTGGGTATCGAGATGCTGGAAAACTTTATTCAAACCGACGCCGCCATTAACAGTGGTAACTCAGGCGGTGCGCTGGTGAACCTGCGCGGTGAACTTATCGGTATCAACACAGCTATTGTGGCACCGGGCGGTGGTAACGTGGGGATTGGTTTTGCCATCCCGGCCAACATGATGCATTCGCTGGTTGACCAAATTATAGAACACGGCGAAGTGCGCCGCGGCGTGCTGGGTATTTCCGGCCGTGAGCTCGACAGCAAGCTTGCCGAAGGCTTTGGTCTGGATTCACAGCATGGCGCCTTCGTGAACGAAGTCATGCCAGACAGTGCCGCCGACGATGCAGGCATCAAGGCCGGCGACATCATCGTCAGCGTGAACGATCGTAAGATCAAGAGCTTCCAGGAACTGCGTGCCAAAATCGGTACCCTGGGTGCCGGTGCCAAGGTTGAGCTGGGCCTTATCCGCGACGGTAAAGAAAAAACCGTTAAGGTGACCTTGGGCGAAGCCTCAGAGCAAACCGCTGCCGCCGATGAGCTGCATCCTCAGCTGGCAGGAGCCAAGCTCGAGTCCAGCTCCAGCGGCGTGGAAATCACTGACATCGCAGAGGGCTCTCCCGCCGCGTTGAGTGGCCTGCGTAAAGGCGACATCATTGTGGGCGTGAACCGCACGCCGGTGAAAGATCTCAAGGCGCTGAAAGAGCAGCTCAAGGAGCAAGACGGTGCCGCCGCCCTGAAAGTCATGCGCGGCAAGAGCATGCGCTACCTGGTATTGCGTTAATTCAGGCCCCTCAATAAGCCCAGCCCAGTGCTGGGCTTATTGTTTTTAAACGTGTTAATCTAGCTGCACTTTTTACAAACAGCCACGCCTCCATCCATGAAAAACGCCCTTCTTTATGTCGGTAAAGCCGTGATGTTCGGTCTGGTGATGGCCGCCGTCTTCCTGCTGGCCCAAAACTATTTGGGCAACGACCATAGCAAGCTGTTCAGCAGCCACGGCAACAGCGGCAGCGAACTCTCCTTTGCCCATGCAGTTCGCCGCGCCGCGCCCGCGGTTGCCAATATCTATAACATCAGTATCGATCAACGTCAGCCGCTGACCAGCCAGGCCCTCCAAGGTCTGGGTTCCGGGGTCATCATGGACGAAGAAGGCTACATACTGACCAACTACCACGTAATTAAAAAGGCCGATCAGATTGTGATCACCCTGCAGGATGGTCGTCGCTTTCAGGCCGAAGTGGTGGGCTCAGATCCTGAAACCGATTTGAGCGTGCTCAAAATTGAAGGCGACAAGCTGCCTGTAGCGCCGCTGAATTTAAGCTCACTGCCACAGGTCGGCGATGTGGTGCTCGCGATTGGTAACCCCTATAACCTCGGGCAAACCATCACTCAGGGCATCATCAGTGCTACCGGCCGCAATGGTTTAAGCTCTGGCTATCAGGACTTTTTGCAAACCGATGCCGCCATTAACGCCGGGAACTCAGGTGGCGCCCTTATCGACACCAATGGCGATCTGATTGGGATCAACACCGCCGCGTTCCAGATTGGCGGCGAAGGTGGTGGTCATGGCATCAACTTCGCCATTCCCATTCGCCTTGCCTACTCCATCATGGGCAAACTGATTGATAATGGCAGGGTTATTCGTGGTGCACTGGGGATTTCGGGTGAAGCATTGACGCCCTTCCTGGCGCAGCTGCTGAATCTGCAGGATGTGACTGGCGTGCTGGTGACCGGGATAGACCGCAACGGTCCTGCAGCAGCCGCCAAGCTGTTGCCAAGGGATGTGATCATCGCCTACGCCGGCGAGAATGTGATAAGCGCCGAGATGCTGATGGACCGGATTGCCGAAACCAAACCCGGCTCAGAAGTGGAAATGACCATTATCCGCCAGGGCAAGCCGCAAAAGGTCATGGTAGTGATTGGCGAGAAGGCATCGCAGTACAACTGATAACTTGCCGCAGCGGCCGCGCTGCAAGCAAAACAAAAAATGCCCGGCAAGTCCGGGCATTTGTGTGTTCAGTGCTCATAAAGGGTGAATTCGCACAGACGATATTGGTAGAACATGGATTTACATTGCTGGGGCTCAGCTTTTATCCGTGGGGCTTGCCACATCGACCAAACGCACCCAAAACGCCATTTCCAGACACACACCAAGCGCCAACAGCACCATAGATGGCATTTTGGCTCCGGCGAGATAACTGGCCAATGCGGCCATTAACAACAGCGCCGGCACCGCCCACCTTGCGATTTTCATCATATCCCTGACTCCGACTATCAAACTAAATCAATCAACCTTTCCACAACCATCCTATAACAAAAAAACCGCCGGTCAAGGCGGTTTTTATTGCGAAAACATGAAGTTTACTTCATTCGGATGACCTGACCGCCGAGGCCCTTAAACTTATTTTCTATATGTTCATAGCCACGGTCGAGGTGGTAAATACGGTCAACCACAGTGGTGCCGTCGGCCATCAGACCGGCGATCACCAGACTGGCCGAAGCGCGCAGATCCGTCGCCATCACCTGAGCGCCACTCAAACGCTCCACCCCGTGCACAATGCAGGTGTGACCTTCAAGCTCCATGTTCGCGCCCATACGCATCAGCTCAGGCACGTGCATAAAACGGTTCTCGAAGATGGTTTCAGTGATGGTGCCAGTGCCTTCAGCCAAGCAGTTGAGCACACAGAACTGGGCCTGCATGTCGGTTGGGAACGCTGGATAGGGCGCGGTCTTGATATTGACCGCTTTTGGGCGCTGGCCCTTCATATCAAGCTCAATCCAATCATCACCGGTGCGGATATCGGCGCCGGCGTCTTCCAGCTTGGCCAGTACGGCTTCCAGAGACGAAGGATCGGCATTGTCACAGCGGATGCTGCCACGGGTAACGGCAGCGGCCACCAGGAAGGTGCCGGTTTCGATACGGTCGGGCATTACCCGGTAATCACAGCCGCGCAGACGCTCAACGCCGGTGATTTTCAATGTGGCGGTACCAATACCGCTGATTTGAGCCCCCATGGCAACCAGACAGTTGGCGAGATCAATGACCTCAGGTTCGCGGGCGGCATTTTCAATCACGGTCACGCCGTCGGCGAGCGCTGCGGCCATCAGCAGGTTTTCAGTGGCGCCCACGCTGACCATATCCATAAAGATATGCGCGCCTTTCAAGCGGCCATCCACCCGAGCCTTGATGTAGCCTTCTTTCACTTCGATTTTGGCGCCCATCTGTTCCAGACCATGCAGGTGCAGGTTCACCGGACGGGCACCGATGGCACAGCCACCGGGCAGGGACACATCGGCTTTACCAAAACGGGCAAGCAGCGGCCCGAGGATCAAAATCGAGGCCCGCATGGTTTTCACCAGATCATAAGGGGCAACGAAGTGATCGATATTGGCGGTGTTGATGGCAATGCGATCGCCATCCTGAGTCACCTCAGCACCAAGACAACGCAGCAGTTTACAGCTGGTATCCACGTCGCGCAGGCTGGGTACATTGGTCAGTACAAATTCGGATTCGGCCAACACCCCCGCCATCAAAATAGGCAGGGCGGCGTTTTTGGCTCCGGAAATAACAACACGTCCGGCAAGGGATCCGCCGGACTGAATAGCGAGTTTATCCACGGCGTTTCTCTTTAGAGTGACATATTGAAGACTTTTTCCCGCTTCCACTGAGTGGGGGTAAAAGTCTTGATAGACAGGGCGTGCAGGGCACCGCTGGTGATCTGCTCCATCAGAGGGGCATAAATGGCCTGTTGTTGCTTGATACGGCTCATGCCATCGAAGCATTCGCCAACGGCGATAACCTGATAATGGCTGCCATCTGTGGTGACATGTACTTCGTCGAGACCCAAAGCCTGGGTCAAAATTTCTTCAATCTGTTTGCAATCCATGAATGAACTGAACCTTAGTTGCGCTAGGCTTCTTCCACGAAGAAGGCTTCCAAATCGTACAGGGCGATCAGTTTAGCAAGCTGAGCGGAAGGTGACACCAACTGCAGCTTCTGGCCCCGGTTTTGGGCACGTTGCCACAATTCCAGCAAAAATGCGATACCGGCGCTGTCACTATAGGACAGTTGCCGCAAATCCAACCGGGTTGCCCCGGCCGGGATCAGCTCGTCAAGCCTGGGCCAGAGGTCGCGCACGACCCCATGGTCCAATCGCCCTGACACCTCACAGCGGTCAGCATTCAGGGTCAGACTGATCAATTTGCTGCCGCCTTGGTCGCGCGGCTCACCGGCGTGTTGGCCTTGTCGTTGAGCATGGTAATCACATGCTCAATGCCTTTCTGGCGGATAAGACCTGTGATTTCTGACTGCTTGGATTGCAGCAAACTCACGCCCTCGGCCACCAAGTCAAAGGCCTTCCAGGTGTCGTCTTTAAGGCGACGGGCCTTGAACAGCAGCTTAATGGGTGGACGGCCATTTTCAATGATGCGAACGTTCACATCGACAATCTTTTCGTCGGAGAATTTGGCACCCGGTGCGTACTCCACAGTTTGATTGGTGTACTCGGTAAAGGCCTGGGCGTAGGTGGTCACCAAATACGCCTCGAAGGCATCCACAAAGCGGTTGCGTTCATCTTCCGAGGTATCACGCAGATACTGGCCCAGCACCTTATAAGAGGCGTAACGGTAGTCGATGTAGGGCATCAACTCTTCGCGCACGATCACCTTGAGGTGGTTGGCATCGGCATCAATTAGCGCCTTATCAGCGTGAAAACGCTTGAAGGTTTTGTCGGCCACAACCTGGATCATCTCGTACGGATTCGTGCCATCCACAGGTTCGGCCTTAGCCACTGCGGCAAAACAAAATACGCTTAAAATCAGTGCAATGACTGTTCTGAACATCATGATTCTCCTGTTACTCCTTGGACCCCATGCTGTAGAGGAACTGCCCGATCAGGTCTTCCAGTACCAGAGCCGATTTGGTGTCGGCGATCCTGTCCCCATCTTTCAGCATGGCAATATCATCATCAACAAACCCCGGGGTTAAGCCGAGGAACTGCTCTCCAAGCAGGCCCGAGGTCAAAATCGACAGGCTGCTGGTGTCCGGAAAATTGCGGTAACGGCCATCCATCGACAGGGTTACCACGGCCACCAGACGCTCAGGATCCAGCTCAATATGGCTGACCCGGCCGACTACCACGCCGCCCACTTTCACCGGCGAGCGAACCTTGAGTCCACCCACGTTGGAGAAGCGTGCGTACAGGGTATAATTACTTTTACCCGCCTGCACATCGACGTTGGCTACTTTGAAAACCAACACCAGAAAGGCGGCTATCCCGGCAAGCAGGAAGAGCCCCACCCAAATCTCAACTTTCCGTGACAACATGCTAAAGTTTCACTCCTTGCAATTAGCTGAACGCCAGGTGTTACCCGAACATGAGGGCGGTCAGCAGAAAATCCAATGCCAGTACGGCAAGACTCGACTGCACTACAGTTGAAGTTGTGGCTTTGCTGATCCCTTCAGGATTGGGCACAACTTCATAACCGCGGTACAGGGCAATCCAGGTCACCACCAGGGCGAACACCAGGCTCTTAATCAAACAGTTTACTATGTCCTGACGCCACTCAACGGACGCCTGCAGAATCGACCAGAAGGCGCCATTGTCGATGCCTTTCCACTCAACCCCCACGATATGACCGCCCCAGATCCCAACGGCAGTAAACATCAGTGCCAGCAGCGGCATGCTGATCACACCCGCCCAGAACCGCGGCGCAATAATCTGTCGCAGCGGATCCACCGCCATCATCTCGAGGCTCGAAAGCTGCTCGGTACTTTTCATCAAACCGATTTCGGCGGTCAGCGCTGAACCTGCGCGGCCGGCAAACAGCAGCGCAGTGACCACGGGGCCAAGTTCCCGCAGCAAACTCAAGGCCACCATGGGGCCCAGGCTTTCTTCGGTGCCAAAGTCCACCAAAATGGTGTAACCCTGCAGCGCCAATACCATGCCGATAAAAAGGCCTGAAACCAAAATAATCAGCAGCGACTGCACCCCAACCACATAGAGCTGCTTTACCAGCAGCGGCAAGCCTTTGGCTGGCCGGGGCATAGCCACAACCGCGCCCCAGAGCATCAATCCTGCCCGGCCCATGCCGGACACCTGATTTATGGCGCCGCGCCCCAGGCGCGCAACTGCATCAATCAACGCCACCACAAAGCTCCTTCATATAATCTGCGGCCGGATAATGAAACGGCACAGGTCCATCGGGTTCACCACCAATAAACTGCCTCAGCTGCGGATTATCCGACGCCTTGAGTTCAGCTGGCGATCCCTGGGCAATAATGCGTTTATCCGCAATCACATACACATAGTCGGCAATGCCAAGCACCTCGCCCACATCGTGGGAGACCACCACAGAGGTGAGATTGAGCGCATCGGACAATTCGCGGATAAGCTTTACCAGCACCCCCATAGAAATCGGGTCCTGACCGGCAAAGGGCTCATCGTACATCACCATTTCAGGCTCAAGCGCAATCGCCCGAGCCAGTGCAGCCCGGCGCTGCATACCGCCGGAAAGCTCGCTCGGCATCATCTGCGCTGCACCGCGCAGGCCCACGGCTTCAAGCTTCATCAGCACGATGCGGCGAATAATGGCTTCATCCAGCCCAGAGTGCTCGCGCAGGGCAAAGGCCACGTTGTCAAACACGTTCATGTCGGTAAACAAGGCGCCGCTCTGGAACAACATGCTCATACGTTTACGCAGCGCAAACAGTTCACTGCGGCTGATTTGATGGATATTGATGCCATCAAACAGCACTTCGCCGCGGTCAGGCAATAACTGCCCGGCCATCAGCTTAAGCAATGTGGTTTTACCAATACCGCTCGGCCCCATGATGGCGGTCACCTTGCCACGGGGAATGCTCAGACTGATATCGTCATAAATGATGCGCTCACCGCGGCTGAAACCCAGATTGCGGATTTCCACCAAGGTGTCGACCTCGTGATTCATGATGGTTCCCTGATGTCTATGAAGTGATATTCGGCCATCCTGGCGCGCAACGGAAGAGGGGCAAATTGTACGGAATTGCCCTGATTGCGACAACCGCTTACACACTTCCGGCCCCGAATACTTTCAATTTGCCTGATTTCCAGCGAAAATGCGCCTTGGTATTCATGGATTTTGTCAATAAATGTTACTCAACGTGTTTATGCTTGTTGCAGGCTTGGCGGTACTGGTTTGGAGTGCTGACAAGTTTGTTTACGGCGCTGCCGCCTTCGCCCGTAATCTGGGTCTGCCCCCTATGCTGATTGGCCTGACGATTGTGGCCATGGGAAGTTCCGCCCCCGAAATGTTTGTTGCCGCCACCGCCTCTATGGACGGCATGCGCGACACCGCCGTGGGTAACGTACTGGGCTCCAACGTCGCCAACATCACCCTGATTTTGGGTGTGACCGCCATGATAGGCGCCATTGCCGTAAGCTCGCAGACGCTGAAACGGGAAATCCCGATGATGCTGGCTGCCACTGCTCTGGCCGGTTATTTCCTCCATGACGGCGTGCTTGACCGTAACGAAGGCATTATTCTTGCCGTGGCCTTTTTTGCGCTGATGGCCTATCTCATCTGGCACGCGCTGACCAACAAGGACCCGGATCCCCTCGCCGAGGAAGCCGATGAAGAAATTCCCCGTGATGTTCCTACCTCCAAGGCCTTGATTTGGCTGGTAGTGGGCATAATATTGCTGCCATTATCCGCCGATTGGATGGTGGATGGCGCCGTGGGCATTGCCAAGTACTATGGGCTGTCGGATCTGGTGATAGGCTTGACCATCATCGCCGTGGGTACCAGTCTGCCTGAGCTTGCGGCCTGTGTGGCCAGCGCGCTCAAGAAGGAAGACGACCTGGCCATCGGCAATATCGTCGGCTCCAACATGTTCAATATTCTGGCGGTGCTGGCACTGCCCGGACTCATCGCCCCCGGCGTTGTCGACGCCCAGGCCGTAACTCGCGACTTTTATATGGTGATGGCCACCAGTGTCGCCCTGGCCTTATTTGTACTGATGAGTGGTAAAGACCGGGAACTCAAGCGCTGGCATGGCGCCATTTTCATGGCCATTTTTATTGGTTATCAGTACGTGCTGTTCCAGGCAAACTGATCCTTGGCCGGTCGGCTGAATGCCGACACAGACAGAGAGACAGATATGGTAGACAGAACGCAACTGCGCCAGTGGGGCAGAAAGGTTATCGATGTAGAAAAGGCGGCACTGGACAACCTGTACCAGTTTGTCGACAGCGACGCCTTTGCCGATGCCTGCGAGCTTATCCTCAACTGCACCGGCAAGGTGATTGTGATGGGCATGGGCAAGTCGGGCCACATTGGCAATAAGATTTCCGCCACTCTGGCCAGTACCGGCACCCCGGCCTTTTTTGTGCACCCGGGTGAAGCCAGTCATGGCGATCTTGGGGTGCTCAGCGAAAACGATATAGTGCTGGCCATTTCCAACTCAGGTGAGTCTGATGAAATCCTCACCCTGATGCCCGTTATGAAGCGTCGCAGCATTCCGGTTATCGCCATGACCGGCAAACCCGGCTCAACCATGGCCAAACACGCCAAGCTGCATCTGTGTATACAAGTGCCGGAAGAGGCCTGTCCACTCGGTCTGGCGCCCACATCCAGTACCACAGCCACCCTGGTGATGGGCGATGCCCTGGCCGTTGCCCTGCTGCAAGCCAAAGGCTTTACCAAGGATGATTTCGCCATGTCTCATCCAGGTGGCGCCCTGGGTCGCAAGCTGCTGCTACACGTGAGTGACGTGATGCATCGCGGCGATGAGCTGCCTCTGGTGCGTGACAATATCTGCATCACTGACGCCCTGTATGAGATATCCAAGAAAGGCCTTGGCATGACCGCCATTGTCGATGCCGATGGCGCCTTGGTGGGCATTTTCACCGATGGCGATCTGCGCCGGGTGATTGATGCGCAAATCAATCTGCGTCAAACCAGCATTGCCGATGTGATGACCCGCAACTGCATTACCATCAAGGACAGCATTCTGGCTGCCGAAGCGCTGCAATTGATGGACGAGAAAAACATCAACGGCCTTATCGTGATTGACAGCCAGCGCCGCCCGGTCGGTGCACTCAATATGCTCGATATGGTCAAGGCGGGGGTTATCTGATGCGTGAAGGACTCTACGGCCCCATTGCCGAGGATATTTGGCACAAGGCAAGCCAAATCAAGCTGCTGATTTGCGACGTGGATGGCGTCTTTTCCGACGGCCGCATTTATCTTGGCAATCAGGGCGAAGAGCTAAAAGCCTTCCACACCCGCGATGGCTATGGCGTTAAGGCGCTGCAGGGCGCCGGTATTGCAGTGGCGGTGATCACCGGCCGCAACTCCACCATAGTGCAAAACCGCATGACAGCGCTGGGTGTAAAACACATTTATCAGGGTATCGACGATAAGTTTGTCCCCTACAAAGAGCTGCTGAGCCTGTATAACGTCAGCCCGGCCGAAGTGGCTTATATTGGTGATGACATGGTCGACCTGCCGGTGATGAAAGCCGTAGGCCTTGGGGTTTGTGTGGCCGATGGCCATCCATTTGTGGCCCGCAATGCCGATATGCTGACATACCTGCCGGGTGGGCGCGGCGCCCTGCGCGAGCTTGCCGACCTGCTGCTGATGAGCCAGGACAAGTTTGACTCTGCCCATGGGATGAGCGTATGAACCGGGTGACCCTGGCTATTATCCTGCTGTTTGGTACGGCGCTGGCGCTGTATTGGCAGGTGCAAAGCAAAAAGGCAAGCCAGCCCCAGCCTACTGCTTCGGTACAAAAACCCGATTATGTGGCCACCGACCTTCGCAGCATCAGCTACGATAGCGAAGGCAAACTCGAAAGCCGGGTAAGCGCTTCCTACATGGAGCACTTCGACGGCGATGCCCAGACCCTGTTCACCCAGCCGGTGTACACCTTGTTTCCACAAGATGGTAAAGGCGAGTGGCGTCTCAGCGCCAAAATCGGCAGACTGGACAAAGCAAGCGACAGAGTCATGCTGGAGCAGGACGTGCTGATTGAAGCTATCAGTTTCAACGAGCCACTGCGGCAGCTCAATACCAGTTATCTGGAGCTGGATCTCAAGACCATGATCCTGACTTCCGAACAAGAAATTTTAATCAGCGGCAATAACTTCCATATGAGTGGCGTCGGCCTGCATGCCGACCTCAATGCGCAGGAAGTGAAGCTTTTAAGCAAGATTAAGGGAACCTATGAACCTCAATAAGTCGCTTATTTTGGTGCTGCTGTGTACCTGCAGCGCCCTGGCGCAGGCCAACACCAAATTCGATTTAACTCAGGAAGTGAAAATCGCGGCCGCCAACAGCTACGCCGATTTGAAAAACAAACGCATCGTCTACGAAGGTCCGGTAACCCTGACCCAGGGTAGTTTGGTGCTCAAGGCCGACGAGCTCAGTTCCTACACAGATGAGAAGACCGGCAAGCGCATTCTGCTCGCCAAGGGCAAGCCCGCCACCTACAGCCAGCAGGTGGAAGATGGCCGCACAGTGCAGGCCAGCGCCAATGAAATCAGCTACAACATCGACAGCCGCATCATGGGCCTTAAGGGCAGCGCTGAAGTCGAGCAGGATGGCAGTAAGGTGAGCGCCGACTCCATCGTCTATGACATCGAAAAGCAGCAGCTCAGCTCGCAAAGCAGCGGTAAAAAAGACGATCAGGTGATCACCATCATCAAACCTGAGAACTACCAGCAGGAATTGCAGGACAAAGGCGAGCAAGACCAGCCTCAACCCCAGAAAGAGAAGCAGCAATGACGGCACTGACCCTGAAGGCCAGCAACCTCGCCAAGAGTTACAAAAACCGTCAGGTGGTCAAAGATGTCAGCCTCACGGTGAATACCGGTCAGGTGGTTGGCCTGCTCGGCCCCAACGGTGCCGGTAAAACCACCACCTTCTACATGGTGGTGGGTCTGGTGCAAAGCGACAAGGGCAGTATTCACATCAATGACGATGACCTGACCCTCGACCCCATGCACCTGCGAGCCCGCAAAGGCATTGGCTACCTGCCCCAGGAGGCCAGCATCTTCCGCAAGCTGTCGGTACGCGACAACATCATGGCCGTGCTGCAGATGCGTAAAGAGCTCAGCAGCGATGAGCGTGAAGAGTTGCTCGAGCAACTGCTGGAAGAGTTCCACATCACCCACATCCGCGACAACGCCGGTATGTCACTCTCAGGTGGTGAACGTCGCCGGGTGGAAATTGCCCGTGCACTGGCCGCCAACCCACGCTTTATCCTGTTGGATGAACCCTTTGCCGGGGTTGACCCCATTTCGGTTATCGATATCAAAAAGATTATCGAACAGCTGAAAAACCGCGGTCTTGGGGTGCTTATTACCGACCACAACGTGCGTGAAACCCTGGATGTGTGTGAAAAAGCCTACATCGTCAGCCACGGCAGCCTGATTGCCGAAGGCACACCTGCCGAGATCCTGGACAATCAGCAAGTGCGTGCAGTGTACTTGGGTGAGCAATTCAGGCTATAGTTAAACAACAAAGCCTACCGTCTCATATCCGGTAAATCAGGGTGGCTATTGGCCGAAGAACCTGATAGATAAAAGCTTTCTACCTGAATTATTTAGTGAAGGATCCGCAGTACGATGAAAGCGTCGCTCCAGCTCAAACTGGGACAACAACTCACCATGACGCCACAGTTGCAGCAGGCCATTCGTCTGCTTCAACTCTCCTCGCTTGAACTGCAACAGGAAATTCAACAAGCCCTCGACGCCAATCCGCTGCTGGAAATGGACGATGATCGCCTCGATGGCGATCAGTACGATGCCGATGGCGGCGACAAAGAGTTCGACGACAAATTCGATGAAGGCTCAGTATCAGCCAGCGCAGGTGATTCCGCTTCGGTAGAAACCTCCGAAGCCGTGACTCAGGAATCCATGCCGGATGAACTGCCCATGGACACTACCTGGGATGAAGTCTTCACCGCCGCTCCGGTTGCCGGCCCCGGCATCAGTCGCGACGACGACATGCCATTTCAGGGCGAAACCAGCGAAGGCCTGTACGAACACCTCGAATGGCAGAAAAATCTCACCCCTTTTTCGGATACCGATTTGGCCATTGCCACCGCTATCATTGATGCCATTGACGAAAAGGGCTATCTGACCCAAAGCCTGGATGAAATCCTCGAGGCCGTGGGCGATGAAGAGGTTGAGCTGGACGAAGTCGAGGCTGTGCTCAAGCGCATTCAACACTTCGATCCCATTGGTGTTGCAGCAAGGGATTTGGCCGAGTGCCTGCTGATCCAGCTGGGGCAGTTTGCCGCTGATACGCCGCATCTGGATAACGCCAAGCTGCTTATCCGTGAGCATCTGGACCTGATTGCCAACCGCGACTTCCGCACCCTGATGCGGAAAACCCGCCTCAAGGAAGAAGAACTCAGAGACGCCATAGTGCTGATCCAGAGTCTGAATCCCCGTCCGGGCGAGAACGTCACCAGCACCAAGGAAGAGTACGTGATCCCTGACGTGTCGGTGAGCAAAAAGAATGGTCGCTGGGTGGTGGAGCTGAACCCGGATTGCATGCCTAAACTGAGTGTGAATCAGCAGTATGCAGCGCTGGCGCGCACCAGCCGCAATCAGTCAGACAGCCAGTTTATCCGAGGCCATCTGCAAGAGGCCAAGTGGTTTATCAAGAGTCTGGAGAGCCGCAACGACACCCTGCTCAAGGTGGCCAACTGCATAGTGCAATTCCAGCAGGGCTTTTTTGAGTACGGTGAAGAGGCCATGAAACCCATGGTGCTCAACGATATCGCCGAGGCGGTGGAAATGCACGAATCCACCATCTCCAGGGTCACCACTCAAAAGTACATGCATACCCCGCGGGGTATCTTTGAACTGAAATACTTTTTCTCCAGCCATGTCGGAACCGAAGATGGCGGAGAGTGCTCTTCTACTGCAATCCGCGCCTTTATCAAAAAGCTGGTTGCAGCGGAAAACCAGAAGAAGCCGTTAAGCGACAGCAAGATGGCAGAACTTCTGGCGGAACAAGGAATCAACGTTGCCCGACGCACCATCGCCAAATACCGAGAGGCGATGCTGATACCACCGTCGAATCAGCGTAAGAGTTTGTAACCCAACCGAGGTCATTGGAGGAAAGTGTCTATGCAAATCAACCTGACAGGGCATCACATCGAAATCACCGACTCACTGCGCGACTACGTAGAGAGTAAATTCTCCAAGCTTGAACGCCATTTCGAACAGATCAATAATGTGCACGTTGTTCTCAATGTTCAGAAATTGCAGCAAATCGCAGAAGCCAAGCTTCACCTCAACGGAGGCGAAGTATTCGCCACCTCAGAACATGAAGACATGTACGCCGCCATTGACGCCCTGATTGATAAACTGGACCGTCAGGTAATTAAACACAAAGAGAAACTGACCAAACATTAACGATGGAACTAAGTACCATCCTGGCGCCGGAGTGCACTAGCTGTGCCACTCCGGGCAGCAAGAAAAAGGTACTGGAACTGATTAGCGATCTCGCCGCAGCCCAGTACCCTTCCCTCTCTTCCCAAGAGATCTTTGAAAGCCTGCTGGCCCGTGAAAAAATGGGTAGCACCGGCATTGGTAATGGCATTGCCATTCCCCATGGTCGCCTGGGTAGTATCGACAAACCTCTCGCCGTACTCATCAAATGCGAAGAAGCCATTGGCTACGATGCCATCGACAAACAGCCGGTGGACATACTGTTCGCGCTGTTGGTGCCATCTGACCAATGCCAACAGCATCTGAGTACCCTGGCAGCCATGGCCGAAAAGCTCAACGACAAGCAAGTGTTGAAGCAACTGCGTAAAAGCCATGATGAAAAGGAACTCTACCAGGTAATCACAGGATGAAACTCGTCATCGTTTCCGGCCGCTCCGGCTCAGGGAAATCCGTTGCCCTGCGGGTACTGGAAGACCTCGGCTATTACTGCGTCGATAACTTGCCGCTGACCCTGATGGGCCCCTTACTGGAGCAGCTCAAAGGCAGCAGCGACAAGGTCGCCATCAGTATCGACATTCGCAATATGCCTGAGCAGGAAAAAGCGCTGGAACAGGAGCTTGCCAAACTGCCGCCAGGGGTTGAGCTCACCAGTTTCTTCCTCAACTCCAGCGATAAGGTGCTGCTGAAACGCTACAGCGAAACCCGTCGTCTGCATCCATTGTCACGCAGCAAAGTGTCACTTCAGGAAGCCATCAAACTCGAAGGCAAACTGCTTGAGCCTGTGTCGCAATTGGTGGACCACTACATAGACACCTCCAATCTGAACGTCTATGAGCTGGCCGATGCCGTCCGGCAAATTCTGCTGGGGCGCACCGACAAAGAGCTGGTGATCATCTTTGAATCCTTTGGCTTCAAGCATGGCATGCCCACCGAGGCCGACTTTATGTTCGACGCCCGTTTCTTGCCAAATCCGCACTGGGAGCCAGCCCTTCGGCCGATGACCGGATTGGATGAGCCAGTGAAGCAGTTTTTGGAGCGTCAGGTACTGGTCAACAAGTACATCTGGCAAATCGAAAACCTGCTGGAAACCTGGCTGCCGCATCTGGAGCGTAACAACCGCAGTTACCTGACCATCGCCATAGGTTGTACCGGTGGTCAGCACCGCTCGGTATACATTGCCGACCAGCTGGCCAAACGTTTTGCCAACTCGCACCATAAGGTCGAAGCACGCCACAGGGAACTCGATGCCAAGGCTTGAGCGCGATATCACCATAGTCAATAAACTCGGATTACATGCCCGTGCCGCCACCAAGCTGGCGGTACTGGCGTCTGAGTTCAAGGCCAGCGTCACCCTGGTACAGGGTGAAAAACAAGCCTCGGCCGCCAGCGTACTGGGGCTGCTGATGCTGGAATCCGGCATGGGCAAAACCATCCATATCATTGCCGAAGGCGATGAGGCCGAGCAGGCCATGGACGCCATCTGCAACCTTATCAACGCCTGCTTTGACGAAGAGTGCTAAAAGCCCTCACACGACAGCAGGCTATAGCGCCACTCCTCCCCTCAACTAAAGCCATCGCAGCATATTGCACTGCGCATTAGCGCCAATCTTCGTCTATCCCTCTATATTTGCTACCATATTGCCAATTCATCTCTTTGGGGAAAGGCGATGCCATTGGAACTTCTGGATAACGAACAGACCGAACTCAGACTGAGCCAGCTCAACGAGGCGCTCGGTAGCGGCATGTTTGTGCACGTGCGGCAAATGCTGCTCAATATGGCCGCCTCAGATATTGCGCTGGTGCTCGAATCCTCGCCGCCGCGCACCCGCCAGGTACTGTGGCAACTGATTGACCCCGAACTCGCCGGTGAAGTGCTTGAAGAGCTGGGCGAAGAGATGAAAGACAAGTTCATCCGCCAGATGAGTCCTGAGCGTCTGGCCCGGGCCGCCGCCGGTTTGGACACCGACGATCTGGCCTACATACTGCGATCGCTGCCGGACAGCCTCTATCGGCAAGTGCTGCAGTCCATGTCCAGCCAGGACCGGCTGCGTGCCGAGCAGGCGCTGTCTTACCCCGAAGAGACCGCCGGCGGCATCATGAACACAGATACTGTCACCATTCGTCCCGACGTGAATGTGGATGTGATACTGCGTTATCTGCGCCTGCGCGGCTCCCTGCCCGAGGCCACCGACATGCTGTATGTGGTCGACAAGCAGGACGTGCTGATGGGCGGGGTAACCCTGGCTTCACTTCTCACCTGCGACCCGGCCACCCCTATCCGCGAGCTGATAAATGAGAGCATCGATGGCATTCCGGTCAGCATGTCGGATACCGAGGCGGCTGCGCTGTTTGAGCGCCACGACTGGGTGTCAGCCCCTGTGGTTGATTCCGATGGCAAGCTGCTGGGGCGGATCACCATCGATGACGTGGTCGATGTGATCCGAGAAGACGCCGAACACTCGATGATGGGCATGGCAGGGATGGATGATGACGAAGACACTTTCGGCCCTGTGCTGAAAAGCAGCGCCCGCCGTTCGCTGTGGTTGACGGTGAATCTGTTCGCTGCCCTGCTGGCCGCCTCAGTAAGCAATATGTTTGAGTCTACTCTGGAGCAATTTGCCACCATCGCGATTCTGATGACCATAGTGCCCAGCATGGGCGGTGTGGCGGGTAATCAAACCCTGGCGCTGGTGATCCGCGGCATAGCCCTTGGCCACATTGGTCAGAGCAACTCGCGTTGGCTGATTGGCAAGGAGCTCGCCATCGGTTTTTTAAATGGCCTGCTGTGGGCAGTGCTGGTGAGCCTGGCGGTGTGGCTGTGGAAGGATGACATCCGCCTCGGCGCCCTGATTGGCGGCGCCATGTTGATCAATATGACCATTGCGGGCCTGGCCGGTGCCAGTATTCCACTGCTGCTGAAAAAGCTTAAGATTGACCCGGCGCTCGCCGGTGGCATGGTGTTGACCACGGTAACGGATGTGATTGGCCTGTTTGCCTTTTTAGGCTTGGCAACGGCCTTTTTGATGCGTTGAGCCTTGATTCAGGGAGCGGGCAGCCACTCAATGTCCGGCTGGTTTTCGCCGGACAACACCGACACACACTCTTTTTTGGTAACCACCAAAAACTCCCGTGGCGACAAATGGCTGCTGGCCATAAAGCCGCTGCGTTTACTCTCCTGCGCCAGCCAGCCGCCCTCAGACAACTGAAACAGCCAGCCATTGGATAGACTGAATTCGGCCCAGAACTCCAGCAAATCGCCTTCGTCCAACAGCCGTATGCCCATCACCTTATCGAAGCTCACCACACAGCGTTTGCCCTCGATAACCAGCGACAGTTTCAGCATTCCCATACCGTAATCCAAAGAGGAGAGGTGCACCTCTTCTCCCAGACGATCTACAGCCAAGGCAACACCACGGGGATGACTCATGCTTGCCAGACTCCTGACGAAAAGATACTTCTCATTAAAAAGACTTATCTCTCATCTTGCAAGCCCGCCGTCACAACGCCCTGGGCGGCGCAAAGCCATAACTGGCCAGAATCGCCTGTCCCTTGGGGCTTACAATAAAGTCGGCCAGACCCTGGGCCTTGTTATCGATAACCAACAGGCCGTAGTCGGCGCCAACCGCCAGCGCTTCCGGCAGTGCCAGTACCTGCAATTCTTCAAATTCCTTCTGGGCCAGGCGTCCATTGGTGCAATAGGTCAAAAACACGTCCGCCTGTTTCTCACGCATTACATGGGCGTAGTTGTTAACCCCCTTTGGTGGCTTGGGGCTGTCCGGGCCGCCGGTTAACTGGCGCGCCTTGGCTTTGAGTTTCTCGGCCGCGCCTACGACTTGCGCCTCGGCCAAATCGAAGGCGGCAAAAGCATAGTCTCCGGAGGGATCGGCCTTGGGCGTAGAGGTGCCCACCACCACATCGGCAGACAGCAAGGTATCGAGCAGGGTTTCTGTCGTTACCTTAAGCCCGGGCTGAGCGAGGGCACAGAGCTGATTGCGGGCAAAGGGGGTCACTTCCAGTCCAAAACCTGCCGCCTTGAGGGTTTGCGGGTGCTTCATATTGGCCGAGGCAAACAAGGCGACCGACTCGCCCTGCTCAATCTGCTGGCGCAGCAGCCCCGATGGACCGTACTTGGCAGCAACCTCTGCGCCGCCCCGCTGCGTGAAGGCGGCTACCACCTCGTTCATCGCAGTCTTCAGGCTGCCGGCGGCTCTGAGTTGCAACGGAGGCTTATCGGGCATTTGAGCTGAAATTGCCTGTGGCTGGGCTTCGGCCTGCACCTGAGCGGCCATTAACAGCGCCAGTGCAATCAGTGATTTTTTCATTGAATTCATCCATGTAACTTATTTTAAGGCCACAGAAAAACCCAAAGCCGAAACCAACTCAAGTGTGGGGATCACAGATACGCATTTATAGGTCAAAGGCATGAAGCGCCAAGACCCAGGCACAAAAAAGGAGGCCTTAGCCTCCTTTTTAATTGCATGACCGGCAAATCAGCCCAGCGGAGTCAGCACAATCTCAACACGGCGGTTCTGCGCGCGGCCTTCGGCAGTGGCGTTGGACGCGATAGGGCGTGCTTCGCCCATGCCCTGGGTCGATACGCGATTGGCTTTCAGGCCTTTGGCCAGCAGGTAGTTACCCACTTCGGAGGCACGCACCTGAGACAAACGCAGGTTGTAGCTTTCGGCGCCGCTGGAATCGGTGTAACCCAGCACATTCAGACGGGTTTTATCGTATTCCTTGGCCACCAGCGCCACTGAATCCAGCACCTGCATAGCACGTGGGCTCAGGTCGGTTTTATCCACCGCGAAGGTCACTTCGTTGGGCATGTTCAGGATGATGGTATCACCGCTGCGGGTTACGCTAACGCCGGTCGATTGCAGTTGCTGACGCAGTTTGGCTTCCTGCACATCCATGTAGTAGCCGATACCGCCACCCACGGCTGCGCCAGAGGCGGCACCAATCAGGGCGCCCTTACCGCGATCGCTCTTGCTGGACGAGGCGACACCCACGGCCGCACCGGCGACAGCACCGATAATGGCACCTGTGGTGGCGTTGGCAGTTTGCTGTTCGTTGGTGTAGGGGTTCACGGTGGCACAACCGCTGGTCAGGGTCGCCATCGCGATTACGGCACTCAGGCCAATCACATTGAACTTGTTCATCTATCTACCTCATCGTTATGTTGCGGCCAGTATATAGATGCCAAGATGACAAACAACTGAACGACTGCCGTTTGCTCAAGGGATGTGCGTACAGGCTTCTCAACCGCCTAAAGTTTGCGCGCCCCCAATTGGTGCACCTTGCCCAGCGGCGGAGCAAAATAGCTCGCCACCATCAACCGAAAACAATATAAATCACTGTATTTAAACAACATTAAAAGTTGACACCTTATTTGCATACTCATAAATAGGTATGAAAATAAGGAGCTCAACATGAAGTATTTGACCAAGCTCGTTAATCACCTAAAAGGTGAATGGCACGACATCAGCGCTGTGGGCGTCAGCCAATGGGAGCTGGGCCGGGAGACCCGCTACCGGAGGACAGGGCTATGATGATGCAAGCCATGTCACAACAGGCACGTCAGGAAGCCATCAATGCCGTGCTGGAGGGGGGCAGGATGCCCTCGGAAGTCGCCAGGGAACTCGGGGTCGCCGGTAAAACCCTGCTGCGCTGGATAAAAGAAGAGCGCCAGCCAATGGCAAAACGCGCCAGCCGTCTGGAGCAGGAAGCGCGCAGCATGGAAGTCCGGCTGGCCGAGCTCAGGCAGGAAATTTCCGCCATGAAGGACCAGCCGCTGCGCTGAGATTTTCGCCCCCGCAACCTCACTTGTGCACAGCTTTTCTCGCCAAGCGGCAATGCTGTTCTAGACTAAAAGGAAGTACACAAGACGCGGGGGCAATTGATGAAATCCGTTCAGACTCATTGGGATGGTGAGGCATGGAGCCCATGTGACCTGACCGGCTTCAACCTGGACACGACCCTGGTGCTGATTTTTGGCGACTTGCCGAATGCCATAGCACCGGTGCAGGCGCTCAGGGAGCAATTGCCACAAGCGCAGTTTGCCGGTTGTACCACCGCAGGGGAAATCAGCAGCCATGGCGCCACCGATGATGTGCTGGTTGCAACCATCATCGCCTTTGAACATTCGCAGATAAAGCTGGCATCGACTCAGGTTGCCCGCCGGGAAGATTCGCGGGTGGCAGGCAAGCGCCTTGCCGATGCCCTCAACGATGACGACCTGCAATACATCATGGTCATCAGCGATGGCTTGACTGTCAATGGCAGTGAACTTGCCCGTGAACTGGTAGCAGTGCACCCCGGCGTGCCTGTGACCGGCGGTCTTGCCGGTGACGGCGCCCGCTTCAACGAAACCTTCACTCTGGCCAACGATAAACTGGCCACCCATCAGGTGGTGGCCATTGGCTTTTATGGCGATGCCTTGTCGGTGAGCTACGGCTCCCGTGGCGGCTGGATCCCCTTTGGCCCCATCCGTGAGGTAACTGATGCCGAAGCCAACGTGCTTAAAGAGCTGGACCACGAAAGCGCTCTGACCGTGTATCGCCGCTATCTGGGTGAACAGGCAAACGAACTGCCTGCGGCGGGACTGCGCTACCCACTCGAAATCATGGAAGAAGGCAAAAACACCACAGTGGTTCGCACCTTGCTTTCCATCAACGAGCAGGACGGCAGTGTGGTGTTTGCCGGAGACATTCCCAAGGGCGCCAGCGCACGGCTGATGCGTGCCAATGCCGAATCACTGATTGACGGTGCCAACCAGGCGGCTACCGCCTGCCAGCAGGGCTGCAAGCAGGGCTGCGAAGTCGCCATTCTGGTCAGCTGCGTCGGCCGGCGCCTGCTGCTGCGTCAGCTCGCCGATGAAGAAATCGATGAAGTTACAGCCGTCCTTGGCGACGATGTTATGGTCTGCGGCTACTACTCATACGGCGAAATCGCCCCCTTTGAAATGGGCGACTGCGCCGAGCTGCACAATCAAACCATGACGGTCACCAGCCTGTCGGAGCGAAAAGGCGATGCACCGACTGCTTAAACGCCAGCTCAGACGCTATTTCCCCGATGGCTTACCCGAGTCAGAGGCGCTGGCGGCTTTTGTCAAATCGGTCAATGACTCCTACAAGAACTTCAGTCGCGATGAAGCGATTCTCGGGCACTCGCTGGACATCAGTTCCCAAGAGCTGAACGAGCGCAACGATACCCTCAACAGCCTGCTCGATGCGCTGCCGGACACCTGTATCTGGGTCGATGAATTTGAGGTGATCCGCGATATTCGCCTGGGGCAGCAGCTCGACGGCCTCTTCAGCGCCACCGACAAATTCAAATCCCTCGACGACATTGCCCTGTTAAAAGGCCAGCACAGATTCAGAAGCCATTTACTGAGTTGCCGCAAGAACAACCGCCCTGAACTGCACGAATGCCAGCTGACCCTCGGCGATGAGCAAATCTTTATCGAGACTCGTTTTTCCCCGCTGAAGAACAAGCAGGTGTTGGTGGTGTTTCGCGATATCACGGTGCGCAAAGTGGTTGAACGTCTGAAGAACTCAGCGCTGGAGGAATCCCAGCGTTCAGGCAAACAATTGCAGGAGCTGATTAACGGTGCACCAATTGGCATCATGCTGATAGACAACACCTTTAACGTCATCATGGTCAACAGCTACGCCTCGGCCCACCTGGGCATGGCAAGCAGCGAGTTGCTGGGGCAGCGCTGCGACACCTTTATTGAACCCGCCTTTCGTGAGCAGTATCTCAGCGCCATAGGTCAGTGCTTCAGCTGCGATGACAGCGCCTGCGACAGCCGCTTCGATGTAAGTATGTGCTCACCCCGGCATTCGCCCTTTGAGGCAGAGCTGGCCTTCAGCACCTTCAACCATGGCGGCCGACTGGTACTCACCCAGGCTTTCACTGACATTTCGGCCCGCAAGCAGATGGAAAAAGAACTCAGACGGCTGGCACAAACCGACCCCCTGACCGGGGTCGCCAACCGACGCTTTTTTATCACAAGAGGACAAGCCGCCTTCGATGGTTGCAGGCAAAGCGGTCAGTCACTCAGTCTGCTCGCCATGGATTTGGACCACTTTAAGTCCATCAATGATACCTACGGCCACGCCACCGGCGATGAAGTGCTCAAGTGCTTCTGCCGCACCCTGGAGGCAGTCGTGAGTCAGGATGCCTTGATTGGCCGCTTTGGCGGGGAGGAGTTCACCTTGCTGCTGCCGGGTACCGATAAGGCCGGGGCCGAAGCAATTGCATCGAATATTCTCTCCGGGGTGGCGCAGCAGCAGGTAGAAACGGCTCAGGGCAATCTTGGCTTTACCACCAGCATAGGTGTGGCGAGTCTTGACGAGGCCGACAGTCACCTCGAGGCGCTGCTCAATCTGGCCGATGCCCGCCTCTACCGCGCCAAGCACGGCGGCCGCAATCGTTACTGCAGCGGAGATTGACTCAAAAAGCAGCAAGCGTCGGCAAAGCCCTACTCGGGTGAACTATTTTTCATTAACATGGCTCTATAAATACACATAAAACAGCCTTGGCCTCTCCCATGTTGACCCTGGAACGGGTAAATTTTGATTTCGGCGCCTCTTTGCTTTTTCGGGACCTATCCATTGCCTTTCCCGGTTCGCGCCACCTGCTGCTTGGTCCCAACGGCAGCGGTAAAACCAGCCTTATGGCTATCATTGCCGGTTTATACCGGCCTCTCAGCGGCCAGATTTTGTGGCACAACATCCCCATGACAGACCCCACCCGCCGGGTGTCTTTGTGCAGCGCGCTCATGGTGCTGCCCGACTTTATCAGCGCCGGCAAACTGCTTAAATTCTGGGAACAGCAATGGCAGCCGCAGCAAGCCGATATGGCCCAGCGGATCCGCGAACTGACCCTGATGCTGGACTTCCTGCCGCAACTGGGTTGCCGGGTAGGCCACCTCTCCAGTGGCAACCTGCAAAAGCTCAAACTCATCATGGCACTGTCGAGGCCGAGCGACATCCTGCTGCTCGATGAAGCCCACTCCGCCATGGACAACCGCGCCCGCGACGCCTTCTGGCGTCTGGCGGATAACTATTCAGGCCTGATTATCGCCACCAGCCACGAAGGGGATGGCTTTGTCGCGCGTGGCTACGAGCCGCTGGCGCTGGATAAAGTCAAGGCTGGCAAATGACCTACTGGCAACTGCGCATGGCGCTGCTGCGCCATCCCATCTCCGCCGCGTTGGCGGCACTGAATCAAAGTGGCCTGTTCGTACTGACCATCATGGGCACGGCCCTGCCGGCGGTGTTTTTTCTGATTCTGCTGAATTTCGGTATCTTGCTTGACCACAATGTGGACGCCAGCGAGCGCCTGCCAATATTACTGCACCTAATTCTGCTGCAAATTCTGTGGATGGGGCTGATGCGGGACGCCATTTTGGGGATGAAGGCCAAGTTGCTGCTGCGCTCAGTGCCCGGACATCACGCCCACCAGCGGGTCAGCATGTTGCTGGCCTCCATGGTGAACCCCTTGCTGTGGCCGCCGCTGGTCATTTTGCTTGGCAGCGCCCCCAGCGCCTGGCCTGCACTGGCACCCCAGTGGTTGCTGCCGCTGCTATTGCTCGCGCTGCAATGGTGCTGCCTGTTTGCACCTGCCGGCGCCCTGCTGTATCTGCAATTGATTTTTGGCCTGAGCCTGCTGGACCTTACGCAACAGCAGGCCGATTGGCTGCTGTCGTTACCCGGGATGGTCAGCCTGCTGCTGTTGTTGCTGGTGTGTCAGCGCTTGCCTACCCGCTCGCTGACGCTGGCACTGCGGCGCCTGTTTGCCCGCCTGCCTGTGCCTGTATTTGCCTATCTGGCTCAGGCGATGATCACCGAGGCGCTGCACGGCTTGGTGCTGAGGCTCACGCTGGCGCTGCTGACCATTGCCGCCGGGCATTTGGTGCAATCCCAGGTGGCGGACTTTGCCGGCGCGGTGCAAACCGTGACTGTCTCCTTGCTCGGTGCCATAGCAGCCTCCTGGCAGTTTCCGTTGAATCGCTTTCTAAGCGACAAAGGCGTATTCCTGGCATCGCTGCCAAAACAATTTCAAACCAAGATGTTACTGCTCGGACAGCCACTGGCTCTGGGGCTATTGATGTTCCAGTTCTGGCAATATCATGGCGAACACTGCTGGCTGCAATTGGGACTGTTTTGCCTGCAGCTTGGCTTTATCCAATATGTCACCCTCAGGGCCGAACGTCAGTACGCCCTGGCGACCCTGCTGGCTATGTTTACCGCCATTGGTGGATTTCTCCTGCTAGCCAATTGATTGGCTTATTGTTTTAATAAGCAATCAGTGTTTCCCCACGATGAACTAGACTAAAAAGGAAACCTTGTCCTCGCACAAAGTCCTGTGGTTGTGATGTTGGTTCAATGGTCCATAATTTTCGGAAGCGGCCCCAAGAGGCTGCAACCAGCGGAAAAGGGACATGGCTCAAATAGACACCCGAACAATTTCAGTACCCGCCAGCATGCTGGAAGGCTGGCAGGAAATCGTGGATCTGGTGGCCGACATCACCGAGTGTCCGGCCGCGCTCATCATGCGTATCCACGCAAAAGAAATGGAAGTCTTTTCAACCAGTCGCAGCAGCGGCAATCCCTATGCCCCCCATGCCCGCGACGACCTGGGGCACGGCCTCTATTGTGAGACTGTGATCAAAGAGCGTCGACCACTGGTGGTCCCCAACGCTCTTAACGATCCCGAATGGGACCACAACCCCGATATCAAGCTGGGGATGATTTGCTATTGCGGTCTGCCCATCTTTTGGCCGGACGACACCCCCTTCGGCACCATCTGTATTCTCGACAGCAAAGAGCGCCACTTCAGCGACCGCACATACTCGCTGCTCGGGCGCTTTCAATCGGCCATCGAAGGTCACTTGCAGGTGCTGTATCACAAGGCCGAAGTACAGGCGCTGAATCAGGAACTGGAAGCCAAGGTGCGGGAGCGCACCCAAAGCCTGGCCGAACTCAGTGCCCGGCTGCTAAAAGAAATTGAGCAGCGCACCGCCGCCGAAGGTCATCTGGAGTTTCACCGCAGCTACGATGCACTGACGCACCTGCCCAACCGTGCCACCCTAACCCAGCGGCTGCAGGAAATGCTGCCGGTGATTAAGGACGACGAACAGCTCACCCTGATTTATTTCGGCCTGAAAAACTTCAAGTCGGTGAACGACAGCTACGGCTATCTGGCGGGGGATCAAATTCTGGTCAGCCTCGCCCAGCGGCTGAGTATGAAGTTACCCGATGACTGGATTTTATCGCGCATTGCCGGCGCCGAATTTGTGCTCGCGGCCAGGCACGACAGAAACCCGGACCTCGCCGAGCAGGTGATTGAACGCATTCTGCACGACTGTTCAATCCCGTTCAGCGTCAACGACAACAGCATCACAGTGAAAACCAACCTTGGTGTGGCACTGGCACCAATGGATGCCACGGATTCGGTAAGTTTGCTGCAACGGGCCAGCGCAGCCATGAGTATCAGCAAAAAGGAAGGCGCCGGGGTCTCTTACTTTGGTAAAGAGACCCAAAAGGCCGCCAATGAGCGGCTGCTGCTGGAGTCCCACCTGCTCGATGCGCTGCGCCTTGACGAGCTGCACGTCTATTTTCAGCCGCTGATGTGCCTGCGTCAGGGCGGCAAAATCATCGGCGCCGAGGCGCTGCTTCGCTGGCACAGCCCTGAGCTTGGCAATGTCGGACCTGACCGCTTTATTCCACTGGCCGAAAGCAACGGTCAGATCATTGAGATTGGTAATTATGTGCTGCATCAGGCGCTTAAGCAGGCGGCTCGCTGGCATTTGCTGACCGAGCAGCCATTCAAGGTCGCGATAAACATTTCACCGTTGCAGTTCCGCGAGCGCCATTTTGTGGAGCACATCGACGACCTGCTAAAACTGTATCAGCTGCCGCCGCAGAGTCTGGAGCTGGAAATCACCGAAGGCATACTGCTGCAGGATGAACATCACGCCAAAACCAGCCTCACCAGGCTGCGCCAGCTTGGGGTCAGCATCTCATTGGATGACTTTGGCACCGGCTACTCCTCCCTCAGTTATCTGCAAAAATACGCCTTCGACACCCTGAAAATCGATCGCAGCTTTGTCAGCCATCTGGAGTTCAACGAACAAAACCGCGAACTGACCCGTGCCATTATCGCCATGGCGCACAAACTGAATTTGGCGGTGATAGCAGAAGGGGTGGAAAACGCCTTTCAGGAAGCCTTTATCCGAGACGAAGGCTGTGATTATGCTCAGGGGTTTCTGTACGGCAAGGCGGTGGCCAGCGAGCATTTTGAAGCCATGTTACTGGAACAAAACGACCGCTATATAGGGAGTTAAAGCGCCTGGAATTAGTGCTCAGGAATTAGTGCTCTGGAATTAGCTATCCGGGAGTTTATGTTCACGCAAACCCGTGTTTAAATTCAGGCCGTTACTTAAAGGCCAAACCTTTCCAGGCGCGGGTCATATGGCGACGCCCCATGGGGCCAGGGTAGGCTTCTACCCCGAACCCGGCGGCTTTCAAGTCGCGCTTGAACTGACCGTTAGAGCAGTAAGACACCAACAATCCCTGCTCAGCCAGATAGCGATACAAGCGCTGGAAATGCTCTCCCGCCCACAGCTCAGGTTGTTTCCTGGGGGCGAAGGCATCGAAGTACACCAGATCGAAACTACCCTCGGCAAAGCTTTGCTGCTCAAGCTTGCCGTGGATCTTGGTGAGCTCCAGTCCGGCCACCTCGGTGGTGGCATCCCAGGGCGCCCGGTGCAGCGCCGCCAAACAAGCCTTCAGTTCATCGCGGCTGCCATAGTCACCGCGCTTTGCCAGACACTCGGCGTAATTCAGCTGCGCCACAATCTCGTTGCCAATAGGAAAAGGCTCCAGGGTAGTGAGGCTGACGTTAAGCCCGGCGGCTTTGGCCTTTTGCGCGGTTAACAGCACGTTCAGACCTGTGCCAAAACCCACTTCAAGGATCCGGATGCGGCCGCTCTCGGGCAGTCGTGAATGAAGCGACAGTAAACCGGCATCAATATACACATAGACAGATTCGGTCAGCGCCCCTTTGAACACATGGTAACTCTCATCCAGCTCGCTGTTGACCAGCGTGTGGGAGCCATCGGCGGTAAATTCTATCTGAACGCTCATCTGTCTTTCCTGAACTGCTTCGGACGTAAAACGCCGGGCATTTTACGCCACAGACCTGCCCTGCCCCAAATGCCCTTTCAGCTGGAAACACAGCTCAACATATTGAATGGCTTCGGCGCGGCCAACCTGAAAATCTTTGGCATGGGCGACCTTATTGCGTAGCCGACGCAGCTCAGTAAACAGCTTGCCTTTGGCGGTATCCAGATGACCGCCCATCACCAGCAGCTCCCCCATGTGTTTGTAGGGCGTCTCACTGTTAAGCTCAAGGGTAGGATTTTGCTTGCGAAGCAGCGCCTCGGCTTCATCCTCCACCTCGCCCCAGGCGCCCAAAATGGCAGAATTGGGCAGATTCTCAACCGAGGCAATCAGCTGGGCTTTTTTATCAGACACCAGTTCAGGGAACGCCTGACGCGCCTCACGGCTGGCGGCTTTCAGCTCTTCGCCAAACTCCATCTCAAAGTCTTTGTATTTGAGTTTTTTGGCCTGCGGCAGCAGCTGTGCCAGGGGGCGTCGAAGCAGCAAACTCAGGCCAACGATAACGGCGGGCCAAATCAGAATATCCAGCAGTGACAGGGTAAATTGCATCCAGTTCAAGGGGTGCTCCGTGCAGAGGAAAAACCAAATCGGCCTACATGATGCCAGCGCTTGCCCCGACCTGCAAAGCCCTGTGTTTTAAAGGGGCTAAATCCACACCTGGCGCGAGAAATGGCGCTTGAGTCTTGCATCACTTGCGCCCTCAAGCTTCCAGCGTTTCAGACCATTGAAGCGGCAAAACTCGCCGAAGGCCTCGGCCAGTGGCTCTAAAAATGCCTTGAAGTTGCCATCAACACCAACAGCAGCCGGTTCCAGAGTCAGGTATTTAAGCCGCAGCAGTCCCTTTTCACGGTCTGCTTTCACATCCACCCGGCCGATAAAGGTGTCCTGCCACAAAATGCCCAGACAATAGTAACCAAAGCGGCGCTTGGGCTCAGGCAGATACACCTCAATCTGGTAATCAAAATCGAACCATTGCTTCAGCCGTGCCCGCTGGATCAGCAGGTTATCGAACGGATTGAGCAGCCACACTTTGTCCGGCAATTTAGGCAGTTGCAGATTGGGCCGAAAATACCTGCGCTCGGGCCCCTGTTTGAACCACGAAAGTTCTCTTGCCTCCACCATGGCATCCAGTGCCGTGGTCACGCTCGCCTTAAGGCCACTTCTGAGGTAGGTCATCTCCTTCAGGCTGCCATGGCCCTGGGCATCAAGGTAGCGGCCAATCAGGTAACGGGCATATTCATCCTCGGTCGGCGGCCGTTGATCGACACCGGCAGGCAGCACCCGCTCACTGAGGTCATACACCTTTTGAAAACCATCACGGCGCACCACCATCAGCTCGCCTTCCATAAAGAGCTGCTCCAGCGCCTTTTTGGCGGGCTTCCAGTCCCACCAGGGGCCGGATGTATGGCCTTTATGTTCAAAATCAGAGGCTTTTAATGGTCCTTCCGCGCCGATACGCTCGCGCACCATACGCATCTCATCACCGTCTTTATCGAACCAGTGGCGGCCACCATTTTTCAGTGCCAGCTTCCGCGGCAGGCTGAAGCGATAGTCAGCCATGGGCAAAAGCGCCGCAGCGTGGGACCAATATTCAAAAATCTGTTTGTCTGCCAGCGCCTGCTCCAGAGCATCCGGCGCAAAATGGGGCATGCGACTGTGCAGTACATGTTGATGGGCGCGGGCCGCCACCTGTATCGAGTCAATCTGCACATAACCAAGTTGGCTGACACAGGCGGTCACATCCGCAGGCGGCGACAGCAACCCCTGGGCGGCAATATTAATGGCTCGCCATTCTTGCTGGGAAAAAGGAGATGCGGCTGGCGCAGCAGCCGGTTTGGTCGTTGCCTGCCGCCGGGCCAAAGGCTGCGCTGCGTTGGAAGACTGGGTCACTGTTGTTCCTGCAACAAATGCAAAAAACCATGATGCCGGTCGACAGGGCCTCACACAAGTGTCAGCTGCGCCCCAGGATCTGCTTTAACTTGGCTTTCACCGAGCGCCAGTGGGTCATAGGCACGCTGGGCGCCTGTTCCAATACCCGGTCAAGGTCAATCTCTTCCAGGCTTGCTTCGCCGCCGTGTGCCAGTAGCACCCGCGCGGGCGCCAGACACTTGAGCTTCATCAACGAGCTTTTGTAACGGTTGGGATAAAACAGCGGAAACGGCGGAATATAGCGGCCTTTCACCTTTACCAGCAGATCGGCCACGTAAATGCAGCCCTCCTCTTCGTGCAGCAGCGCCAGATCCCGGTCGGTATGCCCGGGACAATGAAACACCCGCCATTCGGGGAACCCCGGCAATCGGCTATCGTCGCCCAGCAGCACATCCGCCCTTAGCTTGCGGCTGTACCAAAACCACTTGAGCGGCCGCCCCATGCGTTTGGCGACCCAGGCGGCCAACGCCATATCGGTCAGGTGCATTGCGATACCATCGAGGCCGCGATACCAGTGTCCAGGCACATCGGCAGCGACGATTTTAGCACCGGTTTTACCCTTGAGCCGCGCGGCACCACCGGCATGGTCAGGGTGCATATGGGTGACGACCACCAGCTTAAGATCGGTCAGTGCCCGCTTGAGTTCTTCTCGGATAAAGCGGCAGACTTCGGTCACATCGGCGCGGCAACAACCATCCAGCAGCACCAGTCCCTGGGGGTGCTCGGCAAGATAAATGGTTTGGATATGACCCTGTAAGCGGTGAAGGCGGTACATAATCGTTCCCTGAAGCATGGTGTTCTGATTATGGCCAAACTCATCTGACCACTCAAGTTCTCTGATTGCCTCTTTAGTCGAAGCCCTTATCGCCCTCTGATAAGCAGCAGTTGGCAGAACCCCACAATTAAAAAGCCCCGCCGAGCGGGGCTTTTCGGGAGGCTGAACAGGTTCAGCGATTATCAGTGCATATGATGCAGCATGCCGGCACCTGCCATAGCAACCGCGGCCACCTTGGCGCATTTATCAGAACCTGCACAGCCGCTTGCGGCGGTGTGGGTGGCAGCCGCACGACTGTAGACGGTCACGCCGTCTTTGATGGTCTGTTCCACCTTGATATCGGCAATGGTTTCAGGCTTCACTTTCAGCGGGTTGGCTGACAGCACCACCAAATCGGCATTTTTACCCAACTCCAGCGAGCCCTTGGAGTTTTCTTCCTTGTATTGGGTAGCAGCCCAAAGCGTCAGCGCCTTAAGCCCTTCAAGCGGAGTCACCCGCTGATCCGGACCAATTGGCCGACCAGTACGGCTGATACGGTTCACTGTGGCATAGTACACCCGCATAGAGTCAGGCAGGGCTACCGGAGCATCGTGGTGCGAGGTGAAAATCATCCCCAGCTCACGCGCCCAACCGGTTGGTGAAATGTGCGAGGCACGCTCTTTACCCAGCACAGAGTCACTGTGCCAATCGCCCCAATAGAAGGTATGCATGGGGAAAAAGGATGGGAAAATGCCGAGTCGATTAAAGGACTCAACCTGATCCTTACGGGCGGTTTGGGCGTGGATAGCGACGAAGCCGCGATCGGTCTTGCCATGCTTTTTCTCACTGGCTTCCACTGCCTTAATCAGCTGGTCGATGGCTGCATCACCATTCACGTGGGTCAGCAGCTGCCAGCCATTGGCCTGGGCCAGTTCCACATATTTGGCAGCATCTTCATCACTCATGCTGGCATAACCCTTATAGCCGGGCTGCTGGCCTTCAGGCGGTACCAGATAGGGCTCGGTCAACCAGGCGGTTTTACCCTGAGGCGAGCCGTCCAGATTGAGCTTGGCACCGGCCACACGGAAACCATTCATATACACATCAGACAGATACGGCGGCGCAATCACGCTTTGCGCTACCTGAATATCTGGATACACAGCCACATCGAGCTTGAGCTTGCCGTCTTTGGCCACCTTGTACATGGTTTCCACTGCCGAAGGTGAAGCACGGCCTTCCTGGGCTGTGGTATAGCCATAGCTGGCGTACAGGTCCATACCCGCCTTGAAAATGACTTCATTTTCTTCTGGGTTGAGTTTGGCAAACATAGGCATCAGGGCGCCAAAGAAGGCAATCTCTTCCAATACACCATTGGGGGTTTTGCCATCGGCTTCACGACGGATTTTGCCGCCAGAAGGGTCTTTACTCTCGGGGGAAAAGCCAGCCAGTTCCAGCGCCTTGCTATTGAAAGTAGCCAGGTGTCCTGACTGATGGATAATCAGCACAGGCACATCTTTGGCAACCGCGTCCAGCTCCTGGCGGGTTGGATGACGTTTTTCCTTCAATTGCGAATCATCATAACCAAAGCCCAGAATAACGCCGTGCTGCTGATTTTCTGCTTTGGCATACCAGTCTTTGAGGGTTTGCTGCAATGAGGCTATATCAGTCACCTCACCATCGGGAGGGGCCAGCAGATTGGCAGACAGTGCTTGAATACCTGTGTTGAACACATGCCCATGGCCGTCCATAAAACCGGGGATCAGGGTTTTGCCGCCGAGGTCAACCACTTCAGTATCGGGAGATTGCAGCCGCATCACGTCATCTTTGGTGCCAAGGGCGAGGATTTTGCCGTTTTTCACCGCCAGTGCTTCAACTTCCGGCTGGGCATCATTCACGGTAACTATGTCACCACCGAAATAAATCAAGTCCGCCATGGGCTTGGTCGGACTGGTGGCCTGTGCCCCAAAGGCCGCAGCGGCCATGCTGAGTGCAATTACAGAGTGTTTCATTGTGGCTCCTTCGATTGCCCGGGAATCCGTCCCGCAGATAAATCTGAAGATACCAGCTCATAGGCAATAAATAACCTGACGACATTGGCAAATCCTTACTTTGCAAACAAAAGTTGCATTTGCCGCGGAGGATGTCACCAAATTGTATACAAACCTTGTTTCCTGCGACCTAAGCCGCTAAAGTATCGAGCAAATATTCTGAGTTTAAACTCAGGGTAATAACTATAAAGGCATCGGCCATACGCAATTCAGGGATGAAGCGCCATTCGGGCAAACCGGCCTCATCCCTGCCCCTTGGGGCATATTCAGGGAATACAGGATGCAACGCGGCACACTGATCAGATGGAACGCAGATCGGGGTTTTGGTTTTATCAAACCGGAACGGGCCGATGCAGAAGACATTTTTATTCATATCTCCTCTCTGAAACACATGATACGGCCGCCACAGGTAGGCGATATCATTCTGTTTCAAATAGAAATTCCAGCAGATGGCAAACCCAGGGCCGGTATCGCTCGCATCGAAGGCGTACCCATCAAAGCGCCCGCCACCAAGCAAAAACCTGCATCGACCTCAGGCCTGTCGGTTGGCAAGCTGCTTAAAGGGGCTGTATTGCTGGGGCTGATTGCCTTTGCCTTTCCCAAGATTGCCCCCATGGTCCATGCGCTGATCTCGCCAACAAACAAGCTGCAACCAGACAGCCAGCATGCGCTGCCGGACACAGATTTGGCGCCGCTGCGGCCAGTAGCCGAGGCCCCGAGTTTTCGCTGTGAAGGCAAAACCCATTGCCGTGAAATGCGCTCCTGTGAGGAAGCCACTTTCTATATCAACAACTGCCCCAACACCAAGATGGACGGTGACGGAGATGGCATCCCCTGTGAAAGACAGCTCTGTGGCCACTTCTAAAATGGGACACGAGCAGCTTTAAATCCTAACAACAAAAAAGGCGCCTCCGATGAGCGCCTTTTTTGTTGCTGTCATGCTGACTAGAAACACATACCTTTTCGAAGATACTGATAGCCCACACCATTGGCCAATGTCATGGTACTGCCGTTGAACGACACCACTTCCCAGTCACCCACCAGCTTATTTTTCGACTGAATACTCACCCCGTCGAGATGATATTCACTGAACATTTCCTGCCCCTGGCGGAACGCCGAACTTACTGTGTAGGACATCTGCTTGTAATCACGAAAGTTCCAGACGCCGGGGTCTTCATCATGATAGATATGTTCGCCATCGTTACTGAGGCCATAGGCGCACCAAACACCCAGAAGACCATCAGGGCTCACTCGCCCAGCGGCCCCCGGCGGCAATGACTGACTGGCAAGTGCCTGCTTCATTTTCAGCGACTTACGCCTGTTTCCCGGGTCAAGTTTTTGCTCGGCTTCCCCCGGCAGGCAAATATCATCCTGAAAACGAATTTTGCCATCGCCGTCCACGCAGCGATAAACCTGTGCCATGGCCTGTGACGGCCCAAGGCTTCCCCCCAGCAACAGCAGCAAAATGCCCATAATCGGCACACGCACCCTGAACTCCTTTTCGCTACTCATGTGATGTTCAACAGCATCTTAATTCAACAGAAAGTTATATCACCCGGCAACGGCTTTGGGTATGGCTTTATTGCTGCCCCAGGGCACGCCGCCAGCCCCACACCAATAGGTGCAGCGCCAGCAACAAACTCCAGGCCAGACAGAAAAACAGCAGCGCAATAGAACCGACACTGGCTGGAGTATCAGCAAACAGCCAATACCAAGCAGGCCAGCCCAGCAGACACAAGGCTGCGAGCATCAGCATGCAACGGCGGCAGCGGCCGATTTTTTGCCTGAAGACGGATGACGCGCATTGATTACAGGCCATGGCTCCCTCGGTATTGAATGCCAAGCTAAACAGCGCTCAGTGCGTTATCAGCGGGTCAGAAACATCACCAGTATGCCGGCTACAAAACCCGCACCCGCACCCTGCAGTAACCAGCGCCAACGATGTTCAGGCTGGTCGGTTTCCGGCTCGGTAAGCCGCACTAACTCAGGTTCGGGCTGCACCAAGCTGGCAGCATTCAGGTTTAAGGTTGCAGCCAGGGCGAGCAGTGTCTCCTGCGATGCCTGCCCATAGCGCTCGACTCTTTGAATGGTTCGCAGGCTCACACCGCAGGCATCGGCCAGATGTTGCTGGGTCCAGCCGCGGCTCCCCCGTTCGGTGCGGATTTTTTTCGCATCCACCTGCATGCTTATATCCCCCACCATTTGAGCACAAGCTGCATACCCACAAAACCAAACACGGCGCCGCAGACAAAATGCACCAGCAGGCGTTTTTTGGAAAAACGCTGCGAGGCCTGAAGCCGCTGCTTTTGGGTGGCATCGTGGGTGTCATCCACTATCAGCGTACAGTGCAGCTCGCCGGTCAGCATATTGGCCAGATGAAACTCCACGTCCAGCTTTTGTCCATCGAGGCTGAAACTGTGCACCGAGCGGCGCCGCCAATTCAGCCTGCGACTGACTTCCTCACCGTCCACCAGCACAGTTTCCACCCCAGACTTGGCACTGGCACGTGCCAAAATCCGGTGTTCGCGGTACTGAAATTCAAACTCATATCCCTTGCTGAAACTGGTTTCCCTGGCTTTAACATCCATGACTTCTCTCCGTTGTGGTTGATGTCGTCATTAGGCCAAATTCCCGGCCAGCGGTCGCCGACACTGGGCCGCCATGCCCTCTGACTGTCATATGACACTGGCTGTCATATCAACACAACGTGTTGTTTTTAAGTGATTAAAGCATAACAGCGTTGCCAGGCGCTGTCAGTCTGGCACTTGGGTATTTCGCAGGCGGCGCGAATGGAGCCCCGGCAACTATGTTACAGTAGCGCCATCTTTAACCTCGATTAGCCGACGATGAACGAGTCAATGCCGCTGCTCTACAGCTTTCGCCGCTGCCCCTATGCCATGCGCGCCCGTATGGCATTAATTCTGTGCCGGGTGCCAGTGCGGGTACAGGAAATCAGCCTCAAGGCCAAACCCGCCGGACTGCTGGCGGCCAATCCCAAAGGCACTGTGCCTGTACTGGTTAAGCCTGGGAACGAGGTGATAAGCGAAAGTCTGGATATCGTGCGCTGGGCCATTGAGATGAGCCAGAATAGTGCAATAAGAGCACAGCTCACCCATCAGCAGGAACAAGCACTTACGCTGATTACGGCCAACGATATCAACTTCAAGCCCTGGCTGGATAAGTACAAGTATTTCGACCGTTATCCCGAAGCCAGCCAGCAAGACTACCGTGACAGATGCTGCGAATTTTTGGATCTACTGGAGCAGCGCCTGTCCAGCGGCCCCTTTTTGCTTGGCGCAGCGCCAACGCTGGCCGACATTGCCATCTTTCCCTTTATCCGCCAGTTTGCGGCGGTCGACAGCCGCTGGTTTGCCAGCGCCCCCTATCCAGCGCTGCGACTCTGGCTCGATAACTGGCTGGCGCACCCGGCGTTTACCGCTTGTATGTACAAGTACCCCGAACTCGGCGAGCCTGTGATACTGAAACTTGCCGACTGAATCTGAGTTCAAATACAAAAAAGCCCGCTCAGTTGAGCGGGCTTTTATTTGGGTTTCCCCCTGGAGTAAAAAGAGCCCTTGCGGGCCCCGGGTTTGACTGACAATCGCCAGAGGCAAGCCTTGATCGACGTTCTGTCGGAGAAAGGCGACCGGGGGAGTGAACATAGTTGTTGAGTCGCTATGAACTGGACGCCTTCCCACGCCGGTCAATTGGCCCCGAAGGGCCTGGCACTACATCCGGTGACTTGTCAGCTCACCCTAAACTGAGGTGATTAAGGCGCTACCTGGATTTGCTTTTCGGCAGTCAGGGTCACAATCACACGGCGCTCCAGCTGACGTTCGTTGATGCTGTCGCCATGGGCCTGAGTTTCACCTTCGGCGCGCTGATCCATGGACTGCACGTCAACACCGTGGCTGGCCAGATAATCGGTCACTGTGGCAACACGCTTCTCAGACAGCATCTGGTTGTAGCTGGCATCGCCCTGGTTGTCGGCCTGACCGATAAGCACAATGGCATCTTTGTCGTTTTGCTTTGACAGGTCCACGATTTGGTCCAGCTTGGCCTGACCTTCACCGGTAAGGGCGGCTGAATCGAAGCCAAACAGTACCGCCACACTGGCGCTTTCAACTTTGGTTTCGTACTTGGGCTCAACCGGCTCTGGCTGAGGCGCTGGTTCCACCACTGGAGCCACCACGGCAACCGGGGTTGGCTTGGCGCCAAAGCGGTAGGTCAGCTGCACGCCAACGGTTTCGGCGTCCATATGGGCGGTTTCCCATGCCGTTTCATCGATATCGGTGAAACGGCGGTACTTGGCGGTCACGTCCATATTGTCGGTGATGCGATAACCGATACCGGCGCCCACATAGGGAGAGGTGTCAGTGGCACTCACGTACTTGCCCACGCCCATCTGGTGCTCGAGGTGGTACTGATAGGCTCCCGCCTCACCGGTCAAAAACCATTTCTCAGACAGTGGCAGGGTACCCACAATGCCGAGGGTGGCACCGCTCACGTCGATGTTCTGACCCTGAGCCGCTGCGCCGCGCATATCGGTGGCATCCAGGGTGCCCAGGTCTTGCCAGCCAGCTTCGACGGCAAAATATTTGTTCAGTTGATAACCTGCAACAGCATTCCAGGCGGTGTCGTCACCGTCTTTCAGGTGGCTGTCGGTGCTGACATTGTTGAAGTCAGTCTGGCCGGCGCCGGCGCCGAAGTAGAAGCCGCTCTCAGGTGCGGCGGCGTTGGCATAAGAGGTAGCAGCAATCAGGGCCAGTGCAATCATTGACTTTTTCATCGTTCACTCCTTGGTGTTGAAATACTTTGTTTTCGAAAGTGAGGCCATTGTAGGCAAGGCTGCGGCGATGAACGATAAGGCTAAGCTTATAGGGATTATTAGATTTGATTATGAATTGTGTACACGCAGAAGCGCGCCAATAAAAAAAGGGGCGAATGCCCCTTTTTTAAGGTGTGTCTGTGAACTGTAAAAACAGATTCAGCCTGTGACTGGCACTGATCAGACTGCGCCAGTTACGGTAGTCGACATTAATGCACGTGGTTGAGCACGCTCACCAGTTTGTCACTGATATCTTCCTGCAGCGCCAGCTTTTCGCCCGCAGTGCCAGTGCCTGCGCCTGCATCTGCTTTGGCTGCCCTTGGCTGCTTACCTACGGGCTGCAACCGCCCTTCCAGCATGGTGCCCCAGATACGGATATCTTTCAGCTCGGCGGGCGCCACGTCGAACGGGCTCTTTTCCATAATCGTCAGGTTGGCATCTTTACCCACTTCCAGCGAACCGACTCTGTGCTCCTGCTGAATGGCATAGGCCGCATCCAGGGTGATGGCCTTCAGGGCTGTCTCCAGTGGCACCTTGTGCTCTGGCCCAACAACATCGCCCTCGTAGGTCACACGGTTAACCGCCGCCCACACCAGCTGCATTGGCTTGGCCGGTGCCATTGGCATATCTGAGTGGAACGACAGCGAGCCGCCCCATTTAAGTACATCGCCATGGGGAACCATGTTGGGCATTTCGGACTCACGCATGCCCATGGTGCCGTAGCGGCCAGCCAGCGCAGTAACATAGTAAGGGTTGGACGACACTATGCCGCCAAGCTCAATCCAGCGTTTTACCTGCTCGGGGCGGGCAAAGCCGAAGTGCGACAACATGGCGCGGTGATCTTTGCGTGGATTGCGCTTCATCGCCTGTTCCAGCGACGCCAGCACCATATCAAACCCGGCATCGCCGTTATTGTGAATGGTAAGCTGATAACCTGCGTCCCAATAGGCATCGAATGCCTTGGCAAAGCGGGCCGGATCCATGATCCACTCGCCGTGGTGGCCATCGGAGTATCCGTCTTTCATCTGCATCAGCTGGCTGAAAATGGCGCCATCACTGAACAGTTTGACCTGCTTGGGCAAGTAGCGGGTACGGCCTTCGCCCCAGGACATCACACGTTCAGTTTCGGCCAGCATTTTGGCTGGGTCATCGCCAAAGCTGTTGGCCATGGCTTTCCCATCAACCACAAAGTAATGGTTAAAAGGCGTTGACTCGCCGCTGTAAACCGAATTCACCAACTGTTGCAATGGTTTGCTGACCACGCCGCCTGGCTCGGAGGCCGTGGTAATGCCGTTTTGGTGGTAATAGTTAACGCTGAACTCCAGCCCTTCCTTGAAGATCTCCGGGGTGGCCATCAGCGGTGCCAACTTATCAAGCGCACTGAAAAAGCCCTGCTCATATATGTGGCCGCGGTCAAGATCTATGGCCTTCTTGGCGCTGGCGCTTTGGCTATCCACAAAAGCGGTGTCGATACCTGCCAGTTTCAGGGCGGCGGAGTTCAGGAACACCTCATGGCAGGAACGGTGCCAGACCACCACCGGGAAGTCGGGCGCCAGCTTGTCGAGATAGCTGCGCGACAAATCCATTCCATGCATGTAATGGTGGTAGCCCCAGGTTACAAATGCCTTGCGCTTACCGTTATTGGTCTGGCGATATTCTTCAATCGCCTGGCTCAGACGCTTGGCATATTCCTTGGGTTCACGTACCGCAGGTGAAAAGCCGTCAATGGCATCCCAGTCTTCGATGGATATAACCTTGCTGTTCATGGTCAGCGCCGCCAGCACAGGGTGCACGTGCTCTTCTACAAAGCCCGGCATCACCACCATGCCGTTGAAGGACTTATCCAGCCTTGCATTACTGCCAGCCACCTTGCCCACATCGGCCTTGCTGCCAATGGCCAGAATACGGCCGTCCTGGACGGCAATGGCCTCGGCGCGGGGAGCCTTGGGGTTCATGGTGATAAATTCTTTGGCGGTATAAACAACCACCGGGGAGTCGGCCAGAACCAGTTTGGACAAGTCCTGCATGGAATTGGTTTCTGCATTGGCGGCAAAGCCCAGTGAAAGCAGTGCCGCAGACAGCGACAGGCTCAGTGACGATTTGATCATTGTCCTTCCTCCTTGGATGGCGTTGGTCCGGCGATCGCAGCCGGTGAATTATCCATCAAATCCTAACAAAACAATCGCGAAATCCGGATGTAACCAAGAGTAAACTATTGACTTACAATGGCTAAAATCCTACCTGGGTCGCATTTGTTATTGGCTTATGGCATACCTTCGTTGACCATGCATAACCACAGCAAATCAATCGACAGGCAGCCCAAGGATGACAGGCCCCAATCCTGCTGCTAGCTTTTTAAAAAAAATATTGCTTTGGAGCAGACCAATGAGCGCGAATGAGCAGGTGGAACTCGCCGCCGTAAAGCGGAGTATGGTGATGACCCAGGTTGTCGGTTTGCCTGGCACTATAATGATTGGTTTTGGTATTTACGGCCTCTGGGGATATGGCCGCGAATTACACAGCTTTTTGGCCGACCCGATAAACTGCTACGGCCTGTTGGCTGTGGGTGGACTTATCGCCCTGTGGGAGAGCATCAAGATCATCAAGCTCGCCAAACGCCGCAAACAGTTGGAAGATCAACTCGCCAAATAAGCCTCAGCGAAGGTTGGAGGACAGCGCCTCAAATTCCACCCCGTCAGCCCCGGTTTTCAAATGGTAGAGGGCGTCAAACCTGTCTTCCGAAATCTGCCGCTCAATGCCGCTTAACAGTTTCAGCAGCGCAGGGGTAGTGTTGCTGTGTCCGGCCACCACCACAGTGCCCTGCAACTGGCGAAGCTCCTCGGCAAATTCTGCCAATTGCCTTGGGTTATAAAGGGTAACTTTAGCGCCAGCCATCGCTGCCAGCGGCGCTATGGTTTGCCGGGTACGCTGATAATCGGTGGAAAACAGCCACAGCGGCGCATCCGCATCTCTGCCAGCCTGAATGATCGCCGCGATTCGCTGCGCCCTCTCATGCCCCGCCGGTGTCAGCTCAGGATCGCTGCCCTGCGCCTTCTCCCCATGGCGAAACAGCCAGATGTCGGCCGCAAACACCACTGAAGGTAATAAGCAGATCAACAAGACAAGCGACTTAACGACAGCGTGATTCATGGCAGGAAACTCTTTGGTAGGTTTTACAACGAAAGTGGCGGCCGTGGCAGATAAAGTCAACTGCCACGCCGTGACTTAAGTGGCCGACGGTTCCCTTGGCTTTCCTCGAGGATCACCTTCGAAACAACGGGGGGACTTCGCACTACTTTCCGGGTTCAAGCCAGGGTAAGGAAAATAGCTCAGCAGGTCGCTCTTTGCTCTGTCAATCTGGCATTCAGATTCAACCTCATGGGTATAAAATGCGATATCCACCCATTTGGGATTACCCTTATTGTCCAGCAGCACTGCCGTTGCCGATATAGCTGAACGCTCAACATAAGCACCAGCCCCCATAGTCAGCAGTGCAGTCACTATCGCCTTGGTATTGGCTGATACCTTATCAACTTTTAGGCCTGTCAACTGCACAAACAACAGCATGTCATTTTCTGACAGTCGCAAATCCTGAACTTCCTGATATTGCTTCCATTTCACGGAGCTGGCGTAGGCGACGCGCTGCTCGGGATTCATAATTTGTTGATGCAGACTCGCGGAAACAGCATTCAACGGCAACAGTTCCTGCTGCCCCGCAGTATTATTGACGGCATAAACAGGCAAGGTAACGTTTTCGCTATCTTCAATTGATGAGGCGATGTGCTTAAAGGGTCCTGCTTGCAAACCTGCGGTAACCAGTTTGGTTTTGACTTCAATTTGGGTTTGACGCGTTAATAAGTCAGACAGTTTTGAGGACAGTTGCTGACAAACCTCCAGATTATAAGCGGAGTCCAGCGTTTGTTGATCGCTGCCTTCATCCAGCATAAAGCAATCGGTTACCAGATAGAGGGTATCGATTCCCGTTCGTTGTAAATCAAAATCATAAAAGTCTGGCAGTTTAGTGCTTCTACAGCCTGTTGCCACGGCGATTATGGCTATTAAAAGTACGCGGCTTCTCCAGCCAATTATTCCCTTCACGCTTTACATTCCTTGGAGCTATATTTGTGACAACACTGCGTTATGACATCAATGCCAAATCAGTGTAAGACAGTTGAAATCGCCGCCATCTTAGCCAAAAACCAACGAGCAGTCACCAAAGAATAAATACCCTGGCATAAATACCCCTTGCCAAGCACAGGCATGGATAAGTGAATACAACTTAAGGCGATGAAAAAACCTTGAATAATTAAAAAATCAATAAAATACAATAGAGTCAGTTAACTACACCCAACCAAATAATACATGATGACGTTCTGTTTATTGTCTTCAAGTATCATTTTGCAAACCCTGACCTTGCCCGTAAAAACCTTCCCCATGCTCGCAAAAGCAAATACTGGCGGTTAGTTTACCGGAATCGATAGCGCAGCCTGACACCCACCCTCACTACGCCCGCAATAACTATTTTTTGATACTCGAGTGGCAAACAAGACACTGCCCATATACTGCTATATCGGGTTATTCAACGACATTACTGGCCATCTGGCCTCGAAATATAACTTTGACCCAAGACACATTATTTTATTGAGTGGCACCCTAAACTGGACAAATCCTCAAATGAGGGCAACTATATTGGCTGAGCTCAAAATTGTTTGTATTACTGGCTCAGAAGTAAACATGGATATGTGTGATTAATTCAATAAGGATATGACATGCTGATAATCGATAATCGTGAATCCGTATTCGATACGCTGATTGTTCTCACCGACAATTACTTATTTGTTGGCACTAAAACCGATGAAAAGCTTGATAAGGCGCTCGAAGGTTTACAATCAGCCAGCAGCGATAACGATATTGAGGCTCTGGTTGATGGCAAAGCCGTCGCTCTGGAGGACATTAAAAAGGTCTCCTGCAATATTCACTCAGAGCTGGTGTATGTAAAACATAAAACCCCCAAAGAAACCCGCGAGCAGTCGATCAGCTGTCAGGATCAAAAAACCACAGAGCAGTTACTGTCGGCACTGAAAGAAAAACTCAGCTTCAATGAGAAAAGGGTGCAATATGGCCCCACCCGCGCCGCAATCAAGCCTTCAATTTTCGTGGCCATCAGCGCTTTTATCACCTACATACTGTTTGGCGCCGCCCAGGCGGTTGCTGCCAATCCAGATGTTGAGCTCAGCGGCCGCCGCCAGGGACTCAAGGCCGCCTTTGTGTGGGTAATGGAGTTTTTGGGCCCTACCGGTGTAATGATTTTGGGTGGCCTTATCACCCTGCTTTGCGCCTATTGGCTGGTAAAACGGGTAAAAACGCCACCGCTGATGTGCGCACTGCAACCTGCCTAACAGCAACAAGAGCTCCCGGTGAGCTCTTTTTTTTGCCCTTTACGCCACTACCCCACCAGCGCGGCAGTCAATCCTGTAGATGACAGGCCACGGCAGTTATCGTAAGGTAACGGCGCTTTCTTTGCCGAAGCGAGAATTCGGCAAGGTCAGGGCGCGGGCGGCGACGGGGGAAGTCGACCAAGCCAAAGCAGATTTTCCCGGCTGCCGGATGGCTTAGGTTTTAATTGGCCATCCCGTTCGCCCGTGGGATTTTTGTTTCCTTTGGACACCGCATTCCGGAGCCTATTGCATGAAAAAATTCACTTTATTGGTGGCACTCTGTCTGCTGCCTTTGTTTGCCATGGCAAGCGAAGACAAGAGCCTCAGCGTCGAACGTCTGTGGCAAATGGAGCGAATCGGTTCGCCCGTGGTATCGCCCGACGGCAAACTGATTGTTGCCCCTGTTACCCGCTTTGATGTGAAAGAAGACAAGGGTTACACCCGCCTGTGGCTATTCGACGCAAGCGGCAAGCGTCAAAACCCCATTACCGCCGAAGGCCTTGGCGCCAGCGAGCCGGTATTCTCCCCGGACAGTAAGCAACTGGCCTTTGTCAGCAAGCGTGACAAAGACGATGCCGGTCAAATCTACCTGCTGCCGATGACAGGCCCGGGTGAGGCCAGCCGCCTGACCAAGGTGCCCACCGGTGTATATGGCATCAAGTGGCAAGGCGAGCACCTGTATTTTATCAGCCGTGTGTGGCCGCAAAAGAACTGGGAAGAAATGGCCGCCCAACTTAAGGCCGATAAAGACAAGAAGCTGTCAGCCCGTCAGTGGAACGCCCTGCCCTACTCACAGTTCGATCACTGGATTGAAGAAGACCGTCAGGCCCATGTATTTCGTATTCCCGCCAAGGGCGGCGATATTGAGGCCATCACCCAGCCGCTGGGCCGCGAACTGCCTCGCTCCAGCCAAAGTGCATCCAGCTACGATATCGACTCTAAAGGCAAGTACATAGCCTTTAATTCAAACGGCTCAGATAATCAGGTCGACCCCAAAATCGATATTTTCCTTGGCCGCATCGGTGGCAACAGCGCCGATAACCTGACCCCGGACAATAACGCACCGGACAGCAGCCCAAGCTTCAGCCCCGATGGTAAATCCCTGGCGTTCAGCCGCCAGAAAATAGCCGGTTTTTATGCCGACACCGCCCGGCTGATGGTCTATGACCTTGGCAGTAAACGCACCCGAGAGCTGACCGGCAACTGGGATCGCTCTATCAACAGCTTTGTATGGGCTGCCGATGGCAAGGGCTTTTATGCCAGCGTGGATGATGCCGCAACCCGCCGCATCTACCATATCGACGCCAAAAGCGGTAAGCACAGGGCCATCACCAAGGCCACCAGCTTCGGCAAGCCAGCCTTGGCCGGTAAGTACACCCTGATAGCCGGTAACGACAGCTTTATGTTCCCAACCCGGCTGGTTGCCATCGACACCAAGAGTGGCGACACCAACCGTCTGGACAGCTTTAACGACCAGCTGCTGGCGAGTACAGATCTGGGCAGCTACGAGTCAGTAACCTACAAGGGCGCCGACGGCAACGACATCCAGATGTGGGTGCACTACCCAGCCGGTTTCGACAAGAGCAAGAAATACCCGCTGTTTCTGCTTATCCATGGCGGCCCCCACAATGCCATTGGCGATTCCTTCAGTTTCCGCTGGAACGCCCAGACCTTCGCCTCCTGGGGCTATGTCACCGCCTGGCCGAACTTCCACGGCTCCAGCGGTTTTGGTCAGGACTTTGCCGATGCCATCAACCCCGATTGGCGCACCAAGCCACTGGCCGATATTCAGGCAGCAACCAGGTACTTTGAGTCGCAGCCCTGGATTGACACCGAGCGCATGGTGGCCGGTGGCGCCAGTTACGGCGGCTACCTGACCTCGGTACTGCTGGGCACTGAGCACCCGTTCAAGGCGCTGCTGATCCACGCTGCCGTGTACAACATGTACTCGCAAATGTCGGCCGACTTTGCCGTGCATGGCACCCGTTTTGGCGGCTACTGGGAAAACCCTGAGATCTACAAGAGCATCTCGCCCCATTACCACGCCGACAAGTTCAACACTCCGACCCTGGTGATCCACGGTCAGCTGGACTACCGGGTACCCGTGGGCCAGGGCTTCGAGCTGTTCCGCACCCTGCAAACCCGTGGGGTGGAATCGCGGATGATTTACTTCCCCGACGAGAACCACTGGATCCTCAAGCCCAACAATTCCATCTATTGGTATAACCAGGTTAAAGATTGGATGACCCGCTTCGCCGAGCCGGGCGCCCGCTAACCATCTACTGCCCCGCTTGCGGGGCAGTTTTTTATTGCAGGCCGCCATACGTTCGCCCCAGCGATATCAATGTTCTAGCTACCTTGTACGACCAGCAAGATTGCAGGTTGGCTCGGACGGCGTATCTCTATAAACTCCGTGACCAACATCACACGACTGCCAACCACAGGAATTTACGCCGTGCCGATTTTCAATGCCTTTGACTCCAAGTCCCGAGCCAACGACGTGATGGGTGGTGTAACCGCTGCAATTGTGTCTCTGCCACTGGCGCTGGCCTTTGGCGTAGCCTCAGGCGCAGGTGCCCAGGCGGGCATCTACGGCGCCCTGTTGGTCGGCCTGTTTGCTGCTATTTTTGGTGGCACCCGTACCCTGATTTCCGAACCCACAGGCCCCATGACTGTGGTGATGACCGCCGTTATTGCCAGTTTCACCGCCGCGCACCCGGACAAAGGCCTCGCCATGGCCTTCACCGTAGTGATGATTGCCGGCTTGATGCAGATTTTGTTGGGGGCACTTAAGTTTGGCCGCTACATCACCCTGATGCCCTACAGCGTGATTTCCGGCTTTATGTCGGGCATTGGTGTGCTGCTGATTATTCTGCAACTGCCTAATCTGGTAGGTGTTTCCGGTATTACTGGCGGCGCCGTGGGGGTAATTGAATCCCTGCCCGAAATCAGCGCCAACATCAAATGGCCCGAGCTGACTCTGGCAGTCTCGGCGCTGGCACTGATGCACTTTGTGCCCAAGCTGCTGCCCATGCGCCTGCCGCCACAACTGCTGGCACTGGTGTTCTGTACTTTGGCATCAGTACTGTTTTTCGATATTGACGATATCCGCCGTATCGGCGAACTCAGCATTGGCCTGCCATCGCTGGTCATGCCAACCTTCACCTACGGCGAACTGACTCACATGCTGATCAGCGGCGTGATGCTGGGGGCTCTGGGTTGTATCGACTCGCTGATCACGGCAGTGATCACCGACCGCCTGACCCGTGAAGAGCACGACTCAGACAAGGAACTCATAGGTCAGGGTATTGGCAATATCGCCTCTGGCCTATGCGGCGGCCTGCCGGGCGCAGGTTCCACCATGGGTACAGTGGTGAATATCCAGTCAGGCGCCACCAGCGCGCTCTCGGGCGTGGTGCGGGTGCTCGCCCTCTTGGTTGCCTTCTTTGCCGCCGCCGACATAGTGGAATACATCCCCATGGCGGTGCTGGCTGCAATAGCCTTTAAGGTGGGATTGAACATTCTCGACTGGGCGTTCGTAAAACGCGCCCACCAGTTGTCGCGCTCTGCCGCCTTCACCATGTACACAGTGCTGGTGCTGACGGTATTTGTGGATCTGATTGTGGCCGTGGGCGTGGGCATGTTTATCGCCAACCTTATCACCATCGACCGCCTGTCCAGGCTGCAAGAGCACAATATCAATGCCATCAACGATTCAGGCGATGCCTCCGATATGCGCCCCAATGAAAAGCGCCTGCTGGACGCCATCAACGAGAAGTCCAACACCCTGCTGCTTAGCCTCAGTGGCCCGATGATTTTCGGAGTTGCCAAGACACTGCAGCGGGAATCCATTGCGGTGAAGAATGCCGATACTCTGGTGCTGGATCTGTGCCGGGTGCCCTTTATGGACTCCACCACAGGCCTTGCCATCGAAAACGTGCTGCTGGACGCCAAAGACTGCGGCTGTAACGTCTATCTGGTGGTGCCGCAACGATACAAGTGGGAAGCCAACTTCGTTGAACGCCACAGCGACCTGCCGACCTTCCACAGCCGGGTTGATGCCCTCTCAAGCCTGGCCGGTTCGCTGGGGATTGAAGCTGACGCCCCGCAAGCCAAAACCGACAAAGCCGCCACAGCTTAATTAAGATGGCACACAACCAACAAACCCCGCCAAGTGCGGGGTTTGTATTTGGGCAATTCACACGACGTTTCCATAAGTGCGCATGCTCGGCTATGGCAGGTGGGATTTATGCAGCCTGCGAAATCTTGCCATTTTTAAGCAGGGGATGCTGACTCACGTAATCCACAACCTTCGATTTCATCAGCTTAAACAACAAAAAGCCATAAAATACAATTATTTGCTTATCTATGGGCGTGTGGCATTCTCGTTGGCCATGTTCCACCCAAAAGCGCTTCAATATAGGCCATACAACACTGATGTCGTTTTATTTGTATTCCGAATCAGAAAGGTCGGCCTTTCGAGATGAATAGCTATTAAGTCGAGCAGAGCATGCTCGGGGCTTATTCGCTGCCTCCCAACCGCAGGGCGCCGTCCATCTGCAGTGCATTCGCAAAGTCTGCCAGTTAATAAGGACTTTGAACTAACCCCGGTTGCGAGCTTTCACTGAAACCAGGTCGCGGCTCAGGACATCCTGATAAAGTGGGCGATTCTTTGATAGGTGCTTAAACACTCTTCGGCCACCAGGTCGTGAAGCAGCATATAGGCGTGGATCATGTCCTCCAGCCCATGATGCTCTACCTTTACGCCCGCACGCTGTAACGCCTCGGCATAGGTCCGGCCTTCATCGCGAAGCGGATCGCAGCCAGCAGTGAAGATCAGCGTTGCAGGCAATCCAGCCTCAATACGACCGTGCAGTGGCGATGCCGCCCTCACCTTTTCAGCATCCAGGGCCGCATCCTGAAAGTATTGCTCGAAATACCACTTCACCCTTGGGGTTTCCAGCAAGAAACCCGCGCCGTTGCTCTCGTAAGAGGCGCTCGCCATGGTGTAATCCACGCTGGGATAAATCAGAATTTGTTTGCGAATATCAAGGCTCGACTCAGCGAGACTGCGCTCGCTCAAACTGGTGCAGATGGCACCGCCAGCACTGTCACCCATGATGCAGGGACCGGTGATAAAAGCGACGTCCTCCAGCACTTCGGTGTAGTGGCGCAGGGCATGCTCGCAATCCTCAAGGCCCGCAGGATAAGGATGCTCGGGCGCCAAACGGTACTCCACGCTAATCACCACACAGTGAGCTGTGCTCGCCAACTGACGGCAGATGGGGTCGTATAGCTCCACACTGCCGCACATGTGGCCGCCACCGTGAAAGTGCACCACCACTGGCAAGGCACTATGTGGGTCGGGGCTGTAAACCCGGGCGGGAATGGCTCGGTCACCGAGTTGCCAGGCTCTATCGGCGATGTAGCTCACCTCGGGTTTACAGGTCATGAAGGCGGCGAGCTTATTCAGATTTTCCCTCAGCAGCGCCGGTGTGAACTGAATGTTTTGCTCCCTCGCAAGGGCAATATTTTGGTTGGCCTGGGACAGAAACTCCGCCAGCTTTGCTGACGCCGAACCACGTGGAGAGTCTCGCATGCTTATTCCTTGGGTTTTCCGGTTTCAGGGAGAAAATAGCTGCCAACAAATACGGTGGCGCTCAGCAGGGTAATAAGGACAAAAGAGGCGAAATAGCTGCCCTGATTCATATCCACCAACTTGCCAAAGAGCCACAGCACTATGGTGGAAATGAGATAACTGATGGACCAGAAGAGGCTGAAAATCACCGTGATTTTTTGCCCCGTCATCTTTGGCAACTCGTGGGGAATGCTGACAAGGGCAGTTACCGGCAGGAAGATACAAAAACCCAGTACGATGGCGCACAGGGTTTGCAGCCAGGGTTCGGTGCCAAAGGATAAGCCCAGCACAGTGATAAAAATCACCAGCCCGCTTATACGAATAATAGGCAGTCGCAGCGGCTGTTTTCGGCTGTAGAGGATACCGGCGACAGTGCCGAGAATACCAAAGCCAATCACCCACTTACTTTGGCTGATGCCCGCCTGGGGATAAAAGGTAAACAGGCAAATATAAAAAGACAGCAGACCCGAATAAGTTAAGGCGTACGCCCAGTTAAAGCCGTCCTTCAAACCATCGAGATAACTGTAATGGCTGGACTCTTGGGCTGGCACACCAGCACCTGGCTGCTCGCGGTCGAACTTCACCATCAGCCACAGCAGTGCCAGCGCCAGACTCGCCAATGAAAACACCAGCAAACTTTGCTGCCAACCGCCGGTAATGGCATTGATGACAGGCATGCCCCAAAGCACAATTGCGGTACCCACGTTAAAGGCCACCGCGTTTAAGCCGTTGATCACCGGGCGCTCTTCGGGGGCAAACCAGTGCATCACTATGGGGTTGAAATACACAATCATAAAGGCGCCGCCAAGCCCCATCAGAAAGCGGCTGACCAGGAGCACATCGTAGTTGGGGGCGTAAGGCGTGACTATGCCGGTCACTATCAACAAGGCCGCCACCAAAAAGGCGTATTTCACCCCGACTTTCAATGTGAGGTAGGCTGCGGCAAAGGTGCCGACAATCTTCGCCAGGGTCACGGCGCCGCTCAGTAAACTCGCCGAGGCGAAGCTCTCGATATGCATCGAGGCCATTATCTGGTCCATACTCGCGGTGCCGCCAACCCATGCCATGGCAAATAATACGTAACTGGTAAAAACCAGACCTTCCACCAGATATTTATGGGTTATTTTCATAGGCGTAATGGCTCAAAACCTGAGATGAATATTGGGGGCTAGGTTATCTGATGAAGTGGGATAAAGAAGTACTACCTTAGTGCACCGCAGAGGGATCAAGCCTTTAACAATCGGCCTGCCTGGTGTAGCTTGGCTGGGTATTGGAACATCATTCTGGGGTTTATTTTGCTGCCTTGGCTGTCTGTTGATACCTGGTGGATCAGCGTTATTTCAATCGCCTATTTGGCCGTGCTCTTTATTGTTGCTCAGTTGGGGCAAAACCAGCCCTTCGGCCAGTGGCGAAAAAGACCCTGGGTGTACAGCCTGTCTTTGGGTGTATGTTGTACCTCCTGGGCCTTTTACGGCACTGTCGGCCAGGCCGCCACCACAGGTGCCTGGCTGGCCCCCATTTACATCGGCTCCATTATCTGTCTGGTGCTGGCCTGGCCCATGTTGATGCGCACCCTGCACATAGTCAAAAGCCAGAACCTCACCTCCATCGCCGACTTCATTGCCTGCCGCTTCGACCGCTCGCCCAAAATTGCCGCCAGTGTGGCCATGGTATCTCTGCTTGGCACCATTCCTTACATCGCCCTGCAACTTCGAGCCATCAGCACCAGTTTTGATCTCCTGACAGGCACCTTCCAGTCGGGAATAAGCACGGCGTTTATCGTGACTATCGTGCTGATTATTTTCAGCATTCTGTTCGGTACCCGTCAGTTGTCGGCAAGCAAACAGAATCAGGGGCTGGTGCTGGCGATTGCCTTCAGCTCGGTGGTGAAACTGCTGGCGCTGACGACTGTGGGCATCTTTGCCACCTTTTATATTTTCGACGGCTTCAGCGATCTCCTCTCCCGGAGCCAAGCGCTCCCCACCAGCACAGAGGCCAACTCCCTCTATTTTGTGCTGTCGCAAATTCTGCTGGGGGCCATCACCATCTATGCCCTGCCCCAGGAGTTCCACATGATGATGATTGAGAATCATCATACCAAAGAGCTCAAATCTGCCCGTTGGATGGTGCCCCTGTACCTGCTGCTGATGAATGCCTTTATCCTGCCGATAGCCCTTGCAGGCCAGCTGAGTTTCCCTGGCGGCAGTGTGGATGCCGATACCTATGTGCTTACCCTGCCACTGTTTTACCAACAGGCTTGGCTGGGGGTACTGGTGTATCTCGGTGGTCTTGCCGCGGCAACCGCCATGGTGATTGTGGCGGCCATTGTACTGAGCACCATGATATCCACCGAGATCCTGACTCCGCTGCTGCTCCGTCTGCCCAGGTTCAGTTCTCAGCAAACACCGCAGCTTGCTGGAATTCTGCTGAACCTGCGCCGCGTCGCCATTGCCGCTATCCTGTTATCGGCCTTTGCCTTTGAGCGCTATATCGACCAGCAAAATCACCTCGCCAGCATAGGCCTTTTATCTTTTGTGCTACTGTCGCAATTTGCCCCCGCCGCCGTGGGAGCCCTGTACTGGCGCAGGGCCAACACCCAGGGTGCTTTCTGGGGCATGTTGCTGGGCAGCCTGGTCTGGCTCTACACCCTGCTACTACCCGCCACCTTCCCCGATGCCAACTGGGTTATCCATGGCCCCTGGCACATCGGTTGGTTAGCTCCCAATGCCCTCTTTGGCCTTAATGAATTGGATAACATCAGCCACGGCCTCTTCTTCAGCCTGCTGGTGAATATCGGCAGCTTAGTGCTTATTTCCCTCTTCCGGGAACAGAGTGTGGGCGAGCTCTTGCAGGCCGATGTGTTTGTAAACCGCAAGCAATTGCAGCTTGAGCGCCATCTGTCGGTGAGCGATTTGGCCAGCCTGCTGCACAGGTTTATCAACAAAGAAGAAGCCGATGCCCTGGTGGCAAAAGCCAAACTGCTGGGCTCTGAGCTGTCGTCCCGCCGCGAAGAACTGGTGGATTACACCCGGCTGAAACTCTCAGGCGTATTGGGGTCAGCCTCCACCCGCATGGTGATGAACGCCGCCTCCCGCGCCCAGCAAGTGCCGCTGGAGGATGTGGTCAGCATTGTCGATGAAGCCAACCAGATATTTGAATTCAACCGCGAACTGCTGCAATCGGGGGTGGAAAATATCGAGCAGGGGATAAGCGTGGTTGATGCCGACATGCGCCTGGTAGCCTGGAACAAGCGTTATATTGAGCTCCTTGATTATCCAAAAGATTATGTAAAAGCTGGCATCCCAATCGAGAAGCTGCTGCGCTACAACATAGCACGCGGCATCATAGTCGGTGACGAGGCCCACGAACTGGTGGAGAAGCGCCTCGCCCATATGCGCAGCGGCAGCCCCCATCATTTCCAGCGCACCATGCACGATGGCAGGGTACTGGAAATCCGCGGCCAGGCCATGCCGGGGGGCGGCTTTGTCAGTACCTTCAGCGACATCACCGCCCACATTCAGGCCGAAAAGGCACTGCAGCAAGCCAACGAGACGCTGGAGAAACGGGTCGAAAGCCGCACCCGGGAGCTCGCCAAGGCCAAGGCAGAAGCCGAAGCCGCCAACAGCAGCAAAACCCGCTTTTTGGCCGCGGCCAGCCACGACCTGATGCAACCCTTTAACGCGCTCACCCTGTTCACCGAAATGCTGAAGCAAAGGGTGACCTCCACCGAACTTCAGGATTTGGCGACCCATATCGAAGACTCCCTCAATGTGGTGGAAAGTCTGCTGTCTGACCTGGTGGAAATCTCCCGCCTCGACAGCAGCAGTCTGAAAACCGAACAGAGCCAATTTGCCCTCGATGACTTGCTCTCGACGCTGGTAAACGAATTCAAGGTGTTATCCAAAGAGCAGGGGATTGAGTTTGGCTATCAGTTTTCATCCTGCTTTGTGCAAAGCGACCAACGCCTGCTGCGGCGCATCATTCAAAATTTCCTCTCCAACGCCTTCCATTACTCCCCTGCCGGCGCCCTGGATCAGGTTCAGGCAGCATCGCGTTCGCGACTGGAGGGCGGAGAGTCGATGGCAAGCGGCGGCGAATTTGTCCCAAGAGTACTGCTTGGGGTTCGCAGGCGACAGGACAGCCTGCTTATTCAGGTATGGGATAATGGCCCGGGGATCCCTGCGGAAAAACAGCAGGCAATTTTTGGTGAATTTGAACGTCTGGAACAGACCCGGGAAATTCCCGGGCTCGGCCTTGGCCTGGCGATTTGTGACCGCATAGCCAAGCTGCTTGGCATCCGGATTTATCTGCATTCTGAGCTTGGCAAAGGCACTTGCTTCAGCGTGGAAGTACCAAGGATAAGGCAGCAAAAGCTGCCCGATAATGTGGTCAAACTGCGGCGCGACGACGAGACCATGGGCGACAGCTTCGATATTCAGGTGCTGGTTATCGACAACGACGAGCTGATGTTAAAAGCCATCTCCTCGCTGCTTATCGGCTGGGGTTGCAAGGTACTGACAGCCAGAGATAAAGCGAGTGCCCTGGCACAGCTTGAGGGGGCGGACACGCCCAGACTGATTCTTGCGGATTACCATCTGGATGATGACGAAAATGGGGTTTCGCTGGTGCAAAGCCTGCTTGAGCATCCAAGGCTTTTGCAAGCGCGCCCCACCTGCGTTATCTGCTCGGCAGACCCCTCAGAGGCCGTCCGGCAGCACACCAGCAGCGCCAATTTCAGCTTTGTGCGTAAACCGGTGAAAGCCACTGCACTTAAGCGCCTGATTAAGCAACTGTCATGAGTCATTGCATCGGCATGATACGGGATTGATTAACGCAACGCTGCCCGAGGGCACACCCCGGGCGCAAACAAAAACAGTGGCCATAGCCACTGTTTTTTTATTTGCGCTTTTTATGTGCGCTTTTTATGTTCTTAAGCGGTTTGCTCAGGCAGTCGCCGCCTGCTTGTCGCTGCTGGTGATCATCAATTGCTGGAACACCAGCCCAGCCTGGGTTCGATTGTAAACTTCCAGTTTAAGCAGTATGGCCGACACATGCTTTTTAACCGTGGTTTCCTTGATATTGAGATCGTAGGCAATTTGTTTGTTAAGGCGGCCATTGGCAATGCTGGCAAGCACCGTGTATTGCTGCGGCGTGAGCTGAGCGAGCTGCTTTGCCAGCCGCTGATGCTCTGCCGCCGTCTGTTGGTCGACATTGATGTCGGTGTTCTCCGGCAGCCACACCTCACCGTCCAGCACCGTGCCTATGGCATCGGCTATTTGGTTGAGATTAGCCGACTTGGGAATAAAGGCGCTGGCTCCCAAATTGATGGCCTTACGAATGATGTCAGGCTGATCGTCTGACGACACCATAATCACCACGATATCGGGGAAATGGTTCTGTAGCAGAGTTAATCCGGTAAACCCTTCATTGCCCGGCATATGCAGGTCAAGAAATACCAGCTCAATATCGGGATGACTTTCAATAACCGAGATGAGATCCTGAAAGTTTTCGGCCTCCAGAACCTCTGCTGTATTTACATTTTTGAGAACAGCCTGAGTTAATGCTGTCCGAAATAGTGGGTGGTCATCTGCAATAGCCACTTTTATCTGAGACATAATCTGTTCCCTTTATTTTTAACCCAGTTTAATCCCATAAAGTATGAATGCCAGCTAAACCTGTTACTCCGGAATAAATAACCGACTCAAGGGAGTCGGTTATTTATCAGTATCACTGGCATCAAACTCTAGAAACTGTAGCCCACAGTAAGAGAAATGGTTTCCGGATCGCCGTAATAGCCAATTAATGTATTGTCACCACCCAATCCTGGAATATAGCCACCGTTACCGTCAGGCGTCACAAAGGCATAGTTACCCACCAGGTATTCTTCATCGGTGATGTTTTTCCAGTGCAATCCGGCGGTCCAGTGGCCATCGTTGCTGTACCAGTTCAGCCCCAGGTTCAGCAGGCCATAACCGTCCTGGCTCAGGAGGTTATCCACTACAGCCAGGTCATAGTCGCTGCGGTAGTAGTAGTTTCCGCTGGCCACAAAGCTGCCAAAATCCGTGTCTATGTTGTAGCTGAAGCCCACGTTGGCCGTGGTATCCGGGGTGTTGGTGATGGTGTAGGTGTCACTGATATCGATTTGATTCCCATCCGCATCGTAAGAAATCACCTCATCAAAGTTGGCATCGATAAGACCCAGGCTGGCGAACAGATTCAATGATTCAGTGGCAGCATATTCCAGCTCAAGCTCCAAACCCGATGCAGTGGAGGTACCAATGTTCCCGAGACGCTGATTGAGGTCCGCAGCATCTTCGCCGGGCAAGACGGTTACGAACTGGCGATCTTTATGGTTCAGGTAGAAAGCCGTGGCGTTGATGCGCAGGTTATCGTTCCACTCGCTCTTTACACCAACCTCAAATGAATCAACCACTTCTGGGTCTACTGCCGGCTCAGGTCCGGTTGCCCTTGGGTTAAAGGTACCGGACTTGAAGCCCTGGGAGTAACTGGCATAGAGCATCATGTCGTCGTTCAGCTGGTACTCGACCCCGACTCTGGGGGTGAATCGGGACCAGGTCTCTTCATCGTCGAGCACCTTGGGAATACTGGCTTCAATCTGGGCCTCATCCCGCACATAACCCGGATACCAGCCGGTTTCAGGATAGATGCTGTCGAAAATCACCCCGTTGTAAACGGTGGCATCCTTGGTCTCGCGCGTGTAACGGGCACCCAGGGTCAGCGACAGCTTGTCGGTGATATCGTAAGAGCCCTGAGCATAGGCGGCATAGCTCTCGCTGTTGTTGCAACCCCGCACTTCACGGGTCAGGCCACCGTAAGCCTTGAAAGCCTCTTCAAGAATGGCGTCGAACAGGCCGCAGGAGTCACCTTGAAAGTAATAGAGGCCAGACACCAGCTTGAGATTTTCACCATCATAGTTTGCCTGAAACTCCTGACTGAACTGCTCATCATCGTAGATGGCAGGCACATCGAAGATACGCAGACTGGTATTGTCAAAGTCGATGTTGGTGGGCGAATAGCTCTCACGGGATGAGGTGACTGACTTAAGGGTCCAGTCATCATTCAGGCCGTATTCCAGCGTCAGCCCCCAACCTTCGGTTTCCACCTTGTTCCAGGTGGGCATGCTGGTATAGGAGTCGTACTTGCTGTCAGGCACGGGGGCATTGGAGAGGAGGCTTGGCAGAATACGATAACCACCTTTGGCGTTAGAATCGTCCTCTGTTTTGTCATAGGTCAGACGCATAAAGAGCGCATCTGTCGGGGTATATTCCAGGCTGATACGGCCTGCCATCAGGTCTTTATTATAGTTTTCAGTGTCTTGATCGTTCAGCGCCGAAGTAACAAAGTCACCGTAACCGTCACGGTTTAAACTGGCCACCGCAAAACCGAAATAGAGTTTATCGTCAACCAGGGGGTATTGACCTGCTACCTTGAAATCACGCTGTGCATAGCTGCCCACGGTGGCATTCAGGCTCAGCTCGGCATCGCCGCTCATCTTCCTGGTCACGTACTTAACCGCGCCACCTATGGTGTTTTTACCATAAAGGGTGCCCTGCGGGCCGCGCAGCACTTCGATGCGCTGTACATCCAGAATATCCAACACTGCGCCCTGCGGCCGGGCAACATAGACATCATCGATATAGATACCGACCCCGGGCTCATAACCCCAGAGCGGATCCTCCTGCCCTACACCACGGATAAAGGCGGTGAGCGTGGAGTTGGTACCCCGGCTCGCCTGCAGGGTGGTGTTGGGGGAAAACTGCTGAATTTCGGTCATGACATTGATGCCATTTTCAGCCAGATCCGTGGCGCTGACCGAGGTCACAGCAACGGGCACATTCTGCAGACTTTCCACCGTTTTGCGCGCCGAAACCTCAATGCGTTCCAAGGTGGCTTGCTTCTCCCCTGTGCTATTTTCATCTTCCGCAACAGCGTATTGTGCTGTCAGTGCAGATGAGATAGCTAAAGCAATGCAACTCATTTTAATAGTGTTCTGTTTCATACAGAGTTCCCGTTGTAGTATTTATTTTTAAAGGTTGGTACTTACTGCTATTTAAGTTCACATCGACTCTATAGCAGTTCCTTAAAAATTAAATCGGTACTATAGTAGTATGTGTTTTCAACCAGTTGTTTTTAAAATAATTCAGTAAAATAATACAGTCATTTAACCACTGATAAAATTCAGCATCATATCAATGTAGAACCGCCAAACAGTAATAACTTTCGTATAAAGCGGATAATTCAGATTCGTTAACACCCATTTATTTTAATAAGCCCTACAACCCCCAAGACCGAATAATTTCACCAACAGTACTGATGGGTGCCTTTAATAAAAAGTCCCCTTCTATACCACCATGCGCTATTGTGGGATCCACCGCAATACCATGGCCCATGTTGTGAATTTCTATTAAGGAGACAAGCTCCTGGCTGTTAGTATCGACCCAGCGGCTTACCCGATAATCGGTGAGTTGTTCTACCCTTGGCGCAGTCTCCACACCGGATAACTGCACCCACTGCGCCGCTAGGCTATGGGCATTTTGTGGATGTACCACCGCATCTGTTGTGCCCGTCCAGATGCTGAGGGTCGGCCACTGGGCTTGCTCGGGATGTAACTTGCGCACAAAGCTAACAAGCTCTTCGGTGGATTCTGCCGGCCCTTTTTTCATGCAGGAAATGGCTTTGGTAAGGTTATCGGCACAGGGATATGGCAGGCCGGCTATCACGGCCCCGGCGCTGAAAAGGTCCGGATAATTTACCAATGCCGCGCTGGCCATGGCACCACCGGCAGACAGGCCCACCAGATACACACGTTTGGTGCCGGTGCTGACCTGCGCCTGGGTAATTATGTTTTTCAGCGATAGCATTTCGCCGCTGTCAGCCTGAGTATCCTGCGCGGAAAACCAGTTGAAACAGCGTTTTACGTTATTATCAAAACTCTGTTGTGGCACCAGCACGGCAAATTGCTTCTCTTGGGCCAGGCCAGTTAACCCGCTGTTGTCAGCAAGCTCGATACCGTCCTGTACGCAGCCGTGCAGCAATACCACCAGGGCACTGCCGGGGTTGGTTGCTGGCGTGTAGATTGACGCCGTCAACGCCCCGGGATTGGCACCAAAGTCGTTAACCGGCTCAAAGGCCTGGGCTGAAGCATGGGCCGCAACACTCAGAGAGAGACTGCAGCTTAAGATGGCCACGGCCTTACGCGCTAACGAAGAGATTTTGAGCATAAAACAGGCTCCAACGGAGAAATACAGACACTGCAAACTTGCGTAATTTGCACCCGGCTGACAATGGCACTTTAGATCCAGAACGGTCCTGACCCACGCCACAGACACAAGCATTAGCTTCCGGACTTACCCCCGCTGAAAGCTCATTTCGGGCACATGCTCAGGCACCACCAACTCACCAGCCGTGAGTTTGATAATCTCTTCCACACTCACACCGGGGGCGCGCTCCAGCAGATGGAACTTCCCATCTTTAATTTCGATAAAGGCGAGATCGGTGAGCACCTTTTTGATACAGCCCTTACCTGTCAGCGGCAGGCTGCATTGGGTGAGCAGCTTGGATTCGCCCTGTTTAGACGCGTGGGTCATGGTCACTATGATGTTGTCGGCGCCCGCCACCAAATCCATGGCGCCGCCCATACCCTTGATGAGTTTTCCCGGGATCATGTAAGAGGCGATATTGCCCTGGGTATCCACCTCGAAGGCGCCGAGTACAGTCAGGTCCACGTGGCCACCACGGATCATGGCGAACGACTCAGCGGAGTCGAACAAGGCCGCGCCGGTCGCCATGGTCACGGTTTGTTTGCCCGCATTGATAAGGTCGGGGTCGACTTCATCCTCAGTGGGAAAAGGCCCCATGCCCAGCAGGCCGTTTTCCGATTGCAGCATGACTTCCATCCCATCGGGAATGTAGTTAGCCACCAGGGTAGGAATACCTATGCCGAGGTTAACGTAATAGCCGTCTTTGAGTTCCTGTGCGACACGCTGGGCGAGTTGTTCTCTGGAAAGTGCCATGGTGAACTCCTATTGGCCTTGTGAAGAGGGACGTATGGTGAGCTGCTCGATGCGCTTCTCGAAACTGCCCTGGATCAATCTGTCGACGTAAATGCCGGGAGTGTGGATTTCATCGGGGTCCAGCTCGCCTGGCGCGACAATTTGCTCCACCTCAACCACGGTTACCTTGCCCGCCATAGCCGCCAGGGGATTGAAATTACGTGCCGTTTTACGAAAGACCAGGTTGCCATAGGTATCGGCTTTCCAGGCTTTGACGAGGGCAAAGTCGCCCTTGATGGACTCTTCGAGAATGTATTGCCGGCCGTTGAACTCTTTCACTTCCTTGCCCACGGCCACCTCGGTACCAAAGCCCGTTGCAGTGTAAAAGGCCGGAATTCCGGCGCCGGCTGCACGCATTTTTTCCGCCAGCGTGCCCTGGGGGGTCAACTCCACCTCCAGCTCGCCCGACATCATTTGCGCTTCAAAGTTGGCGTTTTCCCCCACGTAGGAGGCCACCATCTTCCGGATTTGTTTATCCAGCAGCAGAATGCCCAAACCGTATTCGGTTGTGCCGCAGTTGTTGGACACCACGGTGAGGTTTCGCGTGCCCTTGCGTTTGATTTCCTTGATGAGATTTTCAGGTATGCCGCACAGGCCAAAACCTCCGGCAATCACCGTCATCCCGTTTTCGAGTCCAGCCAACGCCTGTGCGTAACTGGTAACGACCTTATTCAATCCCGCCACAATCTGCTCTCTTACTCTGGGTGATGTGTGGCGCCTACTATCAACCAATTTTCGGAGTCGGCCTATGGTACTAAGGTCCCAAATAAAAGCCGGGCTCGTTGCTCTATTCTGGGGGCATCAATCGCAAGCCTGTCGGCCAGGATGCACGCGCCTCGCGCGCGGAAAAATGTCGGTCTGGCAGCTTTGCATCACATGCACAGAGTAACGGGAGACACCAGTGATGTCGGGTGGACAAAGGAGTTTAGAAGGCAAGGTCGGGCTTATCACAGGCTCCACCAGTGGGATTGGCCTGGCCACGGCTCAGGTACTGGCCGAGCAGGGTTGCAACCTGATATTGCATGGGCTGTTACCAGAGGATGAAGGCCAATCCCTGGCGGCCGACTTTGCGGCCCAATACGGCATTCGCACCTTTTTCAGCAATGCAGACTTGCGCCAGCCAGAGAGCATCCACCGCTTTATGGCCCAAGGCAAAGAAGCCCTCGGCAGCATAGATATTCTTATCAACAATGCCGGAATTCAGCACACCGACTCAGTGGCCGATTTCCCGCTTGAAAAGTGGAACGATATCATTGCGATAAATCTGTCGTCGGCCTTTCACACCATACAACAGGCCGTACCCGCCATGGCACAAAAGCGCTGGGGCCGGATCATTAATATCGCCTCGGTACACGGCTTGGTGGCATCGGTAAATAAGGCCGCCTATTGCGCTGCCAAGCACGGCATTGTAGGCCTGACCAAGGTGGTTGCCATCGAGTGTGCCGAGCAGGGCATTACCGTTAATTCCATCTGCCCCGGCTGGGTTGACACTCCCCTTATCAACAAACAGATAGAGGCCGTCGCCAACAGCAAAGGGCTGGACTATCACGAAGCCAGATACCAATTGGTCACCGCCAAACAGCCGCTGCCAGAAATGCTCGACCCCAGGCAAATAGGTGAATTTGCGCTGTTTCTCTGCGGTGATGCTGCCCGCGGTATCACTGGTGCCTCACTCGCCATGGACGGGGGCTGGACGGCCCAGTAACCCGGGGCCAGTTCAGCAAGAGGCCCGGGCATTGGCACTGGATTGCCCAAAAACAAAAAGCTCCCTGATGGGAGCTTTTTTGATTCTGACCTTTTGATTCAGACCAAGAGTGAATGGACTGAATTAGAACGGGATATCGTCGTCCCAGCCGTCATCCAGATCAGGGGTATAGTTTTGCTGCTGAGGCTGTGGTGCCGGGCGCTGCTGCGGTGCCTGCTGTGGCTGGTAAGCTGGAGCAGATTGCTGAGGCTTGCTCTGGTAGCCGCCCTTCTGCTGTGGCGCCTGTTGGCCATAACCACCCTGCTGTGCTGGCTGAGCCTGTTGTGGCTGCTGATAACCGGCTTGCTGTGGCTGCTGCGCTGGAGCGCTGTAGCTTTGTTGAGCGGCTTGCGGAGCTGGTGCGTATTGGTTTTGAGCTGGTGCGCTGTAACCGCCCTGAGACTGGCCACCCTGAGACTGACCGCCCATTGGCGCGCCCTGACCCTGACCCTGGTTGCGACCACCGAGCATTTGCATGCTGCCGCCCTGATCCACAACCACTTCGGTGGTGTATCTGTCCTGACCGCTCTGATCTTTCCACTTACGGGTTTGCAGCTTACCTTCCAGATAAACCTGAGAACCCTTGCGCAGGTATTCACCGGCGATTTCAGCCAGTTTGCCGAACATCACTACGCGGTGCCATTCGGTACGTTCCTGCTGCTGACCTTGGTTGTCTTTCCAGGACTCACTGGTGGCGACCGTGATATTGGCTACCGCATTGCCGTTTGGCATGTAGCGCACCTCGGGGTCTTGCCCCAGGTTACCCACCAGAATCACCTTATTCACACCACGACTGGCCATTCAATCTCTCCTGAAATTCTACGTATAAAACCGAGTTAATTTGCTGAGCCTAACACAGCTCTGGCTTCTCTTAAATCGAAATGCTCATCCACTTTGAGGTAAGCAACTTTTTCTTCAAGCACCACAATGGCTTCGGCCACTCCGGCCAATTCCGATAGCTTGCTGGCCATCTCGCGGGCCTGTTCACGACCTTCCACCTGGGCCTCGAGGGTGTAGCTCTTGAGCAGCACCGGGTTCTTCATTCCAACGGTCAACACCAGCCACAGCGCCATCAAGATCAGCGCCGCCACAAACACGCCTACGGCGCCCAGCAGCTGGAAGGCACCGCCCCCAAGAATACCGCCGCAGAAAGCGCCGAGGAACTGACTGGTGGAGTAAACCCCCATGGCAGAGCCCTTTTCGCCCACCGGGCAGAACTTGGCAATCAGGCTGGGCAGCGAGGCTTCGAGGTAGTTAAAACCGGTGAAAAACAGCAGCACCGCAAAGGCCAGCAGCCACAGGTTATCGGCAAACAGCGCCATCACGGTAAGCGACAGCATCATGATCACCAGCGCCACCTGGAACATGCCCTTGGTGTTCTTACGTTTTACGCCGATGATGATCAGCGGCACCATCAAAAAGAAGGCGCCGATAAAGGCCGGGAAATAGAGCATCCAGTGCTTTTCTTTGGCAAGACCTGCGTCCACCAAGTCCAGCGGCAACGCCACAAACACCGCTGTCAGTACCAGGTGCAGAATAAAGATGCCGGCATCGAGGCGAAACAGCTGTGGATCTTTGAGCATCCGCATCAGCTTGGCAGGTGCCGCCAGGGTGTCGCCCTTGGGCGCCTGATGCACAGGGTTTGGTACCAAAAGCTGTACAATCGCCATGCCAAGCAGCGCCAGGCCAGCGGTCATAAAGAACAGGCCGGATAACCCCAGATGCTCGGCCACCACAGGGCCGACCAGCAGCGACAATGCAAAAGAAAACCCAATGCACATGCCGATAATGGCCATCACCTTGGTGCGCTGTTCATCGCGGGTCAAATCCGCCGCCAGCGCCAACACGGCGGCGGCAATCGCCCCCATGCCCTGCAGCGCACGGCCAAAGACCACGCCATAAATGCTCTCGGCCGACGCAGCCACCAGGCTGCCGAGGGCAAACACCAATAAACCGATAAGAATAATCGGCTTACGGCCAAATTTGTCGGACAAAATGCCCATGGGGATCTGCAGCAGCGCCTGGGTTAAACCATAGGCGCCAATGGCAATACCCACCCACAGGGGCGAGAAGCCTTCGAGGTGCTGCCCGTACAGAGCAAACACCGGCATGATCATAAACAGACCCATCATTCGCAGGCCGAACACGCTGGCCAGCGAAAAGGCGACTTTTTTCTCGGTGGCGGAAAGACCGCTTGTAGCCATGACTGAAAACCTTGATTCAAGAATGCACCGGGGGCGCGCATGGTAGCACAGCGGCCATACTCCCCCAAGTCGGCGTTCCGGCGAATGGGACGCCGGAGGTGAAAATTGTCACGATTGTAAATTTGATCCCCGCCGCTGGCAAAGGAGTATTGCTGATATCGGTAAATCCCTTGTCAGCAGACAAAGGCTGAGCTGTAGTTTCAGGCGCAAATTATGCGATACTGATGGTCTTTTTTCCGGCGTTTAGAAGTGGCAGATGGACAAGATTGAAATCCGCGGGGCCCGCACCCACAACCTCAAAAATATCAACCTGACTATCCCCCGTGACAAGCTGATTGTCATCACCGGGCTTTCGGGTTCGGGCAAATCGTCACTGGCGTTCGATACCCTCTATGCCGAGGGCCAGCGCCGTTATGTGGAATCCCTGTCTGCCTACGCCCGCCAGTTTTTGAGCCTGATGGAAAAGCCCGATGTGGACCACATCGAGGGCCTGAGCCCGGCGATTTCCATCGAACAGAAGTCCACCTCCCACAACCCACGTTCCACCGTGGGTACCATCACCGAGGTGTACGATTATTTGCGTCTGCTGTTTGCCCGGGTTGGTGAGCCGCGCTGCCCGACCCACGGCCAGCCGCTGGCGGCCCAGACCGTGAGCCAGATGGTCGACAAGGTACTTGAGCGCCCCGAAGGTGAAAAGCTGATGCTGCTGGCACCCGTGGTCAAGGCCCGTAAAGGCGAGCACGTCAAACTGCTCGACAGCCTCTCGGCCCAGGGCTATATCCGCGCCCGTATCGATGGCGAGGTGTGCGATCTGTCCGATCCGCCAGCCCTGGATCTGCATGTGAAGCACACCATCGAAGTGGTGGTGGACCGCTTCAAGGTCAAAGCGGATATGCAGCAGCGTCTGGCCGAGTCGTTCGAGACCACCCTTGAGCTGTCCGGCGGCCTCGCCGTGGTGGCCAGCATGGAAGAAGGCAGCACCGAAGAGCTGATTTTCTCCGCCAACTTCGCCTGCCCACACTGTGGTTATTCCATGGCTGAGCTGGAGCCGCGGATCTTCTCCTTCAACAACCCGGCCGGTGCCTGCCAAACCTGTGATGGTCTTGGCGTGCAGCAGTTTTTCGACCCCGAGCGGGTGATAGTCTCCGATGAGCTGTCACTGGCGGGCGGTGCCATCCGCGGCTGGGACAGACGCAATTTCTATTACTTCCAAATGCTCACTTCGCTGGCCGAGCAATACAACTTCGACGTGGAAGCCCCCTTCAGCGAGCTGCCTGCCAAGGTGAAGAAAATCGTGCTTTACGGCTCAGGCCGTGAAGATGTGGCTTTCCGCTACGTAAACGATCGCGGCGATGTGGTGGTGCGCAAGCACCCCTTCGAAGGCATTCTCAACAACATGGACCGCCGCTACCGCGAGACCGAGTCCAACACGGTGCGCGAAGAGCTGGCCAAGTACATCAGTAATCAGGCCTGCAGCAGCTGCGGCGGCTCACGGCTGCGTGAAGAAGCCCGCCATGTGTTTATTGAAGATCTGAACCTGCCGACCCTGACTCACTGGTCCATCGGCGAGGCCATGGATTACTTCAATCAGTTGGAATTTGATGGCCAAAAGGCGCAGATCGCCGAGAAGATCTTAAAAGAGGTTCGCGATCGTCTGGGCTTCTTGGTTAATGTCGGCCTTAACTATCTGAGCCTGGCGCGATCCGCCGAAACCCTCTCCGGCGGCGAGGCCCAGCGTATCCGTCTGGCAAGCCAGATTGGTGCCGGTCTGGTGGGGGTGATGTACGTGCTGGATGAGCCCTCCATCGGCCTGCATCAGCGGGACAACGAGCGGCTGCTCAATACCCTGACCCACCTGCGGGATCTGGGCAACACAGTGATAGTGGTGGAGCACGACGAAGACGCCATTCGCATGGCAGACCACATCATAGATATCGGCCCCGGCGCCGGTGTTCACGGCGGTGAAGTGATTTGCGACGGCGACCTTGCCGCCATTACCGGCTGCGAGCACTCGGTCACGGGTCAGTATCTGTCCGGCAAACGCAACATTCAGGTGCAAGGCGGCCGCACCGAGATGGACCCGAGCAAGGTCATCGAGCTTAAAGGTGCCCGAGGCAACAACCTCAAAAATGTCGATTTAACCGTGCCGGTTGGCCTCTTTACCTGTGTGACCGGCGTTTCCGGCTCAGGTAAATCGACCCTGATCAACGACACCTTCTTTAAGATTGCCCACCGTGAGCTTAACGGCGCCACCGTGGATGAGCCGGCGCCCTACGATGAAATTAAGGGGCTGGATCAGTGCGACAAAGTGGTGGATATCGACCAGAGCCCCATCGGCCGTACCCCGCGCTCCAACCCTGCCACCTACACAGGTATCTTTACGCCTATCCGCGAGCTGTTTGCCGGTACCCAGGAATCACGCTCACGGGGTTATCAGGTGGGCCGCTTCTCGTTCAACGTCAAGGGCGGCCGCTGCGAGGCCTGTCAGGGCGATGGCCTTATCAAGGTGGAAATGCACTTCCTGCCGGACGTGTATGTTCCCTGCGATTCCTGTAAGGGCAAGCGTTACAACCGCGAAACCCTGGAAGTGAAATACAAGGGTAAAAACATCCACGAAGTGCTGCAGATGACGGTGGAAGATGCCCGCGAATTTTTCGATGCGGTGCCCGCCATCGCCCGCAAGCTGCAAACCCTGATGGATGTGGGTCTGTCTTATATTCGCCTCGGTCAGAGTGCCACTACCCTTTCCGGCGGTGAAGCCCAGCGGGTCAAGCTCGCCAAAGAGCTGTCGAAGCGCGATACCGGCAAGACCCTGTACATTCTCGATGAGCCCACCACCGGCCTGCACTTTGCCGACATTCAGCTGCTGCTGGACGTGCTGCATCGCCTCAAATCCCACGGCAATACCATAGTGGTGATTGAGCACAACCTGGATGTGATTAAGACCGCAGACTGGATTGTGGATCTTGGGCCTGAAGGCGGCTCCGGCGGCGGCACCATTCTGGTGGCTGGCACCCCGGAGCAGGTGGCAGAGCATCCCGTGTCCCACACGGCGCGCTTCTTAAAACCGCTGCTCAAGAGGTAACAGACGATGGCACAGGGAGGTGGCATGTCATATATGAAATGGAGTTTGGTGCTGATTAGCGGCCTGCTGCTGGCAGGCTGCAACAGCACACCCCAGTGCCGCAAGGATTTAACCCCAAACTGGGTCAAGCTCGAACAGGTTCAGGCCGACGTCAGCTATCTGGCATCAAAGGAGCTGGAAGGCCGCAAGGCGGGCTCTGACGGCTCGCTGCTGGCGCGCCGCTATCTGGCAGGCCGCTTTGCCGACATAGGTCTGCAGCCACTGGCCGCAGATTTAACCCCATACCCTCTGCCCAGCACCGGCGCTGTAAAACAAAACCAATCACCCTTTTTTCACCCTTTCAGCTTTCAGCAGCTATTTTCCAGCGTTGAAGGGGTAAATGTCATCGGCATCTTACCCGCATCCGCACCCAGCAAGCGCTGGCGGGTGGTGCTTGCGCATTACGATCATCTCGGTAAGCAGGGCTCAAAACACTTTGCCGGCGCCGATGACAATGCTTCCGGGGTCGCGGCCTTGCTGGCACTGGCCGCCCAGGCGGCGAAAGATCCGGGTCGCCCCGTCGATCTGAATCTGCTGTTTGTAGCCACCGATGCCGAAGAGCTGGGGCTGTTTGGCGCCAGGGCGCTGGCCGAGAAAATGGCGGCTCTGGGGCTTAGCCCCGAACTGGCGCTAAATCTTGACATGGTCGGCCATCCGGGTCGCCCCTACGCCATCTACATGGAAGGTGGCCGCAATTTTGCCAATCCCGATGAAATCAAAGCTGTTATCGAACGAAATGGTCTTTGTGCCCGTTTAAGCCATTCACGGCTGGAGCGGGACGGCAGCGCCGGTCGCATCAACTATTTGAAAGCCTCCGATCATTACCCATTTCACAAGGCTGGCGTGCCCTGGCTCTACTTTGGCGTACCACCCCATCCCCAATACCACACGGTGGACGATACCCCCGACAGACTCGACTTTGGTTTTCTGGCTGCAACGGCCGAAGCCGTGTATCCCTTGCTGTGGCAAGCCCTGACTCTCAGCCCTGAATAAGGCCAATTGTTAAACATTTGTCATTTTGCCCTTTTGGATACAAAACACAGCTAAAAGGGGCAAAAATGATAATTTCGTGGCCAGAGTGCTGAAAGGCTGCTATACTCTGGCGTTTTCGGATTCGGAACGGGAAATCGACACGGGGTTGGTTTTCTGGTCTGTCTAGTGAATCAACAAGCGCTTCCATGCGCACCCAAAGGCGTTATCCATGTCATCCAATGAAAAAACTTTCCGTGAACTCGGTCTGACTGAGTCCGTTCTGCGTGCCCTTGACGAGCTGGGTTATGAAACCCCTACGCCGATCCAGGCCGCCAGTATTCAGCCACTGATGTCTGGCCAGGACATCCTGGGTCAGGCACAAACTGGTACCGGTAAAACCGGCGCCTTCGCCCTGCCACTGCTGTGCAGTGTCGACGCCGAGCTGAATGCCCCGCAAATTCTGGTTTTGGCCCCTACCCGCGAACTGGCGGTGCAGGTTGCCGAAGCCTTTACCAGCTATGCCAAGCACATGAAGGGTTTCCACGTACTGCCAATCTACGGCGGCCAGAGCATGTATCAGCAGCTCCAGGCCCTGCGCCGTGGTCCTCAGGTGGTTGTGGGTACCCCAGGCCGTGTTATGGACCATATGCGTCGTGGCACCCTGAAGCTCGACTCTCTGAAAGCCCTGGTGCTGGATGAAGCCGATGAAATGCTGAAAATGGGCTTTATCGACGATATCGAATGGATCCTCGAGCACACCCCAGAGAGCCGCCAGTTGGCACTGTTCTCGGCCACCATGCCTGAGCAGATCAAGCGCGTTGCCAACAAACACCTGCGCAACCCGGTGAACATCAGCATCGCCGCCAGCCACACCACAGTTGACTCTATCGAGCAGCGCTTTGTGCAGGTTTCACAGCACAACAAGCTTGAGTCTCTGGTGCGGGTACTGGAAGTGGAAAACACTGAAGGTATCATCATCTTCGTGCGTACCCGTAACTCCTGTGTGGAACTGGCTGAGAAGCTGGAAGCCCGTGGCTATGCCGCATCGCCTCTGCACGGTGATATGAACCAGCAGGCCCGTGAGCGCGCTGTTGATCAGCTGAAATCCGGCAAGCTGGATATTCTGATTGCTACCGACGTGGCCGCCCGTGGTCTGGACGTTGAGCGTATCGGCCACGTAGTTAACTACGATATTCCTTACGATACAGAAGCTTACGTACACCGTATTGGTCGTACTGGCCGCGCCGGTCGTACCGGTATGGCAATTCTGTTCGTGACCAGCCGTGAAATGCGCATGCTGCGCACCATCGAGCGCGCCACCAACAGCCGTATCTCCCCGATGAAGGTGCCAAGCCCTGAGTCTGTGGCCGAACGTCGTCTGTCTCGCCTGGGTGAGCAGGTTGCCGGCATTCTCGCCAACGAGCACCTGGACTTTATGAAAGGCGCCGTAGCTCAGCTGTGTCAGCAGCTGGAAGTGGATACCGAGCAGCTGGCAGCCGCTCTGCTGCATCAGGTGCAGCTGGAGCGTCCGCTGCAACTGCCTGCCATGCACGAGCGTCAGCGTGACAACTTCGACGAGCGCACCGGTCGTGGTGAGCGTGGCGATCGCGAAGGCCGTGGCGAACGTCGCCGCGACAACCGCCCTCTGCCAGGCAACCTCGGCAGCGCCGATCCGCTGAAAGACAATCCAGACATCAGCATGAAGCGCTACCTCATCGATGTGGGTCGTGACCACAACGTGGGCGTGGGCAACATCGTGGGCGCCATCGCCAACGAAGCCAACATCGACAGCCGCTACATCGGCCAGATCCAGCTGTACGATGCGGTGACTACCGTTGACCTGCCAGACGGCATGCCAAAAGAAGTACTGCAGCACCTGAGAAAAGTGCGCGTATGTGGCAAGCCACTGAACATCCGTGAAGTGAGCGCCGACGGCAACGACGAGATCCCACAAAGCAGCGGTCCTGTTCCCAAGCGTCCACGCAAGCCTGCCGGTGAGCGCGGCGATCGCAAGTTCAACGACCGTGGTGGCGACCGTGGCGATCGCGGTGGTGATCGTGGCGACCGCAAGTTTGGCGAACGTAAAAACTTCGACAAGAAGCCGGATCGCAAACCACGTCGTCCAAAGGAAGACTAATTTCCTGCTGACCTAATGAAAGCCACCTTCGGGTGGCTTTTTTGTTTCCAGGGTACGGATTTGGCGTATTTTGGCTGGTGTTCTACGTTTAAAGCATCAGAACCAGCAAGGATGCATGACAAGCGGAATACTGCATGCATCACGGCGTACTATCTTTTACTTTACTGTTTTTATTGCTGTTTCTCGGCGCCTGCACGGGTGGCGAGACAGCGACGCCACTGCTCATCAACGAAGCGCCCCCCGCCGCCCCCCAGGCAGCACCTGTCACCCTGAGCCTCACACCGCTGGTTGCCGACACCCAGGTTGGCCAAACCCTGACTGTCGATGTATCTGCCGCAGTACAAAGCAATGCCGACTGGCAGCTTATCCGGGCCGACGCCAAAGATAACCTCAGCCAGGTGCTGACCAGGCAGGAAAAAGGCTTCAGCATAAAGGCAACCGCTGCCGGGCTGTCTCAGGTGGAATTTCAGGTCAGCGCCGCAGGCATGGCCAGCAGCGCCATGCTGTATGTGGCCATCAGTGCCCCGGATAATCAAGCACCGGTGGCTGCCAACAAGGCCCTGACCACTGACAGCAACACCCCGGTCAGTGTCGATTTGGCCAGCCTGATAAGCGATCCCGAGAGCGATAGCCTAAGCATTCAGTCGCTGCTGCAAACAGCTGAGCGCTTCAGTCTCGACGGCTTTGTGCTCACCTTCACCCCGGCAGGATTTGTCGGCACAGATGCGGCCAGCTATGTGGTGGAAGATGCCAGGGGGGCCCTGGCGGTGGCCCAGGTGGTGGTATCCAGCAGCGATGCCACTGTGCAAATCAGCAATACAGCGCCAACGGCCAAAGACTATCAGCTTGCGATGGACAGCGCCGAGGTCCTGACCATCGACCTCGCAGCGCTTGGCCTGATTGCCGACACAGACGGCGACAGCCTCAGCTTAAGCCTTTATGGCGGTAATGCCCGCGCCGCTGTTGATGGTCTCAGTATTCGCTATACCCCCGCAGGCTTTGTGGGCACCGAAGAGCTGGTGTACGTAGTCAGCGACAACCAGGGCGGCAGCGCCATTGCGACCATTCGGCTGCTGGTGTCGGACAATACCCCGGCCAACACGCAGCCGCTGGCCGGCGATCTGAACCTGAATTTCTCGCTGGCACAGGTGCAGGCATCCGCAAGCCAGGCCATAGATATCAGCGCCATTGTCAGCGACGCCGACGGTGACGAGCTGACCCTCTCCAGCCTTTACGGCAACCTGAATCCGGCACTGATAAGCTCAGCGCTGACCATCGATTATCACGCCTCGGCCGATACCGCCAATGACAGCCTGGTGTATGTCATCAGTGATGGCCGCGGCGGCCTGGCGCAGGGCACGATAAACATTGCCATTGCCAATACAGCACCGACTGCACAGGCGATAAGCGCCAGCGTCGATCCCTACGCCGGTGGCAGTATCGGCATCGATTTAAGCCTCTACACCTCTGACTCCGATGGCGATACATTAACGCTGTCGCATCTGGACTCGCCAACAACGCCGTCCACCTTAAGCGCCTCGGGACTGATGCTCACCTTTACCCCCAATGGCTACGTAGGCACCCAGTCGCTGCGCTATGAAGTCAGCGATGGCCAGAAGTCGGCTACCAACCTTCTCACCCTGGTGTCCGCCTCCACTGCCAGTCTCAGTGCCAATGACATCAACCTTGCTGCCATTGCCATGGATGCCGGCCAGCAGAGCATCGATGTGTCTGCCTATGTGTCCAACAGCAGTGGTCGCAGCATGCGTCTGGTCTCGGTCAGTGGCGCCGGCTTTGGCACCACGGCCCTGTCGGCATCGCCGCTGACGTTCTACTACACCCCGAGCGATATCAGCTATGGCGATGAAACCCTGACTTACCGGATAACCGATGATGAGGGCCATTTTGCCGAGGCCGATATCAGTCTGACCCTGGATCCACCCGCTGATCCGCTGATATCTTCCCTGACGCTAAGTTACGCAGGCACCGTTACTGCCACTCTCAGCTGCAGCGACTGCGATCATCCCACCAACAGCAGTTATCAGTTTGAAGTTGATGGTCTGCCGGTCAGCGGCAGCGGCAATCAATACAGCCCTCAGGGCACAGACAAAGACCAACGCATCGGGGTTATCGCCACGGTGAGAAACCGCTACTGTAATGCCGATAATACCGGCGTAAACGGTGGCAATGCCTGCCGTTTCGAGCGCGGCCAAACCATCATTGAAACCGCCTATCCCAGCTCAGTCACCTCGTCGCTGCGGGCCCACGCGACCCTGAAGAGCGATGGCACAGTGCTCTGCTGGGGCAACAGTGCCAATGGTGGCGATTGCAGTGTCATTCAGAGCGATTTGGTAGATGTTGCCTCCATTGCCCGTACCGATTGGGCCTTTGCGGCGCTGAAAAACGATGGCACTGTGGAGGTGTGGGGTAATACCCTCTATGGCGGCGACAACTCGGCCGGCGCCAAGGCGCTCAGGGTCGATGTAGCCCAAATTTATGGCAATGAAGTGGCCTTCGCCGCGGTGAAAAACGATGGCACAGTGGTGACCTGGGGCAATGTTGGTGACGGCGGTAACAGCGCATCGGTGCAGTCCAGCCTTACCGACGTTGAGCACATCAGCGCCAGCGCCCGCGCCTTTGCCGCCCTCAAAGGCGATGCCAGCGTTATCAGTTGGGGCAATGCCCTCTATGGCGGTGACAGCAGCGCGGTGAGCGCCAGCCTGGTGTCAGTAAAACAAACCCAAGCCACCCTGTTCGCCTTTGCCGCGCTTAAATACGATGGCACTGTGGTGGCCTGGGGCGATGCCTCCAATGGCGGCGATGCCAGCGCTGTGCAGCCGCAGCTCATCAATGTGGCTGCAATCTATCCCAACTGGCGCGCCTTTGCCGCCGTTAAAGCCGACGGCAGCGTAGTCACCTGGGGCAATTCGCTCTATGGCGGCGACAGCAGCAGTGTCTCGGCCCAGCTGACCAATGTGGTCAGCATCGCGCATACCACCCACGCCTACGCCGCGCTGAAAGCCGACGCTACCGTGGTCACCTGGGGCGCCGCCAGCATTGGTGGCAACAGCGCGGCCGTACAGGCTCAGCTTATCAATGTGAAGTCCATCGCCAGCACCCAGGGCGCCTTTGCCGCCATCAAAGACGATGGCTCAGTGGTCACCTGGGGTTCGGCCGCTGCCGGAGGCGACAGCTCGGCCGTGCAGACTGAGCTCACCAATGTGGTCAGCATTACCGGCAACGAAGGCGCCTTTGCCGCCCTCAAGGCCGATGGTTCAGTGGTCACCTGGGGGAACGCGGTCGACGGCGGTGACAGCAGCGCGGTTGCGGGCCAGCTGGTGGCAGTCGAAAAGCTCTATGCCAACAGCCGAAGCTTTGTTGCCCTCAAAGAAGACGGCTGTTTGATCAGTTGGGGCGATGCCACCCGGGGCGGCGACAGCAGTGCCATTCAGTCGCAAACCCTGTCGGCCACCACGGTTTACACCGAACTCGCCATGCCCTGATGCCAGTCAGACGTCAGCTGGCTTGCACCATAAAAAAGCCCGGCACAGGCCGGGCGTTTTATTGGCTGATGCAGCGTTCAGACTTTGATTATGGCGTCACTATGTTGAACCAGAAATTGAAGTTATCCAGCATGCCGGTGAACTCCTTGAGGCTCGCTTCACTGCCGATCAGGCTCACCTTGCCAGCCTTCACCATGTCATCAATGCTGCCCTTGCCGAGCTGAATATCATCCAGCACCACCTTATCGAGCGTCACCGACACATCGCTGGTTTTACACTGACGCTCGGCATAGTTGAGCACGGCATTTTTCACATTCAGGCAGAAATCACGTTTAAGATCCTTAAAGCGAATTTCCAGCGTCAGGTTCTTACCGGCGGCTTTATCGCTGTTGAGGCGCACCGCAAAGTAATCAAACACCATCTCTGGGGTCATAGCGCGGATAATGTCAGGGCTGGCGGTATTTACCCCGCCCGAGGTTGGCACCCCGTTTCTGAGCTCAAACGCCCCCTGCAAATACACTGAGCGCCAGGGGCCAGACTCGGCCTGATAACCCAGCTGCTCAAAGCTGTCTGCCAGCAGATTTTTGGCCTGGGTGTTTTGGGGCTCGGCAAACACCAGCTGTTTCATCACTTCGGCCACCCAGCGGTACTCGCCCTTATCGAAGTCGGCTTTGGCCTTTTTCAGCATGGCCGCGCTGCCGCCCATGTAGTCGACGTACTTTTTAGCAGCATCTTCCGGCGGCAGATTATTGAGATTGGCAGGGTTGCCGTCGTACCAGCCCATGTAACGCTGATACACGGCGCGGGAGTTGTGTCTCAAGGTGCCGTAATAACCGCGGGTCGCCCAGTTGCGCTCAAGCTCCGGCGGCAGCTTGATCATCTCGGAGATCTCGCTGCCAACATAGCCCTGGTTCATCAGGCGTACAGTCTGATCGTGGGTGAATTTGTAGATATCGCGCTGTTTTTCCATGTAGTCGACAATCTTGTCGTTACCCCACATCGGCCAGTGGTGGCTTTGAAATTTCACTTCCACACCGGGCATAAAGTTATCGATGGTTTCGTTCAAAAAGCCGGACCATTTGAGCGCATCCCGTACCTGGGCACCACGCAGAGTGAGAATATTGTGCATGGTGTTGGTGGTGTTCTCGGCCATCCACAGCGCCTTGAAATCAGGGAACAGGGTGTTCATTTCCGCCGGAGCCTCAGTACCCGGAGTCATCTGGAATACCATTTTCACGCCATCGATATTCAGCTCTTCGCCAGTCTTTTTGATTTCGATGGTCGGCAGCAACAGCCCGGCAGCACCTGTGGAGGTGGTTTGCCCAAGGCCGCCATTGACACCGCCCTGCGGATTACGGGGCAACAGGGCGCCATACATGTAAATAGCGCGGCGGGACATGGCATTACCGGCAATCACGTTTTCGCTGACTGCGTGCTCGGTAAAGTGCTCCGGGGCGATAATGGCGACCTTGCCTGCGGCTACGTCGGCTTCACTCACCAGGCCGCGCACCCCGCCAAAGTGATCCACATGGCTGTGGCTGTAAACCACGGCTTTAACCGGAAACTTGCCGACGTTTTCGCTTATCAGTTCGTACGCCGCCTTGGCGGTTTCGGCGGAGATCAGCGGATCGAACACAATCCAGCCGGAATCCCCCTTCACAAAGGTGATGTTGGATAAGTCGTAGCCGCGCACCTGATAGATACCCTTGGTGACTTCAAACAGGCCATGGAGCATGTTCAGCTGGGCATTACGCCACAGCGACGGGTTAACCGTGTCAGGCGCGGCGGCATCCTGGGTAATGTAGGTTTTGTACTGCTCCAAATCCCAAACAGGTGCGCCACTCTCTGTGGTAATGGTCACTTTGGCCGGTGCAGCGATAAAGCCCTTGCGGGCATTATCAAAATCTGACTTATCTTCAAAAGCCAGGGCATCCTTTACCGCCTGATTGATGGCTTTGGTCGATGGGGTTGCAGGCTTTGGTGCCTCGGCCGCCGCAGTTAACCCGGTTACACACGCCAGCAGCATGCCCATGCCGATCCGCATATCCATAATGCACTCCTTAAATGATTGAAAACAGGTGCTACGGCTAACCTGCATCTGTTCAGACTAGCTCAATAGCTGCTCCCAACAATCGCCTGAAGGTGCTACTTTTTTAACCACAATGTAGCAAATTGCAGCCTTCGGACTATTTTTCATCTGGCCTCTGGCGCGGCCTGTTCGGCACTGTTAAAGTAGGCGCCAACAAGGGGAGTAACTTCTCGCTGGTTTGTCGTCATGACGGTGCTTTGCACCCGGCAACCAGGCAGCCATGGGGGGCTGTAAGTGAGACCTTGCCGACGGGCAAGGTGTATCTCCAATTCAGAGCAGCTTGTGCCGTCCGGTACAGGCTGTTTTTGTTTTTGGAGCTTTACTCATGGAAACCTGGTGGTTATGGGCCGCATTCGCGGCCATAGTGCTGACCCTCTTGTGGGTCGATATCAAATTTGTGGGCGGCAAGAGCCATAAAGTCTCGATGAAAGAGGCGCTGACCTGGTCGTTGGTGTGGTTTGTGGTGGCCATGGCGTTCAATGCCGGTGTTTGGGCCTGGTTCGATTACTCGGTTGGCCGTGAAATTGCCAACGACAAGGCGCTGGAATTCCTGACGGCCTATGTAATTGAAAAAGCGTTGGCGGTGGATAACGTCTTCGTTTGGCTGATGATTTTCTCTTACTTTGCCATTCCGCCCGAGCTGCAACGACGGGTGTTGTTGTACGGGGTGCTTGGCGCCATTGTGATGCGTGCCGGCATGGTGTTTGGCGGTATCTGGCTGATTAATCAGTTCCACTGGCTGCTGTATGTGTTTGGCGCCTTCCTGGTATTCACCGGCGCCAAGATGCTGCTCACCGCCGATAAGGAAACTGACCTTTCCACCAATCGTGGATTGATTTGGCTTCGCAGCAAAATGAAGCTCACTGAGCATCTCGAAGGTGAGCGCTTCTTTGTATTGCGCGAAGGGGTTAAGTACGCTACGCCGCTGTTTTTAGTGCTGATTTTGGTGGAGATAAGCGACCTTATTTTTGCGGTGGACAGTATCCCGGCCATCTTCGCGGTGACGACCGATCCCTTTATCGTACTGACCTCCAATATCTTCGCCATTATGGGCCTGCGAGCCATGTACTTCCTGCTGCAGGGCGCGGCCGAGAAGTTCAGCCTGCTGAAATACGGTCTGGCTATCATTCTGGTATTTATCGGCTTCAAGCTGATGCTGATTGATGTGTTCCACCTGCCTATAGGCATCGCCCTTGGGGTGGTGGCAACCATATTGGTGGGCTCCATGCTGATGAGCCTGTGGGTGAACCGCAATAAGCCCACCAGGTTTGAATAACACTCAGCCGTGGCTGGATTGTGAGAGATGTGCAAAAGGGGCCTAATGGCCCCTTTTCATTGACGGTAATATGTCTATTCACCGCAAGCTTAGTTGCCAGCCCTGGCTAGCGCTGCCGCCGATGCTGCAAGCGCTTCGGCCGCCGCCACTTTGAAAGGCCGGGTCTTCAACAGCCCCAGCGCCTCGAGCCGCTTGCAGCTCAAGGTACAATCCTTTGGCCGTTTGGCGGTATCTGTTGGACTCGACTGTGCAATCAAATGGCCGCTGTCTTTACCCAACACCTCAGCCAGTGCCACTATCATGCCGTGCTTGGTCATGGTTTCGGCGGCACTGAAATGATAAATGCCGCTAATGGCCTCGCCCGCGAGATGCTTGCCAATCATGCCATCGATGGCATCGGCAATATCCACGGTGGAGGTAGGTCTGCGCACGGCCCAGTCATCCACCCCTTGTTTTTGATAATCCAAAAGCTGCTCAATCAGCACCAGCACCGCCGACTCGCTCAGGCGCTCAACTTCACCATACAAAATGGGCAGCCGTAAAATGGCAGACTCAGGGAGCAGGCGCGTGACCGCCTGCTCGCCCATCAGCTTGGTTTCACCGTAAAAATTGACTGGATTGGGCGCGGCATCTTCCGCATAGGGCGCCTCAGTGCCATCGAACACATAGTCGGTGGAGATATAAATCAGCCAGGCGCCACAAGCCTTGGCGGCCTGACACAGCGCCTCGGTGGCTGACAGATTCAGCGCCTTGGCTGCGTCCGGGTTTTGCGCTGAGACATCGGGTCTGCGCTCGGCGGCGCAGTGCACTATCACCTGGGGTGCAATCTCGGCCACCGCCGCAGCCACTGCGTCGGCATCGGTTAAGTCCAGACGGACAATGCCTTCGGCGGCGCGGCTGAAGCCTGTGCCTGTGACTGTGTGGCTGGCAGACAATGCCCTGACCACAGCGCGGCCAAGCAGCCCTGTAGCACCCGTTACCATGATGTTTGCCATAAACTCCCCTATGAATCCCATTTACTCAGGGAAGGTGCGAACAAGTCGTCGCACCTTCCTTAGACAAAGAATGGCCAAAGCCTAGCATGGCAAGCCCAGCCTTTACATCAGCTTACGATTAAATACCCCGGGGCTCTTGTGGCCGCAGCAGGCTTTTTTTACCCTTGAGGCAGTATTTGTTCGCCGTCAGTCAGGCGCGCCGCATCGAGGTATTCTTAAACCACATCCATGGACAGCAGCCAAGCACCACTCTCACTCCCAACTCTGATTGCCGGCCCTATTGTTCGTCACTGTGATCAAAACACCCTGACACTCTGGCTGGTCAGCTCGCGCCCCCTGAACGCCCCTACGCTTACCCTGAATAGCGAAAATTATCAGCCACATATTGATGAAATCCCTCTGGGTGAGGCGGCCTGGATGTATCTGCTCAGAGTCACTGACGACGAGCTGCTGCCCGAAGGTAAGCGCATCAGCTACGATCTTGTCGAGAGCGACCACAGCCTGCTTGGTGAACTCGATGGTCTGACCTATCCCGGACACGACCTGCCCAATCTAATCCCGAGCCGAAATATCCATTCGCTGCTCCATGGCAGTTGCCGCAACCCACACCACCACAGTGGCGATGCCCTGGTGGCCGCCGACACCCTGTTGGCCGAAACCAATACAGAACGCCCGGCGCTGCTGATGCTAAGTGGTGATCAGGTCTATATCGACGATATCGCCGGTCCCATGCTGTATGCCATCAAGCAGGTGATTGAATTACTGAAACTCCGCCAGGAAGACTTTGTCGGCGCGCCGCTGACTGGCAGTGACGAGATTGATTACACGCCCGCCAACATGTACCAGAGGTACAAAGGGCTGTTGCCCCACACCCAGTACCCGGCCAAAACCGCACTGTGGCGCTGGTATATCAATCATCCAATTTTCACCTCTTCCATTGCCGACAACCATCTGGTGAGTTTTGCAGAAATGTCGGCGTTGTATTTGCTGGTGTGGTCGCCGGAGCTGTGGCAGCTGATTGATATTCCAAAATCACCTCAGGGACTTGGCGGCAAACGCCTTACCCAGTGGCAAAAAGAGTGGGATCACCTGCTGGCGTTCAGGGCCGGGCTTGCTCAGGTCAGGCGCCTGATGGCCCACCTGCCCACTTACATGATTTTTGACGACCACGACATCACCGACGACTGGAACCTCACCGCCAAATGGGAAGAGGCTGCCTATGGTCATGCCTTTTCCAAGCGTATCATCGGCAATGCCCTGCTCAGCTACACCCTGTTTCAGGCCATAGGCAATGCGCCGCAAAAGTTTGATGCGGTTATCGCCGACCTGAAGGCGCTGCTGGCGCAGCCGCGGCTACAGGCCCAGGCACAGGGTGCCTCCAGCGAGGATGTGTCCGCAGATGAGAGCGCATCGATAAGTCAGGATGACTTGATACACAAGTTGCTGAGATTTGAGGACTGGCATTTTCATCTGGATACCAGCCCCAGACTGGTAGTGCTGGATACCCGCACCCGCCGCTGGCGCAGCGAGTCCAATCTCGCCAAGCCGTCGGGCTTGATGGACTGGGAAGCCCTGATGGACTTTCAGCAGCAACTGATTGGCCAGGAGAAGGTGATAATCGTCTCGGCTGCGCCCATGTTTGGCGTCAAACTGATTGAAGCTGTGCAGCGCACTGCGACCCTGCTCGGCGGCTCATTGTTGGTGGATGCCGAAAACTGGATGGCGCATCCCGGCGCCGCCAGCGCCCTGCTGTCGATGTTTATGCATCGCAAAACCCCGCAGGAGTTCATTATTCTCTCGGGGGACGTGCACTATTCCTTTGCTTACGATGTGCGTATTCGTTTCCGTCACGCCAGCCCCAATATTTACCAAATCACCTCCAGCGGCATTAAAAACCAGTTTCCTGAAAAACTGCTGCCCTGGTTCGATAAACTTAATGGCTGGCTCTACGGCTATTTCTCGCCCCTTAACCTGCTAACCAAACGCAAACGCATGCTTATTCGTGGCCGCAGGCCCAATGGCGAACGCAGCAAACGGCTGGTCAATCAAAGCGGTATTGGTCTGGTACATCTGTCAGATTCAGGCGCTCCCAGCCGTATCGCGGTGCTACATGCCGACATGAGCGAGACTGAGTTCCTGCCGCCTCGGGAGCACTGACAAGGCCGCCTTAACACTCTGAAGTAAGCGATGGTCCAATAAAAAAGCCCTGCAATGCAGGGCTTTTTTCGACCTATAGGGCTTATGCCTTTGGCGGAGGTGGCAGGCTCACGGGCGTGGATGAAGCGCCACTGCCGGGGGCCGGAGTACGCTTCATTGGCTCAGCGCCGGCTGGGGGAGGCAGGGGCGCGTCCGGCGATGGGATGCCAGAACCCTGAACCTCTTGTGCGATATTCCCGGTGGTGTCTGAAGCCATCTTCTGCGCCGTCTCTGCAGCACTCTTTAAATCCGTCTGTACAGCCAGCTGCGCGGTATCGGTTGTTGCAGTAGATTGCGCGGGTACTGTTTCAGTTCCTGACGTTTTGGCTTTGTTGGCTTCGGCTGTCGCTAGCGGCTCAGAAGCTGCTGGCGCCTTATCGGTTCCGCCCAGCTGCCAAACCGCCAGCCCCAATAAAGTTGCGGCTGCCAATGCCAGTATCAGCTGTGTGCTTTTCATTATCTTCCCCATCTGCTGTGTCGATTTGCTGTTTCTATTCGCTAAGGGAAGCTTACGGCCACTGGCACACTTTATCAATGGATATTGTATTCAAAACTTAAAAGCGATCGAAACTCACTTCAACCGGCACCCCTTCCACCGCCAGTGGCAAGGCATCGTCAGGGGTCAGCGTGACCTTGAGCACCGGCTTTTCACCGTCGAACGGACCAGACAACTGCTTGGGCAGCTTACTCACCAGCTCTGTGGGTTCTTCCACCCGGCCACGGAAGCTGTCGCCGTTGGGCAACCGAATACTGGCTTCCTGCCCCAGGCCTGCATAGTCGAGGTATTTGGGGTCAAGGTAAGTCACCACCACAGGATTGGCGCGGCCAGAAAGCCACAGCAGCGGCCGCTCCAGTGCCAACTGCTCACCCACCTGTACCTGAATATCGGCAACCCGCGCATCGTAAGGCGCACGTATGGTGAGCTGTTCACGCAGCGCTTTAAGGCGCGACAGCTCCAGCTCCATCCGCTGACGGCTTTGGGTAACCACCCCTGCCTGGCGGGATTCCTGCTGACGCTGCTGCTCCATAATAAGCTCGGCCCGGGCCTGCTCCAGCGCCATTTTGGCCGAAGTGTGCGCCTGCATCACGGCCGCCATATCGGCGGTAGGCACCACGCCTTTGGCTCGAAACTTCTCAAACTGGGCCAGTAATTCGTCCTGACGTTTCACCCCTTCATCGGCGACACGGATTTTTTCGCTGAGCTGACTGCTTATCTCGGCGCCCAAATCACGAAACTGCTGCATCTGCGCCAGCTGTCGCTCCAGCCCCTGAATTTGCGCGTCCAGCGCCGGGTCTTTCAGCACCAGCAGTGGCTGCCCTGCACTCACGGCATCGCCACGCTTTTGGTATACCGCGTTGACCATGCCCGCGGCCGGAGAGCGCATCTCCAGTGGCTCGCTGGTAACAATGCCGGGGGCCAGCACAAACAGCCATGGCTTCAACAAAAACCACAACACCAACAGCACTGGCGTGATCACCAACGCCAGCAGCAAATACCAACGGCCGCGATAGCCACCGCGCTTGGGCTTGTCGTAGTTCACCTTTACGCCGGACTCCTGGGTAGGCGCCTGCGCCTTGTCCGACGGACTGTAACTCACCTTCACTTAAAATCGTCTCCCGCGCTTCATCACCCACCAGGGCGCCATGGAACTCTCCTCATGGGAGCGGCGCACCACTTCGTTGAGAAGCGCAAATGCACATACAAGCCGCATAAACAAGGCATAAAAGGGGTACACGGGCAACCACACGGCCAGCTTCCAATCCAGGGAAGGCCGCTCCGAAATTGCCAGCAACACCAACAAATAGAAAAACACCAAAAAGCCCAGATAGAACACGTAAATCGTCATGGCTATCGAGGTCAAAAACTGCCAGGGATAGGCGAGCATCAGCCCCACCCCGTAGATCACAATCACAAAGGGCATCAGTACATTTTGCAGGAAGCCGTACAGTAATGTGAATAAAAATGTGCCTGTGCCCAAGAGTTTAGGGGTAAAAGCAGGCCAATGCTTACGGAAATACAGAAATAGCAGGTCGCCGTCCCAGCGCAATCGCTGCAGTACCAGGGTTTTCAGATCCGGCGGCGCGTCTGTGTGGCCAATGGCCAGGGTTGCAAAGGGAATATGCCACTCGGGGTGGCGGGCAAAGTACTGCTTGAAGCGCAGGGTCAAGTCCAGGTCTTCGGCGGTATGGGTATCCCAGCCACCAATCTGGATCAGCAGTTCGCGCCTGAAAGCACCAAAAGCGCCCGAGACATTGTTGAGCAGATTCCACTGACCAAGGCCGGTTTTACCACCCTGCATCGAAATTAAGTATTCGATGGCCTGCATTCGGGTCCAGAAGCTGTCTTTAACGTTACGTACCCGCAGCGCGCCGCCCACAGCGGGCACGTGGGGGTCTTCAAAATAGGGCACTATGGTCGACACCATGTCGTTATCAAACGAGGTATCGGCATCGGCGTTAAGCACCAGCTCGCCTGTAGCAACACTCAGCCCGGCATTGAGGGTCGAAACCCTACCGCCCCGTTGCCACTTGGGCAGCACTATCACGTTGCGCCCCGGTCGCGACAGCTCCCGGCTAGCCTTCATCGCCACCTGATAGGAGTGGTCGTTTTGCACTGCGCCATCCACCACGGCGATAATTTCCATCTCGCCGTCATAAATCTGCTCCACAAAGGATTCTATGGTCGAGCGCACCGCCTCGCCTTCGGCGTAACAGGTGATAACGCAGGACACCTTAGGCAGGTAGGACGACACCTTGTGCGGCTGCATATATTGCTGATAATAAAAGCGTAAAATACCCAGCACCACCATCAGCATCAAGGGCAGTTCATAGCAGAGGATCAGCGGAACCAGATACACCAAAAAGCTGCGGTGGGTGCCCAGCTGATGCCAGACATCCGCCAGAATGTACTCAATGGTATGCAGCTCACTCATCAAAGCTGCGGCGCCCCGGCAAGCGCCTGTGCCAGCCATTCATCAATGGCTGGGCCAGTCTCAGCAGGCAGCGACAGCGCCCGCAGACGCACCTCTATGCGGCTGCCTTCCTGCAACTCTTCCATTTCTCTGAGTTTGTCAGCCACAACCTGAACGTGGGACACCTCGGTATAAGGCAAAAACAGCAGCAACCCCTGGGCGGTGTAATTACTGCAGGCGTCGGTAACGCGAATAAGCCCCTTGAGCCGCTCCATCATGGCATCCAATCGGGCAAAGCCACGAGTTTCGCCTTCGGCCTTGAGAAAAGCCTCCAGATTCAGCATCTCAATCGACATCAGCGAATGATGGTGACCATGACGCTGTGCCAGTTGATTTTGCCAGTTAACCAGCCACAGAAACTGGCCCTGAGTCATGCGCTCGCCGGGCACCATTTGAAACAGGTTTTGCAGTGCCCCCTGACGCACCAGCGCACGACCGGCGGGGGTAAGCCGGAAACTGTGAATATTGCGTACCTTGAGTCTGTCGAGCTGGGAAGGCGTAGAGCAGTGCAGACAGTGGGCCTCGACACTTGCCTCCACAAACAGGTGGTCGCAGCTGTTACAGCCCTGATTTTCAATGGGACGATCGTAGTCCACTCCAATGTGCCTGAGCTGAGTCAGACAATTGGGGCAACCCAGATTACCACTGCGCAAAAAGTCATCTTTGGCGCCCACATGGCCACAGTTGAAACAATGCAGACTGCTGCGATGCTCGATATCGAGGCTGCGACAACGGGGACAAACGTCGATGTAATTCAGGTGGCCCGAGTCGCAGTGCGGGCAATAGCGGGTGCGGTTGTAGAGGCGCTTGGGTTCAATCCAGCCCTTTTGCTTGAGACTGTTAAGCCAGGCAAAGACCTCCTGGCTGTCCATGCCCCAGGCTCTCAGCAGCGGGTAATCGTAAAGCTCGGGCCGTGACGGCACCGCGTGGGGCGCCAGTGCCGAGTCGGTCAGCCACAGCCAGCACAGCAGCTTGAATTCAGGGTCATCGCCATGGGCCAGGCGCATTTGTTCGAGGCGCTGCTCATGCTCGGTGCAGTGTTCTCTGAATTGGGAGTCAAAGACACCGTTGGCCAAAAACGGCGACAGCGCGCTTTCGTGCAGCACAAAAATAAGCGACAGCGCTGTGGCACTGTTGCCACGCAAAAGCCGCAGCGCCGCATCCTGCTCTTCAGCCGGCAAAGCCAGCACTATCATGGTGCTGTTGTTGCCCTGACGGCTTGCCTCGTCGGCACAGGAAAGCTCAGCAAACCAGGGGTGCCATGGCTGAGGTTCGCGGGGGCCAATCCAGATAGCATGACCGTGGGGCAGCTCACTCGGCGCTGATGTGATGGTTGCAATAGACATAGTTGGATACCAAAGAAATGATGTCAGCCGTCAACCGAAATCAAACACCTTGATATTGCGTGGGGAAAATCCATTTCCTAAGCCGGACAACGACGGGAATTAACAGCCAGCCTACACCGTGCAAAATGTTACGTCTAGTTACAATATTAGCACAATGTTCTGTAAGAAAAGGATTTAATGCCTGATTAACAAAAGGGCCTCCCACCCGCCATGGAGTTAGCCAAAGCCCATTCACAACCCGCAACAGCAGTAACATTGTGTAACCGAGCGAAAACAGACGAATATGCTGTCAGGCAAATTCACCGGAAAAACCGTTGCAACCTATATCGATAGCTTCGCCGCTGAGCGGATCGGTAAAGCGCAGCCGCTTGGCCACCAGCTTGAGTGGGCGGTCGAAATTGTCTGCCGATTTGGGCATCAGCTGAGGATAGAAGCGATCGTTTTCCAGCGGCATTCCCAGGCTGTGCATATGTACCCGCAGTTGATGGGTTTTGCCGGTGATGGGGCTAAGTTCGAACAAACCGCGATCGCCCTGATGTTTGAGCAGTGAAATCTCAGAATGGCTGTTAGCCTCACCCGCCACCACCCGCATCAAAAACGACGGCTCAGCCTCGGCCATACGGTTTTTCACTGTCCAGTGTTTGGGTAATTCCAGCCCTTCATCCAGGCTCGCCATCAGCTCGGGGGTCAATCTGGCAACGGCCTCATAGTCTTTGCGAATACGGCCGCTTAAAAACAGATCGTGATAGCAGTGGCGGGTATCGGGATTCAGGCTCATCAGCATCACCCCAGCGGTCTCGCGGTCGAGCCTGTGGGCAGGGGAGACTGTATCTATGCCAGTGGCAATCCGCAGCCGGTGCACCAGACATTCGTTGACATAATTGCCAGAGGGCGTGACCGGCAGAAAATGCGGCTTGAACACCAGCATCATGTGGTCGTTGCGATAAAGGATCTGTTCCTGAAACGGAATGCGGGTTTCAGCCACCACTTCGCGGTAGTAATACACCCGCGCCGTGGCACGGTAAGGGGTTTGCAAATCAATCAGACTGCCATCCTGCCAATGCACCTTGCCGTCCAGAATACGGGCACGCCAAACATCTGCGCCGATACGGGCAAAATGGCTGCACAGAAACTCGAATACAGTTGAAGCTGTGTGGCCCCTTGGCAGCACCACATAGGAAGGCTGAGCGGCACGGGCGCCACTGGCATTGTCAGTCACGTGAAAAACCCTTTGGGAACGGGGCGCTCAGTGTAATGGCAAAGACAGGGCGGGGCAAACGCCCCGCCCTGACCGGCTTAACCCGCGTGGGATTTGATGAGTTTGAGCACAAAATCCATCGCCTTGTGACAGTCAGGCTGATTGGCAAGTTTGAACTTGTCCTGACTGTACATGGGCAGCACCTCCAGCCAACGTTGGCTGACCCAGGCAGCATCTTCCAGGTGTACATCGCTGTACAGACCAAAGAGGTCTGGATTCACCTGATAAAATTGCTCCAGAGCGGCGCTGATGATTTCGAACTCGCCGTCGATAGGCTCTTTTTCCCAGTTATGACACGGCCGTCCCTGCACCTTCCACAACAGGTCTTTCTCCTGATGGGCCAAGAGGATTTCAAGCCGCTGACGCCCCTCAACAATGATGCTGAGGGAATCGTCCTCTAACTGGTTAAAGTCTATGATCTCGCATTGTGTCGCTTCAGGGTAGCAAGGTGGATGACCATTGGCCTTGTGCATTGCGAAGGCCAGCGGGTAATAACCCTTGTATACCTCGGCAACCATACGCAAATAGCGCGGCTCAACAATCCTCAACTCAAGCCGTCCATCTGGCAACAGTAGGGCGTCGTGGATCAGTAACGCCATTTCCTGTGATTGCATGGTAACCTCCTGCAACAATCTGCGGAGTAGAACTCACGAACTGATCAAATTTTAGCAGGTTCGCAGCACACAAACCCCATGAACAAAAATTAATCAGTCTCAAGCATTAGACCAGCAAACAGAATACTTTGTTTCATTCTGAGAAAGGTTCGAGTATTAACTCTCCACCGTGCAGCGCCTCGTTAAACTCATCCGCCAGTCGCTCACTCATGGCAACCGCTGTGTGCCAAAACCGCTGACGGCTCTCGGTGTCCAAGGTCTTGAAATCGTCACGGTCGGGAATTTTCCCGTAGGGCAACGAGGCCACATACTCAGCCGATGGCACCAACAAGAGTGCATTGTGATAGTTGGCGGCGGCCTGTCGCCATGGCAGGGATTTATCAAACCAGCCCGGCTTTACCTGAGGGAAGAAGTGCGGATACAGGGTCAGCCCCCGATGCTGCTCAAGTTCAAAATCAAAGTGATAGTCGGTAATCCCACCATCATAAAAGTGTCCTTGCCCTGCCCCGGCAATGGCTTTTACCGGCGATAGCAGCAGTGGGATGGACCCGGTGGCCTGCAGCACATCTCTGAGGTTTTGTTCCGACAACAAACACTGCCTGGTGGGCAAATCCTCGAGTAAACGAAAGTGTGATTCATTGTCTTTTTGAGAAAACACCAAGCGCTCAAAATGCCAGCCGAGGCTGCGGCGACTGAGTGCGTTGGTGGCGGCCGTCAGTGACAATCCCAGCGCCAGGGGCAATTTTCCATTAACCCGGTTTAAGTGTTTGCCGCGGCAAACCACGAAATGTGAGCGAATAACCGGGTTTTGCAGCAACTCCCCGGCGCCAGTGTCACCTAAAATGGCCTGCACTATGCCACTGACCTGCCGACTCACTTCGTCACGGCTGGGTTTTACATCGTAACGCTGGCCGATATAAAAGGCTTCCAGGCGGGCGTAGGCTTGCAATCTGTCTTGCTGGGCGAGGCAGGCGAGCCGCCAGGCACCCGATGACGCGCCCAGGGTATACAGCGGCGTCTGGCGCTCTTTGAAAAACTCACTGAAAAGATACTTGTCCAGCCCGGCAACGCCAATCCACTTGGGGCCACCCGAAGCCGCCAGCAGGCGCGAAAAAAGCTCAGGCTTAAGCCCTTGTTCACGAATGGTTTTCATGGCGGTTTTTCCCGCCAGTAATCTCAGTGCCTTCAACGCCTGTCCTTGAATCTCATCCCCGGGAAGTGAAGCACCTTACACCATTTACGCCTGCCTCCAAAATTTGCGGCCCGGTTTTGAAAGTCGCTGCCTTTGCCTGGATGCAGGCGCTATAATTGCGCCACTTTTTACGCTGTAACTTCAACTGATATCCAGCTTCACCAACCCGGGCGCTATGCCCATGCCGGAGCTTTACATGATTGTAGATAAACTGGAAAACCGCCACAGATACACAAGCCTGCATCCGCGCATCACTGCAGCACTGGAGTTTCTCGCCGGCACAGATCTGACTGCGCTGCCAAAAGGGCGTCACACCATCGACGGCGATAACCTGTTCGCCATCGTTAACGACTACCTCACCCAGCCCGCCGGCACAGAACCCTTTGAAACCCACAGACGCTATGCCGACGTGCAATTTGTGGTCAGTGGTGAAGAAGCCTTTGGTTACCTGCCGCTGGAGCAGCAACAGCCGCTGGCTGCCTACAATGAAGCACATGATTTTATTGAATATGATTATGAGCAGAACCGAGAGGCCGCCAGCTTTATCCCGTTAAAAGCCAATATGTTCGCCATTTTCATGCCGGAAGACATGCATATGCCGGGTACCGGTGAGCAGCCAGTGGCGGTACGTAAAGTGGTATGCAAGGTACTCTTGTAATTTAACCGCATGATATTCCAGCGCAATAAATACGAGCCTTTACTCAAACTGCAATAAAATCGTCGTCATTTTGTCATCTTGTCTCGCCAGACTCTTGGGCGTTTTAACCTCACCCTCATGGATAAAGAGACAGCTGATAATGAAACATAAAAGCCTGCTGGCAGTCGCCATCGCCACCGCACTGATGAGTGGCTGCAACGATGATAAAACCGTTGAAGTAATTAAGGAAGTCGAGGTCATTAAGGAAGTGGCGCCCGAGGAAGTTACCTCGGTGAAAAACGTCATTCTGATGATTGGCGATGGCATGGGTGCTCAGCAGGTAGGTCTGCTGGAAGAATACGCCCGCCGCGCCCCCGCCTCTACCTACAACAGCAAGGGCAACCAAACCGCACTCAAGCGCCTGGGCGACGCCGGACAAATGGGTCTGTCACTCAACGGTCCTGACGGCAGCCTGGTAGTTGACTCCGCCTGTTCTGCCAGCCAGCTCGCTACCGGCAAGCCTGCAGGTTCAGAAATGATTGGCCTGGATGCTCAGGGCTATGTAGTTGAAACCATTCTTGAAATGGCCAAAGCCAAGGGCAAGGCCACAGGCCTGGTATCCGATACCCGCCTGACCCACGCCACCCCGGCAGCCTTCGCGGCTCACCAACCACACCGCAGCTACGAGTCAGCCATCGCTGCTGAAATGGTCGACAAGGCCATGGTCGACGTGATGCTCTCAGGCGGGGCCCGCGAGTTTATCCCTCAGGATGCCAGCAGCAACGACGCCGTGAAGGCAGAACTTGCCGCCCTGGGCGCTGCTGCTTCGGTAGTGAAAAAGTCCAAGCGTAAGGACGACCGCAACCTGCTTAAAGAAGCCAAGGAAAGCAAAGGTTATCAGCTGGCGTTTGACCGTGAGCAACTGGCCGCCGCCGATGGTGACAAGCTGCTGGGTCTGTTTGCCAACTCAGGCATGATGGATGCCATCGCCTACAAGGCCTGCCAGCAAGCTGGTGATTGCAAAGAGCCATCTTTACGCGACATGACATTGAAAGCGTTGGATATTCTCTCCAAAGATCCCGATGGTTTCTTCCTGATGATCGAAGGCGGCCAGATTGACTGGGCCGGCCACGTGAACGACGCCGGTTGGATGCTCAACGAACTGCTGCGCTTCGATGAAGCCGTGGACGCCGTGTACGAGTGGGCCAAAGAGCGTGACGATACCCTGGTGCTGGTGACCGCAGACCACGAAACCGGCAGCTTCGGCCTGAGCTACAGCCGCAAAGATCTGCCACAAGCCCAGAGCCTGCCAGGCGACGGCATGCAGGGCGCTGACTACCAGCCCAACTTCAACTTCGGCAGCCTCGATAAACTCGACAAGCTGTACGCTCAGAGCGGCACCTTCTACAACATGATGGACAGCGTGAGCGCCGACTGGGCCTTCGACGGTACCACTGGCGATCAGTGGGCTGCAGCCATTAACCAGTACAGCCAGTTCAAGGTGACCCCAGAGCAGGCCGCCCCGGTTGCCCTGCGCGAACCCAACGAGTACTGGGTCGATGGCCACAGCTACCTGTCTGCCACCGTGTTCCCTAAAGTGAACGACTTCAAAGAGTTCTACGTTTACGCCGACGAAGTGCATGCCAACCTGATTGGCCGTGCGCTGGCGGCCGACCAAAACGTGGTTTGGGGTACAGGTACGCACACTGCCGCGCCGGTTCCCGTGTATGCCTTTGGCCCATACGGTGTGACCAAGCAATTCTCGACCATGCAGCATCACACTGAAATCGGTCAGAAAATGATTAAAGCCCTGATTGGCGAGTAAGCCGTCGGATGCAAAAAAGCCGCCTCGGGGCGGCTTTTTTATTGCTGCAGGCTTAGGGAATTCTTGCGAAGGACTAGGGCCATTCGCTGCGAACCGTGCCTTGCATCTATCCACTGTAAGCTCACGCAGAGCAAGCACGGGACTTATTCGCACCTTCCTTAGTTTTTCAGCTTGCAACTGAATGGCTCGCTGCCATAGCCCCAGGTCACAGAGGCCTCCCCCTGATGTTCCCAGAAGCTTTCGTTGCGGCCCTGATATTTGGCGCCGCTGGCACTGCGCTCACTGTACATCAGTGACACGCTGTCGCCCCGCTCGGCAATCAGGGTACGCGGCTCGGTATCAAAAAAGCTCACCACCAGCTCCCCGTTTGCGCCGCAATCCCAAAAGAAGGGGCCACGTTCGGCCAGCAAGCGATAGCGTGCCTGCAACTCGGCGATGCGCAGCAGATAATTGTCCTTCACGCAGCTTTTCAGGTCGCTGCTTTTCCAGCATTCATTACGCCCCTTTATCCAGCCACGCTGCTCGGCTTTCAGCATGGGAGGCTGCTCGTTGTGCGCCTTCTCACGGGCGCCGCTGTATACTTCGGCAAGCTGTCGGTCCAATGCCGCAAGCTCAGCATCCTCGCAAATAAGGCGCTCTGCCGCGGCCGGGTTTTGCCCCAGCTTATTGCAGTCGAATGATGGTCCCTCGGCGGCCAAAAGGGGCTGGCTTGCCAATGCCAGTGCGAATATCCATTTGAACTTCATCGTTTTCTCCTTTCAAGCGCCTGAGCACTGAGTTTGCCCAGAAGCGCTGAGCTGCTATGCTGCGGTAATTCCATTGTTCGAGGCTAAGCTCCAGTATGTCGCGCCCCACCACGGCTTCCCATCCCACAACTCGGTCCAGTGAATTCAAAGCCTTGCTGCTGAATCTGTTTGTGTGCCCCGGCAGTGGCCATCTGTATCTGAATAAAAAGCGCCTCGGGTGGACTATTTTGATAGTCACGGCCATCAGTTTGTCATTGATGCTGGCCGATATTTTGTCGGTCTCAAGACAAATGGCCGATGAGCTGCTGGCGGGCAGTCTGCCAATGGATATTACCGGGCTGATGGCCGAAATTCACACCCGCACCCTGAGCATGGAGAGCGCCCAACAGGGGCTATATCTGCTGGCTGCGGCCTGGCTGTTTGGCATTGCCGACAGCTTGAGACTCTTGTGGATTAGCCGCGCCGGCTCGCGCTGAACGCTTCAATCAAGCCAAAATAGCAGGGAACCAGCACATCTGCCATAGAGGCAAAAGGTGGCAGCTCTTGCGGGCAATACAAGGCCGACGGACTGCCGGCCCGACCTGCTGTTTGCAAATCAAACAGATAATCCCCCACATACAGTACCCGAGCCGGTGGGAGCTGCCAGGCCGCCGCAATTTGCAATAGCCCTGTGGGATCTGGCTTGGCTGGGGCATCTTCACGGGTCAGCAGCACATCGACTTCAAGCCCAAGTCGGCTCAGGGTATGGCTGGCGGCTTCGCGCATATTGCGGGTCAGCACGGCTGTGGGCAGGCCTTCAGCATGGAGCCAGTTCAGCAGCTCCGGCGCACCATCAATCCAACTGGCATTGGCAGCCGCTTCCAGCTCGAAATGATGCACAATATCCAGCGCCCGCGCCTGCTCAGACGCTGGCAGGCTTTGCACATGGGCCAGAATATCGGCGCCGGAAGTAAGCCCGAGCGCCGCGCGCATCGCAGGAAAATCCGGATTGGAATGGGCCAGGGTGCCATCCAGATCGAACACCACGGCATTGATGCTACTCAGCTGCAAGGGCCGCTGAAACTGCGGTGAAGCCGCGCGGGTATTGCCAGGGGTCATTGGCGCGGCTCTCCTGTCACAGCCTCTGCCTCTGCCCCTGTAACAGCCTCTGCTTGAGTGCGCGCCTGAGCACGGGCCGCTTTTGCCGCCAGGTACTTAGGCAGTAATTGCAGTGCAGCCACGGCGGCGACAATCAGCACTATGCCGCCCAAACTCAGCGCCGTAAGGCTATCTGTGACAAACACCCCAGGCCACCAGTTCAGCGCCACCACTATGGCGGTGAGGGTAAAGCTCACCACCGGCGTCAATGCCAGCATGGCGCTCACCTGGGCCGTGGGCCAATACTTCATGGACTGACCAAAGCAGCCATATGCTACCAGGGTATTGATGGCACAGAAAATGGCCACCAACCAAGCGCCCTGATCCATGGAAGCAAAGGCTCGGAAATCGCACAGCGGCGCCATCACCAAAATCCCGGCACCATAAATAAACAGCAGCACATTGGCGGGTGACAACTTGGGGATCAGCGCCTTTTGCAGCAGCGCATAACTGGTCCAGGCCAAAGCCGATGCCTGAACAATCAGCAGACCAAGCAGCAAGTCTCCGGCGCCGCCATCGAAACTGAGTCTGGGGGCAAAAAAGCAGTACATGCCCAGCGCCAGCAAGGCAAAACAGGCCAATTGCACCGCTTTCAAGCGTTCCGCAAAAAACAGCACCCCGCCAAAGGCAAGGAAAAAGGGCGCGGTTTGGAAACTGAGCTGCGCCACACCGGGCGCCAGATAATCGAGGGAATAGACGAAAGAAACGTAGTTGAACATCAATAGCAGCGAGGCTGCGATCAGCATCATCCAGTCGCGGCGATTCAGGGCTGCAAACTGACGCAAACGACCACCAAGCCACTGCACAGCAACACTCACCAGCAGGGCCACCAAAAAGCGGAACCAGGTCAGGGTGACCGGGTCGATAAAGGCTGCCGACAGTTTTAAAGCAATGGGCAACATGCCCCAGAACAGCACGGCAACAGCGACATAAATCAGGCCCGTGCGCAGCGATACGGCGTCCACTTCATTCCCCCAAGGCATCAAAGCAAACATGATGCAGTAAGGCATGCAGCAACGCCAGCGCTAATCGTTGCCGTTAATCTTCTGTCTGCCCCTGCCAACGCCAGCGCAGCGCCGGTAGCGCCGTCAGGTCAAGGCTGTCGGCAAAGCCAGCAGCGGCCAGTGCCTGGGGGGGCTCGGCGGTGTTTTCCAGGGTGGCCATAAGGATTTCCTGAGCTTCTTTTTCGCCATGCACCAACACCAGTGGCGGTCTGTGCTCAAAGTGCTGATACCAGCGAATAAGCTCTGCCTGATCCGCATGGGCCGACAGGCCGCCCACTGTGTGGATCCGTGCCCTGACATCGATTGACTGGCCATTGATGGTAAGACTGTCAACACCATCCACCAGCGCCCTGCCCGGCGTACCTTCGGCCTGATAACCACAGATGATGATGTCGCACTCGGGTCTGAACAGGTTGTGCTCCAGATGACAGCGAATGCGGCCACCATTGCACATGCCGCTGCCGGCAATGATGATAAGCCCCTGATGTATCTCATTGAGTGCCATCGAGTCTTCGGTGTTTTGGATGAACTCCACATCGGAAAGAAGCGGATGTTTGCCGGGGTGTTGGCGCACAAAGCGTTTAAAGTCTTCATCCATAAGCGGGTAATGGCGGATGTAAACCTTGGTGGCCTCAATCGCCATAGGGCTGTCCAGACAGATGGTCCAGCGGGACAAATCCCAGTCTTTGGCATACAGATGGAACAGGTATAACAGCTCCTGCGCCCGTCCCACCGAAAAGGCAGGGATCAAAATATTGCCACTGCTGCCGCTGATGGCGCGGGCGAAAATGACTTTAAGCTCGGCAAGAGTGGCTTCCCAGCTGCGGTGCTGACGGTTGCCATAGGTCGACTCCATCAGCACCAAATCGGCACTATCGACCATCACCGGGTCCTGCAAAATCGGCATACCGGCGCGGCCAAGGTCGCCGGAGAACACCAGCTTTTTACGGTGCGTACCATCATCCAGCTCAAACTCCAGCAGCGCAGAGCCAAGAATGTGGCCCGCATCCCTCAGAGTCACGGTAACGCCGGGAATGGGGTCGAGTCGCAGCCCATAGTCGATGGGGATAAACCGGCTGATAGCCTGGTCGACATCCGCTTCATCGAATAGCACATCAAGCGGCTCAAGGCCCTTTTTAAGACGCTTTTTGTTTTGTCGCTCGGTATCTTTGGCCTGCAACATGGCGGCATCCTTAAGCAGAATGGCGCACAGTTCGTGGGTAGCGCTGTGGGTGAAAATCGGGCCGCTGAAGCCCTGTTTGACCAAGAGTGGCAACCTGCCTGAGTGGTCGATATGCGCGTGGGAGAGGACAACCGCATCTATGCTGGCGGGGTCAAAGGGAAAGGGTTCACGATTTCGGGCTTCCTGCTCTTTACGGCCCTGGATCAGGCCACAGTCAATCAGCAGCCGTTTACCATTAAGTTCAAGCAAATGGCACGAGCCGGTTACTTCTTCAGTGGCGCCGTAAAACGTCAGTGTCATCCCCATGATTCAGCCTCCTGCAACCTCGTTGGAATACCAAAGCAGAGTGCCGGAAAAACCTTTTAAACTCAAAAAGGTTTACCCAAATCTGTGTGATTCATACGCTTTTGTCAGTCCCTTGCAGTACGGCCAGCTCAGGTATTACTGCCATCGAGCAGCGCCAGCGCTTCTTTTACCGGCAATGGGCGGTAGAAGAAAAAGCCCTGCACGTAATCCACCTGCATCGACTTCAGCAGTGCCAACTGGGCTTCTGTTTCAACCCCTTCGATAATCAGCTGTTTATTCAGGTCACGCCCTATCCGCAGTATGCCCTGCAACACGGCAATAGCCTCGTCGCTGTCGGTGAGGTGGGAAATAAAAGCCCGGTCGATTTTAATCACCTGAATCGGCAACCGCAGCAGATAGCCAAGGGATGAAAAGCCGGCGCCAAAGTCATCCAGACAAATCACAAAACCGCTTTCATGCAGTCGATGCAGCTCGCCAATGGCGCGATCTGAATGCACCAGAGCGTTTTCGGTGACCTCCAGCTCCACCCGATTGAAGGCCACACCCGCCTTAATAAATTCTGCTTTGAGATCATCAACAAAGGTTTCGTGGTGCAGTGAGTTGGCGGAAATATTGATGGAAATCGGCACCCTCAATTCGGGATGCGCATTGATAAGTTCACAGGCGGCGCGGGCGACATAGAGGTCGACCATGTAGTAAAGCCCGGATTTATCCACTGCAGGAATAAAGGCCCCAGGGGGGATATTGCCTTTTTCAGGGTGCTGCCAGCGGATAAGCGCCTCATAGCCCATCACATTACCATGGTTGATATCCACCTTGGGCTGCAACACCAGATACAGCTCGCGATTATCCAACGCGATACGCAAGTCGCTGAGCACAGTCATGCTGTCGCGGGACGCCTGTTCATACCGTTTGTCAAAGGTTTCACCCGATCCGCGCCTGTGCTCTTTGGCGACCTTGAGCGCCGACTCGGCATGGCGCAGCATCCGCTCTATGTCGATGTCGTCACCCTGCTCCAGCACTGAGCTGCCCACGGTCAGCCCCAGCCGAATCGATTGCTCGTCTATCATCAGCGGCTTGGCGCAGCGCACCGCCAGCTCGTGGGCGGTCAGCCGCCCTTCGGGCAGCAGCACCGCAAACACGTCGGCATGCAGGCGCGCTATCATGGCACGGTTGGCAAATTCCTTACGCAGCACCCGCGCCATTTTACCGAGAATGTTATTGCCGAACTCATAGCCCAACGACTCGATAATCTGATGAAAATAGTCGATATCCAGCATATAGAGGCTGGCCGAACCGCGGCTGCCTCGCTTAAGGAACCCGGCACCATATTCCACCATACCGGCACGGTTGTAGAGGCCGGTGAGCTCATCAAAAAATGCCGCTTTATTGAGGTGGGAGAAGAACTTGGCGTTTTCCAGCCCCAGTGCCACATTGAGGCAAAAAACCTGCAGCAGCTCCTGATCTACCTGGGTCAGCCCGCTGGCATTTTCGGCCACTATCACCCCCTGCCAGCCCGATGGGGTCGACAGATACAGACAGCTGCAACTGGGTAAAAAGACGTGCTGATTGGCGCTTAGCGTTCGCTGTACCAGTTGGCGCTGCTCCAGCTCAGGGTCGAGCTCATCCAGGCTCTTGCCGTAAAAATCACGGAACTTGTCGCTGGCAGCCACCACCAGAAATTCCTGATTGCCCGACTCGATGGAAAAGGGGCCATTCAGCGGCCGCTGGGACACACAAAACAGGCTGTCGGCCTTGATGTTGAACAGAGCGTCTATTTGGTCCAGCACGCCACTGGCAAATTCATGAATAGAGCGCTCCTGAAACAAATTGGCGGCAGCGTTAATGACCGATCTGAGTCCCTGACGGCTACGCTCCAACGCATCCATCTGCCTGAAACAGCGCAGGCCAGTGGCCACCACAGTAAACAGCTTATTGCGGGTCAGTTCGCTCTTGGTTTTGTAGGAGTTGATTTCGTATTTGAGGATGACTTCCTCTTCGGGGGTGTAACCGGGCTGACCGGTTCTGAGCACTATCTGCAGCAAATGATTGCCAAGCTCATTGCGGATGCGGTCCACCAGCATGAGTCCGGCTTCGTCGGTTTCCATCACCACATCCAGCAGCACCAGCGCCATCTCGGGATGGTTCTTAACCAAATCAAAGCCTTCTTTGGCACTGAAAGCGGAGACAAACTCAAGCGGCCGGCCGAAAATCCGCACATGCTTCAGTGCCAGACGGGTCACATCATGGATGGCGGGCTCATCATCAATGATGCCGATAATCCAGGCAGGCTGGGGCGCCACTGCCGGTACTGTCTGTTCATCGCGCTTGCGATTGGCAAATAGCTTACCCAAGGTGAGTCTCCCGGGATAAAGGCAATCTGAATGGCGCTGTCATGCAAGCTCCTGTATTGAGGGCATGCATCAAGTGTAGCAGCAATATAACAAGGTAAAGTGGCACCCCAAGGGAAGGTGCCAATTTCATCCGGCTGAGGCTTATTTTTGCCTTGGTAACCCAAGACTGATGATGGCAGTCAACAGCAACATAGCGGCGCTGACCCACAAACAGGCTGCCAGTCCCCAACTTTGGAACAGGGCACCCGAGAGCAGGGTGCCAAACAGCCGGCCAGCGGCATTGGCCATATAATAAAAGCCCACATCCAGTGACACCCCATCCTCATCGGCGTAATGCACTATCAAAAAGCTGTGCAGCGATGAGTTAACGGCAAACAGAGCGCCAAACAGCAGTAGCCCGGCCAGCAACCAGTAAAGCCCCCAATCCAGCCCCAAAGCGATAATGGCGGGAGTAAACATCAGCAGGCTGACCCAAAGCACGGCCTCAAAACCGCCCGGAGTCCGACCGGCCCGGCGGGTAATGAGTGGCGCCGAGGTTTGCACCAAGCCATAACCAATAATCCAGGCCGCGAGGAAACTGCCCACCTGCCAGTGATCCCAGCCAAACTGCACCGCCAGATACACAGGCAAGGCCACTACAAACCACACATCCCGTGCGGCAAACAAAAATAGTCTCGCAGCAGACAAGATGTTGATATTGCGGCTTTTAGAGAAAATATCCTTAAACTTGGGTTTGTTTTTGGCCTTGCCGAGTTCCTGCTTGAGCCCGGCAAGACTATCGAGCCAAATCACTGCCAGCAGTAGCAGCAAAATCGCCACCGCGCCCGTAAAATCAAGCAGCGACAGGAGTGCGCCGCCAACAAAGAAACCCACGCCCTTGAGGGCGTTTTTAGAACCGGTGAGCAGGGCGATGTATTTAAACAGCTTTTCGTCCTGCCCCTCTTTGGGTACCAGAGTTTTGATGGCACTTTTCGCACTCATCTTATTGAGGTCTTTGGCAATACCAGACAATGCCTGGGCCGCCATCACCCAGGGCACAGTAAGCCAGGCCGCCGGTGCCAGCAGCATACCCAGCGCCAGAATTTGCAGCCCCATCCCCAAATTCATGGTGCGGTTAAGACCAATACGGGCACCTAGCCAGCCGCCAACAAGATTGGTCACCACCCCAAAAAACTCGTAGAACAGGAACAACATGGCGATCGCCAGCGGCGCATAGCCAAGCTGATGGAAGTAGAGCACCACCAGCATCCGCAGCGCGCCATCGGTAAGGGTAAAAGCCCAATAGTTGGCGGTCACCAACAGGTATTGGCGCTGCTCCGGCGTCAGCTGGCTGCGGCTGGCAAACATAAGATTTACGCCTTATCCATCCGGCCCACCATCAGCGCCAGTTCGGCCACCCGGTTGGCATAGCCCCATTCGTTGTCGTACCAGCAGTAAAGCTTCACCTGGGTGCCGTTGACCACCATGGTCGACAGGGCATCCACCACACTGGATCGCGGGTCGGTGCGATAGTCAATCGACACCAGCGGCCGCTCTTCAAAGCCAAGAATCCCCTTAAGCGCACCTTCAGCGGCGGCTTTCAGCAAGGCGTTGACTTCCACCTCGGTGGTGGGGCGTTCCACCTCAAACACGCAGTCGGTGAGCGAGGCATTGGCCAGCGGCACCCGCACCGCATGGCCGTTGAGACGACCTTTCAGCTCAGGGAAGATATGAGTGATGGCGGTAGCACTGCCGGTGGTGGTGGGAATCAAGCTCATGCCGCAGGCGCGGGCACGGCGTAAATCCTTGTGGGGCGCGTCCAGAATGGTCTGGGTGTTGGTGATATCGTGAATGGTGGTCATGGAGCCATGTTTGATGCCAAGGCTTTCGTGAATCACCTTGACCACGGGTGCCAGGCAGTTGGTGGTGCAGGAAGCGGCGGTCACAATCGGATGTTCATCGGGGCGGTAGAGTTGATGATTGATGCCCATCACCACATTGAGGATGCCCTCTTCTTTTACCGGCGCTGTTACCACCACGCGCTTTACGCCCTGGGCAAGATACGCCTCCAGCACCGCCTTGGTTTTCATCTTACCTGAGGCTTCAATCACCAGATCGCAGCCGGACCAGTCGGTTTCTTCAATGGTCTTGTTCATGCTGGTAGAAATACGAGCGTCACCAATCAGGATATTGCAACCATCGCTGGCAACCGGATGCGCCCAGCGGCCGTGCACTGAGTCGAACTCGAGCAGATGCGCCAGCGTTGTGGCATCACCTGCCGGGTCGTTGATGTGCACAAATTCGAATTCGTCATTGCCCCAGGCGCTGCGCAGTGTCAGCCTGCCCATGCGGCCAAAGCCGTTGATACCAACCTTAATCTTGCCCATCTTGTCCTCTCAAGCCTGCCTTGGCAGGTCCATTCTTGCGCCTGTCATCACAGGCAATCAGCAGCAGCGCCCCGGGCGACAGCCCATGGCAGATAATCGTTGTTTCTCATCACTCAGCCAGTCCGGGCCCTTATCGGCAAGGTATGCAAGCTGGCCTGCACACCAGTCGGGCAGCGTTTCGGCCTGGCGGTAATAGACCCACTGGCCCTGACGTCTGTCCTGCAACAGGCCTGCGTCTTTCAGTAGCCTCAGATGGCGGGAGATTTTGGGCTGACTCAGCCCCAGCGCCTCGGTCAGCTCACACACGCACAGCTCGGTTTCACCCACAATCAGCATCAATATTCTCAGCCTGGTGTCATCGGCCAGCGCCTTGAAGAAGCTCACTACGTCCATTGCGGTATCCCACTTTTTACATATGAAAAAAAGCATATACGAAAAAACATATATATCAAGTTCGGCTGCTGCCTTCGCAGTATCCAAGCGGCGGCTTTCAGGGTAAAATGGCGCCACTTTTTTCGGGCCGCCCAAAGCAGGTTGGCCGGGATAGTACAAAGCCAGTTGCTCGTTGCGTCAGAACGCCTCGATGAACGTGAAAAAACCAAGTCGGACACGACCGCGCTTTTCTCACCCGCCTGCTGTGCTGAATATAACTATCCAATTGAAATAAATTAAAAAGTGCCTGAGCACTCAAAACATCTTAACCCTACACACTACGAAGCTTTGAGGAATACTCGTCATGAGTCTTGCTGATTCCGTACTTGCCGTGAACAACGACTTGCCTATCCGTACCGACAAACCCGTGCACAGCGGCAAGGTACGCAGCGTTTACTGGCTGACCGAGGCCGACAGCGCCCGCCTTATCCGCGAACGCGGCTACGATGTCCCTGCCGACACCCCGCTGGCCATCATGGTGATCTCTGACCGTATCTCCGCCTTCGATTGCATCTTCCACGGCGAAGGCGATCTGCGTGGTATTCCCGGCAAGGGCGCGGCCCTCAATGCCATTTCCAACCACTGGTTTGGGCTGTTCAAAGAGAACGACCTGGCCGACAGCCATATTCTGGATATTCCGCATCCTTTTGTGTGGATTGTGCAAAAAGCCCGCCCCATCAAGGTTGAAGCCATCATTCGCCAGTACATCACCGGCTCCATGTGGCGCGCCTACCAAAAGGGTGAGCGGGTATTCTGTGGCATCACACTGCCGGAAGGTCTGCAAAAGGATCAAAAACTGCCTGAGCTGCTGATCACTCCATCCACCAAGGGCATTCTGACCGGCATCCCCGGCGTGCCAGAGCAGGACGATGTGAACATCAGCCGCGCCGATATCGAAGCCAATTTCGAAGCCTTTGGCTTTGAAACGAAAGAGGATATCGACCTCTATGAAAAGCTTTTGAAAGAAGGCTTTGGGGTCATTTCCGAAGCACTGGCGAAGCTCGATCAGGTGTTCGTGGATACCAAATTTGAGTTTGGCTATGTCACCGACAGCAAGGGCAACAGCAAGCTGATTTACATGGACGAAGTGGGTACTCCGGACTCCTCCCGCATTTGGGATGGCGCCGCCTACCGCGACGGCAAGATTGTCGAAAACTCCAAAGAAGGTTTCCGCCAGTTCCTGCTGAATCACTTCCCCGACCCGGACATCCTGCTCAATAAAGACCGGATGCCCGAGCGTGAAGCGCTTGCCCGCGACAACGCCCTGCCACTGGATGCCATGATGAACGTATCGCGCACCTACACCGGCATCGCTGAGAAGGTCACCGGCCGCAAGATTGAACTGAGCAATAACCCCAAGGCAGAAATCATCGCCATCCTCAAAGAGCAATACGCTCTGGTGGACTGATAGCTGGCAAATAGCGCCTTGGCGCACTTAGCCCGCAGCAAACAAAAACCCCGGCCGAAACCGGGGTTTTTATTTGCTGTTGCGGCAGAGCTAAACGCCACCACGCACTTATCCGCCAGTCTTTTACGCTAATCTTTTGCGCTAATCTTTTGCGTTAGTTTTTGTGTTAGCGGCTCTGCTGCGTAATTTGCGCGGCCCAGTCTGCCGACCAGGCTCGCAGCGGATCCAAGGTTGCCATCAGGCTGACACCAAGCTCGGTCAGCGCGTAGCCTTCCACCGTTGTTTGCAGTAAACGGGCCTCGCTCAGCTGTTTAATCCGGCTATTGAGCACCGACGGCGACATTGCATCACAGCGCTCCTGCAGGGCACGAAAACTCAGCGGCCCGGCGCCCAGCTCCCACATAATCCGCATATTCCACTTACGACCCAAAAGGTCAAACACCGCCATGATGGCGACACCGGACTGCGAGCCCCTCACGGGTTCAAATGGCAATGGGGTTTTCATTTCTCTTGCGCTTCCAATTTAGTAGCATTAGCATTTCGCTACGAATTACGTAGCAATCTAGTATAGCCCTCAACGAAAAGCGAGAAGATCATGTTTCTGATTGATATGCACTTTGCCGACAGCATCAAGATAACCCCCGAACTCACCCAGGCTCACAGGGACTATCTGACCAAAGAGTACGAAAACGGCAAGCTGCTGTTTGGCGGCCGTAAAAATCCCCGCACCGGTGGCATTATTATCTCCCGTCATGACAGTGAGGCTGAGCTTAGAGCTGTGCTTGAGGCCGACCCCTTTATCCAAAGTGGCGCAGTCAGCTTCAGTCTCACCGAGTTTGTGCCCGTGATGGCCTCAGCGCAATATGCTCAGCTGCTGCAGCAAAGCTGAGGGTTCAGTGGCTGCCAACCCAAATAAAAAAGGCACCCCTGGGTGCCTTTTTCACACTTCATACATCAGAGATTACGGTAGGTGAAGCTCAGCTCATCGGCACGGTTGGCCTGACCTTCCGAGAATTCATACATGCATGAATCGTCGGTGTAATCCATAAAGTTGGTGATGGGGTCCAGGCCGGGATAACGCTTGCCGGAGCAGGAGTCACGATTCACCGGGCAGCCATAGGCAGGACTGCGCTCGGCAGGGGTGTCGGCGACGTAGTCACCATTACCGCTGCAACCGCCCTGGAAGGTGTGGTACAGACCCAGCCAGTGGCCCACTTCGTGGGTGCCGGTATCACCTTCGTTATAAGGTGCGGCGCTGCCGCCTGGCAGACTGGAGTAGAGCACGACCACACCGTCATTAACAGGATCAGACGCATAGCTGCTCGGGAAGGTTGCCCAGCCCAGCAGGCCACCGCCCATGTTGTTGGTGTAGAAGTTCAGAGCAGCGGCATCACCCTGACGCAGCGCCGACTTCATGTCCTTCTCAGCAGTCGAACCATGGGTCGCAGTATACCAGCTGTTATTGGCTGTATAGTCGGTCGACACCAAACGGAAGGTGAAGGGCGTGCTGGCATAGGCGTTGTTGAGCACGTTGATCTGGGCGTTGATTTCGCCCGTCGACAGACTACCGTTACCACTGCTGTCGGTAATAACGTGCATATGCACATCCACCACCACCGAACCATTGGGACGAGGCTGGTAGCTGGTGCCACCGCCGGGCTTGCCTTTGGCCATTCTCAGGGTTTGGAAATGCTTTTCACGCAGCTCAGCTTCCTGAGCGGTTGGGTGCTTGGTGCCGCAGCGCAGGAAGGATGCGTTGCTGTTGGCATGTTCCAGCGCGTTGTCATTTTTGGCGCTGCCGGTCATGGAAACCGACGCCAGGCCGAGGGCCAGTACCAGGGTAGAGGTCTTTGCAATCAAGCTCACAATGGGCTCCTTGTCATTATATTGGTTTAATCAGTCCATGGTTAAACGGGCTAAATTGCCGCCCCTGCAACCATGGTGACGGAGACACCAAAATCGCAGCCGTTGTTGGCATAAGCTGCATGATGTAGAGCTTAAAGTAGCCAATTACACCTTGTTAATCAAATGTTGCAGCCAAGTATTTGAGCGGCTTGCGTGCTGAATCGAAGCAAGGCGCCACAACCGGAAGATGCCCTGTCTATACTCATCAAAGAATAGGGAGACATCTTATGCCTGAGCGCCTGCCCGTATTTTCCTGGATGCTGGAACACTTTGCCTGGATTGGCTTTACCCTGCTGCTGATGATTATCCACGCCCTGCGCAGCCCCAACTGCCGCAGAGAGCTGCTGTCTTCCTTTTGGCTGGCGGTGGGCGTGCTTGTGCTGGCGCTGATGGTGCAATACGAAGGGGGTTGGCTGAAGCTGCCGCTGCCGCCACGCTGGCTGTCTGAGCTGGTGAGTTTGCTGTGGGGGCTGGTGCTTATCCGCATTTGGGGCACCTTATTATTCAGGCTGTTACTGCCGGCGATGAAGTTCTCGGTGCCGCAAATTGTGGCCGATATAGTAGTGACCCTGGCCTACGTTGGCTGGGGTCTGTACCGGCTTTATGCCTCGGGCTTATCCCTGGGTGAAATTGTGACAACCTCGGCGGTGCTGACCGCCATCATCGCCTTTTCGATGCAGGATACCCTCGGCAACCTGCTCGCCGGGGTGTCGATTCAGCTCGACAGCTCCATTGGCATTGGCGACTGGCTGATGGTCGACACAGTGCAGGGGCGGGTAGTGCAAATCAACTGGCGCGCCACCACCATAGAAACCCGCAACTGGGAAACCGTGGTTATCCCCAACAGTCATTTGCTTAAACAACGCTTTACCGTGCTTGGCAGGCGTGAGGGCCAACCCCAGCAATGGCGGCGCTGGATTTGGTTTGAGCTGACACTCGACACCCTGCCCACCCAAATTATCTCGCTGGTGGAAAATGCCCTGCGTGAAACCCAACTGCCCAATGTGGCCCATAATCCCCGCCCGGATTGCCTGCTGATGAGCGTGGAAAAAGGCATTGCCCGCTACGCGGTGCGCTATTGGCTGACCGATCTGGCCCGCGACGACCCGACGGATTCTGTGGTGCGCACCCTTATCGATGCGGCGCTCAGGCGCAACGACAGACGCCCCACCCCGCCGGTATTCAACGTGTTTATGGACCAGGCTCAGCAACATCAGGACGCCCGCCACAAACGCCACACCGCCGAACGCATGTCGACCCTGAAAAAGCTGTCGCTGTTTGCCATGTTGCAGGAAGAGGAGCTGCTGCAACTGGCGGACAATTTGCGCTTTGCCCCCTTCGTTAATGGCGATGTAATCCTGCGCCAATCGGAGGTTACCAAGTGGCTGTTTATTATCATTAAAGGCGAGGCAGAACTGGTATTTGAAAAAAATGGCAAACAGCTGACTCTGGGGGTAATGAAAGCAGGGGATTTTTGCGGCGAGCTTAGCTTGCTCACCGGTGAGCCCAGCAGTTTCTCAGTAGTCGCCAAGGGCACAGTGGAGAGCTACCGCATCAATCAGGAAATGTTCCAGTCGCTGTTTATGGCCCGTGAAGCCATGTTGCAGCCGCTGTATCAGGCGCTCAATGCCCGTCAGCAGGAGCTGACCGAGCTGCTGGCCCGCGAGGCCAACCAGCCGCCTCCACCGGAAAACAAAGATCTGTTCAATAAGATGATGCGCTTCTTCGGCGGCAAATAATGCTCCTGTGCCAGGGCGTAGGTTATTCGGCTTAGTTCCTGTGCATTGCTGCGCGCAGGCCCGATGGGTGGGCACATAAGCACGATGGGTTGGGCGCATAAGCGCGCTGGCGCCTGCGGCCGCCGCAAGGCATACTGCAAGCAACCTTACATCAGAGTGCAAACCGTCACGCCATGCGTATCGCCCCTTGTGAATTTGCCCGCGACGGCCACGCCATTCAGGCGATTTTCAACCACGCCATCGCCCACACCACCGCCCTGTATGAGTACGAGCCCCGGGATCTGGCCCGTATCGCCGACTGGTTCGCCCAGAAGGAAGGCAAGTATCCGGTGCTGGGTGCCTTCGATGACGATGGCCATCTGATAGGCTTCGCCAGTTACGGCCCCTTTCGCGGCTTTCCTGCCAATCTGTACTCGGTGGAGCACTCTGTGTATGTGCACCCCGAAAGGCGTGGCAAAGGAGTGGCCGAGACCTTGATGCAGGCGTTGATTGCGACAGCCAGGGAGCAACAGCTGCACATGATGGTAGGGGCGATTGATGCCACTAATGGCGCCAGTATCGCCCTGCATCAAAAACTGGGTTTCAGCCATGCCGGCACCCTGAAAGAAGTGGGCTTTAAGTTTGAACGCTGGCTCGATTTAGCCTTTTATCAGCTCAAACTGGCGCGCTGATAACCGCAGCTATCCGCTTAAGCCCAACGCAAAAAGAGAGCCAACTCAGGCTCTCTTTTGTGGTTTTTGGGTTCCGAACCATCCGGTTTTATTACTAATAAACAATCACTTGGACGCTTAATCACGAAGGCGGTAAGTGACTTCCACTCTGTCGGACAGGGTGATGTCGCCGGACTGATAGCTTTGGCCCACACCATTATCAGCTTCCATGGCAGCGGCCTTGTACATCACCGGGCGAACCGGGCCCTGATCGTAATAGCGGATATGCCACACGGTCTCGATTTTGGCGCCAAAGCCCTTGGCCAGCGCCTCGGCCTTGCTGCGGGCATCATCAATGGCGAGCTGACGCACCTTCTCACGCGCCGCCACGTCATCGCTCAGTTCAAAGCGGATATTGCCGACCCGATTAATGCCTGAGGTCAGGGCGGAATCGAGGATATCGTTGACCCGGGTCAGGTCGCTGATACGCACTGTCACCCGGCGATTGGCGCCGTACCCCAGCAGCTGCGGCTCGGCATCTTTATGGAACTTGTATTCGGGATTAATCATCAGGTTGGCGCTTTCAATTTGCTCGCGCTTCACCCCGGCTGATTCGAGACGATGAATAAAACCGGCCACCGCCTTGTCGGAACTGCGCTTCACATCCAGCGGCTCCTTACCCTTACTCACCACCTCCACCTGAATGATGGCCACATCGGGCGCCACTCTGAGCTCGGCCACACCTGTGGTGTCCAGCGTCGGAAATTCAGCCGCAACGGCAGGCAAAACTGAGCCCGTCATCAGGGCGCCAAGACACAATGCTGTCAGTGTTTTTTTCATGGAATTCTCCTTGGTGTTCAAATCGCTCTATCCCTTTAAACGGTATCCCTGGCAAAAGGGGTTAAACTTTTTCAAAAAATTTCCCGCCCATGGGTGCACAAAATTTCGCCACACACCCTGTACCTTTGATGCATCTGCGGTATAATCGCGCGCACTTTTTTGCCGGTCACCCGCTAAGCTCATTAAAGCCCCGGGTCACGGGCCCGAAACATCCGAGTCATTTTTGGAACGCGCGCCTTGAACAAGACAGTAGAAACCTTCGATCCCAAGCAGACCACCACCCTCGAAACGCCAGCCAAGACCCTGGCCGCAGAGGCCGTGGCCACAGCAGATACCGCCAGCGGCAACCGCATCGGCTTCGTCAGCCTGGGCTGCCCCAAAAACCTGGTGGACTCAGAGCGTATCCTGACTCAGCTCAGAATCGACGGCTACGAGGTGACCAACAGCTACGATAACGCCGACCTGGTGATTGTAAACACCTGTGGCTTTATCGATGCGGCGGTGGAAGAGTCGCTGGATGCCATCCGTGAAGCGCTGGAAGAAAACGGCAAGGTACTGGTTACCGGCTGTCTGGGCGCCAAAGAAAACCAAATCCGCGAAGTACATCCGGACGTGCTGGAAATCACCGGCCCCCACAGCTACGAGGCGGTGCTGAGTCACGTCCACAAGTATGTGCCCAAGCCCGAGCACAACCCTTACACCTCGCTGATTCCCCAGACCGGCGTCAAGCTGACTCCCAAGCACTATGCGTACCTGAAGATTTCCGAAGGTTGCGACAACCGCTGCACCTTCTGCATTATTCCGGCGCTGCGTGGCGATCTGGACAGCCGCGGCGTAGGCAGCGTGCTCGATGAAGCCAAGCGTCTGGTCGAGAGCGGCGTGCAGGAAATTCTGGTGGTGAGCCAGGACACCTCCGCCTACGGCAAAGACAAAGGCGGCCGCACCGACTTCTGGAACGGTATGCCGGTGAAGCAGGACATCACCACCCTCGCCCGCCAGCTTGGCAAAATGGGCGCCTGGGTGCGTCTGCACTACGTTTACCCATACCCCTGGGTTGACGAGCTGATCCCGCTGATGGCTGAAGGTCTGATTCTGCCGTACCTCGACCTGCCGCTGCAGCACGCCAGCCCGCGCGTCCTCAAGATGATGAAGCGCCCCGGCCGCGTTGATCGTCAGCTGGACGCCATCAAGAGCTGGCGCGAGATCTGCCCGGATCTGGTTATTCGCTCCACCTTTATTGTTGGCTTCCCCGGCGAGACTGAAGAAGACTTCCAGATGCTGCTGGACTTCCTGCGCGAAGCGCGTCTGGATCGCGTTGGCTGCTTTAAGTATTCCGAAGTGGAAGGCGCCGTGGCCAACACCCTGGGCGAGCTTATCAGCGAAGAAGTCAAAGAAGACAGATACGAGCGCTTTATGGAAGTGCAGGCCGAGATCAGCGCCGAGCGCCTGGCCCGTCTGGTTGGCCGCGAGCTGGATATTCTGATTGATGACGTCGACGAAGAAGGCGCCATCGGCCGCTCTTACGCCGATGCCCCGGAAATCGACGGCATGGTCTTTATCAACGGCGAAACCGAACTGACCCCGGGCGATATGGTACGCGCCCGCATAGTAGCGTCTGACGAGCACGATCTCTGGGCCGAACTGGTGGCATTGGAAGACTGATACTCAGCGCGGTTTACTGAGGTTATCGAATGAAGAAGCGGGCCCTGTGCCCGTTTTTTATGGCCAGAAATTGAAGAAAAAAGCAGACGCCATCAGCAGCGCAGCAAACACAGACCCAAAAAATCAAAAGGGGCATCGCCCTTGTGCTGATGCCCCTTTTGGTTACGTGCCTTACGATTGTAAGAGCCTTTGCCTTTCTTTGGTTTTTCCACCCGCTGGCGGAACAGCTCGGATGTCACCAGTGCCTTGATGGCGTTGTCGCGGATGTCGCCGCGGCCGTGATCATGCGCTTTTGTCATGGTCTTTCCTCTTGGTTAAAAACGCGCCAAGCATACGGCAATCAGCAAGACAAGATCCAGATCATATTTACCCCAACAGGAAACTTTTTATGTTTCCCATTTGTGAAAAACTGTGTAACTTCAAGCCTGAAAACCTGAATTAAAAATAAGAATAATCAAGGAGTTCATGTAGATGAAATGCACTTTCATTCTGCTGTCGTTGCTCAGTTTTTCCAGTGTTGGCTGCGAGCTCACCATGGGTTACCGAACCAGCGAACGCCTGCCCTACATTCATGCCGAGCCCGATAATTCCGGCCTGTTTGAAGACCTCTACCGCACCGCAGCCGCCCGAATAGGCTGCGAGCTCAACATAGTCCGAGCCCCGAAAAACCGGATCATCCGCGACCTGATGCACGGCAAAATCGACTTCTACCCCAGCTTTGGCTTTAACCGCCAGCGGATGCGCTTTGCCCACTTTGTGCCCAATGGTCTGCCCGAGCGTTACACCGGCATCAGCCGCGAAGGCACCCCGGATATCCGCCAGCCAACCGAGTTGGTTGACCACGATATGGTGCTGCTGATTTCCCCCGGCGGTTACGATTTGGGTGGTCTGCCCGACAAGCTGGAAACCCGCCGGCCGCCGGATATGGACGTACCACAGGCACTCGGACTGCTGCGCGCACGAAAGGGCGATTTCTTTATTTACGATGAAATCACCCTCAACTATTACCTGAAACGGGATGGCCGCACCGCCCTGAAACTGCACCATGACTGCTGCGAATCCCCAAGAACCATGTACCTTGGCTTCTCGCGCAAAAGCCCGCACTTTGATGACGAGCCCAACCCGGCTTATGATGCCGACAAGCCGCTGACGCCGGAAAATCTGCCGCGGCGCCTCAGAGCCGGAACCAAGGCTGAGCAATTCTCCAGGAGTCTGGCGCTGATGTTGAAAGAGGGCAAAACACAGGCGCTGATCCACTCGGCGGCGCTGGAGCGCGGTGCTGCCACACAGCATGGCTAAGCCCTGAAGCGCACGAAAAAGCCCCGTTTGGCGGGGCTTTTGGTTATCTGCGATTGCGCGGTTGGCGCTTAGTTACCGGCCACCTTCATAGCATCCAGCAAGATGCCGCCGGTACGGATAGAAGAGCGCAGGTCTCTGTCCTGACTGACCGCCTGAATACTGCGGTACATGTCTTTGAGGTTACCGGCAATGGTGATCTCTTCCACCGGATAGAGAATTTCGCCGTTTTCGACATAAAAACCGGCCGCGCCACGGGAGTAGTCGCCGGTGACCATGTTCACGCCCTGCCCCATCACCTCAGTGACAATCAGGCCGGTCCCCATTTGGCGCACCAGGGCATCGAAGTCCATGCCGCTGTCGCTTAAGGTCCAGTTGTATATACCACCGGCGTGACCCGTGTTGGTCATCCCCAATTTACGGGATGAATAGGCGGTGAGCAGATAGGTGGCGAGCACGCCATCACGGATAATGTCTCGATCGACCGTGGCCACCCCTTCACTGTCGTAGGGGGCACTGGCAAGGCCTGCGAGCAGACGCGGCTCTTCGCGGATGCTGAGCCACTCGGGGAACACCTGGGTATCCAGCGAATCCAGCAAAAAGCTCGATTTACGGTACAGGCTTGAGCCACTGATGGCGCTGATAAGATGGCCAACCAGACCTGTGGCCACTTCGTGGGCAAACAGCACCGGCATCTTGCCGGTGGCAATCTTGCGGCCACCGAGGCGACTTAAGGTTTTGGCGGCGGCTTTCTGCCCCACCAGCTCGGGGGCGAGCAGCTCGCCATAACGGCGTGAAATGCTGTAGTCGTAATCCCGCTGCATGTTGCCATCGTCTTCTTCGCCTATCACCACGCAGCTTAAGGAATAGCGGGAAGAACAATAGCCGTTGAGGAAGCCGTGGCTGTTGCCGTACACCTTGATACCGGTATGGGCATTGGCACTGGCGCCATCGGAATTCTTGATCCGCGGGTCGGCCTCGAGCGCAGCCGCCTCGGCGCGGATTGCCAGCTCGGTCAGCTCTTCCGGGGTCAGACTCTCGGGATGATACAGCTCCAGATCGGCCACGGCCTTGGCCATCAGACTGGCTTCTGCCAGACCGTTGCAGGGGTCGGCGGAGGTGTAGCGGGCAATGTCATCGGCAGCCTTTACCGCCTGACGAATAGCCTCGGGGCTTAAATCTGAGGTAGAGGAGCTGCCCTTGCAGCCGTCACGAAACACAGTGATCCCCAAGGCGCCATCCTTGTTGAACTCGACGGTTTCCACCTCTTTGAGGCGGGTAGATACCGACAGGCCCTGCTGCTTGGAAATGGCCACTTCGGCGGCGCTGGTGCCGAGCGTTTTGGCATAGTCCAAAGCCATGGCCACTGCGTCTTTCAGGGCCTCCATTTCCACTTCAATCTTGTTCGATGACACTGTCTTACTCTGGTTAACGGCGTAATGGGTCTAAGCATAACAAAGGCCATCTGCAAATCACATCCACAATTCCGGCCTAAATGGCGACTTTTCACTGGCATTGTGCGGACATATTCGCGCAGTAAGCGGCTTGATGGTAATATTGGCGGATTGCGTAATAGAGGTTTTGAGCAAATGAACGTCGTCGGCGATCCCGAGAATTTCAAACAGCCTTATGACGAGGACGAAGATTACATCAGTAAGACGTCCTTTAAGAAGGAATCCCATGCGGCACAAGAGCTGGGTAAGCGTCTGCTTAGCCTGAGCAAGAGCCAGCTGGACAAACTCGAGCTGGATGAAAGCCTGCTCGATGCCCTGATTGCGGCCAAGAAAATTAAGCCCAACACCGAGGCGCACCGTCGTCAGGTGCAGTTTATCGGTAAGCTGATGCGTAACCTCGACAGCGAGGCCATCACGGCAGCGCTGGATAAGGTGACTAACCGCAACAATTCCGAGGCTGCCCGGGTGCACGTGCTGGAAAAGGTGCGTGACCGACTGCTGAGCGAAGGCGACGCCGAAATTCAGGCGCTGATAGAAGCCCATCCGGCTCTGGAACGGCAAAAGCTGCGTCAGCTGGTACGTGCTCTGGCCAAAGAAGTGGCCGCCGAAGCCGCAAAGGAAGAGCCCGACCCAGCCAGGGCGCTCGAGTCCAAGGCCGCCAAAGAGCTGCACAAATACCTGCGTGAAGGCATGGCCGAGTAAGCTGTTGCTATTTCAATAAAAAGCCCCGCAGTGCGGGGCTTTTTATTGCTCGATAATCGCATTGGCAACCAGCTTACTGGTTCGGCGCCCATTAATGACGCCACGGCTTAAGCCGCCAGCTGAGCCCGGCAAATGCCAGTACAAAATACGCTGCGGTAAGTCCCCACAAAATGAGCCACTCATTCATCACCGCCTCAAATCCCGCACCGAGCTGATTGAGTTTCAGCATACCGAAAATCGCCGGCACCGCAGGAATCACCTTGGATATCAGCACCAGCGGCTCGGGGATGAGCGACAGCGGCCACACGAAGCCACTGACAAACAAAATAGGCATGGAGGCAAGCAGCATCACCTGAGTAGGTAAATCACGGCGACTGAACAGGGTACTGGCCGCGATACCGGCAAACAGGGTTGCCAGCAAAAACGGCAGTGCAAACAGCAACATCTGCGCCAGACTCGATTGCACCGACACCCCATACCAGTGATAACACCAGCCAAGATAAAAGCCGCCAAAACCAAGATACAAGAGCCCGAAGGCCAGACTGCGGCCACAAAGCAGCTTCAGCGCAGAAACCTGAGTCCAGTATGGTGCAGCAGCTGCAGCACTGACGGATTGCCCCTTGACCAAAGGCGCTGAGCCCCACTGTCCTGCGCCTAAAATCCCGGTACCAATCAAGAGTGTCTGATGCAAAATCAGCAGGAAGAGTCCGGGCACCACATAAGGGGTGTAACCCAGGCTCGGGTTATAGGCGGGCACCGCATTGAGGTGCATGGGGGTAAGCTTCAAGGTAGCACCGGTAAAGGATTCGCCGCGACTCAAAAGCCCCAAAAGTTGCACCGATTTGGCGGCGTCCATCCCTGCAGATACCAGACCTTCCACCAGCGCCGAGTACACCAAAAAGTAACTGGCATCGCCGCCGTAGCTTAAAGTGGCGCCCTTCCCCAGCAACAAGTCGCGCTTGAACCCTTTGGGGATCACCAACAAGCCATGGAAGTCGCCGCTGGCAATCAGCGCCTTGGCCTCATGAATACTGCCAGCGCCTGCTGCCACCCGGATTTTGGGGCTGGCATCGGCATGGCGCACCAGGGTGCGACTCAAGCTGGTGTTGTCCAAATCCACTACCACCAGCGCCTGCTCTGTCGGCACCTGATGCAAATATGGCAGCGGATAAAGCACCGCATAAAACAGCACGCCGCCAAACAGGGTCACGGCAATCGCTTTGTCACTGACAATGGCTTTCAGTTCACTGAGGAGGAGTCGCAGCAGGCTCATAGGGCAAGCTCCTCATTTGCACCTTCCGCCACTTCCTGCACGCGCAGCCCCTTGCCCGCCAGCGCATAAATGGGCACCAGCAGCAGTAAGAAGGGAGCGAAGGAGCCGAGTTTAAGCAGCAGCTCAGTGCCGCTGACACCATAGCTCACCAGCGCAATGTGGGAGTCGATATAGTGGCTCGATGGCATCAAAAGCCGCCAGTACTGGGCCGCCTGGGGCATATCGTGCACCGGAAAGGTAACGCCCATAAAGGCAAACGCCGGGGCAAACAGCGCGGTGCAAAAGCTCACCACCCGCGCGGCCTCCTGCATGATAAGAAAGATAAGCACCACCATCACAAATACCGCGAGTAGAGTGGCAAGCATGGCGGGCACCAGCCACAGCGGCGAGCCTGCCAGCGGCAAAGCAAGAAAACCAAACAGCAGCGCGTGGATAAAGAGCCCCTGCGCCAGCAACAGCGGTGCATAAAACACAAACTTGGCCGCGAGGCGGGCGCTCAGTGGCATATCTGCCGGTTCGGCCAGCTCCCGATTGAGGGCATTGGCAAACACCAACATGGCCATCAACTGCCACAGGGCAATCAGTACCGGTGGCACCAAAAAGCCCACATAGTTGTTGTTGCGGTTAAACAGTGCCGTGGTTTGGGTTTCAATAGGCGCCATATTCACTCTGGCCTGATGGGGACTGGCGCCACCGGCAAGCTGCTTGGTGTAGGCCAAAGGCTTCATGGCATCGGCAATGGCCAGTTGTAAATTGGCCGCCAGCAGCTTGCCCACCAGCAAAAACTGGCCGTTGTAACGCACATCCAGGGTAGGATCGCCGCCGGTCATCAGCTCGCGGCTGAACCCCACAGGCACCACCACCAGCGCGTACACCTCGGCGCGGTTCATGGCGGCAATGGCATCTTCCAGATGAGTGAAGGACTCAGGACTTGCCACCGGGCTTGCCGCCACATGACGACCAAGCTCACGACTGATGCTGCTGTTATCCAGGTCGACCCAGGCCACCGGCAGTTGGCGCGGCAGCGCCGCACTGAACAGCCACCACAGCGCCAGCATAGATACAATCGGCAGCCAGGTCACCAGCGCCAACTGCCAGGGGCTTTGCCAGAGTGCGCACAGTTCCCGGCGCAGCAAGGCTCGCATGCTTATTCCCAAATCGCCGACATGCCGGCGCGCAGGCCGTCGATGGACTTCTCAGGCACCAGCTCCACCTCGAAGGTTCGCAGGTCAAAGTCGTGGCCACTCTCGGTAGAGCGCCAGGTGGCAAAATCGCCCATCACGGCGATGTGCTTCACCTTAAACTCGGCGCTGGCATCAAGCGCCGGAATGTACAGGCGCTTCACGTCGCCCTTTTTCACATCCTTAAGCATGTCTTCACGCAGCTGGAACACGGCCCAGGCATCGCTCATGTCCACCAGGCTCACCACCGGAAACCCGGACGGTGCCAACTCGCCGGACTGCAGCAGCACCTCTGACACTTCGCCGCTTCGGGGGGCGCGCATCTGACTGTCGGCCAGAATGGCGCTGACTTCTTTTACTGCACCCTCGGCCATGCGGGCATTACCGGCGGCGGCCGCCTTGGTTTCTTCCCGCGCGCCTTCCTCCGTCATCTGATACACCGCCAGCGCCGCCTGCTCTGTGTACTTGGCAGCTTGCCATTGGGTGTAGGCTTCATCACGCTTTTGCCGCGGCACAACGCCTTCCTGAAACAGGTTATCGACCCTATCGAAGGTGGTTTTGGCAAGCGCCAACCCTGCCTTGGCCTTAAGCCACTGCTCTTTTTGGGCGGCAATTTGCTGCTTACGGGCACCGCTGTCGGCTTCAAGCTGCATCGCTCGGGCAGCATCGCGGCCCCCTTCGGCCTGCATCAACTTGGCGTTTAGTTCCGGGCTATCAATTACATACAGAAGATCGCCAGCGGCAACTGTATCACCACGGCGCACCATCACCTCTTCGATACGGCCGGGCACCTTGGACGACACATGATATTCCCGCGCTTCAATCTGCCCCTGCAGTGGTGCACTCTTGGGCGTATGGGCCAGCATCAGCCCCCACACCAGCGCGACGACAAGCCCCAGCAGCGCGATGGCGGCAAGTAAACGATTGGCCTTCATTGTTGATCTCCCATAGCCACTTGTTTGGTCTGGCCGACAAATTCATCCAATTGGCCCCGGACTGTGGGTGCCATCAGGCGCACATTCGCCTTCATTGTTGATCTCCCATAGCCACCTGTTTGGTCTGGCCGACAAATTCATCCAATTGGCCGGATATCGCCATCAGGCGCGCATAAGCCTGCACGTAACGAAACTTGGCACCCAATTGCTGGGTGTCGACAGCTGTGAGCTTAAGCTCGGCATCCACCCGCTCGATGGAGGTGGACATGCCCTGATTAAAGGCCAGCTCACGCAAACGCAGGTTTTCCAGCGCCAGCTCGCGGGAGCTTGCCAGTGCGCGATACTCTTCCTCGGCCTGCTTTAACTGGCGATAACTTTGCTCCAGCAGCAAACTTAGGTCTTCGCGGGTCTGCGCCTTGGTATGACGGGCCTGTAGCAGCGCACTCCTGGCCGCTTCGACCTTGCCACTGCGGCCATCGCGGGCCAGCAGCGGCATCTTAAAACCAACCCCCAGCATCCAGTCCGGCTCCATTTTGGCAAACAGACTGTCGTCCTCGTACAGGGTGTAATTGCCGTACAGGAATACCGTGGGCTTATAGGCGCCGCGCTCGACCTCAATCAAGCCGTTCGCCTGGGATTCTTTTGCATCCAACAACTTAAGTGCCGGGTGCCCCTTTTGGGTCAGCTCGGCAAGATACGGCAGCGACGGCTCACGGCTGGAGATAAACAGTGGCGACGAGGGGGCCGGATCGGATTTGAGCAGGCTTCGCAGCGCAAGCTCGGTGATTTCGTACTGGCGGCGACTGCTGGATGCCTGCACCCTGGCGTTGTCGAGCGCCACTTCGGCATTGAGGCGTTCCACTTTGGCGATTTGCCCCTGAGCCTCGAGCTTCTTGGCATGCTCAACGTGTTTCTCGAGGGATACCACCAATTTGTCCTGGGTACGGGCAAGCTCTGCCGCCACCATCACCCCGTAATAGCGGTCCACCAGAGTAGTAAACAGCTCGCGGCGAGTCAGCTCCCGCTGCTGCTGTTCTTCGGCAAGGTGAGCTTCGTGGATGCCCTGCGCGGCACTAATGCGGCCGCCGGTGTATATCGGCCACATGGCCGACAGACTGGCGCGGAAGATGTCCTGCTCGGTAAAAGGCGTAATAAAGAGTTCACCTGGAATACTGCCAAGGGCGGCGCCGAGGGCGGGCGGCAGGGTGCTGGGGTCGAGGGAGGCCAGCGGATTCAGGTCTCTGAGATCCATCTCCAGCGGCTTTTCCAGGCGGGTATAACTGCCATTAAGCGACAGCTCTGGCAGGTTCATATCTTCCCCCGCATCCCGCTCGGCGCGGGCTCTGTCGACCTTGGCACTGGAAGCGGCAAGCTTATCGCTTACCTGTTGCAGCTGCTGCCAGGCCTCATCAAAACTCTGCGCATGGGCGAAAGAAGGTAAGGCCGCAAAAAAGGCAAGGGATAAAGCCGTCAGCAATCCAGGCATAAAAGTGCGGCCAGCACTGGAGGCGACAGGCACAGGGCCGGCACTGATCGCAGTTGTCAGAGCATCACTGCCCTGGATGGCTCGGGCATTGGCGGCAACAGCGGCATCGAAAGCGCTGGATACCCCAGAAGCGCCGGGGGCAGTCTGACGGGACAAACACACCATATTCGGCTTGCGAAGGAGTGTGATGATAGGTTTCATTGACACCTCTAGAGCATTAACTCTAATTCCAGTGGCGGATAATAGCATTCCATTCTACGACTCACCAACAGCCAGTTGAGCACCGTGATACCAACGCAGCGCTCGCCGTTCAGGTCAGCGTCCGCGCTTTGGCGGCCAGGCACTTCTAAGCCAAGCGCCTCACAGGGTTTCAGAAGCACTGCACCACATTGATTCAAAAGCCAGGCGACTCGAAGGTTCTGAAGTCCTGCGCCTCTACATTTCCGAAGACCTGCGACTTTTTGGCTGATATGCCAAGCGCAGGAGCGGTTCAGAAGCACTGCACCACAATGGCTTAGAAGCCGTGCGCCTGGATGGCCAAAAAGCCAGTCACAACAAGCCGTCAAACAGCGGTGGTAAGTCCCCGGATCCTAATCTTTTTTGGTGGAATTTTAAACCTTGGCGACGGCGATTGTCGGTGAATAACGCCAATGAACAAGCTGCCGATAACGTGGGTATTCTGCAGCGCCAGGTGCCGCGAACAGGCGCACGGCCAACCAGGTGTAAGACAAAATCACCTGAGATACCCGCGCGACGTGATAAACAACCACCAGTCATAAAACACTAGACGACTGGTCTAATTGTCGATATTATCACCGCCATGAACACCAAAACCCAAGACACCCGGCAACACATACTCGACATTGGCTACCAACTGGTGGTCAGCAAAGGCTTTGCCGGTGTGGGCCTGTCGGAGCTACTGAAAACCGCCGAAGTGCCCAAGGGCTCCTTCTATCACTACTTCAAATCCAAGGAGCAGTTTGGCGAAGCACTGATCCAGGCCTATTTCAGTGAATACCTGAACCAGCTCAACCAGTTGCTCGATAGCACCCCCGGCAACCACTACCAGAAGCTGATGCACTACTGGCAGCACTGGAGCGAGCAAAACAGCTGTCACGGCCAGGCAGGAAAATGCCTGGTGGTGAAACTTGCCGGTGAAGTGTCCGATTTATCCGAGCCCATGCGCTTGGCGCTGCTTAACGGCACCAATCGCATCATAGCGCGGGTGGCCGAATGTATCGAACAGGCGCGCTCTGCGGGCGAGCTTGGTATCAGCGACAGTCGCCAAACCGCCGAGCAGCTTTACAACCTGTGGATTGGCGCCAGTCTGCTAAACAAGATACGCCTGGATGATGCCAGCCTGGCGCAGGCACTTTTGACCACCAGACAAATATTGCAGCCCACGGCCTGAGCCCTGAGTTTTGCGCGCTGAGCTTTCGCGCTGAGTTCTGCGCCCTGGCCGAGTGCAGCCCTTGATAAACGAGGCGCCGATGCTTGAAGGTGATGCTGCAAATCACCTTGCCACGGCACGCCTTAACCCTAATCCAAGCCGCTATTTCGATAGCGGATTTTTTGAAACAAACACTAGACGACTGGTCTAATTTAATCAGAGGATAGAATCATGACTGACTCCATCAACCGCCGCATCGTGCTGGCATCACGCCCTGTCGGCGCACCTACCAGCGACAATTTCCGCCTGGAAACCCTTGCCAAACCCGAGCCCAAGCAGGGTGAGGTGCTGCTGCGCACCATCTACCTATCGCTCGACCCCTATATGCGCGGTCGCATGAGCGATGCCAAATCCTATGCCGAGCCGGTTGCTCTGGGCGAAGTGATGATTGGCGGCACCGTGTGTCAGGTCGAAGTGTCCAACCATCCTGACTTTGCCGTGGGTGAGTGGGTGCTGGCCTACAATGTGGGCTGGCAAAGCTATGCAGTATCCGGCGCCGAGGGCCTGCTGAAACTGGGTGCCAACCCAAGCCATCCATCCTACGCCCTTGGGGTTACGGGCATGCCGGGCTTTACCGCTTATATGGGCCTGCTCGACATTGGCGCGCCAAAAGCCGGTGAAACCATAGTGGTGGCCGCTGCCACAGGTCCTGTGGGCGCTACCGTAGGCCAGATTGGTAAACTGAAAGGTGCACGGGTGGTGGGCGTTGCCGGCGGCGCCGACAAGTGTCGCCATGCCGTTGAAGTACTTGGCTTTGATGCCTGTATCGACCACAAGTCGGCCAACTTTGCCATTGAGCTTGCTGCCGCCTGCCCTGACGGCATCGATGTCTACTTCGAAAACGTCGGTGGCGCCGTGTTTGATGCGGTGATGCCACTTTTAAACACCGGCGCCCGCATTCCGGTGTGTGGCCTGATTTCCCAATATAACGCCACCGAGCTGCCCGCCGAGCCAGACAGGCTGTCGCTGTTGATGGGACTGATATTGACCAAACGCATCAAGGTGCAGGGTTTTATCATTTTTGACGATTATGGCCACCGCTACGGCGAGTTCGAGCGTGATATGAGCCAGTGGCTGGCTGAAGGTAAAATTCAGTATCGCGAACAGATTGAGCAGGGTCTGGAGAATGCCCCCGAGCAGCTGATTGGCCTGCTGGAAGGTAAGAACTTCGGCAAGCTGGTGATTCAGGTGAACCAGCCGCTGTAATCTGCAACTACAGTGCCTGCCATTGTCACCACGGCAGGCTCTTGGGTGATTGAAGCCGCTATGCGATTCGAGTAACGTGTTTAACCGACCACGAAGGACGGTCAGTTGAAAAGGAAACCCCATGCCCCAGATATTCTCCATAGCCACAACGCCCGCCATAGTGCTTCTGGTGTGTGCCGGCTTTGGGGCAGCGTTTTACTACCTCCGTAAAGCCATGCTGCTGCAAAACAACCTGCTTGCGCATATTCAGCGTCAGCATCCCAACGATTGGCAAAGGTTCATAAGCCAAGGCAAACACTGTGGTGACGAGCACAAATGGGCCAGGCACTTCGCCCTCGAAGCCCTGCGCGAAGGCAAATTCGCATCCAAAGCAGACGAAGTGCTAAGCCAGGGAACTGCAGATATCAAGCGTCACCGGCAATGGGCTCTATTAGGTTTTATCTTCGCCCTTACCATGTGCCATTTGCTCACAGCCTAACAGTAAATAAGTAAATTGATGGGCACCAGTTACAGCAGCAAGATTTACCAAAGACCGCACCCGCGCCGTGCTTAAAGCGCTGAGCGCGGGCGTATTGGCTGGCTAATCAACCTGCTTAAGCTGTGCCTTCAAGCGGGGTTAATGCAGTGCTTTGTCGGGTGACTCAAGCGGCAGTTTGGCGACTATGGCATTGTCGTCATCCAAGCCGATTTTCTTAAGCTCAATCAGAATGTTGGCCATAGGCACTGCGGTGGCAATCAAGGTTTTGAGGCGGGTTCGCTCGCTGTCGTTAACGTCTCTGACCCACAGGCTGACTCCGATATGTATGCCTTTATCAGTCAGCTGCCAGGCATGGAGGCTGCCGATGGCATGCACCTTGTCATCCGCCAGCAGCTGCTGACGCAACGCCGCCAAATCCAGCTCTTCCGGTACAGCCTGCATCAACACCCGGCAGGCTTTGGCCAGCAGCACCACCCCATGGTAAATCACATAAGCGGAGATAATCGCCGTCACGATAAGGTCGGCGATATACCAGTCAAACAACATGATAAAACCGCCGGCGATAATCACTGCCACCGAGGCCATGGCGTCCGACAAATTATGGATAAAGGCGGCGCGCAGGTTCATGTTGTCTTTGGCACCTGCCTTGAGGGTCAAAAGCGCAGTGGCGATGTCGATAACAAGCGCTATGCCTGCCACCACAAAAATAATGAAGCCGTCTACCGGGGTGGGATTCTGATAGCGCTGCCAGGCTTCCAGCAGCAGATACACCCCAACTATGATAAGCGTCAGGCTGTTAAAGGCGGTGGCAAGGATTTCGGCCCGGCCATAGCCAAACGAATAGCTGTCGTTGGCCGGTTTGCGGCCAAGTTTTCTGGCAATCAGCGCCACCAGAATGGCACCGGCGTCACTTAAATTGTGCAGTGCATCGGCCACCAGCGACAAGCTGCCCGCCAGCACCCCACCAATGACCTGAGCCACCGTCAGCAACACATTGATAAAAATAGCGATATACAGATTCCTGTCGCTACCGCCTGCATGATCATGGGTGTGACCCATACTCACCTCCTGAAACTCGTTTAATAAAGATACCTCAGGGTGAAAAAGGAAGGAGCATCCCGCTCCTTCGAGCCAAAACGGTTCCCACACTCTGCAATGCCTTCTCCTCAGCCTGGTCTCTGCAACAGCAAAATGGGAAATCTGTTGCAGCCATAATTGTGGCTGTTCAAAAGCAAGCGGAAACCCTGGCCAAATACCTGGGTCCGGCGGTTAGGCGGTGCCGAACCAAGGGCCTCCCTGGCAAACTCAGCGCCAAGCTGGCAGTCCGTGACCGTCAGTTTGGCTCTTCAAACTCGCGCTCATCGCGCTGGTACAGCGCCATATAAAGGGTCGGCAACACCAGCAGCGTCAGCGCCGTCGAGCTGAACAGCCCGCCGATAATCACCACCGCCAGCGGCTTTTGAATTTCGCTGCCCACACCACTTGAGAGCAAAATCGGAATAAGCCCCAGCGCCGAGGTCAGCGCCGTCATCAGCACAGGGCGCAGACGCGCGGCCGTGCCTTCGTACACCGCCTGATACAGGGCTTCACCACCGGCGCGGCGCTGGTTGATGGAGTCCACCAGCACCACGCCATTGAGCACCGCCACGCCAAACAGGGTGATAAAACCGATGGAGCTGGGCACCGACAGATAGGTGCCGCTGACATAGAGCGCCACCACGCCACCAATCAGCGCCAACGGCACGTTGGCCATGATGAGCCCCACTTGCTTGAGCGCGCCGAAGGAGAAGTACAGCAAGAGCGCAATCAGACCTATGGACACAGGCACCACCAGCATCAGCTTGGCCTGGGCCCGCTGCTGGTTTTCGTACTGACCACCCACGCTGACGGTATACCCCGGCGGCAACTGGGCCTCAGGCACCAGGGCGTAGATGTCTTTCACCACCGAGCCCATATCACGGCCGGAAACGTTGGCCTGCACCACCACCCGCCGCTGCACATCGTCGCGGCGAATATTGGGCGGCGCCATTTCCACCACTACATCGGCTACCTCACCCAGACGTACCCGGGCGCCGTTGGCGCCAACAAGCAAGAGATCCGCTATGGCATCTGCGCTGGCGCGGGTATCGGCCTTGAGGCGCACATTGATGTCGTAGCGGGCGTTGCCGTCAATCACCTGCCCGGCGGCGCTGCCACCAATGCCGGTGCTGACGAGGTTCATCACCTCATCGACGCTGATGCCGTAGCGCGCCAGGCGGGCGCGGTCAGGACGCACCACCAGCTGAGCTTCACCGCTCACCTGCTCAAGCGACACATCCACGGCGCCGGGCACCTTGGAAACCAGATCCGAAAGCTGCTGACCCTTTTCGGCAAGTACATCCAGATCCGGGCCAAACAGCTTAATGGCAAGCTGGGCCTTTACGCCGGATAACAGCTCATCCACCCGGGTGGCAATCGGCTGAGAGAAGGTAAACAGCAGACCCGGGAACACCGACAGCTTTTCTTCCATCAAGCGCTGCAACTCGGCGCGACTGGCGGCTGACTGCCACTCATCGATGGGCTTAAGGCCGATATAGATTTCGATGTTGCTCACAGGCTCAGGGTCGCCGCCAAGCTCAGGGGCACCGATACGCGACAGCGCATAATCCACCTCGGGAAATTCCATCAGCATGGCTTCAAGCTTGGGCGCCACCATCAGCGAGGTATCCAGGCTTGCAGTGGGCGCCAGGGTTACCCGCAGGTTGATGGTGCCTTCTTCAAGCTCGGGCACAAACTCGGTGCCAAGCCGTGGCAACAGCGCCATGCTGAATCCAAACAGCACCAGTGCTGTAATACCCACGGTTTTGGGGCGCGCCATGACGGCGCCCAGCACCCGGCGATAGCCTTTATCGATGGGGGTAAGCAGCGGGCTTTGGCGCAGATGCACACCACGGCGAAACAGGTACACCGCCAGCGCAGGCACCACCACCAGCGCAACCATCAATGCCGACAGCATGGCCAGAATGATGCTTACTGCCATCGGCTGAAACAGCTTGCCTTCAACCCCCTCGAGGGCAAACAGCGGCGCAAACACCACGATAATAATCAGGGTTGCAAAGAAAATCGGGCTGCATACTTCCCGTGCCGCCTGCAAAATCCGCATGGCAATACCACCATAGCCGCCTTCGCGGTGGGCATCTTCTTCGCTAAGGCCTGGGTCGGTTGGCTGGCCATTATCAATCCGGCCTTCAGGCTGGGTGAGGTGGCGGAAAATGTTCTCCACCATCACCACAGAGCCATCCACCAGCATACCAATGGCCACAGCGAGGCCGCCGAGAGACATCAGGTTGGCCGACATGCCAAAGTAAGACATCACCATCAGCGCCAGCGCGATGGAAACCGGAATAGACAAGAGCACCAGCGCGGTGGCACGCACATTCACCAAAAACAGCGCCAGCACAGCCACAATAAACACAAAGGCCAGCAACAGGGCGTCGCGCACCGTTGTCACCGCCTTGGTGACAAGATCCGACTGGTCATAGAACACCTCGAAGGTCACCCCATCCGGCAATGCCTGCTGGATAAGCGCGGTGCGGCTGTTGATGTCATCGATGGTCGCCTTGGTGTTGGCGCCCATGCGCTTGAGGATAACCCCAGCCACCACTTCACCCAGCACCTGCGGACTACCGGCTTCATCACGGCGGGTCATGGTCACGGCACCGACGCGGATTTCACTGCCAAAGGCAACCTGAGCCACATCCATAATCCGCACCGGCGTGCCCTGCCATTCGGTCAGCGGAATTTGCGCAATGGCATCGAGCCCCGCTTCACCGGCAGGCAAGAGGCCGTAGCCACGCACCACCAGCTGCTCCTGGCCCTTGGCCATAAACCAGCCACCGGCGTTACGGTTATTGCCTTCCAGCGCCCTGGTCACATCGTCCAGTTTGAGGCCATAAGAGAGCAGCTTGGCCGGGTCGACCTGCACCTGATACTGGCGTACCTCACCACCGAACGAGAGCACATCGGTCACGCCGCCCACCGGCATCATGATGAGTTTCACCAGATAGTCGTTGAGGCTGCGAAGCTCGTCAGGCGCTATGCCAGACTCGGGCGCAGCCCGCAGAATGTACTGGTACACCTGCCCAAGGCCGGAGGTGTTGGGGCCGATTTCCGGCACACCCACGCCCTGGGGGATCATCTCCCTTGCCGCCTGCAACTGCTCAAACACCTGCTGACGGGCGAAGTAGATGTCGGTGCCCTCTTCGAACACCACGGTCACAATGGACAGCCCGGTGCGCGACAAAGAGCGCACTTCGGTGACCGAAGGCAGGGCATACATGGCCGATTCCACCGGGTAGCTGATGAGCTTTTCCACCTCTTCGGCGGCAAGCCCCTCGGCCGCGGTATTCACCTGTACCTGCACGTTGGTCACATCGGGAAAGGCATCCAGATTCAACCTCGGCAGCATCACGGCAGCAGCTGCCATGGCGGCTATCAAAAAGATGAGCACTATCAGACGGCTTCGTACCGCCTGCTCTATGAGTTTCTGTAGCATGGCTTGCCCTCTTATCAGTGGTTGTGGATATCAAAACCAGACTTGGCCAGCTCGGACGCCAGGAAGAAGGCACCGGACATCACCACGGCGCTGCCGGGCTCAATCCCCTTCACCAGATTCAGGCCTCGGGCGCGGGATTCGATTTGCACTTCCACCGACTCAAAGCCGTCGGCGTCTTCCACAAATACCTGCCAGTCGCCATCGCCACTGCGACTCAGAGCCGAGTCCGGCAGCACTATTCCCTGTTGGCCGCCCTGCTGATTGGCTTGCTGGGGCAAAAACAGCTCGGCAAACTCACCGGCGTGAACTTCATGGCCGGGGTTTGCCATCGACAGCAGCACCTGCTCGGTACGGGTGATGGGGTTAAGCTCGTGGGAGCGGCCAATCACCTTGGCCTCAAGCCACTTACCCGATACGCTCACACGGGCATCACTGCCCATGGCAAGACCACGGGACTGCGCCGGCGTCAGCTCGGCCTCCACCCACAGGAAGGATTCGTCGGTCAGTTGCATCAGCGGCGAGCCGGCCGCCAATACCTGACCACGGCTGGCCACATCCTGCTGCACCCGGCCCTTGATGGGCGCCAGTAACTTGAAGCTGCCGATGCTGTCCGGCGCCGTTTCCAGCGCTTTGATTTGCTGGGCGGTCATCTTGATGGACTCGAGAATGGCGCGCTTAAGCTCGTAGTCCACCCGTGCCTGCAGCCTGCGGGATTGACTCACGGCACTTTCGCCCATGCGGCTGATGCGGCTCCATTCGGTGGCAGCATTGATATAGTCGGCCTGGGCCTGAGCAATGGCAGCGCCGCCGAGAGTGAGTAAAGGCTCACCCTGTTTGACCTCCTGCCCCGGCACCACGTGGCGCTCCAGTACCCGCATCTCAAGCTGAGGCGCCAGGGTAATGGTACGGTCACGGTCCACCACCAGACTGGCGGTGGCCACGGCGCTTAAATCAAAGCCTGTGGCAGACAGGGTTTCGACCCGAATACCAGCAAGGTCGCGTTGGCTCTGACTGAGCTTTAGCGCCTTGTCTTCGTCATGGGCGTCTGCGGCTTCTGCGGCGCCTTGTGCCGCGTCATGGTCGTGGCCATCGCCTGCCCAGGCAGGCTGTGACACAGGTAAAGCAAACGCGAGTGCAACCGCGAACGCCAGTGCCGAAAAGTAAGTGTTGGTATTCATTACAGACATGGCGTTTGCTCCGCTGATAACTGATTTACTGAAGAAAAGTGGTTTCATTGCCGCGCCTCCGCTGGGGTGTGTTCGGCGCCCGCAACCGGGGCTTGGTTCACGCTCGACGCAGGCACCAGGGTCGCCAACTGGCCGCTTTGCCCCATCCAGTCGAGCCAGTTCTGATACAGACGCGCCTCAAGCTCGGTACCGGCAATAAAGCTTTGGGTCAGTTGACGTTTACCCTGCAAAAAATCTGAGGTGCTGATATCACCTGCACGCCACTGACTGGCAAGGGACGAGCCCAGGGTCGAGGCCGAGCCACGCACCCTTTGCTTCCAGGCCTGCCAACTGGCCTGCAATTTGGGCTGGGCATACTGATACTGGCGCCAGGCCTGAGTCAGTGCCCGCTCACTCGCCAGGTACTGCTGCTCGGCGCCAATACCGGCTTCAGTGGCAGCGGCAATGGCATCGCTGTAGTTGTTGCGCACCTTAAGGGGAATGCTGACATTGAGCCCGAGCTTGTTGTCAGAGCCTTCTTTTTCGGCGCCCAGGGTCAGGGTGGGATCGGCGCTGGTATCGGCCCTGACCTTGTCGGCGCCGAGCCTTGCCAGTTGCACGTCCTGATAAGCGAGCCTGAGTGCTGGCAACTGTTGCAGCGCCGATTGCGCCAGCTCAGTGTTACCCGCAGATGCCATCAGTGAGGCCATGGAAATCTCAGGCAACGTCAGGGTTTCGAAGATTTGCAGCAGCCGGGTATCGGCATCGATGGCGGCCTGCTCGGCCATGGCAAGGTCGGCCTCAAGGGAAGCCAAATCCAGCTCAATCAGCGACAACTCACCGGCACTGATAAGGCCGCCACGCTTAAGTTCGGCAGCGAGTTCCAGCTGCGCCCGGGCAAATTCGCGCTGCTCTGTTTGAAACCCGAGTACGGCGGCGGTTTGCTTCCTCGCCACCATGGCGCTTAACGCCTCGGCCCACAGCCGACTGCGCTCCAGTGCAAGCTCAGCCTCGGCGCGGCGCAGCTGCGCCAGTGCCTCATTTTGTGCCGCCTGCTGCTTATCGCCCCAATCGAGTGTTTGGCTGACCGAAAGGCTGTAGCTGTCGGTATCGGCATTTTGGTATCCAAGCCCCAGCTCGGGGTTGTAAACCGCGTTGCCGGCGGCTTTGAGATTCAGCTCGGCCACCCGTACCTTGGCGCGGGCGGCGCTGAGGGCTGGCAGCGCTTCTATAGTTTGAGCAAGGCGTTGAATGTCTGCGCCATCGGCTGCGGCTTGTTGGCTGTTGCCCACGGCGGCCATATTGGCCGCTGACGTATCGCCAGCCACGGCCTGGCTGCTGCCAAGCACGGCCAACAAGGCGGCCGCAAGTAAAGTCTGTTTCATGCAGAGTCCTGAACATTAAGGGACAAAGTCGGTTAACGCGCCCGGGGGCGGTTATGGCTTGAGGAAAGAAGCGGCTTTGGGGCAACGACAACACAGGCAGCGGGCGCAATTCCGGTCTGATGCAGCGGAATTTGGCCACAAGGCAGCGTGTAAAATGTCAGTCAGCGACTGTGGTTTGGGATCCAGTCAGGGCTGCGGCGCGCAGCAACCTGAGCCACATGGCCCGGCACAGCAAACAAGTCGTGTTCTTTCCTGGGAATGTCAGGCTTAAGCGATGGGGGGGCGGTAGTCGGGGCGGCCCACTACCGAGAGGTAGTCAGACTCATGACCCTGCACCTGGTTGGTAAGGGGGTGATAATCGAGATTAGCCAAGCCTGCGACCAGGCTTGGATGACCGCCATGGCAATGGCAATCAAGACAAAGATCCAGCTGTTTCAGCTCGGTTTTTTCAACCTTGTCGTGTTGATGAGTGTCGCTGGCCACGATTTCCGGTGGACAGGTGCATTCAATACACTCACCTATTGTAGTCACCTCGGCCATAAAGGTCAGGTGGCTGTGATTACGCTCTTCCTCATCGGCACTGCCAGTGTGCAACTGGTGCGCGCCCAGGTTGGCACCTGCAAATTGCAGTACCACCACGGCCAGCAGCATCAGGCTCAGTCTGTGCAGTGTGTTAAGGGAAAAACGAATCAATTCAATCCTCGGCTGATTGCTGCGCCCAACAGGGGCGCTTTGCAAAGTAAGACCGGGGATGCTTGGTTAAGTTCCCCGGCCTGACAAACTCTTACTTGAACACGCAGTGTTTGGCGTAATCGGCAGCCTCATTGGCGCTCCAGTCGCCTTTGGGCTTTTCTTCCATCTTCTTACACCAGGCTTCGCTGCCCACTTCAGGGGCACAGGCGGCCAGACCGGCAACCAGAGTCAGGGCGGCGGCCACTTTGGCCAGAGTCAATTTTGTCATATTAGCGCTTCCTTGTATGAAATAAGATTAAGCCTTTACCGCCGAGCGTTTCACAATCCACTCGATGGCTTTGGCCTTGTCCTGCAGTGGGAACCAGGCCACTTCGCCCCGAACAAAGGGACCAAGTAAACGGATGGCATTACCCACCCAATCCGGTCCACCCACAAACACCAGGGCATCGAATGGAGGTAACTGTACCTCACCGGCTCCGGACAGGGAAGCTTGCTCCCAGCCTTCCAGCAGCACGTCGGCCTCGATATACAGGCAGACCTGCCCCCAATCCTCTCGGTAGCGCTTGATGGCCGGCTGCAATCGGGTGCGATAATCCTGGGCCGTGATGCGGCCACTGGCAAAAAGACTGATCACACCCTTAGCAATCTCGGGGATCTGGCATAACATAGAGGGTCTCCCTGGGACAGGCTCGGCGAACTGCCGAGGCTGCCGATGATAACAAATTCTTTATTCAGGCAATAAGCCAAAAATCTGGCCATGATCACAATCTCACAGCGAGTTCAGCTTCAGGAACAGGAAATCGAGTGGCAATTTATCCGCTCAAGCGGCGCCGGCGGCCAGAATGTCAATAAGGTGTCGACCTGCGCGCAGCTGATTTTCGACATCCACGCATCGTCACTGCCGGAGTTCTACAAAGAAAAACTGCTGGCCAAGAGCGACCATCGCATCACCCAAAGCGGCAAAATCATCATTAAGTGTCAGGAAAGCCGCAGCCAGGAGGCTAATCGGGAAACAGCGCTGGCGCAGTTTATCGAGCTGGTTCGCTCGGTCAATGTGGTGCAGAAAAAACGCATTCCTACCAAAGCCACCCGCGCCAGCCAAAGGCGGCGGGTGGATGCCAAAAAGCAGCGCGGCGCCACCAAGTCGATGCGTGGCAAGGTAAGCCATTAACCGGGCGGATACCAGCGCCCTTTGAGGTCTTTTTCGTATCAGTCCACGAAACGTATTTAGCTGAACTAAACCAAACAGCGGCAAGGCATGCAGATTTGCGCCGCAAACAACTTCAATTTAATTGCATTGAAAATGCGGCCAACTTTGGCGATATTGAGGCTAACTTGAGTTTAACGTGTCGCTAACTGACAAAAAGGAATCTCCATGTCTGCCTCTCAAACTGCCCCCAAGGTATTGCTGATTAACGGCCCCAACCTCAATTTGCTGGGCACCCGTGAGCCGGGTGTGTACGGCAGCCAAACCCTGGCGCAAATCGTGGCCGACCTGGAGCGCAAGGCCGCCGAGCTGGGTGTGCAGCTTGAGCATATTCAGTCCAATGCCGAGCATGTGCTGATTGATGCCATTCATCAAACCGATGCCAAGTTTGTGATTATCAACCCCGCCGCCTTTACCCACACCAGCGTGGCGCTGCGGGATGCCTTGCTCGGCGTTGCCCTGCCCTTTATTGAGGTGCACCTGTCCAATGTGCATGCCCGTGAGCCGTTCCGCCATCACTCTTATTTTTCTGATAAAGCCGTAGGGGTGATCCTGGGTCTGGGTCCCAAGGGTTATACACTGGCATTGGAGGCCGCCGCCGAGCGGTTGCTGCAGGAGGCTAACTGATGGCAATGGATCTGCGTAAAATCAAAAAGTTGATTGAGCTTGTGCAGGAGTCAGGCATTAACGAGCTGGAAGTACGTGAAGGGGAAGAGTCGGTGCGGATTATCCGTCACGGCAACCTGCCGGCGCAGCCCGTGGACACCACTCAGGCTGCGGCGGCCATTGCCGTATCGCCTGCTGCCAGCAGTCATCAGGGCCACAGAGTCCTCTCGCCCATGGTCGGCACCTTCTATCGCGCCCCCAGCCCCGAGGCTCGCCCCTTTGTGGAAGTGGGCACCGAAGTGGCCGTGGGCGATACCCTGGCCGTGATAGAGGCCATGAAGATGATGAATCAGATTGCTGCCGACAAGGCTGGTGTGGTCAAAGCCATTTTGGTGGACAACGCCACCCCGGTGGAGTTTGACCAGCCACTGTTTGTGATAGGCGATGCGGACTGAGCCGCCATTCACCAGGGTGCTGATTGCCAACCGCGGTGAAATCGCGGTGCGGATTATCCGTGCCTGCCATCAGCTGGGGCTGGCCACAGTTGCCGTGTACTCCAGCGCCGACAGGGGCGCTTTGCATACCCGGCTCGCCACCAGCGCCATTTGTATCGGCCCGTCGCCAGCCAAAGACAGCTACCTGAATATCAATGCCTTGTTGACGGCAGCCCGCATCTCGGGCGCCGATGCCGTGCATCCGGGTTATGGTTTTTTGTCGGAGCGAGCCGACTTTGCCCGGGCGGTCATGGCCGAAGGACTGGTGTTCTTGGGCCCTGATGCCGACACCATCGCCACCATGGGCGATAAAGTCAGCGCCATCAACACCATGAAGGCGGTGGGCATTCCCACCCTGCCGGGTTCGGATGGCGCCCTCAGTGATGACATGGAGTGCATCGAAGCCCTCGCAGAAACCATTGGCTACCCGGTGCTTATCAAAGCCAGTGCCGGCGGCGGCGGGCGCGGCATGCGCAGGGTCGACTCTGCCAGAGCACTCAAAGACGCCATTGACCTGACCCGCAGCGAGGCCAAAGCGGCCTTCGGCGATGACACCCTGTATCTGGAGAAATTCCTCACCCACCCAAGGCACATCGAATTTCAAATCATCGCCAATGGAGAAGACGCCCTGTGTCTTGGCGAGCGCGACTGCTCAGCCCAGCGCCGTCATCAAAAGTTGATTGAAGAAGCACCAGCCCCAGGTATCGACCGAGACCTTATCGAATCCATGATGCGCCACTGCGAACAGGCCTGTCGCAGCCTCAAATATCGTGGCGTGGGTACCTTTGAGTTTTTGTATCAGGACGGCGAGTTTTTCTTTATCGAAATGAACACCCGCATTCAGGTGGAGCATACGGTCACCGAGATGGTCACCGGCATCGATTTGATTGCCGCCCAGTTGCAACTGGCACAGGGCGCACCCTTGCCTGCGCCGCCGCAGGTTCGCGGCCATGCGATAGAGTGCCGTATCAACGCCGAAGATCCCCGCACCCAACTGCCAAGCCCGGGTAAGGTCAATGGGTTAATGCTGCCCGGCGGCCCCGGTGTGCGCTGGGATTCGGCACTGTTTGCTGGCGCTGCCGTGACACCCCACTATGACTCCATGGTGGGTAAGCTGATTTGTCATGGCGACAGCCGTGAGCAGGCCATAGCCAGAATGCATCAGGCTCTGACCGAGCTTCAGATTGACGGTATCCACACCAATCAGGCATTGCAGCAGAAAATACTTGCCAGCGACGACTTCAGTCCCTGGCAGCAGGATATCCACTTCGCAGCCAGGCTTATTTAACTGGCGCACCTCTTGGCCTGGCACCGGTCAGCTCTTGTTTTAAATGGCTTAAGCGGCTTTAAAGGCTAGCGCCAGGTATCCGGCAGCTTTACCTGCTCCCATAATTCGCGGCTGAGGCGCCGAGATGAGTCGCCCTTACTATCCTGCCAGTCGCCCCGGCCAAGCCAATCCACCAGGGCATCGCCCACGGCTGGGTAGCGCACCGGCTCGGGGCTTGAACGCTTAAGCCAGCTTTTGAGGGTATCCGGGCTTAACTGCATCATGCTGTCGGCAGCGCCGAGCAGTTGCAGCGCCGCCACGTTGGAGAGCTGCTCAAACTGCCCCAGCAAGGGCTTTACCAGCAGCTTCTTGCCCAGAGTCAGGGCTTCACTGGCAAGCTCAAATCCTGCGTTGGCCACCACACCTCCGGCTTCGGCCAAATGGCGGCGAAAGCCCTGCCGACAAAAGCCATGCCACTGAATATGCACAGGAATGTCACAGCCAGGCGATTGCGAGTGATACACCAAAAAGCGATAGTTTTCGAAGGGTTTCAGTAAGTTGACAATGGCCTCAGGCGCCTCAAAGGGCAGATACACCAGAATATCGTGACCGTGCTCTTCACTGACTTCATCCACCTCCACAAAGGGCGGCAGCAGTGGAAAGCCAAAGTGATGCCAGTGGCAACCCAGGGCCATATCCACCGGAGCGAAGTAATCCAGCAGCTTTTCGTTAAACCAGGTGTTGCCCACTTTGGGCACATCAAAACGGAGCGCCGCCTGATGGCTGATGCCGATACAGGGCACCTTTTGCCGCCGTGCTGCCCAGGCGCTCACCGGCTCAAAGTCGTTGAGCACCAGGTCATAAGCCGATAGATCCAGCGCGCGAATATCCTGCCACCAACGGCAATTAAGGTTTTCACGCACTGTATCGAGCGAGCTGATTTTCCCGGCCTGACTGACGAAAGTCAGCCCCTTGGCCACCCTGAAGTCGCCAAAGGCTTCCATATCAAAAAACTGCGATTTGGGTCTGCCGCTGAACAGATAATCTACCTGCACATCCCTGCGCTCCAATGCTTTGGCCATCACCCGGGCACGACTCAAATGGCCATTACCCGTGCCCTGCACACCGTACAGAATTTTCATAGATTCAATGACATCCTTATCAATAGAAGCTGTTGGCCCATGCAACCGACACTGTGCCCAGAGCCGCACCGGCGGCAATATCCATGGGATAATGCACACCCAGCGCCACCCGCGAGAGCCCAATCAGACAGGCCCAGCCATAGGCTGCAAACAGCGCCGTGGGGTAAACATCGGCAATCGCGGTTGCCATCACAAAGGCCGCCGCCGTGTGCCCCGAGGGCAGACTGAATTTATCGGAAGGCTCAAAACTGCATTCAAACCCCAATGCCGCGTGGCACGGACGGGTTCGACGGATGCTGTTTTTCAGCAACAAATAAAGGGGAATTTCCAGAGCAAAGGCCAATAATGCCAGCCTGAACAATTGGTTACCCTGAGAATCAAACAGCAGTAAGCCGATACTCAGGTATAAGTAGAGGGGACCATCGCCGGTGGCAGACACCAGCAAAGAGCTGCGCTGTAATCCATGTCGGGAAGCACCGCCGTGGATCAGCTGAAAACCGCGCCTGTCGAGCTCGGTCAGATGTGTGAGCATTCGGCCTCCAGAGAGTGCGCCAGGATAAGCCGAATACTAGAGAGCTTGCGTGACGGGGCGGTGACACCCGCCCGACACTTTTATGACATCGCCGGGGCGAAATCAGGCAGTTACTGCGCCCTGGGTTTTGGCACGGTAGATTTTGATCAGGTGATAGACGTTGATACAGGCAACGAAAGCATTCATGCCCGCCACAGGCCAGGCCGTGATGGCAACACCGTAGGCAACAAACAGGCTGCAGCCGATAAAGTTCAACCATCTCAGCCAAATAATATCTTTCATCATCAGTGAGATAGCGACCATTACCGAAGCCATGTAGCCAACGATTTCAGTCATGTTCAAAGCTTCCATAAGGCACCTCGAAATAAGGCCCTCTGCCTTCCCTGAGCTTAATGGGGGGTCCGTGCCCCTAAAGCGATTTGTTAATTGAAACTGGATTGAGACTGGGGACAATGCTAACAAAAGTGCCCACAGCGTTGTAATAAAAAACCGTCATATGATGACAGAAGTCAAAAAAATGCGCCATAAAGATTAGGCATGATGAAATTAAACTACATTTGGCATGATATATGGGGGTGAGCCAATACCGTGATTGATAACACTTTTCTTTTCAAGATTCCCTTATATACTGGCCTAAGTTCAGTGTAGAGCTGCCTAACAGCCTGATTTGAGGCGAAACAGGAGATGACTATGGAATACAACACCTCAGAATTATGTGACATGTTTCTGGACGTCGTGGATGTGGTTGAGCCCATGTTCAGTAATTACGGTGGTGTTAGCTCATTCGGTGGAGCCATCAGCACAGTCAAATGTTTCGAAGACAACGGCCTTATCGCCGACGTATTGGCTGAAGAAGGTGAAGGACGGGTATTGCTGGTCGACGGTGGCGGCTCGCTGCGCCGGGCACTGGTAGATGCCACTATTGCCGAGATTGGCGTAAACAATGGCTGGGAAGGCATTATCGTGTACGGCAGCGTGCGCGACGTTGATGCCCTCGAAGAGCTGGATATTGGTATTCAGGCCATAGCCTCCATTCCGGTCGGTGCCGACAACAATGGCACCGGTGAAGTGGATGTGCCGGTGAACTTTGGCGGCGTGTCCTTCCTGCCGGGCGACCATGTGTATGCCGACAGCACCGGGGTTATCCTGTCACCGGACCCACTGGACATCGAATAGGCCCCAGAGCCTGTTTCGCATCATAAAAGCCGGCCTAGCGCCGGCTTTTTTCATGGCGAATTTAGCCCGCCAGCGTTGCCTTTTCGGCATCCTTTGCCACAATATCGCCAACGCGCATTATCGCCACAACAACATCAGACCTCGAACCTATGCAGCACCTAATTCCCTTTACGCCACAAGACATGAGCGGCATTCTCGGGCAGCGTCCCGGCGAAACCCGCCTTGGCAATCACTTCCTTCTGCCCGAAGGCCATGACCTTGGCGCTTGCCTCGCCAACGCCAAGTCGCTCGGTGCCCGCTTTGTATTGCTTGGCGCCGGGGAAGATGCTGGCCCCCGTGCCAACCTCGGCCGTGGCGGCGCCACCAATGCCTTCGAGGCCTGCCTTAAGTGGCTGATAAACCTGCAATCGAACCGCTTCTATCGCGGCAATGACTGCCTGCTGCTGGGTCAACTCGATTTTGGCGACCTCTTGCCCGGCGAAGATGCCGAGCTGGACGCGCTGCGCCAAGCGGTGTCCCTGATGGATGAGCGGGTGATTGATGTAGTCAGCGCCATTATGGCCGCCGGGCTTGAGCCCATAGTGATTGGTGGCGGCCACAACAATGCCTTTGGCCTGTTGATGTCGGTGAAAAACGCCTTCGGCCGCCCTGCGGCTGCGGTAAACCTGGATCCCCATTCAGATTTTCGCCTGCGTGAAGGCCGCCACAGCGGCAATGGTTTCAGCTACGCCGCCGCCAGCGGTGCACTCGATTTTTACCATGTGCTTGGCCTGCACGAGCTGAAAAACAGCGAGGCCAACCTGGAGCAGCTTGAAGCCTTTGGCGGCAGCTGGCACAGCCTGCAGCAAATCTGGGTAAGGGGCGAGCTGAGTTTGGACGAAGCGCTCAAATCCATCAGCAAAAACCTTAGAACCACAGGCCTGCCGGTGGCGCTCGAGCTGGACCTGGATGCCATCGCCAATATGCCCTCCAGCGCCATGACTGCGGCTGGCGTGCCGCTGCTGGATGCCGCCCGCTACATCAGCCACATCGCCAGACACTGTGACTGCGCCTATCTGCATCTGGCAGAAGCCGCCCCCTCCTGCCACGAATCCGGTGAAAACGCCGGTCTTCGGGAAGTGGGCCAGAGCCTGACTGAGCTGGTGTACGCCTACCTGCGCGGCCGTCAACTGGCTGTTGGCGCCTGAGCCACATCCGCCCGCGGGGCAATTCAGACGGGCGAATGAGCCTGACTCAGTCGAGCTTCATTAAATTCGCATATTGTGGTCTAATGCGCAGTCATTGCGCCTGTGGCAAAACCCTACCGGGCTCACAAGCTTGACATGCTTTGGGCAGCGGGATAGGTACTGGATCACAAAGCTGATTGCTTAAGGATTCAGCAAGGGGCCGGATAGGCATACACTGGCAGTTAACAGTTTGGGAAACAATAGGAAAGAACAGATGTCCGAGGGCGCCTCAAAGAGTACCCACTTTGGTTTCAAGACCGTAGATTCCGACAAGAAGGCCGATCTGGTTGCTGGCGTATTCCACTCAGTGGCCGCCAAGTACGACATCATGAACGATGTGATGTCCTTCGGTATCCATCGCCTGTGGAAGCGATTCACCATTGAAACTGCCGGTGCCCGTCCGGGGATGAAGGTGTTGGATCTGGCCGGTGGTACCGGCGATCTGACTGCCAAGTTCTCCCGTCTGGTGGGTGAGCGTGGTCAGGTAGTACTGGCCGATATCAACGACTCCATGCTGAAAGTGGGTCGCTCCAAGCTGCGGGATCTGGGGGTGGTGGGCAACGTGAGCTACGTTCAGGCCAATGCCGAAGCGCTGCCGTTCCCCGATAACCATTTCGATATCATCACCATCGCCTTCGGCCTGCGTAACGTGACCGACAAAGACGCCGCCCTGCGCTCCATGCAGCGTGTGCTCAAGCCCGGCGGCAAACTGCTGGTGCTGGAGTTCTCCAAGCCGCAGCACGACGTGATGCGTAAACTGTACGACCTCTACAGCTTTAAAATTCTGCCCAAAATGGGGGAATTTATTGCCCAGGATGCCGGCAGTTACGAATACCTGGCCGAGTCCATCCGCATGCACCCTGATCAGGATACCCTCAAGGGCATGATGCAAAACGCTGGTCTCGAGCAAGTGGATTACATCAACATGACCGATGGCGTAGTGGCACTGCACCGGGGTTATAAGTTCTGATGCTGCCACGGGAGCTGTCACTCTTTGTCTGCGGCGCCGTAGAACTGGGCTTTGAGAAACTGCTCGCCCAAACCGGCGCCAGCCCAAGGCATTATGGCCTGCATGGCAAACGCCTCGCCATTGAATTGACCGAGCTCCCCTTCCCGCTGTTTCTTATCTTCGATGACAGCGTGACCGTGTTTAGCCGTTATGAAGCCGAAACCGATGTCAGGGTAAAGGCATCAGTTTCAGCGCTCTATGCCCTCAGCCAGGGCGAAAGCCTCAGCATGCTTATCAAGGCCGATCGGCTCGATATCGATGGCGACCTCAATGTGCTGCAGGGCTTCAGCCGCCTTATCAAAGAGCAGCAGTTCGACATCGGCGAGCCGCTGTCACGCTATATTGGTGACGGCCCGGCGCACAAGCTGCAATCCGGCGGCCGCTGGCTTGGCAGCGAACTGAAGCGCATTGGCGACAAGACCTTAAGCCACCTCGCGCAGCTTTCCACTGAGGAGTACCGGCTCGCCCCTCACCGCATTGAGTTTATTCATCTCAAGGACAACATTGACTCGCTGGTGCAGGACACTGACACTATCGAGAAAAGAATCAATCAATTAAGGGACCGTCTCACACCATGACCCTCGCCAGTCTTCGCCGTGGATATCAGGTCATTCGCACCCTGCTCCACTATGGCCTGGATGATGTACTGCCTCCTTCCCTGACTCCCTGGTATTTCAAACTGGCGCGCAAGAGCCTGTTTTGGGTGCGTAATCGTCACAAAGACAAATGTGGCGGCGAGCGACTGAAACTGGCGATGCAGGAACTGGGGCCTGTCTACATTAAATTTGGGCAGATGCTCTCTACCCGCCGCGACCTGCTCGATGATCAATGGGCCGAGCAACTGGCCATGTTGCAGGACAGGGTGCCGCCATTTGACTCAGCGCTGGCCCGCGCAGCCATCGAAGAAGAGCTGGGCTGCGCCATCGACACCCTGTTTGATGACTTCGACGACACGCCGCTGGCCTCGGCGTCGATTTCCCAGGTGCATACCGCCACCCTTAAATCCAATGGCGAGCCTGTGGTGCTCAAGGTGCTACGCCCCAATGTGGAAGCCAAAATCCATGCCGACCTGGAGCTGATGCTGCAGGTGGCGGGCTGGATGGAGCGTTTGCTTGGCAGCGGTAACCGCCTGCGGCCGCTGGAAGTGGTGGAAGACTACCAAAATACCATCCTCGGCGAGCTGAACCTCAAACTCGAAGCCCTGAATGCCACCAAGCTGCGAAACAACTTCCTCGACTCGGACGCGCTCTACATTCCTTATGTTTATGAAGAGCTTTGCCATCGCCGACTGATGGTGATGGAGCGTATCGATGGCATCCCGATTGCCGATGTTGAGGCACTCAATGCTCAGGGCACCAACCTGAAGCTGCTGGCCGAGCGTGGTGTGGAGCTGTTTTTCACCCAGGTGTTTCGCGATAACTTCTTCCATGCCGATATGCATCCGGGCAACATTTTTGTCAGCCGCGAGCACCCGGAGAATCCGTTCTATATCGGCCTGGACTGCGGCATCATGGGCAGTCTTACCGAAGAAGATAAGCGCTATCTGGCAGAGAACTTCCTCGCCTTTTTCAACCGCGACTACCACCGCATTGCCCAGCTGTATGTGGAGTCGGGTTGGGTGTCTTCCAACACCGACATTCTGGCCTTCGAGCAGGCCGTGAAGATGGTGTGCGAGCCCATGTTCAATAAGCCGCTGCATGAAATCTCCTTCGGCCATGTGCTGCTGGAGCTGTTCCGCACCGCCAGACGTTTCGATATCGTGGTGCAGCCGCAGTTGGTGCTGCTTGAGAAAACTCTGCTGTATATCGAGGGACTCGGCAGACAGCTTTACCCTCAGCTGGATTTGTGGCAGACCGCCAAGCCCTTCCTCGAGCGCTGGATGGCCGAGCAGGTTGGCCCCAAGGCAATGTTCAAAAAAGTGCAAACCAATTTGCCATTCTGGTCTGATAAACTCCCCGAGTTTCCGGAGCTTATTTATGACAATCTGAAGCTTGGCCGCAAATTGCTGGGTACCCAGCAACAGATGCTCGACCGCTATCTGAAGTATCAACAAAAGGCGCACAAGAGTAATTTTCTGCTTATCAGCTCTGCCGTTTTGTTGATCTGTGGCACTATTTTGTTTGCCCAAACCGCTACACTGTGGCTCTCGTACGCCTGTCTCGGCGCCGGTGCCCTGGTTTGGCTAGCCGGATGGAGATCCAGGCCAAAGAATCGTAAATTTTAGCTAGCACTAAATAATCACAGGTTCATAATAGAACCACTAAATTTCTAAAGAGGAATCCTTCATGGGTGGTATCAGTATTTGGCAATTGCTCATCATCGCACTTATCGTGATCCTGCTGTTCGGCACCAAAAAACTGCGTTCACTGGGCGGCGATCTCGGCGGTGCCATCAAGGGCTTCAAGAACGCCATGTCCGATGAGGAAAAAAAGGCCCTCGAAAGCAAAGAAGCTCAAGAAACTCCTGCCCAAACCTCACAGCAGGCAACTGAAAAGAAGCCTGAGGCCGAAAAGAAAGAACAGGCGTAATCCTCTATGTTTGACGGTATCGGCTTTATGGAGCTTCTGCTCATCGCCATCATAGGTTTGGTGGTGCTTGGGCCGGAGAGATTACCTGTGGCGGTGCGTACCGTGTCTGGTTGGATCCGTGCCATGAAGCGGATGGCCAACTCGGTCAAGGACGAACTGGAGCAGGAACTGAAGATCGAGCAGTTGCATGCCGATCTGAAAAAGGCCGAAAGCAAGGGGCTTTCCAACCTCTCGCCTGAGCTGCAAGAGTCCATCGACCAGCTCAAACAGGCGGCACAAGAGGTCAACCGCCCCTATCAGGTTACCGAGCCAGAGCCAGCCAAGCCCGCAGTAAGCGAAGCTGAGCCGGCAAAAGCCGCGGAAACCGAGTCGCCTAAAGCCAACGGATAATTCATGTCGTCACATCAACAACCTCTGATCAGCCATCTGCTTGAGCTGCGCACCATACTGCTCAAGTGTATTGCCGGTGTCATGCTGGTGTTTATCGGATTGGTTTACTGGGCCAACGATATTTACCACTACATGGCCATCCCCTTGATGCAGGCGCTGCCCGAAAGCTCAAGCATGATTGCCACCGATGTGGCCGCGCCCTTCTTCGCGCCCTTCAAGCTGACGCTGGTACTGTCGTTCTTTATCGCAGTGCCCTATGTGCTGTTTCAGGTATGGTCGTTTGTGGCGCCGGGGCTGTATAAGCATGAAAAGCGTCTGGTGGTACCGCTGCTGATCAGCAGTACCCTGCTGTTTTACCTCGGTATTGCCTTTGCCTACTTTGTAGTGTTTCCGGTAGTGTTTGGCTTCTTTACCAGCGTTGCGCCGGAAGGGGTGACAGTTGCCACGGATATCAGCAGTTACCTGAACTTTATTCTCAAGCTGTTCTTTGCTTTTGGTTTGTCGTTTGAAATCCCCATTGCCGTAGTGCTGCTGTGCTGGGCCGGGGTGACCAGTGTTGAGGACCTCAAGCAAAAGCGGCCGTATATCGTAGTCTCGGCCTTTATTATTGGCATGTTGCTGACGCCACCGGATGTGATTTCACAAACCATGCTGGCCATTCCCATGCTGCTGCTGTTTGAAGGCGGATTGCTTGCGGCGCGCTTTTACAGTAAAAAGGGCGAAGACGAACAAGAAGAGCAATCGCAAACCGAATAACTCCCGGTTAAGCCATTGCCATTTATCGGCCTGTCCCGTCTGGGTCGGGCCGATTCTGTATTCATAGCCAAAGTAGAAATACAAGGAACTCTATTATGCGCAGCTTATGGTTTCTGGCCCTTGGCCTGACCACCCTTCCCGCAATGGCCTCTGTCGAACAGCAACTGGCCCACTGTGCCACTATCAGCGACAAACTGGACCGACTGATTTGTTACGATAAACTCGCCGAAACCGCTGCCCGTGCGCCTGTGGCCGATGCCGCGCCTGTGCTGGTTCCTGCCGCCGCAGTAGCCGCTGCGCCTGCCACACCCGCGGCCCCTGTCTCCAAGCCCGCTCCAACCATGGAAGACAGCTTCGGCAAGACCAAAAAGTCTGAGGAAGAGCCAGACAGAATCGATTTGGAAATTGCTTCGGTGGACAAAGACCAGTACGGCAACCTCAAAATCAGCTTTACCAACGGTCAGGTGTGGAAACAAACCGACAGCCGCCGTTATAAGCTCTCCTCCGGTGAGAAGGTATTTATTGAGAAGGGCGCCTTGAGTTCGTTTTATCTCGGCAGCGACAGCCGCAACTCTACCATTCGGGTCAAGCGCATCAACTAAGCCATGCCCAAGTATCTGGACATTGCCGTCAACCTGATTGGCAGTGCACTCGAGTCCAACCTGGATGAGGTTATTTCAGGGGCAGATGCCGCAGGCGTCTCGCCTCTGATTGTCATTGGCAGTAGTCTTGATGAGAGCGAGGCGGCCATTGAGGTTTGCAACGCACATCCAGGGAAACTCTATACCACCGCCGGGGTTCACCCGCATCATGCCTCAGAATGGCATGAAGGCAGCGCCGCCATTCAGGCGAGCCTTTGCCAGGCTCCCTCGGTGGTTGCTGTGGGCGAGTGTGGTCTCGATTACAATCGCGACTTTTCACCGCGCCCGAAACAGCGCGAAGCCTTTGCCGCCCAGCTGGCTTTGGCGGCTAAGCTTGGCAAGCCGGTGTTGATGCATGAGCGTGACGCCCACGACGACTTTATTGCCATCGTCCGCGAGCACAGAGCGCATTTGACTGGCGCCCTGCTGCACTGTTTTACCGGCACCCGGGCACAGATGGAAAGCTACATTGAGCTTGGTCTGCACCTTGGCATTACCGGCTGGGTGTGCGACGAGCGCCGGGGCCAGGAGCTTGCCGAGCTGGTGAAGTACATTCCCGGCGAGCGGCTGCTGATTGAAACCGACAGCCCCTATCTGCTGCCACGGTCGATGCGACCCAAGCCCAAGTCGGGCAAGAATCTGCCCCGCTATTTGCCTTATATAGCCGCCGAGATTGCCCGTCTGCGGGGTGAAGATGAACAGGTCTTTATCGAGCGTACCTACCAAAACAGCCTCAGATTTTTCCAGCTGGAGTCGGCCCATGGTTAGGCTGATCCTGCTGTTTTGCATAAGCGTTTTTGTAAGCCCCATGGCCTTGGCGGCCAAGTCACTTATTCTCACAGAAAGCACTGCCGATGAGCTCGATCTGGCCCCCTGGACCTCCCAGTTTCAGGCCAGCGACTCCCTGGATTTTCGCGCCTTACCGCCATTTGCTGACCCGCGCTGGCGGCCGGTTGAACAAGGCGGCAAACGTGGCGTTGGTGCGCGGGCGCTGTGGCTCAGATTCGACATCGACGTGCGTGGCAACGCCGAAAACCGTATTTTGAGCATCAACAACCCACTGCTGGACAATGTGCACCTATACCATCTGGTGAATGGCAACCTGATGAGTGAACTGCACCTGGGGGACAGCCTGCCATTTGAAAGCCGGCCACTGCGTTCAACCCAATATCTGTATCCGTTTCAACTCAAACCCTGGCAGCAACACAGCTTTTTCCTGCGCATCGACACCGAGGGCAGCGCTCATGTGCCCATGAGTCTGGTCAGCCCGGGGCGCTTAAGCCAACTGTCGGAAAGTCGCAGCCTGGCCCATGGATTTCAGTTGGGGATCCTTACCGCCATCGGCCTGTTCAGCCTGTTTGTGGCCCTGGCGTCGGGTTCCTTCAGCTACAGCTATTACTCGGCCTATGTACTGAGCATGACACTGCTGGTCGCCACCATTCAGGGGGTCGCCTTTCGTTATCTGTGGCCCAACTGGCCAGCCATGCAAGCCTGGGTGATCCCCTTCCTGTTGCCGCTGGTGATGTGTTTTGCGCTGATGTTCGCCGAAAAGGTGCTGCAGCTGAAATACCACAATATCCGTATGCTGCGGATTTGCCGTTTCAGCGCTGCGTTCAGCCTGTTTTTGGCGCTCTTGTCGCCCTTTGTCAGCTACAGTCTGGCGATTTACTGCGACATAGTGGCCCTGCTGGGGATTTCCCTGGTGCTGCTCACCTTTGCACTGATCCAGGCCTTCAAGGGCCAAAAGCTGGCCCGATTGTATTTCCTTGGCTGGATAGTGCTCCTTGCCGGTGCCGCTATAAGCAGCCTGATTTACCTTGGCGTTATCAAAACCCGACTCGACCCTTTGAGCCCAGCCATGCTGGGGGTGACCTTCGAGATTGTGTTTATGGCGGCGGTATTGGCGATTCGCTACAGCGATGAGCGCAAATCCAAGCTGCGTATTCAGCACGAAGCGCTGGAGCAGGCACAAAGGATCCGCGAAGCCCGTGAAGATGCGCTCAAAATGGAGGCTGAAACCAATGAACGGCTGGAAGACATGGTGCAGGAACGCACTCTGGAGCTGGAAATTGCCCTGCGCGAGCTGAATGAGGTGAATCAAAAACTCACCGAGCAGACCACCATCGATAGCCTGACCGGGGTGAAGAACCGCGCTGCCTTCGATAAACGGCTGCAGGCCGAGGGCCGTATCAGCCGTCGCCAGCAAACCCCGATGGCGGTGCTGATGCTGGATATCGACCACTTTAAACGCATCAACGATCAGTACGGCCATCTGGCCGGCGATCAGACCTTGCGGGTAATTGCTGACAGCATGAGTTCACATCTCAAGCGTCCAACGGATCTCGTGTCACGTTTTGGCGGTGAGGAGTTTGCTATCATCCTGCCATCCACAGATAACGAGGGTGCCCTGGCTGTAGCCGAAAACATCCGCCGCGGCATAGAAGAACTCGCCATTCACTGGGAGAGTCAGAACATCCCGCTGACCCTGAGTATCGGGGTCAGCTGCAACATCATCGAGAGCGAAGATCATCCTCTGGAACTGCTGGAACAGGCAGACAGGGCGCTCTATCAGGCCAAACATCAGGGCCGTAACCGGGTGTGTCTGTTCGACAGCACCCCCGACTCCCAATCTTAGTCGAGGAGACGATAGTGAACATCATCACCAGTGCCTTCCCACAGCGCAGAATGCGCCGCATGCGCAAACACGATTTCAGCCGTCGCCTGATGGCGGAAAACACCCTGACGGTCAACGACCTGATTTATCCGATGTTTGTATTGGAAGGGAACCATCGCACCGAGCAGGTTGCCTCCATGCCCGGTATTGAGCGTTACAGCATCGATTTGCTGCTCAAGGAAGCCGAAGAACTGGTCGAACTGGGCGTGCCGCTGGTGGCACTTTTCCCGGTAACACCGCTGGAGAAAAAGTCCCTGCTGGCCGAAGAAGCCTACAACCCGGATGGTCTGGCCCAACGTGCCGTGCGCGCACTCAAGCGTGAATTCCCGCAGCTGGGGGTGATGACCGACGTGGCACTGGATCCCTTCACCACCCACGGTCAGGATGGCATCATCGATGACACCGGCTATATCGTCAACGACATCACTACCGAGATCCTGGTAAAGCAGGCGCTGTCCCATGCCCAGGCGGGTGCCGACATAGTGGCGCCTTCGGACATGATGGACGGCCGCATCGGCGCCATCCGTGAAGCGCTGGAAGCCGCAGGTCATGTGAACACCCAAATCATGGCGTACTCGGCCAAGTATTCCTCCAGCTACTACGGTCCTTTCCGCGATGCAGTCGGCTCTGCCGGTAACCTCAAGGGCGGTAACAAGCACAGCTATCAGATGGATCCTGCCAATACCGACGAAGCGCTGCACGAAGTGGCGCTGGATATTCAGGAAGGCGCCGACATGGTAATGGTCAAGCCTGGCATGCCTTATCTGGATGTGGTACGCCGCGTGAAGAGCGAACTTGCAGTGCCCACCTTTGCCTATCAGGTGAGTGGCGAGTACGCCATGCACATGGCCGCCATTCAAAACGGCTGGCTGGCAGAAAAAGCCATAGTAATGGAATCTTTGTTGTGCTTTAAGCGCGCTGGTGCCGATGGCATTTTGACCTACTTTGCCAAGCGCGCTGCCCAGTGGCTGAAGGACGATGCCAGGTAGTCGCCCAAAGGTATGAAAACCGCAATTTCCGAAGCCACCCAATGGGTGGCTTTATTGTATTCCGCCATAAAACACAGGATGATACAAAGTTAGGCCAAGTGTTTGCTTTTAGTGCTTATATCAACAAAAGCCGCCACACTTGAACCGTAAAATGTGATGCAGTAAGGACACAGGCATGGCAGATTTCGCGCGCGCGGATGTACTCTTTTTTGTTCAGGTTGGCTCCAGAGTCTGGGCGGTGAGCCGTCAGGGTGAATGGCGTGAACTCGAACCGCCCTTCGATGTAGCCGAGCTGGAACAGCAAGCCGGCCTGGTGGTACTGGATGCCGATGCCTTGCAATATTCTGCAAACGGCATCGCTATGGTGGTTATCAATGACACCCCACTGGCGGTGCCCTCCGACTTGGTGACCGCCCTTAAAGCACTGCCTGCCGTACCCGCCAGCCCCGATGGCACCTCAGACTCCCTTGCTGCCATGCCAGGCCAACCTTCCCAGGACGCAAGCTCAGATCCCGATCAGCAGGGGGTCAACTTCGGCTTTAACCTTTACCGCCAACAACACGAGAAAGTCGTCCCACGCTCTGGTTTTACTACCGAAGGCGACAGCCTCGGCGACGCAGAGACAAACAATGAGCATCAGGGCGACAACAATCCGCTGCTGCCGCTGGTGCTTGGTATTCAGATTGAAGATGGCGGCGATAACTTCCTGAATCAGGCTGAAATTGGCTCTGTCACCATCAGCGGCGATGCCATTAATGGTCGCGACGGCGACACTTTACTGCTGGAAATCATCGACAGTGCCGGCAACCGCCTGAGCTTTACCGTCACCATCCAAAATGAGCGCTGGTCCATCGAGGGGCTGGACTTGTCCGCCCTCGCCGAAGGTCCGCTGACCGCGACTATCTCAGCACCCGACTACCCGGGCCAGGTTGAAAACGCCAGCGACGACACCATCAAAGACACCCTCGCCAGCATCAGCATTGAGGTCGATACCGGTGAAGATGAATACCTCGACCGCGCCGAGCAAACCGCCGTCGATATTTTCGGTACCGTCGAGAACATTCAGGATGGCCAAACGGTTTGGCTGACAGTAACCGATGAAGCAGGCAACAGCTTAAGCTTTGAAACCACAGTCGTGGACGGACAGTGGCGGATTGAAGACGCCGACCTTTCCTCCCTCAGCAATGGCGAGCTTAAGTTTCAGGCACAATCCCAGGATGTGGCCGGTAACCCGGCCGATGCCCAAACCCAGGCGCCAAAAGACAGCAACGCCCGCATTTTTGTGTGGTTTGCCGATGCCGACCAGGTGATAAACGCCGCCGAACAAGGCGCCGTCGATATCCGGGGTCTGGTGCTGAACGTTGAAAACGGTCAGCCAATTCTGGTCACATTGAGCGATGGTCAGGGCAACACCAAAACCCTGGTTACCCTGGTTGAGGGCAACTTCTGGCAGATTGACGATGTGGATCTCACCGGTTTTGCCGATGGCCAGTTGTTTGTCAATGCCGACACCCTGGATGTGGCAGGCAATACCGCCCATGGCCAAAATCAGATTGCGGTGGATTTGATTGCCAAACTCACCATCGATGTTATCACCGGCAGTGATGAAGTGATTAACGGCATCGAGAGCCGCGCCACCGATATTCGCGGCACAGCCACCGATATCGAAGATGGCCAACAGGTGCTGGTCACAGTCACCGACGCCAATGGCACTCAGCTTAGCTTCACCACCATGGTCACAGCCGGGCAGTGGCAGCTGGATGATGTTGACCTCACAGCACTTGCCGATGGCCAGCTCGACTTCAGCGCCTCGGCGGTGGATGTGGCAGGCAATCCCGCTAGCGCCGCCACCAGCCATTGGATGGATACCAAAATCAGCATCAGCATTGATGTTGAAACCGGCGAAGATGAATATATCGACCGCGCCGAACAAACCGCTGTGGATATGTCCGGCAGTGTCAGCAACATTGAAGATGGCCAGCAAGTTACCATCCAGATCACCGACAAAAATGGCACCAATCTGAGTTTTACCACTACAGTGGTGGGCGGCAGCTGGCAGCTCGACGATGTGGATTTATCCTCCCTTGCCAACGGCGAGCTGACCTTCACGGCCAGCGCGACCGACGTCGCAGGCAACCAGGCCTCGGCCAGTGTGGTTCATGAAAAGGACATCAACGCGCGGATTTTTGTGTGGGTTGCCGACAACGACCATGTGATTAACGCCGCCGAACAGAGCTCAGTCACGGTACGCGGCGTGGTCCTCAACGTCGAAAACGGCCAGCCCATTACAGTTACCCTGAGTGATGGCATGGGCAAAAGCCTGACCCTTACTACAGTGGTGAATGGCAACCTCTGGACCATCCCGGATCTGGATTTAACCGGCTTTGCCGATGGCATGCTCTATGTCACGGCCGATGTCAGCGATGTGGCTGGCAACCCGACTCACGCCGAGAACAGCATTCCAGTGGATTTGTATGCCGGGGTGCAAATCGATATCAATGCCGGCAGCGACGATGTCATCAATGCCCTCGAAAGCAAGACAACGGATATCTTCGGCAATGTGTCGGATATTGAAGACGGCCGCGCTGTTACAGTAACAGTCACCGATAAAAACGGCGTCAGCCTGACATTCAGCGCAGTGGTCAGCGGCGGCGCTTATCTGGTTGATGATGCGGATATTTCTGCCCTTGCCGATGGCGAGCTAACCTTCACTGCAACAGTAACCGATGCTGCCGGCAATCCGGCTACCGCCAGCACCAGCAATATCAAAGACAGCATCGCCCTTATCAGCATAGATGTGAAAACCGGGCTGGATGATTACATCGACCGCGCCGAGCAAACGGCGGTGGATATCGCGGGCACAGTCACCAACATCGAAGATGGCCAGACAGTCACCCTGACCATTACCGATAAAAATGGCAGCAGCTTAAGCTTCACCACCACAGTGGTGGCCGGTGCCTGGCAAGTGAACGATGTGGATTTATCCTCCCTTGCCAATGGCGAGCTCAGCTTCAGCGCCAGCGCGGCGGATGTTGCCGGCAATCCGGCCGAGGCGAACGTGGTGCATGAAAAAGACACCAGCGCACGGATTTTCGTCTGGGTCGCCGATAACAACCATGTGATCAATGCCGCCGAACAAAGCTCAGTTACTGTGCGCGGCGTGGTGCTGAATGTCGAAAATGGCCAGACCATCACTGTCACCCTGAGTGATGGCGCAGGCAAGAGCATGACACTGACCACAGTGGTCAGCGGCAACCTCTGGAGCATCCCCGACCTCGATTTAACCGGCTTTGCCGATGGCATGCTCTATGTCACAGCCGATGTCACCGATGTCGCAGGTAATCCCGACCACGCGGAAAACAGCATTCCGGTGGATTTGTACGCCAGCATCACCATCGACGTGGCCGCTGGCATTGATAATGTGATTAACGGCCGCGAGGCAGGCGTTACCGATATTTTCGGCACTGTTACTGATATCGAAGATGGCCGCACAGTGACGGTCACAGTCACTGATAAAAACGGCGCCACCCTCACCTTCACAGCCCTTGTCAGCAGCGGCGAGTATCGTATTGAAGATGCCGATATCAGCGCCCTCGCCGACGGCACCCTCACCTTTCACGCCAGCGCCACCGATCAGGCCGGAAACCCGGCGACAGCGGCCACCAGCAATGTGAAGGACTCGCTGGCGAGCATCAGCATTCAGATTTTCGATGGCGGCGATGAGCTTATCAGTCAGGATGAAGTGCGCGCCATTTCTGTCGGCGGCACCGCCAGCAATATAGAACCCGGCAAGGGGCTGCTGGTGCTGCTGGTCGACAGTCAGGGCCACAGATACCTTACCAGCACCCAGGTTCAGGCCGACGGCAGTTGGCGTATCGATGGACTGGATCTGAATGCCCTGGATTTTGCCGAAGGAGAGGTCAGCGCCTGGGTGGCCAGCGCCGACAATGCAGGCAATATCGGCTGGGCCAAAGACACCAGCCTTATCGATACCCAAATCAGCATCGATATAGACACTGGTGAAGGCTATGGCGGCTCGCAGCTGATTTTCGGCATGGAAGATGAGCTCAAAGGCACCACCACTGGGGTGGAAGTCGGGCAAACCGTGACCCTGACTATCTCTGACGGCAAGGAAACCCGCACCTTTACTACCATGGTTCAGGCCGATGGCAGCTGGCAGTTCAGCGGTCTCGATGTAGCCGGTATGGATAAGCGCGCGCCCTGGATGGTGGATGTCACTGTGTCCGATCTGGCCGGTAACAGTGCAGCCGATGCCTTACCAACTCTGTATCAGCCAAGGGATGTTACCCTGTATGAAGCCGGCTTGATCCTGTTCAATTCCCTCGCTACCGAGTTAAGTTATCAAATTCCCGACGGTGCGCTCAGTATCAGCCTTAATCAGCTTTACCTCGAAGGTATCACGTCACTGGGGCAGAACTTGCTGGTCACAGTGGCCGCCGACGGCATGAGCCTAACTGCCAGCCGCGCAGGTGATGGCGAACTGGTGTTCAGCGCAGTATTGACCGGCGATACACTCAAGGTGCAACTCTTTGAGCCGCTTGATCAAACTGGCCGCGCTGCCACCCTGTTTATTCAGCTTGAAGCGCTGCAAAACGATGCCGATGGCACCTTTGAAACCATCTTCACTTACGCCATCGTCAATGTGCTGGATGCGCCAGAGCTGACCCTGCCGGACTTTTACCTTACCGAAGAGCTGCAAGATGTGAGTGGTTCGGTGTTTGCCAACGACTTCAGCCTGGAAGGTCTGACCCTGGTTGCCATTGAGATAGAAGGCACCCGCTACAATGTGCAGCCCGGCACACCGCTTGTGGTTGCCACCCGCTTTGGTGAACTGACCATCGACAGCAAGGGCGTATGGCACCTTCAAACCGCTGGGGACTTGGACAATCAGGTTCAACAAGTGCTCGACTTCCGTTACTTCGCAGTAGACTCCGACGGTTCCAAGTCCAGCTCCTCTGCCTACATTGTTATCAGCGACGGTTCAGCGGCCAATATTGGCCAGTACCGCGACACCCTCACTGAACCCAAGGTCGATACTGACTTACTCGAAAGCCGCGACTTTGTCATAGTGGCAAGCTCAGATGCCTTGGTGGCCGACTCGCTGGTATTCAACCCGCTCACGCCTTTTGAACTGGAAGCCCTTGGGCTCAAGAGCGAAGGGGTGGCGCTGAGCTATAGCCTGTCGTCCGATGGCAAGCTACTTACCGCCACCGCTGGCTCCGAGGTGGCATTTACCCTCACACTGTCCGCCACTCAAAGTGGACGGGATCTTAAAGCCAGCGTGCTGATGGACTTAAAGCTGCCACTGGATCATCCATCGTCCGACATCCTCAGCCTCAGGCTGAAGCTCGATGCCAGCGACACCGATGGCAGCCCCGCCACTGGCGGCAATATCACCATCGATTTGCTGGATGGCGCAAACCCCGAACTCATCAACAACAGCTTTCTGCAATTTGATGAAAACGATTTAATCGGCACTCCGCTGGTGCAACAGGGCAGCGTTGACATTATCGCAGGCAGCGACAGCATAAAAAGCCTCACCTTCGATGATATTCGCAAGATGCCCAGGCTCACCGCCGGGCTGGAGCCGATGCAATTTACTGTGTCGGCCGATGGCACCCTGCTGACCGCCCACACCGGCGACCTAACCAAGCCTGTGTTTGAAATTCGCTTGCTTGGGGGCTGGAACAGCGGCAGCGACACCCTGGGGCACCCCTATGAAATCACGCTCTACCGCGCCTTCGATCAGAACGGCGGCCAGATTTCAGTGCCTGTAGTACTGAAAGACTATGATGGTGACAGCAGCAAGGTACTGATTAATTTTGAGGTAAATGATGGCAGCCCAGGGGCGGCCACCAATGTAACCCTCGATGTGTATGAGTTGCCAAACAGCAGCAGCGACCTCAACAAAGATACCGCCAGCATCGAGGTTACCGCCAGTCGCGACCCAATAGTCGACGTTCGCTTCGATGTCAGCCCCGGCCCCATGACCGATAAGGACGGCAATCCTCTGACCCAAAATGGCGATGCGCTGAGCTGGAGCCTGAAAGATGATGGCGCAGTGCTCGAAGGGCGCAATAGCAAAGGAGAATTGGTACTGAGCGTCACCCTGCCCAAGGACATCCTTATAGACGCCGGCAGCAATAGCAACATCGCCATCAGTGCCAAACTCTATGGCCCCATCGATCAGCTTCAGGGCGACGGCACTGTGAATGCATTGAGTTTGCCCATCCAGTTCGTCGACTCGGACGGCAGCGTGGCCAGCAGCACTGTCAGCCTGACCATCCACGACGGCCTGGCCGCCATCATTGACGGCCCACTGAACCTTGCCCTGAACGAGCAGGATGTGCCTAAGGATGGCAGCCTGACCGTAAGCGGCAACTTTGCAATTGACTCAGGCAGTGACAGTGTAGAAGCCCTGATACTGGCGGACGGCTTTAGCTTCAGCGGTTACAGCAGTCAGGGCAAGGCGATTACCCTGGCCTCCAGCGTGGATGCCAACGGCTGGTACCTTGCTACCCGCAGCGATGGTAAAGAAGTGTTCCGCCTTAAGCTGGATGCCGATGGCACAGTCACCTTCAAGCAGAGCCTGCCGCTGGATCATCCGGATCCAAACGGTGCAGACGTGCTGGATTTAACCTTCTCGGTTCAGGCGGTCGATGCCGATAAAGATAAATCTGCGCCACAGACGTTGACAGTGTCGGTGACCGATGCCATTCCCACCGCCGTGGATAAAACCATGTCGTTCTTTGAAACGGACGACTCTTTGCAACTGGATTTATTCAACCTGAACCAGACCGGCCGGGATAATGGCACGCTGCAATCCTTTACCTACAAGGGAGTGAACTATAACCCGGGCGATACCGTGGCGCTGCTGACCGATACCGGCGTGCGCTACGGCACCCTCACAATTGCCGCCAATGGCATGGCCACTGTCACACCTGAGCCCTTCGTATATTCAAGCTCGCTGTTCAGCGAAGATATCAGCTTTACCATAGTTGACAGCGATGGCGATACCGACACGGGCATCCTGACCCTCAACGCCAAAGACTCCGACGGCAAGGTAGTGGTGCTGGATCCTGTATTCCACGAAGATACCGAAGGTCGTCTGGAAATTGTTGCTTACCCCGGCGATAAGGATGAAAACGAGCAGATTGTCAGTATCAAACTCGATAGCGCCTCCCTCGCCGGGGGTAGCCTGTTTATCGATGGGATCCAGATTTTCCCCACTGCTGGCGAGTTTATCTTCAGCGGCGGCGACCTGCTGGTCGACCCCATAACCGGCACAGCAACCATCCGCGGTGCCCTGACCTACTTGCCAGCGGACGACCTGTCCGATGCCACCGATAAGGTTAACTTGCTGGTTACTGTAGTGATTGACCGTAACGGTGCGCTATCGGATGTGGTGACCGAGTTGCCGTTGAGTATTATCTCGGTGGCCGATACCCCTGAGTGGACTCAAAGCAGTGAGTTCAGCTACAGCCTGCTGGAAGATGCTGGCACCATAGCACTGAATCTTGCCGCCAGCTCCAAAGATGAAACAGGTGCAGACGCCCAGGGCTCTGAAACCCTGAGCTACCTTATCAGCAACATCAGCGAAGGTCTGACGCTCACGTCGGGCGGCAAAACCATCACTGATGGCATGATTATTACTCCTGCCGAGCTGGCAAATCTGCAGGCCACAGCGGCCGATAATATTGCCGGTAAGCTGACCTTTGATATCATCCCCACCAGCACTGAAAGCGATAACGGCGATGCCGTCACTGGCGCGCTGAAAACCGTGGAGCTGGACATCACCCCAGTGGCCGACAAAACCAGCCTCGAAACCCGTGATATCAGCAGCCAGGAAGATAAGCCCATCGCCCTTGGCGATATCGTCAGTGGCAGCTTAAGCGACAGCTCTGAAACTCTGGGATTCGAGTTTACCCTGCCGGAAGGCTGGAGTATCAGTGCGCCCACGGCCGTGCAGGTCAGTGCCACCATGTGGATGGTGAGCGGAGCCGACGTGCTGGCCAATAACGCCTTTTTAATTCCCAAAGAGGATGTCAGCTCAGCCACCTTTGGCACTTTCAGTATCAGTGTCAGGAGCTTTTCGATTGAGAATAGCCAGGATGGGATTCCGCCCATTAATGACACCCTCAACCCCAACCCAAATTACAGCGATCCCCAGAGTCTGACCATCAAGCTCAGAGGGGTGGCCAACGATGCGCCCACCATAGATGCCGACCCGGCACGTTGGACCATGGATGAAACCAGCAGCACTATCAGCAACCTCGCCACGCTGGCGGAAGATGTGCCCATCAAGCTCGACTTCCTGCTGAAAACCTCGGACGACGATGGCTCTGAAACCCTGGATTTAACCCTCACGGGCCTGCCTGAGGGCGCCAAATTGCTGGATGCCTCGGGGGTTCAGGTCAATCTGCCGGTGGTCGACTTTGTTGGCGGTCAGCCGGTGTACAGTGTGTCGGCGGCTCAGCTGGCGACCCTGAGCCTGCTGCCCATCACCGATTTCAGTGGCGACATCAGGCTCACCCTCAATGCCCAGAGCACCGAGAAAGACGGTGACAGCGAAACCTTTGAATTGACAGTGGCACTCAAGGTATCGCCGGTTATCGATGAAACCGCCTCCAATTTGCAAACCACCACGGAAGGGCTTGAGAATCGCCCCACAGTAATCGACTTCCGCCCCTTCCTCGATGCTGACAACGACGGCAGTGAGGCAATTACCGGCGCCATAGTGATGCCCAATTCCTTGGGAGTGGGTCTGCTGTTTGATGGCCGGCCAATCAATATTCCTGCCGAAGGCCTGGACCTGTCGACCCTGACCGACTCATCCAGCCCCACTCTGGAGCAGTTGATTGCGTCCGGTCGTCTTGCGGTATTGCCACCCCAGGATGCCGATGGCGAGTTTACGCTGCCGGTGCGCTATCAAATCACCGACACATCGGAAAATGGCGAAACCGTCAGCAGTTGGATAGATACCGCGGTGCGGCTTATCGTGGATGCCCAGGTCAACCTCACCACCGAAATCAAGGCGACTGAGCCCTCGTTAACCAGCAGCGATGGTGCAGCGCTGGATATCACAGGTCAGGTGAAGTTTTTCGAAGCCGACATTGATGGTTCAGAACGGCTCGACTATGTCGAAATTGTGCTGCCCAGTGGCGATGGCTGGTTTGTAGAGCACCCCCTTGGCGCCATTCATGACGGCAACGGCCGCTGGCTTATCAAGGTGCCGGGCGTCACATCCGATACAGTACGCGAGTGGGATCTGGATATCCTGAAAGATGTGAAAATCCATCACGATACCCCAATCACTGACGCTCTGGTTACCGTCAACGCCCGGGTACTCGACCGCGACGATGGCGAAATCATCTCCACAGAATTCAAGGTGACCTTTGAGCAGGGCACGGGTGTCAGTTTGGCAACCGAGGTTGGCGACTTGCAGCTCACAGTGGCAGATGCCATCGAAGATGAGGCCATCAGCTTTGCCGGACATTTGAACCCCAATATCACCACCGACAGCAACGATGTGGTGAGTTTCCGCATTCTGGCAGGCGATCTGCCCGAGGGCGGTTACTTCACCGGTGCCGACGTTGAAACCGTGTATAACAGCACAGGTAAAGCCGTGGTGGAGTGGGTATTTACCACAGCCTCTCTTGGCAATCTCACCCTGCATGGCATCAATGAGCATTTCGCCGGCGATTTATCGATTCCAATTCGGATAATTGCCACCGACTCCGAAAGCGGCGACACCAAGATTGATGACAGCCAGACTCTGGAAGCCCAGATCCAGCCAAGGGCCGATGGCGCCTTCTTCAACATCACCAATGCCACCATGGAAGAAGATACACCGGTGCCGCTGGGGATAAAACTGAATCTAATTGACAAGGATCTTCTACCCGAAACCGGCGGCAGCGAAACCATGATATTCGGTGATCCCAGCCAGCCTATCGAGCTTAGACTGCTCAATGGCGGAGCCCTGGCAGATGATTCCGGCCTGTTCCAGTTAAAAGCTGGCACCACAGATACCTGGCTGTTTACCGGCAGCAGTATCGCCGAACTCAACAGCGCCCTAACTAACCTCAGATTTGTGCCGCCGCTGCACCTGTCCGGGGTTTTCTCCATAGAATTCAATGCGATTGCTATCGACACCGCACTGGTTGGCGGCAGTCTGGTAACAGATACCACGCCTGTCTCTGCCACCCTGAACATAGTGGTCACCCCAGTGACAGATGCATCAAACCTGCCAGGCACCACGGTAGAAATTCTCGGTGACGAAGACAGCTTAATAAGCCTCGCAGGACTGGACACTGCAGGTTCAGGCTTGATTGACCAGGACGGCTCAGAGGTCATTTATCTTACAGTGTCCGGCGTGCCTGCAGGCGCAGTGCTCTACTATCAGGACAGCGGTGGTAATCTTATCCAACTGCCCAATACAGGCCACGATGGCGGTAGCTTTAATGGCAAACCCACTTATGCCTGGTCAGTTGAGCCCTCCCAAATAGGCGGCCTGGTATTGCTGCCACCGGAAAACTTCAGTGGCGATATTCCTCTGAAAGTGGGCACTGTTACCTGGGAGCAAGGCACCAACGATTATGTCAGCAATGGCACCGACGTCATTGTGGGCGTGCGGCCCATCGCCGATGGCATTCAGATTATTGTGCCGCCCCAAACCGATTACAGCGGCGAAGAAGACGAAGTCATTGAGGTTAGCTTCAAGGCCGAAACCCTGGATTTAACCGGTCAGGAACAGGTGAGAGTTACAGTGATTGTTACCTCCTCGGGCTCCCTCGAGGGACTCGAAGGGGTCACGATTGCGGGCAGCTTTGTGTCATTTACCGAGTCTGGCGGTGTTTACAGCGCCACGGTTGAGGTGGCAGCTACAGCAGTCAATGGTCTGCTTCTTCACCCGGGGCCGCTGGCATTTGGCACACTCAGCGCCGAGGTGAGGCTCGAGAGCATCGACAGCAACACAGTGCTGGGAACCGACATCACCGACATCAGTGCCGCTGAGGTGCTGAATTTTGATATAGAGCTGACCCCTGAGGTCGACCCTCCCGTGTGGACCGCCGTCGCGGATGTAACCGCCAACCCCGCCAATGTGTTGCTGGGACTGGGGCTTAGCCTGCAAAATCCCGCTCCCGGCGAAACCGGCAAGCTCGAAATCACGGGTCTGCCTGCGGGTATGACGCTGGAGGGCGCCACCCAGTCCGGCGACAAGTGGATTGCCGACATCAATGATGTCGCCAGCCTCAAAGTGATCGGCGCCAGTGATGGCGACAGCTTTATCCTGACCCTCAAGCCCAGCGCCAGCCTGAGCGGCGAAACGGCCAAGGGTACCACTGAAACCATTAGTGTCACTGTCGACAATAGCGCCCCCCTGATGGCGCCTGTTATGACGTCATCCTTCAGCGCCTTTGCAGACGGCGGCTTTACCGATGGCAGTTTTGACGATGCCTTCTATTGGGGCGCCGACAATCTGGAAACACGCCTTGACCCCATGCTGTGGCGCGGCAACGAATGGCTGTTGCAACCTCGATTTGTGCTGGCAGATAACAGCAACCCAGTGACTATCCAGCCGGCCGTGGCGGATGAACCAACGCCCATCAAGGTCACTCAGCCAACTCTGTATCGCTATCTTGGTTCCCAGTGGAGCACTGAGCTGGATGATAACAAGGGCGCAGCCGGGGATGAGGGTACGCTTATCAGCCTGGATGGCGGCGACAGAATGCCGCAGGTTCTGGAGCCTGACAGCCCCATGATAAAGCCCTGGCTGGACCTGCATTTGGACGAAAATATCAATGAGTTAGATGCTGCAGTAACGGCGCCTTTGATACCTCAAATCCAAACCGCCAACTTCACAACCCCGACAGTGCTGACCGAGTTGCAAGACCTTGGAGACATAAGCCTGACTGACAGCCTGCGGTTGAAGCTCCCTCATCCTGAACCCGTACCTGAGCCGGATCCCGACTATCTGGCGTCGCTGTCGAGCCTTATCCAGCAGAGCATAGATAAGGGCAACAGCTCTGAGGGCGGCTTTATTGCCGGCATGGACACAGGTACTGATATCGTCAGCGGCGCACTGGATGGCACCGAACAACTCACCCGGCTTATGGAAGAGCAGCAACTGACAGGACAACACCGATGAGCGCTGACTTCCACCACAGCCGAGCCTTTATCAGCCAATGCTGCGCCGCCATGGGGATGACTCCTCCGGCGGGGCAACTGGCTGAACTCATGGCCGGGTTGACGCCCGAGACGCTGGAAGAGATTCTCGGGCGTTTTCAGCTGGGCGCTTCGCTGCAAAGACTGCCTCCGGCGGACATAGCGCTGCCCGCCATCCTCTTTGTAGATGGTGCCCCCTGGCTCGCCAGACGCAGAAGCAAAGAAGGCCTGCTGCTGGAATCCCCCGATGGTGAGCAGCGCCAGCTTGCCCACAGTGAGTGGCAAACCACCTGCGAGGGTCGCAGCTGGTATTTGCAGGCCCGGGAACTTGCCGACTACCGCGCCACCGAGCATCAGCAAAGCCGCCCGCGCCATTATCTGGCCGAAGCCTTCGATGAGATGCGCCCCTTTCTCAAAAGCTTTTTGCTGGCCTCCTTTGCCGCCAACCTGCTGGCGCTGGTGACGCCGCTCTTTACCATGAACGTGTACGACCGGGTGGTGCCCAATCAGGCCACAGATACCCTGTGGGTGCTGGCAAGTGGCGTGTGCGTGGCCATGCTGTTCGATTTTTTGCTGCGTCAATCCAGAGCGCGACTGGCCGATGTGGCGGGCAAACATGTGGATCAACAGGTTTCCGCCAAGCTGTTCGACCGCTTACTGGGCATGCGGCTCGAGCACAGACCCGCTTCTGCGGGTGCCTTTGCCAAGCAGCTACAGGAGTTTGATTCAATTCGGGATTTCCTTACCAGCGCCACCTTGGTTGCGCTGGTCGACCTGCCCTTTACCGTGCTGTTTCTGGCGCTGATGGCCTGGCTCGGTGGCTGGATGGTGATGGTGCCCGTGCTTGCCATGCTGTGCCTGATTGGCATGAGCCTTATTCTCGAGCGGCGCATTGCTGCGGCGGTGGAAAAGTCAGGCCAGCTGTCTACCCAAAAGCAGGCGCATCTCATTGAAACCCTGAACCTGCTGCCGGAAATCAAACAGGCCGGAGCCCAGCACAAGGCCCAGCGCCTGTGGGATGCCAATATCCGCGAGCTGGCCGACTGGCAGAATGAGTCGCGCATCGCCTCCAACACCCTGAGCCACCTGGTGGCGGCCAGCCAGCAGTTGGTGACTGTGGGGTTGGTAGTCACAGGGGTGTATCAGATTTATGCGGGCAACATCAGCATGGGCGCTCTGATTGCCATGGTGATGCTCAGTGGCCGCGCCGCGTCCGCCATTAATCAAATCGCAATTTTGCTGCTCAAATACCGTCAGACCCGCGCTGCCATGACCGCCGTGGAGTCCATCCTCGCCCTGCCCCAGGAGACCCGCGCTCAGAGCCTCAATGCCGGAAAACTGGGATTCGATGGCTCGGTGGCACTGCGAAACGCCAGTTTCAGCTACCCCGACCAACCCATGCCCGCTTTCAGCGACATCAACTTAAGCATTCAGCCGGGTGAGCGAATCGGCCTGTTTGGCGCTGCAGGCGCAGGCAAGTCGAGCCTGCTGTCTGTCCTCGCCGCTCAATATCAGCCCTCCAGCGGCCAGTTGTTTTATCACGGCCTCGAGGCCTCCCAGTGGTCCCAGGACTATCTGCGCCGCCACATCGGCTGGGTCGGCCAGCAGCCGCTGCTGAGCTATGGCACCGTGCTGGACAACCTGCTGCTGGGGCTAACCGAGGTGGACGAGCAAAAGCTTGCCCGTGTGCTGGTGACCAGTGGTATAGACAAGCTTCTCGATCGCATGGGCGCTGGACTTTCTACTCAGGTGGGGGAATTTGGCCGCCAGCTCTCCGGCGGTCAGCGCCAGGCTATTTTGCTTGGCCGGGCCCTGCTTCGTGAGCCTAAGTTACTGCTGCTCGATGAGCCCACCAGCGCCCTGGATGAGCGGGCCGAGAATCAAATTATCGCCAGCCTCAAGGCACTGGAGCGGGACGTGACCCTGGTGATTGCCTCCCACCAGCCCAAGGTGCTGGCCATGTGCGACCGAGTGCTCATCATAGATAAGGGCCGGATTGTGGCCGAGCAGCGCCCATCCGAGCTGCAACCGGGCAAACGCCTCAAGTCAGTGAGTGTTACCCGCAGGGAGGCCGAGCAATGAGCCTGCACCTGAGACACCTGGAGGCGGCGCAGCGCGCCAATCAGATTATCTATTTGGTCATAGGCCTGATTGCGGCCTGCCTGGTGTGGGCCTCCTTCGCCACGCTGGAAGAAGTAGTAGTGGGCCAGGGCCAGGTGGTGCCATCCCTCAAGGTGCATCGAATTCAGAGCCTCGATGGCGGCCTGCTCAAGACCATGCATGTGACCGATGGTCAGCGGGTGAAGGCCGGTGAGCCGCTGCTGGAGCTTGATAGCCTGAGATTCGCTTCGGCCGTGGATGAAGCCAGGGTCTCCAGCGAGGCACTGAGTCTGCTTATCCGCCGCCTCAATGCCGAGATAGCCTCGGTGACGCTGTCCTCCGCTGACAACTGGCAGGAGCGCATCAGCCTCGAGCCTGCCCGGGCACAGCTGGATCCGCGCAGCCTCACCATCTTCAACGCCAGACTGTCGCAACTGGCCGCCCAGCTGGAACAGGCCAGCGAGTCGGTACGCCAGAAGCTGCAGGCCCGGGAAGAAGCTGGTATCCGTGAGAGCGCCGAGCGGCGCAGCCTCAAGCTGGCCGAGCAGGAGCTGGCCATGACCCGGGATGCAGTGAATGAAGGTGCCGTGGCCGAGCTTGAGCTGATTAAACTTGAGCGCGACACCATCCGCCTGCGCGGTGAGCTGTCGGCCACCCAGAGCAGCCTGGTGCAGCTCGATGCCGCAGTGAAAGAAGCCATAGCACAGCGCCGCACCCTGGCGCTGGACTTTATCAACCGCGCCGAGGCCGAGCGCCACGAAGCCCAGAACAAGCTCGATGGCCTGACCGAGAATATGAAGGCGCTGGCGGATAGGCTGCAACGCACCCGCATCGAGGCGCCCATCGATGGCAGCATCAACAATATCGCCATTCGCACCCCCGGCAGTGTGATTGAACCCGGCCAGACCATTATGGAGCTGGTGCCCAGCAACGGCGCCCTGATTGTCGAGAGCCGCATCGATCCCAAGGACATCGCCTTTGTACACCCGGGGCTCGCCGCCACGGTCAAGTTCAGCGCCTATGATTTTGTGATTTACGGCGGCCTCAAAGGCGAAGTCGTTTATGTCAGCCCGGATGCGCACCACCTGGACGATGGCACCACCTATTTTGAGGCCCATATCCGCACCGACAGCGGCGATTTGAGCGGCCGCCCCATTATTCCGGGGATGCAAACCACAACAGATATACAAACTGGCAGTAAAACCGTTTTGGACTATTGGCTTAAACCCGTATTGCGGGCCAAGGCCAATGCCCTGCGTGAACCATAAGGTAAGGACACTATGCGTAAACTCCTGATACTTCCCCTGCTGGCACTGACGGTGCCCGCTCAGGCACTGACGCTGGAGCAGTCAGTGGCCGAAGCCATCAACAAGCATCCGCGAATACTGGAAAAATATGCCGGTTTCGAAGCCGCCGTGCGCGAAAAGCGGGCCGCCCGTGGCAATTATCTGCCTCAGGTGGATCTCTACGGCGCCGCCGGTTATGAATACGTGCGCTATAACAACGGCAAACAGGTCGATTCCGAACTGGACCGCACCGAAGTCGGCCTCAAGGTGACGCAGCTGCTGTTTGATGGCTTTCGCACCCCCAACGAAGTCGACCGGCTGCAGTTCGAGCAGGAGGCCGAGCAGTTCGGGCTGCTGTCGCTGGCGGAAAACTTAAGCCTGGAGGTAGCCGAGGTCTATCTGCAACTGGCCCGCATTAATCAGGTGGTCCAACTTTCCGAACAGAATGTGAAAGAACATCAGGAAATTCAGCGCAATATCGAGTCGCGCCAGGGCCGGGGTTTGTCGAGCGACTCGGATGTAGCTCAGGTTCGTGCCCGGGTTGCCACCGCGCAGTCGGCGTATCTTGCCGCCCGCAACGAACAGATGGATTTGGAAGCCCGCTATTTCGATCTGGTGGGGCAAATGCCACGGGATCTTATCGATCCGCGCCCTGACTTCGAGTATGTGCCGCAAAACCTCGGCGACGCCCTGCGCCTGGCGGTAGAGAAGCACCCTGAAATCGATGCCGCCGGTAAGGATTTGGCGGCGGCCAACTCCCAGTACGAGCGCGATAAGAGCAGCTTCCTGCCCAAACTGTCGCTGGAGTTGCAGGCCAATCGCAACGACAACATGGGGGGGATTGCCGGTCCCGACGAAGATGCCCGCGCCATGCTGGTGCTGTCTTACAACCTGTTTAACGGCGGCAGCGATGTCGACCGCGCCGAGGCTGCCAGCTGGCGGGTTCAGCAGGCATTGTCTATTCGCAAACAAACCGAATTGCAGGTGATTGAAGCCACCCGTCTTGCCTGGAACGCTTACAGCTTTGTCGGCGAGCAGCGCTCGTTTTACCGTGAAAACGTGGATCAGGCCGTGAAGGCAGAGCAAGGTTATCAGCGCCAGTTTGAGCTGGGCCGCCGTTCGCTGCTGGATGTACTGGATGCCAAGGTGGAGGTGTTCCTCGCCCGTAAAAATTACCTCGACGCCCACTACAAGTATCAGGGCGCGGCCTACCGGCTTATCAACGCCACCGGCAGCCTGATGGAGTCATTCAGGGTCGATACCCCCGAGAGCTGGACCGAGGAGAAATAACATGAAAAAGCCAAGCACACTCGCCCTGCCAGCACTGATGTCCCTGCTTATCCTCGGTGGCTGCGCCATCGAGCCCGGCAATGGTTTTGAGCCCCAGCCCCAAACCCGCGCCCTGAGCGACATAGACCACGATGGGGTTATCGATGCCCGCGACAAGTGCGAAACCACCCCCACCGGCGCCAGCATCAGCAATAGCGGCTGTGAAACCACCACCGCCAGCACCCGCAAGGTCAACCGGGTCATCATGTTCGGTTACGATCAAGATACCCTGCCCGACGGCGAACGGGCCGAACTGATTGCTCTGATGCGCAAACTCGGTGACAAACAGGGCGCCGAACTGGTGCTGATTGGCGACACCAGCCCAGAGGGCTCTGAGTCATACAATCATGCGCTGGCGCAGCGGCGCAGCGAGTATCTTAAAGCCATGGCGCTGGAAGCAGGTCTGTCAGCTGCTCAGCTGAAGGAAGAGGTGTATTTCGAGCGCAATCAAATCCCCAACGAGCTGCAGGGACGCGACCATCGCCTTATCGCCGTGGCGCGCTGGCAAGAAGCCGGGGTAGACATGGACTGGACCATTTTCACTTCGGACAAGGCGCCAAAAGTTAAGCGTTGATACCGCTCCTATCCCTTTGTCGCCCTTCATTTGGCGACAAAGGGTGATCCAGCCCAAAGGCTGGCATCTGCAAACTTCCTTTGTGCTCACAGCCATGGTTGGATAATCACATGACGCGAGGCGATACCGCTTCCCCTTCGCTTGTGAGGAAACATGATGCACAATAACGTCAAAGCTTTATTGGCCACCACCGCCCTCTTTTTTGCCGCGCCTTCAATGGCCGACTCTGGCTGTGGTTTCGAGAACAAATCCGGTGGCGTATTTGCCACCTGCAGCGAGGAGAAGCAGGAAGTGATCCTGACCGGCATCGTTGAGGCCCAGCGCCTCGTGACTGAATTACCCGAATTTACCGAAGGTTATAAAACCTACGAGGTGGATACCGCCGCCCTTGCACCCATCAAAGCCGTGACCGAGCCCACCGAAATCGTGGTGATCATCGGCACCTGGTGCCCGGACTGCCACCGCGAAACGCCGCGCTTTATCCGCATTATGGAAGAAGTGAGCAACCCCAATATCAAGGTCACTTACATTGGCGTAGACCGCGCCAAAGCCGACCCTGATGGCCTTGCTGCAAAGTATGAGTTCAAGCGCATCCCCACCTTTATCGTGCTGCAAAAAGGTGAGGAAATCGGCCGTATCGTCGAGCGTCCCACAGAGTCGCTGGAAAAAGACCTGGCGAACATTCTGAAGTAAGTCTCAAGCACAAAAAGGCCGGCAATTGCCGGCCTTTTTGTGTCCTGGGTTCCAAAGCCTTAAAGGGCTATCAGAACTCGTAACGGGCAATCAACGACATGTAACGCGCTTCCTGACGGCCGGTCACCATGCCGTAGTCCGGGTTCAGCTCCAGGCCCGAGGCGGTATCGGCATAGCGGGTACGCTCTTCCCACACCGAGGTGGCGCTGTCGGCGTTGAGCAGATTGTACACAGTGCCCTTGAGCATCAGGTCGCCACCAAACAGCTCGGTGTTGTAGGTCAGCGACAGATCCACATTGGTCACCCAAGGCAGATTACCGGCGCTGCCGCGGGGTGATGGATTGCCGTTTTCATCGTAGTGCGACACATGGTCGTAGTAACGGCTGATACAGTCTTCCCATGGGCTGCCTGCGGCGCAGCTGTCAACGCCCTGCGGGTGCTGGGAGAAGTAGCTCTGCGGACGGCCCGAGGTTGTGCGGGCCACCAGACCCAGCACCAGATTATCGGTGATGTTGTAGGCGCCACTTACCTTAAACGCATGGCGGTGATCGTTTGGCAGGTCACCGTAGCCGTGGTCCATCAGGTCAGCATAGTCGTATGAGGTCGTCCAACCCGGATCGGCCTGATCGTTGTCGGTCTTCACCAGGCCTTCGGTATTACCGTAGCTGTGTGACCAGGTGTAAGAGCTGTTGATGGTCAGGTCGTCATTCACACGGCCATCCAGAGTCAGCTCCACCGCCAGATACTTACGCTTGGCTTCGGGCAGTTGCAGCTCATCCTGAGTAAGAGTGACATTGTCCACCTGTCCATCACCATCGAAGTCGTAGGACATGGTGATGTCTTCACCCGGGTTATTAAGCACGTAGTAAGAGCCCTGACCCACGTTGTCGGCAATGCCGAGCTCCGCCAGCTTCTTCGCCAGCACTGGGCCCACGTCTGTGTCTTCTACGCTGCGGCCAAGGTCTCGGTAGATAAAGCGCACGCCGCCGCTCATGGTATCGAACAGCTCCTGCTGATAGCCCAGCGTAAACTCATCGCTGTACATTGGTTTAAGACTGCTTGAGGCAATCAGCCCCGGCTCAGTAATACCGCGCTGACGCCAGTAGCGGTCACGCAGCATATCGCCGCGGCTTGGCGAACCATCAGGCAAGAGCACAGGCGCACCTGAGCCATCCACCTGATCGAGCGCAAAATACTCAAACCACTCGATGGAGGAAGAGCCCTGGGTGATGTTCATATTGGCCGACACCGGCTGGAAGTAACGGCCATAAGTGGCGTACACCTTGGCGCTGCCGTCGCCGTGCAGATCGTAGATGGCCTGCAGACGCGGGGCGATTTGGTTGTCGATGGACACATAGGCGCGACCATCGGAAACCGTGTTTTCAAAGCCGCTGTAACGAAGGCCGAGATTCAGCACCAACTGGTCGGTCACCTGCCAGGAATCGTTGGCATAAAACGCCAGCGAGGTGATTTCTGAGTCGGTATAGCGGGTGCGCACGCGGCGCTCAATATAGTCTTCACCGGCGGCAGCGCCAGAAACACTGTTGTTACCGGCGGTCTTCACGCCCCACCAGCCCTGGGCATCGCCAATGCCGTTCTGGGCCGAAGTGTAGTCCACCAGCACCCGGGTGTAATCCACACCGAATTGCAGTGAGTGATTGTCCAGATCCCAGTTAAAGTCCACCCGAGCCTGATCGCGGATAAACTCCTGTTCAGACACCGACGAATTGGTGTGCTGGCTGAGGGTGGTGCTGGTGCGATAGTCGTATACCGATGGATTGGTGGATGCCACCACGTTATCGATATTTTCAGAAGTACGACCCACCACAGCCGACACCGAGAAGCTGTCGGTGAAGTAACCGTTGTAGTTCAGGCTGTAAACCTTACCGCCATCGCGGCCGGGAGCGTTTTCACCAATCTGGTCGCCCACCTCGTTGGTGTGCCAGTCGTAGGCGAAGGTGCCTGTATCCCAGGTGCGCTCGTTGCTCATGGCCGACAGGCCAATGGAGTGATCTTCCGAGATGTACCAGTCAAGCTTGGCAAACCAGCGGTCTTCTTCACGCTCTCTGTGACCTGCTGTGGTTTGTCCGGCCCAGTCGCTGTCATCGCGGCGGGGGTTGAACAAACCGTAGTAGAACAACTTGTCCTGAATGATGGCGCCGCTGGCCCACAATTGCAGCTCACGGAAATCGTAGCCATCCTGCATGGTGTTGGAGGAAATATTGCCGGCACTGTCGAAAATCGAGTCGTGATTGGCGCGCAGGCTGTCCGGCTCCCAACGTATCTGGGTTCCGAACTTGAATTCATTGTCACCGGACTTGGACACGGCGTTGACGATACCGCCCATGGCGCCACCAAACTCGGGGCTGACACCACCGGTCATGACCTGGGTTTGACTGATGGCTTCCCACGGCAGGTTAATGGAACCCAGACCGGTGCGGATGCTGGTAACGTTCATCCCGTTGAAGTAATAGCCGTTTTCGGCAGATGATGCACCGCCAAAGCTGGAAGCACCACGGAACGACGAGCCACCTGGCGCGGCCGTACCCGGAGCCAGCAGGGCAATGCTTTCAAAGCCCGAGTTCACCGGCATCTGGTTTAAGTCTTCCTGGGTGAAGGTGACACCCGACGTGGAAGATGCCATATCGACCCTACGGATCATGCTGCCAGTAACGGCCAGACGCTCCATGGAGGTATCACCTGCGCCATACAGCTGACCGTCGAGGATCAGCGCCTGACCCACTTCCACCCGCACATCGGACTCTTTGGAGTCGCTGTAGCCGTCTTTGTGGATTTCAATGTCGTACTCGCCCACAGGCACGTTACGCAGCAGGTACTCGCCCTTCTCGTTGGTCGATACTGTGTACACCAAGCCTTTGGTCTTGTGTCTTAAAGTGATGGTTGCGCCGCCAAGGCCAGCACCTTCGGCGCTGATAACCTGACCCTTAACGATACTGGAGCCATCTACTGCCATCGCGGGTGATGACAGCATCAAGGCCGCGCCTACGGCCGCAGCGGCCAGGGTCTTGCGGGCAGAAAAGACGCTCTTTGGCGTCTGATATCTTGTTTGGTACATGAGGTTTTCCTTCTTCCCTTTGCCTGAAATGATTCTCGGCCCCTGTCCTTCTGGTGGGCAGTCTGCGGTCGAAAACGCAAAAAACCTTAACACCATTTACATAATGTATACAATCTATTTTATTTGATCTATTTCATGCACTTGTAAGCGCAAGTAACAGGAGTCAGGTTTTCAATGGATTGGAAAAACCTGACCCCAATCAGCCTTGCAGGCGACCCGAGGTGGCTAATCTGCCCCCGAAACCATGTCGCAAGCCAATGTAAATAAAAGGTTATTTTTAAAGTGGCGCTAATAAGGGAAAGGCGATGGCGAATGCCATCAGCGGTTAACTGCCGGATTTCCGACCTTGACGGCGGATATAGGTAACGCGGGAAACGAAGGGATGGGATTGCTCCAAATTGGGGCGCATAGTATCGAGGGTGATACATAAGACTCAGCGCTGCGCATTCTATAGCTACAAAAAACGCCGCTATGCGGCGTGTTGGCTTAGTGGTCGATCAGGCGTCAGCACATGACCGGCAAAAGTGCAGATTGGTGCATGCTGCAAACGACCTTGTTGCGCCGGTTAGCCGGTTACTGAGCAGAGCCCAGTCGGCGGGAGAGCTCCAGCAGCACCCCTTCACGCAGGGCACCACCGGATAGTGCAAGGCTTTCCAGCCCCAGCAAACGGAACAATGCCAGCAGCACGGCAATACCGGCGGCAAAGGTCGGGGCGCGCTCGGGGCAAAGACCATTGATGCCATCGAGGCTGGCATCTTCGTGCAGCAGAATTTCGCCTTTGAGCCGCTCAAGTACATCCAGGGTAATCAGCTGTGACTCGCCGCGGTGTGCCAGCAGCTCCACCACCGACTGCACAGTGCCGGAGGCGCCCACCACAGTGTGCCAGCCAAGGCGCTTAAGCTCCGCTTCGGCAGGCCCGAGAATGCGATGCACTTCGGCCTCAGCGTCGTCAAAGTCGCGCTCTTGCAGCGGCAAATCGGTGAAGAACTGCTTTTTGAAGGTCACGCAGCCCATGGGCAGGCTGGTTTTGAACAACAGCTTGTCGCCGTCGCCGACAATAAACTCGGTGCTGGCACCGCCGATGTCGATGACCAAACGACGTCCATCACCTGCGGTGGTGGCAACCATGCCGCGATAAATCAACTCGGCCTCACGCATGCCACAGATAACGTCGATTGGCACCCCCAAAATGGGCAGGGCGCGGGATTTGAACTCGTCGGCATTGCCGATGGCACGCAGGGTGGCCGTTGCTACTACGGCCACATTCTCAATGGCAATATGATGCTTGGCCAGCATCTCTGCGAACATGCCAAGACACTCCAGACCGCGCTGCATCACCCCTTCACTGAGCATGCCATCACAGCCGATCCCTTCGGCAAGACGCACCTTGCGTTTGTATTTGGCCTCAACCCTGGGCTTTCCTGCCACTGTGGTGGCCACCAGCATGTTAAAGCTGTTGGAGCCCAGGGTGATTGCGGCGTATGCGGGTGTCTGCATCTACGACTGTCTTATGAGTGTCTGCGGGTCCTGTCGTGACGGGGAGGACGGCCACCACCGCTGCGATGGGCACCGGATGGACGTGGTGAACCATTGCGATCGCGTAGGTTACGGCCACCGGTATGGGGCTTACGATGGATTTTCACCGGCGGTGGAATATCAATCAGGGCATCGCGATCGTAAGAAGTCACAGGGATGCTGTGCTTGATATAGTCTTCGATGGCCGGCAGGTTGAGGGCATATTCCTCACAGGCAAAGCTCACCGACACGCCTTTTTGACCGGCGCGGCCAGTACGACCAATACGGTGTACATAGTCTTCGCAGTCGTCGGGCAGGTCGTAGTTGTACACGTGGGACACATCAGAGATGTGCAGACCACGGGCGGCTACGTCGGTGGCCACCAGGATATCGAGCTCACTCTGGGTGAACTGCTCGAGGATCTTCAAACGCTTTTTCTGCGGCACATCACCGGTCAGCAGGCCCACACGGTGGCCATCGGCCTCCAGGCTCGCCCACAGGTTTTCACACTGATATTTGGTGTTGGCAAACACAATGGCCTTTTCGGGCCAGTCTTCTTCAATCAGTGAGTGCAGCAGCTTGAGCTTGTCTTCCATGGAAGGGTAGAAGATTTCTTCTTTGATATTGCGGGAAGTCTTTTCTTCCGGGGCAATTTCTACCTTCACGGGGTCGTTCATGTGATCGTACGCCAGCTCCTGTACCTTCATCGACAGGGTGGCAGAAAACAGCATGTTCAGACGGTCTTTGGCATCTGGCATACGGCGGAACAGGAAGCGGATGTCTTTGATAAAGCCGAGGTCAAACATGCGGTCGGCTTCATCCAGCACCACAGCCTGGATAGCGCTTAAGTTGATAACGCCCTGACGCACGTAGTCGATGATACGGCCGGTGGTACCAATCAGTACGTCCACGCCTTTATCCAGCACCTTGCGCTGGGTCTCGTAGCCTTCACCGCCGTAAACAATACCCACCTTGAGGCCGCTGTGCTTGGACAGCAGGGTCGCATCTTTGGCGATCTGAATCGCCAGTTCGCGGGTTGGCGCCATGACAATCGCGCGCGGCTGATTCAGCTGGCGGTTGTCAGGAATCGGGGTAGTCAGCAGGTGGTTAAAAGTGGCAACCAGGAAGGCGAGGGTTTTACCAGTGCCGGTTTGGGCCTGGCCGGCGATATCTTTTTTCTCAAGCAGTACCGGAAGGGAAAGCGCCTGGATTGGCGTACAATGCTCGAAGCCGTTTTCGTTAAGTGCCTGTTTGACCTCGTCACACAAGGGCAGGTCGGCAAATTTTTGTTGGGTTAAGTGTGTTTCGCTCATAGCGGCAGCATACCAGTTAGGGTTGCAATAAGATACTCGATCGTTTGAAATAGCGACAACAAATCGGTGGGCACTTGAATTCCTGTAAATCCGCCCCAATATACATGCTAAGCCATTCACAGACCAGCGATGGCATCATTTGGAGAACATCATGAGCGACAAAATTGTAACCCTGAGCGACGACAGCTTTGAAAACGACGTACTGAAGTCTGAACTGCCAGTTCTGGTAGACTTCTGGGCAGAATGGTGCGGCCCTTGCAAAATGATCGCCCCAATTCTGGACGACGTAGCTGCCGAATACGAAGGTAAGGTTACAGTTGCCAAGCTGAACGTTGACCACAACAACGCCTCTCCCGCCAAGTATGGCGTGCGTGGTATCCCAACGCTGCTGATGTTCAAAGGCGGCGAGCTGGTAGCCACCAAAGTAGGCGCGCTGTCTAAGACTCAACTGAAAGAGTTCATCGACGCTCAGCTCTAATCTTCGCCTATCGGCGTGATGCCCGGCACACCTTTTAGCCATAAATGTGCCGGGCTGCCGTAAAATTCTGGACGCACCCGTGCATCGGTGCTACTTTAATAACCAGATTCTTATCGATTAACCCACTTCCTCGCAGTTCAATCTTTTCAATACCCTCTGTAAGCATTGCAGATTGAATGCGGCAAACTTTTCTCGCGTAAAAAGACCCATCACATGAACCTAAACGAACTGAAAAACATGTCCATCGCCGACCTGGTGGCCTTGGCGGAGAGCATGAATCTCGAAAATATGGCCCGTGCCCGCAAGCAGGACATCATTTTCTCCATCCTCAAAGCCCACGCCAAAAGCGGTGAAGACATCTTCGGTGGCGGTGTACTGGAAATCCTGCAAGACGGTTTTGGCTTCCTGCGCAGTGCCGATGGTTCTTACCTCGCCGGGCCGGACGATATCTACGTCTCCCCCAGCCAGGTGCGTCGCTTCAACCTGCGAACGGGCGATACCATTGCCGGTAAAATCCGTCCTCCCAAAGAAGGTGAACGCTACTTTGCGCTGCTGAAAGTCAACGAAGTTAACTTCGATAAGCCAGAAATCTCCCGCAACAAGATCCTGTTTGAAAACTTAACGCCCCTGCACGCCGAAGAGCGTCTGCGCATGGAGCGTGGTAACGGTTCTACCGAAGACATTACCGCCCGTATCCTGGATCTCTGTTCTCCTGTCGGTAAAGGTCAGCGTGGTCTGATTGTGGCCCCGCCAAAAGCCGGTAAAACCATGCTGCTGCAGAACATTGCCCAGTCCATCAGCTACAACAACCCAGAAGTGGTGTTGATGGTACTGCTGATTGACGAGCGTCCTGAAGAAGTGACCGAGATGCAGCGTCTGGTGCATGGCGAAGTGATTGCCTCAACCTTCGACGAGCCAGCCAGCCGCCACGTACAGGTTGCTGAAATGGTTATCGAAAAAGCCAAGCGCCTGGTTGAACACAAGAAAGACGTAGTGATTCTGCTCGACTCCATCACCCGTCTGGCCCGCGCCTACAACACAGTAGTGCCTTCTTCAGGCAAGGTACTGACCGGTGGTGTGGATGCCAACGCCCTGCACCGTCCAAAGCGTTTCTTCGGTGCTGCCCGTAACATCGAAAACGGCGGTTCGCTGACCATCATCGCCACTGCCCTTATCGACACCGGCTCCAAGATGGACGAAGTGATTTACGAAGAATTCAAAGGTACGGGTAACCAGGAACTGCACCTGTCACGCAAGGCCGCCGAGAAGCGCGTGTTCCCTGCGATTGACTTCAACCGCTCCGGTACCCGCCGCGAAGAGAAGCTGACCACCAGCGATGAGCTGCAGAAGATGTGGATCCTGCGTAAGATTTTGAACCCAATGGACGAAGTGTCGGCCATGGAATTCCTTATCGACAAGCTGGCCATGACCAAGACCAACGACGAGTTCTTCACCGCGATGAAACGTGCCAAGTCGTAAGCTTGCCTGCCATAAAAAACGCCGCTCAATGAGCGGCGTTTTTGTTTTATAACTGCAGCGCCTCATCCAGCGCAGCCAGCCGCTCAGCCACCTTGTCTTTCAGCATGTCACGCAGCGCCAACACAGCCGGTGTCACCTGCGAGCGCCCCGGGCAAAGCAGGTACAGTTCCAACGGCTCGCCCTGCCAGTCTTTTAGCAGCGGCTGCAACCGCCCGGCAATCAGATCGCTTGCCAAATCGAGGCGAGATTTATATACCAGCCCCTTACCCGCCACCGCCCAGCGACGGGCGATTTCGGCATCATTGCTGCTGCGCCTGCCACTGACCCGGATTTGCTTCACATCACCGCCGCGAAAGAAACTCCACTGATCGTGGGTACGTTCGGCCCGTTTGTATAACAGACACTGATGCGCCGCCACCGCATCCGGGGTTTCCGGTGCTCCCCGTGCGGCAATGTACTCCGGCGACGCCGCGAGCTGGCGCCACATGCGGCCGATTAAAAACGCCACAGCTTCCGGATCCGTGGGCTTGCCATACCGCAGCGCCACATCAATGTTGTCGCGAAACAAGCTGTTAATCCGATCGCCCAGGGCCAGTTGCACTTCAAGCCCCGGGTGTTGCTCCATCAGATCATCGAGCCAGGGCAGAAAAATATTGCGGCCAAAATCCGACGATACAGAAATTCTGAGGCTGCCTTCCACCGTTCCCTTGGCGCTCGCCAATGCCATGCGACCATGCTCGAGGGCGGCCAAGGCCTCACGGCAGTGCAGCAGATAACGCTCGCCGGCGCTGGAGAGCCGCAAACTGCGGGTGGTACGGATAAAAAGCGGCGTACCCAGCTGTTTTTCCAGCCGTTTAATGGCAGCACTGGCGGTGGCAGGCGTTAAATCCAGCTCCAGCGCCGCAGCACTGATGCTGCCCGCTTCGGCCACGTGCACAAAGAGTTCCAAATCAGAGGTCAGCACTTCCTATCCCCGACGATTAACTACCGGCTAACACTAAACCCAAATGACGGCCAAAAGAAAGTACGACCAAAAGAAAGTGGTGGTCAAAAGAAAGCCCGCACTGGTTTCCCGGCGCGGGCGTTAGGCTTTTGCGAGGTAGACCTCAAAGCAGGGTCGAGGCCATCTTGCGGCGCAGATAGGCAATCTGCTGCATATGGGGCAAGTCTTTGGGGCAGTTGTCCTGACAGCCAAGCAGCGTCATACAACCAAAAACCCCGTCCTGATTGCCAATCACATGGTAGAAGTCATCGGCGCTGCGGCCATCGCGGCTGTCGAGTTCGAAGCGAGCGATTTTCATCATGCCCACGGCGCCAACAAAGGTGTCGCGCATCTGCTTGGTGGCACAGGCCGACACACAAACCCCACATTCCACGCAGCGCTCCAGCTCATACAGTCTGGCGGCTTCTTCGGGATCCATGGGGTCTTCCAGCCGGTGAATATCCAAATCGCTGCCTTTGGGGTGCAGCCACAATTTCAGCCGCTCGGCCAGCTCACGCATAAACTTGCCGGTGTTCACCGACAAATCACCAATCAGCTCAAACCCAGGCAGCGGCATCAGGGTGATTTCACCCTTGGAATACTTGGCCGTTAAGGTGCGGCACGCCAGGGTGGGAAAGCCATTGATGACCATGGCGCAGCTGCCGCAAATGCCGGCACGGCAAACAAAGTCAAATTGCAGCGACGGGTCCTGCTCCTGACGCAGGCGGTTAAGGGCGATAAACACCGTCATACCGGCGGTTTCTTCCAGCTGGTATTTGACCATTTTGGGCTCATCGCCGGGCTGCTGCGGGTCGTAGCGGAAAATATTGAAAGTCAGAATGCGGCCGCTCATGAGTTATCGTCTCCGGCAAGGTTTTGCGATGGGATGGTTTCGGCGCTTGCAGGCTCAGGCAACTGGCTCAAGCTGTCACTGAGGCGCTCATTACCAGGCTGCAGACTTGCAGGCAGCTCGAACGGCATCAACGCCTGTTGACGGGCTTCGCGGCTGGCATCTGGGCCAAGGGAGGCAAGCAGCTCGGCAATTTCGGCCTCGCGTTTGGCAGTGTCGGGATGAGCAATGGCATTGTCGGCGCCGTAGCCGCGGTAGCCCGGCGGCAGCTCCATCTTCATCACATCCAGCGCCTCGTAGCTCAGTGTCGGCTCAAGGGCATTGGCATCGGGCCAGCTTGCCAGGGTGCGGCTCAGCCAGTCTTTATCGTTACGCTGGGGGAAATCTTCCCGGGCGTGAGCGCCACGGCTCTCGGTGCGGGCAGCCGCGCCGCAGGCAACCGTCAGCGCGACTTTCAGCATTCTTCGCACCCGCAGCGCCTCCACCAGCTCTGGGTTGGCATGGCGTTTTTTACAGGTCACGCCTAGCTTGGCAGCGCGCTGCAGCAACGCCTTCAGTTGGGTCACGGCTTCCTCAAGCTCAGGGCCATTACGGAAAATGCCCACATAATCCATCATCACCTTTTGCATGGCGGCCTTGAGCTGCCAGGCGTTTTCACGGCCATCGCCATCAATCAGGTCATCGATTTCGGCGCGTACCTTGTCGACAAAGCCCTGGGCCAAACCGGTATCCAACACCAGATCATTGTTATCGCAAAAATCGGCCACGTATTTACCGATGATCATCCCGCCCACCACGGTTTCGGCCAGCGAGTTGCCACCGAGGCGGTTAAAGCCGTGCATATCCCAACAAGCCGCTTCGCCCACGGAAAACAGCCCTTTTAGCTGGGGGCTTTCGCCAGTTGGGGTGGTACGAATGCCGCCCATGGAATAGTGCTGGGTCGGCCGCACCGGGATCCACTCTTCAGCCGGGTCAATGCCGAGGAAGTTTTCACAGATTTCTTTCACTTCCCGCAGATTGGTCTCGATATGTTTGCGGCCAAGCAGGGTGATATCGAGCCACAGGTGCGGACCGTAGGGGCTGTCGACCCCCTTGCCCTTGCGCATGTGCTCGGTCATGCGCCGCGACACCACATCGCGGGAAGCGAGTTCTTTCTTTTCCGGCTCATAATCCGGCATAAAGCGGTAGCCGTCTTTGTCGCGCAGCAGGCCGCCGTCACCGCGGCAACCTTCGGTGGTAAGAATGCCCACGGGCACAATGGCCGTAGGGTGAAACTGCACCGCTTCCATGTTGCCCAGGGTGGCAACGCCGGTTTCCAGCGCCAGCGCCTGGCCTATGCCTTCGCAAATAATGGCGTTGGTAGAGACTTCATAAATCCGGCCATAACCGCCGGTGGCGATAGTGGTGGACTTGGCGATATAAGCGCGCAGCTCACCTGTGATAAGACAGCGAGCCACCACCCCGTGGCAGCGCTTGCCGTCATGGATAATCGCCAGCGCCTCTACCCGTTCATGCACCTGTATACCGAGGGAAATGGCTTTGTTGTCCACCGCATACAGGAGCGAGTGGCCAGTGCCGTCGGCGGTGTAGCAGGTGCGCCATTTTTTGGTGCCACCAAAGTCGCGGGCGTTAATCAGGCCATGGGCGGCTTCGGCCTCTTCGATGGTGATACGCTCGGCGTTTACCACCACTTCGCGCTTGCCCTTGGTCACCCGGGTCCAGGGCACGCCCCAGTGGGTCAGCTCCCGCACCGCCTTGGGGGCGCAGTGGGCAAACATCCGCGCCACTGTTTGGTCGCAGCCCCAGTCGGAGCCTTTTACCGTGTCCTGAAAATGCACATCTTCGTTATCGCCAAGGCCCTTGACCGTATTGCCAAGGCTTGCCTGCATGCCGCCCTGGGCCGCCGCCGAGTGGGAACGCTTGGCCGGAATGAGGGACAACACCAGGGTGTCGTGGCCACGCTCCTTGGCGGCGATGGCAACCCTCAGGCCCGCCAGCCCGGCACCAACCACCAGACAGTCTGTGTAGATGAGTTTCACATTTGCTCCTTGGCACACTTTTGCAAAGTACGTCGTTGGCAGTTGCCCGCCTTATAGTTAATTTGTTCGGCCTCAGGCCGGGGTGTGGGGGATAAACGCCAGCAAGGCCGCCAGCCCTATACCCACAAACAGCACGCTGAGCACTGTCTTGATGGTTCTTAATCTCGCCCGGGTATTGAGGTCCCGTGCCGCGCCCCATTTAAGCGCCACCCGGTAAAGCCCTATGGCGGCATGCAGCTCCACCGTCAGCAGCAGCGGCAAGTAAATGAGGTAGCCGTATTCGCCCCAAATCCGCTGGGCACTGCCCACGGGACCTATGGTTTCAGGCGCGCTGCCCACCAGCCACAGGTGCACCGGCAACAGCATTAAAATCACAATGCCGGTCCCCGCCTGCCAGCTCCACAACCGGGTATCGCTGTGATTGATGACCCGCATCTGACTTTTAAGCGCCTTTTGCTGACGCAGGCTAAGCGGCAGCTTGTGAATCGCCACCAGCACATGGAAAGCCGCAAGCAGGGCCACCCCAATGGCAATCAGGCTCACTACCCAGGGATAGCCATGGCCGTCACTGGACAGAAACGCCAGTTCCATATTGCGTGCCACCCAGGTCATGGCCTCCGGCCCCAGCAATATGGACGACACCAGCAACAGGTGGGTCCACAAAAAAAGCGCCAGCACCACACCACTGAGGCTCTGCCCCAAATCCAGCACGCCGCTCCAGCGCCGTATGTCCAGTTTGCCCGCCATGCTCGTCCCTCTTTACCTGTTATTTTTGTGTTGGTTCTGATTGCCAATGTCGCTCACAAAACCAAGCTAAACCCTGAGACAGATCAAGACAATGTTCGTTATTTCATCAAACTCTGAATCAGGATCTACATCACAATCCCGCAGGGCAGCGCGTTCGGTTAGCGCTGCGCTCTGGCATCACAGGAGGTCGAGCCCAAACGCCTTACTGCCCGGGCACAAAGGGCATGACAGGTACAGATAATCCCTGACCAATCAGCATGTAAGCCACCAAACTTGCCGACCCCAAACATAAAAGGTAGACGATAAGTCCCTTAATGGTGTGACGCATGCGTTTACGGTTTTGAACCCAGCCCCATTTCACCGACACCCGATACAGGCCAATCATGGCGTGCACCACCACCGCAGGCAGCAGCAGGCCATAGAGTACCCAGGCGTTGTCATGAAACACCCGCTCGGCCGACAGATGCGGGCCAATCTCTGGATTTAAAATCATGGTGAACAGGTGCACAGGCACCAGGAAAAACAGCACAAAGCCGGTCACCAGCTGCCAAAACCAGGCATGGGTGTCCTTGTGGGCGATAGAGCCCAAGTGGGCACGCAACTGGCGCCACTGGCCAAGCTGAGTTGGGAAGCGTCTGAGCGCCAGCGCGGCATGCAGGCACACCACAATCAGCATCAATACCGAGAATGCCTTGGTCACCCAGGGAAAGCCGTGACCCGAGCTTGAGAACATGCCGCCTTCCAGCAGCTGAACCACCTGATAAAACACCTCTTTGCCCAGCAGAATGCTCGACTCAAAGTGCATATGCAGCAATAAGAAACCACCCAGCGCCAGGCCGGTGATGCTTTGCAGTCTGTCGGCCCGGGCCGACCAGGGGTGCCCTGCCTGCCTCGGGTTCAATGTGTGTTGTGTCAGGACTCTCGCCTTGAGCCCCGTCGCTGCCAGTGTTTTTGCCGTCATCTTGTTTGCCCGCCCACGCCTGATATTGCCCGCCGTCGAACCCGGTTATCTCCCGGGCTTTTGCTGCATGGCGCAGCCCAAAAGCCTCGGGCGACAGTACCGAGAGCATCACAATATCAGCTGAAAAAAACGTGGCGAGGCGGGCAAAAGCAAAGCGTGAAGCATCTCACCGCTACCGTGGTATTTATTGGAAGCGGATCACAAACAAGGGCATAAAAACAAACAGAGGTCATACCATTTAACCGCAATAAATCATGACGTTAAATGATCTTTAAAACAGAAAAACCAGAAAGGATCGCCCCAAAGATACCTCTAAGTAGGTAAAAAGTGAGCAAAAAGTGATCCTGTTTCATGCCATCACTCGTAGCTAATAACGCCAATCATCAGCTAAGAGGAAATAACATGAAAAGGATCACTGGCATCATCTTACCGCTAATGGCGGCGACATTCATCATCGGCTGCTCGGACGACGATGATAATCCCACCAAGGAACCAGGAACCCCGGTCGCCATGGCCGACATTCGGGTTATCCACGGCAGTGCCGATGCCCCCATGGTCAACATCAACGCCAACGGCGCGCTGTTTGCCGGGTTGGAAAAGGTCGACTACCTGCAGGGCAGCGGCTTTATCGAAGTGGCAGAAGGCAGCTATGACCTGGCGGTCGATGCTCTGCTACCCGATGGCTCCGCCGCCGAAGTACTGTCACTGAGCGGCGCAGCATTGGCCGGTGACACCCAGTACACAGTGCTGGCCCACGGCAAAGTGACGGAGGACAACAACAGCGACAACGATTTGGGACTGCTGGTGATTGCCAACCCCAAACAGGCCATCAGCAGCGGCAATATCCGCTTGCAGGTGGTGCACGCCGCCCCTGATGCGCCCACGGTCGATGTCCATCTCACCGCCCAGGGCGCCGAACTTGGCAGCAGCGCCGCAACCCTGAGTTACGGCCAGTACACTCCCCCCATCGAAGCCGCCGCCGGCAGTTATCAGGTGAGATTGGTACTGCCCCAGGGCAGCGATGGCGCAGGGACTGTAGCTTATGATGTTGACCTGCCGCAGCTCGACGCCGGTCAGGATTGGTTTATTGCCGCCCTGCCAAACACAGGTGTTACTACCTCCCCTGTGGTGCTGCTTGCCAATAATGGTACCGATACCCTGGTGTTCAATGACAAACGCACCCAGGCCAGCATCCGGGTCGCCCACAGCGCCGCCGATGTGCCTCAGGTGGATATTCTGGCCAACGGCAGCAAGGTGGATGCCCTCAGTGGTGCCGCCTTTGGCCAGGCCAGTGGATATCTGAACCTGGATGCAGGTGAATATCAGGTCGATACAGTGCTGAGCAGTGACAACAGCGTAGTGGGTATCAGCGGCAGCTTAACCCTGAGCGCCAACCAGATGCTGACCGTAGCTGCCGTTGGCACCCTGGCCAGCGAGTCACCCGACGTGCCGCTGGAGTACCTGCCGCTGGATGACAGCCGTCGACGGGTCGCCACCGAAGCGCAGCTGCGCCTCACCCACGCTCATCCTGCGGTGGGCAATGTCGACATTTATGTCACTGCCGATGGCGTACTCGACAACGCCACGCCTGCCTTCACCAATGTGGCCTACAAGGCGACTACCGGCTGGGTCAGCGTGGCACCGGGGGATTATGTGGTCAGCGTCACCGCCACCGGCAGCAAAGCCGTGGCAATTGAAACCCCAACACTGAGTCTGGCCGCCCTTGGCAAATACTCGGCACTGGCCGTGGATAACCCCGCCGCCATGCCCGCCAACCTGCTGCTGATGGATGATTTCATCAACGCCAACTAAACCGGAGCTTTTAATGTCGCTGCGCTCAAGCTGCTGTTGCCGATAAGGTGCCAATGCGCCTTATCGGCAACCCTTTCGGGCAAATCCCTGCACAATCACAGTTGCCAGATGCCAGTCAGCCACAGCTGGGGTAGAATATGGCCTTTAGCCAAATTGCCACAGGATGAGCCATGCCCTGGATCCAATTGCGTCTGCACACCAGCAGCGAACACGCCGAAGCCCTAAGCGAACTGTTAATGGACGAAGGTTCCGTTTCCATCACCTTTGAAGATGGTCAGGACCAGCCCATTTTTGAACCCAAGCTCGGCGAAACCCCACTGTGGAACGACACCGTTGTCGTAGCCCTGTTCGATGCCGCATTCGATTTGGCGCCTGTGGTTGAACTGCTCAAAGGCCTGCCGTATCTGGGCGCCGACTTCCATCACAAGATTGAGCAAATCGAAGACAAAGACTGGGTCCGCGAGTGGATGGACAGCTTCCACCCCATTCAGTTTGGCAAGCGCCTGTGGGTGTGCCCAAGCTGGCGCGAAATCCCCGACCCAGATGCGGTTAACGTGATTTTGGATCCGGGTCTGGCCTTCGGTACCGGCACCCACCCCACCACGGCTCTGTGCCTCGAGTGGCTCGACGGCCTGGATCTGGCCGGTAAAGAAGTCATCGACTTTGGCTGTGGCTCAGGCATCCTCGCCGTGGCCGCCCTCAAGCTGGGCGCAGTGCGCGCCACTGGTATCGATATCGACTACCAGGCCATCGACGCCTCCAAGGCCAATGCCGAGCGCAATGAAGTGAGCGATCGCCTCGCCCTCTACCTGCCCGAAGCTCAGCCCGAAGGCCTCAAGGCCGAGGTACTGGTTGCCAACATCCTCGCCGGTCCACTGCGCGAATTGGCGCCGCTTATTCAGGCACTGGTTCAGCCCGGTGGCAAGCTGGCATTGTCCGGTTTGCTTAAAGAGCAAGCCGAAGAAATCCGTGCCTGTTATGCCCAATGGTTTGACATGGACGAACCTGCCCACAAAGACGACTGGAGTCGCTTGACAGGGGTACGCAAATCGCTGTAAAAGGCGCGCCAACCCGCATTGGGGCGGGAAACCCCGCCCCGTAAAAGTCAAGCAAAAAAGTTGCGCTCAGGTCATTTATTGACCTTTTTTTCCCTCGCAAAAAGGCGTACTATAGCGCCCCTTTGACGCACAAGGTGAAACGCGAAAATGCAGATTGGACCCTATCAACTGACGAATCAGCTGATCGTGGCACCAATGGCAGGTGTCACCGATCAAGCGTTCAGAAATCTCTGTCTACGTTATGGCGCCGCCATGGCTGTGTCAGAGATGTTGTCTGCCAATCCCGAACTCTGGGACACAGACAAAAGCCGACAGCGCATGGCGCATTCGGGAGAGGAAGGCATCCGCTCAGTGCAGATTGCCGGTGCCGATCCCGAACAGATGGCTTGGGCCGCCCGCTTCAACGTGGAGCAAGGCGCGCAGATCATCGACATCAACATGGGCTGTCCGGCAAAAAAAGTGAATAAAAAGCAGGCAGGTTCTGCACTGATGCAATACCCCGAACTGGTGGAGCAAATCCTCAGGGCTGTGGTAGGCGCAGTCGAAGTTCCTGTCACGCTGAAGATTCGCACAGGGTGGGAGCCCGAACACAGGAATGGTGTTCAAATCGCCCGGATAGCAGAGGATTGTGGCATCGCTTCGCTGGCCGTTCACGGTCGCACCAGGCAGTGCATGTACAAAGGCAACGCCGAGTACGACACCATCCGAGCCATCAAACAGAGCGTCTCGATTCCTGTTGTCGCCAATGGGGACATCGTCAGTCCGGAGAAAGCGCGTTTCGTGCTTGATTACACCGGTGCCGATGCCTTGATGATAGGACGGGGAGCCCAGGGACGGCCTTGGATTTTCAGAGAGATCCAGCATTTTCTTGATACCGGGGAGCAACTGGCACCGGTGGGAGATGAAGAAAAGCGTCGCGTGATGCTCGAACATCTCTCCAAACTGTATGACTTGTATGGCGAATTCAAGGGGATCCGTTTCGCCAGAAAGCATATGGGCTGGTACCTGGATCAGGAGGAGCAGCGTGATTTCCGTTCCCAGTTTAATGCGCTGGAAACCGCTGCCGAGCAACGTTCCGCCGTGGAACGTTATTTCGACGAATTAGTACAGTATCAATAAAGAGCAGAATACGAATGTTTGATCAGACAACTCACACTGAAGCTCATCCGCTTACCGTAGGCAAAATCGAAACCGCAAACGGCACCATCAAGCCGCAACTGCTGCGTGATGCCGTTAAGCGCGCTGTTAGCAACTTCTTCGCCCAGCTGGATGGCCAGGAAGCCCAGGAAGTCTACGAAATGGTGCTTTGCGAAGTTGAAGCCCCTCTGCTTGATATCATCATGCAACACACCCGCGGTAACCAAACCCGCGCAGCCAACATGCTGGGTATCAACCGTGGCACCCTGCGCAAGAAGCTGAAAAAGTACGGCATGAACTAATCCTTCGGGATTAACATACTGTTTGAAAAGGGCCTGGTATTCGTACCGGGCCCTTTTTCATTTTGGCGTTTGCGCTTTAGCCTTAGGTTGGGTTGCCACCAGTTTATTCCCTGTCTGTTTCCCGCTCTCTGTTTCCCCGCTCTCTGTTTCCAGGCCCCCCCTTTTAGCTTTGGTATAAATGGCTGTTTTCGCGTTTATTGTCAGTATCTCTTTTTGGATTTTGTGTCTGTGGCAGCAGGCCGTTCCTTATCCTTTGTAACTATTGCTGCGGTAGATTTTTTATCGTACGCTGGTGCAACTTTTGTATAAAGAATGCTTTAAAAACAATACTTAAGCGGCGGCTAAATCAGGCCGTAATCGCAGGGATGACGTGGAGTACACCTGTCTTTCGTTTTCGATTGATGGGAAGTACCGGTGGCAAGGAGTGCTGATGTGAGTCTCCTTTCCTTTGTTCGATAACTTCCCTTCCTCTGTTGGCTCAGAGGTTCCGCCTGTGTTGTTCACAGTTTCTGTGCTGTTTTGCGTGTTAATTTGGTTGGGTTAGCACTGGGAGAGATACGCCCGAGAGTATGGGGCGGTAGCGTGGCTGAAAGCGGGTAGGCCGACCTGCCTGCGGCTTGGTTTTAGATGCCAAGCTGCGCTTGGCGAACCCTGCGGGTTTGTCGCTTTGCAAGCGACGGTAAAGCGCGGCCTTCCAGCCCGCCTCCGGGCAAGGGGCTTTGCGCGTCCAAAGCCCCTTGCAACCCAAAGGACGCCCCTGACGGTGCCGAAAGCCCTTCGGGTTTATGGGATTGCTCTAGCTACTGGTTCGGACTCACATCCCTGTTCGACCGAACCAGCCTCGACATCCTGTCTCGGCTACGCGCCCAATCCCAACACCCTCAGCGGCACCGAAGGGGAATAAGCGTGTCATCTGACAGTAAGATGAACAGTTTCATCTTACTAGCGTTTCCCGAAGGCCTCTGGCCGCCACGCGGAGAATAAGCGTGTCATCTGACAGTAAGATGAACAGTTTCATCTTACTAGCGTTTCCCGCAAATAACTGTCAGGAACAGTTATTAACAGCGATAGCTGGCCCGAAGGGTGCCTTGCAGGAAGCAAGGCATAAGGCCTCTGGCCGCCACGCGGAGGAATAGAAGTGAAGCCTTCGGGTGTAGTGTTAAGGGAAAGAGTTGTGGGTGTTCGCACTTTTCGACGTCTTTTGGGAAAAATCGTAGGTGACCTTGTTTTGCTTAGTCTGTCTGGTCGCCGATGATTGGGTTTAATTAACTCCGACCCCTTTAACCTAACCAAACTTGATTCTATAACCAAAAATCTTGTAGGTTTATGATTTGCGATACTTGATTTCCACAAGGTCGCTTTAATAAAGAAATACACAGGGCTCGTAAATGGAACAGCTGAATGAGTTTGCTTTTGAATCCCTAAGTGATACTGAAGCAATAATTAAAAAAGCTAACGAATTAAAAGTGGTTGAACTTGCATTTCACTCCATATCAAAAAGGCATGGTGCTTTGAGAGATGCCGCTAGGCTACAAGCAATGGTTACAGTTTCACGCAAGTCCAAAGACAAAACTCTAATAGTAAGAAACGCTCCACATCCAGATATTGCTCTAAATGATTTATGTGGATATGCACCTGGTCTAGTTTCCATAAGACTAAATAAAGCTGTAAGCATTGACAGTCATATAATCAACAGACGCAATGCACTGTTGCCAGCAAAAAGTAAAATGATTGCCACTGACAGTCAAAACTATACAGAGATTATACGTGGAAGATCTATTGACTTAAATTGTATAAGTGGAGCCGAACGACAGTATCTATCACCTCTATTTACCAGTAAAAATAGCAGTTGCGTCAGAAATAGTTCGCTTATGAAGCAAACTATGATTTCTATTTTTAAGCAAATTAACAAACAAGAGTTCAGTAAGCTAGATGGAGATTTAATTGATGCATTTGGAATCTTTGCTTGTGAATTATTTAAAAATACACAAGAGCACGCTTGCCGTGATGCAAACGGATTCCAATACATAGAGCATGCTGAAGGTATTATTTTCTCATGGAATGATATGTTGAGTGAAATGTACGAAAGTGATTTCGCTGGACATCCCAAACTTCAGCAATATTGGGATGATAACTTGGTTATCTCCGAAGATGGTTCAAAGAAGTCCTTGCGTTGCATGCAAGTAAGTTTCTTCGATACTGGACCTGGTTTAGTAGGAAGAGCATTTGGTGGAAATATTAAATCGAGTTTTGAAAGAGAATTATTACTTAAATGCATAGAAAAAAACTTCTCTACAAAGACAGAAAGTGGCTCTGGAAATGGTTACCCTACAATTTTAACACAACTAAGTAAAGTTGGCGGACTGATAAGAATAAGATCCGGAAATCAATGTTTGTTTAATTGCTTCGATAGGAATAACCATGGATTTTGGGAGAGCGAATCTTCTCCAGATGTGAAATTCAAGGTTAAAAATGAATATTTAATGGATTTTAAAAACTGGGACACAAAAAGTTTATCACAAGTATCAGGAACTGTGGTATCAATTATTGTTCCTTTAAGGAAAGACAGTGGACAACGTAGTTTACTTTAATACCTCGAAAAACATTGAAAATCAAAAATATGACTTCTTATGTGTATATATGGGAGGCAAGTCCTGCAATGACTCCAGCAGATTTTATTCAGCATTAGAAGTATCGCTTAAAAGCTGTGGTTCACTGCCAGATGGTATAGTTATATATTGCAACAATGACAAAATAGAAGAGTGCAATAATTACTGGAGTGATAGCGACCTAAGAGACAATTTTTACAATCGCCTCTCAATTAATAACATTAGATATACAAAGTCAATATTTTTTATTGAAATATGTACTAATGGATTTAATATAATGGGTTGTGATAATAATTCTAATAACTCAAAAATTCTTTCCGTTGAGGATATTAAGAGATTTTTCAAAGATGGAATTAAGCATCTTATCGACATCAATGATGTAATACATGTGGCTCCCGCAGGTCACACATTTAAGCACCCTTCAGGCCGAACGACTAAGTTGTTTATTCAGTCAAGAGATATTGCAAGAACTGAAACTGAATTGCAGTTTATAGGGAGAGGTTTAAATGTTTTAGTTGAAGAAATAAACTGGTCCAAAATTGAAACCGTTTATATAGATACCATGGGTGTTTACCCAATTGTAAAAGAAGCAGTATCAATTGCAAGATGTAGCGCAAACATAGAGAGCTTTCATTCTTACTCTTATTTTGAGAGGCTAAACCCACCGGATGGAGAATACTTAATTATAATATCTGCTTCAACATCTGGAAATATGGCTAAAGCATTGACTGAAAGAGGTTTCAATAAAGATAAAATTATTACACTAATTGATCTTACGCAGAGGGATGATTACTGTAAAGTTCTTATAGACCTTTCTTCTACAAGATTATTAAAAGATTTAAGTAAAATAGATGGAAGTGAAACTGACATAGAATTAGTTGGTGAGCACTTTTCTTATAAGGCAAAACCCGCAAAAGCAATTACCATTGGTGTCCCACATCGCCCAACTTGTCTGTTAGATATTCTAAAAGATTTTGGTGTATCCGGCATAAATGAAATTAACAAAAGAATTGAAGCCATTGGAAAAAATCCTCTTTTGAGTCTTAAGCCAGAAGGTCTTTATGGCAGCAAAAAATTCTTAAAATGGTTGCAAGATGAATTAAGTTGGTCATTATCATCAAAAATTAACACCGTTGTTTACAGCGATGACGGCGCATCAGAGCAGCTTGCAGAATTAACATATGACTTCATTAAAAATTCAAAAGATAAAAGCACCAAGACATCTATAGTAAAATGGCAAGATATAAGTAAAAAAAGCCTTGAGGAAAGTACAGGAATTATTGTTGTGTCTGCATTTTCCGGTGATGGTGGTACATTGAGGCAAATAAGCAGAGATCTTAGAGAATACGAAGAAAGCACTATACCAAGGCATTTTTTAATTGGGGTCGGTTTACCGCAAAGTATGGAGTCTTGGGCAAGACTTGAACAGTTTCTTGTTCGCAATGCAACATCTCGTTCCTACAACTTCTCAACTTGGAAAGTACTACCGTTAGGACCTGATAATGTTAAGAATTCCTGGAGTGAATTGATGCAGCTTGCGTCAACGGCCGAAAATATGAGTGAATGTCCTCTAGAATTCCTTTCGTATGATGATGCAAGTTTATATTTTGATGCTATGACAGAAGTTATTTCAAATTCAAAAAATAGCTTACTCCCAAATACTAAGAGTGAACAATTAAAAATCACAGAAGGATTTGTATTTTTTAATGGGATTTTTGATAGTAGAATTGACGAGTTGAGCCAGTGTGAAACCCTCATGGCCATTACTTCTGCATTACAAACAGCAAGAGAGCACAAAGATGACGATAAGTGCTTGCGACCAACAAGCTACCAATCAGTTGTAATATCACCTGAAAATTTCCTCAGGTTCAATGATCCGATCTTACAGGCTTCTATTTTGCGAGCGAGCTTACCTTCAGAATTGGATTACTCATCTGATCAACATCTCAGCGAGCTAATGAAAGAGTTTCTCTTCAAAGTATTCTCTAGGAATATGCATCCATTTGGACATGCCGCATTGGAATTCGGCGCAGCCTTGGCAATAGGAAAACTTAAATTAAAGAATGAACATTGCAGAGATTTAATTGAAAATATTCTTAAGGATTCAAACATATCAGATCTTGCTCTAAAAGGATTTTTGTTAATGGCATTTATAAATCAAAGTCTTTAAAATTCAAGGAAATGATAAAATGGTCGGGATGAATTAAAAAGTAAAGACAGCGGACAGCAAAACTTTTTAATGTTTCGCATACCCTCAGCTAGGCTTTGAAGTAGCCCTCTGCACCCTTTGATGCTTGTTTACACTAATTCTCATAGTTTGACTTCAACAAAAAAATTAGCACATAATAAAAAACCCTTATGAGTATTAATAACTTAATAAGTTACTATCAGTCTTTCGAGACAGACATTGAAAACTTATCTAGATACATAGAAATATGTGAGGATAACTTCCAAACATATTCAGTAGAGTTAACTAGGCTGTATCTTTCGATATGCTCCGAAGTAGATGTTGCCCTTAAATATTTGTGTAACTTATTAGGGGCGTGTGATGTCAATAACATAAATGACTATTCAAGAGCTATTAAAAAATGGTGCCCAGAGCTAATTGACAAAAAAGTTTCTTTAAAAGGCTGCTCGGTGTATTTTAGTCCATGGGCTGAATTACATAATGCCGATAACACCACTTGGTGGCGGGAGCACAATGACGTTAAGCATGGCAGAATACAACACTATAAGAATGCTTCTCTGAAAAACGTATTAACGGCGTTCTGCGCCCTATACACTATAAATGTTTTTATTGTATTTAAGCAGAGTTGCAAGCAAGATCCTATGGCTAAATTTGATTTTGCAAGTATGTTATACCAAACCAAGGGATACTTTAGACTCGCACAAATGAAAGATATTCCTTTTGCATACAGCATTGGTGAACACAGCCTATTTATCTAATTTATATAGATATTTAAAGGTAGGAACTCTAAATGTCAATGGATTTAGTGGTAAAGCTACTAAGCGAGGGCAGCTTCTCGCTACTGGCTGGTGTGTTTGTTTTCTACTTACTGTTTAATTACGAAAAGGCATTTACCTTTTATGACTCCAGCAAGAAGCTGAGAAGTGGCGCGATTTCTGCCGCGTTGGCCGATCCGCATCTGTCCGATGAGTTGAAAAGCCACCTGATAGATGAAAGCAATCTGGAGCATTTCCGCATAGTCCATGGTGTGAGGTTGAGTACGCCACTGCTGAATGCGGCATTGGTGCTAAAGGAGCGTATGGCGGGGCAGGTGCAGTTCCGACACGTGCTCAATGTGATAAAAACCTCGCCGGATATCAGCAACCTCGCCTCCCCCAGCTATCGTGCGCAGCTGAGCCGATTTGATAGATGTGCCGGTTGGTACAATCTGATCTTCGGGGCACTGATTGCGTTGGCAGGCATTCCACTACTCGTCGCTGCAATTTACACCCTCACCACTAGCTTCAATGTCAGCTTAATGTTGATTGGCCTGTTCTTCTTCGGCACGGGTTTTTATATGCTGCGGGATGGTGTGGTGATAGCCTCGGTGCGCCATGTAAACAATGCCCTCGCAGAATATGAGCAGTCCCAGTTAAAAATGAAATCGACCAAGACTTAAAAAACCGAGATAAAGGGGTCGGAGTGAATTAAAAGGACAGCCATACCTTTTAAATGCTTCGCACAACCTCGACCAAGCATTGAAGCTTCCATCAACGACCAAAAAACCGGACAGCCAAGAAGTTACAGGACAGCCGGATCTTTTCTGGGCTGGCCTGCGGAGCAAGGCTTTGACAGCGTGCTGGCCATACTCGACAACGAATCGGCTGAAGTCTTACCGGCTTGAGCACATCTCCGATAGCTTAAAGAGTGGCTTGGCTTGTAGCAGCGAAGGTTTAAGCGTCTACCAACCCAAAAAAAAGGCCGAAGCATCTGCTTCGGCCTTTTGTCATTCTTGCTCAGCGTGGTAAGCGGTACAGCGCAGCAACGTTGCGGGCAGTCAGCTCAAGGTTGGTGCGGGCAGTGGCAAGCGCCTCCGGCAGTGCCATGGCGCGGTTTACCACGGCAAATACGGCATCTATGCCGTGGTCGTGTACCACGCCGCAGTCGTCGGTAAGGCAACCTGCTATGCCAATCACCGGCTTGCCAAACTGCTTGGCGAAGCGGGCCACGCCGATGGGGGTTTTGCCATGAATAGTCTGGCTGTCGATACGGCCCTCACCGGTAACAACCAAATCGGCATCGGCCACAGCATCAGCAAGGTTCAGCGCTTCAATCACAATCTGGATGCCGGGCTTAAGCTCGGCGCCAAGTAAACCCACCAGCGCCGCGCCCATGCCACCGGCCGCCCCCGCGCCGGGGATGTCTTTGACTGACTTGCCAAGGGTGCTTTCGATAAAGTCGGCATAGCGGGCAAGGTTGGCATCGAGCGTGGCCACCATCTCAGGTGTGGCGCCCTTTTGCGGGCCAAACACCGCCGAGGCACCTTTGGGGCCGCACAGTGGATTATTCACATCGCAGGCCACTTCGATGGTCAGCCCCGCCAAACGTGGGTCGAGGCCGGATAAATCTATTTTGCAAAGCTCGGCCAGACCGCCGCCGCCAAGGGCTATCGGGCTGCCATCGGCTTTCAGCAGTTTGCCGCCAAGGGCAGTTATCATGCCTGCTCCGCCGTCATTGGTGGCGCTGCCGCCAATCCCCAAAATCAGGTGAGTCACGCCCCGCTCCAGCGCCGCCAAAATCAGCTCGCCGGTGCCAAAGCTTGACGTCAGCAGCGGATTTCGCTGCTCGGGCGCCACCAGATGAATACCCGATGCCGCCGCCATCTCGATAACGGCACGTTTGCCTGTTGCAGCGCGGCCTTGCTTATCAGCGCCATCATCCGAACAAGAATCAGAGCCGAGCAGCCCCAAAAAGCCTTCTATTTTATTCCCCAGCGGCGCTGTCACCTCGACCGGCACTATGGCGCCGCCGGTGGCGTCCACCAGAGATTGCACCGTGCCTTCGCCGCCATCGGCCATCGGCAGTTTCACGTAACTGGCATCGGGCATTACCTGCTTGAAACCGGCCTCTATCATATCGGCCACTTCCATGGCGCTCAGGCTTTCCTTGAATGAATCAGGGGCAATTACAATTTTCATATCAAATCCTTAGGCGAGGCCGAATACACCAAACATCAGGGTAGAAACAGTGGCAATGGTCAGGCCGACAGCGGTTTCGTATGGCAGCAGCTTTAGGCGCTCGCCCACACCCATGTGCACGCTGCCGCCGGTGGCATGGAAGAAGGAGCCGTGTGGCATATGGTCAAATACAGTGGCACCGGCGTGGATCATGGCCGCACCCGCAAGGCCGCTTACGCCCAGTTCAATCAGGGTCGAGCTGAAGACGTTAGAGGCCACCACGGTACCGGCTGTGGTTGAGGCCGTCGCCAGCGACATCAGCGCACCCGAGATAGGCGCAAGCAGGTAAGATGGCAAACCAGAGGCACTCAGGCTGCTGATTAGCACATCCTTGAGGCCCGAGTTAGCGATGATGCCCGCAAGGGTACCTGTACCCAGCAGCATAATGGCCACCGGTGCCATGCGGGCAAGGCCCGACACCGCATACTGGTTCACCTTGGAGAATTTACCCATCATCAGCGCGCCCACCAAACCGCCCAGCGGCAGTGCGATCAGCGGGTCAACCACAATGCCGGCAATGGGGCGCAGTGCCAGCAGCAAAATGGCCACCAGCGGCGCACTGATAGCGGCGAGGAAGCGTGGCAGATTGCTTTCATCCACGCTCACCACTTCTTCGGCGGCAACCTTGCTGCCCTTGTTATTCAAGCGCTTGGCAATCCAGTAGGCCATCACCAGACCAAAGATGCCAGGGATAATGCCAGCTGCCATTACCGAGGTCAGCGGCAGGTTAAAGGCATCGGCCGCCGCAATGGCATTGGGGTTGGGCGACATCACGTTACCCGCTTTACCGCCGCCAATCATGGCTAGCAGAATCGCCGCATTGGAAAGGTCGGCACGCCGGGCAATGGCAAGCGCAATTGGCGCTACTGTAATTACCGCCACATCCACAAACACGCCCACGGCGGTCAAAATCATGGTGGCCAATGCCAGCGCCAGCAGCGCGCGGGTTTCGCCTATCTTTTTCACTATGGTTTCGGCAATGGTGGTGGCCGCACCGGATTCAATCAGCACACCTGCGAGCACACCGGCCGCCAGAATCCGCATTACCGCGGTGGTAATGCCCTGGGCACCGCCAATCATCAACGCCACGGTTTGGGTAAGGTCGGCTCCGCCAATCAGGCCGCCTGCAAGGGCACCGACTATCATGCCGTAGGCGGGGGGCACCTTTTTGAGGATAAGAAAGATAGCGATGGATAAGGCTGCAATGGCGCCAAGGGCGGTTACCGAAGTCATGACAGACACCTTTATTATGTGTAATTAGTGGCCATTATGATGATTGGCAGTAAGAAAGCTTTGTTAAACCATCCAAATATCAGCGCTAATTTCGACCTTAATTTTGTTTATTCAAATAAATCACTCTTCAAGATTCAGCCCGAGGTATAGCAGCAATTTGTCATCCAGGTTATTGATATTCAAGCCAGTTATCTGCTCGATACGGCTGATGCGGTAGCGCAGGGTATTGGGGTGGATAAACAGGGCTTCGGCGCAGCGATTAAGATCACAGTTCAAGGCGAAATACTGCCGCAGGGTTTTAACCAGCACGCCCTTGGTGTCGGCACGGGTAAGGAGTTTCAGCGGCGCGCGCAGCTCATCGGCCTGCCACGAATCGGCGAGGCTACCAAGCAGCACCGGCAGCCGGTAGTCTTCAAAAAAGTACACCTGCTTGCGCGGTGCCTGACGCATGCCCCGGCGCAGGGTGTCGCGAGCGGTTTGGTACGAGCGCGCCAGCCCATCGACTCCGGCAAAATAATCGCCCACCGCAATCCGTACCTTAAAGTGCGGAATACGCGCCAAAAGCTGCTTTACCCGCCCGCGCTCCTGCTCCGACTGCCATACCTCATCGACGATTTTGGCAGGCTTAAGCACCACAATTTCATCCAGCCCATGAATGGCCACCAGGTTGTCGCGCTCGGGGTTTTCAAGCTCATGCACCAGCTCCCTAAGCCGCGCCGGCTGCGCCTCTTCCAGCGCCAGCACCGCCACCACGCGGGGCTGCGCCAAATCCAGCCCTAAAAACCGCGCCGCCTGCTGCAACTGATCCACATTGCCCTCGCCGCGAATAAGCTGCAGCACCAGTTCCTCCTTGTGGCGCTTATCCCACTGCAGCTGCTCGGTCAGCGCCGCCTGCTCCAAAATCAGCTCGGCGGTCATCCGCACCAGCTCAGCGTAGGAGCGCACCTCATCGGGCTCGCCCGAAATTCCGATAACCCCAATGCGCTTGCCCTGATACTCAATTGGCAGATTAATACCCGGCCGTACCCCTTTGAGCTGCCGTGCGGTGGCCTCGTTAATCTCCACCACCCGATTTTCAGCCAGCGCCAGCACCGCCCCTTCGTGGCGTTGATGCAGCCGTTGTGGATTGCCGGAAGCAATAATCAGCCCGTGCTCGTTCATCACGTTGACCGAAAACGACAGGATTTTCATCGCCCGGCTGACAATCTGCGCCGCCAGGGCATCGTTAAGTTGCATAGGTTCTCCGAAACTGAAGCGCTGCTGACTATCTCAGCCCAGCGGCCATTGGCTGCGACTGCAGAGCTTATAAGCTCTACTGAAGGCTCTGCTAAAGCGCGCAGCCAAAGCCACTTTACCTGATAGCACTGTACCCGATACAGCTGCCGCCATAAAACGCCCTGTTGATGTTTGCGATGCCAACAGTCGTTGGTACCAAATACGCCTGTATACAACTTGCCCGACTGAGGACACGAGGCGACGAAAGGAAGACTCAGGAGCCAATATCAAGTAGCGTGTTATGCCTGTCCCGACTCTCGTGAACGGCTGCCTCTTGATAGTCAGCCACTGAGTAAGCCCCAAGTATTGCGCCTTCAGGCCCTGGTAGACGATAAAACACATCGCCCGATATGCAATTGCGGCGGAGGTTAAACCCGATTTGTTAAAAACATGTTGATTACAACTCTCGCGATCTGTATTAAAAATAGACTATCCCCTGAGCTTTCTATCAGGGAAAACGCAGGAAAGGATGTACACATCTGCCCTCAACTAAGCTGCGGATGTAAATACAAACGTCTATCAGATAAGGGATTATATAAACATGTATCCAGGTAAAGTCTCAGCCTCTATCTTGGCAATAAGCACTGTGCTTATCGTTGGCTGCTCCACACTGACGGATAAAGACCTCGCCAAGCACCAGATGCCACAACACACGGTGCTACAAAGTGAGGTGACGGGTTCCAGCCTGATACCTGTCACCCTGATCGCTGACAACCAAATCAATAATGTTCTGACCGACCCCTATATTCTGCGCAATTCATTTGCCGACATGGTTTCGCCGGTGGCCATAAGGCCTCCCGCACTCGATCTTTTTGCCCCGCAGGTGCTTTCGGAAATCCTGCAAAGGGAAACCGCGCAGGCTCGCACACCGCTGATGGTGCACCTTGGTGATGCCCTTAACATCGCTTGCAGACAAGAATGGGAAAGGTTTGTCGGCCAGTTTGGCTTTTTACCACGCCACAGCGTCGCCCCTTATTTGGGCCAGGCGCAAGAACCCGCCCCTGAAATAGACGGCCTGGTAATGGCCCCTGGGAATCATGATTTTTTTAACTATGGTGTTACCGCCGGGACCTGGTGGCAAGGCACCGCCTGGAGTGTGGAAGAGGCTTGGGCGAGAGGTTGTCAGGGAAGCTTTGATCCCAATGCCGACGCCGATACCAATGCCCACATGACCAAGAATCGCTTTCTGGAAGAATACGTCCATTTACTGCAGCAGCAGCCTCAACTTTATTCAGGATCGCGGCTCGGTTGTTCAGGCACAGAGTCCTGCGAATTTACCGGTATTAAAGGCTATCGGTTGCAACGACTTCACATAGAGCTGGATGAAGAAAAGCCATGGCGGTCCTGGATACTGCAGGAATACTGGCTGGGTGAACTGGCCGGCGGTCAACAATTGCGAATGATCCTGCTGGATACCACCGACTACGAAGGAACACCCAGCAATCTAGTTGGTGCTATACCTTTTTTACCAGGGGTTAATCCCGGACTTAACGGACAGGTGCGCCGAAAGCAACTGTCGGCGTTAACCCAAATTCTCAATGATCATCCCGGCGATAAGTTTTTAATTATGGGCCATCACCCATTGAAAGCTCTGCAAGACACCAGCAAGCCGCTGCTTAAAGAGCTGGAGCGCCCCGAAATTTTAGCCTATTTCTCCGCTCATACTCACTTTGGTTTTGTTAATCAGGCCACCCCAGAGCAAGATGCCAATATGGATTACCTGGCAAAAACTGCGACCCTTATTTTGCAAAATGCCCATGGTGAAGAGCTACCAGATGAGTCGCTCGAATACCTGATGACAGATCATAAGATGCCCCGGCCCCAGGTAAATGAAATCAACCTTGGCAGTGTTACCGACTGGCCAATTGAATATCGACGGCTCACTGTAGAAAACCGGCAACTGATCACCCAATTATACCGGGTGCAGCCATGGGAGATTGAGCAGACGAACAAGCAACACAAAGATGATGACCAGCAAACAGCCCTTATAGACAAACCGATGCCGCCGAGGTTACCTATGCCGAACCACAACGGTTTTGAACTCTACGATGGTTTAACCATGTCGCCTTACAGCGATTTAAGTTATCACGAGCTCACCTCACCTTCGATTTTCCTGCAGGAAAAGGCGACTCACTTTTACACGCTGGCATCGGTGATAAGCCATTTGATGCGGGCCTGGGAAGCCTCTGGCATCTGTACCCCCGACAATTCAGGCGCTATCGCCACGCCTTTTACAGAGGCCTGTATAGAGTTCGAAAACCGTGCTTCTATCGGGAAGGAAGAACCTACTTGCAATAAAGAAGATGGCTACCTGACCCAAACCTGCCGTCAGTATATGCATGCCAAAGCCCAAAAGCTGTTAATTCTGGACCTTAAAGTGACCCGTCACTCCGAGTCTCGTCGTCGGTATGGTTTTTACAGAGCAATAGATGCCAGCCGAGCCGAGTGGATATACAACAAGCATTCAGGGCGCGTATTGTCGATACATTGATACTGATCCCAGCGAGAAGGAGAACCGGTCATGCGATCATTTTCAGAAATGACAGGACAACCATAACATGCACTTTTTTGGCCTCGACCCAAACTCAATGTTAGCGGGGGGCCATCCAATGGATTTTAGAGCTTTCAATATATTCATGGCATATCATCTTCAGATGCAACTTAAGTAACTATGTACCAAACAAGTACCGAACAAGCGAATTACCGAACGAGCGAGAGATAAATACCCATTGGGCGCTCGGAGTACCATTATTTTTTAAACACTACCTGCCAGGCATTGAAGTAAATTTATAAAAGCCGTTACACTCTCAGACAATTCACATTTATCCATTCGCTTACCGCACAGACTTCGGCCATATTGAGAGTCGTTTCAAGGAACTGAAACATGAATAAATTCGTCGTTTATAGTACTTCGTTGATAGTAGTAGCTGCTATTTATATGCTATTGACTACAATCGCCAAGGTGTTTAAGTCTTCAGCTACGGACGAATTGGAAAAAAAACACCAAAAGGCAATGGCAAACAAAGCCGCTAAAGCCAGAGAGGAAGCCGAAAGAGCCAAGACGGAGGCCGAGGCGCGACGTCGTGAGCGAATTAAGCTAACAGAGGAAGAAACAGTACTGATTGACAGCTTGGGCTTTGATAGTGAGCTGATCTTAAAGCTGAAAAGATTCACCAACAGTGCCGTAAAACCCCTGCTTCAGGTACACAATCAAGACATCACTTACGAAGACCCGGCAGGTCCCTGTGAAGGCATTTTTCTGCAGTCGTCCAATCCAGATTGGCAATCCTCTGTGGCCCACAAGCGCATTTCTTTTGACTACGGCGACCTGATGACAGAATGCGAGAGCAAGGGTTACCTGCTATTTTTCAACCACTCATATACCTACGGCAACGGCTTTGCCATCATCAAGGGTAGTGAGCCTTGGGATGTTTTGCACTACCGCAAAACAAACGCCAACAATATGGGTTTCAGTACCGAAGAAATTATTGCCAAGCTGAAAGAATGGGATGTAGTACGGGTATTGTCGGTCAGCTTTGACTCTACTCTGGTTAAGTTTGCCGACTTTCCCAGCGATCCCAAAGCCCTTGCCAAATCCGTTGTCGCATTCTGCCCAGACATCCTGCAGCAAAACGACTCGACACAGGAACAGTTGGAAGATTATTTCGATGTCTGCGATGAAATATACCTTTGGTGGGATTAATCACTCGTCGAATTACAATTTGGCTTTAATGCAATAGGAAATAAGAACCATGAATGGACTTTTGAAAATTTTGCTCGTTGGCGCACTGGCATACGGGGGTTATGACCAATATAAAAGCACTATGCGGCCCCCGACAAACCAGTAGTGAATTGGCAAATTGTTTCCATGGATACAGTTAATATCAACGTCACGTTTCCCAAACCACCCAAAGTGGAACAGCACACAGTTCAGGGCATGCCTGTTGAGTGGAAAGGCGTTCGACATGGTGCTGCAGATTACAGCCTGGGGGTAATGCAAAACCTTGATTTCAGTATCGACGACGCCTATCCCCACGTGTTAACAGCAAAAGGGGCTAAATTACTCGACAAAAGTTTTGTCCTGATCAATGGCTACGAAGGCTACGAGTTCAAAATGGACTTTGGCAGTCGCCAGGTTATCCAACGGATGATTCGCTACCACAACGCCTTGGTTACCCAAACTGCCATTTACACCGAGCAGGAAGTTGAAGATACGGCCAGGTTTATCAATTCGCTGACACTCTGAGACATCCCCCAGTACCTCCCTAAGAAGCTAACTCAGTCGCACTCAATAGCTTCACGCTTCGCGGCCTCTTCCCGCCTTACAAAGATAAAGGTGAGGTACATCTTGGTGGGTAGCGATAATGCCATGCCCAGCGCCACACAGATGGCGCTGATAATAATGCCCTTTACCCCCATGGCTTCGATGCTAGTGCTGAAATTATGCAGGTAGATGCCGAGCAGGATCAGCGAGATGCCTGTCAGCATCACGGTTTTCAGCACACGGTTCAGGGTATCGTCTCGCATCGCTTCAGCCTCTTTGCTCGTTCTTTTTTGATCGTTCCTGTTAGCCCTTTTCTCTTTTGGCTTGTCCAATGCCCCTGTTTACGGCCTTTAGCGCTGCACTAAGCTTGGGAATGTTCACTTAAGCCAATTCTCATAAAGATTAATCTAATAGCCATAAATTACCCTGATCCAGATCAGGCCGCGGCCATTACCACAGGAGCAGGAGCAGCAGAACCACACTCTAACCACAGGCTCGGCGGCAAATAACTCTCCAGTTAAACCGCAGCCAGACAAAAATGCCAGTCGGCGAACCGACTGGCATTTTGCGTTCAGTGAAAAGCGAGTGGCTTATTTGTAGATCAGGATTTGACCCACAGACTTGTCGTCACTCTGGCTAACTACGCGGATTTTCAGGCCGTAGTTCGGCACGTTGCGGCCTGCGTCTGGGATGTCGGCACTGATAAAGGAGGTGCTGTCATCAAACACAGGGTTACGCTTGGTGTAGTTGTCACGCATATGCAGGTCGTAGGCCTTGAGATCCAATTCCAGCTTGGTCGCCTTGTCGATACTGAAGGCGGCATCGTGGATCTGATAACGGGTAGAGGCTACGTCTCCACCGTTCCACAGGTTGGTATGACGGTCGGCATCAACCACCCCCAGGAAGCCGTCACCAGGGTGTACGCCTACCCAGTTGTTATCGAAGGAGGGGTCAACGTACCACACCAGCAGACCTTCGTTGAATTCCATCAACTGACCGGCCACATTGATGTGCTTGAGGCCCTTATCTACGCCCTGATGGTTACGCCATTCAACCAGATAGTAGTGTGGCGTGAAGAACTTACCTGTGTCCTTGGTAAAGCCCGCGAGGGTGAACAGGCCAGTGCCTTCCACGTCATCGGCGCTGCTGCTGCCATCAACCGATACCTGCACATCGTCGATGTACAGACCTGGGTTGGCGACATAACCATCGGTCCAGTAGTAGAACAGCAAGTACACTTGCTTTCCGGCATAGGCCGACAGGTCGAAGCTGGCATCCACCCAGCCACCGGACTGACCTGTGATGCCATTGCCAAAGTTCTGACCATTGGGGTTGCTGTTGGTGGTGATGTTACCTGCGACGGGTTCAGAGGTGCCAGTGGCAGGGTTGTAAACCATCACGTAGCCATAGTCCCAGTCGGCTTCGATATCAAACCAGGCTTTGAAGCTGACACTGGCGCTGCTGGCGCTGCTCAAATCCAGAGGCATAAACATCTGATTACGCAGGTTGTTACCTGAACCACCATGGTAAGCGTACTCGCCGCTGGTGGGGGTCACAATGATGTTTTCTTTTTCGGGCAAGTCGATGCGAATGGCATCGTTGTTGGTGCCCTTGGACACCGCCTGATCCAACAGGCCAGTGATGCCATCGGCAGGAATGTCATTGAAATGAATGGTGCTGCCAGACAGCCAGTTCAGGCCCCATCTGTTCGACAGGAACTCTTTGGCCCAGGCGCTGAAACCGGTTGGCTCAGTACCGCCAAGCACACCGGCCCAGCTGCCGCTGGACATGATGGACCAGGAAGATACGGGCTCGCCGCGACCTGTGTACTGGGTATCGTATTCATCAGGCAGGCCCAAATCGTGGCCGTATTCGTGGGCAAATACGCCCACGGCGCCATCGGCTGGCTGCACGGTGTAATCGAACGCGCCCATAACGCCGCCCCAATAAGGAACTGGGGTTGAGGTACCGGGAATGCCGAACACGCTGCCGAGGTTCCAGCGGTGCGACCAAATGGCATCTTCACCCAACTGACCACCACCGGCTTCTTCACCCACGCTGGAGTGGATGATCATCACGTGATCCACCAGCCCATCGGGTTCCCACACATTGCCATCACCATCGAGATCGTATCTGTCTTCGATATCGAACTGCGACATATCCACACTGGGATCGGCAGCCGCGGCAGCCAGGGCTTCACGCACCAGCGCACGGATATTGCCGGAAGGGTTACCACCATAATAAGCGGCGTTGTGCTGCGCCATGTACCAACCGGCAACCTGGCCTTCAACTGAATAGCTGTTGCCCGACTGTGCTTCGTAGTATTGCTTCATGGAGACAAAGTTCTGCCCGGCAGGGCCGGTCCAGCCACTTTGACCAAACATCAGCGAGCTGTAATGCGCAGGCGTGTAGTCTTCGTAGTACATGCCGGTTTCACCGGGCTGAATACTGTTGTGGGGAAAATCCGGAAACTCCATCAAAATGGCCAGGATTTTCGCTGTGCGCTGCTCACCTTCATAGTTTTCCAGCATCATGGGCGCAGGCTTGTTGTGCTTGCCAATCCCCAGCTTGTTGCCGCCGCCATTTTGCAGGGCGCCACCGAAGTGGTTTTTGCTGCCTAAACCAAACTGCTTGATGGCCTCATCTGAAACAGAACCAGCGCGAACGCGCTCCTGTTCCTGACGCTCGCGCAGGTAGTTGGCCAGGGCCTGTTCGGCCTCGTTTAATGTCGCGTTCTGAGCAATTTTGCCCGACTGCTTTAACATAGAGATAAGCTTGTGCTCATCGGCAATAGCCATATCAAAGCCACCTTGCTGATGCAGCTCAGGCTGGTCTGCTGCCAGCGCTGGCAAACCGATGCAGGCACCAGTGGCTACCGACAATGCAATAAGAGATTTCCGAATCATTTTTCTCCCCCGAAATCCTGTGATGTCATTCCTTCGTTTGAATGCAATGCTGTGCTCAAAAATCGAGCGAACGATGACTATTGATCACATGACAAACAAGATCAACACAAAGCGTTAACAAAATCGCCGATTAGCTGGAAGATCGGATGAGTGCTTACAAAACAGCGTATTATTTAATCATTACGCTCAAAAGAGGACTCATTTCTTTTGTGGGTGTTCTCAAAAACTTACCCGCGGCCAAGACAAACCAACACCACAAGCACAGCGAACAGCCTTAATGGCCACCAGCTGCATGGGCGTGTTTCTTCTCAGGGCAGATTAAGGCAGACTGGCTGACTTCTTCCTGCGGACGACTATTTCGCCAGTGCGCAACTGTCGCCGACTCAATGCAAGGAATGCTTTGATGACCCTGAGCTTTTCGCTCCCTTGTGCATGCCTGCTGCTGGGCATAGTGAACGTCGCCACTGTCGGCAGTGCCGTAGCAGGCACCACTGAGCCCAGCGCAGGCGTCGCGGGGTTTACCCTGCCCCGCTCTGCGGTGTTTGAACTAGAGGATCCACTCAGCCAGCGGCGTTATCAGATTGCGGTGCAGCTACCCAAGTCAACCGCGAAACTTGCCACGGCGCCGCAGGTGTATCTGCTCGATGCCCCCTACGCCTTCCCGATAGTTACAGGGGCCATGCGCTTTCCGGTAAACAGCGGCGCCATGGAGGACGCACTGGTTATCGGCATAGGATACGCCCTGGGCGATAAAGGCCAGACAAGCCGGGTTCGCGACTATACGCCGACCCGTAGTAACGACTGGAAGCTTGCCACTGGCGGCGCGGCGGCCCATGCCGACTTTATCGAGCAGGTACTGTTTGATGAGATTGCCCGTCGTTTTGTGCCAGCAGGTCAAGGCGCAGGCGCCACGCAGACACCCAGACGCATTTTTATCGGCAACTCCCTCGGCGGGCTCTTTGGTGGCTGGCTCATCCAGGCGCGCCCGGAACTCTTCGATGATTACATCCTCGGCAGCCCATCGGTGTGGTTCGATAACGAGGCTGTGCTGAAAAGCACTGTGGCGCCCATTGCCGACAGCAAACCGCTGCGGCCAGGCAGGGTATTTATCGCAGTGGGCAGCGCCGAACTGCCGCCAGCTCAGCGTCATGACATGGTAGCGGGCGCCCGCAAACTGAAGGCAAGGTTCAGCGCCCTGCCGGCGCGTCAGCTCGAGATTAAGTACCTCGAAATACCTGAAGCCGACCACAGCATTGCCTTCCCCACCAGCGCCATTCACGGCCTGAGCTGGTTGCTGGGTCGTCCGCAAAACGACTGACAATTCATCCAGCTGACACACAAACGTCATCCCCCTGTCATCCAAAGTGGGTTTCATCTTGCCATTTAACACACACTTTGCAGGGGAAGAGGGATGACATTCAAACAGGGGATTTTGGCGCTGACGCTTACCGCGCTGCTGGCGGGCTGTTCATCGGACGGTGACAATGGCGCCCAGGGCGAACAGGGGACACCCGGCGCGGCCGGACAGGCAGGTCAGCCAGGTAAAGATGCGCTGCGCGAGCTGGAAATTCAGGTAGTTGGCCGCTTCGCCAGTGGCATTTACGGCAAGTCTGCCGCCGAAATTGTGCAGTTTCACAAAAGCTCGGCCAGCGTGTTTGCCATTAATGCCGCCAGTAACCAAATTGAAATTATCAAGCTGGCGGGCCTGCCTACCGCCGCAGTAGCGACGCCAGTCAGCGACAACAGCCTGAGTTCGGCGCCCATGACCTTCCCGGCTGCCGTTAGCGTAAAAGCGAGCGATAACAGCGATATGGAACTGGCGCTGGGGGTGGCCAACTCCATTGCCATCCACGGTGACTGGTTGGCAATTGCAGTGGAAAACGCCGTGAAGACCGCCACAGGTGCGGTGCTTTTTTATCAGCTCGACAGCAATGGTGCCGCCACCTTTGTTAAAGCCGTGGCCGTGGGCGCCCTGCCCGACATGCTGACCTTCACCCCCGATGGCAGCAAGGTGCTGGTTGCCAACGAAGGCGAGCCAGATAGCGATTATCTGGCCGACCCCGAAGGCTCTATCAGTTTGATTGGCTTTGAAAATGGTCAGCCATCCGACTATGCTGACAGCATCAACTTCAATGACGATATCCGCTTTTCCAGCAAGCTTATCAAGGCCGATGCCTATGATACCGAGGCCGAGCGCCGTGCCCTGCTGACCGCGGCCGGGGTGAAGTTTGCCAGCCCCGATGGCACCACTGTGGCTCAGGATCTGGAACCTGAGTACATCAGCGTGGCCGACGACGGCAAAGCCGCCTGGGTATCGCTGCAGGAAAACAATGCCATCGGCATTCTCGACCTCGAAACCAACACAGTGGAGATCAAGGCACTGGGGCTGAAGGACTGGAGCCAGTACCGCCTCGATTTCACCAACAAAGACGGTGTTGCCAATCTGCAATACGCCCCCGGAGTTTATGGTCTGTATCAGCCCGACACCATTGCCTCGTACCGCTGGAATGGCGCCTCCTTTATTGTGACCGCCAACGAAGGCGACTCCCGCGACTGGGACGCCTACTCGGAAGATATCCGCGTCGCCGATGTAATCGACCCGGACGAGTTCAACCTGCAACTCTCCCCCGAGCTGCAGGCGCTGTACGACCAAAGCGGCGGCAAGGATGGGCTGGGACGCCTGAAGGTAACATCTGCCCTGCTGGATGAAGACAAAGACGGCGTAGTTGAGCGCCTGTACGCCTACGGCGGCCGCTCGTTTTCCATCTGGGATGCGCAAATGAATCAGGTATTTGATTCGGGTGATGACTTTGGCCGCATCGGCTCGGCGATTCTCGGTAAGTATTTCAACAGCGCCCACACCGAGAACAAGGGCGATGACCGCTCTGACGACAAGGGCGGCGAACCGGAAGCCATAGATGTAGGCACAATCGAGGGCCGCACCTATGCTTTTATCGGCCAGGAGCGCTCCGGCGACCTGTTTGTGTATGACATCACCAATCCATTCCAGGCCGCCTTTGTTGCCCATTACAACAACCGCAACTTCGAGGTGAGCTTCGAGATGGATGACGATCTGGCCGATCCCTGCGACAGCGCCGAAGGCATGGATTGCACCGAGGTGCCCAATGCCGGCGACCTTGGCCCGGAGAGCATCAAATTCATTGCCGCCGAAGACAGCCCCAGCGGTGCGCCGCTGCTGATTGTGGGCAACGAAGTCAGCGGCTCGGTTACCGTGTATCAGGTCAACGAAAAAGACTGAGTCGCGGTATTCAGGGTAAAGGCGCCTGAGGGCGCCTTTTGACTTTTTGGCCGCTGCGGCTTCCAGGGCACATCACACATCCGGGCATGATCAGGGGCGCTCATTCGATATTTCAATAAGATAGCAGTAAGATAGCCATACCTGCGCATCTTGCATTGAATAAGGACGTATCAATGGCAGCCAAATCCCCGCTATCGCCCCTGCAAGCCCTGACACTGGCACTGCTGTTGCCAAGCCTGTCTGCCTGCGTTATGTACCGTGGCCCCAATTACCGTTCTCCGCCGACGAGCTACGCCGGTGTGGTGGAGGTGATTTACACCCCGGCCTCTTTCGAAACCGCCACCCTGGCCGAGCGCTGGAGCCTGGATCTGAGCGCCTATCACAATATGCGGGGCAATAAGCCCGAAGAGCAGCCCTACCGCCAGAGCTTTCGCCTGGAAAAAGAGCATTCGCAAAGCCTCGAAAACGCCGTATTGGATGAGGCCGCGGATGGTTTTGCACGTACGCCAATGGATTACCAATATGTCCGTGGCTCCAGCTACAGTGGCCTGTGGCGCTTTGATCCCAAAGAGTGCACCCTGAAGCTGTATAACGACAATGGCTACTGGCTGGCATCCCTGAAAAGCACTGGCACCGAAGACTACCGCAGTCAGCAGCCGGATAACCAAATCACCGTTAAGCCCCGCCGGGTGTTCCGGCTGGCATCCATGGCAACAGATCCCCGTAAGCTCGGCGTATTGGCAGGAAAGGTGTTTTACGTCAAAGACTGGCAAGTTTACTGCCCCGAGCCAGAAGCCGAACTGCCTGCGGGTTCAGAGCCAGGAACCAAGTAAGCTAACAGTTACCAAAGAAACTCCCCGAGGCGCTGCGGCAATATTCTCGGGGGGCTTGCGGCCTTGTTTTCATGACTCAAACAGGCTGCTCTTTGCCCTGCTTTAGTCGTTTTTGCAGATTATTTTCAATTTTTGCCACCGCACAACCCAGGTTTTGTGTGTCTACTGACACCCAGAGACACACTTACTTACGCTGCGAAACCCGCCCTCACAGAATTTCCAAACTGATACAAGTCTTCAACACCTGCTTACAGCATTGCGCTTTCAAGCGCGCCAGAATGTGCCTGAAGGAAAGGAGACGGCCCGCGAGCGCATGCAACAGTATCTGAAGATCAGCTGCTGACGCTAAGCGGGCCAACCGGCCCAACGTGGCCTTTATCAGTGAAGTTGGTCAATACAAGGAAATCATCTATGGACGCACGTATCCTGCTCGCCCCCGTACTGCTGCTGGGCCTTGGCACCGCCAGTGCCACCGAATACCGCTTTGTCGGGACTGACACCAAGCCCGAAACCCAAATGTGTATTGCCGCTGGCAGCAATAAAGCCGGCAAGCTTCGACTGCAAATGAATGAACAGCATGGCAGCACCCGCTACCACGCCAACAGCGTGCAGTGTAACGGTAAGAGCCTGGCCCAGTTCGCCTATCAGTACGGCGCCGACAAGGCATATACCTTCCTGGCTGGCCACTCTTACGATCGTAACAAGGCCATTGAAAGCGTGACTATTAAAGATCTGTCGGCGGCAAATGCCCAGGGCGACGATGAAGTGGTGTACGTGCAGGTGTCGTCCCGTTGATGGCGGCAACGCCAACGGCCAAAACCAACACTTGTGCAATCCGCCGGACGGGGCTGGATCCAGCGCCTGCCGGGGCAGGGTTTCAAGCGGCGTAAACAACCTCCTGTTTGCGTCGCTTTTTTTGTGTAAGTTGCTTTTAGTTTACCAACCCGCTTTGACTCACCTCTGAAGTGAAGCCAGCCTATGCCAGTAACCGCTACTCCTTTTGGCATAATTGTCGCCCGATAATGTGATTACCCCAGCAAAACACTCAGGCTTTCGTTGCTGCTCCTGGCATAGCTCAATAACATGCATATAAATTACAGCAAAGGATTCCAGCATGAATACAGAGGCCCTGCTTCAAACCCGCGTTGGCGAACTGGTGGCTCAGGACTACCGTTTTGCCCATGTGTTTTCCCGATTTGGTATCGATTTTTGCTGTGGTGGTGGCCGCACCCTGTGGGAAGCCTGCGAGCGGGCAAAGGCCGATACCACAGCTGTGGTGGATGCCATGAAACACAGCGCTGCCGAGGGCGAGCCCGATGCCTTGCTGGCTGAGCTACCCCTGCCACAACTGATTGATTACATTGAAGAGACGCACCACAGTTATGTACGCGCCACTGCGCCCTTACTGCTGGAGTACGCCGCTAAAATGGTGCGCGCCCACGGCGACAGCCACGCCGAAATCAAACCGCTGGCAGGCTGGATCCAGGCTTTGGTAGAAGACTTGCTGCCGCACCTGATGAAGGAAGAACAAATCCTGTTTCCTGCCATTCTCGCCATGGCTGGTGGCGAACAGGTGAGTGGCTGCTTTGGCCATATCGGCAATCCCATCCGCGCCATGGAATACGAACACGACGAAGCCGGCACCATTTTGAAAAGATTGCGGGAACTGACCCAGGACTATCAGCCACCGGCCCACGCCTGCACCACCTGGCGCATTTGTTACCAGACCCTGGCCGAGTTTGAAGCCGACTTACATCGTCATATTCATCTGGAAAACAATTTACTGTTTCCAAAAACACTGAAGCTCACCCAGGGGTGAGCTTCATTCTGTAATAGCGCTCTGACTCAGGGCGCGACTTGCCATGGCGCAGCCCAGGTTCTGGCGGCTTGTTTCTGGGCAATCAGTTGCTCAACCAGTTCGCGGATTTTCGGCTCAGCGTCGATAAACTTGTTCATATTGGCGCCGCCCATGCGGGCATCGTAAATCGCCTGACCATCGAGCTTGCCCTGGTGGTAAACCTTGATTTCGGCATAGACCATATACAGGGCCAAATCCCAGGCCCAGTTGGCGGTGTAAGTGGCGGTCCACTCACAGTTATTGTTGGCATCCAGCTGTTTTACTACCTGATAGTTGATTTGCTTTTCGCGCAGTACCTTCTCGACTTCCTGCAAAAAACCTTCACGTACATCAGGGTTTTCCAGCACGCACACAGTCGCCTGCTGATTGATGTTGGCCGGATCCACATGTTGTTTGATTGAGCAGCCGCCAAGCAAGCTGGCGAATAGCGCCAACACAATGATCTTCTTCATTATTCTTTCCTTGATAATTGTTATGTTTTGGCGCGTTCAACGCGCCAGCGTCACTCTATCAGCACAAAGTTTGAATGCAACATCTTTGTAACCAAAACCGGCGAGACACCACACTTAAGCAGGATCCCCTGTCAGCACTCTGCATGAGCACCAAGCGCTGACAGAAAAGAGCCCAAGATGAAAAACATACAGAGATGAGCGCGCTTAACAACGGCTTTTAACAGGCTAAGACGCCTTGGTGGGGAAAGGCATTTACAGCAGGCTGATTTGCCCATCCTGCTGACGGGCATTGACCACCGCCGGGTTCCACACTGCGGCCTCTAGGCCCTGTGCTGCCAACGACTCTGACAGGCTGGCAACCAGCACAGCCGCAAGCTCAGGTGCGTCACTGTTATCGGGCGTATGGATAAACAGATAGGGTGAGCGTCCTTCGGCAAGCCACTGCCCGAGCTTGGTCAGCCAAGGCGTAAAGAAGCTTTGATTGTCGCAGCCCGGTTGCAGCCCAAGGCTTAAAGGCTCAACGCCCCAGGCTTGCAGTGCGTGGGGCTGTGCAATAAAGCGCACCACTGGGTTGGCCGCCGTAGCGATGGGATGCACCGGCACCCGCGGTTTTTTCTGATGCGCATCTATTACCGCCTCATTGATGGGCGGCAGCGCGAATACAGGCCGGGTATCCATGATGATGCGATTGACCCCTTTCTCCATCAGCAAACGGTTGAAGTCGCGCTCGGCCTCACCCTTGGCAAAAAATGCCCGGTGACGCACCTCCACTCCAAGGCCAATCCCCTCTGGCAAGGTTGACAAAAATGCCTCGAGCACCGGTAAAGATTCGGGTCCGAAACGGGCTGGCAGCTGGATTTTCCAGATGGCAGTCTTGGCCAGCAATGGCGTCATCAGCCTGAAAAAGGCTGTCACTTCTTGTTGGCTGTTATGGAGCGCCAATTCGTGGGTGATGCGCGAGGGCATCTTGAAGGTGAAGCGAAAGCCATCCGGCGTGGCGCTATTCCAGACCGCGACTGTTTGCGCCGATGGCAGGGCGTAGAAGGTTGTGTTGCCTTCGACCGTATCGAAGGCCTCGGCATAGGCCGCCAGACGCGCCTCGGCGCCCGAGCCGGGCAGCAAAGACTTCCAGCCCTTGTGCGACCACATGGCCATACCAACACGAAGGCGGGGTAACTGAGCTTGCGACATAAAAAGGCACCAAAACAACCGGAGTGCCACCTTAACCAAAGCGGCGCGGCTTGTCACGGCCAGGGGGAGTAATCAACCAGTGCTGTGGTTTGGCAGCAAAAAGTGGCCGTCGGTGAAGAGGCGCCCGACGACCATTGCCCAGGGTGAAGGAGCAATCACGAGCCAATGCCCGCTTGAGATAGCTGGTACAGTGGAAATAAACCTTCCTTAGAAGTCGTAGCGAACCCCCAGGGTGATAAGGTCGTCATCGAGGGAGACATTCAGGCCGCCAAGCAGCAGGTCGCCATCGAAGCGGGTGTAATGACCATAGAGCTGGGTGCTCTTGGCGAGCTTGTAGTTGGCACCGAGGCTGAGCTGACTCAAATCCACCTCGCTGACATCGCTGAGCTTGCCGTCGGTTTGTGATTTGATAAAGCGCGACACATATTTGCCAAGACCGGCATCGTCCTGGCCATACTCCAGCTTGAGCCGGGTCTTACCCAGATCCCAGGCGAGATTCACAAACCAGCTGTTGCCATCAAGGGCGGCAAACGCCGGATCCTGATGCTCGCTCTGCTGGAAAATACCGCCCAGCGTCCATTCGCCGAGCTTCACCTGAGTTACGGCGCGGCTGGCATCGATATTGTCGATACCACTGTTGTAGGCAAGGGCCAGATACCAGGGCCGCTTTTTCAGTGAAGCGTCACCGGCAGTGGCCGAAACCGCATAAGCTGCCTCATCGGCACCATAGTTGTCGCTCAGAAGATAAGTGCCGTTAAGCTGCACCAGTCCGCCAAGTTTGGGGGACTGATAGGTGAGGCTGTCGCCAAAGCGACCCTGCCCCGGCAACAGCCGGTCGATATCCGAGTTGCTGGTGCCGAAGATATCTACCTTGCCTTCGGCGGTTTTGAATACGCTGTCGTTGCGGCCAAAGGTCAGGGCACCGAAGTCGGTTTTCACCCCTATATAGGTGTTACGGGCTTTGAAGGTTTTGCCCGAGTTATCAAAGTTATCAACCCCAAACTCCAGCTTGTAAAACAGCTCCAGCCCGTCGCCAATGGCTTCGCTGCCTTTTACGCCGATACGGGAAGAGTTGTTTTCCAGTACGGTACCAGCCTTGCCATTTTGGGCGGCCACGCCAAGGTCCGAGTCGGTCAGCGACAGGTTGATACGGCCATAAAAGTCTGCATCGGCGGCCAGGGCAGTGCTGCCGGGAGCAAGCAGTGCCAGTGCAATAAGAGCTTTGTTCATAATGAAATTCCTTACGCGATTGGTTTGCTTGGGCCACCCGCAGGTGGCCCGGCCGTTATCAGTAATCCACTACCTTCTTGGCATTCCACACACTCATGGCGAGGAACATGGACACCACGGCGGCGGCCAGCCAGAAGTACTGGGCGGTTGAAAAGTCGTACTGCTTCACCCCATCGATTTCGGTAATGGTGATTAAAGAGGCAGACACAATTTCCTGGGCAGAAGCGGCGATGTAGGAGCACAGGCCGATAAAGCCTTTCACCGCCCCCACAGCCGCTTTGGGCATCAGGTCACAGGCGGTAAGACCAGCCAGGAACACCACCAGACCACCGATGGCATAACCAATCAGACCCAGGGCAACGGCATCCACCACCCGGCTCTGTGGGCCCCAGAACATCAGGCACAGACCGGCAATGTTGGCCAGACCGTACAGCAGGGTTGGGATATGACGGTTGGCGTTAAACAGCTTGTCAGAGATGATCCCCGCCAAAATGGCCCCGGCGAAACCGGCGATGGGGTAAGCCGACATGGCAAAGCCAGCATCAATCAGGCTGTAGCCCTTGGACTCCTGCAGATACAGCACGGCCCAGGAGCTCATGGCATAGCGGGAGATATACATGGCCGCACAGGCAAGGGCGATGATCCACACGGTAGGCTGCTTGAGGATAAACAGCTGGGCACGGCGGATTTCCTTGGGGTCAATCTTCTTCTTGATTTCAGCGTCTTCGCCATAGGCAACGGCTGGCTCTGGCAGACCATAGGTTTGCGGTCTGTCTTTAAGCACAAAGTACATGGCGATGGCGGCGGCAAAGGTAGCAATACCGGCACCCACAAAGCCTGCTCTCCAGCCGAAGAAGCTCACTACGGTGGCGGTCAGGATCCAGGTGATACCTTCACCTATGTTGCGCGAGCCGCCCCAGATGGAGTAAACAGAGCCACGCTGCTTCGGCGAGAACCACTGGAAAATCGACACGCACGAAGGCGCACTGCCCACTGACTGGAACCAACCGTTCATCGCCCACAACAGGATGAAGAAGAAGGTGGCGGTGTTCATACCCATCAGCAAACAGGTGATGGCCGACAGCCCCAGCGATACCGACATAAAGCGGCCGATGTTGGCGTAGTCCGACAGGAAGCCGTTGGAGAACTTACCCACGGCATAGGTTAAGAAGAATGCCGAGCCTATGATCCCCAGCTCATCCAGGGTCACAATGCCGGCATCCAGCATAGGTTTTTTAGCGACGTTCAAACTCATGCGGGCGACGTAGAACATGGCATAACCCAGCACCAGTCCCAAGAACACCTGCCATTGATATTTCTTATAAATTGAGCGGATTTTTTCCGGTGTCCCTTCAATCAGGGGCTGATCCGGCCGCGTTTTGAAAAAGTCCAGCATCTGCCTTCCTCCCACGTTTAAGTTGCTCGTTCGCCGGGATCCGGCTCCCGACTTGCGAGCATCTTTTCAGGCACAATTGCCGGGGACAAAAGCCGTAAAGTGGGTCAGATTTAACTCAAAAGGCAGAATTTCCGGGTCAAAATTGGAATGGCTACACTCACCGATAAACACTTATTGTTGGAAAATAGGCCAACCTTGGGTCAGTTCCGACTCACTCAGGTGTAAAAAACGTTAAAAATTGATTAAAAAATTTGAGCCATGACACAAAAAAAACTGCTCGCCCTACTACTGATGCTATGCCTTGGCTGGCCAATTACCAGCCAGGCGAAAGACAATTGCCTGGTGATCCTCACCTCTTTCTCCGAGCTGCCCTTTAAAGGACTGGTCGATAAATTCTCGACCCGGGAGCAATGCGAAGTGCGGGTGATTTACCGCCGCACCCTGCCCGCCATCCGGCTGCTGACCGACGGTAACCAGCCCAAGGTGGATTTGGTGGTGTCGTCCTCGCCGACGCTGTTTCAAACCCTGCATCAGCAAAAACTGCTGGCACCGCTTGGCAAGCTGTCCAATGTCCCCAGTTGGCTTGCGCCCCACAGCCTGCCGGCCAGCGACTATGTGTTGCCGGTGGCTTACTCCGGCATTGGGCTGATGTTCAATCGCGACTACCTGGATAAACATAAACTGCCACAGCCCCGCAGCTGGCAGGACTTAGCCCAGCCCGGCTTTAACGGCCATGTAATGATGAGCTCGCCCAGCCATTCAGGCACCACCCATATGATGGTGGAAAACATATTACAATCAGAGGGATGGGATAAAGGCTGGGCACTGCTGATGCGCATTGGAGGCAATCTTGCCTCGCTGTCGGCCCGCAGTTTCGGGGTCAGCGATGCCATCAGCCGTGGCCTGGTGGGCGCAGGCCCTGTGATAGACAATTACGCCAGTGCCGCCCAGCGCCATTTCGAGTATGTGGGCTTTAGCTATCTGCCCGATACCGTCATTCTTCCCACCTACTGCGGCCTCACTGCCAAGGCGGCCCACGCCGATAAAGCCAGACAATTTCTGAACTTTTTGCTGTCGGACGAGGGGCAGGCCATTCTCACCGAACCCGAATTCGCCAAAACGCCCTTAAACGATGACAAGCTGGCCCACAGCACCGACTTTGTTATCGAAAAACAACAGCTTTTTTTACGCAACAATGTGATTAAAGCGCTGTTTGAGCAGGCGATTTCTCAGCAGCTACCTAAACTTCGTTATACCTGGCTTGCCATCATCAAGGCCCAGGGCGCCATGAAAAACACCCCGAAAAACCATCAGGTACTGTCCCAGGCCATCGCCCTTGCCAGCCGGGTGCCCATCAGCGAAGCCGAGGCCATGTCGCCCGATCTGCAGGAGGTGTTTGCCGACTATGAACAGCAACCCTCGGCGCAGATGGAGCGCACCATGCAGGACTGGCGCATGCAGGTCGCTCAGCAACTGGAGCAGGCCATGGCACTGGTTCGCACCCTGGAGTACCCCTGATGTCCAAGTCCCAATCGCCCCTTGGCAGGCGACTCTTTATTGCCTTTTCGGCCATGTTGGGGCTGACATTGCTGGTCGGCCTGACCAGCCTCGGGGTATGGACACAGCTCAGCGCTCAGGTCAGCAGCATCATCAGTGAAAGCGTACCCACCATCAATGCCACCTACAAACTGGAGCGCGCCAGTAACCGGCTGTTGCAGCTGTTGGGACAACTGCCCGGCGCCGAGGATGAAATCACCCTGCTGACCCTCGAGCGGCAGATTACCGAGGCCATGGGCGAGCTTGAAAATGCTTACCTTGTGAACCTGCACAGCGACGATGAACTGGCTCGGCAACAGGCCCGCTTTGCCGAGCTTGAAGCCTTGATCCAAAACCAGAATCAGCTGCTGCGCCACCAACTGACCCTGGCGCAGCATCTGGCATCGCAGCAAAAGCAGCTGGCCAGGCTGCATCAGGACCTGACCGATGAAATGACGCCGCTGCTGCAGGAAGTGGCCTGGCACTTAAGCGCCCAGCTTGGCAACCGCACTTCGGCCAACACCATCAACTCGGTGCTGCAGGAGTTTTCGGTACTGCAAAATATCGCATTGAAAGAGAACGAAATTCATCAGCTCAGCACCGAGATTATCAACCAGCGTCATCAAAGGGAGCTGGAGCATGCCTTCTCATTTATTGGCTTTCAAATCGATGAGTTAAGGCTGCTCACCACCCAGCTTGCGGCCTACCCATCGACTGTGAGCCATCGCCAGATATTGCAGGAACTGGTGGAGTTGGTGAAACCCGCAGGCGCCTTGCATCAACTGCTCGGTGAAGATGTGGAAAACCAGCGTAAAATCAAAGCGTTGCAACCGAAAATCAACGAGCTTATCCAACCCTACCATGCGCAGGTGGTCACTGCCGTGGCCCAGGCCAACACCAATCTTGAGTCCCTGGTGCGGGCCACCAACCGCCAGGTGAGTCAGGGCAAAGCCTGGCTGCTGCTCATCCTCACCGGAGCGCTGATTTTAAGCACCTTCGTACTGACCGGGCTGATTTCCAGGCGTCTGATTGGCCGCTTGAACCTGCTCAGCGAAGATTTGGCCAAGGTGTGCAACAACGACCTGTCGAGCCCCTTGAGCGTGCGTGGCAGCGACGAGATTGGCCGCCTTGGCGAGCAGTTGCTGCAGTTCCGTGCCCAGCGGCAACTGATGGACAAAACCAATGCCCTCAACCTGATTAACAACACCCAGGCCTGCCTTATCACCTGCCTGATGGATGGCACCATTGAATCGGTCAACCCCATCGCCCGCGAACTGCTGCCCCTGGGCAATGAGCCCGAGCAGTCACTGCTGTGGCAGGCATTTCCCCCTGCAGCAGCGCAGCAACTGGCAAGCCAGTTTGCCCCCGGCAGTAACCTGCAGCGACTCGGCCAGAGTCACTGTCTGCTGGAGCTTGGCAGCGACAAACAACAGGCCTTCTGGCACTTCGATTTTCGCCGCTATGAGCAGGCGGGGGAGCTTAAAACCATTATCACCATCACCGACATGACCCGCCAGGAGCTGACGGCCCGCGAGCTGTCGGAGCGGGTTGCCGAGCGCACCCGGGATCTGAAAGACAAAAATCAGCAGCTTGAACAAGAAGTTGAGCGCCGCACCCAAGCCCAGAATGACCTGCTGCGGGCTCAGGACGAACTCATTCAGGCAGCCAAAATGGCGGTGCTGGGCCAGGCGATGACCAGCATGGCCCACGAGCTGAATCAGCCGCTGTCGGCGATTTCCACCTTCCTTTACACCAGCCGTATGGCCGCCGAGCAGGGCGACATGACGCTGCTGACCGATAATCTTGAGCGCATCGGTCAGCTCAGCCAGCGGATGCACCGCATTGTGGGCGCGCTGAAAGAGTTTGCCCGCAAAACGCCGGCAATCAGGGTCAGAGAAGCCCTGTCCCTTGGCGCCGTGGCCGATAGCGCCTTGCTGCTGCTCGCCCCGCGGATAAAGCGCGATAACGTGCAGGTAGAAAGCCGCCTTGAGGCCAAGCTGAGCGTGATTGGCGATCCGGTGGAAATAGAACAGGTGCTGATTAACCTGCTGGTCAATGCCCTCGATGCCATCGCGAGCTGCGAGCACAGGCACATCCTTATCGAACAGCTGCCGCAGCCCGGCAGCACCCTGATTGCCATTCGCGACACTGGCCCAGGCTTTCCCGAGGCTGTACTGCAAAAACTGTTCTCGCCTTTTGTCACCACCAAAGAAGTGGGGCTGGGGCTGGGGCTGTCGATTTGTCGAACCCTGATGGAGCGCCAGGAAGGCGATATCCGCCTTGCCTGCACCATGGAAGGCAACACCCTGATGCTGCTGGAGTTCCCCTATGTCCCATCTGCTTAAACCCAAGCCGAATCTGCTGCTTATCGACGATGATGAGGACGTGCTGGATGCCTGTCGGCAGCTGTTTTATCTGTCTGGCTATCAGGTGCGGGCAACCAGCTCGCCGCAAAAGGCGCTGGAGGTACTGAGCCGCGACTGGGACGGTGTGGTCGTGAGCGACATCTACATGCCCGCCATGAACGGTCTGGATTTGCTGGCAGCCGTGCACAGCATCGACCCGCAGATCCCGGTCATTATGATCACGGGGCACGCCGATATTCCACTGGCGGTAAAGGCGGTCAAGCAAGGCGCCGCCGACTTTATTGAAAAGCCCCTCGACCCACCGACCTTTCTTGCGCTGGTAAAAAAGGCCGCCATGCAGCGCCATCAACTGATTGGCCAGCGGCAAACGATTCAGGACTCTCTCGCAGGTCAACTGCTTGGCAGCAGTGCGCAAATCAACGACCTCAGAGAGCAGCTCGGGCAACTGGCCTTAACCGACCGCGACGTGATGCTGGAAGGCCCCCGCGGCGTTGGTCGCAACACCCTGGCGGCACTGCTGCACCAGCTTGGCCCCAGAGCCGAAGGACCACTGCAACAGCTCGAATGCGCTCTGGTGGAAAGTCCGGAGAAACTGCAACAGGCGGTGGATGCCAGCCGTGGCGGCACCCTGATTTTACGGGAGCTTGAGCATCTGCCCACCGACAGCCAACGTTGGCTGGCAAGCTTTCTGCTGGATCAGGAACGCCGTGGCAACAAGGACGTGCGCACCATTGCCATTCTGGAAAGCCAGCCCGAAGCCCTGGTACAGCAGCAAACCCTCACCCCTGAGTGCTTTTATTATTTCTCCCAGGTCAGGCTGCGGCTGCCAGCCCTGTGCGAACGTCCAAGCGACATAGTGCCGCTGTTTATGGCCTTCCTGAAAGAGAGCTGCCGCCGACTGTCGCGCAAGGTGCCTGCGGTGGAAAATCGCTATTTGGACAACCTCAAACAGCACAGCTGGCCCGGTAACGTGCGGGAGCTTCGCAACGTGGCCGAGCTTTACGCGGTGGGCATAGTCAAACTGGCCAATGTGCAGCGGATTGCGGCGGCGCCCTCGGTTAAAGGCCCGCTGGATGAATTGGTGGACGACTATGAAAAGCGTCTGATTGAGGATGCGCTGTTTTTGTTCTCGGGCCGGGTGTCGGAGGCGGCGGACCACCTCAATGTGCCCCGAAAAAAGCTCTACCTGCGGATGAAAAAGTACGGCCTCGACAAGGAGTGTTTTAAGCCGGTGAAGCCGGGCAAGGGCTGAGCCCTCGCTGGCCAGAGGGCGAAACCCGTGTTATATCAGGGGAAACTGCAGTACAAGGACAGCCCATGACCCAATTTGCCCTCGATGATATTCAGCATCTGCATGAGTCGGTGCAGGTAGAGTTTAAGCTGGCGGCGGGCCGGGATGGTCAGGGCCAGCTGCCGGAAGACATGTGGGAGAGTTACAGCGCCTTTGCCAATACCCTTGGCGGCGAGATTATTCTGGGTGTGCGTGAATCGGCCGGCCAGTTCAGTATCGAAGGCATTGCCAACCCACTGCCGATGCTGGAAGAAATCTGGCACATATTGGCAGACAGGGACAGGGTGTCCTGCAATGTGTTGTCGCCAACCGATGTACAAATAATTGAACTTGCGGGTAAAAAACTGATCAGGCTGCACGTACCCGAAGCCAAAGCCTGGCAGAAGCCGGTGTATCTGGGCAAGGACCCCTACGGCGGCAGTTATTTCAGAGTGGATTCATCGGATATGCGTGCCAGTCGGCGCCAGGTGAGCCAACTGCTGCGTAAACAGCGTCGCCTGTGCGGGCCACAAGACTGAGTGCTACCACCACCAGAGCATCACCCCAAGCGAAGCGATAATCACCCCCAACCCTTTCATCAGCGGCTTGTCGGTTTCGATAAGACTGAGATACCAGGCCACGGCCGCGCCAATCAGCATGATAACCACACTGCCGAGCACAAAGCCCATGCTGTACCACACGGGGTTGGCCAGTTCGGGAATTTCTGTGCCGTGGGCATGACCATGGAACAGGGCGAAGATCCCCACAAAGGCCTGGGCGAACGACAGCGGTAAATCCCGTCCGAGCAACAAAGCAATACCGAACAGCACCACCGACAGCGCAATACCATCCTCGACCAGCGGCATGGGCACCTTAAGCAGCCCCACCACGGCGCCAAACAGCAAAAATCCAATAAAGGCCAAAGGTACTGAGAAACGCGCCCGGCCACCGAGTTGCATGCCAAGCAGACCCACGGCGAAGATTGTCAGCAGATGATCGAGACCAAAAAATGGATGGGCAAGCCCGGCTAAAAAGCCATCGTTGCCATAAATGTTGTGGGCAAAGGCCGACCAGGGCAAACACAGCAAAATGCTTGCCCAACCAGCTTGCCTGACGCGCGCCTTGAACCCTGACACCTCTAATCCCCTTTCCGACGAGGTAAATACAGGCTAACAGGTTCAGATTGTTAATGAAATGATAAATTCAGCCGGCGGTAAAACTTGTCGATTACAGCAACAATTCGAGGGCTTGCAGCCGGGAGATTTGCAGGTGCGGCAGTGGCGATGACAGCGCCGCTGCCTCTGTCTGACCAAAGCCCGGATTGAGCAGCACCGCCTGACAACCCGAGCGCAGCGCGCCCTGAACATCGGCACTGTGGCTGTCGCCCACATGCAGCAGAGCTGAAGGTGAGATCCCCAGCCTGTCGCAGCCGATGGCGAACAGATCCGGGTGGGGTTTCATCCGTTTACCTTCCCCAGCCGAGAGCACAAACTCCAGCATCCCCTTCAGGCCAATGCGCTCCGGATCGACATTGCCGTTGGTCAGGCCTATCAGAGGGTAACGGCGTTGCAGTTTACCAAGCAGTTCAAGGGTAGAATCGGGCACCCTGAAATTGCTGCGGGCGCGGACAAACTCCGCCATCACCCGCGCAGCGCCTGCCTCGGCATCCGCCTGACTCAGGCCAAAATGGATAAGGCCGCTCTTTAGGGTTTCCAGTCGCAGTGCTGTGGGGTCGTGGGACAGCGCCGGGTGCTTTGCCATTAGCCCCAGCTTATGATGACGCCACTCATGCTTGCCCCACTGGCGGGTATGCGGAAACTCCCGCTGCAAACAATCCAGGTAGGTCTGCTCGGCAGCAACTATGATGGGCCGGTTGTCGTAGAGGGTATCGTCCAAATCAAAACTGATGGCCGCAATGGGCCGCAGACGGCGGAAAATCTGCATCAATCCCCCTTTTTGCGTGCCCTGGGATGGGCGCCGTCGTACACCTTGGCCAGATGCTGAAAATCGAGGCTGGTGTAGATTTGGGTAGTGGCAAGGTTGGCGTGGCCAAGCAGCTCCTGCACTGCCCGCAAATCGCCACTGGATTCCAACATGTGAGTCGCGAAGGAGTGCCTGAGCTTGTGCGGATGGACCCCAACACTTAAGCCCTGAATTTGTGCCCATTTTTCCATTCGCGACTGAATGCTGCGGTGGGAAAGCCTACTGCCCCGTGTCGACACAAACAGCGCATCGTCGGCGCAGTGCAGTTGGTTGCGATGGCCAAGCCAGTCTTGCAGCGCCCCAATAGCCACACTGCCCACCGGCAGAATGCGTTCTTTGCTGCCCTTACCCAACACCCGCACTTCCCGCGCCTCAAGATTCAGGTCACGCACATCCAGCCCTGCCAGTTCCGCCAAACGCAGGCCGCAGGAGTAAAACAGCTCCATGATGGCGCGGTCGCGCATGGCTATCCAATCTTCAGGGGGAATGTCCAGCAGGTGAGTAATCGAATCCACATCCAGATTCTTTGGCAGGGTCTTTTGCTGCTTGGGGGCGGTGAGGGTTGCCGCCGGGTCGCTGCTGATAAGCCCTTCTTTAAGCAGAAATTTACCGAACTGTTTCAGCGCAGAGGCGGTCAGTGCCAGCGAACGGGGGCCCAAGCCCTGACGATGGAGTTTGGCCATCACGGCGCTGAGCTCCTGACGGGTCACCTCATGCCAGGGTTTGCCGCCCATCAGCTCGGTGGCACGCTCCAGCTCGAAGCGGTAGTTGCGCACCGTGTTGGGTGACAACTGCCGCTCGGTGGCCAGATAACGGGTAAACAGCTCCAGCCAGCTATCTTGGCCGGCCATGGTTACAGCCTTGGCAGCAGATGGTCCAACAGCCGTCTGAGTTGATCCAGCAGCAGGTTGTCCATCTCGGGGTGAAAGTGAGCCGCATCCTGACTGGCGATGGCAAACACCACCTGACCACAATGCTCTGACAGGCGGGTCAGGGCCACAGAGCCCACTTCAGCGCCAAACAGTCGCCGCGATTCGCTGGCAGTGAGGCGACCAAAATAGTGACCGCGGGCAAGACGATTGCTCCAGATGGCCGACAATTCGCTGTCGACATCGTGTACCGTGATAAGACGCACATGGGTAAAGCCAAATTCACCCATCAGCGACTGCGACAGACACTGACGCACATCGCCGAGGTCTTCACACTCCAGCAGTCGGAATTGCAAATCGTTGTTGAAGCGGAAGATTTTTTCGTTACGGCGCGCCTCTGTCATCAGCGCTGTAATTTCTTCTTCAAGCTGAGTGACCCGGCCTCGCAGCATCTCCTGGCGGCGCTCCACCAGTGACACAGTGCCGCGCTCGTTGTGTGACATACGCATGGCCAGCAGCAACTCGGGATAACGACTGAAAAAGTCAGGATTATCCAGCAGATACTCGCGGATTATCTGCTCATCGAAGGGGGCGTCTGTCTTATGCTTTGGGTCTGTCATAACTGAATTTGTCCGTCGTAAACCTGCTGCGCCGGGCCTGTCATCCACAGGGGCTTGCCCTCACCTTCCCAGTTAATGGTGAGGCTGCCGCCGGGCAAATCTACCCGCACCCGCTTGCCAAGCTTGCCCTGAAGCTGGCCTACCACGGCGGCTGCACAGGCGCCGCTGCCACAGGCCAGAGTTTCGGCCGCGCCGCGCTCGTAAACACGCAGCTTGATATGCTCAGAACTCACCACCTGCATAAAGCCGACGTTTACTCCCTTGGGGAAACGTTCGTGGCGGGTCAACTGGGCACCCACGTCAGCAACCGGCGCCTCAGTGATATTGTCGACTTCCAGCACCACGTGGGGGTTGCCCATGGACACGGCACCACACAAAAAGGTTTGCTGGGCCGCCTGCAGCAAATAGGTTTTTTCAAACTTCTTGGCTTTAAAAGGAATTTGCGCCGGGTCGAGAATGGGCACGCCCATGTTGACCGTTACGCCGCCATCGCGCTCCAGCCGCAGTGTCATCTTGCCAGCACTGGTGCTGACTTTGATTTTATGCTTTTGAGTCAAGCCTTTATTACGAACAAAACGGGCAAAACAGCGGGCACCGTTGCCGCACTGCTCTACCTCGCTGCCGTCGGCATTGAAGATACGGTAGTGAAAGTCCAGATCCGGATCGTAGGGCGGCTCAACCAACAACAGCTGGTCAAAACCGATACCGAAATTGCGGTCGGCCAGACGACGAATTTGTTCCGGCGAGAAGAACACGTTCTGGGTCACACCATCGACAACCATAAAGTCGTTGCCCAGACCATGCATCTTGGTGAAGTGGATCAAGCTATGCTTCCTTAGCGCCGGGCCAGTGCTCCGGCGCCCAAAAATCGGGTACTTTCCCCAGTTTACGGCAGGAGTTGCTCTCCTTGCCAGAGCTGACTGAGTTTTTCCCGCTCGCGTACCACAAACGCCTTGTCACCATCGACCATCAGCTCGGCGGCGCGGGGGCGGGTGTTATAGTTCGACGCCATGGTAAAACCGTAGGCACCGGCACTGCGCACCACCAGAAAATCGCCGCTGTCCGCCGCCAAATCACGGTCCTTACCGAGGAAGTCACCGGTTTCACACACGGGGCCAACCACATCGCAAAGGGTGGTGGCGCGGTCAGTTTTAACCGCAGGAATAATGTTCTGCCAGGCGCCGTAAAGCGACGGGCGGATAAGGTCATTCATGGCGCCATCGACAATCACAAAGCGCTTGTCGCCATTGTCCTTGGTGTAAAGCACCTGAGTAACGAAGATACCGGCGTTGGCGGCAATGGCACGGCCAGGCTCGAATATCAGCTTCAGCGGACGGCCGTTAAGCTTCTCGAGGATAGCGGCGGCATACACATCCGGATGCGGCGGAGTTTCGCCGTTATAGGTCACGCCAAGGCCACCGCCCACATCGAAGTGCTCAATCACAATGCCCTGCTCTGCCAGACGGTCAATCAGTGCCAGCATGCGGTCCATGGCATCGAGGAAGGGCTTAAGCTCAGTGAGCTGCGAGCCAATGTGGCAATCCACACCTTTTACTTGCAGATTCGGCAGTGCGGCCGCGCGGGCAAACAGCGCCTCGGCTTCCTCCATGGGAATACCAAACTTGTTTTCTTTGAGGCCAGTGGAGATATAAGGGTGAGTGCCGGCATCCACATCGGGATTGACCCGCAGCGACACAGGCGCCACCTTGCCAAGACGGCCCGCTACGTCATTGAGCAGCTCAAGCTCGGCGCCGGACTCCAGGTTAAAGCACATAATGCCGGTATTAAGCGCCAGCTCCATTTCGGCCACGGTTTTACCCACACCGGAAAACACCACCTTGGCCGGATCGCCGCCCGCCTCAATAACGCGGCTCAGTTCGCCGCCAGAGACGATATCAAAACCACTACCAAGGCGGGCCAGCACATTGAGTACCGCCAGGTTGGAGTTGGCTTTGACCGCATAGCAAATCAGGTGTGGATGCGTGGCGACAGCGCCATCGAAGGCGTGCCAGTGACGCTCGAGAGTCGCGCGGGAATAAACATACAGGGGCGTGCCATGTTCAGCGGCAAGGCTTGCCACATCGCAGTCTTCGGCGAACAGCCGCTCGTCACGATAGAGGAAATGATCCAAGGTGTACTTCCTTATTGGTTGCGGTCATCTTTGGTTGGCTTGTCTGCGACGGCGGGTTGCTGCTGATTATCAGGAGCGGGTGGCGCCTTGTAGAGTGGGCCTTTCTGGCCACAGCCCAACAGGAGCAGACTAGCAAGCAACAGGGATAAATACAGTCTCATTTTTCTCAACTTCAATGCATATGGCGCGGGTTTGGCCTTATAATCGCACTCAAGCCCAAGATTGAAAAGGATCAACATACATGGCGATGACAGACACAGAGTTTCACCATTTGGCCGATGAAATGTTCAACATCATAGAAACCGCGGTTGAAAATGCCATCGACAACGACGATGCCGATGTGGATATCGACAGTTCGGGCGGGGTGTTGCAGCTGACGTTTGAAGATGGCTCCAAAATCGTAATCAACAAGCAAGAGCCGCTGCACGAAGTATGGCTGGCCACCCGTTTTGGCGGTTATCACTTTGGATTTAAAGAAGGAAAATGGATTGATGAGCGTAACGGCGGTGCCGAATTTATGCCGTTTTTGAAAGAGTCCATTAAGCGTCAGGCCAATCTGGACCTGTGCTGGTAAGGCTTGGATGGGGAAGGTGCGCTGCTCTTCAAGCCGCCTTCCTCAAGCCACCGTTTTCAACAGTAAGCCGCGTTAAAACTCCGCGCCCAAATCTTCCCGCGCCATCCCTACCGGCTGCGCCCGTAATTCCCCCTGCTGGCGAACCAGCTGGAAAAACTGTGGCAAATTAAAACGGCCACGCACCTCATACAGCCCCTCAAACGCCGACTGCTGACTCACCTTATTCACCAGCGCTTCCACCGTGGTGCCATGCTGCACATAGTGACTTAACTGGTTCTCGGAGTTGAGAATAAACACATCTATGCCTTCATCACGCTGGCGCAGGAAGTACTGGATCACGTCCCGGGTGGCATAGTCCTGGATAAGCTCGGGCACGCTGGCAAAGGGGTCGTCGCCAAGCTCTGGTCTGGGCAGCGCCACCAGATTGCCGTGGCTCAGCTGACGGTAAAGTGACGCCGCATCGTCCAGATCTTCAAACGCCACTCCCAGGGTATTGAAAAACAGCCCATAACTCTTGTGACCTATGCGTAGCGGCTGCATCAGAGTAGAGGATACCTTCGCCTGACAGCTCAAGGTAGCGACTTGTTTAAGCAAGGTATTTACTGCCAGTTCCAGCTGCGGCCGCACCCGCTCGCTGCAACCTATGGTGCGTAAATCTACCTTGGTGCCTGCCCGGCGAATGCCGGGGGCAATAAAGGTCATCGCCTTCAACAGTGCCTGCTCGCCATCGAAGTGATGGCAATGCCATTCGCCCCAGGAGTTGAAACAGAGCACATCCAGCGAGCCAAGCATGTTGCGCCTTTGCCTGCCGAGGGAAAACAGGTTGGCATTCATCATGTCGATAAGTACTTCCTGTCCGGGCCAGCCCGGCGTAGGGTCCTGCTCAAGGTTAACCATCAGCACCAGCTTGCGGTAATGCCATGGCTGACACAAATCCTGCTTCGACACCTTGGGGTCCACATCAGCAATGGCGCTGGATAAGCGCCGACTCGCGTCTTCGAGGCGTTTACCTGCCTTACGATCGCCATACCAAAACCATTGGGTCGAGTCACCGGCAACACCATTAAGTGCTGACCACAGCAGCAGCGCCGCCAGGTTGTCAGCCACAAACACCGCCGCCTCACCTTTGAGAGCCGAGGCATCGGGCGCTTGTCTATACAAGTAGTGGGTGCCATCAGACTGACTGGTGATCACCGTCATCCTCGGCTCTTCAACCCTCTGGCTCCACAGTAAATTCAGTTTGGGGATCAGATGATTATCTTCGCTGAAATAGGTATGCAGCTTGCGGGTGAGCATACCGAGATCTTCCACCCTCAATCCCTCGCTGATGCCGTGGCGCGAAGCAAAATGCAGCAGCGTCTGATAGCTTGCCAGCATCAGCTCGTTCAGCTGGGCGTTAAACCATTGCAACTGGCCACTGTGCCAGTGCTCACAGCTGTCGAGGGTTTCGATGAGGGTCTCAGGCCACTCCCAGGCGCTGACCAATAGCTGCATCTTGAGATAGCGCCAGTCTTTGGGCTGTTCCGGCTGACTTAGGCGCACGGCGCATTTGAGATAAAAGCAGCGTCTGACAATCTCCAGCCGCCGGTGGTCATTGATGGAAGTCAGATACTCTTCGATGGTTTCGTAGAGCAGGAAATAAGGGTCATTGGACGCCGAGAAATCCCCTTCCAGGGTGTGTTGCCACACCCGCTGGCTGAGCTGCTCGGTATCCGGATAACGCCAGGCATAGGCTTCCAGCAACAACACCTTCAGCAGTGCCTTATGGGGTTTCACCAAACCTTTGTACAGCTGCCACAGCGAGGCACTGAAATATTCACTCGCCGGCAGCTTGTGGACGTCACCGAGCCACAGCCCATCGCTGCTGACTCTGGCATCGGGCCACCAGTAAAGCGGCTTGCCGCCGAGGCGGATTTGGGTGCGGTAGAACTCTTCCAACAGCAACCAATGTTGGGCGCTGCCGCTGTGCTCCACACCCAGGGTAAGCTTTTTGTCTTCCGATGTTCTGTCGCCACGAAACTGGCGCGGGTGCACCAGATAGAAATTCACCTCAAAATCAAACCCGGCAAACCACTCGGTCAGGGCCTTGAGTTTGGCTGCCAGCGCAGCAATGTCTTCTTCCACCAGGCTTTGTTCGTGGATAACCCATACGTCCACATCGCTCAGAGGGTTCTGGCCAAAGCTGCCGGTGCTGCCCATGGCATAGACACCCTCGATGGCATGGGGCCAATCGCCACGCAGGCTTGGCAAGCCCAAAGACAGCACTTTGGCCGCTTCAAGATGGGGAGTTTCGGGTTCAAACCCAGCCAGTCCGCAGGGAGTGGCGTGGCCGTTGTAGCCGGGCAGACGGGGGCCGTGAAAATGCAGCAGCAGCGGAATGGCGTGCAGCAGATGGCGTTTCAGCGGAGAAAGCAGTGCCAGCGCCCGTGCCATGCGGACTTTATTAAGTCGCTCAGACAGGCTTAGTGCCGTTGTAGACCACCGGCTCTGTGAGATCATCTGCGGGTGTCGCCAATCCTTTGGAAAGAATGACCCCATGCTAACACCCCTGATGACCAACGCAAACTTTTGGGAGCAGGATCACACTTTTATCGTCTAATCACCGGATGGCTGCAAAAAGATGCGACCGGCGTTCCTTACATCGCCGCCCGCGCAATGTTAGCATTGGCGCAATTAACGCAGACCATAAGATGGAAAATCGGCATGTCTCAAAACCTTATTCGTATCGCGACCCGCAAAAGCCCCCTCGCCATGTGGCAGGCTGAGTTTGTAAAAGCAGAACTTGAGCGCATTCATCCCGGCCTGGTGGTGGAGCTGTTGCCCATGAGCACCAAGGGTGACGTTATCCTGGACACCCCGCTGGCCAAGGTGGGTGGTAAGGGCCTGTTCGTAAAAGAGCTGGAAGTCGCCATGCTGGAAGGTCGTGCCGATATTGCAGTGCATTCGATGAAAGACGTGCCGGTTGAATTCCCTGACGGCCTGGGTCTTGAAGTAATTTGCGAGCGTGAAGATCCGCGTGATGCTTTTGTATCAAATACTTATAAGAGCATCGATGAGCTGCCACAGGGCGCCGTTGTGGGCACCTCAAGCCTGCGTCGTCAGTGCCAGCTGCGTGCCCGTCGCCCGGATCTGCAGATTAAAGATCTGCGCGGTAACGTGGGCACACGCCTGGCCAAACTGGACTCAGGCGAATATGACGCCATCATTCTGGCCGCCGCCGGTCTTATCCGTCTGGAGCTGGCCGAGCGCATTGCCAGCTTTATCAGCGCCGAAGAGTCACTGCCTGCCAATGGCCAGGGCGCTGTGGGCATTGAATGCCGTACCGATGATGCACGGGTAAAAGCCCTGCTGGCGCCGCTTGAGCATAAAGAAACCCGTCAGCGGGTACTGGCCGAACGTGCCATGAACACCCGTCTGGAAGGTGGCTGCCAGGTGCCTATCGGTGCCTTTGCCGAAATCGATGGCGACACCCTCACCCTGCGCGGTTTGGTGGGTAATCCGGATGGCAGCGAAGTCATCACCGGCACAGTCAGCGGCAATAAAGAGGCCGCCATTGAACTGGGTCAACAGCTTGCCGAGGACCTGCTGAGCCGCGGCGCCAAAACCATTCTGGATGCCGTGTACGCCCGAGACTGATCATGAAACTGCTGCTCACCCGTCCCGAGGGTAAGAATGGCGCCATGACGGCTGCCCTCAGCGCCCGGGGTATTCCCTTTACTGTGCAGCCATTATTGGCGGTGCAGCCATTGGGGGTAACGAATGAGCAGCTCGCCGCGCTTGCCGGCGTTGAGATGATGATTTTTATCAGCACCAGCGCCGTGAGCTATGGCGCCAAAGCCCTCAACGGCACTTGGCCAGATGCCCACTACTATGCCGTGGGCGATGCCACTGCCGAGGCGCTGCTCGATTACGGCATTCACGCCGAACGCGCGCCAGCCGACAGCCAGGCCACCGAAGGCTTGCTTACCCTGCCCTCCCTGGCCAATGTCAGCGGCAAACGCATTGTGATAGTCCGCGGCCGCGGCGGCCGCGAAGCCATGGCCGAAGGACTGCGTGAGCGGGGCGCCGAAGTCAGCTATCTTGAGGTGTATCAGCGCGCCTGCCCAAGCCTCGATGGCAGCGCACTTAGCCAGCATTGGCAGGACTTCGGAGTGGACACCATAGTGGTCACCAGTGGCGAAGTCTTGGAAAACCTGATAAATCTCGTACCCAAAGACAGTTTTGCTTGGCTTAGCGGCTGTCATATCATAGTGCCCAGCGCCCGGGTTGAAGACCGGGCAAGGGAGCTGGGACTTGTCAGAGTCACCAACGCCGGAGCAGCAAATCAAGCCGCCGTGCTGGACGCACTGGGCATGTGAACTTTTGCTGCTTTGGTTTCCCTGAATTGAACGCTTTCTGGCATCAAGGATTGTTTCATGGAAAACCAACAGCAAGAAGCCGGGCGCCCAGAGCCACAAACTCTGCCAGCCAAGGACACTCCCGACACCCTTTCCGCCCCCCAAAAGCCTGAAAAGCCACCCCGGCAAGGCAGCTCATGGGCGCTGCGTCTGGCAGTGCTGCTGTCACTGGGCATGGGCGCCGCCGCCCTCGCCGGTGGCTACTATCTGTATCAACAGCTTGTTGAGCAGTTCCATCACACCAAGTCGCTGGAAGAATCCACCGCTCAGGCATTGAAGGCGCCTATGGAGCGTCTGGGTCAGCTCGAGCAGCGCCAGCGTCAGGTGGTCGCGCTTGAACAGGAGCTTGGCAGGCTGACGGCAGATCAGATTGCGCTGGAGAAGCGACTGGCGAATCTGTCGCAAAAGACCCCGGACGATTGGCTGATTGCCGAAGCCGACTATCTGGTACGCATGGCAGGTCGCAAGTTGTGGCTCGAACTGGACCCTGGCACGGCGCTGAGCCTGCTCAAGGCCGCCGACGAGCGCATTGCTGCCATGCAGGACCCGGCGCTGTTCAAACTGCGCAAGGCACTGGCGGCCGATATGGATCAGGTGGCATCGGTGCGCAGCACGGATATCGCTGGCAACGTGTACGCGCTGGATGAAGTCATGAAGCGGCTTGAGCAACTGACTCCAGGGCAGAATAAGCATGAATACACGCCCGAAGACATAGACACCCTGAGTGAGTCGATTGACGACTGGCAAACCAACCTCGCCAAGAGCTGGCAGGCGCTGATCCGCGACTTCGTTACAGTGCGTCATCGCAGCAAAGATATCACGCCACTGCTGGCACCGGAGCAGGAGTGGTATCTGAAGCAGAATATCCGCTCCAAGCTGCTGCAGGCCCAGCTGGCACTGTACCGCCATGACGAACGCAGCTTCCGCGAAGCCGTGGTCACCGCCGAGGGCTGGGTGAAGCTCTATTTCAGCCAGGATCAAGGTTCCGGCGCCCAAGTGGTTGAAAGTCTGGATAAACTGGCCAACCTGCGAATAGACGCGATTCCGATCAGCAAGTTTCAGTCATCGGATATGCTCCGCAGCCTGGTGCAAGATGGCGTGAAGCCTGCCGCCCAAGCGCAGGAAAGCGCCCCACAGGACACGCAGCTGACCGCACCTGACAGTGAGCCCGACAGCGAGCCGGACGCCAACCCGGAGGCGCTGCCGCCATCAGCTGAGGGGATAAACCTATGATCAGGACCCTGATTTACCTCGGCATTATCCTTATTGGTTTATGCCTGAGCCCCTACCTGATGGGCAATACCGGTTATCTATATCTGTCGGCATTCGACTACGAGATTGAAACCAGTCTGGTGTTTGCCGTTGTGATGCTGGTTATCGCCTATGGTGTCATTATCGCCATCGAATGGCTGGTGGTAAAACTGCTGAATCTGCTGCTTGGCAGCCGTTATCTGCCGGAGCGCTGGCGCCGCAATGCCGCCAAGAAGCACACGCTTTCCGGCGCGCTGGCACTGGCAGAAGAAAACTGGAGCGATGCAGAACGCTTTATGGCCAAAGGGGCCGACAAAGGCGAGCTGCCGGCACTCAATCTGCTGGCTGCGGCCCGCGCCGCCCAGCGCCAGGGTAAATATGCCGAGCGCGACAGCTATCTTGAGCGCGCCGCCAAAGAGCCGCTGGCAGAACTGGCCGTGGCAACCAGCCATACCCGCTATTTACTGCAACAGGGACAGATTGAGCGCGCAGAGACTGAACTGGCCAAACTCAATCCAACCAGCAAGAGTAAGCCGCCGGTGATAAGGCTCGCCATTGAGGTTTACCAGGCGACCGGGGACTGGCGTGCACTCAGGGAATTACTGCCTGCCATTCGCAAACACAGCCTGCTCAGTGAAGACAAATTGATGCAGCTGCAGCAAAAAGTAACCGTAAATCTGCTTGAGCAAGCCGGCAACGATAGCTGGGACGCGCTGGATAAAGAATGGCAGTGGCTGTCTCGCACCGAAAAACAGCTCAGTGCCAATCGTGCCGCCTATGCCCTGGGTCTGGCGCGGCAAAGCAAGCGGGATGAAGCCATCAAGCTACTGCTCAAGGATATGGAATCGCAGGCAGACGCCGATGTGCTGGCCGCCTTGGGACAAATCCTTAATGGTCGTGATGAAGCGCCGCGACTGCAGCTCGAAAGATTCGGGCAAAAGTATGAGGACATCCACGAATATCAGGAGTGTATGGCCCAGCTATGCCGCCAGGGACGGGACTTTAAGGGTGCCAGAGCCCATTTACAAAAGGCCTGTGAGCTGAACCCCAGCAGCGAAAACTGGCTTGCCCTTGCCGAGCTGGATGAGCAACTGGGTGATACCAACCTTGCCCTGACACACTATCGCCGCGCTGCCAAGGCCTAATCCCAATACAGAACAACATTTCGTTAACCAAAACAAAGCGTTCTTATAGATATGTCTGTAAGGGCGCTTTTTCTTTTTTAAGACAACGTACCATATGTTGTGTTTTTGTATCACAAAAATGCCCATATACGGTATGTCAAATCTAGTATAAAAACGTCAAAAACTAGCTCAAAAAACTATATTTTTTAATAAGTAAGATCACCGTCAAAAAATTGACCAGCATCACATTTAAGCGTACAATGTACTTCTTAAGTTGGGATCTTTTTGTCTACTTTCAGGCAAAAATCGTATCGAATATAGGCTGTTGGGAGCTTGTTATGGGTTCGTTTATCACACCAAAAAATGGAATGCTCAAGTTTGTGGATGGGCAAATTAGCATGGATGCAGGCGGAACAGAGAAACTGGTTTCTGCCGGTGATGCCATTCCCGAAGGCGCCGTGCTGCTGGTGGCAGACAACACCAGATTTGAACTGGAGCTGGACGATGGTACAACCCTGGACGAAGCGGATGCCAAATCCACTGCCGCCCAGCCACCCGTTGGTGAAGAGGAAATCGATCCCAATGCGCTGAATGAAATCGAAGCGTTGCAGGCTCAAATCGCCGCTGGCGATGACCCGACTGCCGATCTGCCTGAAACCGCTGCCGGTGGTGTTACCGGTAATGAAGGTGGCTCAGGCTATGTGTCTCTCGACCGTACCGGTAGCGAGACTCTGGCTTCAAGCGGATTTGACACTACCGGTGATGCCCCAACTGCTGACACCACCGTTCAGGAAACCCAACTTCCCGGTGCGTTAGACATAACCCCACCAGTTATCACTGTTGTTGCGCCCGATAACACCACCGACGATACCCCAACCATTACTGGCACCACGGATGCCGAACCCGGCAGCACTGTGACCATAGTGGTCACCGACAGCAATGGTGGCACCCAGACTCTGACCACCACGGTCAACAGCGACGGCACCTATTCGGTTGATGTTGTCGATCCCCTGTCTGAAGGCGGCTACACCGCCGATGCCAGTGTGACTGATACTGCAGGCAACACAGGTTCAGCCACGGATAACGGCGATGTTGTATATCCCGAAGTGGGCATCAGCGCCAACCAAACCGACGTCAGCGAAGGCGACACCGCCAGCTTCACCGTGACACTGGATCAGCCTGCCACCCAGGACGTAACCGTTAACTTCACCTATTCCGGCACCGCCATCGACGGCACCGATTTTACCGGTGTGGTCAGCGTTGTGATCCCTGCCGGCCAAACCAGCGTTATCGTTAACATCGACACTATCGATGATGCCCTGGCAGAAGGTTCTGAAGACTTCACCATCACCATCAGCAGTGTGACCGGTGGCAATGTCAACATTGGCGGTAATAACAGTGCGACCACCAATATCGTCGATGAAGCCGTACCAGGCCCAGAAGACACAGTCACCGTGACCTTAAGCGGTCCAGACACTGTGACCGAAGGCGAAGTCACCGGCACCTACACGGTGACCCTGAGCGAGCCTGCGCCTGCGGGCAGCATCGTCACCCTGACATACAGCTACACCACCGCCAGTGGCGACGACATCGTCGAAACCACCCAGGCCGTGATTGGCGCCGATGGCACCACCGCCAGCTTTACCATCACCACCCTGGATGACGTCTACGCCGAAGGCGATGAAGCCTTTACCGTGTCCGTCAGTGGTATCACCAGCGGCGGCAGCAACGTGTTCGAGCAGTTGGACCTGTCCGGCGCCAGCGTGGAAACCACCATCAAGGATGCGACATCCCCGACTGACCCTGAAATTCCAGGGGAAGAAGACACAGTCACCGTCACCCTGACCGGCCCCGGCAGCGTGACCGAAGGCGAAGTCACCGGCACCTACACAGTGACCCTGAGCGAGCCTGCGCCTGCGGGCAGCATCGTCACCCTGACATACAGCTACACCACCGCCAGTGGCGACGACATCGTCGAAACCACCCAGGCCGTGATTGGCGCCGATGGCACCACCGCCAGCTTTACTATTAACGCTATCGATGATGGTGTTTACGAGGGAAATGAGGATTTCAGCGTTTCGGTGAGCACCATTCAGACTCCTGCAGGGTCCGATGTTTTCGAACTGCTGGATTTGTCTAACGCAACGGTAGATACCACGATCCTAGACGCGCAAGAGCCTCCTACCGTCAACAGCGTCACCGGTAATGAGGTCACCGAAGGTCAGAGCAACACCTTCACCGTCACCCTGAGCAACCCCAGCGCCACCGAGACCACGGTCACCCTGGCGCTCAGCGACGGCACTGCCATTGTCGGTACCGATACCGGCACCACCTACATGGTCAGCTTTGATGGCGGCGCCAACTACGTGCCCGTGGTGGGCAACAGCGTCACCATCCCCGCTGGTGCCTCCAGTTTCCTGGTGCAGGTGGCCACGGTTGACGACACCATCTTTGAAGGCAACGAAGACTACACCCTCACTGCCACCGCCAACGGCGGCGGTGCCAGCGGTGACAGCACCATCACCGACAATGACAGCGCACCCAAGGTGGCCAGCATCACCGGTGACACCGTGGTTGAAGGCCAGGCCAACACCTTTGCGGTGACCCTGACCAACACCGCCAGCAGTGACACGACCCTGACCCTGACCCTCGCCAGTGGCTCCGCCACCAAGGGTGTTGACTTCAGCGGCGCCCAGGTCACCGTGGTCATCAACGGCACCAGCCAGACCGTGAATGTGAACCCCGACGGTACCTTCAACGTGACGGTACCGGCAGGCGGCAGCAGCTTCAGCGTGCAGGTCAGCACCACTGACGACACCATCTTTGAAGCGACTGAGAACTACACCCTCAGCGGCGCCGGCAGCAACGGTACTGTCACCGGCACCTCAAACATCACCGACAATGACAGCGCACCCAAGGTGGCCAGCATCACCGGTGACACCGTGGTTGAAGGCCAGGCCAACACCTGACTGAGAACTACACCCTCAGCGGCGCCGGCAGCAACGGTACTGTCACCGGCACCTCAAACATCACCGACAATGACATTCTCGGTGGCGCAACGGCTACTCTGGCATTGCAAGATGCAGATACTGCTGGTAGCAACCAGGATACTGATAGCCAGTCACTGGCTTTCACTGCCAGTGGCTCGGCAGATATCACCAGCTTTGTCTTTGGTTCTACTGCAGGCATTAGTGTGACAGGACTGGACGGAAGCACTACCTGGAATGTCGACAACAACACCGGTAACCTGGTTGGTAGCATCGGTGGAGTGCCAATGATCATACTGTCGCTCACTGGTGGGGCTATTAGTGCAGGCCAAACCGGTAATGTCAGCGTGACTGCGACCCTACTGGATAACCTTCAACATGGCAGCAATCCTGTTGACATTGATTCCATCAGTATCAGCGGCATCATAGTTAATGCGATAGATACGCAAAACCACAGTGCCAGCGGTACTGTTAGCATCACAGTGGAAGATGATGAAGTTGTACTTGTCACTGGAGACCTGAACGGTGATAACGTCATTGGCAATTACGTGGGTACAGGATTACTGGATACAAGCGGTGTAGATCAGGGCTATAGCGCCGATTTGTCTGCCAACGTTAATGGCTGGAATGGCACGAATATAACCTTTGCTGATTCAGGTATTACCTCAAACGGCAAGATATTGTTCTACTATGTTGATCCATTAAATCCTGACGTTCTTTACGCTTATACTGACAGCAGTGCCATCCCGAGTGCTTATGACGCAGCCAATACTAATCAAAATCTGGTATTCACGCTGACAGCCGATCCAGATAGCGACAGCTACACGATGAATTTGCTTCAAACCATCGATACGCTGGCCAATATCGCCGTGGCAGGGCTAGATGGTGGTGAGGGCGGCAATAGCCCAGCGGTATATGTTGGTTACGACGCCTCTAATGGCAGCTTTGATATTGATAATGATCTGTCCCAGTTGGGGGCTGATTATGAACTGGCATTTACCCTCAGCTCACACTATACAAACGGGACTCCAGGTACAGTGAATGGCAACACCGGCGGTTTCGGTGCCAATAATGCTTTTGTGGATTCAGGTGAAGTTTTTGTCATTGATTTCGCACAGGATGTTGCAAGTGCTTCAGCCAGCTTTACGGGCGCAGCACTGGTCCACTATAAAGCGTATGCCGAAGATGGTACCTTGCTGGGCGAAGGTGATATTGCCACTGGCCAAGAGATCTCAAACCTCGGTCCAATCAGCTATATCGAGCTGACCACAACCGGAGATGGCAACGGGTTCCGCTTCCAGTTTACCGGCACTTCAGCGGATATCATTGTCAGTACGACTCAAGATGCCACACTGAACTTCGATGTCACTGTAGAGGACAGTGACGGTGACACCACCTCTGGCAACTTTAACGTTAATCTGGCAGCGCCCGGTGGCACCCCATTGGCACCAACAGCACTGACCACCAGTGCTACCGCCAGGCTGCAAGAGGCTGACCTGCTTGACAATGGTTTGGACTCTGATTCACATGATCTAACCTTCAAAGCAGGCAGCGATGCTATTGGTGTGTTCCAGTTTGGCAGCTTTAACAACATCCAGGTCAGCGGCATTAATGCTAACGTGTCTTGGGCGCTAAACGAAGCAGGTCAACTTGTCGGTACTACAATGGGCCGCGAAGCTATCCGTCTGACACTGGATTGGGATCGTATCAATGCCGGCGAGGAAGGAAATGTCACGGTTCAAGCAGAGCTGCTTACTACCCTGCCTCACTCCGTCAATACCGATAACCTGACTATCTCAGGCATTGAGGTTATCGGGGTGTCAGGAACAGGTCTCACTGCAACTTCTAACGTCACAGTCACCGTTGCGGACGACAACAACCTTGCTGTTGATGATACCAATAGTGTTGATGTCGTCGTCGACAGCTTCTTGGTTTCCGGTATTGTTGCGAATTGGACGACAACCGGTGGTGGCTCCAACATCGAGAAGTTCGATGGAACAGATGCGACTAATGGTGGTGGTCTGGATAACGACAGTGGCTTGGATCAGCTGCGCTGGGGCTCACCTGTAGGCAGTTACAAATCAGGTTATGGCTTTATCGATAATGATGCAGGTCTGTCTGGCCAGCTAGCACTGAACGAAGACATAGTGCTCGGTACCTTTACCCACTATAACTGGCCAACTTACTCCGGCACTTCAATCACCAGTGCCAAGATGAATGTGGCATTTACGCTGACCGATGCGTATGGCAAAACCACGCCGGTTTCGTTGGATCTCAATTTCTCCCACAATGAGACCCCCAACAGCGACGATTCTGAAGCATCTAAGGACATAGTAACCGTTGGACAAACAAGTGTGACCTTTAACTATGAAGGTGCGTTGTACACCCTGCAGGTTATTGGCTTTAAAGATAAAGTCACAGGAAACGTGGTTACTGAAATTCACACCGCCGAAAATGCTGCCAGCAGCTATGAATTGGTGGTGCGCATGGTTCCAGGAGATGGTTATACCCTGCCACACACCGAGGGCAACGTGCTAACCAACGATATAGTGGGCGCAGATGGCGAGCCAACCATTATAGGCGTGGCAGAGGGAGATCAAACCGACACTGGCGTTATTGGCCAAGTAGGCGCCATCATCGCCGGGACATACGGCAACTTAATCCTGAACGCTGATGGTACCTATACCTACCAGTTAACAGCGAGTGCCAACAGTATCCCTCCATCTGGTGCGGTCGAAACCTTTACTTACACCACCCAAGACGGCGATGGTGATAAAACCAGCGCTACCTTGACAATTGATGTCAATCCAGTGAATGCCGATGGTATCAATATTGCGGATGCTGACTTGATTTCAACCCAAGGCTCTAACCTGAATGACACCATCATTGTTGTTAATGGCGAAAGTGCAAATCGCGCCGGACAGAAAGTACTGAATGCCACATTCGGTGGAGGATTAAGTGGCATTATCTCAGAACGCGATGGAAATATGGTTAGTGCTTCAGGTGCAAATAACCAGAGTCACAGCACTAAAAATATCCAGGTTGTGAGTGGTGGTGATGGCAACGACCATATCGAAACCGCTAAGGGTAATGATGTTATCTATGCAGGTAAAACCGGTGCCGCTGGCTTTGGAACAGATGACCAACTCGAACTATCGGTTAATACTCTGTCGACTCATCATATAATGACCGGAACATTAACTGGCTCAGACAGTATTGTTGATACTGATGGCATGCTGCTTTCCAATGATGTGTCTTCTGCCAGAGCGGATGTTGTCAACGGTGGTAGCGGCAACGATAAAATCTTCGGGCAATCTGGCTCTGACATACTCTATGGGCACACCGGAGATGACTACATTGATGGTGGCAGCCATAACGATGCACTTCGTGGCGGTGACGGGAACGACACCCTGATTGGCGGCCTTGGCGATGATGTTATGCGTGGCGATGGCGGCGCAGACACCTTCGTATGGAAGGCTGGCGAAACCGGTACCGACCACATCATCGACTTTAACGTCAATGAAGATAAGCTGGATCTGAGCGATCTGCTGCAAGGTGAAGAGAGTGGAAACCTGGAAGACTTCCTCAGCTTCAGCATTGCCGGCGGCTCAACCACCATCGAAATCGATGCTGACAAAGATGGAAACAATGATCAGCGTATCGTGCTCGACGGCGTGGACCTGGCTCAGGAGTATGGTTTGGATGCTTCAGATGAAACTGGCATCATCACCAACCTGCTGGGCAATGGCGCAGGTCCGCTGATTGTCGATACTCAGGGAGATACAGGGAATGTTCAGCCTGTGGGCAACAGCCTGCCATTGGATGACGATAAACCCCTCCATCCCTAATGTTTGAACCAGTTACATGCCGGACTATAGCAATATGGTCCGGCATGGCTATACTGGCCCTAAGGTTATAAAAATAATAAGGTAAATTTAAAAGGTGTCTTCATCTGCTACCGGAAGCGAAGAGCAATGGACTATCGCTGCTTCCACGCGGGTTACCGTCGATCCTTTATTGGATAGTCTGGTGCTCCTCACCGAATATTTTGGCTCCCCCTGCTCCAGTGAATCTCTGGCGGCAGGTTTGCCCCTTTCCGAAGCTGTGCTGACGCCGGATTTGGTTCCACAGGCCGCCTCCCGTGCCGGGCTCAATGCCCGCCTTACCCGCAAAGGGCTCGATCAGGTGTCGCCGATCATGATGCCCTGCATCCTGCTGTTGAAAGACAAAAAAGCCTGCTTGCTGCGAGAACTTACTGAAGATAAAGCGGTTATTCAGCTTCCCGAAACCGGTGGCGAAGAAACGCTGGCCATCGAGCAACTCGAAACCCTGTATGTGGGTTATCTGTTTCTGGTCAAACAGCAATATCGCGGCGATATGCGTTTTGATGTGCATCATCACGACAATAAAACGCACTGGCTACTCAAGACCTTAAGAGACGCGGCACCCATTTACCGTGATGCGCTGATAGCCTCGGTACTGGTTAACCTGTTTGCGCTGGTATCACCTTTGTTCATTATGAACGTCTACGATAAGGTGGTGCCCAACCTCGCATTCGAGTCCCTGTGGGTACTCGCCATCGGTGCCGGTATTGCCTATATTTTCGATTTGGTGATGCGGCAACTACGCAGTTACCTTATTGATGTTGCTGGTAAAAAAGTAGATATCATTGTTTCCTCCCAGCTGTTCGCCAAGGCGGTCGGCATTCCGCTGTCAAAGCGCTCTCCCAGCGTTGGCGGTATGGCTAAGCAACTCGGTGAATTCGACAGTATTCGCGACATTCTCACTTCAGCGACCATTACTACCTTGGTGGATTTACCTTTCGCGCTGTTTTTCCTGATCATCATTTACATCGTATCCGGTGACCTTGCGCTACTGCCGTTATTGGGTGGCGCGGTGATTATCGGTTACACCTTGTATATACAACCCAGACTCAAGGCGGCTATCGACGAAAGTAATAAGTTTGCCAGCCTGAAACACGGACATCTGATTGAAAGTCTGGCGGCGCTCGAGTCGATTAAGGCCTATGGTGCCGAAGGGCTGGTGCAAAAAAGCTGGCAGCAGATGATTGGCCATACGGCCAACTGGCAGCTTAAAGCGAAAAAGCTATCTAACTCAGTAAGTAACGTCGCCAGCTTTATGGTGCAGCTCACAGTGGTATTCGTGGTAATCCTCGGGGTATACCGGGTGGCCGACAATGCCATTTCCATGGGTGGGATTATTGCAGCAGTAATGCTGTCGAGCCGTGCCATGTCACCCATGGCGCAGTTAGCCGGGCTGTTAACCCGGGCCAACCACACGGCAAGCGCCCTGCGCCAACTGGATCAAATCATGACCCAGGAAGACGAGTTTGAAAACAAGGGTCACCTGGTCAGCAAAACCCGTCTGCTGGGAAAAATCGAAGCCGACCATGTGAGCTTCTGTTATCCGGGCTCCGAGAAGCCCGTACTGCACCCCACCTCACTGAACATCCAGCCGGGCGAGAAAGTCGCCATCATCGGCCGCAATGGTTCGGGTAAAAGTACCCTCGCCAAACTGTTATGTGGTCTGTACAAGCCCACCAAGGGCAGCCTGAGATACGACGGCATCGACAGCGCACAAATTCACCCCAGCGATCTGAGACGCAACTTCGGCTACCTGCCCCAGGACGTAGTGCTGTTCCACGGTTCGATTCGCGACAATATTCTCTTTGGAACCCGCCAGGTGTCTGAACACCAGTTGATCCGCGCCGTACAGATTTCCGGTGTGAGCCTGTTTACCAACCTCGAGTCCGAAGGTTTGGATCAGCAGGTTGGTGAAGGTGGCCAGGCGCTGTCACGTGGTCAGCGGCAAACTGTCGCGCTGGCCAGGGCGACCCTGAACGACCCGCCAATTTTGCTGATGGATGAGCCCACCGCAAGCCTCGATGCCCGCGCCGAGAAACAGTTTATCCGCGCCATGGAGCATGTGAGCAAAGACAGAACTCTGCTTATCATCACCCACAAAATGCACCTGCTGAAGCTGGTTGACCGGGTGATAGTGCTCGACCGCGGCCACGTGCTGGCCGATGGTCCCAAAAATGAAGTGCTGGAAAAACTCAGCCTTGGCCTGCTTGCGGGAGGTGCCAAAGCATGAGTAAGCATCTGACAACCCGTGATTTGGAAATGGTCGATGACGTCTACGGCGCCATGATGACCGACGCCCCGACCAGCCATCGTCTGACCATTTGGGCGCTGTCAGCGCTGATTGTTTCATTCCTTATATGGGCATTTTTCGCCAAGCTCGATCAGGTCACTGTAGGCTCAGGCAAGGTTATCCCATCGTCCCAGGTGCAGGTGATTCAAAGCCTCGATGGCGGCGTGTTGCAGGAACTCTTCGTGCGAGAAGGCAACCTGGTGACCAAAGGGCAGCCACTGGCGCGCATCGATGACACCCGTTTTCGCTCCGACTTTGCCCAGCAGGAAGAAGAGGTTTACAGCCTGCAGGCAAACGTTGCTCGCATGAGGGCCGAGCTGAACAGCATTACCGTGTCCGACATGGCCTCTGACTGGCGCGAGCAGGTGCGTATCGCCAAAGAGCAGCTGGTGTTCCCCAACGATCTGCGCGCCCAAAAGCCGGATCTGGTGGCTCACCAGCAAGCCGAGTACAACGGTCGTCTGGATAATCTGGAAAACCAGCTCGAAATTCTTGCGCGCCAAATTCAGCAGCGCCAGCAGGAAAGCGAAGAGCTCACCACCAAGATTGCCACCATGACCACCAGTTTCCAGCTGATCAGCCGCGAACTGGAACTCACCCGGCCACTGGCGCAAAAAGGCATTGTGCCTGAAGTGGAACTGCTCAAACTCGAGCGTACCGTTAACGATTTACAAGGCGAACTCAAGGCCTTGCGCTCAATGCGACCTAAAATCAAAGCTTCGCTGGACGAGGCTATCCTTAAGCGACGCGAAGCGGTATTCGTGTTCGCCGCCGATACCCGCGCCCAGCTCAACGAAATGCAGACCCGACTCGCCCGTATGAGCGAGGCCCAGGTGGGGGCCCAGGATAAGGTCAGCAAAGCGGTGATTAATTCACCGGTAAACGGCACAATAAAAACCCTACATATCAATACCCTCGGCGGTGTGGTGCAGCCTGGGGTCGATATTATGGAAATTGTTCCGTCTGAAGATCAGCTGTTAATCGAAGCCAAAATTACCCCCAAAGACATCGCCTTCCTGCATATCGGTCTGCCCGCTGTTGTTAAGGTGACTGCCTACGACTTTACCCGTTACGGCGGCCTTAAAGGCACGGTAGAGCACATTAGTGCCGACACGACCCTGGATGAAGAAGGCAACAGTTTTTATCTGATACGCGTCAGGACCGAAGAGTCCAGCTTAGTTAAAGACGATGGCACGGAGATGCCAATTATCCCGGGCATGCTCACATCCGTTGATGTGATTACCGGGCAAAGATCCATTCTTGAGTACTTACTAAATCCAATTCTAAGAGCCAAAGATACCGCACTAAGGGAAAGATAAGGCTCTGACTAAACCGGGAGGGTTTAACCATGTTAAAAACACGCTTGCATCAGCTACGCCTTGGCGTACTGGCAGCT
>NZ_JAKUDL010000007.1:0-206265 GCF_022484835.1 Shewanella zhuhaiensis
CATGCTCTGCATGAAAACTCCTTCATTGATAAAATCGTTTTGTCGACTTCATCAACCTGCGAGTATCCACACAGATTGCTTGATAAATTTTTAAAGAACGTGACCGGCTTTCATCTGGTCAGGGCTGCGTATTCTACGCCATCCCGTTTTGACGTCAAGTGCTTTTTTAGCTCTTTCGGTCGACTGCCTAATTTTTGTTTAGGCCGTTGTTCGCACTGTTTGACTGTCGTCATCAGCAGCGAACGAGGCGGCATTATAGGGAGGCTGACGGCAAGCACAAGCTCTTTTACCGCACTTTTATTCTGACTGGCTTTAATTCAGACAAAAAGGGTGAATTACCGCCGCTATTTGACCTTTACTGTACAGATAGCACTCAAAGGCATATTTAGCTGATTTAGGAACCATTAAACCAACGTTCATTTTTTCGACAGCGATCTGGTTTAATTCCAAATAATTCATTACTATATACCTGCTGTTAACAGTTCTTTATCATTTCCTTATTTTCATCAGAGTGAATTTGCATATGCAGAAATCATTTCTTATTGCGCTGGTCGCTGCCGCCGTTGGCGCCTTGGTCATATTCCAGTTTCTGCCCACCTTGCCTGCCTATTTAGCTTTTATTCTGGGCGCGATTCTGGCTGTGGGTGTTATTGCCGTAGTTCCGGCTTCTGGTACTCCTTCAGGCACTACCGAAACCGAATATAAGGGTCCAACCATGACCCTGTATGTTGGCAATCTGCCTTATCGTGTACACGAAGGCGAAGTGAAGGCTTTATTTGCTGAGTATGGTCCGGTTAATTCGGTTCGATTGGTCAGGGACCGCAAGACGGGTCGTCGCAAAGGTTTCGGCTTTGTAGAAATGGCCGAATCAGGCGCGCAAAAGGCCATGACTAAATTAAATGACTACACCTTCCAGGAACGTACCCTGAAGGTAAGAGAAGCGAAAAATCAGGATAATGAATCGGAGAAATCCGACGATTGATTGAATTGCCTTGAGTCATCGGGGCAATTCTACGTTTTGATCAGCTTTTAAAACGGCGCACTTCGGTAAAGCCGTATGCATGTAAACTGGCGCTTAAGCCGCCGGATATCGAAGGCGTGGTATACCACGCCTTCATGCTATTTGGGCTTTGGCATTCATGCTCGCCCTGACCTTCCAGCAAATGCGCTACTCGGCTGGCGATGGCTTTGCCCGAATCGAGCAGCATGACTCCGTCACCCAGCACTTGGGCAAACTCAGCCGCAAGCAGCGGAAAGTGGGTACATCCCAGCACCAATACATCGACCTGTGCTTCACGCACCGGGGCCAATATCTGGCTAAGGTCGGTCATATTCACCGGCTGACCGGCCATTTTCGCTTCTGCCATGACCACCAGCTCTGAACTGCCAAACATATGTACCTGACAATGGCTGGCGAACTTTGCCACCAGATCGTGAGTGTAGCTTCGTCGAACCGTGCCCGGTGTGGCAATCAACCCAATGATCCCACTTTGACTGGACTGGGCGGCGGGCTTGATGGCTGGCACTACTCCCACAACCGGAATAGCAAGTGCCGCCCTTAATGCAGGCAACACCAGGGTACTGGCAGTATTGCAGGCAATGACCACCAGCGATGCCTTGATTTGCGAAGCCGCCTCCGCCACCAACGCCACACAACCGCTGATGAGTTCATCCTCTTTCAACTCGCCGTAGGGCAGGCGGGCGTTATCGAACAGGTAGCAATAGTCCCGCGCCGGCAACGTACGACGAATTTCGTTCAGCACCGATAAACCACCGATACCCGAATCAAAAACCAGAATTGGACCTTGCAACTGAGGCTCCGATAGAAGATGAATGCCCGCGAATTTTCCCACAGCCTAAAATAAAGGGCAAAGCCAGAAAACTGGACATCCCCTCTCGCTGGGGTAAAATTTGCGCCCTTTTTAACGCCGGACGAGAAAGCAGATGAACCCACAAGTCATGGATCCCCAAGCCTACGAGCAGCAGCTCGAACAAAAGAGCCATGCTCTGACCGAGGCGTTTGCCCACTATAATCCGCCGGCGTTGGAGGTGTTTGCCTCGACTCCTGCTAACTACCGCATGCGCAGCGAGTTCCGGGTCTGGCACGATGGTGATGACCTGTTTTACTGCATGTTCGACAATGTAGCCAAAGAAAAGGTTCGTACCGACCAGTTTTTACCGGCAAGTGAACTCATCAACCAGATGATGCTGGCACTGATGGAGGAACTGAGACCGAATCGGGCGCTGCGTCATAAGCTGTTCCAGGTCGACTTCCTGTCTACCTTAAGCGGCGAAATCCTTGTGAGCCTGCTTTACCATCGTCAGCTCGATGACCAGTGGCTTGCCGAAGCCCGCGAGTTGAAAGCCAGACTCTCAAACCGTTTCAAGGTCGATATCATCGGCCGTGCCCGCAAGCAGAAGTTTTGCCTCGACCGCGACTTTGTGGTGGAAACCCTCAATGTGAACGGCAAACCACTGCACTACAAGCAAGTTGAAAACAGCTTCACCCAGCCCAACGCCGGTGTAGCCGTGAAGATGCTTGAGTGGGCCATCGATGCTACCAAAGGCAGCGAAGGCGATTTGCTGGAGCTGTACTGTGGTAACGGCAACTTCTCCATTGCTCTGGCCGAGAACTTCGGCAAGGTGCTTGCCACCGAACTCGCCAAACCCTCGGTAGAAGCGGCTCAGTACAACATTCAAATCAATGGCGTGAAAAATCTCGACATTATCCGCATGTCGGCAGAGGACTTTACCGAGGCAATGAAAGGCGAAAAACGCTTTAACCGCCTGGGTGATATCGACCTCAACAGCTACCAGTGCAACACCATCTTTGTTGACCCACCGCGGGCAGGCCTGGATGAGGGCACGGTGAAGTTGGTGCAGGGCTATGAGAATATTCTCTATATCTCCTGTAACCCAGAGACCCTGAACGATAACCTCAAGGTACTCAGCGAAACCCACGACATAGTCCGTTTTGCGCTGTTCGATCAGTTCCCTTATACCCACCACACCGAAGCAGGTGTGATGCTGAAGCGCCGCCAGGCATAAGCAGGAACACCCAAGCTGCGGCCAAGGTCTGACGGCACTGCCGCGGAAAACAAAAACGGAGCCACTGGGCTCCGTTTTTCATTGCATCAAGGCTTATTTGTTTTCAGCCTTGTGCTGCAACACCTCGGCACCCTTGGCGACCATCCGCAGCTGCAACACCAGTTGGTCAGCCAGAACCTTACGCTCCGACTTCTTCATATCCAGCGCTGCAGCGCCGGCATTAAACACCAAAGTCACCATGGATTCAGCCTGAGCACGGGCAAGCTCGGGTCTGCGTCCGGCCTTTTCTTCTGTGTAATGGGCAAGTTCAGAGGTGAAATGCTCGATCTCCCGGGCAACGGCGGCACGAAACGGCGCCGAGGTACCTGAGCGTTCATGCAACAGAATGCGAAATACGTTGGGGTTGGAGTCCAGCACTTCCATAAAGGTATCAACCGAAATACGGATCACACTGCCACCCGCTTCGGCGCGCTGACGACCTTTACGCATCATCTGACGCAGGGTTAAACCACCTTCGTCTACCATGGTCAGGCCAAGCTCGTTCATGTCTTTGAAATGACGATAAAAAGAAGTTGGAGCTATATTGGCTTCACGGGCCACTTCCCTGAGGCTCAAACTGGAAAAACTGCGCTCGGCACTGAGCTGATTGAAGGCCGCATCTACCAAGGCGCGACGGGTCTTCTCTTTCTGCTGTGCTCTGATCCCCATGGCTTAATCCGTTCATCTTACTGATTCACCGGATAATAACGCTTTTGCCCTGAAAACACAGCCCCGCCTTTCTTGACCTTGTGAAGCCCCTCGACTAAATTAGCTTACAGATGTACGCTAAAAGCGATTTTTGGACACTATAATGAATAAACCTCCCATCATCTGGCTCAACCTCTCTCTGTTTGTTTTAACCTTTGGCACAGCAATAACACTTGTTCCCTGGCGGGGGATCACCCACGGCTTTGACGGCGCCGAATGGACAGCCTTTGTGGTACTGGCCTTTTACAGCGGTTTGTCGATCACCGCGGGCTACCACAGGCTTTGGTCCCACAAGACCTACAAGGCAAACGCCGTAGTACGTTTCTTTTATGCCCTTGGCGGCGCACTGGCGTTGCAAAACAGTGCCCTGCACTGGTCTTCCGACCATCGGGTGCATCACAAGCATGTGGACAACAACGATAAAGACCCCTATTCAGCGAACATGGGTTTCTGGTACAGCCATATCGGATGGATGCTGCGTGAGTATCAGGCCCACAGATACCACGATTACAACAACGTGCGGGATCTGCAGAACGACCCCATTGTGATGTGGCAACACAAGCATTATCTGGCACTCACCATACTGATGAATATCGGTCTGCCAGCACTGCTTGGCTGGCTCAATGGCGATGTGTGGTCAATGCTGCTGCTCGCAGGTCTTGCCCGCCTGGTGGTTGTGCACCACTGCACCTTCTTTATCAACTCGCTGGCCCACATTTGGGGCTCGCAGCCTTACACCGATAAAAATACCGCCCGCGACAATCCGGTGCTGGCGTTTCTGACCTACGGTGAGGGTTACCACAACTTCCACCATATCTTTGAAAACGACTATCGCAACGGTATCCACTGGTGGGACTACGACCCAACCAAGTGGCTTATCAAAGGTCTCTCCTGGTGCGGCTTGGCCACCGACCTGCGTAAGGTGTCGGAAGAGCGTATTGAAAGTGCCAAACTGCAAATGCAGCTCAAGCGCAGCCAAAACCGCATCGCCGGTCGCAAGGACGCCGAAGAGCTGCTGGAAACCCTGCAACAGGAATATGAGCGCCTCAAACAGCAACTGCTGGCGTACTACCAGGCCAAAAAGGAGCTGTTGGATGCCCGTCGCTCACACCTGTGTGTGAAAGACATGCTGCCCAAAGTAGCCGAGCTTAAGTCGCGGCTTAAGTTGCAGCAGCAAAGCTGGAACAGCCTGACCGCCACCTGCCGCTAATCCTGCCTGCGCAGCGCAAAGAAAACATACGGCCTCCTTGCATGGAGGCCGTATCCGTTTATCATGTTTGCCATCCTTTTCAGGCAGGCAATCGAAGTATGTCATCTCGCGATACTCATCCCATCAAACTGACCGAATACAGCCACGGCGCCGGTTGCGGCTGTAAAATTTCCCCCAAGGTGCTGGGCACCATTCTGGAGTCGCAGCTGCCAAGCTTTGTCGACCCCAATCTGCTGGTTGGCAACGCCAGCCGGGATGACGCCGCCGTTTATAAACTGAATGACACCACCGGCATTATCAGCACCACCGACTTTTTTATGCCGATCGTGGATGACCCTTTCACCTTTGGCCGCATCGCCGCCACCAACGCCATCAGCGATATCTACGCCATGGGCGGCACCCCGATTATGGCCATTGCCATTCTGGGCTGGCCGGTAAACACCCTGCCCGCCGAAGTGGCTCAGCAGGTTGTAGACGGCGGCCGTCAGGCCTGTATGGATGCTGGCATTATGCTGGCCGGTGGTCACAGTATCGACGCTCCCGAGCCTATTTTTGGCCTGGCCGTAACCGGTCAGTTGCCGCTGGAGCGCCTGAAACAAAACAACACCGCCAAGGCCGGCGACAAGCTGTACCTCACCAAGCCCATAGGTATTGGAATTCTTACCACGGCGCAGAAGCAGAAAAAGCTGGCAGAGGCCGATGCTCACATAGCCCCCGAAGCCATGTGTACCCTCAATAAAATCGGTGCCAACATCGCCATGCTGCCCGGCGTGAGTGCCATGACAGACGTAACCGGTTTCGGCCTGGCCGGACATCTACTGGAGATGTGTCAGGGTGCCGGTGTGGATGCTGAGCTTAACCTCGATGCAGTCCCACTGCTCGAGCGCGCCGAACATTACCTGAACCTGGGCTGCATCCCCGGCGGCACCCACAGAAACTTCGACAGCTATGGCGAGCACCTGCCAATGGTCAGCGAGCGCGAAAAGGCGCTGCTGTGCGACCCTCAAACCAGTGGTGGTCTGCTGGTAGCCGTGAGCAAGGACGCCGAAGCTGCCCTGTGCGAACTACTCAGCAGCCAAGGCATAGCACCTGTGTGCATAGGCGAACTGAAGGCAGGCCCAGGCAAGCTGCTGCTTAAATCCGGCGGTTTGGCATGAGCGCAAATATCATCCCCGCCAGCCACTACCGGGACATCTTTTTGAGCGGGCATCCCATCATGGATGTGCGCGCGCCAATTGAGTTTAACAAGGGTACCTTTCCCAACGCGGTGAACCTGCCGCTGATGACCGACAGTGAGCGGCAAAAAGTAGGCACTTGCTACAAGGAGCGTGGTCAGGACGCAGCAATCGAGCTTGGCCACCAGCTGGTTTGTGGCAAGGTAAAAGCCAGCCGCGTTGAGGCTTGGAAAGCTTTTTTTGAGGCGCACCCGCAGGGGTATCTGTATTGCTTCCGCGGCGGCTTACGGTCGCGTATTACCCAAAGCTGGCTCAAAGAAGCCGGGCTCGATATTCCCTTTATCGAAGGCGGCTACAAGGCCATGCGCCAATTCCTGATTGATGAAGTAGAAGCTGCACCGGGTAAGCGCGAGATGCTGATCCTGAGCGGCATCACCGGCAGCGGTAAGACCGACTTTGTCCGCCTGCGCAGCGAATCGGTGGACCTAGAAGGTATTGCCAATCACAGAGGCTCAAGCTTTGGCCGTCAGCACGAAGGCCAGCCAAGCCAGATTGACTTCGAAAACCGCCTTGCTATCGAACTGATGCGCCATCAGGAACGTGAACAATCCAGGCTGCTGCTGGAGGATGAAAGCTTCCTCATCGGCCGCAATGCCATTCCCAACGTATTCTTCGAGCAAATGCAGCAGGCGCCGGTACTGGTGCTGACCGCCACCCTCGAAGAGCGCCTGCCACGCCTGCTGGATGACTATGTGCACAAGATGCACAGCGGCTATGTTGAACGTCTGGGAGAAGAAGCTGGATTCGCGGCCTTTACCGAGTTCCTGCTTGGCAGCCTTAAGGGCATTTACAAGCGCCTCGGCGGCAAGCAGCACAGCGAAGTGACCGAGCTGATGCAGCAGGCTTTGGCTACCCAGCAAAGCCGCAATGACACCAGCGGCCACCTCGCCTGGATTTCACTGCTGCTGGAAAGCTACTACGACCCTATGTACCACTATCAGCTTGGCAAGAAAGCCGCCCGGGTGCGTTTCACCGGCACCCATGCCGAAATGCACGACTACCTCAGCAGCCTCTAAACCCAAATATAAAGCCCTCAGATGAGGGCTTTATTGAGTTTTACTTTATTGAGACATCAATTATTTCAGAGGTATAGTTATCAAAAAAGGTTGGCCTGATTGAGGTTCCGCTTCGACTTTCCAAGGCCCACTGTCTGCGAAGCTCATCCACTCCGCCCGACTGACCGTAACCAAAACTTTCAAACAATACCCCATAGGGCTCACTGGCCTCGATTTTAGCCAAAATCTCATCTGGCAAGGTTAAATCCGGAAAAGTGCCTGTTACGGGAGCATTGATAGTCCAGGACATGTTATGCCCTGAAAAATAAACCACGAAGGCGGAACGGGAATTACCTATGTTGCTTAGATCGTAATTAACGGCCGACTCACTTTCAAACCCCTGCAAGAAGGATTGAATTACAGCCAGCAATTGCTGGGAATTATCTTCGAGTGCCAATATCTGTGGCTGACTCGCATCTGCCACTCTTAAACGATTTGCACTATAATATACAACGTCTGCCTCGGCACTACGTTCTAAAAATTCTAAGTGGCTGCCCTGAACAAAGTTATGGGTAAGAACGCCGGGAAATAAATACAAAGCACCGGGGGTAGACATATTGTGGCGGCGCCCGCCCCCAGTCATCCCATAGACCTTCGCCCCATCAAAGTGGCCGGTAGATGCGGTCAGATTAACTTCTACCCCTAACTTCTCATCTCCCGAGACTAACTCTTCGGTTAAATCCAACACGTCGTCTAGCAGGTTAACATCTAATAAGGTGCCGTAGGCCGTATCATTCGCTACAGTCGGATGAACCCATAAATCTACGCTGGGGTATTGCGCATCCGGTGCTTTACAGAAGCTGTAAACACTCTCTTCAGTAAGGGGGGTATTATCCAGATAGTGTTTTGAGTCAAAGAATATCTGATGTGCTGGAAACGCGTCGGCAAGCTGAGTTGGATTAACCCTGACAGATTTGCACTCACAGCTATCATCCAAGGCATCATCGTAACTCACGTTAATACCCAGATCCCCACCTTTGTATTCCAGGCTGGTTTCAATATTCAGGCTAGAATCAAAAAATGTCTTAATTAAGCTGACATGGGCCGCATCAGCCGGTAAGGAGATATCTATATGACCTTGTGCGTCTGGCTGATAAACGGCTAATACAGAACCATCTATTTTATGCAACACCACCTTCGCAGAGGTATCCGGGGACCTCACATCACACTTTGTACTTTGTCTGACAAAATCCCCTGAAAGCCTTGGTGCCGGAGGGGTTACCCCTGAATTACCACCTGAACTTCCTTGTGACTCACCGTCTCCCCCACCACCGCAAGCGGCCAGTGCCAACATCAGAAGACTTAACGTTAATTCCTTTTTCATAGCGCACTCCTGTTTTATTTTTTCGCGCCAGCAGAGCAGTTATATAAATGCTTCAACTACCGTTGCTCGACAGTGTTGATTGCGAAATACCTCAATTCAGACCAGCAATCCAATCAACAAGGAGCTTTCCGACTTTGCAGGTCCACGAGCCTAACCGGACCAACCGAAAGCCCTCTGCCAAGGGCTTTCAAGTTGCCGTGGATTATTTGGCTCTTATAGTGATGGTTTCGTAGATGTAATCATCTAGATTGACAGGGAAGGTTTGCGCTTTTTGTAGCTCCACGATTGCCTTGGTGTAGTCCGCATAAGTCCAATCGGGCTCATAACCAGAGAGCCTGAAAAACAGGTCTGCTTTATCCAGCGAATCCAGCTTGGCTTGAAAAGCGTCAGGGATTTTAAAATCAGGCAGAGTTCCAGATAAAGGTCCGGTCACATTCCAACTAACCACCAGAAATTCGACGAGTGATATATTCATCGCCTGCTTGCCTTCACTGAAAGAAGAGAAGTCATAGTTTACCGATGTCGCGTTGTTCATCCCTTCCAGCATCCGATAAAACTCACTGAGCACCAGTTGCTGATTGTGAGGGACATTCACATCCAGAGATGAAGTAAAGTCTGATACGGCTATTCTGCGGCCCTTACCATAATACAAACTCGCTTCTGCGGTTTCTTCCAGCAGCTCGCTCTCAGATACAGTCAACTGTTGCCGGTCAAACAATGCTGGAAAAAAATGCGCGTCAGGTGCAGCCCAGTAACCCTGTCCACGCAGAGTGCCATCGACCAAGGCACTGCCATAGTGTCTTGGAGTGGTCAGATTGCTGGTCACTGTAACCAGCTCTGACTGATTATCGGCACTGCTGAAACTACTTGCTTCCAGTATTATGTACTGCTCATCAGTCAGCTCACTGAATGCTTTTTTAAGAGCAAACGCCGGGTTACCCGCTATCTGGGGAGCAAGAGTCACCCGAAGCGTTTGACGTCCACCCTCACACAGCTGCTCATTCCAGACATTACTGGTTGAGCGAACCCGGAAGCCATTGACGTAAATATCATACGCGGGATAAGACTGTTGTATTCCAGCATAGTCCAGGTAGACCGTCTTACAGTTACACTGGTCATCCATATAGCTTTCATAAAACCAATACTTACCCGCATCCCCAGCCGGCAGATTCATATCGGTGTACAAAGTCATTTCGTCAGAGTAATCGGAGATATCACCAACAGTGAGATGTTTGGCCTCTGTTGGCCATTCAATCTCGACCAATCCGCTGGCATCAGATGTTGTTTGCGAAAGAATAGTGCCATCATTACGATGGGCGATTACGGTTACGCCGGCACGCGCTTCTTCCAGTCCGCATTGCTGTGCGGCGGTAATTGTGCTGAGCTTGAGTTTTGGTGTACTGGGCACAGACGGGGAGCCATTAGAATTGCCTCCGCTATCAGTTCCACCATCACTCCCACCACCACAGGCGACCAGTGCCAACATTAAAATACTTAACGTTAATTCCTTTTTCATAGCACACTCCAGTCTTATTATTTTACCGCGCTATTAGAGCATTTGTTTAAGTTTCCAACAACTTTTGTTAAGGATGTTAAAAAAGCAATTCAGTCACCTTGGCCTGCAGTGCAAGACCGTCGGTTGCTGCGCCATCAACAGCAGGGGCAGTTTTAATCTCAACCTCGGGTCTGAATTCACCGAGATTGCCGTCAGGCGACAACCTGCCCTCCGGGAAAATACACGCCAGCTCGCAATCCATCAGCGCCTCATCGATGCGCTCAAAGGCGGCGTTATAGGTCGTTTCGCACTGTTTGGGGGAGCAAATAGGGATGACGCCAACATGGCGGAATAGTTACTGCACAGCAGTATCTCCGGGTAACGCGATCAGGCCGGGGTAACGCCATCAGGCTTGGAGTAAGAGATGCGCCGCACGGCGATAGACTTCTCTATCGCTAAACTCACCAAATTCCATTCTGACAATCATGCCCTCTATCAGGGTCATCAGGCTCTCAACCCGAAACTCTTGATCCTGCGCAGCAGAACTCAGCGCCTCCTTCAGTAGAGTTCTCAGCCAGGCTTTGTGATGTATCGCCTTGGCCGATATCGCCTCATCTACCTTTTTAAACTCCGCCAGCGCGTGCATAAACATACAGCCTTTGAAGTCGGGTTGCTTAAACCAGTCAAAATGCCAATCGAGTATCGCATCCAGCCTGGATGACTCTGGCTGTCCTGTGCTGCCAGCCACCTCCAGAGCGGCATTTAACGATGCCTCCCAGCGTTGGTGGCGACGCTCCAACACGGCCTCAATCAATTGATTTTTTGAGCCAAAATGTCGGTACATTGAGGTTTTTGACACCTGCGCCGTGTCACGAATAAGGTCAACCCCCACGGCGGTATAACCAAACTCATTAAACAACCGCTCGGCTACATCCAGGATCTGCTTTCTTTTACTCATCGGCCTGACGATTCCGCCATCGAAAATTTTCCGTTGCACCAAGTGTACAGATCTGTATTATTTTTGAAAGTACAGATCTGTACACACCAGCTTCACGCTGAATCTTCTTGCACAAGGACAACGCGATGAAACAACTTAGGGGCGGCGGCCCACTCCCCGCCAAAGCAACAACAAAGCAATTGATTAAAGGCCTGGCCGGCGGATTTTTTGGCATCTTGCTATTGGGGGTTATTGGCCACACCACCAGCGCACCTTGGCTGATGGCACCCTTTGGTGCCACCTGCGTGCTTCTGTTTGCGGCCTCAGGCTCACCACTCGCTCAACCACGGAATGTGATTGGTGGTCACTTGCTCGCCGCCAGCATAGGGCTGGCAGCGCTTTATATTTTGGGCGACTCAGTGCCTGTCATGGCACTGGCGGTGGGGCTCTCCATCATGATGATGCAGCTGTTTCGCGTTGTGCACCCACCAGCAGGAGCAAATCCGCTGGTGATAATCCTCGCAGGTAAAGCGGTGGTCGGCTGGGATTTTCTCGTCACTCCTGTGCTGCTGGGCAGTGTTGCTCTGGTCGCGACAGCTGCTGTCATCAATAACATTGCCGAAGAAGCAAACTGGCCCAGCTATTGGCATGGCATTGGCCGCAGCAAACAGGAATAACCCTTCACTGTGAGGCTTAGCCTAAGGCGCACTGCCGGTCATTCCGGCTTATCAAGCAATTCGGCCACCTTGGCCTGCAGTGCATGACGGTCGGTTGTGGCGCCATCAACAGCAGGGGCGATTTTAATCTCGACCCTGGACCAGAAACGCTTGGGGCGGGTGGTGAGCGCATGGCCATCCTTGTGACTGAAGAATGAGCCCCACAAACCTTTCAGCGCCATGGGCACCACGGGCACGGGACGTCGGGCGAGGATTTTCTCAACCCCGGGTCTGAATTCACCGAGATTGCCATCGGGTGACAGTCTGCCCTCTGGGAAAATGCACACCAGCTCCCCATCCATCAGCGCCTCGTCAATACGTTCAAAAGCAGCGTTGTAGGTCGCTTCGCACTGCTTGGGCGAACAGATGGGGATAACTCCGGCGTGGCGGAACAGATATTTGAGCAGCGGCATTTCGCTGATGCTCTTGTCCATCACAAAGCGCACCGGACGGGTGGAGGCTCCGAGCAGCAACAGCGCATCGACATAGCTCACATGGTTGGACACCAGCAGCGCCGCGCCTTCTTTGGGAATAAACTCCCGCCCCTTGATACTCACCCGGTACAACAAATGGCTCAGCAGATAACTGGCAAACCGCTGGGCAAACTCCGGCACCTGGCGGTATACATACCAGGCCACCACGGCATTCATCAGCGCCAACAGCAGGAAGAGTTCAGGGATCCCCATTCCCACCACCCCAAGCAGCAACATCGATAGCAGTGCCGATACCACCATAAAGAGTGAATTGACTATGTTGTTGGCAGCGATGGCACGGGCACACTCACCCTTGGCGGCCCGGGTTTGAATAAAGGCGTACAGGGGAACAATGAAAAGCCCGCCGCTGATGCCCACCATAAAGAGGTCGAACATCAAGCGCCAGTGTTGGTTCAGCTGCACAAATTCCGCCGCGCCGTACAGAGAGGCTGGCGCCGCAATACCCGGCAGGGCAAACAGCATGTCCACCCCAAACAGAGTAAGGCCGGCAACGCCGAAGGGCAGCACACCCAACTCAACCCGGCCAAAAGACAGGCGCTCACACAGGAATGAGCCCGCCGCAATGCCCACAGAAAACAGTGCCAGCAGCACAGACACCACAGTGGCATCACCATGAAGATGCTCGCGGGCAAAGTTGGGAAACTGGGTCAGATAAGTGGCCCCGAGGAACCAGAACCAACTGATGGCCAGAATTGCCATCCAGATGGAAGGAGTGCGCCTTACCCGGCGAATGCTGCGCCAAGTACCCGACAAAGGTGCAAACGGCACCTTGTGCACCTTACCCTGAGGCGGCAAGGCCGGGATCGCACGGCTACTCAGGTACCCTGCCAGCGCCAGCACGGCAACCGTAATGGCAGCAAACCAGGTGGCACCATCATTGGCCACCAGCAACCCGGCGCTCAGGGTGCCCACCAGAATCGATAAGAAAGTACCCATTTCGACCCAGGCGTTTCCGCTGACCAACTCGTCTTCTTTCAGCGCCTGCGGCAACAACGAATATTTTACCGGGCCAAAGTAGGCCGACTGACTGCCGGTTAAAAACAGCAGTAACAGCATCGCAAGGTAGTGTTCGCTCACCAGGGCCACCGCCGCACAGGACATAATCACCAGCTCAAGCAGCTTCAAACGGCGGATAAGTTTTGCCTTGTCCATGTTGTCGGCAACTCCGCCCGCATGGGCCGAAAACAGGAAAAACGGCAAAATAAATACCCCGGCGGCCAGGTTCACAAACAGATTGGGATCCATGGGAAGCCTGTCGACCTGGCTGTAAGCCACCAGAAGCAGCAGCACATTTTTGTAAATGTTGTCGTTGAGGGCCCCCAGACACTGAGTCAAAAAGTAGGGCAAAAAGCGGCGGCTCAGGATCATGGGTTCACCTCCCTGTGGTGATTGGTTAATGCCTCAATGGCATTGATTTGATTCTCAAGCTGAACAATTAGCAATTTTGAAAGAGATTGATTAGCAAGAAATAACTTATCCTGCAGCGATAATATGACTAAGCCATGTATTGCCGCCCACAGCAGCCGGGTTTGGCTGCGTGCAAGCTCTGCTGATAACGACGGAAACAACGCCGACACGCAGGCCTCGGGGTGGGACAGTACACGCTCAATCAGTGCCGAGTGCGCCTCGGGCAAGGGTGCCTCATCGGGCATCCGCAGCTCAAAGATAAGCGAAAACAGGCTTTGACTGGCCGCAGCAAGCTCGCCGTAGGCGTTCACCATGGCGTTAAGCGCTTCAGCTGGCGCAAGTGTCTTTGTGGCAGTCGCAAAACTCGCCTCCAGCAGCGCCAGCTGCCTCGCCGCCACGGCAAGCAGCAAGTAATGAAAATTGCCGAATACTTTGATAAGGGTGCTGGGAGCATAGCCTATGGATGCCGCCACCCGCCGCAGGCTGAGCGCCGATAGAGGCTGTTGCTGTAACAGCGCTTCTACGGCTTCGATGGCCATAAGGCGGATTTCATCGTGACTGTGGTCTTGTCTTCGTGCCATTGCCGCTCCGGGCCACTGCTTAAATTAGCTCCAAGCTAACAGGGCATAAAATAAAAAACAATGTTCACAATAATTAAAAACACCGTTCGTTAAGCAAGCATTCAGAAAAGACAGAAGGAAGGGTTAAGGTTGCGGGCCTATAGTTCCCTGTGCACGAGTTTACTCAGGTATCAGGAACGCCAAGTGTGAGCGACCTGAGTGTGAGAGGTCTGAGTGACCTGAATATGAGTTACCTGAGTATGAGTGAACTGAGTGTGGCTCACCTGAGCATCGCTGACCCGGCGCCTTGCTGGTATGAAACCACACTCGCTCGTCACTGTACCGTTTCGAGTTGCCTAGTCAGGCACCATGCCAGCACATCAGCAACCTGTGCTCGCCCGGGCCGAAATAGTCCTGCTCGAGGGCTGTCTCGCTAAACCCCAGTTTTTGATACAGACCAAGCGCCGGGTTATCCGGTGCAACAGTCAGCTTTAACTGGCGGTAACCTTGCTGAAGACAATGCTGCATCAAGGCCTTACCGGCGCCAACGCCTCGCTGGCTGGCGAGCACGGCTACAGAAAGGATCCAGCCGGTGTCACGCTCTTGCTCTGGGGTACAAAGCACATAACCAATCAGCTCATCATCGACGAAGGCGCCCACCAAACCGGTTGGCCAGGCATCGATGGCTTGGCGGAAAAAGAAATCAGGGTAGCAATGGTCGCCAAAACAGGCCTGCTCAACGCCATGGGCAAGCCGCCAGTTGCTGGCATCAAGGGGTTTGATTTGCAAAATGTTATTCACCGATAAGGATCTTGTCCCATTCGAGATTGGGCGAGCCAACCACGATGAAGTTGGGATTTTCGAAAGTATCGCGCTCGTTGTAGCTCAGGGGTTGCAGCTCGATATCCATCAGCTGGCCACCGGCTTCTTCGATAATGATCTGCGCCGCGCCGGTATCCCACTCGCCGGTGGGACCAACCCGCACATAGCAATCCGCCCTGCCCTCGGCCACCAGACAACTCTTGAGCGCAGCGCCGCCCATCACCACCAGTTCACAGTGGCGTGGTTGATGAAAGAGTTTCAGTACCGATTGGGGATCCTGACGACGGCTCACAGCCAGCCTGAGTGATGGCTCAGACGCGCCATCGATTTGCCGACTGGTAATGCGCACTTCCATGCCGCCGCTGCGCTTGTAGGCGCCAAGCCCCGCCACCGCGTAATAGCAAACGCCGGTCATGGGTACGTAGACCACGCCCATCACAGGACGGTTGTGTTCCACCAGAGCAATAATCACCGAGAAATCGCCGCTGCCGGCAATAAACTCGCCGGTGCCATCAAGCGGGTCAACCAGCCAATAACAGGGCCAGTCGGCGCGTTCAGACAAGGGAATATCGGCCGCTTCTTCAGACAGAATGGGGATATGGGGAGTAAGTGCCTTAAGGCCGTCGAGGATAATCTGGTTGGCGGCCAAATCCGCCGAGGTAACCGGGGTATTGTCAGATTTCACCACCCGCTCAAAATCCCCGGCCAGATAGATCTCGCGGATCCGGTTTCCGGCACGGGTCGCAATGGCAATTGCCTCATCGACAAGCTGCTCTGGCTTCATAACCACTCCAGATTGGGGCTCAGCCTGTACTGGCCCGGGACACGTCTATTTAAGGTTTAGATGCTTCTGCGTCAAAAACAAAGCACTGACGCTACGGGATTCAGAGAAATCACTCAATTCGAGCAGCGCCTGCCACTTTTCCAGCGGCCAGGGCACAACTTCAATGGGCTCGGGTTCATCGCCTTCAAGACGGCTCTCATACAGGTCTTCGGCGAGAAAAATCTGCATCTTACTGGAGAAATAACCGGGCGCCAGGCTGAGTTCTTTCAGCAAAGTCAGCTGATGGGCCCCGAAACCGATTTCTTCCTGCAATTCTCGATTGGCAGCATCGATGGGGGCTTCGCCGGGGTCAACCAGACCTTTTGGAAAGCCCAGCTCGTAGTTGTCGGTGCCGGCGGCATATTCCCGCGCCAATAACAGCTTGTCGCCCAGCACGGGCACAACCATTACAGCGCCGCGATTCGAGCCCTTCATGCGCTCGTAAAATCGCTCAACCTGATTGGAAAAACGCAGATGTACCTGCTCAATCTGAAACAGTCGGCTCTTGGCAACAGTCTCGGTATGCAGAATCTCCGGCTTTTGGCGCCGCTCAGCCATGCTCGCCCCTGATAGTTGAAATCCCTGAATCTTCTTGAGATACAATCTTACTATCCCGCATTTATTCTACCAATGGAATTTTCGTATGTTTCCCTGGGACGCAATAGACACCGTCTTGCTGGACATGGACGGCACCCTGCTTGACCTGCATTTCGACAACCACTTCTGGCTGTCGCTGGTGCCCGGCACCTTAAGCCGCACCCGTGGCATCAGTAACGAAGCAGCAAAAGAACTGGTACGAGAGGCCTACGACAGTGTTGCCGGAACCCTCGAGTGGTATTGCCTCGATTACTGGGAGTCACGCCTCGGGCTGGATATTATGGCGCTGCACCGCACCCTGGTAGACAGAATCAAACTAAGACAAGACAGCATGCCCTTCCTGCAGGCCCTGGCCGATGCTGGCAAGCGCCGCATTCTGCTGACCAACGCGCACCCAAACAGCCTGGCGCTGAAACTCGAACACACCGAGCTTGCCGCTGGCCTCGACGATATTCTCTCAAGCCATCAGACCGGCTATCCCAAGGAGTCGCCACTGTTCTGGCAAGCCGTGTTCGCCCACTTCGAGCTTGACCCCAAACGCTGCCTATTTATCGACGACAGTGAAGCCATTTTAAATGCAGCCAAAACAGCGGGCGTGAAATACCAGCTTGGGATCAGCAATCCCGACAGCCAGCAGCCCAATAAAGTCTTCCACGACTTTCCGGCCATCCACGACTATCGCCTGCTGCTGAATGATTTGGCCCGCGCCGATTGAACCTTGCCACAATACAATCCGGAAGTTAGTTTAAGATTCTCACAGATAAGGAAATCATATGAAAAACCTAATAGGGATGATCATCGCGTTGGCTGTGGGTTTGAGCATTGGCGCATTTTTGTTTTCCAGCGAAAGCGCTTATCCGCCTGAGGAAACAGAAATAGCACCCAAGACTCTAGTTTCTCAGCCAGATACAGGCGCGCAAACTCAACAGAATGTCGATTACCCACCTTTTGAGGCAGACACTTCACAACAAAAATACACTGACGAACTGGAAACCTCACCAATCGACAGTGTTGCCAAGACCCCTAACGAACTAAGAGCCGAATTAGTTGAGCAGTATCGGACAGCCACCAGAGCTGAGATTTGCCAGGCGGCCGTTACTGAAGACTACTGCGAGCTCAGCAGCGCCACCGATTTTCAGACGCTGCTGTTGGCTGCTGGAGGCTCGGTAAAATCTGAAGCTGTAGCAATACTGCTCAGTGCCGATAATTATGAGATTTTTACCGATTGGATCTCTTCTGCAGAGCGTGGTGAACAGGCCCTGGCTAATGAAGACCTGATAAACACCAATCTCAGCGGGATGATAGGCAATGACATGCCGAACATCAGCATGGATAACCCTATGTGCTCCAACACTATCTGCTCGGTGGATGTGCACTTTCAATCAGAGGAAGAGTGGAAGTCTTTGAAGAATGACTTATTTAGGGGGTCAAATCTAAACGCAATATTTGTATCTACCAGCACTCCCGGTCGATACCGTTATTTGGCTTTTAAAGCGGACAACGGTATAACGACCTTGGCAGGAATGAGTCGTTAGCTTGAGAAGCTATGCTATCCCTAATTACAAATAAAAAAGGCGCCTTAGGCGCCTTTTTTATTGTTTGCTCAGAGCCCTGGGACCCGCCCCTGCCAGACGATGGGGTAGTAACCTTCGGCATCTTTACGGCCAAGGAACGCCAGTGCCTTTTTCATATCGGCGGTCTGGAACTCGGTTTCGCGGATTTTGGCCTGTACCACCAGTTTGCCTTCATCGGCCAGCACCACGGTGCCAGCAAGCCCCAACTGGTTTTTATCTTCCATGGCTACTAGCTGCACCTGACCTGCATCGCAACTCAGGTTCAGTTCAATATTGCCAAGGGGATACTCACCGAATTGGTTTTTAAGATTGGCGTATTGGAGAAACAGCTTGCCGCTTAAGGCATCGCACCAGGGCTTACCCTGCTGGAACTCCGCCAGCATCAGGCTGACATCCCCTTCTACCTTGGCACCAAAGGGCAGCTTGGTGTTACCCAGCAAAAAGCCGTGGCCGGTATCGAGCTTCAGATTGGCAACCCTGGCACCTGAGAGAGACCAGCCCAGTTCGCCTTTCATTTGCAGCGCCGAGCTGCGACCGCCTACCTGCACATCGGCCACCACAGCGCCGGTCAGCAACTTGAGCGCCTGTATATCCCAACGCACCTGCTCGAGTTGACGCTCATTAATCTGTACCGTTTGCGCCTGCCCCTGCCACAGGGTGCCGCTGACGCCACCCACATTCACGCCTTTTGGCATGGGAGCGAGCGCCACCACCACAGAGGCGGGCAGCAAGGCTATCATGAACACCAGATACAGCAGAATGCCAATTAAAATCTTCTTCAACACGCGGTTAACCCTTTGCCCTTATTGGGCCAATTGAATACGACGAACCTTTACCATGCCGGGCGTATCGGTTTCGCCCACATCCAGCAGCTCAAGCGACAGGCCTTTTTGCTGTACCAGATCGCCAAGGTAACCCAGCAATGCATCGAAGGGTACATCGTCCATCCACAGCTGGATTTTATTGCCCTGTGGCTGCATCCGGGTGATGGTGAGACCATAACGACCGGCGGTCTGGTTAACCACATTGGTGATACTGCCCTGCATGGTCGGACGGCTGCCGCTTTGGCGCAGGCCGGCAAGCTTGTTGGCGGTCTCTTTGACATAGGCCAGCGTCTGCTGCTGCGCCTTGAGGCGATTAACAGCGTCGGCTTCGGCATTGGCGATGGGGGTCCAAATGCCCCAATAGAACACGGCAATCAGCAAGATCACGCCGCCAACGGCCACAATTTGCTGTTCACGGGTGGCCAGACTTTCCCACCAGGCTTTCAGCTTTTCCATGTTAGCGGCTCCTCAGGGTCAGGGTACTGGTCACGGCTTCATCGCTCGAGTTCATGGCGCCGGCATCCAGCTCAAAATCCTTGGCCACCAGTTCTTTGAACTTCTCGATTTGGGCGTAGTTAGTCGCACTGACCTGCATACGGATTTCATTGCGGGCGCTGTCGAATCTCAGGCTGTTGGGCTTAAGTTCAGGCACCGCCGCGAAAGAGGTTTTCAGGCTTTGCAGCATGGCAAAGAATTCCGTGCCGCTGCCACTGCCGGAGAGCTTCTTAAGCTCGCTGTCGAGCTGTGATCGCAGGTTCACAATGCGGTTGGAGCCCGGCATCACCTGACGATAAATGGCTTCACTTTCGGCCTTGAGGCTATCGGCCTGCTGGCCTACCTGATAGATGGTCAAGCCCTTGTCGACCAGCGCCAGCAGCAGTGCCACGGCCACCACAATGGCGGCACTTTTCCACTGCAGCAAATGCTTACTGAGTTCACGCTTGGGTTTGTAAACACCTGTCAGCAGGTTCATCGGCGCATGCAGGATGCCACGGGCCAACACCAGCATAGGCAGATCCAGCGTTTGCAGCTTTACTTCGGCGCCGGGCAGATTGATGTCGTTGTAAGTGGCCACGGTCGGCGCTATGTCCTGCTTATCCAGCAGCATAGGCAAGGCCACTGGCAGCCAGTCCTGAGGCAGGTTGTGACCCGTACCTTTACCGGTGCGTACCAATAGCTCCTGCCCCATCAGCATGGCGGCCCATTCACAGCTATCCAACGGCAACGCCAGGCAATCAGGAACCAGTTTGCGGGCCTTGAGTCCAGCTTCCTGCAGCCAGCCAAGCCAGGTTTGCATCTGCTCGTGGGCCACTGCGGCCACCGCCAAACGCTCACCTTCACGGCCGCCCACCACAAAGTGCATATCATCTACATCGTCGGCGAGGTTCTCTTCCAGCATAAACGGCAAGGCCTTGAGCGCCTGCCGCTGACCTTTTTCGGGCAGGTGAATTTCGGTCAGGGTCATGCTGCTGGCGGGCACCAGAATATCCACGGGCCTGTTGCCCGCTCGCTCGGTCAGGGTGGCGAGGGAATCTGCCCCGGGCAGTTCTCCCGAGGCAATGATCTCCTGCTCCTGCTCTGACCAAATCAGCCAGGCACAGCTGTCCTGAGCCTTGGCGCCCAGTCGGATAAATAGCCTTTCACTCACTGTCATTCTCCGGCCTCCACAGGGAGGCTGTATTGTTATTCTTTTTACTGCTGACCGCCGTACTGGCGGGTCAGGGTGTCCATCTGGTTGCCACCGGTGCGGGCCAGCACGCTGTCGAGCCGGAACACCCTGTCATCCAGTTTGGACGCTGCTTCCAACAGGAAGAACTTACTGTCCAGCACTATGCTGGATTTAATCTTGTCGTCGGCTTTGGCACTGGTCAGCTGCCAAAAATCGTCAATGTTATCGAAGCCGTCGGATGGCCGCTGGTTGATAAGACTCTCGGCCTCACCCACGCTGATTTGCCCATCCAGCATTCCCACCAAAATAGCCGCCTGTTCCACCTTGAGGGTGTTGATGTTCAGCAGCTGGCGGTCGTTCCCGGGAATGGCACACACATAGGGCGACAGCTTGCGATACACATCTTCGGTAAAACCAATCACCGCCCTGAGCTCACTCTTGTGATTCATCAGGGTGTTGGCCGCCCGGTAAGGCACGGGGCGGGACTCATATTCGGCATCCTCGGCACCAAAGGGGCTGGTGATGGTATCTTCATCCAGATAATCCTTCAGGGTATGGGTCAGACGCTCGGCGCCAAAATCATCCATCCCCAGCGCCACCAGCAGCGCCTTGAATTGTTTGGCCGCCAGAGGCAGCTGCGGCTGCCCGTTTTCAACATCCTTTGAGGCCACCGACAGCGCATTAATATTGAAGCAGGCACGCATATCGCTGATTTTACCTGCTATTTCACCGCCTTCGACCGGAAACACCACATTTGCCAGTGCCCAGTATTGTTGCAGGTGTACCTTGCCTTCACTGTCGTCCAGATCCTGTTTCAAGACCTTACGTGCCAGTTCCTCCGCCGACAGAGCATACCAATAACCCTGATCGTACTGCGCAAGATTGAGCGTACGGCGCATACTGATCTGGTTGCGGGCAGCCACGTTGCTGGCAATCACGGTAACTATGACAACGATAAGCAGCACCACGATAAGGGCAACACCGCGCTGTTTACGCATCAGTATTCCCTCCCGTTATTGCGGCCGTTCTCATCTTCTTTTTCGTCGCCGTTGCCGGAGCCGTCTCCTGAGCCATTACCCGAACCATTGCCCGAGCCGTTTCCGGTTCCAGTTCCGTTACCGTTGTCATTGCCGTTGCCGGAGTCATCATCTTTCCCGGACTCATCATCAGACTTGGCGGCAGCACCCTTGGACAACAGGAACTTGCGCTGAATTTTGCCAAAGCCTTCCAGCTCGATTTCCATGGCGATAGCAGCGGGCAAAGCAGTGGCGTCTATCTTGCGCTCCCACTTGTCGCCAACGAAGAAGGCATATTCGACCCCAAGTACCTTATCAAACAGCACATCCTTCACCGGCTCGGCGCCGAACTCGGGCTCCGGATAAGGGTAATACCAGCGCTCCAGCTTACCCTCTATGACCACATAGGCCACCGACTGCACACTGCCTCGGGGCAATTTGCCATCGGGGTTGAGCCAGCCAATGCGAAAGAACACCAGGGCTTCACTTTCACTGTCCAGCATATCGGTACCGGTTTGCAGCACTGTGCTGCCGCGGCCACCTTCCAGCAGACGTGGCGTTCGCGCCACCATCTGGCCAAGGTCGCGCTCTATGGCACCGAAGCCCTGCTGCAGATACCGCAGCCGGGCACTGAAATCCTGAGTCACTTCATCGTTTTTCAGCACTGTGCCGAGCACGGCGTTGGCCGCCAAGCCCAGCAGGGCAAAAATGGCTATCGCCAGCAGCATCTCAATCAGGGTGAAACCCCGAGTGCACGCCGTTTTGCTCCCCGGCATGCCAGCCTTATTCTTTATCGAAGACATAGCTGTTTATCTCGGCCAGGGTGCGGCTGTATCTGTCATCGTCGCTGACCTTAATGCGGATCAGCCGAAACTTGTCATCGGTGGTTTTAATCACCTCTTTGCGCCAGTACCAGGTACGGCCGGCGAGTTCAACCTCGCCGTCTTTCTTGCCTATGGCCGGAAACCCCGGCTCCAGGCGGGCATCCACCATCTGATTGTCGGCCACCCACTGTGCCAGGGTGCGCTCTTCCAGAATGGGCAGATTACCAATCATTTCGCTCATGCTTTTGGTGAGTGACAAAGCGGCAATGGCGAAAATCACCAGCGCCATCATCACTTCCAGCAACGTCATGGCCCGCTGACGCAAAAGGCGTTGCGGATGCTTAGAAGGCCTCATCGTCCGGCCTCCCCACCCTTACCCGGCCAAGGGCGTCGCCGGTGACCAACACAGCCACTTCGTCACCCAGCTGCTCGCGGCCGAGGAAATTTAGCTCGAAGGCCGTCATCTCACCGCTGGGGAACACCAGAATTTGTGGCTCGGGATTCTTGGCTTTCTCTTCGGCACTCGGCTCGTCGATAAAAGGCTCATCGAACCAGGATTCCTGCTCTTCTTCCTGATCCAGCGGCAACCCTTCGACAATCAGGTTCAAACTGATGCCGGGCTGCATTTCACGCAGCGCCAGCAGGCGATCGTTTTCCAGTTTGTTCCATTTACCTTCTTTGAAAATCACATACTGATACTGGTTGTCATCCACCACCACACCCAAAAACTGACCGCTGAGCACGGCCTCGTCACGGATAAGGTCGGTGGCAGCCACAAACTGAGTGGCGGCCTTATCCAGCTCTGGTTTTATCCCCGACGAAGGCAAACTCAGGGTGACCGCAGCCGCAGCGATGCCCATTAAGAGCACCACCAGCAAGACTTCAATCAGGGTAAAACCACGGGCTTTCACTGGATGTCCGTATTACTGGAAGTTTTGCAGGTTCCAGTTACCGATATCGTCTTCGGTACCTGCTTGCATGTCCGGACCTGCGCTGAAGATATCGATTTTGCCGTTCTCACCAGGGCTTAACAGCATGTAGTCGTTGCGCCATGGATCCTGTGGCAGACGCTTCACATAACCGCCATCACGGTAGTTGCGTGGCTCGGGGGAAATAGTCGGCTTTTGCACCAGGGCTTCCAGGCCCTGCTCTGTGGTGGGGTACACGCTGTTATCCAGCTTGTACATATCCAGTGCGTTTTCCAGCGCCACTATGTCGGCAACCGCCTTCTTGATATCGGCCGATTCCTTGTTACCCAGAACGTTTGGCAGCACCATGGCGGCCAACAGACCCAGAATAACGATCACGACCATGATTTCCAGCAGGGTAAAACCGCGTTGTTGATTGCGCTTTTGCATCAAGCTTTCTCCTTGTAAAAATCGGTTTGGCAACTTAACTGCCAATCAAATTGTTCATTTCCAGAATAGGTTGCAGGATGGCGAGTACGATAAAAAGCACCACCCCTGCCATGCTGATCACCAGCGCGGGTTGAAACACCCCCAACGCCAGATTCACATTGGCCTCGAATTCCCTGTCCTGGTTGTCTGCGGCCCGCTCCAGCATATCTTCGAGCTGACCACTCTTCTCGCCCGAGGCTATCATATACAGCATCATTGGCGGGAACAGCTTGGTGTTGGTGAGCGCCGTGCCAAGGCTGGTCCCCTCACGTACCCGCGCTGTCGCTTCTTCGACCGCTTCGCGCACCCGTAAGTTCTGCATCACATCGCCGGCGATACGCATACCATCGAGCAGCGGCACCGAGCTTGCACTCAAAATACTTAAGGTTCGGGCGAAACGGGCGGTGTTGATACTGCGGCTCACCCGGCCGACCACCGGCAGACGCAGCAAAAACACATGGTATTTCATCTTGAACGCATCATTGCTGAGCATTCGCTGGAACACTACCACGGCCAAAATCAGCAGCCCGAGGATCAGCAAGCCATAATCCTGCACGAAGGCGGAGGAAGCCATCAAAATCTGGGTAGTAGCCGGAAGCTCCTGGCCCAAATGCTCAAACTGCGATACCACCTTGGGTACCACGGCTGCCAGCAACACAGCCACCACGCCGATGGCCACCAGAGTCAGCATCACAGGGTAAATCATCGCCTGGGTCAGCTTGGATTTAAGCTGCTGGCGCCGCTCGGTGTAATCGGCGAGGCGATTGAGCACCACCTCCAAATGGCCGGACTTTTCACCCGAGGCCACCATGGCGCGGTAGAGATCGTCAAAGATATGGGGGAATTCGGCCATGGAGTCGGCCAGCGAGTAGCCTTCCACCACCCGCGAGCGTACTGCCATGATCATGGATGCCAGCCGGTCTTTTTCACACTGCTGGCCCACGGCCTTCAGCGCTTCCTCCACCGGCAGACCAGACGCCACCAGGGTCGCTATCTGGCGGGTGATAAGCGCAAGTTCGGCCACAGAAATGCCACGGCGAAACAGGTTAAACCCTGCGCCCTTGGCCTTGGTTTCCTTTTCCACCACTGGCTCGATTTCCAGTGGCATCAAACGCATGTCTCTTAACTGGCTGCGAGCGTGGCGGGCGCTGTCGGCTTCGACCACGCCTTTTTGCTGCTTGCCCTTGCCGTCGAGCGCCTTGTATTCAAAAGCCGGCATGCATTACTCCTCGCGGGTGACCCGCAGTACTTCTTCGAGGGTGGTAATGCCCGCGAGTACCTTCTGCATGCCGTCGTGACGAATGCTGGGCACCGACTGGCGAATGTGCTTTTCAATGGCCAGCTCACCACGACCGCCATGGATAAGCTCGCGCACAGTGTCATCCACCAGCAGCAGCTCGTGGATACCGGTACGGCCGCGATAACCGTTGTGGCCACAGTGCTTACAACCGGTGGCGCGGTAAATCACCGCCTCTTCGCCGCCAATGCCAAGCAGCTCACGCTCACGTTCGTCGGGTACGTGGGGCTCTTTACAGTTGGAGCACAGGGTACGCACCAGGCGCTGGGCCAGTACGCCAAGCAAACTTGATGACACCAGGAAGGGTTCTACCCCCATGTCCTGCAAGCGGGTAATGGCGCCGGAAGCTGTGTTGGTGTGCAAGGTGGAAATTACCAGGTGACCGGTGAGCGAGGCCTGCACCGCGATCTGTGCGGTCTCAAGGTCACGGATTTCACCTATCATCACCACGTCGGGGTCCTGACGCAAAATCGCACGCAGGCCGCGGGCGAAGGTCATGTCCACCTTGGTGTTCACCTGGGTTTGACCTATGCCTTCCAGCTCATATTCGATGGGGTCTTCCACCGTGAGGATATTGGTGTCGCGGGAGTTAATCTCGGTCAGACCGGCATAGAGGGTAGTACTCTTACCCGAACCCGTGGGGCCGGTGACCAGCAGAATGCCGTGGGGCTTACGGATAAGCTCATCGAAGCGGTAACGAATCGATTCTGTCATCCCCAGCTGGGCCAGATTGAGGTTACCGGCGTTTTTATCGAGCAGACGCAGTACCACCCGCTCACCGTGGCTGGACGGCATGGTCGATACCCGCACATCCACGGCACGGCCGCCGATACGCAGCGAAATACGGCCGTCCTGCGGCACCCGCTTCTCGGCGATGTCCAGACGGGCCATCACCTTGATACGGCTTACCAGCAGTGACGACAGCTTACGGTTGGGCTTGAGCACTTCCTTGAGTACCCCGTCCACCCGGAAACGCACCACCAGCTGCTTTTCATAGGTTTCGATATGGATATCCGAGGCCTCTTCTTTGATGGCTTCGGACAGGAGCGCGTTGATAAGCCTGATGATGGGAGCGTCGTCGTCGCCCTCCAGCAGATCTTCGGTCTGGGGCAGCTCTTCGGCGAGGGTGAACAGGTCCATCTCGTTGCCGATGTCTTCCATCAGCTGCTGCGCTTCAGAAGAGTTGGCCTGATAGGCCTGGGTCAGCTTAGCCTCGAAGGCCGCTTGCTCCAGCCGCTGCAAAGGCACGGCCTCACCGGCGTAACGGCGCACTTCAAGCAAAGCCGCCAGCGGCGTTTTCTCGGTGTAATACAGCCCCAGTTCGCCGGACTCGTCCTTCGCCAGCACCAGGCCAAAGCGATGGGCAAAAGCAAAGGGCAAGCGCTCACGGCTATTGGAGTGATAAGCCTCGTCCGCCTGGGACTCAGCACTGACACCCAGCTCGCCCGACAAAAGCTCGAGGCTTTCGCCCTGATTGATGTCACTCATAGGCTCGCCCATTACTTGTTCTCATTGATGTAATTCAGGGCGGCGTCCTTTTCACGCATGTCGGTGTCCAGACCCTTGCCTTCCTTGTAGCGATCGAGAATATCGTTCACTTCAGGCGGCAGATAATCTGACTGATTCCACTCTTCCAGAATCGGCACATCGGTATTGGGCATCAGGTTCACGCCACGGTCCTGCTGTTGCAGCTGCAGGGCGCGGAAGTAGTTGTACTTGCGACCGGCAATGCCTTCCATGGTGATACCGTCACGGATGATGGTGGGCTTGATAAACACCATCAGATTTTTCTTTTTCTTGCCGCTGGAAGAGGACTTGAACAAGTGGCCCAGCAGCGGAATGTCGCCGAGGATTGGCACCTTCTGCACGCTTTCCTGCACTTCTTCGTTGATAAGACCACCCAGCACTACAATCTGGCCTGAATCGGCCATCACAGTGGTGGTCAAACGGCGGGTAGCAAAGGTCACGTCAACACCGGTTTTACCATTGATACCAGATACTTCCTGCTCAATGGCCAGCTTAACTGCGTTACCTTCGTTGATCTGCGGCGTGACTTTAAGCTTCACGCCCACTTCCTTACGCTCTACGGTCTGGAACGGGTTGGAGTTACCGTTGCTGGAGTTCTGAGAGCCGGTGAGGATAGGCACTTCGTCACCCACGATAAACGCAGCTTCCTGGTTATCCAGAGTGGTGATGGACGGCGTAGCCAGCACGTTGGAGTTGGTGTCAGAGGACACGGCCTGAATAAGGGCACCAAAGTCGCCCATGGCCACGCCCCATGCCATACCGTTCACCTTGCCCAGCGCCTGAGCCAGCAGGGTGATATCGCCTTGTTTCTCAGGGTTTTCTGTACAGGTGCCGTTTTCAGAACACACCTTGGTTCCTTCTACCGGACGGGCCTGCCAGATACCGGCGCCAATCTCACCTATGGTGGGACCAAGGTTGTTGAACTGGGTGCCACCACCGGATTCGGTCGCCCACTGCACGCCAAAGCCCACGTCATCGCCTTCGGCTACTTCCACGATAATGGCTTCTACCAGTACCTGGGCACGGCGGATATCGAGCTGATTGATGACGCTCTCGAGGGTGCGCATCTGATCCGGCTCGGCACTTATTACCAAGGCATTGGTATCGGTGTGAGCCATGATGTTGATTTGGTTGCGACGCTTGCCGGGTGCCTGCTGGGCGCCGTCTTTGTCGGCTTCCAGCTTCTGGGCAAAGCCGGTGAGCACTTCCACCAGATCTTCGGCCTTGGCATAACGCAGGTAACGTACCTTGGTGTTGCCGGTGCTGGCCTGCTCAGCGTCGAGACGTTTCACCAGCTCCACTACCCGCTGGCGGCTCTTCTCATCGCCGCTGATCACCACGGCGTTGATGCGCTCATCCGCCACGACTTTCGGGGCCTGTCCGGGCAGTTGAGCCTGGTTGGCAGAAGCACGGTAAAGGGTATCGATAATCCGCACCATTTCAGAGGCAGAAGCGTGCTGCAGCGGCACCACAAGCACTTCGGTGTCGCCCTGCTTATCGACGCGCTTGACGATTTCCACCAGCTTGTTGACCACGGCGGCGCGGCCGGTGAGCATCAACACGTTGGACGGATCGTAGTTAACCACGTTGCCGCCACCGGCGTTATCGTTCAGCTGACGCAGCAGCGGTGCCAGTTGCTTGGCCTCTGAGTTGTACAGCGGCACTATGCGGGTCACCAGCTCGTCACCCAGGCCTGGAGCTGAGTCGTCGGCTACACGGATGTTGGAGGTTTTGGCATCCTTGTCCTTGATGACCTTGAGCACGCCATTTTCCATTTCCACCACGGCGTAACCATACACCTGCAGCACGTTCAGGAAGAACTGGAAGTATTGGTCTTCGGTGAGGTTATCGTAGCTTCTGACGTTAATCTTGCCGCGAATGGTGGGGTCGACAATGATAGTCTTGTTCAAACGCTTACCAACTGTGTTGATAAACTCCTGAATTTCGGCGTTTTTGAAACTTGGCGCCAGCTGTTCGTCGGCCGCGGATACCATCACAGGCGAAAGCAATACTGTACCGGCCATCAGGCTGGCAATCAGTTTGCGTCGGAATCCTTTGTTGTTCATCTAATTCTTATCCCCTAAATCTTGTGCTTATTGCGGCAAACTGAACATGATTTCAACCAGCTGACCTTCGCGCTCTACCATCACTGAAATTTCAGTGAGTTCGGACAGCTGCCCCATCAGCTCCAACGCCTGGGTGCTGACGGTCAAATCGTAACCGTTGATGGATTTGGCCAGATCGCCGGGCTTGAGGCCTGCCTGTTTGAACAGCCCGGGATCTTTGCCCGGTTGCAGACGATAGCCCGCCAGCTCTTCGCCACGGGTTACCGGAGAAATGGAAATGTAATCGGTGATCTTACTGGGGTCGGCCAGCAATTCATCACGGGAAGAAGACAATTCGGCGCCCACCTCGTCGCCACGCATATCGATACGGCGCACGTCCTCGTCGCGTTCGCGGCGGCTGTTACTGGCGGGAACAGAAGGAGAGTTGGTGTAAGGCACGCCATCGAGCATCAGGGTCTCGTAGCGGCCGGCGTTGGTGATGATCACCCGGTCGGCGTACACCTCTTTCAAAGACGCCGAGGTGCCTTTGATTTTTTCACCCAACTCGTAGGTTTCCTGGTTGCCACCGGATTCGATGATAGCCAGACCTTTCTGCTCGGCGGTGGAGGCCACAATGCCGGTCAGTACGATGGAAAGCGAAGTTTTAGGCGCGTCGGTAATGACTTCCTGAACCGGCTGTTCCTTGGGTTTGCTGTCGGCTTTGCCAAACAGCGACAGAGACTTGAGTCCGTCCAAATCCACGCTGCCACTGCCGCCTCCGGTGTTTACCGGGCTTGGGCGCCAGGCAACAGCCTCAGACTGCACAGGTACCAATCGCCAGCTGATCTCGGCCGCCAAATAACAGCAAACCGCGAACCCCAACCAAAAGGTAAGCCTACTCAGTGGTTTATGCGGTATGCTTCCTGCCCGTGCAATCACTTTATCCAATAAATCCATAATTTACGGACCCTCTTAACAGGTCTCTGTTCTGATTAGAATATTTTAGAAAAACCTGCATCATGCTAACCCAGCCATAACACGGCAACAACCCCATAACAGCGGTGCCTGTGGCGATTTTTAGCCATTTATGCTAACTTTGCGCGCCCGAAAAGGGTGTGAGGCAAGCCGCTAAATCGGTTTTTATGCGGCTGGATCAAGGCTGTGGCTTTCCAAGCTGTGATCCCATCCCTAATGTTGCAAAAATTTGCATAGGTGGAGCACGCGTGGATCAGAAGCACCAACCCCCACAATCCGTTCGTTTGGACAAATGGCTTTGGGCCGCCCGTTTTTACAAGACTCGGGCACTGGCCAAAGAGATGATTAACGGCGGTAAAGTACATTACAACGGGGCCCGCACCAAATCCAGCAAGAATGCGGAAGTGGGCGCCGTTCTTAAGATACGTCAGGGATATGACGAAAAAGAGGTGGTGATAGTGAAATTGTCGGAACAACGACAAAATGCCAGCATCGCCCAAACTTTGTATCAGGAAACGCCCGAGAGTGAGCGCAAGCGCGCCGACAACGCCGAGGCCAGACGCCTGAACATACTGAACAATCCGTCACCGGATACCAAGCCCGACAAGAAGCAGCGACGCGAACTCTTAAAGGCCAAATCCGGCGACTATTAATTTGGCCTGACGCCGATACCGAATAGAAGACAGCAAGATGAACAAAGACACTTTATACAGATACCTGTTTGAAAACGCCGATGTACGCGGTGAGCTGGTACAGCTGGCCGACGCCTATCAGTCAGTGGTCAATGCCCACGAATACCCACAGGTACTGCGCCGTTTCCTCGGCGAGCTGATGGCTGCCACCTCGCTGCTGACCGCCACCCTCAAATTCAGCGGTGATATCGCAGTGCAGGTTCAGGGCAACGGCCCTGTGTCACTGGCGGTAATCAACGGCAACAACCACCAGCAACTGCGCGGTGTGGCGCGCTGGGATGGCGAACTGGCTGACGATGCGAGCCTTGGCGACCTGTTTGGTCAGGGTTATATCGTTATCACCCTGACGCCGGACGAAGGCGAGCGTTATCAGGGCGTAGTGGCACTGGATAAGCCAACGCTGGCCGAGTGTATTCAGGACTACTTCCAGCAGTCTGAACAGCTGCCCACGGGTATTTGGCTGTTTGCCGATGGCGAACGTGCCGCCGGTATCTTCCTGCAGGTACTGCCAAGCGAAGAAGACCACAACGCCGAGTACGAGCACCTGACTACCCTCACCGCCACCATCAAGCAGGAAGAACTGCTGCAGCTGCCGGCCGAGGAAGTGCTGCACCGCCTCTACCACGAGGAAGAAGTGCGCCTGTTCGACCCTGTGGAAGTCAGCTTTAAATGCACTTGCTCCCGCGAGCGCAGCGCCGCCGCCATTCGCAGCATCGAGAAAGCCGAAATCCTCGAAATCATGGCCGAACAGGGCCAAATCGAGATGGGCTGCGAATACTGCAACAGCCAATACCGTTTCGATTCCATCGACATCGAAGCCCTGTACGCCAATGGCTCCCTGACAGACTCAGGCACCGCAAAACAGTGACCGCGATCACAGCCATAAAACGGACGCCAGGGTGCGTCCGTTTTTTTTGACGAATTTTCAGATCCGGCTCACACATTGCAATCCGCTTAAGTTACAATCAGCGCGGGCGCCAGACCCGATAAATCAAGGCGCACCACAAACCGGCAACACAGATCGGTACCATAAATAGAAAACCTCTTAGAATTTGGAGACCTTACCTATGGCGGATGGAATCAACCGCGTACACCGTAATCCCTCAACTGCCGAGCTGGTAGAACTGGCACTCGCCAGAGGTGAAGGAGAGCTGACCGCCAATGGCGCCCTGGTTGCCAAGACCGGAGCCCGCACTGGCCGTTCTCCCAACGACCGCTTCATCGTCAAAGAGGCCGGTTCAGAAGCTGATATCGAATGGGGTGCAGTTAACAAGCCCTTCGCAGCCGACGCCTTCAACGCCCTGTGGGATCGCGTTGAAACTTATCTGGCCGACAAAGAAGTGTTCGTATCCGATCTGGAAGTGGGCGCCGACCCTGAGCACTACCTGCCTGTTACCGTAACCACCGAATATGCCTGGCATCAGCTGTTTGCCCGTAACCTGTTCATCATTCCCGAAACCTTCAACAAGGCCGGTAAAGATGTGTGGCAAATCATGAACGCCCCGGGCTTCGTGTGTGAACCAGAGCGTGACGGCACTGCCTCTGAGGCTACTGTTATCATCAACTTCGCTGAGCGCAAGGTACTGCTTGCCGGTCTGAAATATGCCGGTGAGATGAAGAAGTCCATGTTCTCGGTACAGAACTTCCTGCTGCCTGCCAAGGGCGTGCTGCCAATGCACTGCTCTGCCAACGTGGGCAAAGAGGGTGACACCACCCTGTTCTTCGGCCTGTCCGGCACCGGCAAGACTACCCTGTCAGCCGATCCCAAGCGCTTCCTCATCGGTGACGATGAGCACGGCTGGGCCCCGGGCAGCGTATTCAACATCGAAGGCGGCTGCTACGCCAAGTGTATCGACCTGAGCCAGAAGAACGAGCCGGTGATTTGGGATGCCATCCGCTTCGGCACCGTGCTGGAAAACGTAGTACTGGACGCCAATCGCGTACCTGACTACAAAGATTCCAGCCTGACCGAAAACACCCGCGCGGCCTACCCGCTGGAGCACATCGCCCAGCGCCAGGAAGCCAACCGTGGCGGCGAGCCGCGCGCTGTGGTGTTCCTGACCTGTGACGTATCCGGCGTACTGCCTCCTGTGTCCAAGCTGACCAAGGAACAGGCCGCTTACCACTTCCTGTCTGGCTACACCGCCAAAGTAGGTTCGACTGAAATGGGCTCAACATCTGCCATCCAGTCCACCTTCTCTACCTGTTTCGGCGCGCCTTTCTTCCCACGTCCTGCTGGCGTATACGCCGAGCTGCTGATGAAGCGCATCGAAGCCTTCAACAGCAAGGTCTATCTGGTTAACACCGGCTGGACCGGCGGTCCTTACGGTGTGGGCAAGCGTTTCGACATCCCGACCACTCGCGCTATTGTTGATGCTATCGTCAGCGGCGAGCTGGCCGACGTGGAAACCGTACACCTGGACAAGCTGAACCTGGACGTGCCTGTGGCCGTACCCGGCGTAGACTCTGCCCTGCTGAACCCGGTAAACACCTGGGGCGACAAGGCCAAGTACGACGAATACGCCCAGAAGCTGGCCGAAGAATTCCAGGCTAACTTCGCCAAGTATCAGGTACCTGATTCCATCAAGAACGCCGGCCCAAAAGCCTAAGCAATTCCTGATGTAAAAAACGGCTCCTTCGGGGGCCGTTTTTGTTGGCTGCGATTCACTGAAACCCGTGGCAAGCAGCGGTTGTCCGTGCTTATCCAATGTTATTGATAGCTTTCAATAAACGAGATTGGCTCACCGGCCAGGAAGTAACAACCGATGCAAACTACCTCAGAAAACCACCGTTTCGATGTGTTTGGCCAAACCATGTCGGTCAGCCGGGTGGCGGGGCAATGGCAGCTGTTTTTTGAGTCCAGCACCGGCATGAAACGCCGGGTATTCGATGTGGCGATCCCTCCCGAACTCACGGCCGCAGAACTGGCAGTCTATCTCGATGATATCTTCCACGAGCGCGCCAGCGCCAAGTCCCCCCGGGTGGTCCCATCGGCTGACTCCAAATTGTGAGCCAGATCAACGAAATATCCCTGTAGCAACAATGTCATGGTAAAAGGCTGGACAAGTGGGCGCTATGGTGCAAAAAATGGTCAATATAAGCCTTAAGCAGTAGAAGGATAATAACAAGTTTCAGCCAAGTAGCCGGGGGGTATCAAGATGGCATTTAAACGCTATGCATCCGAACATGAAGAAGCCAAGGTCGATATGACCCCAATGCTCGACATCATATTTATCATGTTGATTTTCTTCATTGTTACCACATCCTTTGTGAAACCCATGGGTATTGATTACAACAAGCCAGAGAATGCCCAAAAGTCCAAAAACAAGGGCGACAATATTCTTATCACAGTCAATAAATCCGGGGTGGTGACAATGGAGGGCCGCTTGGTCGACATGGAAAGGATTACCGCCAATGTTGAGCGCAAACTCGCTGAAACCCCAGGGGCGGCAGTGCTGATTCAGGCCGAGGGCGAGACTCTTCACGGCACTGTGGTGGGGGTAATGGACAGGGTGAAAACCGCCGGCGTTGCCAAAATCTCGGTGACCCAATCGGACGAATAGATCCGAACTGGCCTGCGGTTTTCACAGCGCAATAAAAATGGCTCCCGAAGGAGCCATTTTTTGTAGCTATCTGCGGCGGTTGAACACGGCGGCGACAATATCTCCCCAGCGCGGTTCCTTGCCGTACATGCGAATGCCAAGCTCGAACACCCGCGCCGAGGCCCTGGACATCCACACTACGAACGCCGTAAGCAGCACCAGCGAGCCCAGCCACTCCCACCAGGGCACGTCCGAGCTCATCACCCGCAGCGGCATGGCGCCAAAGGAAGTCAGCGGCAGCCAGCTCAGGATCTGCATCGCCTGACCCTCGGCGTTATCCATCACCACAAACACAGAGCCTATTAACAAACTCGGCAACAACATCACCACGGTGCGTCCGGAATGGTTGGGGTCGTCAATGGTGGCGGTAAAGCCTGCGAGGAAGGTGTTGAGCAGGAGCACCCCCATAATGAGAAACCCGAGCATGCACAGGATATCGCCGATGCCCAGCGGAATACTGAGCGATGCCTTACCGGCGATGATGCTTACGCCCTGGATCACCAGAAAGGCTATCACCCCGTAAGTCACAATGGTTTTCAGCGAGAACAGCGACACGCCGATGATTTTGCCATCGATCCACTCCCGCGGGGACACCAGCGTCAGCAGCTGCTCGGTTACCCTCTGCTGTTTTTCGCCGGTAATGGCGGTGAACATCAGTCCGAAACTGGCAAAGAAGCCGGTCATCAAAACCCCCAGAAACACCATGCCAACGATGCGTTTGAGTTTGCGCGCCTGCTCTTCTTCTGCACTCTCGCGGGTAAAGCTGATGGCAACCTCAGGCAAGGTATCGATAATCTGTTGCTGCTCGGCCGATAAAGGCAAGGCGGCAATCAATTGTTGCTGATGCCAGCGCTGCAGCTGCGGCGTCAGCTTTTCAAGCCAACTGGTGGACTTCTCCCCCACCAGCTCAAGCTTGCCTTCGTGGGTCATCAGCAGCAGATCCCAGTCTTTGCCAAGCGCCTGTGTTACCTGCTGCGCCGTATCGGCTGGAACCCGGGTAAACTGATATCCGGCAATGCTCGGCAGCGCCTCACCCACCACGGCAACCCGATAGTCCTTGTCTATCCAGCCTTTAATTTGTGGCCAGGCCGACATGCCCATAAAGATCACCAACATCACAGCTATGCTGGCAAGTTCCTGTTTCCATTTGAGGAAACGTTTGAATTCAAATACAGCAATCTTCCAGCGGATCATACGGCTTCCTCCACTTCCCTGTTATTGCCGCCCACAGCCCTGAGATACAACTCATGCAGATTCGGTTGCACCGGCGCGAAGCTCACCAACTCGCCAAGGGCAGCCAGATCATTCAAAAATTGCTGCAAGCTGGCATCCCTGGTCTTGGTCAGCGACCAGTGTCCCTCGGCCGCAATTGCGGTATCTACCGTCGACAGCGCCTGCAAATCCGCGAGCTCAGGCACTGGGTTCAGGGCGACCTGATAACCATCTCCCGGCGACAACTGCGCCATCACTTCTGCCAGGCTGCCGCTTGCCACTGGCTTGCCATGGTTAATCAGCAGCATACGGTCGGCGAGACGCTCCACCAGCGCCATCTGATGGGCGCTGAGCACTATGCTCTTGCCCGCCGCTCTAAGCTCAGCCAGCACAGATACCACCAGTTCCTGATTCACAGGATCCAGCCCGGAGAAAGGTTCATCGAGGATCAGCAGTTCGGGTTCGTGTAACAGGCAAGCAATCAGCTGCACCTTTTGCTGATTGCCCTTGGAGAGTTGGCTGAGTTTGTCGCCACGCTTTTCGGCCAGCCCAAAGCGCTCGGTCCACAGCGCAATCTGACTGTCGATGCGCGCCTTGGGCAGACCACGCAGCTCGCCGATGTAATTCAGGTTTTGGGTAACAGTACGGTCCTGATACAGGCCGCGGTCTTCCGGCAGATAGCCGTAATCTTCTCTGGGCAAGCGCGACAGGGGCTTGCCGCCCTGGCTTATCACCAGCTCACCATTGTCAGGACGGGTCAGCCCCACCAACATACGGATCAGCGACGACTTACCCGCACCATTTGGCCCAAGCAGCGCCAATATCTGGCCGCCTTCCACCTGCAGGCTCACGCCATCCACCGCCTTGACCGTGCTGTAACTCTTTTCAAGCCGGTTTGCCCGAATATGAATCATACCACCTCCCTATGTCGCTCCAGCGCAACCTTATGCCCGGAGTCATGTCATAATATGTCATCAATCCCGGTAAAATAAACACATCAATTACAATTGATTACACTTAATACTCTATTAAGAAATATCGCCTTTGGCGGTGTTGTTGCCGTCAGCCAAACCCCTGGCGTGGCCGGTTTCCCCCTTGCGCACCGGCGGTAATTGCGAAAAGATAGGCCTTTGATTTTCAACGCCGCAAAAGGCCCCAGCATGCAGCTTTCCCTCACAAAATCCCGCCTTGCCCTGCTTGGCATCGCTCTCACCGCCGCTATGCCAGCCCTCGGCGGCGCCGTGAAAAACGTCACCTTCGTCAACGACCCGATTCTGCCCCCGATTCAGCCATGGCAGGGTGCCAGTGAGTCGCTGCTGCAAGACCCAAAGCAAAGCTGGGCAACCCCGTTTGAGCAAAGTGGCGGCATCGAAAGCCCTGACTACCAAACCACCATGGCCTGGCTCGACAAGCTGGTGAGCCACAGCAAATATCTGTCCAAGGTGAGCCTGGGCAAGAGTCCACAGGGGCGGGATATCTGGATGATTGTTGCCAGCAAAGAAGGCCTGGCGACGCCGGATGCACTGGCGGGTACCGGTAAACCCAGCGTGCTGGTGCAGGCCGGGATCCACTCAGGTGAAATCGATGGCAAAGATGCCGGCATGATGCTGCTGCGCGATATAGAACATGGCGGCAAGAGCGAACTGCTGGAGTCGGCCAACCTGTTGTTTGTGCCTATTTTCAGCGTGGATGCCCATGAAAGGGCCAGCAAGTACAACCGGGTGAACCAACGCGGACCTGTGACCATGGGTTGGCGTACCAACGCCCGTAACCTGAACCTGAACCGCGACTACGCCAAGGCCGACACCAAAGAAATGCAACTCATGCTGGCGGCCATCAACAGCTGGAACCCCAGCCTCTATATCGATGTGCATGTGACCGACGGCATCGACTATCAATACGATGTGACCTTTGGTTATAACCTCAAGCAAGGCCTGAGTCCCGCCAGTTTTGCCTGGCTCGATGGCAGCTACCGTCCCGCCATTGAAGCGGCGCTGAGCGCTGCCGGTCATGTGCCCGGCCCACTGGTATTTGCGCTGGACAATGCTGACATCCGTAAAGGCATGTCGCTGTGGAACGCCTCGCCACGCTTCTCCAACGGCTACGGCGATGCCCGCCACCTGCCCACCATCTTGATAGAAAACCACAGTCTCAAGCCCTACAAGCAGCGGGTGCTGGGCACCTATGTAATGCTGGAGCAAACCCTGAAAACCGTTGGCGAACAGGCCACTGCCCTGAAAACCGCCATCATGGAAGACAGCTTTCGTTACCCAGCACAGGTTACCCTCACCTGGAAGGAAGAAACCCAGGCCAGCGGCTGGGCCTTCAAGGGCATCGGCTACAGCGTAGAAAAGAGCCCCATTTCCGGTGCCGATGTGGTGCGCTGGAATGGCGAGCCTGTCACCTACGAGCAGCTGCCGGTAATAGGCAACACTGCGGCGGACATCAGTGTCAGCCGCCCCGAGGCCTATTACATTCTGCCCCAGTGGCAGGAAGCCATCGACAAGCTGGCGCTGCATGGTATTCGCTTCGAGCGCCTGCAAAAAGCCACCAAACTCAAGCTTGGCCGTTACAGCTTCAGCAATCCCGAATTTGGCGCCAAAGACTACGAAGGTCGTCAACGGGTGAAAGCAGACACAGTGCTAACTACCGTGGAAACCATGCTGCCGGTTGGCACGGTAAAGGTCAGCACTGAACAGGCGCTTGGGGATCTGGCCATTTTGCTGCTGGAGCCTCAGTCACCGGACTCCCTGCTGCAATGGGGCTTGTTCAACCCCATCTTTACCCGCACCGAGTATATGGAGCAGTACGCAGTAGAACCCATGGCCGCCGGGATGCTGGCTAAAGATCCGGCGCTGAAAAAGGCCTTTAACGAGGCGTTAAAGGATGAAGCCTTTGCCGCCGATCCGGCAGCACGTTTGCGCTGGTTCTACGAGCGCAGCCCCTACTACGACGCCGAATACCTCAAGTACCCCGTGTATCGCAGCAACTGAGCCGCGTGAATCCATGAATGAAAAAGCCGGGCACATGCCCGGCTTTGTTATTCCTGAATGGTTTGTAACGGCTTACTGGCCTTTGGTGGTCAGGTCAACCAGATGTACGCTCACTGACGCCACGCCAGCATCGGCGTCAATGGCCGCAGCCAAAGCCAGCAGTTCAGCGCTGGCCGGAGCTTTGACCACAGCAAACTTGCCGTAGGTGTTCAGCACGGACACACCAAAGTTGGCCGCCAGGCCCTCGGCCGAGGCACCTTCAAGACGCACCACCAGTTCACCGCTGGCCTGGAACGACTTAAAACCGGTTTCATCCAGCAGCTGCTCGCCACTGAACAGCACTCCGGCGTTACCCACCTTCAAAAAGCGCTCGCCATTGACGCTGATGCCAAAAGCGGCTTCAGCTGGCACCGCAGCCAGTTCGGCATGGGCCAGCTCGGACACCGTTGGCAGATCGTCCGCCGCCATCAAACTACCGGCAAACAAACCGGCGCACAGGATCATCATGTGTTTCATAGGCTCTCTCCTCAGTGGCCGAAAATACGCAGTGACCAGTCACGCACCACGCCTGGCTCGGCGTTGTTGACTGTATTCAGCTTCAGCAGCTGACGGGTTTGGGTGTTGAAGGCCACAGTTTCACTGGTGCCCGCATCTGTATCCCTCACCCGCAGAGTCCAGACCCCGGCGGCCTGTTCGCCATAGAAGTGGTTGCTGAGCAGCACACCCTCTTCAATATTTTCACCAATAAAGCCCACGCGCGGATTCATCAGTACGCTGCGGGTGCCGGAAGGTGACACCAGCTCAATCGCCAGATCGCGCAGACGGCTGTGGTCGATATTGAGTTTCACCTGCACAGCTTCCACTGTTAGGTTTTGCTCGATATTCAGCTCGCTGGTTACGCCCTCAAGGGTCGCATCGGGGATCTGAACATTGGCAGCCACAAGGCTCCATGGGGTAACAACTTGTTCAGGCAGGTTTTGCACCCCGCCAAACAGCACCTTCCACACGGCAGCATCCACATCCACCGAACCGAAGCCATAGAAGTTATGGAACGAATAACCAGCGGCATTGCGTTGCCAGCCAGGCAGGGCATCGTAGCTTGCTACAGTGCCATCGGCCTGGGTGAAGCTCAGCATGATGGGCTCAATATCGGCATCGTTTTGACGGGCCGTTTGTGCGAGAACATGACGCACGGTGCGTGCATCCAGGGCGTGGTTGGCTGACATCACCACAGCGGCAGCGCCTGAGGCATTTGGCGCCGCAGAGGAAGTGCCGTTCATGGTGGCGGTGTAGTTACACACAGGGTCAAGCTCGCTGCCACCGTTGAGGCGGTTGCTCGACGTGCCAGCGCGGTTCATGCCCTTGTCGCAGCCCTGAATGTCAGTGGTGACTATGGCCGGCGCATCTGTGCCATATTCACCGCCCGGCGCAGCGACCCACACGTTGGAACCCACAGACGAGTAAGACGAGCGCTTACCTTCGGCGTTGGTGGCCGACACCACCATGTTCCAGTAGTTGATGTTCTCGTGGGACAGGTTGGCGCTGTGGAACGGTAACCCATGGTTGTTGTAATACAGGCCGTCTTCACGTGGCAGGATAAGCCAGGCACCCACGCGGTAGGTGCCGTAGCTGTTACCGGCTGATTTCACGAACAAAGAGCCCTGACCACGCTGACTGTCGTTGGTTACGTCGGCCATGGCGCTGTCTTTGGCCAGCAGCGAAGGATTGGCCTCGTAGTCATAGGGGAATGGCTTAAGCAGGGTTGAGCCGTAACTCTGGTTATAGATGCGGGCGTCGGTAAAGCGGTTCAGCTCACGCTTGCCGTTTTCGGCAGTGCGGCCGTGGGATAAAAACCAGCTCTGCTCGCTCTGGGCATCCAGATAGTTAAAGCCAATCAGGTTAGCAAGGGGGGCCACGCCGCGGCCACCCAGGCCATTGGCTTCCACCGCCGCAATAATGCCAGCCACGGCAGTACCGTGCCCATGGCCGTCGGTAGGGTAACCAGAGCCATCCAACAGGTTGATTGAGCCAGGCACCACATTGGCGCGCAGGTCCTCATGGTCAATCTCAACCCCTGAGTCGATTACCGCCACGGTAATGCCACGGCCCTTGATCCCCATGGCATGGGCAAAGTCCACATCCAAATCTTCACCGGCAACACCGGTCAGCGGCGAATAGCCATCCTGCCCGGTATTCTTCAGGTGCCACTGCTGTGGGGTAAAGGGGTCGCCGCCAAACAGCGGGTATTGCCACTGATCCGGGTTGGCCTGGGCAGTCCCTGCCATGGCCAACGAGATGCTGATGATGAGTCGATTTAACTTCATCGTGATTCCTTCTGTTGTCATTATTTTTGTGTTGCAAATGTTGTATTTGCAGCTCAAATGTACGGTTTTGTTATTTCCCATCCATACGTTAATCGCCTCGATTATTTCTTTTGGCTATAACAAGTCAAATAAGCACCCGAACGGCCCTGCAGCGCGCCTGCGAGCGATAAAAAAACACACTGGGAATACACAGGGAAAACAGCACAAATCACTGATAAGTAATTTCGAGAGCAGGCTATCGAACCAGGCAAAATGACAGCGGTGTCATTTAATTGCTTTACAGCACAACCACTCGTAACAAGGCGGTACGCCGTACTGGTAGGATGAGCTAGCGAGGAATTGGTAAGGCTCAGAAATCACAGAAAAATCAGCAAGCCGAAACCGGCTGCAACTTTTGATTGAATCAGCCTTACCACTATGCAAGCAACCGGGCTAACGGTCGCCATATAAGAAACCAGGCTCATAGGAGCCATGTAAGAAAGCAGGGCGCGGATATCCGGGCACAGCTGCCGCTGATGGCTTTTGTTGTATGACCTCGTCGGGATCACAGCGCTGGCCATGAAAAAGCCGCCCACTGGCGGCTTTGTAAAGACACTGAACAGCAGGAAATATCAGTGGGCAGAGCTCAGCTCCGCCGGTGTCAGCATCAGATCGTCATACACGAAAAAGCCTTCGCTGCTCGCCGACTGCCACCAATGTTGCCACACGCCGGAGGCCCGCTCTTCCACCAGCTCGGCATGGGATAAGGGCTTCACCATGCTGCCAGCCGACATCAGCAAACCATAGGGAGTACGCCTTTTTATCATCTGTGGCACCAGCTTGTTGGGACTATCAAGCCCCATTCCACCGAGTAGTTCATAGAAAGCATGCAAGGTATTGTGGTGAAAATTCTTCACCCGTTCGCTCTTCACTTCCACGTCCACGGCTTTCCCCCGCACCGGATCCTGGGTGGCAATGCCCGTGGGGCACATATTGGTGTTACAGTGGCGCGACTGAATGCAGCCCAGCGCCAGCATCATGGTACGGGCGGCGTTGACAGTATCGGCACCCAGTGCCAACTTGGACAGCAGATCGAATGCCGAGGCGGTTTTACCCGAGGCTATAACGCGGATTTTGTCTCTGAGCCCCAAACCTATCAGGGCGTTATTGACGAAATACACCCCTTCGAGGCACGCCATACCCATGCGGTTGGTGAACTCCACCGGTGCAGCCCCCGTGCCGCCTTCGGCGCCATCAACTGTAATAAAGTCAGGCAAGATGCCGGTTTCCAGCATGGCTTTGCCGATTGCCAGAAACTCCGCCGGATTACCGATACACAGCTTAAAGCCAACCGGTTTGCCGCCGGACAATTGCCGCAGCTCTTTCACAAACCCAAGCAGCGCTTTGGGCGTTGCGCATTTTGGGTGCACAGCAGGTGAAACACAGTCTCTGTCCTGGGGAATAAGCCGGATGCGGGCGATTTCATCGGTTATTTTGGCCTTGGGCAGCACGCCGCCATGGCCGGGCTTGGCCCCCTGAGACAGCTTGATTTCAATCATTCTGACCTGGGGCAGCTTTGCCTGTCTGGCAAAGGCCTCGGCATCAAACTCCCCTTCGTGGGTGCGACAACCAAACAGGCCCGAGCCTATCTGCCACACCAGATCGCCACCGTGTTCAAGGTGATGATCGCTCACCCCGCCTTCGCCGGTGTTATGCCAAAAGCCGCCTTTTTTGGCACCCAAATTGAGCGCCTGAATGGCATTGGACGACAGCGAACCAAAGCTCATGGCGGAGATATTCAGCCGCGAAGCGCTATAGGGCTGGGTGCAATCATCGCCGCCAAAGCTGACCCGCTTGCTGTCTTCTTTTACTTCACAGGGGCTGAGCGAGTGCCACAGACTCAGGTAGTTTTCCGACAGCAGATCCCGCTGGGTGCCGAAGGCGATGGTGTCGCGCACGCCCTTGGAGCGCTGATAAACCAGTGAACGCTCCTCACGATTAAAAGGCTTTTCTTCGGTATCGCTGGCAATAAAGTACTGCTGGATCTCCACTCGAAACGACTCCAGCCCATAGCGGATATAGGCCACCACGGGATAAAGGCGGTTAAGACTGTGGCGGGAGAAAAACAGGTCGTAAAAACCTATCAGGGTGTAAGTCGCCGTTAAGGCAAGAAAAATCCAGGCAATAACACCCGGGTGCTGGCTTACAAGCCAAATGGCCAGTGCGTTCCCCACTACCGCCACCAAGTAGTACACCTTCTGCATAATCGTCATCGAGCAATTCCTTGAGCGTGCCGACACAGAGTCGGAACATCCTGTTAAATCCCAAAGGTATTATTGGGTTAAAAATCATGCTACTTGCATCTGGCGCAACAGAAAAGCCCCGAAATCACCCCGGGGCCAGGCATTTTGTCACCATACGTCGGCAAGCGCTTCAAACCCCTCGGGTGGAATCGCGCTTTGCCGCCAATAGCGACCACCGTCCATGGTGCGGCCCAGCAGCGATTTATTCACCAGTTCCCGGCGGATTAGAGGGTGATCCCCGAAGCCGATGAAAGGTTTGAGCAAGGCGTTTACTTCGGCCTCTGTGTATTCAACCCCATAGCGGAAACGACACCAGAAAAACCACAGGCTTTGTTGTTGCAGCGCAAACCGCGTCGGCCATTGGCGCAGCACAAAGGCTTCATCCATAAAGGGCCTGAGTTTGGCAGGAATGGCGACATCCAACCGGCTTGGGGTTGGTGGCGCCGCTGCTACCGCAAAGGAATCGGGCTCAGCAACTGGTAATGTTGAATTGTCCTGCTCGGCTTTAAACTGCTGAAAATTTTGATAACCATTGGCGCGGGCAAGCAGGTTTAACATTTCCACATGGGTTGGGAACTGCTCACAGGCCATCAGTTGCTTACGAAGGGATTTGGCCAAAGCCGAGATATCGGCGGCCAGAAAAGGCATTGGGTGTTTCATGACTGTACCTCGCACAGGCGCGCCCGCCTTGGGGTGTCAGTGATCGCCGGCTTCCAACGGGGCACGCGAATGTGTCGGTACCAATATGATGAGAGGGCAGGTTTAGCTCAGCTTGCGCTGCGGCGATGCCTGGGTGAACTGCAGACCCTGACAGCATCATACCCCGGCAGGCACAGATGACAACCTCAGCTTTGCCATTTTGTCAAAAAGCACCTCAAGCCTTCGGCGCGCGTCTGCATCGACTGCGAAGCGGCGGGCGTTGGCGCTTGCCTGAGCAGGGCTTCAATGTGACGCCCTTCCAGCGCCTTGGCAAAATACCAACCCTGGATCAGATAGATACCCGAAGACAGTAACCAATCGAGATCATCCTGACTCTCCACCCCTTCCACCAGCAGCGCCACTCCCATGGAATCGGCGGTGCCCTTAATCAGCCTCAGCAGCGCGGCAATGTGCGGATTACCGGCCACCCCATGCACAAATTGACGATCCACCTTCAACAGGTTGCAGGCAATGGTTTTGAGGGTGCCGATATTGGACATGCCGGTACCAAAATCATCCACCGCGATATGAAAACCAATCTCCTGCAATCGCTCAATACGCTGACTGAGCACGCTGTCATCCAGGGGCACGCCGCTTTCGGTGATCTCCAGGGTGAAGTCGGCGGTTTTCAGGCCGTACCTTGTTGCCAGCTCGAACAATTTCACGTCCAGCAACTCGGTCTGCAAGGTGGTGCGGGAGATATTGACCGACATCTTCGGCAATGCCATCCCCTGACGTTGCCAGTGGCTGAGGTCACGACACACCTTCTCAAACATCAGCAAATCCAGCGCCGGAGTTTTGCCCATGGCTTCAATCTGGGTCAGCACCTGCCACACCGGGGTATCACTGTGCTCCGGGTTATGCCAGCGCAGCAGTGCCTCAAAGCCAAAAATGCCACCCGTGGCCATATCCACCTGCGGCTGATAATAGGGAGCAAAATGATTTTCGGCGCTGTCGGCATGCAGGCAGGCCTGCAGATCTTTCGACAACCTGTGGTTGGCCACGCCATCCTGATAGTGAATGTTTGACAGCCCCAGACGCTGCTTTTCCGAGGCCGCCAACTCAGCCAGCTCGGTCAGGGCGGCGGCGCAGGCAAAATCAGGTTCGGCGCTGGCAATACCCACGCTCACATTGACCGAAATCGTCACCCCGCTCTCGGTCACCGGCGCCTCAATGGCGTGCAATATCTGGCGCAGATCGGCCTTTTGGTAACTGCCGGCCCAGGCATAGGCAAAGTTACCGGCACCAAAATGCGCCAGCACACCGCCCTTGCACCATTGGCTGAGCCTTGAAGAGATGTGCCGGATAACGGCACCACGAAAATCCAGGCCGTAGGCGCTGGCAAGATGCCGCATCCGATGCACATGGATAAAGGCGGTACTGACTTTTTGCTGCGACTCATTCAGCAGCGCCTGGGTGCGGCGCAGGAAGCTTTTGCGGTTCGGCAACCCGGTCACCGGGCAGCGGTACATGTTCTGAATGGACTGATCCAGGTAGGCACCAAGGCACTTGAGAATGGCCTGCTTTTCTTCGTCCATTCGGTGCGGCTGGGTATCCATCATCCACAGGGTTCCGACCGGAAAGCCACGCCCGCCCTGAAAGGCGTAGGCGGCATAGAAGCGAATCGAGGGCGCCTGACTCACCAGCGGATTGTGACAAAACCGCGGATCTTCACTGGCATTTTCCACCACAAACAGGTCATCGTGGGCATCGATGGCCGCACCGCAAAATGCCCCCTGCCGTGGCAGACTTTCCGCCTCAATGCCGTGGTGTGCCTTGATCCACACGGTATTGGAGTCGACCAGACTCACACCGCTGATGGGCATACCACACAGCTTGGCCAACAGCTCAGACATGGACTGCAGCGGGGTTTCGTTGTCTTCAATGACGGTTTGCAGCAGTTCAAGATCCTTCACCCGCATGGACTCGGCAAGGGTGGAGCCAACATCCATTACATTCAGCTCGGTTTTGTTCATGGCGACGCGACCTTGAAACAGGGACGTCTGAAAAGTGTAGTTCAAAAGCATGAGTAGCAGCCTGCCGGGCGCTAAGGCATGGCTTACCAGACTTCAGCGGCGCGGGAGTCACAGGCCGCTGCTTGCGGCTAACTCACTGATAAATCGCCGGGCTTGGTCAAAGACACTGGGCTTGGTCAAAGACGCTGGGCTTGGTCAGTTGCCAGCAATTCATCTGCGCCCTGGTATTCGCCAATACTTCGACCAAAGTCATCCAATGCTGCCAGCACTGCCATAATCCTTGGCAATCCATACAGGCGGCGATGCACCTGAATAAACACCTCGCCCAGGTATTCCCTGTCCAGCGGCACCGGCAACAACACCAGAGACTTGAGCATCGGATGGCCCAAAATGCCGTCGAACAGCACCATGGCACCAAGGCCCTGCACACAGGCCGCCAGCTGCACGTTGAAATCATCGCTGCTGAACACTGGCTTGAAGCCAGGCACCATGCGATTGAGCTCGCGGTTAACCTGAAAATGGCCTTGATCGTCACTCCAGCAAATCAAATCCAGATCGTTAATTGTCGCCCCCACAGACAGCGAGGCGGCATAGCCGGCGCTGGCATAAAGCCCTGGCTTGCTGCGAAGCTTGCCCAGAGTCATTAGCCCCGGCTCAATCACCTGATGGGTGCGCAGGGCAATATCTGCCTCCCCGCGGGACAAATCCAGGGTCGCTGTGGTAGACAGCACTTCCAGCGTCAGCGCCGGGAAGCGCGCCTTTAACTGGCTGGCGAACTGGGTCAGCAGGGTCAGCGCAATACCGGGTGGCGCAGTCACCCGCACCTTGCCTGCTACCCGCTCCGCGGGACGGGCCAGACTGACCTCCGCATCCCGCGCCCACTGAGCCATTTGCGCCGCAGCCGGTAACAGACGCTCTCCTGCGGGTGCCAATTCACAGCCCTGTGGCTTACGCACAAACAGTGGCTCTCCCAACTGTCCTTCAAGCTCGGCAATGCGGCGGCTCAGGGTGGGCTGGCCCAGCCCCAAATGGCGCGCTGCCGCGCTGAAACTACCAAGTTCCGCCACCGCCACAAACAGACGAATATCTTCCCAGTTGAGTTTGCTGTTCATTGCATCTCTTACTCAGACAACTGTTATTCAAAAATGAATACACATATAGAAAATTAGCCAATTGTGGCTCACATCCATTCATGAAAGCATACCTAAAAGCTCACCAAGCCCTCAACTGAAGCGACAAATGATGAAGGAAACAAGATGAACAAACTCAGCCTGCCACGCCTGTTACTGCTCGCCGGCACATTGCTGGCGGTTATTCTGCTGGCGATGAACTGGGACACCCGCCAAACGGGCCACCCCAGCCAGCCGGCCAGTCTGGGTAAGCCCGTGTCGATGGCCGCCATGGAAGCCAGCCTCGCATCGCCCGGCAATATCGCCTTCACAATGCAGGTGAGCGCCGACTGGCAGGTGCCACTCAGCGGCCTGCTGAACTTAAATAGCGATGAGGCCAAAGCAGCAGGTCTGGTCGACAAGGACGAGCCTATCGAGGTGTATCTGTATGAATTTACCCATCCAACCCATGGCCGCTTTTTTATCGATACCGGCGTGGCAAAGGCGTTGCTGGACAATCCAGCCGACTATGGCGTGGGCTCGCTGCTGCACAGCGCCTTTGGCTTCGAAAACCTCAAGCTGCGTCGCAGCAGCGGTGAGCTGGCCGCAGGTGCGCCCCTTGCAGGAATTTTGCTGACCCACCTGCATCTGGACCATATCAGTGGCCTGCCGGAACTCGCCAAAGATATTCCCATCTATACCGGCACGCAGGAAGCCCACAGTCATGGGGTACTCAACCTCTTTACCCGCAATGCCGCCGATACTTTGCTGGCCGGCAGACCCGCGCTGAATGAATGGCGCTTCGATGAGCGAGGGGTAATAGACATATTTGGCGATGCCAGCGTATTTGCCCTCAAGGTACCCGGCCACACCGAAGGCAGCAGCGCCTATGTGCTCAATACCCGGAATGGCCCGGTATTGATTGTGGGCGACACCTGCCATACCGCCTGGGGTTGGCAGCATGGGGTAGAGCCGGGTGATTTCACCCAAAACCAGCCGCTGAACCGCCAAAGCCTGCTGGCGCTGAAGGCTCTCAGTGAGCGCCAACCGCAGATGCAGGTGTACCTTGGGCATCAGCGGTTGTGATAGTCACAAAAAAGCCCCTTGCGGGGCTGGATTGAGGGTTTCAGGGCGTTTCTCGCCCCGGGCCCAGCAAGGGGCAGGAGAAATAGGTATCCATGTCGTCCATCACGCCATCGCCGTTGGTATCTATCCACCAGCGGCCGCCCACATAGCCGTTGTCACCCGGGCCATATGCTGTGGTAGGGCCCATAGGGGCAGCCGGATCCAGCTGTTGATATCGGGCGTTGGGCCTAAATGGCAGTGGCGTGGTGGCAAAGGTATCGTAGTAAAGCCCTTGTCCTGACACATAAATGGTGCCCAGAGGTTTGCCGTTTCCACGGCCTTCGGCGAAGGCGCTTCCGGCAGCAGTACACAGCAGCAGGCCGGCGACAATCAGTTTGCTATTCATAAGATGTTCTCCCAGGTTGGTCAGAAAGGGCGACGACCTAAACACCCTGCATTTGGAAGATTGCGCTTAAAAGATCACTGAAGGGTCACGCACAGGTCACAGCGGCTTCACGGTGTGCCCAGGTATCTCGCCTGAAGGCAATTTGTAAGCCCAAACCCATGTCGATAGCGGCGATACCACTGATAAGACCACACACAGCATCCAACAAACTTTTGCCTGGAAGCGCAGTTAACGCGATGAAATAAATGAAAAATGAATTTGCATAGTACATGAAGCCATAAAAATCAATAAAACCAACATAAAGTTTCATTTGATTTCACTGAGAAAAAAATACAACGTAGGGCGTACGGCAATCTCTGAAGCAAGGCATCATGACTCAAACTCTGACCCTGTTTTATCTCGACGAGCAGCCCGTTTATGCCCTCCCCGGCGAAACGGTACTGGATGCGCTGATACGTCACGGCCATGAGATGGGCCATTCATGCACCCCGGGCAACTGCCAGGCATGCTTACTCAAACATCTGGATGGTCCGCTGCCTCCAGCAGGGCAAATTGGCCTGCCACCCACCCTGAAACAACAGGGCATGGTGCTGGCCTGTAATTGTCCGGCGCGGGCCAATATGCATCTGGTCAGCAATATCGAACAGCAGCTGTACCGGGCCAGGCTGGTGCGGCGTCACTCGCTGAACGATGACGTCAGCCGCTTTGTGTTTGCCGCGCCGCCGGGCTATGCCTTTCAGCCGGGCCAGTGCGTGTCGATTCGCAACCCAGCCGGGGTGAGCCGCAGCTATGCCATTGCCTCGGGCGACGATGCCAATTCGTTTTCGCTGCACATTCGCCGTAAACCCAATGGCCTGTTCAGCAGCTGGCTACATGAAATCCTCAGCCCCGGCGATGAGATCCAGCTGACCGAACCCTGGGGACGCTGCCGTTATCGCAGTGCCTATGGCCAGGATGAACTGCTGATTTTCGCCTTCGATACCGGCATTGGTGCGGCCGTGGCCATGGTGGAAGAGGCTCTGGCCCGTGGCCACGAAGCGGATATTTATTTGTACCACTGGGGCCGCAGCCGCGAGGATTTATACCTGCACAAGCCGCTGCTGGAACTGATGCTGCGGGAGCGGCGCTTTTATTATCAGGGGCTGATTTCCAATCAGGGCGATTGTGACCGTATCGACCATAAGCGGATCCAATTGCGGGAAGCCACCGAGGTTCTGGCGCAGAAAATCCGTGTCAGTCGCTGGCAACGGCTGTTCCTGTTTGGCGACCCGGGCATGGTGGCCAAAATGGCCATTACCCCAAGGCTCAGACTGCTGGGGATGGACCGGGTGCACAGGGTGTCCTTTGATTATCGGGACTTACGCCGACTACCCCGTTGATGGCCAGCGGCATCCGGCGCTGAGGATACAAACACCCTGGCCAACCTGACTGCCGCACCGGGTCAGACAAAGGTGCCTTTCTGCCCGGGCAGGCTCGATGGCTGCCCGGTTACTGCTATGCTTGGCGAAGCCGCTGGCACCCCTTTTTGTTGCGACATCGAACAGAAAGGCTGCCGGAAGCCGAGTACAAACCACTCCCAATGAACGGAATCATAAGGAGCCACCCGTGAATCACATCCATGAGTCCAACGTGCTCGATGCCCTGCATCAGGGCCGAAAAATCGACGCCATCAAGATGCTTCGCGCCAGTCGCGGCATTGGCCTGAAAGAAGCCGATGATTTAATACAGAATTATCTGGTTGAGCATCCCCATCTGAGCGCGCAGATGCAAAGCCCCTACAATACCCTGATTGCGATGGCAGTCCTGTTGGCCATGGTGTTGGGTGTCTGGTACTTCGGCTACGTGTTCTGATGCTTTTGGCCGCCTTGCTAAACAATAAGCCAATTTTAAAGCTATTTGGTTAGCAGGTTATCCAGATAAGTGCAGTCCATGGTGCCAAGGACGAGTCTGCTATACCAAAGGTAAATGTCCCGTCTTTACCAGGATAAGGGTTTCCTCATCCACGAAGGGATGATGCAGGCTCATATGGGGGCTGCGGATCCAACTCAAGGCAGGGTAACTGCCGTATTCATCCTTGAAGGTACCCCTGAGCACCAGAATCTCTTCCCCGCCGAAGTGACGATGGGGGATAAACACTTCACCCGCAGGCCAGAGCACCAGCGCGGTATGCTCGACATCGAAACTGTGCAGCGGCATCACTTTAAGACCGCCGTGACCAGCCAGCCACTCAGCCTTGCTGGTATCCATTCTCACGCTTACATCATCACCTTGGGCAAACTGGGCCAATTTCACAAACAGGGTACAGCCTTGCTCGCTGAAAGGCGCATGACTGCTGCCCAGCGGATTGCGGATATAAGTGCCCGGACCATAGTCACCGGTTTCATCGCTGAAGACCCCTTCAAGCACCAGAATTTCTTCGCCCTTTGGATGGCTGTGACGAGCAAAACGAGCCCCCGGCGCGTAACGCACCAAACTGGTTGCATGGCCGGACTCTGAGCCCTCTCTGGCAAGGGGCTTGCGCTCAACACCCGCCAATGGGCTTGGCTGCCAGGGTTGCTGGGCAGTGTCTATCACGACCCGCTTGGCGAAATCCATATTTAACATGCTAATCACCTCTCGGTGTTGGCAGTTGGCGGGCGGTAATCCCCCGCCAAACTGCAAATCAAGGTCGTGTTACAGGGATACTGCCGTCACCTTTACCGCATCCGCAATGGTGCGATAGTTCGGCGAGTACTGCTGTACAGAGGCCACAATCTCATCGTACTGTGCCTGAGTGCCTCTGCCCTTAACCTGAAAGTTAAACTTGAGTTCAGCAAATCCTATCTGCGCCTGCGGGTCTACGCCGAGGAAGCCACGCAAATCCAGATCCCCCCGTGATGGTCAGCTTCACCTCATCGAGTCGGATGCCATTGCTGGTCGCACCGGCAACAAAACCCACCATCATGCAGCCCGCCATGCCTCCCAGTAGATATTCCTGGGGAGTGGGATAACGGTTGTCACCCAGGAGTTGCTCCGGCTCACCCACATCGAAACGAAAATCCTTTTCGATGAGAGTATCACCCAGGCTTTGGTTAAGGGTGCGAATTTCACTGTGCACCCCTCCACGCCAGTGGGCCTCGATGCCGTAACTTGAGATGGCGTCAGCCGGTACCGCGGCGACCTGTTCCGTGTAGGCGGTCAGCGCCTCCAAATCTATGCCGTTCAATAGAGGTCTGCTCATCGCCCGCTCCTTAGTTTCTGCCAGCCATAACGCCACCGTCCACATCTAGGATGGTGCCGGTGATCCAGTCGGCCTTATCAGACAAGAGGAACTCGATGGAGTCGGCGATATCTTCCGGATTACCGATGCGGCCAATTGGGTGGAAGTCGTTGAAGCCGGCCAGGGTATCCTTAATCTGATCTTCGGCGATGAAGGACTTGTAAATGGTAGACATTACCACCGCAGGGGCCACGGCGTTTACACGAATACCGTATTCGGCCAATTCCATCGCCAGGTTTTTGGTCAGGGCATGCAAGCCAGCCTTTTGCATCGAGTAAGCCGAAGAAGGTGTCGCCTTAACCGCCTGATGGGCCCACATGGAACCTATGTTCACTATGGCGCCACCACCGTGCTGCTGCATGTTCTTGGCTACAGCCTGGGTGATAAAGAAGAACGACTTGTTGATGTCGAGCTGCAAGTCGTAATCTCGCTGGCTGTGCTCAAGGAAAGTCACTGGCTTAAAGAAGCCGGCCGCATTTACCAGATACTTGATATGACGCTTTTCTTCACCGAGCTGTGTAATGAAATTGGCAACGGCCTGCTGGTTGTACAGATCGACCTGTGCAGTCTCTACTTCACCGCCTGTCTGCTGCTGTAGATCGGCTTTGGCTTCGGCCAGGGTCTTGGGATCGTGGGACAGGATGAGCGCTGTGTTACCCGCAAGCAGCATACGCTTGGCTGTTTCTTTACCCATACCGCTTGAGCCGCCAACAATCAGTGCAATTGATTTAGTCATGATTCGTTCCTTTTGTTAATCCATCTACCTACCGATAGGTAGGTTTCGAATGGAACTCTAGAGATCCAAATCAGGGCTGTCAACACCTATCTTCCGGTAGGTAGAAAGAAATGTTATTCTGCCTGGCAATCGAGAGCACAGAAAGAGCACCTATATGACGGCTTCTACCGTAGACAAGATCATGGATACCGCCGAATCCCAGGTACGGGCCGGTGGTTATAATTCATTTAGTTTCAGGGAAATATCTAAAGAAATAGGGATTAAGAGCGCCAGCATCCATTACCATTTCCCCACCAAGACCGACTTGGGGGTGGCTGTGGCCAGCCGCTACACCGACAGGTTTATGCAGCAGCTAACTGCCTTGAGCGACACCCAGCCAGAGCCCCGGGCGAGACTGAAAGGCTATATAGACTTGTTTCGCCAAGCCCTGATCACCGACAGAAAGATGTGCCTCTGCGGCCAGCTCGCCAGCGAATCCGATGTGCTGCCGGAAGCCATTCAGCAGGAGACCCGGCGCTTTTTCGAGCTTAACCAGAGATGGCTGGAACAACATTTGTTTGCAGGTAACCCCGATGCGGTGGCCCGTAGCGCCAGCCTGGTGGCTACGCTGGAAGGGACATTGATGATGAGTAAGCTCATGGCCAACGAGCAGTTGTTTGAAGATATAGTGGCCAGCATCGCGCTTTAAAATTTTAAAAAAATAACCAATTAACTTATTTTAAGGCTAATTGGTTATTTTAATTTCACAATTACTGGATTTCGAAGGGCAAATACGCCAGCCACACTAGTTGGCAGCCATAGCTGAGCCGCTGGTAAAGTCCCGGTATGGTTTGTTGCCTGAAGGCCTTTGCCATAGCCAGCATAAACACCACGGTAAGCAGCAGTAACAGCAAAGAAATGAGCCTGAACTGGGGGCTGAAGCTGTCGCTGACAACCGAGATAAGCTGAGCGAGCAGTAAGGAAAGTATCATCAGCAAACCGGCCCAGGAATGGATTTTACAGGCGCGGCTGGGGGTAAGGGTTAGCGGGTCGGCGTCCATGGGAAAATAGCCTGCAACCCAGGTGCCTAAGCCATGGACTATCACCAAAGCGCCTAACACGGCGCCGACCACACCGACTGGCAGCAAATAGGCTCCGAGAGCTATAAACATCAGCCCAAGAGGGTAATTGTTGATCCGCGGTGAAAAGCGCTCGGTGGGCGCGCCGCTGGCTCCCAATTCGCTGCAAAACTGCCTGCGGTGGCTATAACCCGGATAACGAAACCCGGCAAACATTACCCCTAAGCTTATCCAAACGAGTATCACCAGCCCCAGCCAGGGGGCAAACATCTCAAGGCTCATTAACAGATCTCTGTGTAAAAAAGCGCCCCTAATACGGGGCGCTTGATTCGATTTGAGTTTTTAACCCTTGGGCCAGCCAATGAGTGAGGCATTGGCCCAGTTGCCACAGACACCCTTGGCCGTACCTTCAGTTTGCAGGCTCAGGGTTTCAACACCGCGGATGTCCAATTCTGGCTTAACCACCGCAGGCGCGGCAATCAGGCCCGAGTCGTACATTAGCTTGCCATCACCGAATATCTTAAAGTGCATGCCACCCTTGGCCCTGCAGCTATCGTCGATACCAAGGTCAGCCCGCAGCAGCTGCCAGTTGCCTTCGAGACGATAATCGACCCGACTGTTTGCAGCCGTTCCCAGCCCCTTGCTGAACTTAAGGCCGTTCATGCTCATGGGTTTGCCACCGATAGCAGTGTTTAACGCCACACGGCTGCCAGCGGATTTATCCAGCTTCTGCGGCGTGAGTTCGGCAAGGAACTGCTGGGTTTTGGGAGCTTTAGGCTCGGGCGCTGTCAGCACCTTGAACTCGCTGATGGTGATTGGAGTAACGCTCTTTGGCAGCAGCGCATTGAAGGCGCCGCCCTGACTCTTGGCGGCCGTCACCATGGGGTCATTGCCAAGCTCATTCTGGGTGCTCAGTACCCTGAAGCGCAGCAGGCTGCCGGGCTTGGGCGCAAACTCCACCTTCTGCATGGTTTGGGATTTATCCAATCGGCCCTTAGCCACCGGCTCACCCCACTCGCCATTGTTTTCACCGAGGTAGACCTCATAGTCGGCGACCTGACCGTACTCCCAGTGCTTGTCGTTACGGGGCGCGATTTCAAACCCGGCAATTAAGCGGCGCTCGCCCAATGCCAGGGTAAACTCGTGGGCACCTGTCTTTTGCGCCTGATCCCGCTTGGTTCTGAACCAGGTATCCGGATTGCCATCGAAGGCATTTTCCAGTGGATGCCCTGCTTCTTCGGCGGGACGGGCAAGCACCAGCAGGCTGTCTGCCGGGATTTCATTACCAAGCTCGGGCGCCTGTGCGTAACCTGCGGTGGCGGCAAGCTGCTGTGATGCATCAATTTCCAGCTTGATTGTCAGCGCCTTACGTACCGAGACTTTCTCGGTTTTCACCAGCACAGTGCCGTACTTGGTAGCCGAATAAGTCCAGCCGCTCTTTGCCTTGGCGAGGGCTGCTTCATCCTTGAGGGCTTTAAGTTTTTTACCATCAAGCAGTACAGCTTCTGGTTTTACACGGGTATGCAGCCACAGCTCATAGACTCGCGCTTCATCCTGACCATCGAACTTGCCCTCTGCCGCACCAATGCTGACTTCAATGTCACCAGCCGTGCCTTCGGGCGCCTTCACCGCAAAGCGCTGGCGGGCAAACTCGCCCTGCTGATAACGGCGGGTGTTGCCATCGTCCTCATACATCAGGTATTCAGACTCGCCATAGGGATAAATATCGAGTGTCAGCACATCCTTGGGCTTGTGACCGTCGTACAGCGCCTCTGGGTACATGGGGATGATGGCACCTGCACGGACAAACACCGGGATGGTGTTCAGGTCCACCTGATAATCGATGCTGGCGCCGCCGTCAGGGGCATCCACCACCCGGCCGTCCCAGTAATCAATCCACTGGCCTTTGGGCAGGTACACGTCTTCGCGCCAGCCTTTGCTGGCAGTCTGGGAGCGATACACGGGCGCCACCAGCATGTCTTTACCCAGCAAAAACTGATACTTATGCGCTTCTGTATTGGCAGTGGGATCGTCGCTGTAGTCCCACATCAGGCCGCGGACGATAGGCGCGCCAGTTTGCTCGGTCTCAAATGCCGTGGTGTACATATAGGGGGTGAGGCGCATTTTCAGCTTCAGATAGTCGCGGTTGATGCTGCGATAAGGCTCATCGAACCACCAGGGGTGCTTGCGGGCCGCTTTCGACCAACCGGACATACCCATCAGCACCGGGGTAAACGCCTTCCACTGCAAGTCACGGGTAAAGGTCTCCGGGCTGCCGCCAAAAATCGCGTCCACATCGCCGGTGGCGTAAGCCTGGCCGGACAGACCCGAGCCAATCAGGGTGGGAATATGCCAGCGGATATAGTCCCAGCTGCCGGACTGATCGCCGGTCCAGGTTACGGCGTAGCGCTGCATGCCGGCCCAGCCCATCACGGTCCACAAAAACGGCCGCGAATCCGAGTTATCCAAAATGCCATCGGCGGCGGCCTTGTTGGCATCGAGCGCATGCTGATAGCCTTCGCCGGTCCAGGCCACATCGAGTTTCTGAGCGCGGGTGCCGGCTTTGCCCACTTCCCAGGCGATTTTATCTACCCCATCTTCGGTCCAAAGGCCGGTTCTGAAGCCATATTTGGCAAGCCCTTCAACCACCTTGGGCAGGTCGGTATAGCCACAGCCATAACCGTCGTTTGGTAAAATCCAGCCGCCGGGCATATCGTGTTCACGGTACTTTTTAGCTACTGAATCAATCACATCCGGCGTGGTGCCCGTTGGGCCATCGCTCCAGCCATCGGGTACTGTGCCGGGCTTTTTGACGTTGTCGCCGTCGTTGTAGCAATCGGCATCGCCATATTCAAAGGCCCAGCGAGGAATGAGTCTGGCTCGGCCGGTCAGCTCTGTGTAGTCGGCCAGCACCTGCTGAATGCTGCCGGGGGCAAAGAAGAAGGCATCGAAGCGGGTTTCATCGTGGCCAAGGCGCAGGGCGTCGCTGCTTCTGAAGTCATAGCTGCCATTGGTCCAGGTGTTACGCAGCACGCCATAGCCCTTACTCGACAGATAAAAAGGCGCCGGACTAGGTCTGTCGCCTTCTTCCCAGCCGCCGGAGTAAGAGATTTCCAGGCTCTTGCCCTTAAACTCAAAGGCGCCATTTTGCTGGCCACCACCGAAAAAACGCTCGTCGGCATCTGTGCTGAGGGTCTGTACAGTGCTGGTCTCCCCAAGCTCCAGGCTTTGCAGCTCCTCGGTGATAAGCGTTTGATTATCAGGCTGATACAGAGCAAAACGCAGCGGCGCTTCATAAATTCGCAGTGCCAGCGCGCCTGTATTCAGCAGCCGATAGTCGCCTTCATCACTTAAGGTAAAGGCCACCGTAGGGTAATCGTTTTTAATTACTATGGATGCGGCCTTGCTGCCTTCGCCAATAAGCTTGCCATTGGCGCCCGCCTGAATGCGAATAAGCGTGGGCTTGAGCACATCAAGCTGCACCAGGGCGCCGCTGTCGGTATTGATGCTGACACTGCTGCCTTCGGTATTCAGGTTAACCAGCTTGCCCACGGGGGCGGCAATGGCGGTAGTGCCTATGGGTGCCAGTACCAAAGCCACGGCCAATGCAAGTTGCCTGGGTTTAATCGATGAAAGCCCGAAAGAGGCGTAGGGAGTGAGGGTTGCCATACATGTCCTTATCTGTCGCAAGGCGGTGACTTTCAGCAGTGCCTTTGCGATACAACCCATTTAATTCAGGAGGTTATCAATAGCAAATGCAGGCGGGCAAGCGCCTTTGCTGTGGTCATCTTTTATCTCGTCAGACAATAAGAGCAGCTTAAACGAAAGTTTTCAACACTTTTGAAAACTTTCGATATCGAAATTAAGTCACCCCAATGACATATGTCATCCGAAACTGCTGACAGCCCACACTGCCTTCAGCCCTGCGAGCGGCAGATACTTATCCCATCAACAGATGGAGGATAGGATCATGCAACAGACTTCAACCGTTTCTGAGTCACTGGATGTGCAATTACAGGCATTTCGGCAGCAGCGCGGCCTGGCAATGCCGCTATCGGGCACCTTTGTCTGGGCTGTACTGTTCGGTCTGAGTTGTATACTGCCCAAGTCGCAGCTGGTGATGGCAACCTTTATCCTGACCGGCAGCATAGTTTACCTTGCCATGGGTATCAGCCGCTTCACCGGCGAAAACATCTCCTTTAAGAAGCAAGCGAACCCTAATTGGTTTGAGACTGTCTTTCTGGCTTCGGTCGGGATGAGCTTTCTTACTTTCAGTATCACCTTGGTGGCGTTCAGGGAAAACTACCTGCTGCTCCCCTTCGCAGTGGCGGTGCAAAGCGGGCTGATGTGGCTGGTGTATGGGGTGTTAGCTGGCCGCACAGTTGCCGTGGTCCACGCGATTGTACGTACCCTGCTGTGCACAGTGGCTTTTTTGCTCTGGCCCGAGCACAGCTTTACGCTGCAGCCGCTGATTGTGGTGTTGTGCTACGGATTCAGCATCCCACTGATGGAAAAGCACTGGCGCCGCCGTCAGGTGCTCAGCTTACATGCCGCCTGACAGTGGCGAATTCAAACACCAAGGGCGCCCGAGACAGGCGCCCCTGTTATACCAGAGGCTTGCTCGCCTTGATGGAAAACACCAAAGGCAGCGGCTTGCCTTCAAGGCGCTGGCGGAAACGCCCGGGTTCCTCTTCCACCAGATTGTCGAAACAGTCATAGGGGCTGAAGTCATATTCCCGCAGTGACTCAATCACCAAACCGGCGTTAATCAGCGCCGACACCACCTCACCCAGATCGTGAGACCAACTGACCATGGTGTTCTCGGCCTCGCGGCTGTTTTCGGTGTAACTACCTTCCTGCTCCACATCGGCCTGGCCGGTGTGAAAATAGTCGTAACCGTCCATCAGTGCCTTGATGGGATGAAACTCGGCAAGGAAGAAAAGACCGCCGGGCTGAAGGCAGGAGGCGATGGTGTTGGCCCAGGCCGTTAAATCCGGCAACCAGCACAGCACCCCGTAGGAGGAATACACCAGCTCGAATTCACCCTGCACCAGAGCACGGGCATCGAGCACATTGCCACAGACGAAGTTCGCTCTGTCATCGAGCTTAAGTTCACTGGCAATGCTTGTTGCGGCGGCAATCGCCTTGGGGGAGAGATCAAGCCCGGTCACCGATGCCGCGCCTTCGCGGGCCCAGGACAGGGTGTCCTGACCGAAGTGGCACTGCAGGTGTAGCAGGCTCTTGCCGCGCACATCCAGCTCGGCGAGCTCTATTTCGCGCAAGCTGGTGTTGCCCGCCAGAAAGCCGGGGAGGTCGTAAAAATCAGATTCGAGATGCAGCTCGGTACGATTGTCCCAAGCGTTTTGATTTACAGTGAGAAAGTCGTCCATGATGTTATTTTTTAGCCGATGTTGCTGCCAAACATACCCGCTTTGACACTCAAGCACCAGCCATTAACAACATGGACGCCGTTTCAGCCAGCCTGCTTTCGAAAGCTTCAACCGGCCAGAGAGACTTTCTTCTTGCCGGCCGCCTCGGCCCGCATGTCGATATACAAGCGATACAGACCAAACAGCGGCAACAGCAGCATCAGCTTAAGTTGAAGGTCCACCAGCGGCAGCTGCGGGAAAGGGGCTTTGGCCTGCAGGGCACTGATCAGCAGCGCCAGATACAAGGCACCCAGTACAAGCATGCTGGTACGGGCCGACAGTCGGCAATCAGGTACGTAGCGCCAGGCGAGACGGGCGCAGCCCCAACCAAGCCAGGCACCCATAACGATATCCAGCGGCCAATGGGCACCATTGGTCACCCGGCTCAGCCCAACCAACACGGCGCCAAGCAGAATAATGGCTTTCAGATCGGCGCGGCGACACAGCGACCAGGCAATACCGGCCAGCGCAAACACTGTCCCCGTATGGGCAGAAGGCAGGCTGTGATTGAGACGCATGGCGCCAACAATCCGAATATCATCCAGCACGGCGGCGGGACGCATCACATCCAGACCCTGCTTCATGGCGTTGATGATAAGCGCGCTGAGGGCAATGGCACCGAGGGCTTTCCACAGCACCGAAGGACGAAAACACAGTAAAGTCACCCACAGGCAGGCGGCGATAACGCCATTGCCCAGATTGGTGATCAAGGCCAGCGGGGTATCAGGAAATGCCCTGCCCGCCTGATTTAGCCACAAAAATCCCTGTTTGCTGGCTTCGGGAAACAGGCTGAAAAAAACAGCCAATGCACCCAAAAGGAAAAATACACTCTGCGCACCAGAGAGTTCTGTGTTACCCAGCTTCATCAAGCCGCCTCATTGTTATTTTTATGTAACTTTCGGCGTTAGCATATCGCTGCTTATGTCAATGAAGTGTCCACATCCGTCATACTTTTGTTGAATAGCACCCGGGCCACCACTTCACTCGGGGCCATTTCGATGGAAAACTGCCAGCCATAGCGCTTGCAAATGTCCTCCACCAGGATAAGCCCTATGCCATGGCTTTCCCCATGGTCTATGGTTTCTCCGCCCAGGTTGGAGATCAGCAGGCCACTGGTATCCACACTCAGGAGTACCCTGGCCCCCACGCTATGTATAAAGGCATTGGCCAGCAGATTTTCAATCAGGCAGCTCACCAGCAGTGGGTGGGCATCAAGCTCGCAGGGCTGTACCCGCATGGCAAAATCGGCGGCGCTGCTTTGCCTGCGGGTAGCAAGACGCTCAAGCAAAGGCGCCAAAAACGCCTCGTCCAACAGGCAGCGGCCATCTTTGCGTTCTGTCTTGCGGGCCAGCAGCAACAGCACACTGGCCAGGTTCTCCATTTGCTGCACCGCCCGCTGGGCACGCTGCATCGGCGGCGCATCCTTCTGCGCCATCTTGCCAAGGGCCAGCTTGAGTACCGTCAGCGGCGTGCGGAATTCATGGCTGACGTAATGGGTGAAGTTTTTCTCCCGCGCCAGCGCCTGCTTTACCCGCGCATGGCTTTGATTCAGGGCGTTGACCAGCGCCACGTATTCGTGGGTATCGTCGGCAAGGGGGATCGGCTGCAATGCCTCATTGCCGGTTTCCAGACTGCCGCGTTCCAGATGCTGCGCCAGGCTGCCAAAAGGTTTACCGATGCGCCTTGCTGTGCTGCGGATGTACAGGCTTGAAAGCAGCAGCAAGGCCGCACCGCCGCCAATCAGCAGGGTATCGAGCAAAAAGTCCTGCCAACCTTCCAATTCAAACAAATCCGGGCGCTGCACCAGATACAGATGCCCAGCCTCCCGGGCCACCACCAGCACGTTAAATTCCACATCAATGTTGGGGTGACGCAGGTTATAAAGCCCGGGCTCACTGGATGGTAGCTGGGCGGCAAGTTCGGCAGGCAGCGATGGCAAAAGCTGGATCTGCGCCTCATCGGAGGGCGATAAGGCGCCATGTTCATAGGCATCGATCAGCTGGGGAGCAACCGTCTGCAAAAAAGCGCCACTGAGGTGGTTTTCCAGCGCATGGATGCCGTATTCAATCAAGAGTGCATAACAGGCCAGCAGCACCGCAGCGCCAATCATAAAGCTGCGGTTAATCTTCTGTTCGATATTGGCATTCACAGCAGCCGGTATCCTTTGCGGGCCTGGGTGTGGATCCGCTTTTCGGTAAAGGGTTTATCGAGTTTTTGCCGCAGCAGATAAATGTGCTTTCGCAAAATATCGTCATCGGGCGGGCCTTCGGGCCAGACTGCCCGCTCCAGCACTTCGCGGCCGATAAGCTCGCCGGGGTGGCGCATCAGGCAGGTCAGCAGCGCAAAACACACCGGCGGCAATAACAGTTCTTCACCGGCGCGGTAGGCTTTATGGCTGCGTAAATCCAGCTCAATATCTTTATAGGTTAATGACTTGGAGAAACCTGCGCCGGAACAGCGTCTCACCACGGCATCAATCCTGAGCCTGAGCTCGTCCAGATCGAAAGGTTTAATCAGGTAGTCATCGGCGCCGGCGCGCAGGCCATCGAGCAGATCTTCACGGGTGTCGCGGGCGGTGAGCATGATGACAGGCGTATTGACGCCGCCGTCCCGCAGGCGCTTGCACAGCGCCAGACCATCCATGCCGGGCAGGTTCAAATCCAGCAGGATCAAATCGTAATTGTTCGACTGCGCTAACCTAAGACCTTGTAATCCATTGATTGCAAAGTCCCAGTCGTTATCACACAACTCTTCAGCCAGAGATGCCGCAATGTCGGCGTTGTCTTCCACCAGCAGAATTTTCACTCGGCGCCCTCGGTAACCTTTTCCGAATTAGATACGGCATTTGCACTTAGGTTCCCGCTGCCAGCCCCTGAGGCTATCAGGGCTTCCTTGCTGACCCTGGACAGTTTTTTCACCGCCAGTTCGCGCCGCAGCGCATCGCCGCGACTGCCAACATGCTCCTGATAAACCAGAGAAAGCGGCCCTCGACCACGCAAATATTTGGCCGCCTTGGGGCCGCCGCCCTGATGTTCACCGAAGCGGCGCGCCACATCTGTGGTCACGCCGGTGTAAAGCTCACCCCCACCACAGCGGATGATGTACAGCTGCCAGCTCTGGCTCACTCAAGCCCCCGGTGATGCAGGTTGAAAACGTACTCCAGCGCCATATCTGCAAACTGGCGATAATAACAACCCGACTCGCCGCCGTGCCCTGCATCCGAATACCGCTGCCAACTGTCTATCACTCAAGCCCCCAGTGATGCAGGAAGAAGCCATACTCCAGCGCCATATCTTCAAACTGGCGGTAGCGGCCGGACTTACCGCCGTGGCCCGCTTCCATATCGGTCACCAGCAGCAGTTCGTTGCTGTCGGTCTTATAGTCACGCAGCTTGGCGACCCATTTGGCCGGCTCAAAATACTGCACCTGAGAATCGTGCAGCCCCGTAGTCACCAGCATGTGTGGATAGGCTTTACGGGCCAGATTGTCGTAGGGAGAGTAGCTCAGCATATAGTCAAAGCTGGGCTTTTCATTGGGGTTACCCCACTCGTCATATTCGTTGGTGGTCAGTGGAATCGACTCATCCAGCATGGTGGTTACCACATCCACAAAGGGTACGCCTGCGTTGATGGCCAGGTACTTTTCACCCGCCATATTGGCCACGGCGCCCATCAGTAAGCCGCCGGCACTGGCACCGCTGGCTACCACCTTATCTTTGGCGCCGTAACCCAGTTTGACCAGGCCATCGGTCACATCGATAAAGTCGGTAAAGCTGTTTATCTTGTTGAACATGCGGCCGGCGTCGTACCAGGGGCGCCCGAGCATTTCGCCGCCCCGGACGTGGGCAATAGCGTACACCACGCCCCGGTCAAGCAGACTCAGGGCCGACAGCGAAAAGTCAGGGTCGACCACGCTGCCGTAGGCGCCATAGCCATATTGATACAGCGGATTGCTGCCATCTTTGTTGAACTTGTCTTTGCGGTACACCACAGACACAGGCACCAGGGTGCCGTCCCGCGCAGGCAACATCAACCGCTCACTCTGATACGCCCCGGCTTCAAAGCCCGGCACCTGCAGCTGCTTTTTCAGTTCGCGCTTGCCGGTACTCAGGTTGTAATCAAAGGTGGAGTCCGGCGTGGTGAGGCTGGAATAGTGAAACCGCACCAGAGTTGAATCCTGCTCCGGATTCATCCCCAGCCAGGTGACATAGGCCGCTTCATCGAATTCGATTTCAGTGGGCGCAGTGCCATCGGGCTGATAGATACGGATATGGGTTTTACCCGCCTCACGGGTTTGCAGTACCAGTGCCGACTTGAGCACCAGCACATCTTCAATCCGTACCGCTTCATCGTAAGGCAATACCTCACGCCACCTGGATTTGTCGGCAGTATGGGCCTTATCGACCGCCATCAAACGGAAATTGGTCGCCTGCCAGTTGGTGAGCACATAGTAGGTGTCGCCAAGCTTGGTAATCGAATACTCATGGTCTTCTTCCCGTGGCAGGAAAGGTACAAACTCGCCAAGAGGCGCATTGGCATCCAGCAGCTGCACTTCACTGGTGGTGGTGCTTTGGTGATAGAGCAGAATTTGGCTGCCATCCAGACTCTTGCCAAGGTCGATATAGAAGCTGTCGTCCACCTCTTCATACACCAGCACATCTTCGCTTTGGGGCGTGCCTAACTTGTGGCGGAATACCTGATAACCCAGCAGGGTTTGCGGATCTTTGGCGATGTAAAACAGGTGCTGGCCATCGTTGGCCCAGATGGCTTCGCCTTCGGTGTTTTCCAGCACATCGTCAAGCAAGGCGCCAGTGGCAATGTCTTTGATATAAATACGGTAAATGCGGCGACTTAAGGTATCTTCGCCAAAGGCCAGCAGCTTGCCGTCTTCGCTGATGGTAGTTCGGCCAAGGGAGTAAAACTCGTGCCCGGCGGCACGTTCATTGGCGTCCAGCAGCACCTGCTCCGGAGCATCGAGCGACACCTTGCGGGCAATGATGGGGTATTCCCGCTCGCCTTCGACCCGGCGGTAGTAATAGTGCCCCTTCCAGCGATAAGGCACCGAGCTGTCATCCTTCACCAGTCGCGATTTCATCTCATCGAACAGGGTGTCTTTCAAGGCCGTCCAGCCGCTCATGCGTGCCTTGGCATAGGCATTCTCGGCGTTCAGATACGCCAGAACCTCGGGGCTTTCACGCTTATCATCCCTGAGCCAATAATAATTGTCGGTGCGACTGACACCATGCAGCGCCATGGTGTGAGGCACCTTGTTGGCAAAGGGGGCGTCAGCGGCTTCAGGCGCCTGGGCGTTGTGATGACTGCAAGCAGACATAAATAAACATACTCCTGCTATCAAGGCGTTAGGCTTCATAATTGCATTCCTTGGCTGAAACTGTACTCAGGGATTTCTGGCGGGCTCATGGTAGCAAAGGGCGCCTGCCCCGACGTTTTTTGTTGTTGTAGATTCTTTTTTGTTGTTGCGGATCATAGTGCTGCCACGTCGTGTGATTTGCAAGACAGGCATAGCAACGGCGTCAAAGAGAAACTGGACTCAGCCCGGGCTTAGTAGGACAATATCGCCGCTGTCATCCAGGTGGCGGCATACATTCTCAGGGCGGGGTGAAACTCCCCACCGGCGGTAGATGAAGGGTCGTGATTTTACAGCACAACTCCTCAAAGCCCGCGAGCGCCTGCGAGCCAAGTTTCGCGCAGGGTCAGCAGATCCGGTGACGCAGCCATGCTGCCATTCCGGAGCCGACGGTGTTGTCCCGAAAGGTGAGCTGTGGCTGCACCTTTCATTCAGGGGCTCAGTCCGGATGGGAGAGAATGGTGAAACAGGTTCGGTTGTCCCGTCTGCCTTTGGCTGGCCGGGGGTTATTGCTTGCCGCAAACATGCATAGCGGCGGCGTAGCCGTACCTCACCTCTTGTCGGTTGCTCTTGCCAGCAATCCGACATGTCTTTCTGTGCCCTGATCCAATAAATCAATGATGTTAAGGAATTTATTATGGATCAGTTTCAATCAAACCCTTCTTTGCTGGCGCAATACGGCAACCCGATTGAGCGGGTCGAAGCGGCCTTATCTGCCCTTCGAAACGGTCAGGGTGTGTTGGTGGTTGACGATGAAGATCGCGAAAACGAAGGCGACCTGATTTTTGCTGCCGAGAGTCTGACGGCGGCGCAAATGGCCATGTTGATCCGCGAATGCTCCGGCATTGTGTGCCTGTGCCTCACCGATGAGCGGGTTAAACAGCTGGAGCTGCCGCCAATGGTGGAAGACAACAGCAGCCAATACGGCACCGCTTTTACCGTGAGTATCGAAGCCAAACACGGGGTTACCACGGGTGTGTCGGCTGCCGATCGGGTGACCACTATCCAGGCCGCCATTGCCGACGGTGCCAGACCTGAGCACCTAGCGCGCCCGGGGCATGTGTATCCACTGCGGGCTCATCCGGCCGGGGTACTGGGTCGTCGCGGCCACACCGAAGGCACGGTTGACCTGATGCGCTTGGCTGGTCTTAAGCCCTTTGGCGTACTGTGCGAACTCACCAACGCCGACGGCACCATGGCCCGTTTGCCCGAAATAGTCGCCTTTGGTCAGCGCCACCAGATGCCGGTGCTGTCCATTGAAGATCTGGTGCAATATCGCGAAGCCCTGCTGGCAAAAAGCGCCTGAGTGAAGTGCGGGGCCGCGGGTGCCACAGCATATTATGTGGCGGCCAATGCCTTAGCCGCGCGGCGAAAGCCAGCCCCGCAATTGCTTGAGTTTTAAACAGCACACCCACCACGAAGGCGACTCAATGTCGCCTTTTTTCAGCCCATTACCGTACACCAACCCCAAAAAATCAGTTTTTTGTCTGCCTTTTGTGACCTGGATTAGAAATCGATGAATTAAGGTTAGCCGCTCAATTTTCGCTGTGCTAAATCTTGCCGACCAAACGCTCTCACAGGGAAGTAAAGAGGTGCGATTACAATCCAAGATGGGGCTCTTTTACACATGGTGTCGCTGCACGACTACAGCCTGAGACAAAAACTGATCCTGTTTGCCGTTTTGCCTATTGTCATGCTGGCGGTATTCGGTATTGTCCGCGCCTGGGGTCTGCATCAGGAATTTCTCACCGCCCACCGCAACGCCATGGCGATTCAGGTCAGCAATCAAGTCAGCGACCTGATTTACGAACTGCAAAAAGAGCGCGGCCTGAGCCTCAACTGGCTGAGCGACCACCCCTCCACCACGGCCAAAGATCTCAACGCCCAGCAATCCATTACCGACCTGCACTACCGCCAGTTAATCCAGAGCGATCCGCTCGCCAAGTTACTTTCTGGGCTTGAAGAAATCGACCGGCAGCTGTTCGATGAATGCCTCGCCAACATCAAAAAAAGCGCCAATCGTCTCACCCTTATTCGCCAGAAGCTGCTGCAGGAGCGGCGTATGGACGAACGCGCTTTTTTCAACGCCTTCAACGATGAACTCCTGCTGCTGGTGAACCAGCTGCAACATCAGACCAATGATGCGGTGCAGTCGCGGGCCTATTCCGACCTGCTGCTGGCTCAAAGGATCCAGGAGCTGGCAGCCCGCGAGCGGGGCCTGCTCAATAATCTGCTCAGCTCAGACTCACTGGAGCTGGCGGCGATGCAGCCGCTACAGGCGCTGATCCTCGAGCAGGCCCACGCCATGGGTCTGGCGCAGGACACCTTTGAGAACGAGCACCGGCTGCTGTTCCTGCGGCTGCAATCCACATTGCAAAACCAGCAGGTGAAAGAAATCCGGCTGCTGCTCGACCAGCAGCGTCAGATTAGCCAGCTCGCCTGGGAACTCAGTGCCGGGCTTGGTTACGGCGGCCTTATCCATCATTTCAAAAACTATTTGCTGCGCGGTGACGAGGCCTATGCCGATGCCTTCAACGCCGACTGGCAACGCATCAACCAGTTGCTGGCACAGCTGGAATCCAACAAACACTTAAGCCATATCCAGCGCAAGGCACTGCAGGATATTCGCGCCACCACCCTCAGCTATCACACCTATTTGCAGCGGGTGCGCGAGCTTAACCTTCAGGGCCTGAACGTGCGGGCGGTGGATGCCCTGGTGCAGGTGGACGACGGTCCCATGATGCGGGCGCTTGAGCAGCTGAAGTATCCAGCACCGCCGGTGGCGGCGTCCCTGTGGTGGGATCTGGCCAGTGAGCGTATTGGTATGCTGCATGATCTAGGCCATCAGATCAGCGGCAATATTGAAGAACTGAGTCGCCATCAGATGCGCATGGCGCTGTTATTTATCAGTATTTACAGTCTAGCCGCCGCACTCACCCTGCTGATATCCCTGCTGCTGGGGCGCAAAATCATCGCCAGCTTTATGGGAAAAATTGAGAGCATTGCCACCGACATGCAGAAGATGGCCGATGATCCCAGGCTGGAGTTAACCATCAAAACCAAGGGCTCGGACGAGATTGCTCGCATGGCCGAGGCCATGAACAAGATGCTCAAAGAGCGCAAGAAGTATCGCCAGGAGCTGGGGCGTGCCGCTGCCGTATTCGAGTATTCCGCCGAAGGCATTATGGTGACCGATGCCGACAACCATATCGAATTGGTCAATCCCGCCTTCAGCCAAATTACCGGCTACAGTCTCGAGGAAGTCAAAGGCCGCAACCCGTCCATTCTCAGCTCCCACCGCAATCCAGCCCACCTGTACGACGCCATGTGGGAATCGCTGCGCACCACGGGCAAATGGGAAGGAGAAATCTGGAACCGCCGCAAGGACGGCCAGGTGTATCCCGAGTACCTCGCCATCACCCTGGTGCGCGACGACGAGGGCCGCATAGTGCAGCACATTGGCCTGTTTATGGACATCAGCCGTCGCAAGCAGTACGAGCAGGACATCTGGTACAAAGCCAATTTTGACACCCTTACCGATCTGCCCAACCGCAAGCTGCTATCGGAGCGTCTGGGCCATGAAATCAAGATGGCGCGCCACGACTCCCGCAAGCTGGCGGTGATGGTACTGGATTTGGACAGGTTCAAATTCGTCAACGACACTCAGGGCCACGACTCGGGCGATCTGCTGCTGAAAGCCGTGGCTGAACGACTGCAGCAGATTTTGGGCTCCACCGACTTTTTGGCCCGCATCGGCGGCGATGAGTTTGTGATAGTGCTGCCAAGATTGGCGCAGGAATCCAGTGTCGAGCAGCAAGCCAAGCGGATCCTCGCCGGGCTCAGCGAGCCCTTTGTGTTGCACGGCGCCAGCGTCGATGTGTCCGCCAGTCTGGGGGTAGGTATTTATCCCCAGGATGGTTTGGATGTGGAAACCCTGCTGCGCAATGCCGAAACCGCCCTCTATGGCGCCAAGGACGATGGTCGCGGCCACTTCAAATACTTCACTCCCGAGATGAATCAGGCGATGGTGGAACGGCTCGCCATGGAGCAGGCGCTGCGCCGCGCCGTGAGCCGGGATGAGTTTTTACTGCATTATCAGCCGGTCATGGACATTAAAACCGGTGACATCACCGCCATTGAAGCTCTGATCCGCTGGCAGGATCCGGACAAGGGGCTGATATCTCCTGCGCGCTTTATTCCGGTCGCCGAGGATATGGGGCTGATGCACGCCATCGGCAATTGGGTGATAGACAAGGCGCTTTGCGACCTGTCGCGCCTGCATGCCATGGGGCACGGTTTGAGTGTGGCCATCAATGTGTCGGCCTGTCAGTGCGAAAGCAAGGGGCTGTCGCTGGAAGAGCAGCTCAGAGGCGCTCTGTCGCGCCACGGCGTAGCGCCGCGCCATTTGCATGTGGAAATCACCGAAAGCATGTTGATGGACGACAGTAATCATTGCCTCGAAGTACTGGGCCGCATCCGCGATTTGGGCTGCGCCATCTATCTGGATGACTTTGGCACCGGCTATTCTTCATTGAGTTATTTGAAGAAATTCCCCATCTCAGTTATCAAGATAGACAAGAGCTTTGTGGAGCAGCTGCCCGGCTGCGACTCAGATGCCAACCTTATCCGGGCCATTGTGCATATGGGTAAGTCGCTGGGGATGAAGCTGGTAGCAGAAGGCATAGAAACCGAACAGCAGCAGGCGTTTTTGCAGATGCTTGGCAGCGACTATGGCCAGGGCTTTTATATCTCCAAACCGCTGGCGTTTGACGAACTGACCCTCTGGCTCAATGAGCGCCTGGATCAGCGCCGAGGCCACTTCGACTCCATGAATATCTGAATCAAAAAAAGCGGCCACCGGGCCGCTTTTTTTGATTCCATTACCGCTTAAACGGCGGCAGGCTTCATAATGCTTTCGGCTTCTTTGGTGGCCAGCATTTCCAGGTCTTTATCGATAAAGAACAGTGCCTTGCCGTCTTCACCTACCAGGCGGATTTTGTCCACTATGCTCTTGAACAGCTTTTCTTCTTCGTGCTGCTCGGCCACGTACCACTGCAGGAAGTGGAACGTGGAGTAGTCATGGCTGGTGAAGGCCGCATGGGCCAATTCATTTATTTTACGGGTAATGGTCTGCTCGTGCTCGTAGGTGTATTCGAACAGCGACAGCAGCGAAGTGAAGTCAGCACGGGGCGCTTCAATGGTGCCAATCAGCGGCAGGCCACCGGTTTCACTCACGTAGGTGAACAGACGACGCATATGACCCATTTCCTCATCGGCATGGGCACGCATAAAGTGGGCCGCCCCTTCAAATCCTTTGTCCTCACACCAGGCGCTCATCTGCAGATAGAGGTTGGATGAGAAAAATTCGAGGTTAATCTGCTCGTTGAGCTTGTCGATCATTGTGGCTGCCAACATGGTTCGTCCTTCATCTTTCGGGTTATTTTTACGTCGCGGCATTGTCCTCAACCCGCTGCAAAAGATCAACAAAATTTACCTAAATCAATGATTTTCAAATAGTAACACTTATCATTCTGATGCTTATGGCGCTTACATTTACTTACCATTGGCTCATGTTCTGTTTACATCTGCCTATTATGCTTCGCAGCATGCCTGAAACAACCGGCCCCAGCCATGAACCTGACCCACACCAGCACCCGCAACCCGGCTGCCACCACAGTTGCTTTGATGCTAATTCTGATGTTTGGTCTGCTGGCCATTGCCAAACTGCCGGTGCAACTGCTGCCCAGCATTGAGCAGCCGCAAATCTCCGTGTTTAACAACTGGCGCGCAGCAGCGCCGCAGGAGATGGAATCCAACATCATAGAGCCGCAGGAAAATGTGCTGCGCCAGGTGCCCGGGGTCACTGAAATGACCTCCAATATTTCCCAGGGCTTTGGTGGCATCACCCTCACCTTCGATGTGGGTACCAATATGCAGGAGGCGATGATTAACGTCATCAACGCTCTCAATCAAACCCCGCCAAGGCCGTTGGACGCCGGCGAGCCCTTTATCAATGTGGGCGGTGGCAACGGCGGTACACCCAATCTGGCATCGCTGCTGATTTACACCCTGCCGGACAACCCCGAGACCGACCTGTCGCGTTACCAAAAGCTGATTGACGATCTGGTGGAACCCAGGCTGCGTCAGGTCACAGGCGTTGGTGCGGTGCAGCTGCAAAGCCGTCTTCCCAAAGAGCTGCACATAGAATTTGACCCCTTCCGCGCCGCAGCGCTGGGTATCACCCTCGATCAGCTGCGCTCGACCATTTCCCGCGCCGCCGATATTTCCGGCGGTACCGCCAAGGTAGGCAGACGCGAGTACACGGTGCGCTTTGCAGGCCAATACCAGCCTGAAACCCTGGGCCAACTGATTGTGGCCTACAACAACGGCCGCCCTGTGTATCTGCACGAGCTGGCCGAAATCCGGGTAACCACCACGGAGCAGCGCGGCTTTACCAAACGCAACGGCTTCCCGGCCTATTACATCACCTTGCAGGGCACCTTCGATGCCAACACTGTGGTGGCACTTGATGGGGTTAATCAGGCCATCGCCGATCTGAACCGTGAGGTGCTCAACCCTCAGGGGCTGACCATAGAGCTGTCGTTCGATGCATCGATTCACATCAAGCGCGCCATTCTGTTGGTGAAAGGTAATCTGGGGATTGGGGTGCTGTTGGCTTTGCTGATCCTGTATGCCTTCCTGCGGGATATGCGCGCCACCCTGATGATTGGCGTGACCATTCCGGTGGCGCTGTTGGTGGCCTTTATCACTCTGGAAGCCATGGGCCGCACCCTCAATATTATTTCCCTCGCCGGGCTGGCCTTCGCGGTGGGACTGGTGCTGGATGCGGCCATCATAGTGCAGGAAAACATAGTGCGGCTGCGCCAGCAGGGAATGGCGCTTGCCGAGGCGGTGCTTACAGGTACTGCCCAGGTTAAGGGTGCCCTGCTCGCTTCCACCGCCACGACTGTGGCCATCTTCCTGCCGGTGCTCTTTATGCCCGGAGTGGAGGGGCAGCTGTTTTCCGATCTGGCGCTGACTCTCTCGGTGGCGGTGGTGTCATCTTTTCTCAGCGCCATCAGCATTATTCCCATGCTCAACATGGTGTGGAAGGTCAAAGCCAACCCTGCTCAAGGCAAGGACTATTGGCGACCACTGGCCGCCTGGATTGGCAAGCTCACCCACAGCCGCAAACTGGCAAGCTTTTGGTGTGCGCTGCTGATTGTGGGCACCAGCGCGGTGAGTCTGGTGTTGATGCCGCGGGTCGATTTTCTGCCCCAGGCCAGCGGCGATGGCATTTTTACCTTCTTCTCCCTGCCGCCCGGCGCCAATATCGAAGCCATGGAGGCCGAGCTTGGCACCTTGCTGATCAGTCGCCTGAAACCCTATTACGACAAGGAAAAACAGCCTTATATCAAGGGCTACAACTTCTCGGTGTACGGCACCTTTAATGTGCTGTTTATCTACCCAGAGGATCCAACCCGCATCGAAGAAATGATAGGGCTGCTTCGCAGCGAAATCCTTAAAGACCTGCCGGATACTCAGGCCTTCCCCAGCCGCAGCACCCTGCTGAACTTTGGCTTTAACGGCGGCCGCGCCATCAATATCGACCTGATTGGCTCTGACATGGAGCAATTGATGGAAGTGGCCTCCGCCGCCATGCCCATCATCAGCGAGGCTCTGCCGGGCGCCGTGGTGCGGCCAATCCCCGGGCTGAGTCTGGCGCAGCCGGAGCTGCAGCTCATTCCCGATGAGCATCGGCTGGCTCAGGCTGGCGCCGACCGCAGCCAGATTGCCAACGCCATTCGCGCCTACACCTCGGGTTTGTGGGTGGGGGAATACTTCGACGGCAACGAGCGCATGGACGTACTGCTGAAAGGACCAACCTGGGAGTACCCAGAGCAGCTCGCCGCCACCCCTGTATTTACTCAGGGCGCCGGGGTGCAAACCGTGGGCGAGCTGGCGCGCATCTCCCGTACCGTGGGGCCGACCCAGCTGCAACGGGTTAACGGCCGCCGAGCGATTTCGCTGTTGGTCATCCCGCCCCAGGATTTGTCCATGGATGAAGCCATGGAGCAACTTAACAACGATACTCTGGATAAAATCCGCTCCCTGTTGCCCGCCGAAGGCTCGCTGGCGTTCCGGGGGGTGGCCGACCGTCTCAGCCATACCATCACCCAGATGGGCACCAACTTCCTGATGGCCGTGATCATTCTGTTCCTGCTGATGGCAGCGCTGTTCAAGTCCGTCAAAGACAGCCTGCTGGTGATACTGTCAATGCCACTGGCCATTTGCGGTGGGGTGCTGAGCCTGCGACTGCTGAACCTGTTTAGCTTCCAGAGTCTGGATTTGCTCACCATGATTGGCTTTATCATCCTGCTGGGACTGGTAGTCAACAACGCTATTTTGCTGGTCGACCAAACCCGTCAGGGCTGCCGCGACGGCATGACTCTGGACGATGCCATTGCCGATGCCATTGCCACCCGGGCCAGGCCGGTGTACATGAGCACCCTCACCTCCATCTTCGGCATGTTGCCACTGATGCTGGTGCCAGGGGTAGGCAGCGAAATCTATCGTGGCCTTGCCGCCGTGATTGTGGGGGGCATGACCTTCTCGGCGCTGTTTACCCTGCTGTTGATGCCAAGTCTGCTGCGTCTTGCCGGCAGCCCCAAGGCCACTACGCCCGTACTGAATGAGGTAACCCAATGAAACCTGCCATCCTGACCGGCTTGCTGCTTGGCCTTGCCCTGAGCAGCGCCCATGGCGCCGATGAACGCACCGTTGGCGTGGCCAGCGTCGAACAACGACCGCTGTCGCCCAAGCTGATGGTGGTGGGCACAGTGCACAGCCGCAGCATTGCCGAACTAACGCCGGGAGTATCCGGCAAACTCGAATGGGTGATGGAGCCCGGCATCCGGGTCAACAGCGGTGAAACCGTTGCCCGACTGGAAGACACCCAGCTCAAGCTGCAACTGGCAGAGCAGCAGGCGCTGGTTGAACGTGAGCAAATTACCCTGAGCCGACTGGAACGCAACCTGGAGCGGCTGGAGCGACTCGCGGGCAGCCAGAGTATTTCCCGCACCGAGCTTGACGATACCCGCTCCGACCGCGACCTGGCCAAGAGCAACCTGACCCTGGCCAAGGTGCGGCTCGATATCATCCGCGACAACCTGAGCCGCACCCAGCTCAAGGCGCCATTCAATGGTATTGTGATTGCCCGCCAGCATCAGGCCGGTGAAGACATAGGCCCGGCGGAACCCGTATTAACCATCACAGACCCGGATCATCTGGAGCTGCGACTGCACGCGCCGCTTAAGCACAGCCGCCGGGTGAATGTGGGTAACGACCTCAGGGTGTATCACAGCCAGGGGGAGTTCAGCGCCCGTATTCGCAGCCTGATCCCTGTGTCAGACGTGCGCAGCCAAACCTTCGAGGCCCGGCTGGATTTGCCCGACGAGATGGCCCAAATAATCAACATAGGCGAGCTGGTATCGATGGCACTGCCGATAGCACCGGCCACCCTCACCACCCTGGTGCCACGTGATGCGCTGGTGCTGCGCTCCAGCGGCGCGGCCGTGTTCAGGGTAAGCAGCGAACAAACCGCCGAGCGCATTCCGGTGACCCTGGGCGACGGCGAAGGTCCCTGGATTGCGGTGGAAGGCGAGCTGAGCCCCGGCGATCAGGTTGTGGTACGCGGCGCCGAAACCTTGAGCGACGGCATGAAACTCAGCATCCGCCCGGGTAAAAGCCAGGCGATAGCCGCGGTGAAATAAGCCTGCCAGCCACTTGTGGCCCCCTTGGGCAGGCAAACTTGCGCTCAAGCACATTTTTGCCTGCCCAGATCATACAGTTATCCCCTCAGGACATGGCATAATGGCCGCTTGTTACCCACATTCGCCAATGACCGAGAACCTGAATGCACAGCCAAGACCCTTGCAGCAAACCGGGACTGATGCACCCGGACGACGCCATCGTTCAACTCCTGAGCCAGGTCAACACCATCAATTACACCGAAGTGGTGCCGCTCACCGACGCCCTGGGTCGGGTGCTGGCCGAAGATCTGGCCAGCCAGATTGACCTGCCACCGTTCAGCAACTCCGCCATGGATGGTTATGCCTTCCGCTTCGATGAGCTGCTCGCCCACAAGGGCGTGCTGACACTTGCCGGCAATGCCTTTGCCGGTCACCCATTCCATGGTGAACTCAAGCCCGGACACTGTGTACGCATCATGACCGGCGCCCCTGTGCCCACTGGCTGCGACACAGTACAGATGCAGGAAGAAACCGAGGCCAATGGCGAGCAAATCCGCATTCAGGCCCCCAAGGCCAAAGGCGCCAATGTGCGCAGCCGCGGCGAAGAGCTAAGCGCCGGTGACAAGGTGCTCACCTCAGGGACCCGCATCCGAGCGGCAGAGCTGGGCGTATTGGCTACCGTTGGCGTCAGTCAGGTGCGGGTGTACCGCAAGCTGCGGGTGGCGTTCTTTTCGACCGGAGACGAGCTGCGCCCGGTGGGCAGCGAGCTGGCACCGGGGCAGATTTATGACTCCAATCGCTACTCCATTCGCGGCCTGCTGGAAAAAGCCAGCATGGATTGGCTCGATTTGGGGGTGATCCCCGACAGTCCCGAAGCCATTCGTCAGGCCTTCCGCGATGCCGCCAGCCGTGCCGATGTGGTGCTCACGTCAGGCGGCGTGTCTGTGGGTGAGGCCGATTTCACCAAACAAATTCTCGGCGAAGAAGGACAAATCACCTTCTGGAAACTCGCCATCAAACCGGGTAAACCCTTTGCCTGTGGCCGCATTGGCGAGGCACTGTTCTGCGGTCTGCCCGGCAATCCGGTCTCTTCCATGGTGACCTTCCAGAAGCTGGTGTGGCCCATGCTGCGTAAGATGCAGGGCATGGCGCAAAAACCGGCTCTGCTGATTGAAGCCACTTTGGCCTCGCCTATTCGCAAACAGCCAGGGCGGGTGGAGTATCAGCGCGGAATTTTAAGCCGCGATGCCAACGGACTCTCGGTGCGGGTCACCGGCAGTCAGGGTTCAGGCATGCTCACCTCCATGAGCCTGGCCAACTGCTTCGTGCATCTGGCCCAGTTCCAAGGCGATACCGCCGCAGGCGAAACCGTGTTGGTGGAACCCTTTGATTCAGTGCTGGATTAAGGACCCATTTTGATGACCGAAGAGATCCTCAGCGACAGCGAGATGCTGCGTTACAGCCGCCAGATTTCCATCAAGGCGATGGACATAGACGGCCAGGAAAAACTCAAGCAGGCCAAGGTGTTGGTGATTGGTGCCGGTGGACTTGGCTGCGCCGCGATTCAGTATCTGGCAGTGGCCGGTGTGGGCGAGCTGACCCTGGTGGACTTCGATACCGTCGAGCTGTCCAACCTGCAACGCCAGGTGTTGCACCGCGACAGCCGCATTGGCATGGGCAAGGTGGAATCGGCCAAAGTCGCCGTGACTGAGCTGAATCCCCATGTGCAGGTCACAGCAATCAACGCCGTGCTGGACGATCCTGAGATGGATGCACTGGTGGCGCAGCATCAATTGGTGCTGGATTGCACCGACAATGTGGCGGTGCGCACTCAGCTCAATCAGGCCTGTTTTAACCATAAGGTGCCGCTGGTGTCCGGTGCTGCCATTCGCATGGAAGGCACTGTCAGCGTGTTTGATTATCGTGGCGATACGCCCTGCTATCAGTGCTTCTCCAGCCTTTTTGGCGAGCAGCAACTGACCTGCGTTGAGTCGGGCATTCTCGCGCCCGTGGTGGGTATGATTGGCTGCATTCAGGCAGTGGAAGCCATCAAGGTGCTGACCGGTATGGGCAAACCGCTGGCAGGACGTCTGCTGATGGTGGATGCCATGACCATGGAAATCCGCGAGATGAAACTGCCAAAGCAAGCAGGTTGCAGTGTTTGCGGCGCATCATCCAGTTAAGGCGAGAATAAAAACAGCAGGGCTGTTTCTTACTCAGCCCAGCCTCGACCACTCCTCGATACCCCAGCCATCCAGGGCCGCAAGACGTTTAAGCAGCGCCGCCCTTGGGTGCTGCGACTCATTAATGTCCAGACTGTGAATACCGTAACGGCGACAAAGCCTCAGCAGCACCAGCGCCAGCTCGTCGGTTTTATCTTTGCTATCCAGCGACAGCCACATCCAGCGTGACCGTTTGGCTTCCCGGGCCACAAAGCCCCCAAGGCGCCTTGGCTCACCCTGCTCCTGTAACACATAGAGCACTCCGGTGCGGGCCGGCAGCTCAGGCAAGGACGTGAGTTTGAGCGTATGAAATCCGAACATCTGCTCTCCTACAACAACAGCGGCAGTAACCTGTTGAAGATGACCAGATTTGTGTTTGGGATCAAGCAGAAAATGGGTGACGAAATGTAACGTCACCCACGGCATCAATAGAAGGGTTTGGGGTCCACATCCAGGGTGGAGGGGGAAACACCGCGCTCGATATGCAGCTCTGACTTGAGCAAGTCGACGAAGGTGACTTCGGTGTAATGGCGGTGCTTGAGCGAATAGAAGCACTTCACCACCGGGTGCAGCGCGTCTCTGTCTTTGGACTCCCACACTATACCCACGCGGCCATCGGACAATTCCACCAGCGAGCCCACAGGGTAAACACCCACACAGCGGATAAACTCGTACACCAGCTCAGTATCCAGGTGGAAAGGGGTGAGGCTGAGCAGAATTTTAAAGGCCGCCGCCGGACTCATGGCCTCTTTGTAACAGCGGGTAGCTGTCAGGGCATCGAAAATATCCACGATGCAGGACATACGGCCATGCAGCGGAATTTCATCACCCTTGAGCCCCTTGGGATAACCACGGCCATCGAGCTTTTCGTGGTGCATCAGGCACACGTCTTTGGATATTTGCGACAGGCCTGTGGCTTCTTCCATCACATCAATGGCATACACCTGATGCAACTTCATGTGCTCAAATTCTTCCGGCGTCAGTTTGCCGGGCTTGTGCAGCACCTTGGAGTCGACCTTGATTTTGCCGATGTCGTGCAAAATGCCGCCGATGGCCATTTGCTTGAGCATCTCGCGGTCGAGCTTGAGGTATTTGCCGAAGGTGACCAGCAGAAAAGCCACGTTCACCGAGTGTTCCAGCAGGTAGGCGTCTTTATCACGCAGCGCCGAGACGCACTTGAGTGCATCATCGTCCAGCATGATTGACTCAATCATGTTGTCTGCCAGCGCCTCAAAGGGGGCAACCTCGATGGCTTTGCCTTCGAAGGTTTCAGACAATACTTTGCGGATCAGCCCCTTGGCTTCGCCCAAAATCTTTTTTGCCTGGGTTTGCCTCACTTCACGGTTGGCTTTGGGCTTGGCCGCTTTGGGGGTGGCATCTGCCTCAACGGCAGCGCCATTGGTCTTTTTCAGACCGCATTCGTCGGACGAACGCTCAACGTCCACCCACACGGATTTAATGCCGTTTTTGCTGAGTTTAGCTATGGTATCCCGGCTTTTGATTTGCCCCGCATTGGCGATGGCAACCTTACCGTTATTATCGATGGCCGTGACAAACATACCCGGCAGCAGTTTGCTGACAGGCAGTTTTAAGAGATTGGTATCCGGCGCCTTATCGGCCATGGCGTGAATTCCCCCGTTTGTCACCATCAAGTGCTAATTATAATCCTAAGCCACAGACTGATGGCTTGCCTGAATCTTTGCTTTATACAACAAAAGACCTAGTAAACAATTCAGGAATACGCATTTTATGACGGTATTGCAACTCACACCACATTTCAAACTGGAAAGGCGGTGCTGCGGAGTGAGTTTTACGGGGAAATATAGGCGCCAACCCTTATAACATCAAATACTTAATTATTATTTCAATTGCTGTTTTTTCATGCACTCAAAACTGCCCACACTCCAGCGCCGATGGGCACAATTGAGACAGGAGGTCAGCACATCGTCCTGCTGCTCATCTTCATCGTCTGCCAAAAAGCCATCGCAGGCCGACGCCGCCTGCCGGGCCTTGATGAGATCCTGCCCAAAACGAAACCAGGCACGGCCATCGCGAATGTCAAAGAACGCGTCCATTAATAGTCCTTCAATTGCTGCTTACGGGCATTACGCCACGCGCCATCGACCCGGCTTACCAAAATCGCACTGCGGCCATGGCGGCGCACCGCCTTGAGCTTGCCCTGAATAAGCACCCGGTCATCATCGGGCAGCGGCTGGTCATCAAGGTCTATCACGGCATCGACACGGGTTTTGGCCAGCAGCGCACGCACCGACAATTCAACGCCCTCGCCTGCATGCTCACCTTTCCCGGCGCCTGCCTTGGCTGAGCCCGCTTGCACAGAGACACCCTGACCCACATCAAAATGCCCCTTGAGCCTGCCATCGTTACCATCGAGCCACAACCCAAGCCCGGCCAACGCACCTATCACCCCCTGACCCGTGCCGCCATGCTCAGACAGATGCACACCCAGGGTATTGGCAAGGGCGTAGGCCTGAGCCTTGGTCAGCACCATGGTCTTGGCGCTGTGACCAAAATCCACAAGCTTGGCTTGGGCGGCAAAATCATCCAGACACACAAACGCAAGACCGGGGTCAGCGGCAGGCGCCGACTCGGCATGCAGCACAGCCACGGCAATCGCCTCGATTGCCGCCGCCGCAGCCTCGCCCTCATAGACAAAGCACATGGCACTGTTGTGGGAAGTGTAGGGAATATCCGGATGTACATACAGCTGATGACGCGACACCCAGGACGCCTCGCCGCCGCACCTGGCCAGCAACGCATTGGCGATATCAGTAGCAATATCTCCGGTGCCACGGGTGCCAATATCGTCGGTGTCATCAATCGCAATCAAATAGCGGTAAGCCATGGTCAGGGCTTCTCCTCATAAGCAGAAAAAGAAATCAAATCATGAGCCTGCATTCGTTTTATCACCGGCGGCACCAGAACAGCTCCCAGCAGCGCAAACACCAACCCACCGAGAAATTCGATACCGCCCTGCGCCAGCGCGGCGCTGAAATCCATTCCGGCAAGGCTGGCAGCCACAAAGTCCCTCAGCCCCCAGGCAAGCGCGCCCGCCAACGCCAGAAAGATAAGCCGCAGCCACAAACTCTTATTGACCAATGAGCCCTTGCCCGGCAGCCCAAACATGGCCAGCAACATCGCCATCAGCTCCATGGCCAGTGCCGGGGCGCCAAATTTCACCAGCAGCAATACCCCCGACTTCCCCACTCCGAGCATCATTGCCAACAGGCCTGACAGCAAGCCGCAGGCGAACATGGCACCAGGGCGCGCCACCACCAGATGACACAACAGATAGAAGAAGCTCATCAGCAACATAGAGTGGCCCGACAGCCCCAGCTTCAACCGCAACATGCTCTTGAGGGCAATCATCAGCGAGGCGCAAAAACCGATAAACAGCGCCTGCTGTAACCCAAAGTCAGTTTTCATCCCTTTCTCCTTGCCGCGGCCATTGGGTAGGGCGCGGATGTTCGCCAAATCGTCGACTTTTTGCCGCCAGTGCCTGGCGCTGGGACAGCTTGAACAGCTCCAGCAGCATCGGCGCTATCACAGTGTTTATCAGCTCGCCCCAGTTGCCGGGCGAAAGCAGCTCTTTGGGTGCAATGCGGGCACCACGAAGACGTTGAATGCGGTAGATCTCGCGGGCTTCCTGCAACAAAAACGGCAGGGCGTTGAGCGAGGCAGTCAGCACAAAGGCCCAGCGCGGCGGCAATGCCGTGGCAAACAGGCCACCCAGGCGCTCGGGTGCAAAACGCACCGCCAAAAACCAGGGCGGCACAAAAGCCAGCACCAGCCGGAACGACACCAGCAGGGCTTCATCGAGACGGCTGCTGCCCCAGAGCACAGCGTAAATGCTGCAGGTAATAACGCATTGCCACAAAAAGAGTTTAAGCAGCGGCATCGGGCTTACCTGGCGACTGCCCAGCACCAGCATGGGCACGGCGAGCCCCGCTACCCACCAAAGCCATACAGGCGGCGCCATCAGGGCTGCCATCGACATGGCCAGGCTCGTCAGCGTTGCCGCCAGGCAGACGGGATCATTTATCCAGCGTTGCCTGTGGTCGCGGCTTAGTTGGGGCGGCTTAGAGCCCAGGACTTTTTCTTCCAGCGCTCTTGACGTCAGAGCTCTTGACTTCAGTGCTCCCGACTTCAGTGCTTTCATGGCGCCGCCTCAGTGCAACGGCCGCGAGGCTGCTGGCCGCAGTCATCGGCAAACAGCGCACCGCCAGCAATCCGCCAGCACGACTGGGTTGCCAGCGACTGGGGCACTCGGTGGCACGCCAGCAGACACGTACCCCCTTCGGACAGATACCACTCCAGCAGCCGCAAGCAGGCGCCAAGGCTGGCATGGTCCAGCCCGGCGAATGGGTCATCCAGCAGCAAAACTGCCGGTTCGGTCAACATCAGAGACGCCAGTAACACCAAGTGCTGTTGGCCCCAGGACAGTTTGTGGGGCGAGCACTCACCAAGGTGGCTGATATTTAAAAAGCTCAGCATACCGGCCACCCGGGCCGACGAATTGGCGGTATGACGGATCCCAAAGGCCAGCTCTTCGCGCACACTGAGCTCAAACAGCTGCCGGCAGGGCCGCTGCAGCATCAGTGCCATGCCGCCTTTCCCGGGTTTCGGCTTTCTGCCGTTGACCGTGATTGGCAGTCGCGTTCCATCCAGCAGCCCGGCTATGGCCTTGAGCAGGGTCGATTTGCCGCTGCCGTTGTCCCCCACCAGCAAGCTAAGCTCGCCGCGACTAAGGCTTAAGGGGGCAGCGGAAACCAGCAGCGGGGGCGCTTTGGCGTCGGGTTTCAGTTCAAAAGGGCCAATGGTGAGGACTTTCTTCCCCAAGTTGGCAGCGCGAAAATCAGCGGCCTGCCCCACACCCTGCGGCTGAGACAAGGCCGCGGCTACAGGCACCAGTTGCTGACCAAGCTGCCAATATTTGTCGATAAGCCCTTGAAACGCTTCAGGGTGATGCTCGGCAATCACAATAGCCATGCCCCGAGCCTTGAGCTGCGCCAGCACGGCTTGCAACTCGGTAACGCCCGCATCGTCGAGCTGTGCCCAGGGTTCATCGAGCAGTAATACTCTGGGTTCAAGCACTAACTGGCTTGCCAACATCAGACGGTATTTTTGCCCGAGCGACAGGGTGTCGACCCGGGTTTCGAGGGGCATGTTCAGACCCGTGCGCTTGAGGGCGGCCTGCACTTTGGCGGGCATCAATTCTGGAGCGAGGCCAATGTTCTCCAGCCCAAATGCCACTTCGGCACCGACAGTACGGCGAATAAGCTGCACCTGCGGGTCCTGCATCACCAGCGCGACGCGCACCCCCTTGCCTGCCAACACGCGCCCAATCAAAGGCCGCTCATTAAGAGCGGCCATGGCATAAAGCAGAGTCGATTTGCCGCTGCCGGTTGTGCCCAGCAGACAATGGCACTCCCCCGGCAACAGCCGTAAATTCACATCGGCAAAAAGCGGCATATCAGGGGCGTAGCCAAAGCCCACCCCTTCGAGCGCTATCAGTGCCTCTGCACTCACAGACGCCAATCCACGCCCACAAACCACTGACGGCCCGCCTGCGGCAGTGACTCACTCTCGGCGTAGTTTTCGTCCAGCAGGTTGGTGGCCTTGATGTAGAGCGACAGCTGGTCGTTGAACAGCGGCTGCGATAACTTGAGGTCCAGCAGGTCGTAGTCGGGCAATTGATGGGCTTCCATTTGCTTGCCGCTGCGAACAAAGTAAATCTGATCCACCACCCGCTGCCAATCCAGGTGCAGCCGGGTGTCGGTGGGCAGACGGTAGTCCAGGGTCACGCCATATTGGTGTTTGGGGCGATACTGCAGACCTTCGGTGCTGCCGGGGGTATCGTCCTCGCTGTCGAGATAGCTGTAGGACAGCCCCAGATCCAGTGATTCAGTCAGTGCCAGTTGCACCCGGCTGTCGATTCCGCGGAAGCGATAGTCGCCCACATTGGCGTAGACCCCGCCCACATCCTTAGCAATATAGTCATTGGCACGGGTTTCATAGGCATAAATTTCCAGACTGCCGAGGCCAAAACCCTGCTCCAGACCAAGCTCAAAATGCTCTGAGGTTTCGCCGGTCAAATCAGCGTTGCCAGCGGAGAGCGAGTGCAGGTTTTCCATGGTCGGGAAGCGCGCTTTGCGCGCTGCCGAGGCGCTCAGGCGGGTATGCTCCAGCGCCTGCCAATAAAGGGCCGCCATGGCAGCAGGCTCGTCCACCGACTGCTCGCCATCATATTGATACCAGGCGCCGCCAAGGGTGGCACCCCAGGCATCGGCCTGATACTGATATTCCGACGCCAAACTATAGAGCCAGGCGCTGTCAGCAAAACCAGTAACGCCAGCGGTGCTGCCCGAACCACTGCCTGAGCCACTACCTGAACCACCGCCCGAACCCGAGCCGCCGGAGCCACTACCTGAGCCACCGCCTGAGCCAGAGCCGCCGCCGGAGCCAGTGCCTGAACCACCGCCAGAGCCGGTACCCGTGCCGGTTGACCCAAACTGCTCAGACACTTCATCCCAGCGCTGCTCTTCTGCACTGGCGGCGAAGGTCAGCAGGCTGCGGCTGCCAAGTTCGCTGATCAGTTGCAGGTTCAGCCCCTGCACCCTGGATTCGCCGCGCTGGCGCTGGGTCAGGGTGTCATATTTACCGTCGCTGTAGACACTTTCCAAAGTCTCGGTGCGATTGAAATAGCCATAACCCCGCAGGGTGAATACGTCGTCAAACTGGTGGGCAAGGCTCAGCTGGGCGCCGGTGTTTTTAAAGTCATCAACCCGTTCAAATTTGGCTTTGCCGCTGCCACTGCCGTCGCGGCCGGGTTTGCCCCACTCGCCCTGGCGCAGGGTGAGGTTGGCACCAATTTGAGTGCGGTCAGAAAGCCAGTAATTACCCTGACCATAAAAGCTGTCGATTTCCTTATCGGCATTGAGGCGATCGCCCTTGGGCTGATTCGGTGCACCGGCATAATCGTCAGACAAGGGCCAGCTGTCACGGCTCTGCCGGGAGGCACTGACAAAACCCTGCCAGCGCTCACCGCTGCCACCCAGCGCCATGTCGGCGTTAAAGGTGTCGTTTTCAGCCAGTTCCATGCGACCACTCACACCGGCATCTGCGCCGCTGCGGGTAATCACATTGATAACCCCGGCCGCGCCGCCCACGCCGTAAAGCACGGATGATGGCCCCACAGACACATCCACCGCGGCAATCTGGCTGGTTGGGATCACGCTGGGGTCGAACTGACCATCGGCGGCACTGCTGGCTGGTACGCCATTGATTAAGAAAGTGACATGGCGGGTCTTGAGACCACGGATATCGATACGGGGCGTGCCTTCACCGCCGGTACGCACATGAATGCCGGGCACTGTGGCCAGCAATTGATCCAATGAGGCCGCGCCGCTTTGGCGAATATCATCGGCATCGATGCGCCAATGGGTGGTGGCCATGGCTTCGGCAGTGGGCTGCTCGCCGCGCACCACCACAACCTCAGCGACGTTCAATAAGGGGTCGCGGGTGTCGGCACCATGGGCCAGCCCGGAGGTAACAGCGAGCGTGAGCAAAGAAAGGCAAAAATAAGGCTTGGATACAGTCATTTTGTTGTTGGAATGGCATACGAATTCCACTATTTCAAAGACCTGGCACCCGAGTCTCAAGCAAAAGAATGACAAAATACGCCTTCGATCGACATATTTTGCATTTGTCCGAAGCCGAAAAGTCCCGTTGGGACATTTTGTCCGACACTGAAATCGGCACAGGGTCAAAAGGGGGCAGATCACACAAGCGATGCAAAGTGACGGGCAACGCACAAAATCAGCATTTGCTCATTTAGCTTTTCGGCCGGATTCACACCTTGGACGCCTGACGATTGACACCGGCCAGCATGCTCTTTAAGTTTGGACGAACAACAATAAAAGCAGTGTGTTGCATCACTACCGGAGACCCTTTTGTCTGTCATGTCGCTGCCCGAGGCACGCCTGTCCCTCGAAGCCAAAATTCAGCGCCTTCGCCTTGCCCCGAGCAGTGAGCCCCTGGTTCAGCTGACCGAGACCGTGCACGCCTTGCCGCTGATCTCCTGGCTGGCATCGCAGGCCGTGTATCCACGTATTTATTGGCATGGCCGCGATAAAGAAGAGGAAGTTGCCGCCATTGGCGTGGCTGCCGATTTCTTTTTCGACAGCCCGGTAACAGACCACAGCCTGGCCGAAATCTATCAGCGTCAGCGGGACTTGAGCCGCAACCAAAACATCCGCTATTACGGCGGGGTGGCATTTGATCGCGAAGTGGCAAGCTGGCCCGAATTTGGCCGGGCGCGCTTTGTGTTGCCACGGATTGAGCTAAGACGCAGTGGCAAAGACTTTGTGCTGCTGCTGAACCTCAATTTTGAAGGCAAGTCGCGGGAAGATGAATGTCAGGCGGCGCTGAATGTGCTGGCGCAAATCCAAAAGCCCAGACCTTTGCCACCACCGGGCAAGGTGAGTCTGCTCGGCCGCAGCGAATACCCTGAGTTTCCACGCTGGAAGCAGTTGGTTGAGCAGGTGACCGCCGACAAGTTCAATCAGCACACCCCCAAGGTAGTGCTGTCGCGACTGTCGCAGCTGGAAATCAACGACCCTGTGGACCCCTGGATGGTGCTCGCCTGCTGGCAGGGGCGCAACCCTTCAAGTTTCCAATTTGGGTTTCAGTTTTCCCCGGAGCGTACCTTTATTTCCTGCTCGCCCGAACGCCTGTATCGACGCCGCCAGCAGGAGCTGTTCACCGAGGCGCTGGCCGGCACCACGCTGCGCGGTATTACCCCGGAAGAAGATGACGCCCTGGCCAATGCACTGCTGGATGACAGCAAAAACAGCCACGAGAATCAGTTGGTGCGTCAGCACATAGTGGAACATCTGGCGCCGCTGAGTCATTACGTGGGTGCCGAAGAATCGCCACGGATCTTTAAACTGCCCCATATCCAACATCTGCACCGGGCTATCCGCGCCGAGCTACGCCCTGGTGTGAATGATTTTCAGCTGCTGCTGGCACTGCACCCTACCCCGGCCGTTGGCGGCCTGCCACGGGACAGCGCCATGAGTTTTATCCGCCAGCAGGAAGGCTACAACCGCGGCTGGTATGCCGGAGCCTGTGGTTATCTGAACAAACACGAGAGTGAGTTTTCGGTAGCTATTCGCAGCGCGCTGATTGAACCCGGCCGTATCAATCTGTTTGCCGGTGCGGGCATAGTTGCGGGCTCAGATCCCGAAGCTGAGTGGCAGGAGCTGGACAATAAACTGGCGACTATTCTGTCGATTCTGGTGGAGCTTTAATCTTCCAACCCCAGCGCCTGTTGGGTTTGTCTGAACAGCTGATCCTGTATGCCATCGTTGATCATCTGTTTATGTGCCTCATCGAAATGCACTTTCAGCGAGGCGCCGAAGCGGGTATCGGCAAAGCCAAAGTACACCTCAGCACTGAGCACATTGTCCATAATCACGTAATTCACCGGCTTGCCTAAGCGGCGGGTGGCGGCCTCCAGCCCCGGACGGTAGTCCAGCACCGCATCGATACGGCCCTCGTTGAGACGCTCAAGCATATCCACCAGGCTGCTGCTTTCTTCGTAATACATGGTGTGGGGAATAATACGGTCGAACCCATAGGCGAGATAGGCCTGCACCTTTCGCAGCGCCAGGCTTTCCAGTCCTTTCCAATCGCGGGCCATGGCGGGGGTAAGCGCGATATCCACCTGATCCAGCTCCACCGCATACTGACTGTATGAGCCACGGCGCAAATCGCCCTGATACACCCCCAACACTACGTCGGCCCGTTCGTGGGTCAGCAGTTGGATACTGCGGGCAAAGGGCACCACTGTGATTTTGAGTTCCCACTCGGGGGCCGGAAATGCCCGTTTGAGAATTTCGAAGTAATAGCCCTCACCCCGGGTATCGGCGTACCCCAACCATGCAGCGGTAACTACCCGGATTTCTACAGGTTTTGCATTAGCCAAGGCACTGAAAAACAGCAGTATGCTACAGGTTAAGGCTCTTACTGATATGGGCATTTGGCCCCCACTCGCCGATGGACCCCATTTGACTAAGTGTAGTGGATTGGTGCCGGAATGATGATTTTGTGCGCTTTCCCCTTGCGTTGTTCGCTGCCATTCTTATAATGCGCAGCCCGGCGAGATATTGAGTAAAAACTCGTCGACTATTTAACCGGCCCCGGGCTTTTGCCCTGCGCTCCTGTTTTATTGCGGGTTCCCTCACCCCGCCAGCCCAACTAAAAAGGTCACAATATGATGTTGCAACTCACAAGCGCCCAGTATCGGCGTGCTCTTTTCCTGCTTGCCGGATTTCATATTCTGGTGATCAGTGCCAGTAACTATCTGGTTCAACTTCCTTTTCAGCTTTTTGGCTTCCATACCACCTGGGGCGCCTTCAGCTTTCCCTTTGTGTATTTGGCGACCGATTTGACCGTGCGCATCTTCGGCCAGCAGGCCGCAAGGCGGATTATTTTTCGCGCCATGGTGCCCGCACTGCTGATTTCCTACTTTATGGGCGTGCTGTTCCATCAGGGCCTGTGGCAAGGTCTGGGCGCAGCGGCAGAATTCAACAGCTTTGTATTCCGCATTGCGCTGGCGTCCTTCGCGGCCTACCTGTTTGGTCAGCTGATGGATATCCGGGTGTTTAACCGCCTGCGCCAGAGCCGCCGTTGGTGGGTTGCGCCTGCAGCCTCAACCTTTGCCGGTAACCTGCTCGATACCCTGGTATTTTTCAGCGTAGCCTTCTACGCCTCCAGCGATGCCTTTATGGCCGAGCACTGGGTGGAAATTGCCACCGTGGACTATGGTTTCAAGCTGTTGGTGAGCATAGGTTTGTTCCTGCCCGCCTACGGCGTGCTGCTGCGAGTGTTGCAGGATAAGATCCTCACCACAGAGAAACCGCAGCAATACTGCTGATGCAACTGGCCAGACCTGTTATAATGCGGCCGTTTTTTGTTCGGCCGCTGCTCAGGTAACGGCCTTTACTCTGCGGGAGAAGTTGATGTACTCCACTCACATTCAAGCCATTACCCAGTTCACCCTGGCCGATGCTCAACTGGCTGCGAGCCTGATGCAAAGCATCCCTGAGTTCGATAAGCCCGTCAGCGCCGAAGCCATGCTAGAGCGCATTGGTGCCGCGCCGGCGCTGTTGCTGCTGTGCCATGTTGAAGACGAACTGGCTGGTTTCAAATTGGGTTATGAGAAATCACCGGGCGAGTTTTACAGCTGGCTGGGTGGCGTATTGCCCGATTTTCGCAAGTTGGGACTGGCGCAATCCATGCTTTTGACGCAGGAGCAATGGGCCAGCGAACAGGGCTACAGCCTGCTTAAGGTAAAGACCCGCAACAGCTTCCCGGCCATGCTGTCGATGCTGGTGCAAAACCGCTATCAGATTGCCGCCATTCAAGGCGAAGGCGTGTCGCTGGCGGAGCAGAAGATCAGTCTGCAAAAAGCACTGGTTTAAAAATTTTGCAAAAACCACTTGCAAACACAATTGAGAATGATTATCGTTAACTTGCGTTCCAAAACTCATCCTTAACTGAAGCGAATTCTTCGGGTTATGGTGTTCCTGAGTTTGCAAAGCACGACATTGCTCACACACTCTATTTGGTGGCCGGGTTGCATAACCCGGCTCTTTTTTTATCTGCCGCACGCCAAACTCCCACGGCTGTTGCACTTAAACCCCATCGGCATACTGCCAGCGCTAACCAGGCCGCTTACACAAGCCCTTCACTGCGTACACCCTAAGCCACCTGCCAACACAGAGTGACATTGCCAGTACAGACCCACGCTTGCAAAGGAGCTTCCTTGTGCTTGCTGCAGCACACTGTGCTGGGTTATCGAAACTTTCGCGGATTTAAGCAAGAGCACCTGTTCGGCGAAAGGAGCAGCCACATGCCGCCCCAAGGGCTTATAGCGACAAAAAGCAGCCCGGCTCAGGCAGCTTTACGTTGCGACTGGAATGTAAAGATGGGAAATAACGATAAACAGGGGTTGCAAATTAAATGAGAATGATTATTATTTAATTGCGTTCCAAACTCATCCCCAACCGGTAATTCGGGCTGGTGTCTCTGAGTTAACATGCACGACATTGCTCACACACTCTTGTGACCGGATCCCCCGAGGATCCGGTTTTTTTTCGCTTGTGCATCAGGCTATTCAGTGAATTTGCGCGCCGCCCAACATCAGGCCTTCGTAGGGGTTTTGCCCCCTGTCTTCCCGCGCCTCGTGATAAAGGCCGATGGTAAACATGGTGCCCTTACCCTGGGTCGAGCTCACTTCGATAGTGCCACCGATACGTTTGATGATGCCATAGCTAAGGGACAAGCCAAGGCCGGTACCGTCGCTGCGGGTGGTGTAGAAGGGGTCGAAAATGCGCCCAAGCTGCTCGGGAGCGATACCGCAGCCTTCATCTTCAATCTCAATCCGCACCCCAATGGGCTCGTCACGCACCACCCAATCGTAGGTACGGATCCAGATCCTGCCCTTACCGTCCATCGCATGGGCGGCGTTAACCACCAGATTAATCAGCACCTGCAACAGTTGCGGCCGATTCACCTCCACTGGATAACTGGCGTTAAGCTCCTGAATAAGCACCACTTCCTGACGCTTGATGGAGTGGCGTACCAGCACCAGCATCTCTTCTATGATGGGGGTGATCTGATGCATCTCCAGCGGCGCATTGAATTCGCCCGGACGGCTGTATTGCAGCAGGCTGCGAATAATGGTGCTGATGCGCCCCACCTGCTCAATCACCAAATCGATTTCTTCTTCGACCCGACCGGCATCGGCGCCAAGTTCGGCCCGCAGCAGTTCCATATTGCCAAGGATAACCGCAGTGGGATTATTGATTTCATGGGCAATACCGGCGGTCAGCTCACCCAGGGCGGTGAGTTTCTCGTTGGTTACCAGCTGCGCCCGGGTTTCGTTGAGCAGCGCCACGTTGCGCTGCAGCTCTTCGGTTTTTTCCTGCAGACTGCGGGTTCGCTCTTCCACTTTCAATTCCAGCTGCTCGGCAGCGGACTGGATCTGGGTGTTGCGCCGCTGCAGCAAATCCAGCATACGGTCGAACTGCTCGGCCAGATTGGCCAGCTCATTGTCTTTCTCAAGCCCCAATTCACCAATACGTACATTGCGGCCCGACTGCACCGCCTTCACCACATGGTGAATACGTTCAATGGGCTGCAGCAAACTGTAGGCGCCGCGATACACCAGCATGCCCGACACCAGTAGAACCAGCATCAAAATGGTGCCCAGTTCAATAATGTTCAGCAGGTAGTTGTGAATAAAAGGCGCTTCGGAAAAACCTGTGTAAATCATGCCAATACGCTGACCACGGATATCGGTCAGCGGCGCGTAGGCCGAAATAAACCAGTCGTTGTACACAAAGGCGCGGTCCACCCAGGTTTGCCCCTGGGTCAGTACCTTGTGGCGCACTTCCTCAGACACCAGACTGCCCAGTGCCCGCCCCTTGTCTTCGCCGTCGCGGGGGAAGAAATGCAGCGGTACGTTGGTGCTGATGCGTACGTTGTCCATAAAGATGGTCACTGTGCCGATAGAGCGCTCCGGCAGCGTGCCCTGGTCGTAAACCAGGTCGCGGATATGGTCGACAATGCGGGTGTCGCGGTTCAGCAGCAGGCCGCCATCGAGATACCAGGCCACCTTGCCACTGTTGTCGGCAATCGGCATCAGGCTGCGGCTCAGCATGCCTCTGTCTTCGATTTCGCGGTCCGGGGCATCGGCACGCAGGGTGGGCAGGATCTCCAGTCGGGCACGGTCGGCAAGCAGAGGATCCAGTCGCGCCAGCCGCGCCGAAGACAACACCATCAGCCCGGAATAGGCACTGCCTTCATGTACCTTGGGCAGCATCAGTCGCAGATCCGGATCGGCAGCGGCCTTTTCCACACTCACAAGGCGCAGAAAATCCAGATCCATGATTTCTTTACGCTGGGCCAGATACTCGTTGAACTCGGGAATGATGGCATCGTTACCCGCCAACTGGGCGCGAAAATAGTTCTGAAACTCCCAGGAGCCCAGCAGGGTTTCGAGTTGTTTCTCCTGCTGCAGCTGCACCTGTTCGAGGGTGTTGTTGGCCACCGTGAGGTCGGCCTTTACCTTCATAAACAACTGCTGGCCGGTGTAACTGATGTTCCAGTAGATGGTGATAAACACCAGGCTCACCAGGGTCAGCAGAATGGGCAGTAAGGTGAGGATCAGGATGCGGTAGCGCACCTTGGCCTGCATCTGGCGCCAGTCAACGCCAAAAAGCTGGGTGAAGAACGACATACTCAGTCCTCCTCGCCCGGGCCTGCATCCAGGTCGAACCATTCCTTGAATTTACGATCGAGGGTTTTACGCGATACCCCAAGCTCGCGCGCAGCCGCCGACTTATTGCCGGCGTGGGCTTCCACCACCGCCAATACATGGTGTTTTTCCACGTCCTTGAGCGGCCACTCCAGCGGATAGCCAAACTGGCCGGGATCAGGCGCCTTGGTGGTTTGCTTCCAATATTCCGCCGGCGGCTTGCCCAGCAAAATGCAGCGCTCAATCATGTTACGCAGCTCGCGGATGTTGCCCGGCCATTCGTGCTGCTGCAATTTGGTCAGGTCTTCATGGCTCCACACCAGCTCGCGCACGCCAAGCTCGGCACCGAGCATCCGGGTAAAGTGATGGGTCAGTTCAACCACATCCTCAGGTCGCTCCCTAAGCGGCGGAATACGGATTTCCAAAACGTTAAGACGATAGTAGAGGTCGCGGCGGAAGTTGCCCGCTTCTACCTCATCGGCCAACTTGCGGTTGGTGGCTGCCACCACCCGCACATCGATGGAGACTTCTTTTTCACTGCCCACCGGGCGGATGGCTTTTTGCTCGAGCACCCGCAGCAGCGCGGTCTGCATCTTCAGTGGCATTTCGCCGATTTCATCGAGGAATATGGTGCCGCCGGAGGCAAAGCTGAACAGGCCTTCCCGCGCCCCCTTGGCACCGGTAAAGGAACCCGCCGCATGGCCAAAGAGTTCGCTTTCGAGCAGCTCAGGCGCAATGGCGCCGCAGTTCACCGGCACGAAGGGCCCCTGACGGCCGGAAAGTTGATGCAGCTGCCTCGCCACCAGCTCTTTGCCGGTGCCGGATTCGCCTTCAATCAGCACCACAGCATTGGTGGGCGCCACCCGGGCGATGATGGATTTCACTTCCTGCATGGCTTCGCTGTTACCGATGATGCTGGAGGAATAGCCAATGGACACTTCACGGCGCAGCATCAGGTTTTCGCGCTTCAGCAGCCGCCGCTCTATGGCCCTGTCCACGGCTTTCAGCATCTGCTCGAGGTGGAACGGCTTCATGATGAAGTCAGACGCACCGGCACGCAGTGCCTGAATGGCCACTTCCATGTCGGCATAGCCGGTCATAAAAATGATGTCTGAGCGACGCTCTTCGTCGGCCAGCGCCTCATGCCAATCGATACCCGAGCGGCCAGGCAGGCGAATATCGACAATCAACAAATCAAAATGACAACGGCTGCGAAGCTGCTCGGCCTCTTCGACGCTGCCGGCGGTTTCCACCAGAGCAAACTTCTTCGACATGGCTTTATTGAGAAAGGAGCGCATCCCCGGCTCATCATCAACAATCAGCACAGAGACAGCAGTAGGCAGTGGTTTGGCAGCTTCGTTCTGGTTCATCTTGTCTTCTTCTGGACATTTTGACGCAATATGTGGTCATTCTATCACCGTGAGGTGGCCGATAGGTCAGTATGGACCACCCAAAATGGCCGTTGGGACAATTTGTCTGAAGGTTTTTGCCACACTTGCGAGCTGCCTCACACTTTGTTCCGGGGACTGTGAAGCAAATCGCTATATATTCCTTGGCACTCAAATTGCTACAAGCAGCAGGAATAGCAACCCGACCCCAGGCCGGGCCATTTTTAAAGGCTAAGTTAAAGCCAAGGAGAAACCATGTTCAGTACCAAACACCTTTTGGGCGCCGCGCTGGCCGCAACACTTATCAGCATCACTCCGGTTCAGGCCGAGGAAGTGATTAAACTGGCGACCACCACCAGCACCGAGAACTCAGGCCTGCTGAAAGAACTGCTGCCCACCTTCGAAGCCCAGAGCGGTTACAAGGTTCAGGTTATCGCCACCGGCACCGGCAAGGCGCTGGCCCTGGGTCGTCAGGGTGATGTGGATCTGGTAATGACCCACGCGCCATCGGCCGAAGCCAAGTTTGTGGAAGAAGGTTTTGGCACCGAGCCGCGCGGCATCATGGAAAACGACTTTGTGGTGCTTGGCCCCAAAAATGACCCAGCCAAAATCAAAGGCAGCGCCAACGCCGAAGAAGCGTTCAGCAAAATCGCCGCCTCAGGCGTGCCTTTCATTTCCCGCGGTGACGACTCAGGCACCCACAAGAAAGAACTTAAAATCTGGCAAGCCGCCAACGTAAAGCCTGACTTCAAAGGCTACACCTCTGTGGGTCAGGGCATGGGCAAAACCCTGCTGATGGCCAACGAAATGCAGGGCTATACCCTGTCTGACCGTGGCACTTACATTGCTTACAAGGGCAAGCTGGATCTGGATGTCGACTTCGATGGCGGCGCCACCCTGGCCAACCCCTATCAGGTGATCCTGATTAACTCTGCCAAATACCCCAATCTGAACCACAAGGGTGCCAAGGCCCTGAGTGACTGGCTGATCAGCGCCGAAGGACAGAAGATGATCAATGACTTCAAGGTACAGGGAGAGCAACTCTTCAAGGCTACCTATCGTCAATGAATGAAGGCTGGTTCGCATTGATACAGCAGGCGCTTGGCCTGCTGTTTTCCCTCGATAAGGACGTTTGGTCCATCATTTGGGTGTCGTTCAGCGTGTCGCTGGCGGCACTGCTTATCACCCTGGTGCCGTCGGTGCTGCTGGGCTTTGTGCTCGCCTTTAAGCAGTTCAAAGGCCGTAACTTTGTGCTCAATCTGGTGCAAACCCTGCAATCCATCCCCACAGTGGTGATTGGGCTGCTGGTGTACCTGCTATTGACCCGCATGGGCCCCCTTGGCGACCTGCGCTGGCTGTTTACCCAAAAGGGCATGATTTTAGGGCAAATGCTGATCTGCGCCCCTGTGCTGATTGCCATGAGCCAGGCCGCCTTTACCAGTGTCGACCGCCGTGCCTGGGAAACCGCCCTTACCCTTGGCGCGTCGCTGCCACGGGCCATTGCCATGGTCAGTCGTGAGCTGCGTGGACCACTGCTGCTGGCGGTTATCGCGGCCTTTTCCCGCATCGTCACCGAAGTGGGCTGCTCGATGATGGTGGGCGGCAATATCGAATATGTCACCCGTAACATTCCCACCGCCATAGCCCTTGAAACCAGCAAAGGCGACTTTGCCCAGGCGATTGCCCTGGGGCTGGTATTACTGTTTCTGGCGATTATTATGAACTTTGCCCTCGGAAGTCTGCGCGGCAAAAACCAGGTAAGGAGTCACTGATGGCCAGCATCATCGCCCGGGAACTGGGCATGAAGTTCCAGCAGCGACACTTGTTTGCCGGGGCCAACCTCACCTTCGCCCAGGGCGACTGCATCTATCTGATGGGCGACAACGGCAGCGGCAAAACCACCCTGATGAAAATCCTCGCAGGCCTGCAAGCCCCCAGCAACGGCAGCGTGACGGCCGAAGGCTTTCCATCCAAGGGGCTTTGGCAGAAAAACAAGCTGCATGGCTGCGCCGTATATCTGCATCAGCACCCGTACCTGTTCGACGGCACAGTCACCGAGAACCTGACCATGGCGGTGAAAATGGGCGTGCGTGACACATCCATCAACGCCAGCATCAAACAGGCGCTGGAAATGGCCAGACTCGACCACCTGGCCCAGAGTCAGGCGAGCCATTTGTCCGGTGGCGAACGTCAACGCCTCGCCATTGCCCGCGCCTGGCTGCTGAAACCCAAATTGCTGATGCTGGATGAACCCGTATCCAACATGGATAAGGAATCCCGCGAGCTGGTGCAAGCCATGACCGCCCAGCTGAAAGCCGATGGCACCGGGCTTTTGATTGCCAGCCATCAGCACGGGCAACTTACTGCCCTTTGCAATCGTCGCTGGCTGATCCAGGATGGCCGTATCGCCACCGATCTCGACGTCAGCTTTCAACCAATACAGGAAACCCACTATGTCCTTGCGAATTGATGCCGTGATCCTTGCCGGTGGCCAGGCCCGAAGAATGGGCGGTCAGGACAAGGGACTTGTCGAATTAATCGGCAAACCCATGATTGAACACGCCATAGATCGCATCCGGCCACAGGTTAAGGAGATCCTGATCAACGCCAACCGCAATCAAAGTCGCTATGCTGAGTACGCCAATTGCGTGTTCGGTGATGAGGACAGCGGCTTTTTGGGCCCGCTGGCCGGCATGGTAGCCGCCATGGGCAAAACCCAGGCTGATCTCTTGTTGGTGGTGCCCTGCGACTGCCCTTGCCTGCCAAGGGATTTGGTGCCACGGATGCTGGCCGCCATGGAGGCAGCAGATGCTGATCTGGCCGTTGCCAGCGATGGCGAGTTTGAGCAGCCGGTAGTCATGCTGCTCAAACCCCAGTTGCGTGACTCAATGAAGGCATTTCTGGATGCCGGTGAGCGCAAAATCGATTTTTGGTACGCCAAACACAAGGTAGCGGTGGAGTCCTTTGCAGACCAGCCGAGCGCCTTCGTAAACGTCAATACGCCAGAGCAAGTAGAACAATTAACCCAGGCGCTGACTCAGTGATTTTTTAGAGGTGAGCATGACCACAGCCTTCCACAATCCGTTGCCCATTCCTGTGCTGGGCTTTTGTGCCTACAGCGGCACCGGCAAGACCACCTTACTGCTGAAGCTCATTCCCGAGCTCAACCGTCGCGGCCTAAAGCTCGCGGTTATCAAGCACGCCCACCACGACTTTGACGTGGATGTGCCCGGCAAGGACAGCTATGAGCTGCGTAAGGCCGGTGCCCGCCAGATGTTGGTGGCCTCCCATGTGCGCTGGGCGCTGATGACCGAAGATGCCCGTGACTCAGACCCTGAGCTCACCCACCTGCTTAAGCAAATCGAAGCCGACAAGGTAGATATAGTGCTGGTGGAAGGCTTTAAAAAGCTCGCCCTGCCCAAGGTGGAACTGCACCGCGCCGCCCACGGCAAGCCGTTTATTCATACTGAAGATCCCAACATTCTGGCGGTAGCCTGCTGCGACGACACAGTACTGCCCGGCGACACCCCAAGGCTTGATATCAACAACGTCAGCAATATCGCCGACTTTGTCGAAAACCATATCCGCAACTGGCGCCCCGCGTGCCCGGTTTTGCCACTGGCGCCGAGCTGTGGCTGCGAAGCCGACATGAGCAAAACCCTGTCGGTACGTCAGGGCATAGATGCCATTCTCGCGCGGGTACTGCCGGTGACCGAGACCGAATTTGCCGCCCTCGATGAACTGGACGGCCGGGTACTCTCCAAAGATGCCATTTCCCCGGTGAATGTGCCTCAGCAAACCAACTCGGCGATGGATGGTTTTGCCTTTCGCTTTAGTGACCCCATGCCCGAGTCACTGTCCATTGTTGGCAGTTCCTTTGCGGGCCACGGCTTTGATGGCACTGTTGGCGCAGGAGAAGCGGTACGCATTATGACAGGCGCGCCGCTGCCAGCCGGCACTGACTCGGTGCAGCCTCGGGAGATGGCCGACGACAAGGGCGACAGCGTGAGCCTGCTGGGCAACCTGACCATAGGGCAGCACGTACGCCTTGCCGGTGAAGATATTGCCGAAGGTGCGGTAGCACTGCCCGGTGCCAGCCGCATCGATGCCGCCGCCACAGGGCTTTTGGCTTCGCTTGGCTTCGACAAACTCAGGGTCAATCGTCGCCCCAGAGTAGCGGTATTTTCCACCGGCGATGAAGTCTCGGCGCCGGGCGAACCGCTCAAGCCCAGCTGCATTTACGACTCCAACCGTTTCACCATCAAGGCCATGGCCAAACGCCTCGGCTGTGAAGTCATCGACCTTGGCATTATTGAAGACAGCGAAGACGCCCTGATGGCAGCGCTGAAAGACGGTGCCAGCCGCGCCGATGTGGTGATAAGCTCCGGCGGCGTATCGGTTGGCGATGCCGATTACATCAAAACCGCGCTGGCGAAGCTTGGCCAAATTGGCTTTTGGCGTATCAATATGCGTCCCGGACGCCCGCTCGCCTTTGGTGAAATAGACAAGGCACTGTTTTTCGGCCTGCCCGGCAATCCGGTGGCAGTGATGGTGTCCTTCCTGCAATTTGTGCAGCCGGCGCTGCGCAAACTTGCTGGCGAGAAAGACTATGCCCCCAAATTCATCCCTGCCATTGCCGATGAGCCGCTGCGCAGCCGCAGCGGCCGCACCGAGTTCTTCCGCGGTATTTACCGCCTCGGTGACGATGGCCGCCTGCATGTGAAAACCACAGGCGCCCAGGGCTCGGGCATGCTGAGTTCCATGGTCAAAGGCAATTGCCTGATTGTGATTGGCGAGCCTGACGAGCAACTGGCTGCGGGCAGCACCGTCTACATTCAGCCCTTCGCCGATTTACTCTAAGGCCACATCATGCAAACCCTTTGCGACAGCTTTGGCCGGACAGTGGAGTATCTGCGCCTGTCGGTAACCGACCGCTGTGATTTTCGCTGCGTTTACTGCATGGAAGAAGACCCCTGCTTTCTGGCCAAGGAGCAGGTACTGAGCCTTGAAGAACTGGCACTTATCGGTCGCGCCTTTTCCGAGCTTGGGGTGAAAAAAATTCGTCTGACCGGCGGCGAGCCACTTATTCGCACCGACTGCGAAGAGCTGGTAAAACAGCTTGGCAGTCTGCCGGGGCTGGACGACCTGTCGATGACCACCAATGGCTCACGCCTCGCCAAGCTGGCGCCCTCGTTAAAGGCCGCTGGGCTTAAGCGGCTTAACATCAGTCTGGATACCTTAAAGGGCGAGCGTTTCTCGGCGCTGACCCGCAACGGCAAGCTGGAGCGGGTCGTGGCAGGGATAGATGCCGCCATAGCCGCCGGCTTTATGCGCATCAAAATCAACTCGGTGATCTTAAAAGACCAGAACGACGATGAGGTGCTGGATCTGGTGGAGTTTTGCCGCAGCCGCAAGCTCGACATTGCCTTTATCGAAGAGATGCCCATAGGGGTGATGGATGAGCGGGAGTCATCCCGCCACTTATCCAGTGACGCGGTGCGGGCCATCATTGAAAGCCGCTATCCGCTCAGTTTGTCGGACAAACGCACCGGCGGTCCGGCGCGCTACTACCGCATGAGTGACAGCCCGATACATATCGGCTTTATCTCCCCCCACAGCCACAACTTCTGCCACGAGTGCAATCGGGTGCGGGTTACCGTGGAAGGCAGGTTGCTGCTGTGCCTTGGCAACGAGCATTCGGTGGATCTCAAGGCAGTCCTGCGCCAACATCCCGGTGATATAGAGCGCCTTAAGGCTGCGATTACCGCCGCCATGCCACTCAAGCCCCGTGAACACAGGTTCGACACCGGAGAGGTGCAAATCCTGCGGTTTATGAACGCCACCGGCGGCTGAACCTTCGCCAATAGCCGTGATACACTGAGTGCCAGCATAACGCTGGCACTGTGTTTTTATGGGGTGAGATTTTCATGGCAATCAAGCGCCGCACCTGGAACAACATCATTATTATCGCCTGCATCGGCATGGTGTCGGTGCTGACGCTGCTCGACAGGCAAATGAACAGCCTGCCGGACGATGCCGTGCCCCTGTTTGACGAGGCTACGCCGCTGACCGGCCTGCAACTGGACGGGCTGGCGCTGGAGCGCAAGGGCGGCGTGTTTGCCTGCGATAAAGATGTCAGCAACTGTGAAGACTGGGGAAAAGCCTGGCTTGAGGTGAAAGTCTCTCCCATGAGCAAAACGCCGGAGCAGCCGAAGAATCCAAAAGAGCTGGTTATTCGTATTGGCACACTTGAGCCGCAGGTGTGGCTGATGTTCGATGACGGCATACTCAAGTCGCCCCAGGGCCACTGGTACCTGATTCCGCCCAGCCTGCGGCTGGCACTGGAGCCAAAGGTCACCGCCAGTCACTGAATCTTTGTCACCACTGTATTTTTGCCTGATTAGCTGGAATAACCCATGCCTGAATTGCCGGAAGTAGAAGTTACCCGCCAGGGAATTGCCCCCCACCTCGAAGGCAACCTGGTCGAAGCCCTCATCGTGCGTAACGCCAGCCTGCGCTGGCCCGTGCCTGAACTCGCCCAGCGTATCGTCGGCCAAACCATTCGCGCAGTGCGCCGCCGTGCCAAATACCTGCTTATCGACACAGATGCCGGTACCAGCATAGTGCATCTGGGCATGTCCGGCAGCCTGCGGGTATTGCCCAAAGACACTCCGGTAGAAAAGCACGATCATATCGATTTGGTGATGCAAAACGGTCGGGTACTGAGGTTTAACGATCCGCGCCGCTTTGGTGCCTGGCTCTGGTGTGAACTGCCGGAAGAAGCCCATCCGCTGCTGGAAAAACTCGGCCCCGAGCCCCTGTCATCGGCATTCCACGCCGAACATCTGATTAACGCTCTCAAGGGCAAGAAGAAGGCCATCAAGCTGTGCCTGATGGATAACGCCATTGTCGTGGGGGTAGGAAATATCTACGCCAACGAGGCGCTGTTTGCCGCCGGGATCCACCCAGAAGCCGAAGCCGGCAAGGTGGATGCCGAGCGCCTGACGGCGCTCACTGCCGAGGTAAAAGCTATCCTCGCCCAGGCTATCAAGCAAGGCGGCACCACCTTGAAGGATTTTACCAACGCCGACGGCAAACCCGGCTACTTTGCCCAGAAGCTGCATGTGTATGGTCGCGGCGGTCAGCCCTGCACTGAATGTGGGCATCTGCTGTCTGAAATCCGGCTTGGTCAACGCACCACGGTTTTCTGCCCCCTGTGTCAGCGTAAATAAATTCACCTATAACGCCATTAAATCCCATTTAATACCATTAGTGGATGAATATTTGTACGCTATGAACTCACCAGCATGCTATGCCCACATCGGCTGCTGGTGAATTATTGCCCGACTCACTATAATGGCGCTCCTTTTGCCGTGCTGTATGCGGTTTTGTTCAGAGTGGGTTACCCCGTGAGTTATGAATATCTCGCCCTGCTGGCTGCGGCCTGCTGGGCCGTTGGCAGTTTGATGTCTGCCACCGCCTCTACCCATTTGGGTGCCTTCGCCTTTACCCGGCTGCGGATGCTGAGCGCCAGCCTGATGCTGTGGCTTATCGCGCTGGTGATGGGCAGCTGGCAAACCCTGACACCCGATAGCCTGTGGCTTTTGGCCGTATCGGGCATCATAGGTATCTTTATTGGTGATACGGCGCTGTTTGCCGCCATGAACCGCCTCGGCCCCCGTCGTGCCGGGGTGCTGTTTGCCACCCACTCACTGTTTTCGGCGCTGCTGGCCTATCTGTTCCTGGGTGAAACTCTTTGGGGCTGGACCCTGATTGGCAGTTCGCTGCTGATAAGCGGCGTGATGACCGCCATCTTGTTTGGTAAACGCAAGGGCGAGGAACATGCATGGGAGAGCGGCAATCAGCAGATCAAACGCGGCATCGCCCTGGCGCTGCTCTCGGCTCTGTGTCAGTCGGTATCGACTTTGATGCTTAAGCCGCTGATGGAAACTGACATAGATGCGGTGGCCGCCTCGGCAGTACGTATGAGCACCGCCTTTGGGCTGCATTTTGCCCTGCTGGTACTGGGCTTTTCGGTCGCCAAAGCCAAGAGCCCGGCCACACCCAGGGTGTTGGCACTGACCGTTGGCAATGCCGCGCTGTCGATGGTGCTGGGTATGACGCTGATTTTGCAGGCACTGAAACATGGCAATGCGGGACTGGTGGCGATTTTGTCTTCGGTCAGCCCGATTCTGGTGCTGCCACTGCTGTGGCTGGTGTACCGCAAAAGCCCGGCTATCGGCGCCTGGCTGGGCGCGGCCATGACAGTGGCAGGCACAGTGCTTATTCTGGCCCACTGATCACCGAATCAAAAAAGCCCCTTCATGGGGCTTTATTTGTTTATAAACAGGCTTAAAACTCGAAGTTCACCTGCACCGGATAGTGATCCGACAGCTCCTTGTAGTGGCCGTTGTGGTAGTAGCGGCCACTGCTCAGGTTCCAGTAACCCTTGAGATACCACCAGTACCAATTCTCGGCAGCCTTGGGATAACGCACGGCCATCTCAGGTGCATTCAGCGGCTGTTTGTGGTCCTTGTGCCAGAAGATGTAATCCAGGGTGTCGTTGTAATCCAGGCTGTAATCAAAGTAGTAGGCATTGGCCTTGGTGAACCAGTTATATTTGGCCGGGAAAGAGCCGATTTCCGGGGTCTGAAAATGCAGGCCTCCGCGCACGGCCGCCAGCATATCGGCCACTTCATCCTGCTTGCTCCATTCCACATTCATATCGCCACCGATAATCACAGGCTCTGAGGCAGGAATGGCTTGTGCTTCAATAAACGACTGAATTTCTGCGAGTTGCCCCAGGCGCACCTGATGCTCCTGTGCCGTATCGCCGTCATGGGTGGCCTGCAGATGGGTACCAATCAGGTGAAAACGCTCACCGTTTTTATCGATTTCCACATAGGCAAAGCCCTTGTTTGAATAGTAATCCCAGCTGCCCTGCAGGCTATGGTTAAACACGTGGGCCTTGCGTTTGATGATGGGGTATTGCGACAGGATCACCACGCCGCCGCGGATCACCACCGGCGAGTTGGAGCAGTTGCCGCTGAGAGCATCCCAGCCACCGCCGCTGCAATCCAGGCCAACGATTGGCGTCTGGTAGGGGTACTGAGTTGCCAGCCTGGCGAGGGCACGCTCCGACTCGCTGTTGAACGCTTCGCTGATTAACAGCACCTCGGGCCTGTCATCCAGGGCAGCAATTACGCCGGGCAGGCGCTCGGCACGATTGGCCTGATCCCAGTCCTGCACGTTCAACTGCATGATATTATAGGCCATCACCTTGAGCGACTCGGCAAAGCTGTGGGGGGCGAACAGTATCAGGGTAAACAACAAAATCTGATGCTTCTTCATGTGTGCATCTCCAGTCCATATGGTTATTGGTATTGTGATTTACCGGCAGAAATCACTGCCGGAACAGCCAATACACCACAGGCCTGTGTCAGGGAGATGTAATTTGAATAAAAGCTTTATGAAAATCAGCCGTCTTTGCGAATCGAATCGAGGAATGCCAGAAATAATTCCGAGTGGGACGACACCCCCAGTTTGGCGTACAAATTCTTACGATGAATTTTCACGGTGCCGGCGCAAATCGACAGCTCCTTACTGATAGACGCGCTCGAGTGCCCCCGCAGCAGCAGGCGGCAAATCTGCTGCTCCCGCCGGGTAAGCTGCTCCTTACCAAACTCCAGAAACCCCTGCTCAAGCCGTTCGTGCAGGCTGTCTTTGGCAGGCCTTTCACCAAAACCGAAGCGGCCGTCGCGCCACAGATTGGCCACAAAGGCCCGTACCAGCGGCTCAAACTGCCGCAATCTGTGCTTGTCGGCTTCATCGAATCGCTGACGATGGTCAGCCCGCATCAGGGAGACCACGGTACGGATCCCCGGCGCCGCCTCTCCGAAGTAACCAATCTCATCCCGCAGCAACATCCGCCGGTAGTACGACAGATAGTATTCACTCAGGAAGAAGTGGTCCGGCGCCAGATCGCGAATGCCATAGAGGTTGGCGGGCACGGCGTCGTAACTGGCTTTGTAGAAGGGGTCCAACAGATAAGGGCCTGCCTGATAGTCGCTGACAAAATCACGGTACTGCTCGGCAGAAAAAGTATGAAACAGGCATAGAGGCACTTCTTCGCCGCTGTAGGCAAACACTACGCAGTGGTCGAAGTCGCAGGCCCGCTTCAACATGGCCACCAGCTCCAGCGCACTCTGGCCATCTGCCGCCCCGGTAAATATCCGGCCTATATCCTCCACCCATTCCAGCAGTGGCCATCTCTCGGTTTGCGGAGCTGTCAGCGCCTCCATGGTCGCCTCCTGTCGACATCAAGCGTTCAATATACTTAACAAATTGAGTCAGTATATGGAATGCAAAACGGCAAAATTATGGAGAAAAAATATACCCACAGGGATATGTAACGATAATTTTCAGCCTCTTATGCTGGCTAATACTTGAGTGCCATAGCCAGTGGCGATGATGACCGGATGCAAATGTGATGAATGAATTTGACATAGAGTTCAGACAGGTTTCCAAGCGTTTTGGGGATCTGAACGCCGTGGACAACATCAGTTTTTCGGTTCCCAAGGGAGCATTCCACTCCTTTTTGGGCGCCTCCGGCTGCGGCAAAACCACCACACTAAGGATGATTGCCGGTTTCGAGCAGGCCAGCTGCGGCGAGGTCTTTATCGACGGCGAGCCCATGAACGGCATTCCCGCCTTCGAGCGTCCAGTCAACATGGTGTTTCAGCACTATGCCCTGTTCCCCCACATGAATGTGGCCGCCAACGTCGGCTATGGTCTGGCTTATCACAAGCCCAAACTCAGCAAAGCAGAGCTGGACAAGCGGGTGGATGAAGCGCTGGAAATGGTGCGCATGGGCCAGTTCAAGACCCGGCGGACTTGGGAGCTTTCCGGCGGTCAGCAGCAACGGGTGGCACTGGCAAGGGCATTGGTGAACAAGCCTAAGGTGCTGTTGCTGGACGAGCCCTTGGCCGCGCTGGACCGCAAGCTTCGCAAAGAGATGCAAACCGAACTGCTCAGACTGCAGCGGGAAGTCGGCATCACCTTTGTGATGGTGACCCACGATCAGGAAGAGGCGCTGTCACTGTCGGATCAGATTTCGGTAATGAAAGATGGCCGCATCATTCAAACCGCCAGCCCAAGGGAGCTGTACGACCATCCCGGCAGCGCCTATGTGGCTGACTTTATAGGCGAATCCAATCTGTTTTTCGGTGAGCTTCAGACCATCGACGGCAATACCCTCACGGTGAAAACCCCCAAGGGTGTGCTACTGGCGGGTCGCAGCAGTGAGGGCGCCAGCGCCCTTACCCCGGGTGCCGAGTGCTGCATCTCGGTGCGCCCCGACCATATCCGCCTCAGCAAACCCTCGGGGCAGCCGCAGGAGCTGGCCAAGGTTATCGACCAGATATTCCTTGGCAACCTGACCGAGTACCAACTGGCCTCTGAGCGTCACGGCACCCTCACGGTTCGTCTGCACGAAGGCAGCGACCAGGCGCCCCTGGACCACGGTGAACTGGTGGCGCTGGAGTGGGCCGCCGACAAGGCAGTCGCCCTGCCGCTTTAATATAACAATTTGTATTAACTTACATTCTCGATGTTTGCAGTGAGAACAAAAATAACGCCGCCACAGCGGCATGAAAGGAGTCAGACCATGAAGAACATCGACAGAAACACCTTTGCCAAAGAACTTGAGCGGCTGCGTAAAGGCAGCATCAGCCGCCGTGAGTTTTTGCGGGTCACCGGCCTTGGTATGGCCACCACAGTGATGGCCAGCGGCATGGCGGGCAGCCTGATGAGCGCCGCCGCCCGCGCCGGTGAAAAAGACATAGGCGACAGAGTTGCGCTGGCCACCTGGCCCAACTATCACGATGCCAGAAATTTCAATGAGTTTGCCACCAAAACCGGCGCCAATGTGCAGGTGAATGTGTTTGGCTCCAACGAAGAGATGCTGGCCAAATTGCAGGCCGGTGGCACCGGCTGGGACGTGTTTGTTCCCACCAACTACACCATCAGCACCTATGTTGAACTTGGGCTTATCGAGCCGCTCGATGTCAGCCGCCTGCCCAACTTCCGCCCCGAAGCCTATGAAAAACGCTTTATGGAGCAGGGCATTATCGACGGAAAAGTGTATGCCGTGCCCAAAAACTGGGGCACCACAGGCATCGTCTATAACAGCAAGCGCATCAGGGCAGTGGAAAGCTGGAAAGACTTCTTCGACATCACCCGCGACTACGGCTCCGGCGGCACCATAGTGCACGACTACCAGCTCACCACCATTGGCAACGCCCTCAAGTACTTCGGCTTCAGCTTCAACTCCTGTGAACCCGCCGAACTGGCCAAGGCCGAGGCGCTGCTGCTGGACTGCAAACCACACCTTTACGCCATTACCTCGGATTATCAGCCACCGCTGAGAAACGGCGATGCCTGGATGTCCATGTGCTGGACCGGCGATGGCTCGCAGCTGCACAGAGACATGCCGGAAATGAAGTACGTGCTCGGCCGCGAAGGTGGCGAGCTGTGGAGCGACTTCTACGCCATTCCCAAGAGCGCCGAGCACAAGGATGCCGCCTACGCGCTGATTAACCACCTGTTGGCACCGGCCACCAATGCCGCCGAAGTGCTGGCCCACGGTTACCCCAGTGGCGACAGCCGGGTCGATGCCCTGCTGCCCAAGACCATGTTGGAAGACCCCATCATGTACCCCGCCGCCGAGCTGCTGTCGGCGCTGGAATTTGGTGCGGCCGCCACCCTGATAAACCCGGACCGCGCCGAGCTTATCGCCCGCTTTAAATCGGCCTGATAAGCAAAACCAAGGAGAAAACCATGGCCAGCCACGCCCTCGTCGCACCGGGTTTGAAGTCCCGGGTACTGATGCTGCTGCCCGCCTCGCTGGGGTTCCTGTTGCTGCTGATGCTGCCCATCGCCGTGATCCTGGCGTTCAGCGTTGGCGAGCGCGGCCCCGCCGGCGGTTATGTCGGCGGCTTCACCCTGGAGCACTACGCCAATCTGGGGGCGCGCTGGTCAGCCTTTAAAAATACACTGGTGCTGGCACCACTTGGCACCCTCGGGTGCCTGTTGGTGGCCTATCCGCTGGCGTACTTTCTGGCGGTAAAAGCCAGCCGCTGGAAGTCGCTGCTGCTGACTCTGGTGATAGTGCCCTTTTGGACCAGCTTTCTTATCCGTACCTATGCCTGGATTTATATTCTCGGCGGCAAGGGCCTGCCCGCGCTGCTCGAAGGCATGGGGTTTGAGTATATGCGGATGCTCAACACCCCGGGGGCCATTACGCTGGGCATCATTTACGGTTATTTGCCGCTGATGGTGTTCCCGATTTTTGTCACCCTCGACAAGCTGGATAAGCGGCTGCTGGAAGCCTCGGCGGACCTAGGCGGCAACCGGCTGTCGACCTTCCTGCGGGTAACCCTGCCCCTGTCCATGCCCGGCATCATCACCGGGGTGATGCTGGTATTTATCCTGCTGATGGGGGAGTTCCTCATTCCGGCCATTCTCGGCGGCGGCAAGGTGTTCTTTGTCGGTAACGCTCTGGTGGACTTGTTCCTGCAGTCACGCAACTGGCCTTTTGGCGCCGCCATCGCCATGACTCTGGTGGCACTGATGCTGGTGATTATTGGCCTGTATCTGCGGCTGGTAAGGCGTTTCAACGACCGTCAGGCCCTGGCCGCGATTTAGGAGTTCAAGATGCTCAGAGGCTACTCGACCCTGGTTTACCTGTTTTTGTACGCGCCGATCCTGTTGGTGGTGGTGTTTGCCTTTAATGCCGGCAGCCACGCCACCAGCTTCGAGTGCTGCGGTGTCAGTTGGTTTGGCAAGGTCACCGACAACCCCTTTATGATGGAGGCGCTGTACAACAGCCTGCGCATCGCCTTCACCTCGGCGGTCATCGCCACCCTGTTTGGCACCATGGCGGTGCTGGCACTGGAAGATGTAAAAGGGCCGCTCAGGGCCACCTTCGATGGCCTCACCTACAGCGCCATTATCATCCCCGGCATTGTGATTGGCATCGCCAGCCTGTCGGCAATGAAGACCCTGTTCGATATGGCCAACCCTGTGATTGAAGCCATTTGGCCAGGCATCTTCGGCGAGGCCCCCAGATTGCAGATGGGCTTTTGGACCGTGGTCGCCTCCCACAGTCTGTTCACCATGGCGCTGGTGATGGTGATAGTACGTACCCGGCTTGAGACCATGGACAAGCGGCTGATTGAGGCCTCGTTCGATCTTTACGCCAGCCCGCGCCAAACCCTGCTGCGGGTGACTCTGCCTTATCTCGCCCCCGGTATTCTGGCGGCCTTCCTGCTGGCGTTCACCTTCAGCTTCGATGACTTCATCATCGCCTTCTTTGTGGCGGGCAGTGAAACCACGCTGCCGATTTATATCTTCTCTTCCATTCGCCGCGGGGTAACCCCGGAGGTGAATGCCATTTCCACCCTGATCATCTGTGTCTCTCTGGCGCTGCTGTTTTCAGCCAGACTGCTCGAAACCCGCGGCCTGAACCGCAGCAAGAGGAATGCATAATGAAAGAGCATCTGTATATCAATGGCGAGTGGGTCAGCCCGGATCTGGGCGGCGGCTTCGATGTGATAAACCCGGCCACCGAAGAGGTATTTCACCGCGCCCCCGCCGGCAGTGAGGAAGACATCAATCATGCGGTCAATGCCGCCCGCAATGCCTTCGAGGGCGACTGGCGCAAGACCACAGGCAAGGACAGAGCCGCGCTACTGAACGGCATCGCCGACTGCATCGAGCGCGACAAAGATACCCTCGCCCACCTGGAAGTGACCGACAACGGCAAGCCGCTGCCTGAGGCACTTTGGGATATAGAAGACACCGCCGGTTGTTTTCGTTATTACGCTGAACTTGCCGAAACCCTCGATGAGCAGCAGGACACGCCGCTGCCCCTGCCGGATGCGCGTTTCAGCTGCCATATCCGCCACGAGCCCATTGGCGTGGCCGGGCAAATCATTCCCTGGAACTACCCCATGCTGATGGCCGCCTGGAAGGTCGCCCCCGCACTGGCAGCCGGGGCCACCATGGTGCTCAAGCCCTCGGAGCTGACCCCGATGACGGCACTGGAGCTTGGCAGCTATGCCGATGAAGTTGGCCTGCCTGCGGGGGTGCTCAACATAGTCACCGGCCTTGGGGTCGAGGCCGGAGTACCGCTGGCCCGCCATCCGGGGGTCGATAAACTCGCCTTCACCGGCAGCGTGCCCACCGGCAGCAAAATCATGTCGGCGGCAGCGCAGCAGATTAAAAATGTCAGCCTGGAGCTTGGCGGCAAGTCAGCCTTTATCCTGTTCGACGATGCCGATATCGAAGCCGCAGTGGAATGGGTGATGTTCGGTATCTTCTGGAATCAGGGCCAGGTGTGCAGCGCCACTTCAAGGCTCTTGGTGCAACACGACATTGCCGATCGCTTCCTTGCCAGACTCAAACAGGAAGCCGACAAAATCCCCCTCGGCAACGGCATGGAACCCGGAATACTGCTGGGGCCACTGGTGAGCCGCGAGCAATACCACAAGGTGCTGCGCTTTATCGACTCGGCCCGTGCCGATGGCGTTGAGATGCTTTGCGGCGGCGATGCGGGTATGGAGAAGGGCTACTTTGTGCGCCCCACAGTGCTGCTGGAGCCGCCGCTGAATCATCCGGTGTGGAGCGACGAAATCTTCGGCCCCGTGCTGGCGGTGAAGCGTTTCAGAACCGAGGCCGAAGCCGTGCAGCTCGCCAATCAGTCACGCTTCGGACTGGCGGCGGCGGTGATGTCGGCAGACCAGGACCGCTGCGCCCGGGTCGCCAACGCCATGCGCGCCGGCATTGTGTGGATCAACTGCTCTCAACCCACCTTCAGCCAGGCGCCCTGGGGCGGCATGAAGCAATCCGGCATCGGCCGCGAGCTTGGCCACTGGGGCCTTCACAACTACCTGGAAACCAAGCAAGTTACCCGTTATCAGGCGAGTGAGCCCTGGGGCTGGTATCTGAAGTAATCAGTCCTTGAGCCAATGCCCGGGATGGTCTGTGTGGTATCTGTATTGCCGCACAGGCGCCGGGCAATCGGCGCTCATGGCCCTGTCGTCCACCAACATCCACTCGTCCCTGTGGGCTATGCCCATGCTCTGCCCCAGTGACAGGTCGAAACAGCTCAATTCCGGCCCCCTGGGGATCAGCAGATAGCGTTTATCTCCAGCGACCTTGCCTTCGGCAAGCCAGGCCCAGGCGTTGCGCTCCTGCTCTTCAACCGGCGCCAGATAACTGAAGTGGGTCACCGACATAGGCGAGAACAAAATGAACTGCTCCTTGAATTTCACCAGCCCGAGCTCGGCGTCTTCCCCTATGGTATCGGCTGTATGTTGCATCAGCGCCTGCGGGGTGCGCATGGGGTCCAGCATCGGATAACCAAAGGTGCCAATCAGCAGCCAACCCAGCAGGGTGACAGCGCCCGCCCCCAGTAGGGATGAGCGGTTTCTGAGCCACCAAATCAGCCCAAGCCAGGCAGCGCCCAGGGCGATAAACAGGATACCTATGCCAGTCAGGTCATTGGTGTAATCGGCAAGGCGCTCAGCCAGTTTGGGATGATGCGCCAGAGCCAGTACGCCCACCAGCACCACAAGCACACCGAGGAACCACAGCAGCCCCTTGACCAACAGCTCAAACCAGCGTTTGGGCGTTTCACCATCGAGCATGGCGGCCATGGCAAGGCAGGCCATGGGCAGAGCCGGCAGGATATAAACGTTACGCTTACCTGGGCTTAGGCTGAAGAACACCACCACCAGCAACACCCACAGCAGCAGTATGGCCACTACAGGGTCAGCCTTGAGCCGATGCCAGAGCTTTTTAGCGTGGGCAATGGCCAGCAGCGGCAGCGGAAACCACAGCCAGGGAATCACACTCAGCACGAAAAAGTACCAGGGCTTGATATGGTGCCAGGCGTTAACGTAGCGCTCACCGGTTTGTTTAAAAAGGATATTTTGCATGTAGGCCTGATGCTCAGGGGTCGCATCCAGCCACACCGCCAGCAGCATGGGAATAAGCCAGCTGCCAATCACCGCCAGCATCACCAGAGGACCGGCAGCTACCTTCCACGACCAGGCATTGTGGGGCAACAGCGCCCTGCCGGTAACTGTGCGCCACCGATACCAGGCCAGCGGCAGCAACATTAATAGCGGCAGAAAACCCACGCCCTTGGTGATGACACCAAGCCCCATAAAGCCCCAGGCGACAAAGAACCAACGCCAGTTCGGCCCCAGCACAAAGTGGCGGATAAGGCCGTAGCAACCCACGGTGATCCAGCAGGCCACCATGGCATCTATCTGGGCATTCTTTGCCTGCATTAAAAACTGCGGCACCAGCAGCAACAGCAGTGCGGCGTTGCGGCCCACCCGCACGCTCCACAGGCGGCAACCCAGATCGTAAACCAGCATCACGGTAATCAGGCCGCAGAGGGCGTTGGGGATCAAAAATGCCAGCTTGAGATTACCAATCAGCGCATAACAGGCGGCAATGGCCCACATAAACACCGGCGGTTTATCGGGATAAAATTCGCCGCCACGGGTGGGAAACAGCCATTCGCCGCCCATTACCATTTCACGGGCAACTTCCACAAAGCGCGGCTCATCCGCAGGCCAGGGCGAGCGCAGCCCCATGCCAATCAGCATCACCAGGGTGGTCAGCAGCAACAGCGACCAGAACACCCTCTGTTTATTGTCATCCTTAAAAAAGCCCAGCAGATAATCCATACCCGTCCCTATGCTTCTTCAGCCAATTCATCCACCTGGCGTTTAAGGTGGCTGCGATACAAGAAGGCGCCGATGGCGCTCGATAGAACAAAGAGCCCTATGCTGATCCCAAGCTGCACATGGTCGGCAAGGCCAATGCCCGCACCGGCAAAGCTGAAAATCAGCATCTGCGGCAAATAGCCAATGGCGCTGCCAAGCACAAAACCACCCACACCAACTTTGGTGGTCCCGGCCAGGAGGTTGGTCAGCAGATTGCTGCCCACGGGCAGCAGGCGGATCATCAACACCTTAAGCCAGGTGTTGCTGGCAATCAGCGCCTCAAACCGCTCCAGTCGGTAGCCAAAGCGGCGACGCAGACTGCTGCGTACAGTCAGGCGCGCAAAGTAAAAGCTCATCAGGCAGCCAAGCACCGCTGCCAATGTGGAGAACAGCGCCCCATAAAAGCCGCCCATGGCAAAGCCGCAAACAAAGGCGATGGCCTGCCTTGGGCCGCCCACTGCGGTAAAAAGACTGCCCGCCATCAGTAGCACAGCCATGGCCTGCAGCCCACCTTCTTTGACGAAACGGGCCACCCAGTTGGAATCGGTGAGATGGTCGAACCAGCCTTCCCTGGCAGCCAGCATGAGTGCCAGCAACACCAGTAAGGTCAGGCTGAGTTTACCGAGGCGTTTAAGATGGGTTTTCATGGCTGGATATGGTCGTCAATCCGCTCGACTTCAGCCACCTTGCCGCGGCGGATCAGCCACATTACCCCCATCAAATCGACTATGCCCACCCAGGCACGGTTCCAGGCGTTGTACTTTGACACACCAGCCTGCCTGTCCCTGTGGTTCACTTCACTGACATGCACTTCGCCGCCGAGGCGTTTGATCAACGCGGGCAGATAACGATGCATATGGTTAAAGTGCGGCAGACGCAAAAAGGTTTCCCGCGGGAAGAGTTTAAGGCCGCAGCCGGTGTCCGGCACGCCGTCATTGAGCAGTGTATCGCGCACCTTGTTGGCAACCCGGGACTGAAAACGTTTCCAGGCAGTGTCTTTTCGATTTTTACGGTAACCGGCGATACAAAAGTGCGGATTGGTGACCTTGTTGGCCACGGCTATCATCGCCGGTATATCGGCAGGATCGTTTTGGCCGTCGGCATCCAGGGTCACTATCCAGTCACCCTTGGCATTAAGCACGCCGGTATGCACTGCGGTGCTCTGGCCGGTACTGTTTTTGTGACGCACAACCCGTGCGTTGCAGCCGCATTCGTTGGCGGCATCCAACACTTCCTGGCCGGTGGCATCACCGCTGCCATCATCGACCACGACGATTTCGAATGTTTGTTCTTCTTTAAGGGCGGCGGCAATTTCCCTGACCAGATTGCCGATGTTTCCCGTCTCATCTTTGGCGGGGATTACCACAGAAATCATTGACCTAAAACTCCTTTTGGCGGTATGCCGTATGGCCAGCATATCGTACGCAAGCCGTAAAGGATAGGGGGGATTTCTTTCGTAAACATGACAAAAAAAGCGCGCCGGATGGCGCGCTTTTTACGATTTGATAACGCCCATTCGGCGATTAGAAACGGTACTCGTAGCTGCCAAATACAGTCGCATCATTGCTTGAGTCAAGCTCGTAGTCTGACTTGGAAACTGTGCCGCCCAGAGTCACCATACCGCTCAGCAGCGGTTGACGATAAGACACCTCCAGCATCAGCAGGTCTTCTTTCACAGGCTGAGGTGCCCACTTATTACCGGTACTGACGCCGTCCTTGTTCAGCTGCGCATAACGCAGGTAGGCGCTGATGCCCTTGCTGTCGCTGAACTGGCCAATCAGGCCCAGCACCCAGGTTTCGGCGTCGCTGTCGTAGGTCGAACCCAGCGAACGGCGATAGTAGCGCGAACCGGAAAGATAGGTTGAATGCTCATAGAAGCAGTTGAAACTGTTGCTGTTCTCGCTACAGGCCACCAGGGTGTCTGTGTACTCAAGGAACAGTTTATATTGCTGATCTTTAAAGCCAAAACGGGTATCAACACCCGCCATCTTGGCGCAATCCGCCAGATCCCACGGCATGGGGCCGCTGGAGTCTTCACAGGTGCGCTCAAGGTAAATACCCACGGGCACATCGAACCAGGTGTCGGCGTAGCGGATGTCCCAACCGGCCATCTGGTTACCCAGGCGCGAATTCAACGAAGGGTCGCAGTCCACAGAGCCATCGGCACATTCACCGCCGCCGGAGATGGTATCCCAGAAGGTACCCAGACCACAGTCCTGACCTTCGCCACACATCTGCACCGTCCAGGAGGCGCCAATTTCCACCTGCTTGATGGGGCGCAAGGTGCCGCGGAAATTCCACAGCAGGGTATCTTCAACCGCTCTGTCATCGTTCATCCAACTGATGCCTGTGGTCAGGGTCCAGGGACCAATCCACGACAGCCAGGGCGTTTCAAAGGCGGCCGCATTATTGCGGCTCAGCATCAGTGACGGCATGGGACGGGCATTATTGGACTTGTGCAGCGCGGTATCGAATCCCGGGCCCCACCACTGCTCCACGGCACCGGCAGAAATCACCCAGTTGCCCAGCACCACAGCCGCCCAGGAATCGTCCAGACGGAAGTCTTTATCATCCTGCGCATCGTAGGCCGCAGTGGCCGACAGCTTAAAGGCAAAACGGTTGTCCATGTATTCATGGGAGGCTTTCAGTTCGCCCTTTTCACGGTAATCACTGCCGTAATGTTGGAACCGCGCCGCATCGGTTGCGGCTGTGCCCTTGATACGGGTATTGCCGCGATTGTCCACCGCCTGACGATAGTAATAGTTAACCCGCGCGAAGGCAGCGGCCACATCCGGCGCCATCATCGACGGCTCAGCCTTGCCCAGATCCACGCCAATACCGGCCCACATCAGCGGAAAGGTATTTACCGGCATAGTGATCACCCCGGCATCTGCCAGCGCCTGAATATCGGCTCTGAGATAAACATCGGAAGAATCCACCCAGGGGGCGGCCTGAGCCTGGGAAGCCAGCAGTGCCAGACTCAGGGCAGATAAAGACAAGTACTTCATTAAAATCCCTTTTTAACTGTTACTTTTTACGGGGCAGCGCCAACAGCTCAGCCGCAACCTCGGGGTGCACAAATTGGCTCACATCGCCGCCATGCAGCGCCACTTCTTTCACCAGGGTGGAAGAAATAAAGGAGTTTTCTTCGGCGGGAGTAAGAAACACGCTCTCAAGCTCGGGGCTTAAGCGGCGGTTCATGTTTGCCAGCTGGAATTCGTATTCAAAGTCAGAAACTGCGCGCAGGCCCCGCACCAGCACGCTGGCCTGCTGCTCTTTGGCGAAGTCCACCAGCAGCCCGGTAAAGCCCACCACTTCCACATTATCCAGATGAGCGGTGACCTTGCGCAGCAGCTCCACCCGTTTCTCCAGTGAAAAACGTGGCTGCTTGGACGGGCTGGCCGCCACACCGATAATCACATGCTTAAACAGATTCGCCGCTCTTTCTATCAGATCGGCATGACCATTGGTGACCGGATCAAAGGTTCCCGGGTAAATGGCTCTTGTGTGCATGCTCAGCGCTCCTATCGCTCAATAATCTTTGGCAGAGCGCCCATATTACCTCGGTTTTTGAGCAGTGACAGCTCATAGCACAGCTTTTGCCACAAACGTTTGCATCTGTTGCGCTCAACCTGACGCCTGTCGGCGGTTTTATTGATTTCACTGCCAAAGTCGCCATTCAGCACCGGAAACGGTCGGCTTACCAGGCAATGCAGGTCCTTTTCAAACCAATACTGGATATCCATATCGATGGGTCTGGCAATGGGATAGGCGCTCGCGAGCAGCTTTTTCGCGCCGCTGGCCGAAACAAACTGCCCCGTGGTGGTCGAGGGCAGCTTTAAACAGCGGCTGAGGCTCAGGCCATCGCCCAAATCGAGCGTCTCAAGGGTGTCCTTGGTTTTGCTGCCATGGGAGAGCTTGATGTAGTCCCAATCATCGGACAAACGTGGCAAGGCCTCGATAAAGCCTTTGATTTCTGGCGTTAATATCGCATCGTCTTCGAGGATAAGCGCAAAATCCAGCTCATCGGCAACAATACGCTCCCAGCAGCGCACATGGCTTAAATAGCAGCCGATTTCACCGTCATTGAGGATCTTATCGTACTTGCGCTGATTCGCTTCCAGGTTAAACACCTGCGATTTTTCATCGGCCGACAGCAGGCTGCCGCGCACGGCGCTGACCCTTTCATAGGGCAGGCCAAGGTCTTCCAGTTGTTTGGCCATGGACGTCATTCTGTCCACGCTGGAATCCAAATTAATTACCAGGACGCTATACTTCATTCGTCTTAGTCTCAATAATCTACAAGAGCGGGATTCTACCATAAGAGATGTCATTTTATTCGGCATCAGTAGCGGAATGAAACCGAGTTAACAAGACATTCAACAGACTGATGATATAATTCGCAGCCTGAACCTAAACTGTCGAGATCATCATGAAACTGCCAATCAGCGTTTTTATCATCACCAAAAACGAAGAGAAGCATCTGGCTAAAACCTTAGCCAGTGTTCAGTGCATGGATGAAATCATCTTGGTGGACTCTGGTAGCACAGATAAAACTCTGGAGATTGCCAGAGAATATGGCGCCACGGTTTATCATCAGGACTGGCTTGGATATGCCAAACAAAAACAACATGCTATGTCACTTTGCAAGCATGAGTGGGTATTGAATCTCGACGGTGACGAGGCCATCACCCCAGAGCTGGTGTCGGCTTTCAAAGAGATCATGACTCAGGATAAAGCAGACAGCGTACGTTTTTGGCGCAACGATATTTTTATTGGCGAGCCACTTTCCCGCTTCAGTAAAAAAGCCAACAACCACAGGTTCTATAAAAAGTCGAAATCCCACTTTGACGGCTCGAGAATGGCGCACGAAAGTGCTACTGTTGACGGAAAAGAGATATTTATCGATCTGGCTTTCAATCATTATGGTTACGATTCAATATCAGCCATAACCACAAAAAATAACACTTACTCAACATTGAAGGCGAAAGAGAAATATACCAAAGGCAAAGGTTATTCTCTGGCGAAATTAGTCTTGATATTCCCGCTGGTGTTTATAAAAGAGTATATTTTTCAACGTAAACTATTTTCCGGCAAACGTGGTTTTATATTGTCCATCATGGAGGCTTATTACGCTTTTATGAAGGAAGCCAAATTGTTTGAATTCCACGAGCAGGACAAACGCTGATCGGCGCACAATGAAATTTCTGTTTGTTGTTCGTCAGTTAGCACCAGGCGGCGCAGAGCTCGCCACCCAGCTGCTGGGGCAAAGCCTTCAACGTCGCGGCCATCAGATCCGCATACTCTGCCTTGGCGACTACAGCACCGATGATGCCAGACGGTGGCAGCCCTGGGCTCAGGTTTCCGCGATAGACAAACACTGGCTGCGCCAGTTCACACCAACCGCGGACGAGCAACTGGTGCTGGTCGATGGCGTTGGCCATCGCCATGCTCCCCGCAAACATGCCATCTCCATCATTCACAGCGACTGCAATGCCAGATTTCGTGCCCGAAAAGGGCTAATTGGCAGAGTGCGTAACCGCATCGAAGCCAGACACAGATACCCTGGCCGCGAGATCCTGGTGTCCCGAGCCATGGCTGACGAACTGTCACGCTGGAGCGGTCACGCACATCCGGTGATCCCCAACCCCTTCGATGCAGACGCCGTGCGCCGGCTCGCCAATGAACAGGGCGGTGAGGTTCCCACACCTTACCTGCTCCATATCGGCCGCATCAGCGCCGAGAAACGGCAGGACAGGTTAATCAGGGCCTACGCCCACACCCCGGCCTTGCATCAACACAAGTTGGTATTTGTCGGGAAAGAGCAAGACGACAACACTCCCAGGATCCCTGAGTTGCAAGCACTGGCCGAGAGTCTAGGCGTGGCGGATAAAGTACTGTTTACCGGCAACCTATATAACCCTTTTCCACTTTTAAAGCAGGCAACCTGCCTGATCCTCTGTTCGGATTCCGAAACCATGGGGTATGTGTTGCTCGAGGCCATGGCGCTCGACATCCCCATGGTCAGCACCGCCACCACAGGCGGCAAAGAGGTACTGGGCAACAGCTTCCCCGGACTGGTGCTGTGCAACGCACAGCTGGGCAGCACCATTGCCGCTGCCCTGGCATCGCCACAGCGGTTCAAAAAGTCGCTGCCGGCAGACTATGATGTCAATGCAGTTACCGATGCTTTCGAGCACCTGGTCGAAAATCTGCGTTCCTGAACCGGCTACAAATGTTATCAACAGGAAACAGAGTTATCGGTCTGATTGCTGTTGGTAAACAGGCTACCAAACAAGCATTAACCTCTGGTAAATTACTAAATTTTCATTATTTTTAGCCGAGTCTCCCTCTCTACAATACAGCTGTTATCGGTAATTTCTGTGTGCAGCTATGACCCTTTCTCTCATCATCACCACCTACAACTGGCCAGAAGCCCTCGACTCTGTATTGGCGTCAGTTCTACAGCAAAGCCGTCTGCCGGATGAAATTATTGTGGCCGACGATGGTTCGGGCGACGCAACCCGCAACCTGATTGCGGCCTGGCAGCGTAAGTCACCGATACCCCTGGTACACAGCTGGCAGCAAGATTTGGGATTCAGGTTATCTGAAAGCAGAAACAAGGCCATCAACCTTGCCCGCGGCGATTACATAGTGATGATTGATGGCGATTTGTCACTGCACAAGCACTTCATCAAAGACCATCTGCAGGCGGCCACCCCGGGCTTTTTCATCTCGGGTAAACGGGTGCGGATGACAGAAAAACTGAGCAAAGCTGTGATGAGCCAGCAGAGCCGGCCACGCTGGTTTTCCCAGGGGCTGTACCGTGGTCGCTGCGCCGCAATCCGCTTTCCCTGGCTATCACGCCAATTGGCGATGACCAAGACTGAGTCGGTGGATAGCATCCATGGTTGCAATATGTCGTTTTGGCGCGAAGATGCGCTCAAGGTCAATGGCTTTAATATTGCCTTTGAAGGTTGGGGGCCGGAAGACAAGGAATTTGCCGCCCGGCTAATTCACAGCGGAGTAAAGCGTAAGGTGCTGAAATTCGCTGGTATCGCCTTTCATCTTTACCACCCCGAAAGCAGCAAAGCCATGCTGGAAAAGAATATTCAGCTGTTCGATCGCTGTCTGTGCGAACGCCAGCGCCGCTGTGAATTCGGCCTGGCGCAAAGCCTGTAGCAATCAGCGGCCAAACAGTGCCGAGACCTTACTTCGAAAACGCCGGAAAGCCACTGAAAGGTCTTTCAGCCAGTCGGGCGTCGACAACTTGTAGCGAATACCACGGTGGTCGCCAATATGGCGCACATAGCCTTTAGGGAAAATCGCGCCACGGAAACCACGTTCAAAATAGGCTTCTGACAAGGTGCGCTCACCGCTGTATGCACTGATGGGCGCCACAATCTGATAGTCCCTTAACCGACGCAGCCCCGGGTTGAAGGTAAAGCCATGCCAGAGATCGGCATTGGCATGCTTGCGATGGTTAACCTTCATCAGCTGATAGCTGAGTGAGCGCTCACCGCCGGAATGCAGCAGCCCGGCATCCACCGGATGACCATTGGTGTCGTCCTGCTCCCGCAGCCACACAGTCACCACCTTCTCATCGGCGTCCAACACCCGGAACGAGTCCTCAATAAAGCCCGACCGGTAGAATTCCCAATCATCTTCACAATGGAAAATGTAGTCACAACGCACCTCGGCGTAGGCGCGGTCGATGCTCTTCATCTGACCCAGTTGCGGTTGGTTGTGCAGCACGGTGAAATTCACATCGGCAAAGCGAGCCAGGGTGGCGTTGAGCCGATCGATATTGTGGCTGTCTTCTACGATGATGTACTGGCTGATGGGATAGGTGTTGTACTTGAAGAAACTGCGCAATGTTTTTTCAAGCAAATCAAATCTGTTGCAGCTGGTAATAACCAGTGCAACCTCACGGTTTATCATACAGGTCCCTGGGTTACGGCTTCCCTTAAAAAAGGGGAATCTATCAACCTTTTGAGCTTAATGCCAGATAGCTTGCTGCAACCTGACTCGCCTGTAACTTATGTGATAACTCTGCTGGTAATGTTGCAACTTCATCCACCACCAACGCCTTATCTATGGCAGCGGCCAGTGCTTTGGGGTCGCGTCTGGGCACCAGATTGGCAGCAAGTTCACCCAGCAGTATCTCGTTGGGGCCATGGGGGCAGTCGGTGCTCACCACGGGCGTATTCAGAGCCAACGCCTCAATCAGTACCGTTGGCAGGCCTTCGTAGTCGGAGCTTAACACCAACATCCGTGCCTCACGGATCCAGGGATATGGATTGGTTTGAAATCCGGGCAGGATCAACCGCTGCTCAACCCCATAGCGCCGCGCGAGTTTGAGCGCCTTTTTGGTGTTCTGGCACAGCAATACCAGGGGGATCTGGCTTTGGGTCAGCGCCAGCGCCTGCAACAGAATGTCGTGGCGCTTCTGTTTGGCGATGCGGCCAACATGGATGAGATATGGTCCAGGCGGCAACTCGGCACTCTGGGCGGCCTTTTCGCTTAAGTTATCGAAGTCAAACGGGTTGTAGATCACCTTAGTCGCGGCTGGGCGAATACGTTTGCCTTCAATGATTTCTCTGGCAATACCAGCAGAAACGGTCACCAGATGTTTGCCACTGAGGGCTTTTTTGGCCCGCAGCATAGACATATACGCCAGCGGCCCCAGCTTGCGTTGCCTGTGCAGCTCTTCTTCAATGGAGTTATGCACCACAAAATGCAGGTTTGGCAGCGACAGCCGCGACATCAACAGGTTACTTTTGTCGAGGTTAGACAGAATAAGGTCAAACTCACCGTCGGCTTCCGTCAAACTGGCAAACAAACGCCCCAATTTGGCCGCTGAGCTGCCAAGGCGCCAGAAACCGGTGTAGTTCCCAGCCCCCTTGCCAAAACAGCAGTGCACCTTAAGTCCTGCCGGCAACTGATGTTCTGTGTCTTCTTCCAGGGTAATAAATTCGACCCTGTGACCATCGGCAATCAGGGTTTGCGCCAACGTCAGCATCACCCGCTCTGCCCCGCCGCCGGCAAGGCTGTCTATCACTATGGCAATCCGCTGACTCATTTGCGCTCCAACAGAGCCGACAGCTCGGCTTCCACCCAATCCAGACCATTACCGCAATCAGACTGCTGCAGCCGCAGGGTCAGCGCCTCGCACTCCGCATTGAGCATGGCCATTTTGGAGGCCAGCTCATCAGCGCCCGAGGACATCACCAGACCTTTGGCTTCGCAGCGGGCAATGCGCGCCGGTTGATCCTTGGTCACCGCCACCGCAACGCAGGGCTTTTTCAGGGCTATCGCCTGCAGCAGGGTGTCACCGCCGGAAAGCACTGCGCCCCTGGCAGCCGCCAGCAAATTGATAAAATCGTGATTGGTCAAAGACGCCTGATACTGAATCCCCGGCCTTGGCGGCATTTCACCTTTGTACGCAGGGCCCATCACCGCCAGTGCCGGAATTCCGGTTTCACTGAACTGCTGCGATGCCGCCTCGACCAGCTGCAACATCGCCGCTCTGTCACCCAAAGAGTGTGCGCCCGAGCCTGCATTCAGCAGCCAAAAGCCGCCGTGCGTCAAACCGAGCTGCGTCAGCAGCGCCTGCTGCCTTTCGGCATCGACCCTGGCAAAAAATGGCCCCGTTGCCACAGGAGTGGCACCGCCAAACAGCTGCAACTTGAAGCGGGAAAAGGCCGATACCGCGGGAATAGCAAAGTCGGGCTGGGCAACCCAATGGCGGTCTGTCAGCCGGGCGCGGGAGAGTTTCATACCTCTGCGGCGCTTGCGGGCATGCTGGCTGATAAAAATCACCGCCGCCCCCAGACGCTTGGCATGGGCCAGCTGACTGCGCCGTCCCGAAGCATCAAACACCACCAAATCGGGTTTAAAGTCAGTCATGAAACTGCACACGGCCGCCACCGCCTTGGTGGGCGAGTCTTGCAGCAGGGTCGCGGGATAGGGGCAAGCTTTGCCGTAAGGGGCGTCCTGACTCAGCAGAAAGTGCATCTGTGCCCCGGGCCAGAGCCGTTTTACTTCATCGGCGATGATCACAGAACGCATATACTCTCCGATACCTGTGGCATCGGAGACCGGGAGAAACAAGACTCGGGGATGCTGGCCTTCCACTTTGGCTCCATTTTCCTTTTCGTTATCAGGGCCGTTTGTTTTTATAGCCTCAATCTTTCAAGGCCTTATCCATGGCATCAATAACCGCAGCCACAGCAATTTTTTCCATCAGATGCGCGCCCTTGGCACGGGTACCCCAGGGCACAGCCTTACCGGGGAACTGCTCGGCAATGGCTTCATCATACACACTGACCACTAAATTCGGGAACAAATATGGCCCGGTACGGCCAGGGTTGGAATGGGCATACAGGCCAATCACAGGCGTGCCCTGGGTCACCGCCATATGGGCAGGGCCGGTATCCGGTGCTATCACCAGCGAAACCCGTTTTAATAGCGCCAAAAGCTGCACCAACGAGGTCTTTCCTATAAGATTGGTTAGCGCTACCGAACAATGAGCTTCAATTGCAGCGGCGAGATCTTTCTCAAGCTGTGCCGGACCACCACACAGCAGCACCCTATAACCCTTGGATACCGCATACTCGGCCACGGCGGCATAACGCTCTGGCAACCAATTACGCTCGGCTTTGCTGGCGGCGGCACAAATGGCCAGCACTTTCTCGCCATCGGCAACCAGCTCACTGGCAAAGGCCTCGTCCGCTGCGGGAATGTGCATGTCCCAGCGGGGAGTCAGATCTGTAACCCCCAGCTTTTTGGCAAAGCCCATAAAACCTTCCAGCACATGGGGCGTAGCCAGGGCTTCGACCCGCTCATTGGTCACCAGCCACTGGCCTTCTTTGGCGCGGGCACGGTCAAAACCAATGCGCACTTTGGCGGGGATCATCAATGAGGCGATGGTGGCTCTCAGCGCTACCTGCATGTGCAACAGCACATCGAAATGACGCCCCTTGAGGGCACGACGCAGCTGACGATAAGCCTTGGAACCCTGTGATTTATCAAAAATCACAAACTCGATGCCCGGCAGGTGCTTGAGCAACTGATACTCCACCTTGCCTATCACCCAGGTGATGGAAAGGCTGGGGTATTGGCGTTGAATCGCCTGCACCATGGCCACCGCATGGCACACATCGCCAATGGCAGAGAGGCGCAGCAGACACAAAGATTTCATCGTGTTAGGGTCAAATTTCATGGCATGGACACAGCTTGGTGCAAAGGCCGGATCTTAATGTAGAATGGCCGCAGGTTCCACGCTTTGGACAAGAATTCCACCCATGCAACTGCAAAAGCATCCCCCTTTTATCGTGGCCACAGCCGCGGGTGAATCCTGCTCACTGACCGCCAGCTGCTTCGAACCCACCTACTGGCAAGGGTTGGATGCCGTGAGCGGCACCTCCAAGGGACGCTATACCACCTGGTTTGTGCGCCACCCCAATGCCAATGAAGACTGGGTGCTGCGCCACTACTGGCGCGGCGGCCTGATGGAAAAGTTCAGCAAAGACAAATACCTGTTTACCGGCATGGATAACACCCGCGCCATTGCAGAACTGGCGCTGCTGGAAAAGCTTCACTCTGAAGGTTTGCCGGTGCCGCGCCCGGTGGCTGCCAGGGTGCAAAGGCATGCACTTTGGTACAGTGCCGATATTCTGATTGAGCGGATGCCGGGGTGTCGTGATTTGCTCGCCTGGCTCGAGCAGGGCCCCATCAGCGAAGCCGACTGGAAAGCCCTGGGCAGTTGCATCGCCCGCTTTCATCGCCGCGGCGTGTACCATGCTGACCTCAACGCCAAGAACATTCTCAAAGGCCCCGAGGGATTTGCGCTGATTGACTTCGACCGGGGTGAAATCCGCCCCCCGGCAGATGACTGGCACCAAGCCAACCTTTCAAGGCTAAGACGCTCTTTTGATAAAGAAAAAGGCAAGCTTCCCTCGCTTGCCTTTGATGATACTTGCTGGCAATGGCTGCTCAGCGGTTATCGCAGCTAACCCGGCGGCTAAAGCAAGCTCTCCAATACCGCCAACTGCCGCTTGAGTGCGCCGCGGTTGGCTGCTACCACCTCAAGTCCGGCGTTACCGGCGCTTTCTCGCACTTGTGTATCGCCGGCCGTCGCCACTAACCAGGCCTCAAATGCAGTGGGGCTTTCACATACGCCAAGGTTACCGGCGTCGCTCAGCAGAGAAGTAATCTCTTTAAAGTCCCAGTGATGTGGCCCCATGGCCACCGGCAGTCCCATGGCAGCGGGTTCCAGCGGATTATGACCGCCATTTTCAATCAGAGTACCGCCGACAAAGGCGGCATCGGCGGCGCCATACCAGGTCAGCAGCTCTCCCATGGTGTCACCCAAAAGCACCTGAATGCCTGAGGTTGGCGACTCACCAAGGCTGCGTTTGGCCAGGCTGAAACCTGCCTCTTCGATGGCTCTGGCGGCGTTGGCAAACTGCTCCGGGTGGCGCGGCACCATAATCAGCAGCGACTGTGGCTTGGTGGTCAGCAACTGCCGGTGGGCACTGAGCATGGCGCCGAACTCTCCCGGATGCACGCTGCCCGCCACCCAGACAAAGTCGTTATCTCGCTGCCACTCGCGCCTTAACACTCTCGCCTGCTCACGGCGCTCAGCCGGGATATCGATATCAAACTTCAAACTGCCGCAGACACTGATACGGCTTGGCTCAACGCCCAGCGCCACAAAGCGCTCAGCTTCCGGGGCTGTCTGCACCGCAATCCGGTCGAGGGATTTAAGCATAGGCGCAGTAAGCGCATGGTATTTGGTGTAGCTTGCGGCCGACTTTTGCGACAAACGGGCGTTCAGCAGCGAAACCTTGGTGCCACGGGCCTTGGCGGCAGCGATGAGGTTTGGCCACAACTCGGTTTCCATGATGATAAGCTCGGCGCAGCCCAGCTTGTTGATAAAGCGGCCCATGGCGAAATACAAATCAAACGGCAGATAGCAGTGCTGCACCTTGTCGCCGAATGCCTTGACAACCTCGGCCGAGCCTGTGGGACTGGTGGTAGTGACGGTAATGCTAAGCTCTGGGCGCTCGGCCATGATGGCGCGGATCAGCGGAATCGCGGCCAGAGTTTCGCCCATAGAAACCGAATGGATCAGCAAATCCGTGGGCTTGAGTGGCGCCAATGCGAACCGCTCACCCCAGCGACCACGGTAGTCCGGGCTCTTTATCGCTCTCAGCGCTAAATAAATCAGCAACAAAGGCGATAACACATATAGCAAAATGGAATAGAAAAATCGGGCCATAAGAACCAAGATATGTATGAGTTTTGCCTGATGAATTGCGGCAATGCTACCATAACCCGGGATGCAGACATAAGCACAGAGCGACCCGCCGGGAAGCGGCCGCCAAGAATAAGACAGGATACCCATGAAGACCCGCGATAAAATTATCCAGGCCAGTCTGGAGCTCTTTAACGAGCATGGCGAGCGAACCATTACCACTAACCACATCGCCGCCCATCTGGATATCAGCCCCGGAAACCTTTACTACCACTTCCGCAATAAAGAAGACATTATTCGCTGCATCTTCGATCAGTACGAACAGCACCTGCTCTCAGGCTTCAAACCCTACGATGGCCAGAAGGTGGATTTGGAACTGCTGATGGGCTACTTCGACGCCATGTTTTACACCATGTGGCAGTTCCGCTTTATGTACGCCAACCTGGCCGACATCCTGGCGCGGGACGAAACCCTCAAGTCGCGCTACCTCAAGGCCCAGCAGGCGGTACTCGAGCAATCCATCGGGGTACTGAAGCAACTCAAGCAAGACGGTATCTTTATCATTCCGGACGATCGCATCAGCGACCTGGCCGATACCATTAAGATGATCATCGGCTTTTGGATCAGCTACAAACTGACCCAATCAAGCATTGCCACCATCAACAAGGGCTCGCTGTACGAAGGCCTGCTGCGGGTGCTGATGATTTTCAAGGCCTATGCCACCCCGGACTCCCTGCCTACCTTCGACCGGCTCGAACAGCACTTTCAGGAGCTGGCTGCCTGACAGCCGCTGCGCTCACCCCAAGGTAACTTGCAGACACGGGCTCAGCCATGAGCCCGGCCACATTGCCACCGTCTGACTGGTGACATTTTCATCGCGACAGGACTACAATCAAACACAGACCTGTGCGGTCTACCCCTAGGTTACAAATTAGTTTTTCTTATGTGAAAACCTCGCACGCCCTAGCGCAATTTATGCGGTCATTCATGCAGCAAAAATAAGCTGCGGGCCGATTGAGTTTAGGGGTAGAATGCCGCCACTCCAACAAAAGCAGAATAAAGTTAACTAAGGAGAGACAAGTGGCATCAACCTCATTCTACGAGCAGATCAAACAGCAACTCGCCGACGTGAAGGCCGAAGGTCTTTATAAAAGCGAGCGGGTGATCGTCTCACCTCAACAGGCATCCATCAAAGTAGGCGGCGACGAAGTAATTAACTTCTGTGCCAACAACTACCTGGGCCTGGCCAACCACCCAGAACTGGTAAAAGCCGCTCAGGCCGGTTTGGCCGACCATGGCTTCGGTATGGCCTCAGTGCGCTTTATCTGCGGCACCCAGGACATCCACAAACAACTGGAAGCCAAGCTGTCCGAATTCCTCGGCACCGAAGACACCATCCTGTATTCCTCTTGCTTCGATGCCAACGCCGGTCTGTTTGAAACCCTGCTCGGCCCCGAAGATGCTATCGTCTCTGATGCCCTGAACCACGCTTCTATCATTGATGGCGTGCGTCTGTGTAAAGCCATGCGTTTCCGCTACGCCAACAACGATATGGCCGATCTGGAAACCCAGCTTAAAGCCGCCCGCGACGCCGGTGCCCGCCATATCCTTATCGCCACCGACGGCGTATTCTCCATGGATGGCGTGATTGCCAACCTCAAGGGTGTGTGCGACCTGGCCGACCAATATGGTGCCCTGGTAATGGTTGACGACTCCCACGCAGTGGGCTTTGTTGGCCAGAACGGCCGTGGTACCCACGAATATTGTGACGTGATGGACAGAGTGGACATCATCACTGGCACCCTGGGCAAAGCTCTGGGCGGCGCCTCCGGTGGTTATACCTCAGGCAAAAAAGAAGTGATCGACTGGCTGCGTCAGCGCTCGCGTCCTTACCTGTTCTCCAACTCCCTGGCTCCTGCCATTGTGGCCGCCTCTATCCGCGTATTGGATATGCTCAAAGAAGGTCAGGCCCTGCGTGAAGCAGTATGGGAAAACAGCCGATACTTCCGCGAGCAGATGTCTGCCGCTGGCTTTAAGCTGGCCGGTGCCAACCACGCCATCGTTCCTGTGATGCTGGGCGATGCCAAACTGGCGGCCGAATTTTCTGCCCGCCTGCTGAAAGAAGACATCTACGTGATTGGTTTCTCCTTCCCTGTGGTGCCAAAGGGCCAGGCCCGGATCCGCACCCAGATGTCCGCTGCCCACACCCGGGCGCAGCTGGACAAGGCCATTGAAGCCTTCACCCGTATCGGTAAGGAGATGGGCATTATCTGATGCCCTCGGAGCACACACATGAAAGCACTCGCTAAACTCAAGCCCGAAGAAGGCATTTGGATGGTTGATGCGCCCAAGCCAGAAATGGGCCATAACGATCTGCTGATTAAAATTCGCAAAACCGCCATCTGCGGTACCGACGTGCATATCTACAACTGGGACGAGTGGTCACAAAAGACTATTCCCGTGCCCATGGTAGTTGGCCACGAGTACGTGGGTGAAGTAGTTGATATCGGTCAGGAAGTTCGCGGTTTCAAGATTGGCGACCGGGTATCCGGTGAAGGCCACATCACCTGCGGTCACTGCCGTAACTGCCGCGCCGGCCGTACTCACCTGTGCCGCAACACCACAGGCGTTGGGGTAAACCGTGAAGGCTCGTTCGCCGAATATCTGGTGATCCCGGCCTTTAACGCCTTCAAGATCCCCGATGACATCAGCGACGATCTAGCTGCTATCTTTGACCCCTTCGGCAACGCGGTGCACACAGCGCTGTCGTTCGACCTGGTGGGTGAAGATGTGCTGATCACCGGCGCCGGTCCAATCGGCATCATGGCTGCTGCCGTGTGCCGTCACGTAGGTGCCCGCCATGTGGTGATCACCGACGTGAACGAGTACCGCCTGGACCTGGCCCGCAAGATGGGCGCGACCCGTGCCGTTAACGTGGCCAAAGAAAGCCTGAAAGACGTGATGAAAGACCTCGGCATGACCGAAGGCTTCGACGTGGGTCTGGAAATGTCCGGCGTACCGGCAGCCTTCCACGCCATGCTGGATACCATGAACCACGGCGGCAAAATCGCCATGCTGGGTATTCCCGGCGGCGAGATGGCCATCGACTGGAGCAAGGTGATCTTCAAGGGCCTCATCATCAAGGGCATCTACGGCCGTGAGATGTTTGAGACCTGGTACAAGATGGCCAGCCTGCTGCAATCTGGCCTGGATCTGTCTCCCATCATCACCCACCACTTCAAGGTGGACGACTTCCAGCAGGGCTTCGATGCCATGCGCTCCGGCCAGTCCGGCAAGGTCATCCTCAGCTGGGATTAATCCGGCATCGCACAGGGCGCTGTACAGAGTATGGCGCCCTGTTGCACACTAAGGCCATAGAGCCCATTCAGGCGCCGACGCGCCGCCCGTTTTTGAGAATCTTATGTCATTCAAACATCTGAGTGTAAATGAGCTTATCCACCTGCGCGCCGAACAGGGCGACGGTGTGCAAATCGCCGATATCCGCGATCCCCAGAGTTTTGCCAACAGCCATATCGAAGGTTCGGTCAATCTCAGCAATGACAATCTGGCGCGCTTTATCGCCGAAGCCGATATGGACAAGCCTTTGGTCGTGGTCTGCTACCACGGCATCAGCAGCCAAAGTGCTGCCGGCTATCTGGTTGAACAGGGCTTCGATGAGGTGTATAGCCTCGATGGCGGTTACAGCGCCTGGGCTCAGGCGAACCTCTGATGGAATTCGGTCGCCTGCCAAACCCCAGAGCCGCTCAGGCACTGGTGGATTACCTCAAGAGCCGCGGCATTGAATGCCGACTGGCCGCGGACGAAAATGCCGTGGTGCTCCTGGTGGTAAATGGCAGCGACTATCCTGCCGCCAAGACCGAGTTTGACTATTTTGTGCAGCATCCCACCGACGACAAGTACCTTGCCGCCTCTTGGGAAACCGGCACCACTTCGGCCAATCTGGATTACGGTGCCCCCGGGCTTGCCCTGCTGAGCCGCTTCGTGACTGCCGCAGGCCCGCTGACACTGATTATCTTTGCCGCCTGCATGCTGGTTTATGGTGCCCTCAACCTGGGCTTTGCCAATCAGACCTATGAACTGCTGAGCTTTTTCGGCGCCACAGGCCCGATGAACACCAGCGAAGTCTGGCGGGTGTTTACCCCATCACTGCTGCATTTTTCGCTGATGCATATCAGCTTTAACCTGCTGTGGTGGTGGTATCTGGGTGGCAAAATCGAAACCCGCATTGGTACGGTGCCACTGCTGATTCTGCTACTGGTGGCAGGTACCCTGCCCAACGTGTTGCAATACTTTGTCTCGGGCCCCAATTTTGGCGGCCTCTCCGGAGTTGTGTATGCCGTCGCCGGTTACACCTGGATAATGGGCGTACGTAAACCTGCCGCAGGCATAGGTCTACCCGCAAGCTATATGGGCTTTATGGTGATCTGGCTGGTGCTGGGGTTCTTCGACATTCTTGGCCTGTCCATGGCCAATGGCGCCCATCTGGGCGGTCTTGCGGTAGGCTTATTGCAGGGACTGTGGGACAGTCGTCGCCGCTGAGCATTTTGCCGGGCAGCGACAACCGCTGAGGTCAGGCCATCGCCAATACTTTATTGACCAGCTTTTCGATGCCCGAGTGCGCCTCGGCAATGCTGCCCGCCAGCATATAAGCAGGGGTGCTCACCACCTTGTTGGCCTCGTCCACTACGATATCGTGCACTGATGCATCCTGATGCTCACCGCCCATGGCGCTGAAAGCCTCGCCGGTGCCCTTGTCAGTCCCTATGGTGCCTTTGGCGCCCTTGCCGTAGAGCTTGGGGATCATCACTGGGGCAATACAGATAAAGCCCACCGGCTTTTTCGCCAGCGCAAACTCGGCGATAAAATCGCGTACCTCGGGGGCTAGGTCGCAGTCGGCGCCCACCAATGCAAAGTTGCATAGGTTCTTGGCCGCGCCAAAGCCGCCGGGAATGATCAGCGCATCAAAGGCGGTCACATCCAGCTCGGTAGTGGCCTTGATATCGCCACGGGCAATGCGCGCCGCCTCGACTAATACGTTGCGGCTTTCTCCCTGAGCGACCTCGCCGGAGACATGATTAACCACATGCAACTGGGGAATATCCGGCGCAAAACATTGGCAAGTCGCACCCGCCCGGGACAGGCTCAGCAATGTCAGTACCGCCTCATGAATTTCACTGCCGTCGAACACCCCACAGCCGGCCAGCAGGACTGCAATATTCTTCATAAAAAATTCCCTCTTATGTAATTTGGTTTTAACAAAACTGACACAGATCGGTTGATCTGATTAAAAATCGTGCTAAGTTTATTCATCAGCTTTGGCGAGCAACAGGAAGTAGCATGGCTCGCCGGGCAAATAAAAACAACCAACAAAGAAATCCACAGATCAGGAAGATTTAACGGAATTGCCAAGCTCCTCACAGAAAACTTGAAAAACAATAATAATCAACAACATATAAAATTGCCCTTCAGCATTATCGAATGACATTCCAATTTGTTGATCTTTTAGCTCACAGACTTATCCACAGGCTGTGAGCCGTTCGCTGTGGCCGAATTCCTGTATCTGTGGCATGCTTAGCCCCCAAGAATCCATGGACTGTCGACGCCACTTTTATGCCTGATATAGCCAGCAACCCTCTCATCCTTGTGGATGGCTCCTCTTACCTTTACCGCGCCTATTATGCCCCGCCTCACCTGACCAACTCCAAGGGTGAAGCCACAGGCGCCGTCTATGGTGTGGTCAACATGCTAAGAAGCCTGTTGTCACGCTACCAGCCCACTCAGATGGCGGTAGTATTCGATGCCAAGGGCCCAACCTTCCGCAATGAAATGTTTGCCGACTATAAGGCCCACCGTCCGCCGATGCCTGACGACCTGCGCAGCCAGATAGCCCCGCTGCATCGCATCATCAAGGCGCTGGGTATTCCGCTTATCAGCATTTCCGGCGTTGAGGCCGACGACGTGATTGGTACCATTGCCGTGCAGGCGGGCAAAGAAGGTCGCAGCGTACTTATCAGCACCGGCGATAAAGACATGGCGCAGTTGGTGAACGAACATATCACCCTGATCAACACCATGACCGACACCATCCTTGGTCCGGACGAAGTGGCCACCAAGTTCGGCGTGGGGCCGGAGCTGGTTATCGACCTGCTGGCAATGATGGGTGATAAGGCCGATAACATCCCAGGCCTGCCCGGCGTTGGCGAGAAGACCGCGCTGGCAATGCTCACAGGCGCAGGCGGCGTGGCCAAACTGCTGGCCGAGCCCGATTGCGTCACAGACCTGGGCTTTCGCGGCGCCAAAACCATGGCAACCAAAATCCGCGACAATGCCGAAATGCTCGAACTGTCCTATCAGCTCGCTACCATCAAAACCGATGTGAAACTTGAGCAGGACTGGCATCAGCTGTCACTCACCGAGCCGAATCGTGACGAATTGATTGCCTGCTATGGCGAGATGGAGTTCAAGCGCTGGCTTGCCGAAGTGCTGAACAACAAGTCGCCCCTGGGTGCCAGGGCTTCTGCAGCGCAGGCAAGCCAGGAGACTACCGAAACACCGGTGGCTGCCGCCATCGAAACCCAATACGACACCCTGCTGACCAACGCCGAGTTGGATGCCTGGCTTGAGAAGCTCGGCAAGGCCGAACTGATAGCGGTGGACACCGAGACCACCAGTCTCGACTATATGCAGGCCGAATTGGTGGGTCTGTCCTTTGCCATTGAACCCGGTAAGGCTGCTTACCTGCCGCTGGGGCACGACTATCCCGGCGCGCCGGAGCAGCTGCCACGGGACGCCACCCTGGCCAAGCTCAAGCCACTGCTTGAAAATCCCGCCATCAAAAAAGTGGGCCAGAACCTCAAGTACGATATGAGCGTGCTGGCCAATGCCGGTATCCAGCTGAAAGGCGTGGCCTTCGATACCATGCTCGAATCCTACGTGTTCAACTCGGTGGCCAGTCGCCACGATATGGATGGTCTGGCGCTCAAGTATCTGGGCCATAAGAATATCAGCTTCGAAGAGATTGCCGGTAAAGGTGCCAAACAGCTCACCTTCAATCAAATTGCCCTCGAACAAGCCGCCCCCTATGCGGCCGAAGATGCTGATATCACCTTAAGACTGCATCAACATTTATGGCCGCGCCTCAGTAAAGAAGAAGGCCTGGAGTCAGTATTTACCGAGCTCGAACTGCCGCTGATTGATGTGCTGTCTGATATCGAGCGCCGCGGCGTACTTATCGACAGCATGCTGCTGGGTCAGCAGAGTGAAGAGCTGGCGCGCAAGATTGATGAGCTTGAAAAAAAGGCCCACGACATTGCCGGTGAGCCCTTCAATCTGTCATCTACCAAGCAGTTGCAGGAGCTGTTTTTCACCAAGCTGGGTTATCCGGTCATCAAAAAGACCCCCAAGGGTGCGCCTTCCACCGCCGAAGAAGTCTTGGTTGAGCTGGCGCTGGACTACCCGCTGCCGAAGATCATCCTCGAGCACCGCAGCCTGACCAAGCTTAAGAGCACCTACACAGATAAGTTGCCGCTGATGATCAATAGCCGTACCGGTCGGGTGCATACCAGCTACCATCAGGCCAACGCCGCCACCGGCCGCCTGTCATCCAGTGACCCAAACCTGCAGAACATCCCTATTCGTACCGAGGTGGGACGTCGTATCCGCCAGGCCTTTGTTGCGCCAAAGGGCAAACGTATTCTGGCGGCAGACTACTCGCAGATTGAACTGAGGATCATGGCGCATCTGTCCCAGGATGAAGGCCTGCTGCGCGCCTTTGCCGAAGGTAAAGACATTCACCGCGCCACCGCCGCCGAAGTGTTCGACGTGGCCTTCGAGACAGTGACGCCTGAGCAGCGCCGCCGCGCCAAGGCGGTGAACTTCGGTCTGATTTACGGTATGTCGGCTTTTGGTCTGGCCCGTCAGCTGGATATTCCCCGCAACGAAGCCCAGAGCTATATCGACACCTACTTTAAGCGCTACCCCGGCGTGCTTAAGTATATGGAAGACACCCGCGCCATGGCTTCGGAGCAAGGCTATGTGGCCACCCTGTTTGGCCGCCGTCTGTATTTGCCGGAAATCCGCGACCGCAACGCCATGCGCCGTCAGGCCGCTGAGCGCGCCGCCATTAACGCCCCGATGCAGGGCACGGCAGCAGACATCATTAAAAAGGCCATGATTGCCATTCAGCACTGGATTAACACCGAGACCCAGGGCGAAATTCAGATGATCATGCAGGTGCACGATGAATTGGTATTCGAGGTGGATGCCGATAAAGCCGAGACCCTGAAAGACAAGGTGTGTGAAATGATGGCGGCCGCCGCCAGCCTAGATGTGCCGCTATTGGCCGAAGCAGGGCTTGGCGACAACTGGGATCAGGCCCACTGATAGCCTCGATAAGTCCGCTGGCGGCGCAGTGTCGCCGCCAGCGGCTTTACCCTGCCAACACTAGCAATATAAACGTTTGAAAATAAAGAAATATCAGTTATCGCCATATCCGCTTTTTTATATCTCTTGTTATACGCTCAGTTCCGATTTCTGCATTTTCCGTACTGTCAGACCTTTGTTCGGTCATCTCAGCTGACAGAGCTAGTCACGCTTAGCGTTCAATTCCGCCTCAGCGCAGGTCAGATTGCTGGTGTAACAGGTTCTCCCGCTGCTCTGCTTCTATAACCCTATTTCTGATAGCCCCGGCTCTTCTTGCCAACTTCCCACCACATTTGTCACCGCACTTCTCGCCACACTTGCCGCCACACTGCGCTCAGCGCGTCTCGATGGCTGCTCGCTGTATCGCTTCTCACCATGTAGAACAAACAGTCAGGCCGTTTTGAAACTCAGCGCCAGAAGTCGGCGCTGCTGCAATTAACTGGCTTCAGCCCGATTGATTGCACCTGGCGCTATTACGACGCGAACTATTCCGTCATGAACAATTCCGTTATGAACAATTGCGTCGTGCGCTATCACGCCAGACTGTAACAAGAGAGCATTCCTCCTTTGGTGATAAGCAATTGATATAAAGATGTAAAACCCATCTGTGTGCATAAAGGTAAATGCAGCAGCCAGACCTATGTGCTCTCCGGGCTTATTGCGCAGCGCGTCAGAGGTCAGTTACGGCTTGTGAATGCGGTTACCGGAGGGCGTGTTAGTCACTCTCAGCAGTCTCAAAGGCCGAACAATCCGTATCAAATCCGGCAAAACAGTGAGGAGCTGAGTAAATACTCTGGATGTAGCCTTTTGATCAGAAAAAATTCCATGAACGGCCGAAAAAACCTAAGCCACTGTTTATAGGCTTTTAATTGTAATTTTCAGATCAAATTAAGTTGCTTTTATGAGCGTTTCTGTGGGATCGAACTCACATTATTGTCTCTTTTTCAAAAAAACTGTTTTCATATTTCCGTCAATTGCAGTATTATTCTCGGCGTAGGGTACAGAGGTTAAGATGTTCTATCTTTCAGACCTTTATTTCACTTGATAGTGATGCCAAATTATGGCGCCCCAGCATCTCGTATGCTGGGGCTTTTTTTATGCCCTCAAAAAAATTTAGAGCTTTTACTTTAATTTCACAGAAAGAGCGGATAAGATGTGTTCATTGAGAGCCATCGAAGCAGTTTGGTGGTACTTGAGTCTTGTTGAATTTTTAGCTTCTCCCCAAAAGAGCTAAGACTTTGCGCCGATGGCTGGTCCGTCGGCGTTTTTTTATGTCTTAAATCAACCAGACCCCAGCGTTAAGAGGCACACCGATATCGGCTGGCCCCGTTAACACATACCCCACAGCTTAAAAATTCCGTGTCGATTTAACATACTGTTTTTCAGGCAATAAAAAACGCCGCAAGCGGCGTTCTTAACTGCATTGAGATACGGCTATTCGCCGGCTTCGTCAGCCTCACCTTGCTCTTCGAGCCAATCTGGGTGACACCAGGCATCCAGAATCGAAAGCACCTTGGGCTTGCCGGTGCCTTTTAAGGAAGAAAAGGGTTCAACACTCACCCAATCACCAAATTCCGCCAGCTCTTTCCGTACCGCATTGACAGTTTTCATCTTGTCGCTCTGGCCCAGTTTGTCGGCCTTGGTGAGCAGTGCCAGCACAGGAATCTGACTCGCTACCGACCACTCAATCATCTGGCGATCGAGATCTTTCAGTGGATGACGAATGTCCATCAACACCACCACGCCACTGAGGCATTCGCGCTTTTGCAGATACTCACCGAGGGCGTTTTGCCATTTACGCTTCATATCCAGTGGCACCTTGGCAAAACCATAGCCGGGTAAGTCCACCAGGCGGCGCTGACTGTCCAGCTCAAACACGTTAATAAGCTGAGTACGTCCCGGCGTTTTACTGGTACGCGCCAGGTTCTTTTGCTCAGTCAAGGCATTGAGTGCACTGGATTTACCGGCGTTTGAACGACCGGCGAACGCAATTTCCACCCCGGTATCACCCGGCAGGTGCTTGTCGAGATGGGCGATATCCGGCGCACTGATCAAAAACTTGGTTTGACGAAAATCGATACGGGTTTGGCTCACTGTGGACTCCGGAGTATTGTCAGGCTTGGGCAGAAATTGTCGAAGAATTGCTTACTTTTGCACGTTTTCGTGTAAAATATTGCACCGATCACATTACGCTATATTACCACGCTTGCGGGCCAGGCCGGTAAGCTCGGGACAATAATCTTAACAAGAAGTTGGAACGCTATGAAAAAGTTAGCTCTTGCGCTGTCTGTTCTCGCTGCTATGTCTACCACTGCGATGGCTGAAGGTGATGCGGCTGCGGGTCAATCTAAAGCGGCTCTGTGCGTTGCCTGCCACGGCGCCGACGGCAACAGCATGATCGACATGTACCCCAAGCTGGCCGGTCAACACGCCCATTACCTGGAAAAGCAGCTGCATGATTTCCAGAACGCCATGAAAACCGGCGGCAAAGAAGGCCGTATGGATCCTATCATGGGCGGCATGGTAATGACCCTGAACGAACAGGATATGGCTGATCTGGCCGCGTTTTTCGCCAGCCAGACTCAAACCCATGCACCAGTAGCCGACGTACCAGCACTGGGCGAGCAACTGTACCTGGGTGGTGACATGTCTCGCGGTATCACTGCCTGTGTGGCCTGCCACGGTCCAGACGGCAAAGGTACTGAGCAAGCCGGTTTCCCAATGGTTTCTGGCCAGCACGCCAACTACATCAAGATCCAGCTGACCAAATTCCGTGACAAGGCCCGTACCAACGACCTGAACGGCATGATGCAGGATGTGGCCAAGAAGCTCAGCGATGCTGACATCGAAGCCCTGTCCAAGTACATCGCTAACCTGAAGTAACCCTCAGGTGTGATATGAAGGGCGAGCATTATCGCCCTTTTTCACACCTCAAAGTTTACGTTTACGTCAACTGATTTTATTTTTACTTGACACCGATCACGCTTTTCGGTTTAATTGCCCTCGTACCAAAACAAACCCATCTGTATGAACAAAAATCATACTGACAACATACAGGTTTCGGTACGGTTTACATTCAAGATATAAGAATAAAGTTAACTAATAACAATAACATCGCTAAGCCCACTCACGAATAATAATAACGAGCAGTGATTTCATGATGAAATCCGGGTAAATCAAATAAGGGAACGCCGAATGTGGCATCTGGCTGTTTAGCCCTCCCCTTAAAATTCAGGGATACTCAACCAACAGGATTCTGTGCCTTGCACAGGAGCGCACTGGAAGCGTAATGCTTTGGATGCACCGGCTGGATGCTGTTATCACTGGAAGGTACCTGTGACAAGGATGGTTTGCTTATCGTCAATGAAGACGGGTTGGTTAGCGGATGTGTCACAGACCATCTACGGAAACTGTTATCAGGAAGGTGACAGTATATGAAGAAAGTGTCTGGAAGACCGAAAACGAGAAATTTCCGCAAGGAAAGCAGTAAAAAGAAGACGGATCTGACCGGGAAAGTCACATAGCAAGTACGGATACTTGGAATCAGGATAGGGTGCTGAGGCACCGATGTTGAGGCGGCAGGCAACTGCCGCCTTTTTTCTTTCCCATGATATACTTGCCCCGCCCTGACACTCGCCTCAACTTTGGGATCCCATGCGACGTTGCCCCCTGTGCCTAAGGCTGGATACCCGGCTGTTTCATCAGGATAAGAAGCGCAGCTTCCACAGCTGTGGTCACTGCAGCCTGGTATTTGCCGATGGCGGTGCCCATCTGCCACCTCAGGCCATTCGCAGTCGCTATGGCCGCGGCGGTTCCCTTGAAAACCAACGAAACCTGCCTCAGTTTGTGTTGCCTTTACTGCATGAGCTCGCCCAGCAATCCCAGTCTTCTCTTTCTGGATTGAATTACGGCAGACTGCTCGATGACGAGACACTGACTCTGATCGAGGAAGCCGGCCACCGACTGAAACAGTACGAACCCTTTGTCGCCCCCGACACCGAAGCCCTGCAGCAGCAATATGATTTTATCTGCTGCTATCGGGTATTTGAGCACTTCGGCGCTCCGCATCGGGAATGGCAGCTGTTCCAAAGGCTGCTCAATGAAGGCGGCTACCTGGCGCTCAGCACCCGACTGTTGACCGACCCGGAGCGTTTCGGCAAGTGGCATCACAAGAATAATCTGGCCCATGTCAGCTTCCCGAGCCGGGAAACCTTTGAATATCTGGCCGCTCACAGCGGCTTTAGGCTAATATTTGCCGAAAACGACCTCATCCTGATGCAAAAAGCATCGGGATCTGCTATAAAACGCGACCCAAACTTGACCCCGGGCAATTGAACCGGGTTATTCCAGGCACTGCGGAGTTAACACAGTCATGACCCGAATCAAAAAGTCACGCAAGCCAAGCGGCACTGCGCCAAAACACGCGCCCCGCACCCCAAAATCGGAGCGCGCGCCCTCATCCAAAAAGCGCGACACCGGCAATAAGTCCGGCAGCCGCCAGAACCCCGGTTTGGACAAGCAAGGTGGTTCAGGCCAAAAGGGCAGCAAAGACCCACGTCACGGCAGCAAAAAGCCGGTAGCACTGGAGCTGGCCCAACAAACCAAGGCGCCGGTAAAAGCTCCCAAGCCCAAGCAGCCAAAACTCAGCGACGAACAACTGCTGCTGAAACTCGAAGAAGATCCACGTTTGAACGAACTGCTGGATCGTCTGGAAGAAGGCCGGGTACTGGGCGGCGAAGATCAGCGCTGGCTCGATGAGCAGCTCTCGAAAATCGAAGCCCTGATGGACAAACTCGGTATCAGCGATCTGGACGACAGTCAGGCCGACGTCAGAGACGACGATGACGCCCTGCTGGACAAATTCGAGTCTGGCGCCGAGCTGTTGAAACAGTATCAGGATAAAGACTAAAACGGAGCAGGCGAACCATGTCCTCTACTCTCGTCATTATTGCTGTAGTGATAGTGCTTGCCCTCGCGGCTTATGCGGCATCACTGCTGTGGAAGCTGAAAAAGCAAAATGAAGCCCGCGCTGCGGCCGAGGCTGAGCGCAAGGCTGCCACCGATGCCCGCCGTGAGTCGATATTTGAAGACATTCGCTACATCGCCCACGCCATGCTGGAAGACAGATGTGAAGTCTCTGAAGGCGTGGTGCGCATTGCACGCCTGTTTGAGGTATTGTCACTGTCAGAGCGGGTCAGCGGCGACTATCCGGCACTGTTTCAACACTTTGAGCGCATCCGCAATCATCCCATCATGGAAGAGCGCAAGGCACTGCCAAAGCAGGAACGGATGAAGCTTGATTTCGAGCGGATGAAGTCTGAGGCTGAACTCACAGAGGCCATTCTGGACGACGCCAAGCGTCTGAAAGACTTCAAGCTGGCAAGCTGCCACTAACAGTCACAGTGAAGCTTCATGCATAAAAAAGGGCGCTCGGCGCCCTTTTCTTTTTGGCTGAAGTTATTTCACCTGTTCGCCGTCTTTAATCACTAGCTGTACCTTTTCAAGTAAGGCGATATCTTCCAGCGGATTGCCCTTTACCCCAACTAAATCAGCCAGATTGCCAGACTTGATCGCGCCCAGCTCACTCTGGCCCAGCACATTGGCTGCCACCGAGGTAGCTGACTGAATTGCAGCCATGGGCGGCATTCCCGCCTGGGCCATCAGCACAAACTCACGGCCATTGCTGCCGTGCTCAAACACCCCGGCGTCGGTACCAAAGGCGATTGTCACTCCAGCCTTGTACGCCCTGGCAAAGGTATCCTGAATTTTCGGGCCGATTTTAGCGGCTTTGGGGCGAACGATTTCAGGGAAGAATCCGTCAATTTTCGCCTTGTCGGCCACGTATTCGCCAGCGGTCAGGGTTGGCACCAGTGCAACCTTGTGCTTTTTCATCAGCGCAAACAGCTCATCATCCATGTAAGTACCGTGCTCTATGGTGTTCACTCCGGCCAGAATGGCGCGCTTCATTCCTTCTTTGCCGTGGGCATGCACCGCTACCTTAAAGCCGTAGTCTTTGGCGGCAGCCACAATGGCTTTAAGTTCTTCATCAGTGAACTGCGGGTTTTCACCGCTTTTGGCCACCGACAGTACCCCGCCAGTGGCGGTGATCTTAATCAGGTCCGAGCCGTCTTTGTAACGCTGACGCACAGCCTTATAGGCATCAACCGGACCGTTGATCACCCCTTGCTTGGGGCCGGGGTCGCCAACCAGCTCCTGATTGCGCCCGTTGGTCTTGTCGGCATGGCCACCTGTGGTGCCAATGCTGGTACCAGCGGTAAAAATCCGCGGCCCCTGCACCCAACCCTTGTTGATGGCGTTACGCAGCGCGATTGAAGCATTACCAGCATCGCCCAGGTCACGCACAGTGGTAAAGCCCGCGTTGAGGGTGCGTTTGCCATACATCACCCCACGCAGTGCCACATCGGCCGGGTTCAGTGTATAGGGTTCGAGGTAAGAGTCTTTACTGCCCTGAAAGGTCAGGTGGGTATGCATATCGATAAAGCCTGGCATCAGGGTGCCATCACGCCAATCAATCACGGTATCGCCTGCGCCCGGCGAGCGATAGCCGCGCTCTACCGCCTGAATACGGTTGCCGTCCAGCACCACTGTGGCCTCTTGTAAGGGCTTTGATGACTCACCGTCGATGAGGGTTCCCGCATGGATGAGGGTCAGTGCGTGAGCATTGGCACATAACGCCCACAAAGTGACAGACAAGAGCGTCTTTTTCATGGATATTCCTTCTCCAGTGACGAAATTTACAACCTGGATCAAGGTTATTTGGCCGAAAAGGCCTCATACTTCGCCCATTGCTAAATTACCGGAGGACACGACTTGAAGCAGCCCACACAAATCAGCTGGGATCAGTCGATGATCGAGAAGTACAACTACAGCGGTCCCCGTTACACCTCGTATCCCACGGCGCTGGAGTTCAACGACAGTTTCACCGAGCAGGATTTGCTGAGTGCCATTGAGCACAGCAAGAGCGACAAACTGTCACTCTATATTCACATTCCCTTCTGTGCCAAGCTTTGTTATTACTGCGGCTGCAACAAGGTAATCACCCGCCATGCCCACAAGGCCGATCAGTACATTGAGTACCTGGCGAGTGAAATCTTAAATCGTGCCCCCCTGTTCAAGGGCTATACCGTTACCCAGATGCACTGGGGCGGCGGTACTCCTACCTTCCTGAGCCCAGAGCAAATTCTGCGCCTGACCAAGCTTTTGAAGGACAACTTCAACTTTGCCGACGAAGGCGAGTTCTCCATCGAAGTTGACCCGCGCGAGATTGAGCTGACCATGCTCGATACCCTCAAGGAAGCCGGTTTCAACCGTATTTCCATTGGGGTGCAGGACTTCAACAAGCAGGTGCAGGAAGCGGTAAACCGCCCGCAGGATGAGCAGTTTATTTTCGACCTGATTGCCAAGGCCAAGGCCATGGGTTTTGAGTCCACCAACGTGGACTTGATTTACGGCCTGCCCCATCAGACGCCGGAAACCTTTGCCGAAACCATTCAGCGTATTCTGGACTTGTCGCCAGACCGTCTATCGGTGTTCAACTACGCCCACCTGCCTGCGCGCTTTGCCGCCCAGCGCAAGATTAAGGACGAAGACCTGCCATCACCGCAGCAGAAGCTGGAAATCCTGCACCAGACCATCGAGACCCTGGTGGACGCCGGTTATCAGTACATTGGTATGGACCACTTCGCCAAGCCCGATGACGAGCTGGCGCGTCTGCAACGCGACGGCAAGCTGCATCGTAACTTCCAGGGTTACACCACCCAGGAAGAGTGCGACCTGCTCGGCCTTGGTGTGTCGTCCATCAGTCAGATTGGCGACTGCTACGCCCAAAACCAAAAAGACATCCGCCCTTACTACGAAGCCATCGACGACCATGGTCATGCGCTGTGGAAGGGTTGCAAGCTCAATCACGACGACGAAATCCGCCGGGTGGTGATTAAACAGCTTATCTGTCACTTTGATTTGGATATGGCGGTTATCGATGAAAAGTTCGGCTTCACTTTCGAAGACTACTTCGCTCAGGATCTGAAGCTGCTGCAAACCTTTATCGACGACAAGCTGGTGACCATTGAAAACCGCCGCATTGAGGTGTCACAAACCGGCCGCCTGCTTATCCGCAACATCTGCATGTGCTTCGACGTGTACTTCCGCGAAAAGGCGCGTCAGCAGCAGTTCTCTCGGGTGATTTAAGCCTCAGGCTTCATCAGCCAACAAAAAACCGGCCACTGGGCCGGTTTTTTTATCTGCACTGTTCGCGAAATCAGGCTTTGGCTGCGTACAACGCTTTACGCTCTGAGTCAGAGATAAACGCCATCTCCACGCCATTGGCCTGCAGTTTGGCAAGCTCAGCGGCACTGAAACCCATCTCGTTATGGGCAAGGGCGTACTCGTGCTTGATGTCGATATTGCTCACGCCCGGGTCATCGGTGTTCAGACACACAAGCACACCGGCATCCACGAAGGTGCGCAGTGGATGCTCAGCCAACGACTTCACGGTAGAGGTTTGCAGGTTGGAGGTAGGGCAAGACTCGATACCTACGCGGTGCTTGGCCAGGTACTCCATCAGCTTGGGATCCTGAACCGCCTTCACACCATGACCGATACGGGTCGCACCCAGCTCCTGAATCGCCTGCCACATGCTCTCGGCACCGGCGGCTTCACCTGCGTGTACTGTGATGTTAAGCCCTGAGTCACGTACCCGCTTGAAGTGGTCGTTAAACAGGTTACCTGGGAAGCCCAGCTCGTCACCGGCCAGGTCGATGGCCACCAGCTTGTCGCGGTGGGCCAGCAGGCCATTCAGCTCTGCGGTGCAGGCATCCACACCGAAGGAGCGGGACATAATACCAATCAGGTTAATCTTCACCTGAGGATGGTCTTTCATGCCCTGATTTACGCCGTCAATCACGGCCTCTACCACGCCTTCGATAGGTAGCTTGTGGTTCATTGCCATGTAGTAAGGGCTGAAACGCAGCTCGGCATAATCGAGGCCGGACAGCGCCGCGTCGGCCACGTTTTCACGGGCAACACGCTGCACTGCATCCAGGTCTGCGAGCACGGCTACCATCCAGTCGAGCTTTTTCAAAAACGCGACCAGGCTGGTTTCCTTACCCTGAATTTGAACGAAAGGCGCCAGCGTCTCCAGCGAGTCCGCCGGTAAGGCGATACCGTGCTGATGACCCAGCTCCCAAATGGTTTGCACCCGGACGTTGCCGTCAAGATGCCGGTGGAGATCCACCAAAGGAATCTTGTTATCGATCATAGTTAACCCCTGTTTGAATGCCCCGCCAATTGTGTTTTTTTTCCTGGTCTTGGGCAGAGGTTAAGTTTAACACGCATTTCGGCACACCATTTCGAGTAATCTTCACTCTGTTCGCAAAATCAACAATTTCTCACAAACTTAGCCACTAAACTTGGCCCATCGGGCTGGCAAGCAAAGCTGAGTCAGGCATAATCCCAGCTTGGAAAACACAAAATCACAAGGACAACGGCATGCACAAGCTCTTCACACCGTCACTGCTCGCGTTGGCACTGGCCGGCACCCTCGCCGGTTGCAACGTCAACACCACCGCCAGCGATGCTTACAGGTATTCCTACGACGCCAATCGCGCCCAACAGCGCCCGGCCGCCGAAGAGCCCAAAGCCGCAGCGGCCGCCGTTGCCCCGGTTATCCTCGATAAGAACCTGCAAAGCATCATCGACAAAGCCTGGCAGCTGGATTTGGAAATCAGCCCCTCACTGGCCTACAGCCAGGGTGACAAGTCTGCTGCAGGTAAGCTGTCCGATCTCTCCCCTGAGCGTCTGGCCGAGACTCAGCTCAAGCGCCAGAGCCTGCTGGCCTCATTGAAGGCACTCGATCGCAGCAAGCTTTCCAAGGAAGACCGCATCAATGCCGATATCCTTCAGGGGCAAATTCAAAACGATGTCGACATGTATCAGTTTAAAGACCACTACATGCCCATCTCTTCCGAAGGCGGCTTCCACGCCTACATAGCTTCCATGGCCAAAGGCAGCTTTAAGACCCGTGAAGACTACGACAACTACCTCGCCAAGCTGAATGCCCTGCCGCAATACTTTGCCCAGCAAACCTTCTGGCTGCGTCAGGGGCTGGCAAGCGGCATTACCCCGCCCAAGGTTACCCTCAAGGGCTTTGAAGACAGCATCAGCGCCTTTATGGTGCCGGTGGAAGAGAGCACCTATTTCGCCCCTTTCAAAGAGTTTCCGGCCCATTTCAGCGCCGCTGACAAGGCTGAATTGGCCAAAGCTGGCCGGAAAGCCGTTACCGAGAAAGTGTTGCCCCAGTATCAGGCCTTCTATGACTTCATGACCGGCGAATACATGCCAAACGCCCGTGAAACCATCGCCGCCTACGATATGCCAAACGGTCAGGACTTCTACGAGAACCGGGTGCGCTACTACACCACCCTGGACATGACCTCGGAAGAAGTGCACCAGTTGGGTCTCAAAGAAGTGGCCCGCATCCGCGCCGAAATGGAAGATGTAATCAAGAGCACCGGCTTTAAGGGCAGCTTCGATGAGTTTCTGCACTTCCTGCGCACCGATCCGCGCTTCTATGCCACCACCCCCGAGCAGCTTTTGAAAGAAGCCGCCTATATCGCCAAAAAGGCCGATGCCATGCTGCCAAAGTTCTTTGGCAAGCTGCCACGTCAGCCCTACGGCATTGAGCCTGTGCCGGCAGAAATCGCCCCCAAATACACCACCGGCCGCTACTCAGGCTCATCCAGTGCGGATCAGCCCGGCTACTACTGGGTTAACACCTACGCGCTGGACAAGCGTCCATTGTACGAAATGGAAGCCCTGACCCTGCACGAAGCCGTGCCAGGTCACCACCTGCAAATTGCCCTCAATCAGGAGCTGGACAAGCTGCCCAACTTCCGCCGCTACAGCTATATCTCGGCCTTCGGTGAAGGTTGGGGCCTGTACAGTGAATATCTGGGGCTGGAAGGCGGCTTCTACACTGACCCTTACAGCAACTTTGGACGCCTGACCTATGAAATGTGGCGCGCAGCCCGCCTGGTGGTCGACACCGGCATGCACGCCAAGGGCTGGAGCCGTCAGCAGGCCATCGACTTTATGGCCGGCAACACGGCACTGTCGCTGCATAACGTCAATACTGAAATTGACCGCTACATCTCCTGGCCAGGTCAGGCAGTGTCGTACAAAATTGGAGAGTTGACCATCAAGCGTCTGCGCGCCAAGGCCGAAGCCGAGCTGGGTGACAAGTTTGATATCCGCGCCTTCCACGACGCAGTGCTGGCCCACGGCAGCGTGCCACTGTCGGTGCTGGAGCAGCAAATCAACGACTTTATTGCCGCCGCCAAAGCGGCATGATGTGACTCCGGGGCCCATGGCCCCGGTATTTTTCCAGGACCCGAATACAAGAATCTGCTTTGAACACCAAGTTAACTATTCCGCCATCGCAGCAAGCCCTGTTTGCCCAATGCGAACTTGGCAGCCTGACCACCAGCCCGGGCGTCGATATCGCCTGGCTGGCATTGGCACATCCCAGCCCAAAGGGCAGCATTGTGTTTTCCAACGGCCGTATCGAGGCCTTTCTAAAGTACCTGGAGCTGTATCAGGCCTTCTATGATGCAGGTTACAGCGTCTTTGCCCTCGACCATCGCGGTCAGGGGTTATCCAGCCGCCTGACGCCCAATCGCCACATGGGCCATGTAGCGCACTTTGCCGACTACCTCAGTGACTTCCACGCCTTTGTGGAACAAGTGGTACTGCCGCGCGCCACTGGGCCGCTGTTTTTATCCGGCCACTCCATGGGCGGCGCCATTGGCACTTTGTATCTGCAGGGGCATCCGGGGCTGTTTCGCGCCGCCTGTTTCTCGGCGCCCATGTACGGCATCTGCCTGCCAATGAACAAGGTGTTTATTCGCTGGTTGGCCCATAAGCTGGATGCCAGCGCCAAGGGGCTGCCCAACTATATTCTGGGGGGCAAGGACTACACCCCGGCGCCCTTCGCCAAAAACGACCTCACCAAGAGCGAGGCACGTTATCAGGCTTACCGCGAGCTGTATGAGCAAAACCCGCAGCTGCAATTGGGCTCGCCCACCAACCGCTGGCTGCTTGAGGCACTGGATGCCTGCGATGAAAGCGTATTGGCTGCCCGCGAAACCAAAATCCCGCTACTGGTACTGCAGGCCAGTGAAGACACCATAGTGGACAATAAGGCCCAAAACAGGGCGGTTGGCGGTCTGTGTGAGCTGCTGGCCATTGAAGGCGCCCGCCACGAAATCTTTATGGAGTTGGATCCGGCAAGGGATAAGGCCATCAACGCCTTACTGAGCTTTTTCGCCAGCCACAGCTAACACCACCATCGACGGTCAGCACATCACTGACCGCTTCAGGCGGCTCAACGGAAAGCTTGGGATTCAGGCGCTGGCGCCGGTGCGGGTATCGAGCTCATCTGCCACCAGCAAGCTGGCCGACATGGGTTTGCCCAGCAGATAGCCCTGGAAGAAGTCACACTCGAGCACTGTCAGGTAATTCTGCTGCGCCTCGGTTTCCACCCCTTCGGCCACCACCTGCAGATTCAGGCTGTGGCTCATGTCCACAATCGCCCGCACTATGGCGTCGCCTGCCTCGGTCCCGATACGGCCCACAAAGGCGGCATCCAACTTAAGCCGTGACAGCGGCAGACTCTGCAAATAGCTCAGCGACGAATAGCCGGTACCAAAGTCATCAATGGCAATCGAGAACCCGGCGCGGCGAAGGTGCTGCATCCGCTCGCTGATCACATTGAGATTGGACAGCAGCGCGTATTCGGTCAGCTCCAGCTCAATTTGCTTGGGCGAAACCTGCTGCGCTTTTAGCAGCGCGATCAGACGCTCGACAAAATCGCTCTGGTTGAAGTGGCGGGCGCTGATATTCACCGCCACCGCCGGCATGGGCGTGCCCTTGGCCTCCATCGCCTTGATGGTGCGGCACACTTCCAGCAGTACCCACTGACCTATGTTGAGGATCAGGCCGCAGTCTTCTGCCACCGGAATAAACTTGGCCGGTGAAATCGGGCCTCGCTCGGGGTGATACCAGCGACACAACGCCTCGCAGCACACCAACTCGCCGTCGCGGCTGTAAATCGGCTGGAACACCAGCGACAGCTGCTCGCGCTCAATGGCATGACGCAATTCATTCTGCAGCCACAGGTTTTCGGTTGCCTTGTCTTCCAGCGCATCATCGTACAGGGCACAGCCGTTGCGGCCACTGTCCTTGGCTTCGTACATGGCCATATCGGCGCGGCGCAGCAGCTGCGAAGGCTCATGGGTATGGCGATTGTCGAACAGGCAAATCCCCACCGATGCCGACACGTTAATCTGCTGATCCGACAGTTGGAAACTGCGCGCCAGCAATTGACGCAGCTCGGCACCCAATTGCAGCGCCTGATGGGAGGCCTGCGCCTCGTCCGGGGCCAAATCCAGCACCATGATGGCAAATTCATCACCGCCAAGACGCGACACCAGCGCGTTGCCGTTGAAGAAGCCCGACAGCCGCGCCGCCACCTGGATAAGCAAACGGTCGCCGTGGTGATGCCCCAAGGCATCATTAATCAGCTTGAAGTTGTCCAAATCAATCAGCAGCAACGCGCCCATACGCGGCAGACCGGTACCGCCGGACTGCTGAAACTCGTAAAGGGCATCCATCACCGCCCGGCGGTTCGCCAGATTGGTCAGGGCATCGTGATTGGCCTGATGGGCAATGGCCTGCTGATTTCGCACATCTTCAGACACATCGCGCTGGCTGCCAATCACCCGCGCAGGTCGACCATCGGGCTGCCATTCCACCACCATGCCGCGGTCAAGCACCCAAATATAATGGCCCTGACGATGCATCAGCCGGTGACGGCTTTCATAGACTTCGGTTTCGCCGTTCAGATACGCCTGCAATCTGCTGATCACCTGCTCCCTATCTTCCGGATGCAGGCGGCCTTCCCAGGCGCTGTACTCATTTTTTACTTCCATGGCGCCGTAGCCGAGCATCTCTTTCCAGCGGTCGGATAAGAACAGCTCGCCGGTACTAATTTGCCAGTCCCAGATGCCGGTTTGAGAGCCTTCCACGGCAAACAGCCAGCGCTGCTCGGAATCCCTGAGCTGCTTTAACGCCCGCTGCAGTCGCTGCTCGGTGGCATGCAAATAGTCCTGCAACCGGGCCACTTCGCTGGAGGCCAGGGTGATGGGTTGACCGAGTTCATCCACATTGGCGCGGCGGGCCAGACGCAGCAACTGCCGCAGCGGCCGCACCCCCACATAATGAAACACCAGCAAAAACAGCAAAATGAAGATGGCGCCGCCACCCCAAATCTGCATAAAGCGCTGCTGCAATTGCCCCACGGCACGGCTATAGGCACCGGAGAGGTCGTATTCAAGGTAAATAAGGTTGATATCGCCGTAACGGGGGATGCCCTTGTGGCTCACAGGGTAGTAGGCCTGAATCGACAAACGCTGCGGATTCACCTGTACCCAGGGCTTGTCGGCGGTAACGGTTTGCTGATGCCACAGCACGTCGTAGCCATCAATCACCTGGCTGGCACGGCTGCCCTGCCACACCAGATGGTTGGCGTAGCGAATATTGCTGGCGGGGTCCACCAACACCATCACCATGAGGTCGAGATCGGTGGCGGCGAGGGAAACTTCCTGGGAAATACGGTCAACGTCCTGCACCGCCAGCGCCTCAGACACTATGTGCTGCATGCGGAACATCTGCTGGCGAATTTGAGCCAGTTGCGACTCGGCAACCTGCTCCTGCTTTTGCGACTTTTCGTAGAAAAACTCTGCTCCCACCAGACACAGGTAGAGCAGGGTCAGGCACAGGGGTGCCATGATGGCCAGGGACAGTCGCGGCAGTCTTGGCAAAAGGGTTTCCATTCAGGTCGTTGCTAACAGGGCTTTATGCTATCGGTATTCCGTGGCTTTGGCAAAAAGCCGATAACATCTCAGCCTTACGTCCTAACGCAACAAACTGAATATCAAGCTAAAAGCTACTGGTAGTATCTGATACTGAAACTGTGTTTCTGCCAAAACGCCCATTCAGCGACCGCCAAAGGTATCGCAAGCCGCCATGGAAACCGCATTAAATCCGGTATCAAACCAGCGCATCCGTTCGGCAGAGCTGCCGTGGGTAAACTTCTCTGGCATCACCCGGCCAGTGGCATTCTTCTGCAGGGTATCGTCGCCAATCGCCTTGGCGGCGTTGATGGCCTCTTCAAAATCGCCCCGCTCCAACATGCCTTTACGCTGGGCATCGGCGCCCCAGAAACCGGCCAGACAATCGGCCTGCAGCTCCAGCTTCACCGACAGCTTGTTGCCCTCCACCTGGCTGCTGCCCTGCTGGGCGCGGTGCACCTTGTCGGAGATATCCAGCAGATTCTGCACATGGTGCGCCACCTCATGGGCAATAACATAGGCCTGGGCAAAGTCGCCTCCGGCCTTAAGCTCGGTCTTCATTTGGCGGAAAAAAGATAAGTCGATATAGACCTTTTCATCGGGCGGGCAATAAAAAGGCCCCATGGCCGCCTGCCCCACGCCGCACTTGGTTTGGGTGGCGCCGGTAAACATCACCAGCGTGGGCTCGCGGTATTGCATTCCCTGCTTGCTGAACTGGCTGCGCCAAAAGTCTTCGGTTTCGGCCAGAATCACCTTCACAAAGTCGGCCTCGGCCTGATACGCCGTGGCATCTGCGGGCTCACTGGTCAGCTGTTGTCCCTGGGGCGCAATCAAATTAAGCGGGTTTTGCCCCAGCACCAGCATCACCACCACACCCACCAGCAGGATAATGCGGCCGGTTTTGGTGCGCACCAGCCCCAGCAGCAGCGGTAACATCGAGCGCCCCGCGCCCCCGGCCACGCTCATCTGCTGCCCACGCCTGTCTTCTACATTGGAACTTTCCCGTCTGCCCTGCCAGCGCATGATTGTCTCCCAGCCCTGTCTGCCCAATTACGCCTGGGTTCATTCTATCGCCGCTGTCGGTAAAAGCGGCATACGACTAACTTGGGATAAATAGGGGATTGTGCGCAAGCGCAGCCAACTTATTGGGGTTATGAATAAACAAAAAGCGCCTACAGGCGCTTTTTTAATAGCTTGGCTGAACAATCGGCTACTTGAACGTGAGATGACCGCCGAGGCGGAAACGGTTGCCGGGGTGGATAAGCCGGGCAAAGCTCACCACCCCCTGACGTGACCAGGTACGGCGGATGATCTGCAGGCAGGGCTCGCCTTCGGCCATATTCAGGCGGCTGCGCACCTGCTCTTTGGGCATGATTGCCTCTATGGTGTGGCGCGCCTCGGTCAGTGGCGCCACCTGCGACAGATATTCGTGGGGTGTCTGGCTGCTGAAATCCTGCTCCAGATAGTGTGGAATGAGTTCTGGATTCACAAAGCGCTCCTCCAGTTGCAGCGGCAACCCCTGCTCACAGTGCACCAACAGCGAGTAAAACACCTCGCTGCCTTCTTCCAACCCCAGCGCAATGGCGATGGGGGCGATGGCTTTCATCGGCTCCAGCTCCAGCACCTGTACACTGTAGCCATGGCCACGGCCTTTAATCTCATCGGCAATGTTACGAATGGACAGGATGCTAGACTGCGACTTGAGCGACGCCACAAAGGTGCCCAGCCCCTGAGAGCGCTCCAACACCCCAGCCTCAACCAGTTCGGTCAGGGCTCGGCGGGCGGTCATGCGGCTGCAATCAAACTGCTCCGCCAGCTGGTTCTCCGACGGCACCCGGGTGTTTTCTTCCCACTCACCGGACTCGATATGGCGCCTTATATATTCTTTGATTTCGGCAAACTTGGCTGTGGCCATGGGCATCCCTTAATTTCCGCCTGACGCGGTTTGCGGCTGTCTTTCTCGTCTGAGTGTCGGCTATAATCCATACTTGTATATACAAGTAGATACTGCCTGATCAGCAAAAGATCAAGCAGTAACAATAGATTAGCCGGTTGCCGCGCCCTATTGGCCATATTTACAGGCAAAATTACTGGCAAAAATGCCCTACAACACAGCCACAGCAGGAGTCAGCATGTCTTGGGATCAGGTTTGGATTGATATCAACATTGCCACCATGGACCCGTCCAAGAGCGAGGCCTACGGCGCCATCACAGATGCTGCGCTGGCGGTGAAAGACGGCAAAATCGCCTGGCTTGGCAAGCGTGCCGACCTGCCCGAATTTGATGTACTCGCCACCCCGGTGCACCGTGGCCACGGCGGCTGGCTCACTCCCGGCCTGATTGATGCCCACACCCATCTGGTGTTTGCCGGTAACCGTGCCAACGAATTTGAGCTGCGCCTGCAAGGCGCCAGCTATGAAGAAATCGCCCGCGCCGGCGGGGGTATTGTCAGCACAGTGAAGGCCTGCCGCGAAGCAGACGAAGCCGAGCTGTTCGACCTTGCCCGTCGCCGCCTCAACGCCCTGGCCAAAGAAGGGGTGACCACAGTGGAAATCAAATCAGGCTACGGCCTGGATTTGGACACCGAACTGAAACTGCTGCGGGTCGCCCGCGAACTTGGCAAACATCACCATGTTGATGTGGTCACCACCTTCCTCGGCGCCCATGCGGTGCCGCCCGAGTTCAAAGGCCAAGGCGACGCAGGCACAGATGCCTATGTGGATCTGGTGGTTAACGAAATGCTGCCCGCCGTGGTGGCTGAGAACCTTGCCGATGCAGCCGACGTATTCTGCGAAAACATCGCCTTTAACCTCGAGCAGACCGAGCGGGTGCTCGCCGCCGCCAAGGCACTGGGGCTTGATATCAAGCTGCACGCCGAGCAGCTCAGTAACCTCGGTGGCAGTGAGCTGGCCGCGCGTCTGGGTGCCAAGTCGGTTGACCATATCGAATACCTCGACGAAGCCGGCGTGAAGGCCATCGCCCAAAGCGGCACCTGCGCCGTGCTCTTGCCGGGCGCCTTTTACTTCCTGCGGGAAACCAAGCTGCCTCCCATCGACCTTTTGCGTCAACATGGAGTGCCCATGGTGCTTGCCAGCGACTTTAACCCCGGTTCATCGCCCATCTGCTCAACCCTGTTGATGCTCAATATGGGTTGCACCCTGTTCCGCCTGACGCCGGAAGAAGCCCTCGCCGGTGTTACCCGCAACGCCGCCCGCGCCCTGGGCCGCGAGCAGCGCGTTGGCGTGTTGCGCGAAGGTATGGAGGCCGACTTCTGCCTGTGGCGTATCTCTACCCCGGCGGAGCTGGCTTACTCCTACGGCGTGAACCCTCTGGTGGATGTGGTGAAGGGTGGCAAACTTATTCATCAGTGATACAGAGGCTCAATCGCCGCAAGGCTGATTGAGCTTGTGCCAAACTGGCGTTTGGCGAGTGCGGTTTTAAGCCCTGCGGGCTTGCCGCTGTGAGCGGCTAACACCGAAGCCTTCCAGGCTTAACCCGGGCAATTGCAGAAGCGGCCTGCAAGGCAAGCGACAGAACAGTTTCTGTCGCTTAGCTGTCGCCGAAGCGGACCAAAGAGACCGGACAGGCACAACTCCCAAAACCCAATAGTCGTTTTAAGCCACCGGTCAAAGGGCTTAGCTATCCAGGTCAAGATCCCTTCAACCAGTTTTTGTTTTCCATTGCTTGTGCACAGCACCTGACTTCTCCATAGACAAGCCGCATAAACCACATAACAATGGCCTCTTTTGCGCCTACGGCGTACCTGCCGCCTGACTTCTCGGCACATCTTACCGAAAGGAATTCTTTGCATGACACGGATATTCACGCTTCTGCTTGCCTGCGCCGCTAACCTGGCAACAGCAAACCTGGCCGTTGCCAACACCCCGACAACCCCCAAGGCGACCGAGGTGCAGGCCGCATCCCTGCTCGGCGGGCAACGTGGTAATGGGCAACTCTATGAAGTGGTAGATACCCAGGTTTGGGACGTGCCGGATCCCGAGAGCGGCCGCGATTATCAAGTGTTTGTGGCGCTGCCAGCCTCCTATGAAAAGGAGCCTTCGCGGCGCTATCCGGTGCTCTATGTCACCGACGCGGACTATGCCTTTGCCATGGTGAAACAGATTGCCAGGCGCCTGAATGGGCACGGTCCCGCCATTGAAGACTTTATTCTGATTGGCCTGTCATATTCGGTTGGCGATCACGGCGTGCCAAGTCGCCGACGCGACTACACCCCCACACCTAACGGCCCGGGCTCGGACGTTGCCAAGAGCGTACATGGCGAGGCGCAGCAGTATCTGGCATACCTCAAGCAAGTCGCAATTCCCTTTGTTGCAGATAAATACCGCACCGATGAAGCGCGGCGGCTGTTCCTCGGCCATTCTTACGGCGGCCTGTTAGGGGCACAGGCGCTATTAACCGATCCGACACTGTTTGCCGGGTATGTGCTTGGCAGCCCGTCATTTTGGTATGACAACAAGGTCATGTGGTCATTCGAAGAGCGGTATGCCAAATCCAACAAGGACCTTCCCGCCAGTGTGTATCTGTATGTGGGCGAGTATGAAGATATGAAACCCGGCGATGCACGTTTTGCAACCCGCTACAACATGGTCACGGATGCGCGCTATTTCGAAAAAAGCCTCAATTCGCGTGGCTATCCGTCATTGCGGCTGAAGCTGGACGTGCTGAATGACGAAGATCATCTAAGCGTAGCACCCCGCGGTTTTACCCACGGACTCAAGTACCTGCTGTCATCTGGCGCGAAAAAGTCGGATAGGCCAAAGGCAGTGCTGTCGAAGTAAGGCCGTCCATTTAAAAGCCTCAGATAAAAAACGCCGACGACTGTCGGCGCTTAATCACTCTGCACGAGTGTCATGATAACCAGGTCTACTCTCTGTACTATCTCAGAACTCTCTCTGCGCTATTAGCGCTATCTCAGCGCTATTCCGCCGTGGTCGGGTCTATCATGCGCCGGACCTCGCTCACCGAGGTTACCGGGAAACCGCCGCGCTCTGCGTGTTCCCGTACGAGGCGCTCATCCGGGGCGATGTAAACGCAGTACACCTTATCCGGGGTAACAAAGCTCTCGACCCACTGTACCTTGGGGCCCATTTCTTCCAGCACTGAACAGGACTTTTGCGAGACTTCGCGAAACTCTGCCGCGGATAAACCACCGGCGCCCGGTAAATCTCTTTCGATGATGAATTTAGGCATAACGACCTCCTTACAGGATCCTGTTCAGTATAGTTGCTGACAGGGCTCGCGCCCTGGGTTTGCAGACGGTTTGCTCCGCAAACACCAGTGGCTGAAAGCACGGCCGAAACCCTGCAAGGCACCTTAGGCACTGCTAGGCTTAACAGATGAAAAATTCACCAGAAATAGTCCAGGAAGGGATCCCATGCTTCTGTTTTTGACCGTGAAACAACGCATCCTGCTTATCGTCTCTCTGCCACTGCTGGTGTTTGCGCTGGTTGGGGCCTTTGTCATTTTTGAGCTTGGCAAACTGCAACATGAAATCGATGAGATGTTTGAGCAGAGGGTTATCCCCATGCACGAAATCTCCATTGTAAAGAATGACTTGGTTGTGACTATTCCCAAGCTGGTGTACAGCAATTTCAGTGGAAAACTGGCAAGCTACGATCTAAAAAAAGAGCTGGACCTTACTCTGGCGCACAGCATGTCGGAATGGCACAAATACAGGGCCTTGGATCATGGACCGCTGGAAAATCAGATGATTGTGGCGATAAGCCCCGATATCGAGGCATTCAGCAACTTTCTTTCCGAGCTTAAAGACAGCATCAATGGTCAGCCGGTTTCCAAATCACAAATCGACAACCTGTTCGCGCTGAGCAAACCCTTGAGTGACCAAATTAAAGGCCTGATGGAAAAGCAGCTGGAAATGAGCCGGGAGCTTAAACAGCAGGGAGATAAAAACGCCCAGCTCAGTCGTCAGATCATTATCGGCAGCGTGGTTGGGATGATTTTCCTGCTCGGCGTGATTGGGGTTGTGGTGTTTCGCAGCATCAACAAGTCGCTGACCGAGCTTGGCAATACCATCTCCCATATCACCAAAAGTGCCGACCTCACGGTGCGGGTGCGTCTGGAAGGCACAGATGAACTGGCCAAAATCGGCGAGGCATTTAATGCCATGGTCGCCAAGCTGCAAAATCTGGTGAATAACATTCTTTCAGGTGTGATGACCTTAAGCTCGGCTTCGGAAGAAATGAGCGCCATCAGCAATATGATGGCCGCCACCTCGGAGCAGCAAAGCCAGCAAACCACCCTTATCGCCAGTGCCGTGACCGAAATGAATGCCGCCATTCACGAGGTATCGCAAAATGCCGTCAGCACCTCCTCCCGCGCAGGCGACGTAGAAACCCTGACCCGCGAAGGCACCACGGCCATTCGCGAAAGCATAGATTCAGTGAATGTACTTGCCACCACAGTGCTGACCAATGGCAAGCTTATTCAGGATCTTAACCAGCAAAGCAATGAAATAAATCAGGTGGTGTTGATGATCCGTGGCGTGGCCGAGCAAACCAATCTGCTGGCACTGAACGCCGCCATTGAGGCCGCCCGCGCCGGTGACTCCGGCCGGGGTTTTGCGGTGGTGGCAGACGAAGTGCGGCAGCTGGCACACGACACCCAAAAGGCCACCGAGAGCATCAGTGAGATGATTGGCCGCTTGCAGTCGATGTCGGAGCGGGCAGTAAAAGAGATGGCCGATGCCGAGCAAAGTGCCCAAAGCAGTATGGAAAAGGCTGAAAAATCTTCAGCTATCATCAGCCAGATCCAGGCGCAGATGAACGAAATAGTGCTGATGAATGCCCAGGTGTCCAGCGCCACCGAAGAGCAGTCGACAGTGATAGCCGAAATCACCCAAAGCATTACCGAATTCCACGAAAGCATTGCCGCTGTGACCGAAAACGCCCAGCAGAATGCGCTGGCCAGCAGCGACCTTGCCAATCTCGGCGCCAGCCTCAAGGGGGAAGTGGAGCAATTTGTGGTGTGAAAGTTGAGTCGCTGCAAGCCGTTTCGCGCTGTGCTCAAGCGGTTTGCGGCGCCGGCTATTTGCCTGAACGCCCTTCTATCAGATCGCGCTTGCGCTGCAAGCAGTCTGCCAGATAGTCCATCAACAGCCGGATGCGCGGCACGGCCCGCAGGTCTTCGTGAGTCAGCAACCAGATGTCCTGAAACGGATAAGGCGTACCATCACCAATGCGTCGCAACTGCGGCGTTTGGTCGGCGATGTAACAGGCCCCGCGTACCAGGCCGCCACTTTCAGCCGCCAGCTGATGACGCAGCACCAAATCATCCAGCACCAAAGCAACCCCGGCGTTCGGATAAGGCGATTCGGCAATCCAGTCCGCCGTGCCTGGCGCCGTTATCCAGCCAAGCTCGGCGGCGGGCCGCTGCAGATAGTCGGGGCGGCAATAATAACCAAGCCAAATGGGGAACAGCCGCCGTCCCACCAAATGCTCATCCGGGCTGTTTGACACCCGCACTACGATATCGGCTTCACAGCTATCGAGGCTCGCCAGCGCGTAGGAGCAATGGATCTGCAAGCGGATCTGCGGGTATTGCTGCTGAAACGCGCTGAGCTCATCCAGCAGCAGCCACTGGGCAATCGCGGGGGGAAGCGATAGACGAATGTCGCCCTGCAGTGCATCTGTGGCAGCCAGTTCATCACGGCGATTGCTTTGGATAAGCCGCTCCATCTGCTGGGCTGCCTCAAGCAACCTTTGCCCCAGAGGCGTCAGCTGCAAGCCCTTGGGGGACGTCTCGAACACAGGCGCGGCATACCTGTGGTTCAGCGCCGCCAGCCGTCTCGACACAGTGGCATGGTTCATCGACAGCAGCTTTGCCGCCGCCCGCAGGCTTTGCCCCCGCGCCAATGCCAGTATTACCCGGTAGTCATCCCAATTATCCATTCGCTCATCCACAGGCCCAACGCCAGCCATCAAGGTAACCCCTTATGGCGGCGATGAAAACAGCAGCAATGTGAGCAAAGCTTTCAGTTCAGCGGGAAGGCGCCCTTGTCGTCGTGCACCGCAAAGGCGGCAATTTGCCAGTGGCCATCCTGCTTGCTGAGCAGATAAGTGGCGCCCACCAGGTTGTAGCGCGAGCCATCGGCGCGAAAGCGCTCGGCCACGTTGCTCGCCAGTGCCAGTTGGCTGTCCAGCAGCCTTACATCCACCTTTTGCCAACGCACCCTGGCAACGCCCTTGGCCTTGAGGCTATCCAAAAAGCCCTGAATTTGGGTTGAAAACTCGGCTTCACTGGCCACCGCCGGAGCGCGATTGTTTGACATCAGCATCAGCTGCGGCCGGTACAGCACAGGAGTCGAATCCAGCTTGCCGGTAGCCAGGTAGTGGTTGTATTTGGCCATATAGTGCTCGAACAGCTGGGCAATTTCGGCCTTGTCATCCACTGCCGTGTTATCAGCAGTCGTTAGGGACGGCGGCATGGATTGCTTACCACCGGCCACCTCACTGTCGGTCACCTGAAAGGTATCGGCGGCGCAGTAATCAATCAGCCCCGGCAGGGCCAGCGCCAAGTGACTTGTGCCAAGCAGTGCCAATGCCAGCAGCCATCTGTAACTTCCGCCAAGTGAGGGCATTATCAGTTTTGGGTTCATCACATCATCCTTAATGGAGCCGATTGTCGAATGGGGGTTGTTGTCAATTGGCGGCCACCAACCAGGCCACCTTGGCTGAAACGCTATGGCCCATGCTAACAAAGCTGCGCCGCAATACAGGTGGATAGTTTTTCGACATCCCTGTTGCGTTTTCGCACCACGTCAATTGCTGCCGGTCATATTTAAAAAAATCGCGACCACACCGTTGACCTGTCTACAGCTTCATAGTTTAAGTTCTCTTATCAGGACTTAGAGACAAAGCAGATGGCATTACGCATTTCAGAACTGGCAAAGCGGCTGGGATTGTCGCGCTCAACCCTGCTCTACTACGAGAAACAGGGGCTTATTCACGGCAAACGGCTGGATAACGGCTACCGGGTATACAGCGAAAAAGACGTACAACGGCTGACCCTGATCCAAAAACTGCAGGCCGGCGGCCTCACCTTAAAAGAGTGTCTGGCCTGCCTCGATGAGCGGTTCGACAGGGAACTGCTGCAAACCCGGCTAGCCGAATTGGATGCCGAGATTGCCCAAAAGCAGGCTTCGCGGACATTGCTGGCAGCCCTTCTGGGCGAAGGTGATTTGAAGGCGTGGCACGAGTCCCTCACAAAAGAAGCGCCCGAGGCGCATCTGGATTGGTTACAAACCCAGGGCTTCAGTGAAAAAGAAGCGCTGCACCTGACATGGTTATCTAAAGATATGAACGAACACGACAAATTTATGGCCGACTTTATGCACATTTTCGCCCCACTGACGCGTTGGGCACCGGGCAGCGAGGCGGATACCTTAAAAGCGCTGGCCGCCGTGCCACTGACACCAACGCGCATTCTCGACATCGGCTGCGGCAAGGGTTTGGCGACCCGGGTACTGGCCAGGCACACCCAGGCAAGCATCACCGCCATCGACAACGAAGAAGGTGCATTGGCCGAGCTGCAACAGCAGCTGCAGCACAGCGGCCTAACCAGCCGGGTCTGTACCCTGTGCGCCAGCATGACGGACATCCCTCTGCCGACGGCCAGCGCCGATCTGATTTGGGCCGAAGGCAGCGCCTATATCATGGGGGTCGAACAGGCGCTCAAGTCATGGCGTAAGCTGCTGGTCGATAACGGCGTGCTGGTCCTCAGCGATCTGGTGTGGCTGACAGACGACAAAGACCCTGAGGCCGTATCCTTCTGGCAGCAGGACTACCCCGCCATGACCTCGGTCGAGGCCAGAAAGGCGCAGATGCAGGCGGCAGGCTTTGAGGTTATAGATAGCTTCAGCCTGAGTAATGAGGCCTGGCAGAGCTTTACCGGCCCTCTCGCCGCGAGAGTTGATGAGGTTTCAAGGCAGCTGGCAGGCTCGCAGGCGTTAGCCAATGTGCAGCGGGAGCTTGATATTTTCAGCCGCTTCCTCGGCCAGTTTGGTTATCAGTTCTTCGTGCTGCAAAAACGCGGTTAACCTTTTAACCGCCAATTCCCCCGCTTATCGGCAAATTCCCCCCGCTCAGGGTTTCTCACTGTAGCGGGGGTTTTTGTTTGCCTATTCTGGCTCCAACAACAGCGGCGATGCAGTCGCAACCGATAAATTCACGGAGCCAACAATGGATAACGCACTCAATAAATTAGAAAAACAGCTTTCAAGGCAAAAACTCATCAATGGCGTGCTGCTGGGCGGCCTTGTTGCCCTCGGCGGATTGCAGCTGTATCAGGCGAACGCCCCCAAGGTGTTCGATGAAATCTCGGTGGAGCGGATCAACATCGTCGAAAAGAGCGGCTTTAACCGCATGGTGCTGGCCAACTCCGAGCGTTCCCCCGGGGTCGACAAGTACGGCAAGGAAGTATGGCGCAGCGAAGAAGCCCGCCCCGGCATGATTTTCTACAACGACGAAGGCACCGAAAACGGCGGTTTTGTGTTCCGCGGCCAGAAGAAAGATGGCCAGGTAGACCACGGCCTGCATATGAGCTTTGACCGCTACAACCAGGACCAAACCCTGATGATGCAGCACATAGAACAGGGTGATTATCAACTTAGCGGCCTGACAGTGATGGACCGCAGCAATGAAGATATGGATTTCACCAGGGTGCGTGACTATCTCGCAGCGAGCAAAGCCGGCGACACTGCCACGGCCGACGCCATTTACGCCCAGCTTGAGAAAGACAAGCAGCTTGGCACCTACCGCGCCTTTTACGGCACCCTCAATGGCGATGCCAAGTTGCAGCTGCACGACACCGATGGCAACAAACGCATCCAGATGGTCGTGACCGAAAGCGGCGAAGCCAAGCTGGAGTTCCTCGACGAAAAAGGTCAGGTTATACTCCGCCTTCCTGAAGGGACTCACTAATGGCAATGGCTAAGCTACTCAACATTCTCGCAATTATTGCATTCTCACTGGCGGTGGCCTTTTACGCCGCCCTGCTGAGAACCGGCCCCGATGCGCCTTTGGTGGTGCATTTTGATGCCCCCATCTGGATTGCACTGCAATCCTTTGTGGCTCAGTGGCTGACCCTCAAATGCTATCAGCTGCTAAGCAAAGGCCAAGGGCTCAGCCCCCGCCCGAGCCACTACATCAAGGTGTATCTGGTTTCCGCCATCGCCTTTGCGGCGCTGATGAGCACCGCGACTCTGCCCATCGAAATCGCCGCCGGTTTGCAGCATATCGATGGCTACCACCTGCTGTTGTCCATTGCCACCAATCTGGCGCTGCACCTGATGGTGGGCGGCGTTACTCTGATGCTTAAGGTGCTGGACAACCACCAGCAGCAAGCCGTGGCGCTTGAGCGGGAGAAAAAACTCGCCCTCGAACGTCAGGTTGCCCTGTTGCAGGCTCAGCTGGACCCGCACTTTTTATTCAATAATCTCAATGTATTGTCGGCACTTATCAGTAAAGATCCGGACGAAGCCGAGGAGTTTCTGCACACCTTTTGCGATATCTACCGCTATGTGCTGGAAAACCGGGAGCGGCCTTTGGTGCCGCTGCAACAGGAACTCGATTTTGCCCGGGACTATATGGCGCTTTTGGATATTCGCTTCAATGGCGCCTATCGGCTGGAGCTGCCGGATTTCACCCAGGATGCCGCAGCCCTCAGTCAACTGCTGCCGCCCTGCACCCTGCAGTTAACCCTTGAAAATGCCCTGAAGCACAATCAGGGTGACAGCGCCGCGCCGCTGCCCATCAGGGTGCTGGTCCGTGAGGGCGAAATCCAAATCCGCAACCCGATGCGTGAAAAGGCGTTTAAACCGACTTCCAGCGGCCTTGGACTTGCCAATCTTTCCGCCCGCAGCCTGAGCCTGTGCGGCCGGGACATTCGGGTAACCAAGGACGAAGGCGAGTTTTGCATTACCATTCCATTACAAAGCGCGGCGGCATCAAAGGCACAAAACAACGTCGTGCCACAAACCGCCGCCACAACTCACACCGCTGCCTGACAGGCGGTCATCACACAGGGAGAAGCCGTGAAAATCCTGGTCATTGAAGACGAGCCGCTGGCAGCAGAGAAACTGATAGGCTATATCGAGCGCTATTTCGACGGCGCCGAGGTGCTGGCGGTGCTGTCACGGGTGGATGAGGTGATTGGCTTCTTTGAGCAGCCACAGGGGATAGCAGCGCCTGAGCTGATATTTTCCGATGTGGAGTTGCTGGATGGTCAGGTATTTACCGCCATGCAGGCGCTGGATTTGCCCTGCCCGGTGATTTTTACCACCTCCTACGAGCAATACTGGATGCAGGCCTTTGCCAATCAGGGCATCGAATATCTGCTGAAGCCCTTTTCCTTCAAGCGTTTCAGCGAAGCCATGGCCAACTTCGAGCAGCTCAAACTGAGTCTCGCCGCCAGGGCCACCACCAAAACCGGCCATTACAAGAGTCGGCTGCTGCTGAAAAAGGCCCAGGGGATGCAGGTATTGGCGCTTGCTGATGTGGCCTGTTTTCGCACCTCCGGAGGGGTGGTGATGGCCTGCGACACCAGCGGCGAGCATCATATGCTCACCTCGGGCTCCATCAACGAACTGCAAACCCAGCTCAACCCTGAGGTGTTCTTTCGCATCAGCCGCAGCGATATGGTGAACATCAACTTTATCGAACGATTTGAAAACTATGGCAAAGATACCCTGGCTGTGTATCTTTCCTGCCTCGATGAACCCCTTATTACCAGCAAGACCCGCAGCGCCGAATTCCGCCGCTGGCTGGATAGCTGAGGCACGCACCCGCTAAAAATCACGGTTACAGCAGCTTAAGCTCGATGCCGCGCAGCACCGCGCGGGTGCGGTCGCGGGCCACCAGCTTGGTGAGAATGGACGACACCTGATTACGGATGGTGCCACGGGACTTAAACAGCGCCGAGGCGATTTCCACATTGGAATAGCCCGCCGCCAGCAGCCGCAGCACATCCAGCTCACAATCCGACAGCGGCGTGTACGGCAGGTCACGATTGATGGACTCCAGCTCGGCGCGGCTCACCACTCCAGCGGTGACAGCAGGTTGAATATGGCGCTTGCCTGCCGCGAGCTTCAGCACAGCCTCGGTGAGGCTTTGAAAGCTGATGTCTTTACGCAAGTATCCCTGAGCCCCCAGCCGCAAACTTTCAAGTACCAGCTCATGCTCATCGAAGGTCGACAACATCAGCACCGGGATAGGTGCGCGTCCAGCAAGGCGCTCCTGCTCACGTAGCAGCCTCAGCGCCTCTATGCCTGACAGCCCCGGCATACGCACATCCATGATGAGCAACTCTGCGCCGCTGGCGGCGAGGGCATCCGTCAGCGCCTCAGCCGAGGTGGCTTTGGCCACCACTTCAATGCCACCATGAAGCGACAACAGGCTGCACAGGCCTTCGAGCACCAACAGCTGGTCATCGACCACCATCACCTTAACACCGCCCTCGCCCGGCTTGCCGGACACGGGCTGCACTGCACAAATGTCCGTCATGCCCCCTCCACCAGCGTCAGTGGCAGGCTGATAGTCAGCGTCAGCCCCAGACCGCAGGCAATGTCCAGTTCGCCATCCAGTGCTTCCACCCGCTCACGCATGCCCTTGAGACCATTGCCGGGCTCAAGAGTGTTAATCATGGCGCCGTTGTCACTGGCCTGCCAATACACGAAGGCATGGTCGCGCCAGATCTTCACACGGCATTCGCTTACCTGACTGTGGCGACGGATATTGGTGATGGCTTCCTGTGTCGCACGCAGCAACAGCTCAGCCACAGCGGCATTGGCGCAACGCACCTTGTCATCGATGGCGAGGCTCACCCTGGGCTTGTCGCAATCATCCACCAGCGCCGACAAACTCTGACTGAGATCCAACCCCGACAGGCTGCGGATATCCGACACCGCCCGGCGCACGTCAGCCATCAGGTCTTCGGCCAGGGTTTTGGCTTTATCGAGCTGAACCGGATCCGGTTGGCCGCCGAGCTGACGCATCAGCTCCAGTTGCAAATTCAGCGCTGTCAGGCGGTGGCCCATTATGTCGTGCAGGTCGCGGGAAATCCGTAGCCGCTCGTCGCGCTTGGCGGTATCCGCCAATAAGGTTTGGGTTGCGCCGAGTTCCCGCAGCAGTTGACGGTTGGCCTCATTGGCCTGGCTTTCTTTTAAGTTGGCCCAGGACAGCCGCAGAGCAAACAGGTTATAGGCGCTGTAGAGAACACCGTTGGTCCAACGGTACTCCAGGTCAGTACAGGCCACGTAAAGCATGGGCAGGGCGATGGCCACGGCAATGCAGCGGCGCAGCGTCATCACACTGGGCAGGTTAGTTATCAGAATAATGCTCAGGATCAGGACAACGCCGTTGGCGACCAGCAGCATCAGCGCCAGCATGGCTGGTACCTGAAACATCAGCCGCCGCAATGGCGGCATGGCGGTGGCATTGGCGTAGGCAAATACCAACGTCAAACCACACACCAGTACAGTGGCGGGGATTGGTGCCATGGCAAAGCGTAAATCCTGGCCGATCCAGATTTGACTTAGCGTGTACCAGAGCACAGGTACACACACCAGCAGCAACAGCAAAATATGCCCCGGGCTTTCCGGCGCAGCGCGGTTTGGCATATCCGGTTGCTGCCAAATCCGTTGCAGCCACCCTTGTCGCCAGCCCCGTCCTTGCTGACCCCGTCCTTGCTGACCGCGTTGTAACACGTCCATAGTCACGTCCTTGTTTATCACAACTCTTGATAAAGCCCTCTGCGGCCCAGCTTGTCAATGACCAGCAAGTAGGAGCTGCCGAGGGAGCCATCGCACACATCTACCGCAATGTTATTCACTTCGATAGTGCCAGCACAGTTTTGCAAAATGAATCGCCCTTTCAGCTCACCGCGACTGAGACTGTAGTCTTTGCCATCTACCTTGAGGCTGAGCGCATCGGCGGCAAATATCCGCAGTGAAAACTCGCTGTTTACATCCTTGCGTTCCATAGGAAATACCCTGACATCCAGCGGGCCATCCCCCTGCCAGGCCAGAAAATGATAGCGGCGATCCCGTTTCACCTTGAGAGTGGTTTTGGCGCTCAGCGACTTACCGGTTGCGACAACATAGGCGCTGATGCGCTCCTCCACGTTCACTTCGTGGCTAATGGTTTCGGCCGGGTTGCCAGCCAGCAGCGTCTTGTAGTGGTACTTGCTGCTCGCCGGGTCACGCTCATGCCCGTGCAGGTCAAAGTTGGCGATATGAAAGCTCAACTCATGGTCAGTGGCGTTGATAAGTTGATACTTGTTTTTGAAATAGCTTAAGCCGAAGTTGGCGGTTTCCAGCGACTCGCTGTTACAACCACACAGGGGCAATAGCAGAAGCAGATATGCGGCTTTCATGGTTCCCTCCGGATTTGCCATTAATCTGCTGCCAGCTTAGAGCCAATACTGAGGCCAAACATGTGTCAGTTGTCACTATCGCTACTGCCCCAAAAAAGACCATGTTTTCGCCTGGCGACTTTATGCTTAATGACTTAATGCTTGGTAAATCATGGTAAGCCGGATAGATTAGGCTTCTCTGATAAAGCACTGAAAAATAAGCCAGGAAGGCTCATGAAAACCTCAATATCTGAAACCCAAGTATCGATAAATAAAGTATCGATGACCAAAATCGCCGTCAGTCTCTCTGCCCTGCTCCCCCTATTGGCTGCCGCCGCCGAGCCAAAACTGCCGCAAACCGCCGTCGAGTGGGCCAGCACGGCCAAAGCCGATATCGACGCGGCGTTTCAGATAACCCGCGACAACCACCCCGGCATGTTCGACCCACTCAACCCCGGCTTCGGTGCCCAGCTCGAACAGGCGCGCAACGATGCGCTGGCATTGATACCCAGAGTGACTGACGCCACCGGCTATAAGGCGGTCATCGGTCGTTTCAGCACCGGACTGCAGGACGGCCACGCGGGTGCCTACGCCAACATTGAAGATGCGGATGTTCCGCAAACCCGCTGGCCCGGGTTCAACACCGTCTGGCGCGGCGACTCCCTGCGGGTGTCTTACAGCGACCTGCCACAGCTTAAGCGCGGCGATAAGGTACTGGGCTGCGACGGCAAATCCGTCGATACACTGTTCGATGAGCGGGTATTTCAATTTCAGGGCGAAAAACAGCAGCCCGGCCATAAGTGGCGCTTCGGCCACCGGGTACTGGCGGACTATGGCAATCCCTTTATCTCCCTCCCCGAGCGCTGTGAGTTTGATACCACCAAGGGCAAGCTGAGCCTCACACTGAGCTGGTCCGTACGGCCGGAAGCAGCACTCGAGGCACTACAGGCCGACTTCAATGGCGACAGGCTTCCCGTGGGGCTTAGCTGGCATAAGGATATCGCCTGGGTAGCCATGCCCACCTTCACCCCGGATGAAAACGATATAGCCGCCTATAACAAATTGGTAAGTGAACTCACAGCGCAGCGGGACAAACTCCAGCAGGCAAAAGCCATAGTGCTCGACCTGCGCCACAATCAGGGCGGTTCCTCTTTATGGAGTGAACGTATCGCCAAGGCCTTGTGGGGCGATGGCAGAGTGTCACGGCGTCTCGAAGCCCGAGGCGCGGCCACTCAGGTCTGGTGGCGGGCATCCCCCGGCAACACTGAATATGTTAAGGGCGTGGTTAAGGAGCTTCAAACCGAGGGGCAAACCGAATACCTGCCGTATTTCACCGAGGCCGCCAGCGGCATGGCGACAGCGCTCAGGCAGAACGAGCCCTTTTTCAAGCAAAAGGATGAGGTTAAAGCAATGAGCATGGCCGATGCCATGAAAGAACTGCCTGAAGATATTGCGCCGCTGACCACGGCGGTGATAGCGCTGGTGCCGGGCCAATGCGCCAGTGCCTGCCTGGATGCGCTGGATGCGTTCAAGCTGTTTGACAACACCCGGCTGTTTGGCGCCCCCAGCAGCGCCGATTCGACCTACATGGATATCCGCACCGAAGCGTTTTCATCCGGCCTTGGGGCGGTGATCATTCCCAACAAGGTGTATGTGAACCGCAGCCGCGGCAACGGCGAATACTACGCCCCTGACCTGCCGTACAACGGCCTGGATTGGTCAACCGAGGCGCTGCTGCAGGCGATTCGCCAGCGGTTGTAATAACCAAGCCCTGACAGTTCTACGACCGGGTTTGACACAGCCTGGCGTAGAGCTTGTCTGCCTCGGTAAAACCACGCACCCCGGCCAGCAGCTCACCGCGTTTACCCAGCAGCAGGATAACAGGTGTGCCGGGAATGCCACCCATGTCTTTGAGCAGCTTTGGCGGCGCCTTGTAGGCGGGATGGGGAAAGTTAAGCCGCAGCAGTGCCCGCTTGAGGCTGTGGCGGTCGGCATTGATGCCCAGCGCCAGTTGGTTAATCACACACTCTGGTCGATGCCGTTGCAAACTGCTGGCCTGCTTGACGCACCAGGGGCACTCGGGCTCGAAAAACATCAGCAGCGTTGGCTTGCCCTCAAAGCCAGCCAGGCTGCCATCCTCGCCACCACGCAGGTTTTGGTAATGGTAGTCGCCAAGCACATTGGCCCGGACCGGCTGGCCCGGGCTCAAGATGCCAATCAGCAACGCCAACAGCATCAGTCGCCGCATCAGAACTCCATCTTCAAACCGGCATAGATCTCGCGGCCACGCAACGGCCCGTAGATGTAGCCAACGTCAAAGCCGCCATCAGCATCGAAGAACAATGGCGTGTCTTCATCGCCGGCCTGGGTGTAATCCAGCAGGTTACTGACCCCGGCGTAAAGCGACAGGTTATCGTTCATCTGGTAGCTGGCGCGCATATCCAGGGTGAAGTAAGCCGGTGCCTCGGTGATTTTTTTCGACTCGGCAACCACTTGCCCCATGGCATCGAGGCGGTTGTAGCCCTCGTAACCGTATTTGGCCAGATCGCGGCTGCCGACCCACACCAGGCTGGCGTATAGCTCCCATGGCTCAAAGTCCCAGTCCATATCCAGTGTGATGCGCTCTTCCACCGGTGCTATCGAGTAGGAAGACTCAAACACCGAGTCATAGCTGAACACCTCGCCGGTAAAATTTAGCGTGAGATCATCGCTGACCTTATAGCCAAGCGCCAGATCGGTGGTGATCACGGATGCCTTCTGATCGAGTTGGGTCAGCAGTGGGATCCCTTGCGCATTGGTGGTGAGGTAAGCCAGATGCTCGACCTCGGTCCAGGCCAGCGATGCCGTGGAAGTGAGGCGATCGCCTTCAAAACTGAGGGCATAGGTGGCCGAATGGGAAATTTCCAGCTCGTCGATGTCGATATCAAATCCGAGACTGCCATCGAGAATGCCGTGGTCAGTTTCGAAGAACGACAGCGGCGCGCGGTAGCCGCGTCCGGCCGAGAGCCGCGACGTCCACTGGTCATTGTGTCCTAGACGTATATCAATACGGGGCGACAGTAGCGACTCATCCAACTCCACGCCCGGTTTTGCCGGGTCGACAAAGTCGGCACTGACACGGTCGTAGCGCAGCGCGGCGGCGATTTCAAGGTTGTCAGTTGCCTGCCAGGTATCCTGCAAATAGATGCCTTGTGAGTCATAGTCAAAGGAATCAGAGACATAATCCGGGTTAGCCGACCCCGCCAGCGAGTGTGAACGCATCTCTTCGGTGCGAATGTCACCGCCAAAGGTCAGCAGCTGATTGTCGGTCAGGCTGTGGTTGATACGGATATCGGTAAACCACATGGTGTCTTTGGCACGGTAGTCAAATCCCTCGTAGAAGGAGTCTTGCTGATGATCCGCGTAGCTGACGGTGACATGGCTGTTCCAGCTGTCGTTAAACTCGTGCAGCCAACCCAGCGAAGCCTCGTTGCGCTCGGTATCTATCCACTCTGTGGTCTCCCATGCCTTCCCAATGAAGCGCTTTCGTACATCACCCTCGGCAAACAGGTCCTGGGTGGCTGAGCCTTCTCCATCATAGGCGGCCAAAATGCCGCCTATGCCGCCCGCCTCACCATCGGCAAAGGTTTTGCCCAGCATGGGGCCGCCAAAAATCTCAGAGCGAATATTGGCAAGGCGCAGCACAAGGTTGTCATCGTAACCAATATCTTGCGACAGGCGGGCAGTGATGCTGCGGTTTTCCTGCTGCGGTGCTTCGTTCACCAGATTGTTGTCGACATCGACCTGATCCCGGTCGTCATATTGGGCCACCAAAGTCGCGCGTGTGCTACCATCCTCGCTCACCCCTTTTCCGAGCAATGCAAGTTTGCGATAACCGTTTTCACCAGCAGCAATATCCACCTCGGCACCGTTTTCGGTCGGCTCGGCGCTTATCACGTTGATGGTACCGCCAATGGCCTCGGGCGCAATCAGCGAAGCACCGGCACCGCGGGCCACTTCAATCCGGTCAATGCCCGTGGTTGGAATAGCATCTACCGCGTAATAACCGGAAATCATGGTGTGCACCGGCATGCCATCCACCAGAATTGTGGTGTGCTCACCGCGCATGCCATTGAGCATGATGCGTTTTACACCGCACATTGAGCACTCGTTGGACACCTTGACGCCAGGCGTATTGTCGATGGCCTCTGTGAGATTGACGGCATTTTTGTCTTCAATTTTGCCGGCGCTGATGACTTCGGTCTTCATGATGGTGTCGGCCAAGGTACCCGCCTGTTCAAGGCGCTGACGCACCCCGGTCACCGTGATGCGCTCAACCTCGGTTTCGGCACTTGCCGCCGAATTTTTTTCATCGGCCACCACGAACGGGGATATGGTCCCCATCACCACTGCCAGCGCGCTGGCTAAATATGAAAGCTTCACCACTATTACTCCTGTTGGGCTACTGAAAACCCACACAGGATACATTAATGATAATAATTATCATTTGAGATTGATCAAGGTTCCAACTTTTATCTCATTTTGTATCAGCCATCGCAGGCCTCATGCAGCCACAGGTTTAGCAGTGCCGCCGCTCACCATAGCGCCTCCGCGCCATCAGCGCTGGCAAACACTAAGTGCAGCGGCGCACTCGATTCTTTGGTGGATCAGCTCTTTGGCGACTCGGTTATTGGGCGATTTAGTTCAGTGGCACAAAAATGTCGGTGATAAGGTCACACTCGTCCACCTGATGCACAAAGTTCAGGTACTCGAAAAACAGCGGCGCCTCACGCACAGTCTCGCCGCTTTGGGGCAGCCAGTCGCGGAAAAAACCGTAAATACTGGCATCCATGGTGGCATGGCTACCGAGGTGGCGGATAACGGCGTATCGTCCACCAGCGATTTCACCATTCTCCACACCTTGGGGATTGGCAGGCACGGTTGCTTTGACACTACCCGCCACTTTAAAGCGAAACTCATCCGGCGCCATGGTCGATGGGTCGCCATTGGGAATGCCAAAGGTGCGCGAGCTGGCAATAGGTGACAGCCCGGTTTGCTTGCGCCACTCGATAAAACGCGCGCTGGTATCGAGCACCCGCGCCGGGTTGCCCTTGTGTTCCAGCCAGGCCACGGCCAGGCTTGGCATCTCAATCAGTTTTATGTCCATATCGGTTCCTGTTAACCCTTGCTGGGGCACTTTGATACTGTCCATAACCGAGTGCAACTGCGCCCAGTCAGGTGTCTGTCGAAATGCCGAAGGGCTCAGGCCAAGCTCGCGCTTAAAGGCACGGCTGAAAGCCTCGGCGCTGTCAAAGCCAGCCTCCAGCGCAATATCGAGCACCCGCATGGAATGCTCGAATCCGAGCCGGAACGACGCCCGCTTCAGCCGCTGCAACTGCACAAAACGCCCCAGCGGGATGCCTAGCCCGGCCGCAAACAGTCGATGAAAGTGAAACCGCGACAAATGCCCCACCCGACTCAGGGTATCCAGATCCAAGGAGTCATCCAGATGGTGGGCGATATGCTCGCACACCCTCTTCAGCCTCGGGTCCAGCGCATCCGAGAGGCTGGCCGTTATAAGATCATCGAGCTCTTGTTGTTTCAGTTTCATCTTATCCCTTACTGGCACAGACCTGCGCCTACCCTACCGCATTCAACGACGTCAGTGTGCCAAAACCCGCCAAATTCTACCTGACCGATATTGCTGAGTTGACGCTCATCACCACAAGTGCCAGAGATTTACTCTCTCAGGCTCAGGGTTACGGCATTCCCCTCTTTACTGGCCTGTAGCTGGGTGAGCATCCGCTGGTAATGATGCTGCCAGTAGGGATGGTCGGTCAGCGCCAACGCCTGTTCGAGCTGCTTGGCAGCTGCAGCGTTTTTACCCTGAGATGCCTGAATGGTGGCAAGTTCAAACTTGAGGCTGTGGTTCTTCGGCAAAGCGGCGGCGGCCTCGGTCAGCACGGCCATGGCCTGCTGCGGGGCGTCCGGCAAAGAGGCTTTGGCGAGTGCCGTGAGCGTACCTTCCGCCGAGACCTCAAAGCCATACACATCCCTGGACAGGTGCTGATAATAAGCAAGGATTGCCGCCACACCCTGCTGGCTGACGGCGCTGTCGGCAGCGAGTGGCTTATGCACATCGTCGAACACAAACTCTATGCCGTGGGCAACGCCCAGCACCGGCTGAGTCATGTAATAAGTGCCATCGAATCTGAGGCTTTGCCATTTAAGGCTTTCTGGCGCCTTGGCCTTGAGCAGGGTTTCAAACTCGGCGAAGGCGCCCAACTCGCCACTCTCGAAATCACTGTCACTGGTGGATATTTGCAAAAAGCGCGTCTTACCTGCGAGGGACTTATCCAGGGTTTTAAGCCGGGTTTTCGCCTGTGATTGCAGCTTGGCAAAGTCGTCACTCAGCACTGGACTGATGGCGATATAACCGTTGAACAGCGCCGGACGGTGCAGCAGTGAGTACAGCACCAGGCCACCATTGCCGGTAAAGCCGCTGACTATTTTAAAGCCATTGCTGAGGTATTTGGCTTCAACAGCGGGCAACAGTGAGTTTTCAACGAAATCCAGCAGCGCTTCATCGCCGGTTTCTATGGCCGCCGATTTAAGCATGCCCAGACCTTGATGGCCGTTGGGCGGGGTGATCACTATGGTTTCAACCCAGGGCCAGCCGCCATTGTGGCTCATCCAGTCCTGCATTCCGGCCAGCAGCGGCTGCGCGCGGGGATGCCAGTCGAGCATCAGCACGTATTTCTGGGTTTTATCTTCGCCGTAGTTTGCAGGCAGGGTGATAGTGAAGGTGGCGGGCTCGTCCCCCAGCAGTGGCGAGCGAACCTCAAGCGAGTCTGACGATGGGCCTTCTGCCGCCTGAACCTGCGGCGACAAAGCACTGATACTCAGCAAGCTGCCAAGCAATAAGGTGATGATTATTCTCATTGAATTTCCTTTATTGGTGATTTTTCATCCTTATTGCAGCTCAAGCTAAAGTAGCAGCCAGGGCATCGCAAGTGAAAAGTCTGCAACCGGGCCGGTGCCACGCCGATTTCAGCCGTTCAACTGACCGATTTATCTGGCAAAGGGGCGCAATTCACTTTAGGATCTGCCTGCATCTTGGGCACTGTCTTTTGGCAGCAGTTAGTGGAGTAGCAATATCATGGGTATCAGAGCCATAGTCGTAGACACCGCCGGCACCACCACGGATCTCAACTTTATTCAGGAAACCCTGTTCCCTTACTCCGCCAAGGTGATGGCCGAGTTCCTGACTGAACAGCAGCACAATCCATTGGTGGATTACTGCATGAGCGATGTGCGTGATATCGCGCTGGAACCCGATGCCGATGTGGCCCGCGTGGCCGAGATTCTGGTGCAGTGGATTGCCGAAGACCGCAAAGTCACGCCGCTGAAAACCCTGCAGGGCCTGATTTGGAAACAGGGCTATGGCAAGGGTGAATTCAAAGGCCATATCTACCCCGACTTCATCGAAGCCATTAAGCGCTACCGTGCCCAGGGCCTGCGGGTATACAGCTTTTCCTCGGGTTCCGTCGATGCGCAGAAACTGCTGTTTGGCCACAGTGACGGCGGCGATCTGACCGAGCTGTTCAACGGCCACTTTGACACCCGCACCGGCAACAAGCTGGACAAACAGGCCTACTGCAACATAGTCAACACCATCAGCCTGACGCCAAGGCAAATTCTGTTTGTGTCGGATCTGGTGGACGAACTCAAGGCCGCCGAAGCCGCTGGCATGATCACCTGTCAAATGGTGCGTGACAGCGCCATTCGCACCGGTAAATACCGCATCATCCAAAACTTTGATGAGCTGGCCTTCGACTGAGCCAACAGATGTTGCAGCGGCTTTTGCCTCGAAAATGCCCCGCCATGCGGGGCGTTTTGTTTTTTGCTTGAGCCTGCCCACGGTGCCTGTTAAGCTCGAACGAATATTAAACAGGCGTTTGAATCATGCAAAACTATTCCGACAAGCACCCCCACATCAGCCATATCCCTGTTGCCTGGGGCGAAATGGATGCCCTGCAGCACGTTAACAATGTGGCCTATTTCCGCTATTTCGAGACCGCCCGTATCGATTTCTTTGGTCGCTTCTTCCCACTGGATAACATGTATCGCCAGGGGCTTGGGCCGGTTATCAGCGAAAATCAGGCCAGATACAAACGCCCCGTAACCTATCCCGACACCCTGCAAGTGGGCGTTTGGGTGTCGGACGTACACCCGGACCGCTTCACCCTGCACTATGAAGTGTTCAGCGAAGCCCAGCAGGCCATCACCACCACAGGCAGTTCCATTGCGGTTATGTTCGACTTCAAACTGGGACGCAAAGCCGATATGCCGTCCGAAATGCTGGCCTTGCTCAAAAATCTTCAGCAAAGCGAACCTAGCTGACTTGTGATTGTCTCACCCTTGATTACACTTGGGTTATTGCCACGAAGATGGCATGAGAATAACGACAACACTTATTATTGGCAGCGCGCATGAAATCCAAATTATTCCGTGTCATCGGCAGCTTTATGCTGCTCGGCCTGATGGCCGCTCCCGGCGCCTTTGGCGCCAGCAAATCTGAGACCAGCAAGCAGGAGTTGGCCTCCTACAGCGCCATGTTGGTCGACACCAAAACCAACGAAGTGCTGTATTCCAGCAATCCCGAGGCTGTGATGCCCATAGCCTCGGTCTCCAAACTCATGACCGCTATGGTCACTCTGGATGCCAAACTCTCCCTCAAAGAGAAGCTCACCGTCACCGTTGCCGAAAATCCCGAGATGAATAATGTGTATTCCCGCATTCGCCTCGGCAGTACCTTAAGCCGCAAAGACGCCATGCTGCTCACCCTGATGTCGTCGGAGAATCGCGCCGCCACGACTCTGGCCCATCATTATCCCGGTGGATACAAGGCCTTTGTGAAAGCCATGAACGCCAAGGCCAAGGCGCTGGGCATGAGCAACAGCCACTTTGTTGAGCCCACCGGCCTGTCGGAGAAAAACGTATCTACGGCTGCGGATCTGGTTAAGTTGCTGCAGGCAGCACGCAGTTATCCACTGCTGGGCGAGCTGTCCTCTACCCCCAGTAAGTCAGTCACCTTTGGCAAACCCAGATACAGTCTGGCGTTTTACAATACCAACCGGCTGGTCAACAAAGACAGCTGGGATATCAACCTCACCAAGACCGGTTACACAGACGCCGCGGGCCACTGTTTGGTTATGCTGACCCGCATGGCCAAGCGGGATGTGGCCTTTGTGGTGCTGGACTCTTTCGGCAAGCAAACCCATCTGGGCGATGCCGGCCGCCTGAAAAAGTGGCTTGAAACCGGCAAAGTCAGCCCGATCCCGGCATCGGCCAAAACCTATAAAGAACAACGCACCCGCGAACGCAAAGGTAATAACAAGGCTTAATCATGGAAGACATAGTGCACGATCAACAGCAACAGGCGTTTTTGCTTGGCCACCAGGGAGTGGAAGCCAGGCTTGAATATCAGCGCCGTGGTGATGCCATCGACTTCAGTCGCACCTTTGTGCCCCCGGAGCTACGGGGTCAGGGGCTGGCCGAACGTTTAGTGCGTTTCGGACTGGACTGGGCCAGGCAGCAAGGACTCGACATCCACGCCAGCTGCTGGTACGTTCAAAAATTCCTGTAGCTATGCGTATTTAAAGGACACATCATGCCGACCCATCTGGTTGCCGCCACAGAATTCCAGACCAGCACCTGGTCCGGGGGCACCAGCACCCAGCTGTGGATCTATCCCAAGGGCGCAAGCCTGGCGGAACGCGACTTCGATTTTCGTCTCAGCAGCGCCATGGTCGAGGCCTCAGGCCCTTTCAGTGATTTCAGCGGTTACGACCGGCTGTTGATTGTATTGAGCGGCCAGATGTCGCTCACGGTAGATGGGGTAAAGGGCGCCGCCGAACTTGGCGCCGACACCGCCCCCTTCGAATTTGCCGGAGCCAGCCAAATCCATGCCGAACTTGGCAGTGCCGCGGTGGAAGACTTTAATCTGTTTGTGCCCGGGGGCGTGAAAAAAACCGCCGCGCGCCACAAGCTTGAGCCGCATCAGCGCTGGCATCAGCCGAATATGCCCCAGGCGCTGGTGTATGGCATTTATCTGCGTCAGGGTTACCTGATTGCCGGTGAAAACCTGATTGATAGTGAGTACCCACTAATCATTTCATCCACGCCGTTGAATCTGTTGACCGAAGCCCCCAGCGACTTTATCGCCTTTGCCATCGGCCATCGCCAATAAGCCGGTTCAACGGCTATCGTAACGGCGGATTTGCCAGAATTTCTGCTTCCAGTAGCTGTTGGTGAGGGAGGAAATCATTACCCCCTGACTGGTGGAAGCGTGCACAAAACGCTGGTCGCCCAGAGACACTCCCACATGGCGGGTACTCCAACCGGTTTTGAAGAAGATTAGGTCGCCTGGGCGCTGCTTGCCCTTGGCCACAGGCTCACCCAGTTCAAGTTGCTCTTCAACCGTACGCGGCAGTGCTTTGGCTGCTAAATCCCGGTACACCAGCAAGGTAAAGCCGGAGCAGTCTATCCCCTTTTTGCTCATGCCGCCGAGACGATACGGCACCCCTTCCCAGTCGGCATAAAGCCACAGCAGCCGCTCGGCGCTGAGGCTGTTGCTGCTGGCTTGGGCCGGGACAGCGGGCAGCTCTGGCTTTGAGCTACAGCCCACCAGCCACAGGCTGCCCCCAAGCAGCAACAGGCGAAATATCTGTGTCATCCATGACATGGGCATTACTTCTTGGGTCTGAATGGCTTGATCACCGACTCATCGCATTCAAGATAAGGGCCGTCCATCAGGTCGATGCAATAAGGGATGGCCGGGAACACAGCATCCAGACATTCACGGATAGATTTGGGCTTGCCGGGCAGGTTTACTATCAGGGTATCGTCTCTGAGACCGGCTGTTTGGCGCGACAAAATGGCCGTTGGCACAAACTTCAGTGACTCGGCACGCATCAGCTCGCCAAAGCCCGGCATCATTCGATGGCACACGGCTTCTGTTGCTTCCGGGGTCACATCACGCTTGGCAGGACCTGTGCCGCCAGTCGTGACCACCAGACAGCATTGCTCGTTGTCGGCCAGATCAATCAGGGTCGCTTCGATATCGGCCTGCTCATCGGGAATAAGGCGATAAACGCTTTCCCATTCACTGGTGAGGTAGGCATTGAGGGTGTCGATAATAGCTTGACCCGAGAGATCTTCGTAGATACCGGCGCTGGCGCGGTCACTGACGGTCACGATGCCGATTCTGGCTTTGGCCATGGCTGCTTCCTTATGGCAAGACGGAGCCGCTCAGGGCGGCAACTTAATGGTCCTCTAAAATAACACAATCAGCAGCTTGCCAAAGTATCCCGGGTCACAAAGGCGACCGGGTTCAAACTTCAGGGTGACTCAACAAGATAAGATACGAGGTGAGCGGCAGGATGAAGCGCGGATATTGAGTACCTGCATTCAGTGCCTACATTCAGTGCCTGCACAGGGGGCCAATATTGGATACCGAGGTTAAGCGCCGGGCATTCAGGCAGACTGAACCTGACTTTGCTCCAGGGTATCCTGCAACGTCGCCAGGAAGCGCTCGCGATTAACAGCCAAAAACTCCCATTGCAGATTACGGGCGGCAACTTCCATTTCCTTGGCCACCGCAGCCAGTGGTCCCATGCACAGATTGCTGGCCGCGCCTTTAATGGAATGCACTGCGGTGCGCACAGCAGCGAAGTCTTTGCGATCCATGGCGGTTTCAAAAGCCTCGCGGTACACCATCATTTCTTCAACAAAAACCGTGAGAATGTCGCCCAGCAGCTGCTCATCGCCCGACATCAATTGCAGCGCGCAGTGCCGGTCAAACAACTCTTCCGGCGTCACCAGCACCTCGCCCTCTTCATCGGATGGCTGCATATGCTGTGCGCTCAGGTAACGCTGCAACACCTCACTCAAGACACCGATTTCCAGCGGCTTGGCGACATAGTCGTTCATGCCGGCCTCCAGACACTGCTCTTTATCGCCTTTCATGGCGTTGGCGGTCATGGCGATAATCGGGATGTCTTTACACTGCTCACCGGCATCGCCCAGGCGAATCGCCACCGTGGCCTGATAGCCATCCATTTCCGGCATCAGGCAATCCATCAGTATGATATCGTAGTTTTTGTGTTGTAGCGCAGACAGCGCCTCGAGGCCATTGAAGGCAACGTCCACATGATGCAGCCCAAGATTTCGCAGCATCCCCAGTGCCACCATCTGGTTTACCTTGTTATCTTCCACCAGCAGGATTTGCGCCGAGTCTTCAAAGTGCCGCTCGGCGGTTTCAAATCTGTGCTCTTCTTCAACGCCGCCACCACTCAGAATATCTACCAGCGCCAGGGTTTGCGGCGGACGGCAGATAAACTGGCACTTGGGCTCGGCATCGGCCTGTAAACTCAGCTGCTGCTGATGGGAAATCACCGCCAGAACCTGACAATGCTGCTGTTGACCAAGATCCGCCAGCCAGTCCAGCTCGGCATTAATGGATGCCAAATGCTGCGGCACCGAATAAATCAGCCAGTCAGATTCCTGCAGCCCCAGGCTGGCTTCCAGGCCTTCGCGGCCATTGAACGACTTCACCTGCAATTTCCAGCCGCTGAAAAGCTCCATCAGCATCCGCTCAGAGGCCCCCAGCTCTCCCGCCATAAACACCCGGCCACAGGGCAACACCGGCGGCCAGCTGCGGCTATGGTTGGCCATGTCCGGCTTGAGGTGAATATGGAATTTGAACGTACTGCCGGCATCTTCGGCGCTGATCACCTTGATATCGCCATCCATCAGTTCACACAAACGCCGGGCAATCGACAAGCCCAGTCCGGTGCCACCAAAATGACGGGTGGTGGAAGAGTCAGCCTGGGTAAAAGGCGAAAACAGGTGGTCTTGCTTATCTTTCGGGATACCTATGCCGGTATCTTCAATGCTCACATCGAGCCGCAAGCCACTGGAGGCCTCGCGCTGCGCCTGCACCCGGATGGCAATCCAACCCATTTCGGTAAACTTGATAGCGTTGCCCACTAGGTTTACCAGCACCTGCCGCAAACGGCTCGGATCACCGCGCACCCAACGCACATGGATGCCGGAAACATCCAGCAGCATTTTCAGCCCTTTATCTTCAGCGCGTATTGCCAACGGCTGCACAAACTCATCCAAAAGCTTAACCAGATCAAAGGGAATTTCTTCAATCTCAAACTTGCCGGATTCGATTTTGGAGAAGTCGAGAATATCGTTGAGCAGGGTCAGCAACGACTCGGCGCTGGAGGAGGCTACAGACACGTAATGGCGCTGCTGAATCGACAGTTCAGTGCGCCCCAGCAGCGACAAAATGCCAATCACGCCATTCATGGGGGTGCGGATTTCATGGCTCATACAGGCCAGAAAATCGGCCTTGGAGCGTGATGCCGCCTCGGCCTTCTCCCGGGCATCCATCAAGGCCCAGTTGTTGAATTCCAGCTCCTGGGCATAGCTTTCAATTTTGCGCTCATTGGCCTTGATGCGGCTTAAGTCCTCGATACAGGCAAAAAAGCCAACCACCTCACCTTCGCTATTAAAATCAGGCACATAAGTTGCCTGAATATAACGAACCTCCTCACCACTTCGCTCAATATCTGATTCAAACACCTGCTGCAGGCCTTCCAGTACCCGCTGCTGATAAGGGCGAACCAGCTCTTCGATGGGGGCAGGCAACACATCAGCCACCAGATGCCCAAGCACTTCTTCTTCAGATTTTTCAAGCCATTGCAGATACCTCTTGTTGATAAAGCGGTAACAGCGGCTGGCGTCTACATAGGCCAGTTGCACCGGGATCACATTGGTCACCGCATCGATGTAGCGCCGGGAATCTTCCAGCTCCTTTTCCTGGGCAATCCGCTGCTTGATGGAAGCATTGTAGCTGTCGACCAAAAGCCCGAATTCATCATCGGACTCAAGCGAAATCTCCCGCTGGTGATCGGCAACTATCTGCCTGCGAATGGCGCTGATCGGCGCCAGCACCACCCGCTGCTGCACCAGGGTATTAATGCCGAGCAGCAGCAAAAAGCCCAAACTCTGGATCACTACAAATTCAATCAGGTCCGCGCGGGCCTCCACCTCCAGCGGCGCTGTGTTGTAGGCCACATAGAGCGCGTATGGCCTGAGCCGCTGCGCTTCGGGGGAGATAAGATATAGTCTCGAGCTTTGATGGAAGATGCCATCCATCATATGCAACTCAACATTATTGGATTGGGTCAGGGCATCGCCGATAAGCTTGCGGATATTGTCGCCATAGACTTCGGCCACGGTGCGGCCCAGGTACTCTGAGTGATTGTCAGCGACAATTCGGTCTTCGCTGACAAGGCTCATACGGGTGATGGACTCCTTGGTGGAAAGTGCCAACACCACCCGTTGTAAATCGGTGCGGCTGGCCCGGGTTTCAAGCGCCAGATTCAAGCTGTTGAGCAAGTCCACCATCTCATGGCGGGCCTGATCTTTAATACGCTCCCGCATGTCGGCCTGGTAATACAACGACACCAGCAGGCACACCACCACCGCCAAAAAGGCCGTGGCTACATTCAGCTTGTAGCCCAGGCTCTTGCGCCCTTTGCCGGAAAATCCAACCATTACCTGGCTCCGGGTAAGGTAAACATTCCAATCACGTGACTGCAATCCCCTTGCAGGGCATTGATGTGCTTAAGTGTGGTGCACACCGAGCGCGCCATGTTTTCGAGCGCAGCCACATCACTGAAAAGCCTTTGCTGGTCAGCCTCATTCAACAGGTACAAATCGTTAATGGCAGCAATGAAGTCTTCTGGCGGAATACCTTCGCGCCGCGCCATTATGGCAACGGCTTCTTCCTGATGAGTTTGAAAGTAGGTGAGTGATTTTTGCCATGCCTGATGCAACTTGGGCACCAGATCCGGCTGTGATTCCAGCACCTTCGCCGACAACGACAGGGTGTCGAGAATTTCGCCGGGGATCTCACGGGTAGTAAACACCAAGTGGTGCTCATCGCTTTTCAGCGAAGTCAGTGAGTAAGGGGGATAGGTGACCATGGCATCAATGGCACCTGATGCGAGCAGCCGCGCGCCATCGCCCTGTTCCACATTCACAACCTTGACATCATCAAGCAGCATACCATGTGCCGCCAGCGCGCGGGTCAGGACATAAATGCCGAGAGAACTCACCTCACAGCCGATGGTTTTCCCCTTCAGTGCCGACAAGTCAGTGAATTCCTTACGGGTGACAATCACATCACCGCCGTTGGAGTAATCCGCTGCCAACACCACCTTGATGGGCTTGCCGCCGAAGGCTTCTACCTGGACGGCTTCAATCATGGTGCTGGTAAAGCCATCAACCCGTTCCGACAAGTAAGCACGCTGGGCATCCGATAAAGTCGCCACCTGCACCAACTCTATATTTAATCCAAGCTCGGTGAAAAAGCCCTTTTTCTCAGCCAGATACAACATTTCATAGCCGGGCCAGGGATTAATGGCCACGATGATTTTGGGTGCTGGCGCAGGCTGACAGCTAAGCAGAAAACAGGCCATCACCAGCAGAAAGAGGTGTCTCATGGTTATCCTTCCTGTTGATTTTGTTGCTCTTGGAGCTTGGGCTTGATGGTCGATGCTTCGGCGCGGCAACACACCACCCGATTGCGTCCCTGAGACTTGGCCCGGTACACCCCATCGTCGGCCATCACCAGCAAATGCGAAAAGTCGGCGTTATAAGGGCTGGCTTCCACCAGGCCGAAACTGCCGGTGATCTTAAGCCCCTCGGGCTCGAGATCCTCCAGTTGCTGGCGCAGCTTTTCCATTTTTTGGGCAGCTTTATCCAGGCTGCAATCCAATAAAATCACAAATTCTTCGCCGCCCAGGCGCGCGACCACATCTTCTTTGCGGGTGCTGGAATTGAGCAGCTTGGCCACCGCCATCAGCACCTTATCGCCGGTGATATGCCCATGGGTGTCATTCACCTTTTTAAAATGATCGATATCCACCAGCACCACTGTCATCGGCGAGCGATGACGCACCACCCGCGCCAGCCGTTGGCGGGCGGTTTCCACCAAGAAGTGACGGTTGTAAAGGCCGGTGAGCTGATCGTGCAGCGCCATAAACTGCAAGCGGTCACGCTGTTGTTTGAGCTGAATATGGGCAGAGACGCGGGCACGTACTATGGCAGGGCGAATGGGTTTGGTAATGTAATCCACAGCCCCCAGCTGCAAGCCAAGGGTCTCATCATCATCGGTATCCTTGCCGGTGACAAAAATAATCGGGATTTCGGCGGTCATGGGATCGGACTTAAGCGCCTTGCATACCTCGTAGCCATCGAGGTCGGGCATCACCACGTCCAGCAGGATGAGATCAGGTTGAGGTTCACTGCGGGCAAGCTTGAGACACTGGGCGCCACTCACGGCCTCACGGACGTTATAAAGGCCCTTCAGGCACTGCCCTATGACCAATAGGTTCGTCCTTACATCATCCACAATAAGAACGGTAAAAGGTTCCATCATCTTGGCTGCCCACTCCCGGCTCACACCCGAAATCCTTCCTGTCTGGAAAAGTGTAGCAGCCAAAAAAAAGGGCGATGGAAAAAGCCCTTATTTTCTGTAGAAAAATAGCCCGAAAGGCTCGCTTTTCGAGGCGAATTATGTGGCGGAACAATAAAGTTTGTACACTGTCGATGATGTGTCTTAAAAAAACAGCCAGTTAATGGAAAACTGTCTTTGGGGAGAACTCCATTTGATCGTATGAATTCTCAATTCATTATCAGTGAGAAAAACTATTTCAACACAGGCATAAATTGCTACGCGCTATCTGCCTGCCAGCGTGCCAAATGAAGTTCCATTGGGCTCCAAGCATCATTGGCTAGTAGGTTTATCGGCCTTCCTTGTAGGGCAACTCTAGTTAACGTGTAGGAGTTTTGAAACATGTACGCCAAACTCAATTCAGATAGACTGACCTTAAAAGTCGATATCTTTTCCTTCATGACACAAATCTTTGACTGGCAGGAATTGCAATCTGCTCCTTTTTTCTTCGAGTAAACCTCTTTAAGAATACCTTGTTTTCTCGGCCCAAGCTCCAACCCTATAAAGTCAACATGCTCTAAATAGAACTCGCGGAGCAACTCAGGTTCAAGCGAAGACATAATTATAAGTAGAGCTGTAAGTGATTGTTGAAGCTCCAATTTATGTAACCGTGTTACATTTTCCACGAGGTAAAGACCGTCAATAAGAACGGATGAGCGAACATCAGAGTTTTTAATGCGGCTTGCATTTTTGTAAACCCAAAAAGCAAGGGGAATCTGCAGGCAGACTGCAGATTTCAGCGGAAAGAAATACTTTCTTCGAATTTTGGTGTCTTCCATCTCTAAGGTAGACTGTGATGAACGAGAAAGCTGCTTAGCAGTAGGAATATCTTTTCCTCGAAGAATGTTCTTTACCGCTTTAACCGACTGACTAAACCCCAGCTCAGGAAGCTCCCTCAGAGGAGTGTCATGAATAAGGCAATAGTTTGATACACCCCAGAAATGCCTAAAGTAGCCATACCCTAATTGCTCAATCCCTTCTCTTATACAATGCAAACAATATCTTATTCGATTGGAATGCTTGCTGACTGCCACCTTGTCCCTAGTATGAAAAAATGTGCTTTTAAGTGCGCTAACATATCGGTCAGGACTATCAAAAAGCCAGTTACCTAGGCCATCAATCGACTTACTGATATCAATAGCTTCCAAAAGCTGATGGTCGGAAAAGCTATAAAAGAGATAACGGAGTTCGTTGTTAGCATATGGATCTTTGACCCAATTACCATTTTTCGCTATCACACCTACAGGCTTTGCTTCTGGAACATGGTAGAGCTGGGTACGAAGCAAAAAGCTATGTATTGACTCATCATTACCTTGAAAGCGTCGGAGTTGATCACGCACCGTTTTTTTAAAATTATCACTCATTCAAATACAACTCCGCCATACCATCCAGACGGCTTTTTGCTTCTTTCCAATTAGGCATCACACTGGTCAACAAACGCCAAAAACGCTCACTGTGGTTATACTCAGCTATATGGCAAAGCTCATGCAAAATCACATAGTCAATACACTCTTTTGGCGCTTTGATAAGATGAGGATTCAGCATCAACGTGCCTTTGGCTGAGCAACTTCCCCACTGTTTGGTCATCGGCAAAACGCGAAAACTGGGTACACAGTCAACCCATGGGGTTTGAGCAAGAAGAAAACTCAATCGCTCATGGAAAATCTCCTTTGCTCGGAAGCTATACCACTCAGAAACCAGATTCTTGACCATTGCATGTTTGTCATTGTTGAAACGTATCAAGCTAACCTGCAGCTTACCCCGCTCCATCTTTACCGAGTTCACTCCATCTGGATCTGGATTTTCCACAACTTTAAGTACATAACGCCTTCCTAAATAGAACTGCATTTCGCCACTTACATATGCTTTGGGCTGCACATATGCTAAATGACCACGAAACTCCTTAAGCGCTTCATAAATCCAGCGCGCTCTTTGCATCACACCAGCATGAATATCTTCCCTTTGTGCATCCTCTGGGGCACTCACCACGATTTCGCAATTGGGATGCACCTTAATAGCAATTTTTCGCTGCTTTCCTTCACGGTGAAGTTTACGCACCACAGCATAGGTAACAGCTTCATCACCATAGACGAAGCTGTATTCCTCTTGATTACCCTCAGTTGCACATATTGAGGTCATGCACTTTCTCTTTGAATCGAAACCTATGAATTAAAACCAGCCACACCAAAGCGGGTAATGTGGATCACATCCTTGATAAGTGCCTGCGCCTTCTCAATGCCCAAATCACCGAACAGCAGGGGCAACAACCCTAGGTTTATCTGCTGTTCAATTTCCTGAGGGTTTAGCGAGTATTCAGCAACAGCCTTACGCACAATGACATCAATCTGCTTGGCGTAGTCAAAACGCTGCGCTTCAGTCAGTGGCACAGCCTCATTCCCCTTCATAAGGAACAGACCATAGTACGCCTGCACATGCTTTCTGTTTTGTGGTTCAACCGTTTCCAAACGCTCAGACGGCATTCCTTCAACGTTGCGCTCTTTGACCTGCTTTTCGAAATCGGCAAACAAGAGGTATTGTTTCACTGGGGCATCAAACATCTCTCTGGTCTGCTCAATGGCTTTTTTCAGCAGGTTAGAAAAATACTCCTGGGCATAAGGGTCGTCCGCCAAGTCCTGCTCAATCATTTTGGTGATACGGCCTGTAATCGCATCTTTCTTATTACGTGCATCGTCATCTGTCATGTCTTCGGGGGCGACATCTTTGCCCATGTTACCCACCAGATACGCGCCTTCAGGCTCTTTGATTTCTACCCCAGCGATGTGCTTATCCAGCAAACCGCGAATGCTGTCGGCATATTCGTCGTAATCGATAGTTTCTTCAGCGTCTTCTCTTACCTGCTTACGCAACTGACTCATGGATTTGAGCGTTTGTTTGTACAAGTCCCGCTTGTCATCGAAGCTCTTGTCTTCGAAGTAGGTTGCTGATTGCAAAGCAACCTTTAGGCAGTTGGTAAAAGCGGTCAGCGCGGCATAAAAGTCTTCGCGTTTTTTCTGGTTGATGTCCGTTGGCTGGTCATCAATAAATTCGATTTTCGGAGCCAATGCCTGACGAAGCCCCGCCCCATCTTTTTTATTCTTCACACCGTCAAAAGTCGCCCACAGCGCCGAATACAAGCCTGGTAGCTTCTTGTATTCAGTATCCATACGGTTATAAAGACCTTTAATATCATCAATGTCATAACCGCCTTTGGTACGCTCCGCCAACGCATTGTAGTCAGCAATCGAAGCATCCAGCGCCTTCAGAATGCCGCGATAGTCGATGAGATAGCCAAACTCTTTCTTCTGATGCAGGCGGTTCACACGGGCAATAGCCTGAATAAGGTTGTGCTGTTCCAACCGCTTGTCGATATACAGCACGGTGTTTTTCGGTTCATCAAAGCCCGTCAGAAGCTTACTCACCACGATGAGCAAATCTGGCCCGTCTTCACGGGCAAAATCATCTATCGCTTGTTGGGTATAGACCTTCTCATCCATGTTGCCGACGTTTTCTTTCCACCAGCGCTGGATCAGCTCTTTGTTCTCCCCTTCAACGTCTTCGTGCCCATCACGGGAATCAGGTGAGGACATCACAACCCTAGAACTCACCTTGCCAATATCATCCAACAGCGCTTTATAGCGAATAGCAGACTCGCGGGAATCACAAGCCAGTTGCCCTTTCAAGCCATCTTGTTTGAAATTCTGGAAATGGTCAGAGATATCGTGAGCAATCAGCTCCAAGCGTCCTTCGGTTTGATAAATTTGCCCTTTTTGCGCAAATTTTTTCTTTAAGTCAGCGCGTTGGCTCTCTGTCAGCTTGTCCGTCATGCGGTCAAACCAGGCATCTATAGCTTTGTCATTGGTGCTGAGTTCTGGAATGCGCTCTTCATACAGCAATGGCGTTACCGTGCCATCCTCCACCGCTTGCTGCATGGTGTAAGCGTGAATGATTCTGCCAAACTTATTTTCGGTCTTGTCGTCTTTGAGCAGCGGCGTCCCAGTAAAGCCGATATAGGCAGCGTTAGGCAGCGCCTGTTGCATACGTATATTGTTTTCACCGTTCTGGCTGCGGTGGCCTTCATCCACCAGCACAATGATGTTCGGACTGTCGTTGCGGCATTCTGGCAGCTTGATGGCGGTAGCGAATTTATTGATGAGCGAGAAAATGATGCGCTCATTGCCACGGCCTATCTGCTCAGCCAAGCGGCGACCCGTGGTTGCCATTGCCAGCTTTCTGTCTTTGTCTGACAGTGCGCCGCCAGAGGCAAAAGTACGGGCAAGTTGCGCTTCCAAATCAACGCGGTCAGTCACTACCACCACGCGGCAGGTTGCCAGCGCTTTAAGCCAAATCAGCGCCTTGGCAAGAAAGACCATGGTGAAAGATTTACCTGACCCCGTAGTGTGCCAAATCACCCCACCGTTTCGCGCCCCTTTTCCATCAAACGTGGTGATGCGCTCTACCAGCGCTTTGATGCCGAATACCTGCTGATAACGGGCAACGATTTTGCCAGCTTTTTTATCAAACAGCGTATAGAGGCGGGTCATTTCCAGCAGACGGTCTTTACGCAGTAGCGACACCAACAAACGGTCTTGGTCGGTGACTGTCAGCTCGCCACTGGCGAGCAGGCTCAAGTACTCGTCACGTACCTTGGCGGGACGATGATGAAAAATGGCCTCTTGTTGCGCCTGGCTTAACGTACTGTTTTTAAGCTCAGAAAATTGCTTTTCAGAAATGGCTTCTTCTTTCCACTTCGCCCAAAACTTAGCGGGTGTACCACACGTGCCATAAAGCCCCTTATTGCCGTTTACAGAAAGCAGCAATTGGCTGTACGCGAACAGATGAGGGATTTCCTCGACTTTCTGGTTGCGGATATTTTGCGAAATCCCCTCTGAGACAGTCGGTTTCCCATCACGGGAGGAGTCAGGTCTTTTTGCTTCAATGACAACCCATGGCAGGCCATTGACAAAACAGACGATGTCAGGAATGCGGTTTCCTGTGCCATTACTGTTCTGCACCACAAACTCTTCGGTAAAGTGGAACTGGTTGTTCTCAGGGTGCTCCCAGTCGATGATCTGAATCGTTGGGTTCGCCTTCTTTCCATCAACGAACTCGGTTACCCCTTTGCCATAAGTCAGGGTGTTGTAGAGTTTCTCATTGGCGGTGCGAAGCCCATCGTTCATGGCAGGGAATGCCAACTCCTGAACGATTTTGTCGATTGCAACCGCCGACAGGGGCTGCTCTTTGCCAAGAAAAGGAAAGGTGCGGCTTTCCAGCACAGATTTCAGCACCTCAGGCAAGATAACCGTTGAGGTGTTACCGCGCATTTTGGCGCAGGTTTCTGGCGGTATAAAGGTGTAACCAAGATGCGTTAACAAGGCCAGTGCAGGGAGCTTGGCACTGAACTCTTCGTTAAAATTTGGAGTGTTTGAGAGACTCATTGCTGCACCCACTGGCGTAACACATTAACCAATACAGGAGAAAAAGCTTCTAAATGTCCGTCTTTCGGCGTGCGAAGATCATCAATGACTATCTCTATTAAATCATCATCTTCAAGACCATCTTCAGGGTCTACACCATTTGCGAATAGCAAACTTTGAATTGCAATCTTCCTTTGTTCAATGAGCGAACGATTATTCGCTAAGCTATCCCCTAGGTTAAGTACATTGATAGTATCATTCGCCCTTTGCGATAAACCTTTTACCTGACCACTAAGTGAAAACTGCAACTCAGTCTCGCATTCATCCATCAGCGGAGTTAACGATAGCGGTCTTGAACCGTGTGAGTCATCACACTGATGTGGGGTTGTGCAACTAGCAACGATGTTTGTGATATCAAGACTTCTATTTGGCGCAATACGCCTAGCCTCAACATGTTCATTCATCGTGTCGTCGTTTTTACCGCTAATTGACTTACAACAATACGCACACAAATAGAATTGCCATTTAGTACAAGATTCCCTGATGTCCTGTCTTTCAACATCAGTCAAGTCTTTGTACCTTCCAGTGGGATTCGTTCGCTTCCACTCTTTAAGGCTTTCAGGCTCCTGAGCCGCTAATTTATCTATCTTTCGCAACTTTCAGCTCCTTTTTGCGAAGCAATAGCCTAGCTTTCGATAACTCTAAGTTTGAAGCTGGAAGCTCATGTGACAACTCTTCAATCAATCTCTTAGCGTTTGGTATATCAGTATCGTTAATCGCATCAAGCAACACAGTGAGCTTTTCATTTATTGATGCATTACGAATATCGGTATCCATAATTTCCAGCAACACTGTATTTGCATCGAGACCATAAAGAGGTGGCAAACGTTTTATTTCATTCTCGCCGATTAAATAAGTTAGTACGTTTTTACTGTCGCTAATCACTAATGGAGAATGTGTTGTCAGTACAAATTGGCAATTAGGGAACGTCGAGGTCAGTTGTTCGATAATAGAACGCTGCCATTTAGGGTGCAGGTGCATATCCACTTCGTCAATAAGCACTATCCCATCACCTAGCAGTGGGTTTTCAAGCTCAGGATTCATTACTGCAAGTCGTCTTGCGATATCTCCAATCAACGCCATCATTGATTTTTCGCCTTGCGACAGCTGCGCTACGTTAAACGGCTCTCCATTTTTATCTATAGACATATGTAGATGGGGTTTACGTCTAACACGCAAGTTTGAAAACTCAGGCATAAACTTGTAGATAGCAGCACGTACCGCCGTGAGCTGCCTGTCTCTCGTCGACGCTTTTAAAGAATTTAAAATCGACCAAGTTTTCTCATCATCTCCCAAAGCATTCTTAATAACTTCCAGAGCCTCATTAGATAGCCCTGTTTCGTTTTCCGAGTCTTCACGTTCTCGATACCATTCAAAGAAACGCCTAAAGTCAACTCCTTGGCTCAAGGAGTTGTCATAGCCATCTAACTGGAGAAAGGTATGTCTGCGTCTAATTTTCAGTGGAATATCAATCACTACCCTCTCAACAGAATAAAAAGCGATTAAAGGCAATGATGCGTTATCGTGTTTAGATAACTGAGAACGAAAATGATCCGCTAGCGCAGAAGCGCCAGTATAATCACTTTTGTGTTCTCCTTTTCGCCCTTTTCGGGTCTTCGCGATTCGCCAGCGGAAATAGTTCTCGTCAAACGCTTCGACATCCCCATCCTCTAAATCACCGTAACAATGATTGAAAACCTCAATATCTATCGCAGCAGAAGGTGCACCGTTATTTACGACTAATTCAGGGATTGGACTTCCTTTACCCGAATCTGTCTGAATGCGCGAGACCAACCAGCTCAATGATGTAGTGAGAGACTTCAGGATTGACGTTTTACCCGAACCATTGTTACCGACAAATACCGTCACATTGGTTTTCAAATCACCAAGTGGGGCAAGAGGGATTTCCAACTGATCAAAGCGTCCTACTTTATGTAGCCGTATGTTTTTTACTTCCATTCAGTTATGTCTCCCTCTTGAAGTTCAGTTATTACTCGACGTTTACCCGTCAACAGTTGCTGCATCAGGGCTTTTTTCTCTTCTTTGAGTTGATTCAGTTTTCGCTCAATCGTTGCAACTTCTTTGTCAGCAGCGGTAAGGACTTTCGCGATTTGATTTTGTTCAGAGACTGCTGGAACTTTCATTGCCAACGCCATAAAGTCTGAAGGCTTAACATTCAGCAATCCATGCGCTCGTCCACCTTCAGCGGCAACTTGAGTTAAGCCCTTATTCAATAGCCCTGACTCGAAATACTGCTCCATAAAGCAGCTCGATGTGGCCTGCTCATCCTTAATCTCAAAGCAGATGTAAAGACTGGTTACTACACCATCTTCATAGCGATTGAGCCGCTTTATTGCCCCCATGGGATAGCCATTCGAGTAGCTCTTGTTATATGCGAACTGGCCTTTACGAAGAATGAAGTAGTTATCAAGCGTTTCTGATGCAACGGATTTTTTGAAAAACTCTTCTTGGCGAATAAGTCCATGCTGCGCAGAAATAGTAACAACATTGGTGCTTTGGCCGTTATTCTTCTCCGTCAAACGAGAGAACAATTCAGACAGTTGAACAGTGTCCCACGCCCCCTCAAACGCCTTGCCTGTTTCAGGATTCAGCAAACGCTTCTTCCCTGTCAGCAACTGCTGCATCAGCGCTTTTTTCTGCTGCTTGCTGGTTTCCACCAGTTTCTCCGTCGCGGTGATCGCTCTGTCCCACGTGGAGAGGATTTGAGCGATTTTGCGTTGTTCTGGGAGTGGTGGTAGAGGAACGACAATATCACTCAAAATCTGTTGACTAAGATTGGAAATATTGGTGCCACCACCACTCTTTGAGAACTGCTGCTTAACCAAAGAAGAACGAGACAAAACCGCCAAATAATTTGGCAGCGCTGAATCAGCCACTACACGTCCTCGAATTGTAAATCCTGAAAATGATAACTTTTCCGTTACACTCGGGAAGAATAAGCACCTACCAATTAACGCTTTATTGCCGTTGGAACGGACAAACAGCAGGTCTCCGCTTTGGATAAGGTCGGTATTCTTTACCTTGTTTGCCACTGATATAGTTTCTAAAGACTCAAAAGAACCAAGCTCAAAATTGTCTTTAAAATCTGCTACTCCGATAATTTTTATTGACTCGCCTGAGTCAGATTTAGAGTAGTTCAGACCGTTCCTGAACTCTGCCAAAGAGCCGAAACTGACAATATCCCACCCCTTAGGCACCATAACCCAGCTCCTTCAGGTAGGCCGCCATTTCGATTTCCAATGCATCGAGTTCTTTTTGCAGTTCCTTACGCTCAGCACGTACTGCCATCAAATCGATTTCCATCTCTTCTTCAAAGGTATCGACATAACGCGGGATGTTGAGGTTAAAGTCGTTTTCCTTGATCTCATCAAATGAGGCAAGGTAGGCGTACTTGTCTACGCTTTCACGGGCTTGGTAGGTTTCGACAATTTTCTGAATATTCTCTTCACTCAGAATGTTCTGGTTTTTGCCTGGTTTAAATTCGCGTGACGCATCAATAAACAGTACCTTGTTGTCGGTTTTCTGCTTTTTGAAAATCAGAATAGCCGCAGGAATGCCCGTGCCGAAAAACAGCTTTTCTGGCAAACCAATCACCGCATCCAGCAGGTTTTCTTCAATCAGCTTCTGGCGGATTTTTCCTTCGGTAGAAGCGCGGAATAGCACGCCATGTGGCACGACTACACCCATGCGCCCGCCTTGGCTTGTAGGAGAAGCGGGCTTCAAGGTTTCAATCATGTGGGAGATAAAGGCGTAGTCACCTTTGGTTTTGGGCGGAATGCCACGGCGAAAGCGACCATAAGTATCGTCACCTGCACCTTCATGGCCCCACTTATCCAGCGAAAACGGTGGGTTCGCGGTTACCACATCAAAGTGGATCAGGCCATTACCTTCCAGCAATTTAGGGTTACGAATGGTATCGCCCCATTCAATGCGGTGGTTATCTTCCCCATGCAGGAACATGTTCATTTTTGCCAGTGACCAGGTCGAGCCAATCGCTTCCTGACCATAAAGCGCATATTGCTTGGATCCGTTGAAGTTTTTTTGCACCTGCTTGCCACATTTCATCAGCAGGGAGCCTGAACCACAGGCAGGGTCACAAATGGTGTCACCTTGCTGTGGGGCCAACAAAATAGAGAGCAAATCCGACACTTCTGGCGGGGTATAGAACTCACCTGCTGATTTACCACTGCCAGCAGCAAAGTGCTTGATCAGATATTCGTAGGCGTTACCGATAATGTCTAACGTACCAATTCGGCTTGGACGCAGGTTCAGCTCAGGCTTACCGAAATCTTCCAGCATATGACGAAGAATGTCGTGCTTTTGCTTTTCTTCACCCAGCTTGTCGGTGTTGAAGCTGATGTCGTGAAACACCCCTTTTAGCTTGTTACCGTTGGCCTCTTCAATGGCATGCAGTGCTTTATCAATGCGTGTGCCGTTGCCAGGTGCATTACGCAGCTCAAACAGATCCCAAAAACTTGCACCTTCTGGAATTTTGAAAGATTGGTTAGCCATCATGGCATCGATCAGGGCTTGGTTATCACCATATTGGCCTTTCAGCTCCTCCAGCTTGTCGCGGTGTACGTCAGAGATGTACTTAAGAAACAGCATGGTAAGGATAAAGTCTTTATAGATAGAAGGGTCGACTGTGCCTCGGAAAGTGTCGCAGGCAGCCCAAACGGCTTTGTTAATTTGATCCTGATTAATTGGTGAATTTGGCATTTATTATCCCTAATTACTTCGAGTGTTCGGTTAAAATCTGTTTCGCTATGGCGCTCATTTCCAAACGTCTTAGCTCTATCAGCTGTTGATAAATTTTCTCTTCACGCGCCGCCATCTTACTCAGGTGTACAACCCTCTGCTGGGTTTCGATTTCAGGAAGCGTGATTGGTGTTTGTGCCAACACTGTTCGTCTGATACTGACCTGAGCAGAGCCCACGGCTGACTGCTGAAAGTATTTTTGAGCGAAGGCCTGATTGAGCTGCCAAGCTAAAAACTCTGGCAACAACGGTGTCCCTTCGTTTATGCGGATTTGAAAATAATGCGGTGAGCATACCACTGGATATTCGAGACGCTCCAGCTTGGCTGCGGGTATCTCCGTTGCGAGGTTTCTAAGCCCTCGGGCAGCAAAAACAATGTCACCAGCAGAAAGCCATTCAGGTTCATTTCTCCCCGAAACCTCAGCCCGAGTAAGGCCCCCCCATGTGATTTTACCCTCTTCATCCTGATCCCGGATTTGGATGACGTAGCCATTACCTTTTTTGGAGGCGTGAATGGCACCTCGAAAAGGATGCCCAGCTCGAATCTCTGCGACGTTTTCTAGTATTTGTGTGCTCACAGCATTTGCATCAAGTCGAATGATGCTAAAAATAATGATTGACGACAGCCCAAAAGTCAACCTAATCTAGAAAATTAAAGCATCAAACACAATGATGCAAAATATCTGGAGGATGATATGCCCTTAACGGTAAACGCGGCGTTTAGCGGATTTATGAGCGACAACGTCAATTTGGATGCAACCAAAACCACAACAGCCCGAGCAAGTAGAGACTTTCTTAAGAGTAAAATTGAAGGGTTGAGTGATTTTTTCCCTCTGTACAGTGACAAGAATATCGACTTTGGGTCCTTTGCTCGTCGTACAAAAATTCGCCCACTTAATGACATAGACATGATCTTCACACTGTCTGCAAATGGATGCACCTGGACGGAAGGATTTGACGGAACTGTGTATATCGATACCCCCTCTGATTCACCGGAGTATAAAGACTATCGTCATGACAATTCGCTGCGACTAAACTCGAGAAAAGTGATCAACAGATTTGTTAGCAAACTTGCTGCGATAAGCCACTATGAAAAGGCAGATATGCACCGCAATCAAAATGCTGCCACCCTGAAGCTCACAAGTTATGACTGGAACTTCGACATAGTTCCGGCATTTTTCACCACTGAAGATAGCAAAGGTAACACTTACTACATCATTCCCGATGGCAAAGGTAACTGGATGAAAACCGATCCAAGACTAGACCGTCAACGGGTGACAGACATCAACCAAACATGCTCTGGACACGTACTCAACGCCATTCGCGCGATGAAGTATTGGCAACGCAGAGCGACTATGCCTTCTATGTCGTCTTACTTACTTGAAAACATGTTATTGAACCACTTCGAAGCTCAGGGCACAGCCAGCTCCTATATTGACATCAACGTGATCCGCTTACTTCAATACGTAAAAGACTGTGTCTGGTATCAAGTTGCAGATCCCAAGGGAATGCAAGGCGACCTAAATACGTTATCCTACGACGACAAGCTCAAGATATCCCAAAAAGCTGAAACAGACTTCAATACAGCTCTCGCTGCATATGAGTTTGAAAAGGCAGGAGAGCAGGCGAAAGCCATTGGTGAGTGGCGGAAAGTGTTTGGAACCGATTTTCCTGAATATGGGTAATGAAATGACTTGCGTAATAGCTAATCAAAAGAAGCCATCATCTGTTGAAGCAGGATTGGCGTTTCGCTATGCGTATGACAAAGCCAAGGTCTGGAAGTCTTGGATTTGGGCTTTAGCGCTTATCTTGGCTGTTGTTCAAACGGGGGTATCTATTTACATTTTCTCGGGTCAAAAAGTACCATTTGATCCTGCCTATTTGACAGCAGCGCCGTTGCTTGCCTTCGTTTTGATAAATACTCTTGGCAAGTACTTTGTCTCTAAATGGCAATCTCTTGGGTGCACTCTCCAACGTTTACATGATTTCTTAACCATGGACGTTGGCACAAAACCATCATTCATGGAGCTCCCGAAAAGTCTTGTGGCTCAATTGAGTGCTAAACAAGAGAAGCAATCCCCTGAAGATCGAAGGGTATTGGAAACCTGGTGGTCATCAAATCTGGTGGAAGTACCCAATCCGGTTGCTAAGCTGATAGCAACTTACTCCACTTTTGCTTGGGAAAGCGAACTACGAAAACGCTACCAGTATATGTTATGGGCCTGTTTAGGGTTCTGCGTTTTCGCACCTGTTCTCATTTCTATGGTTTTAGGCCATACCATAATGCAGTTTGTTGTGTTTGTTTTGGGGCCTTTTACCCCGATTATCGCTGTTATGATAGACGAATTACTCATGAACAAACAAAGTTCAGAAATTGCCCATCAGCTAACACATGATTGCTATAACACATGGACTAACCTTCTCGCGAACAAGATAAACTTGGGAGAACTGGAGCATTCTACTGAGCAACACATGAGGTACTGGCAAAACTTCAGACAATCCGCGACGCCAATCTTTGAGTGGCTTTACAAGATTTCCAGAAAGCGCATGGAAAATAATATGCTGGTTAACACGAATGAACTTATCGTCGAATACAACAAACGCTAGACGGCATTTATCTCAATGGCCCACAGGGCTTGGTCGGTCTGGGAAGAGACTTTTCTAGCCAAGCTCTATCTCTTAAATACAGCCAAAAGAAGGCCGCATTGCACTCAGACTTGATATCACGCCGCAACGCATCTGGGTGCAACTGTCGATATCTCAATATTTGTACTCTGCAAGCACGTCGTTTCGACTCCAGATGGCACTGTTTGCGCCATTCAACCAAACCAGGCTCAGCAGAGATCACTTGCTCGACTGAGCCAACGCCAATACCGCAAAGTTGGGAAATCCGTCTACGGTGCACCCCTTTCCGAGCAAGCATAATGATTTTTTGCTGCAAGACATTATTCAGGCACTTCGGTTTCAGGTTTAACTTAACCCGATGCATTAACGCGACACGCTTTAGGTAACATCGACTTTTGCCTGTCAAACGCGAGACTTCCGCCAACGATCGCCCTTCCTTAAGCAGTTTCAGGCAACGCAGCTCTGCCAATTGCGGCTCTTCAGTGTCTTTTTCCATTGGTACAGGTGTTATTGTAGGAGGGGTATAGCCAAAAAAATCTTCCGGATTACTGAATAGCCAAGTGCCAAACAAAAGATGCCGGAATGGATGATGACTCCCACCTATATCAAGCAGTTCGGAGAGATATCGGTAGTCATCATGACCTCGTAGCAGCGGTGAGGCGGGACTAGAACGATACTCTTCAACATCACCCGAAAAACAGTGAAGTAGGCTCTTTCGACGTACATGACCACCATTGGTGATATAGCCAAGATCATTTAGGCGTTCTCGGTATCTGCTTGCGAGCTCTATCGTTAAAGCTGTATTTTTTCCAAGTAGATTCAATAAGCCATGACTAAACGCAGCAACTCTCATCTCAATAGGATTCGCAGATTGCCAAGCGCTGTTGCAAATAGGAAGAAGGCTCGGCACGATCCTCTGCCGTGACGTTAGCTCCACTTGCTCAAGCAAAACTGGATGCCTAAAACATGCAGTTACTCCTGGAAGTTGATGGATACGGTGCCAATATGTCACTCCTAATTCATGGATATCATCCACGGCGCATAGGGGACACCACTTAAGGCAGACAGAGTGACCACAACCGAATGTAGAGAGCTGACTTTCTCTGAGGGCTTGGGAACCATGACTTGCCAACAGATGAGACCGAAGCCTTTCGGCATGATTTGGTAAGTAGAACAAAAACAGGGGTGCTAATGTCTGATCATACAGTAGAGTATCCACATCTTCCTGCAACGACTCAGCCAAGCTTGCTAATCCTGCGGTGAGAAAAGGATGAATTGACGTTCGTTGCGAACCAAACAACCTTTGAGACATTTCCCAAACCGTCTCCCCAGATACCGTAGCATGGCGAATTAACCGCCCCAGCAATAGTTCATCGGGAAAGGCGGGGGGCAAGTACATTGTTTAGTCCATACCACTATGCAAATACTTTAAGCGGATCGTCGCAGAAGACCCCTGCTTCTCTTAGCATGTCGAGGGGCTCTCTCTCTATAGAGGCACGTTGCAATAGATCCATATCAGGGATTAATTCATACAAATCATCTGAGTACTGCAACATGGTAAGTAAGTCTGCAAACTCGGGATGATGCGGACGACTAAGGTCTCCAGGGATTTCGACAAGCTTACCTTTGGATACCGAAACCGGAATTTTTTTTTCAGGAACTACTTGCGTCAGATTTGAGGGTTCTGTTTTTATTTTCTTCTGCTTAAGAAGATTGATGTTTTGCTCATATTTCAGCTCATCCCTTGCCTTCGCGGTCGCCCGAATGGCGATGCTGGCACCTTTTTCTAACACCTCTTTGGTAAGCCTTTCGTCCCCTGAGCCGATAATTGCTTGTTGAGCTGACCGAAAAATGCGTACAGCTAAATCCATATTGCCAACACATAGATCATAAAGTTTATCGCCCAGTTCCTGCGTAAATGGTGAATAGACATTGGTCCATTGAAGCCTCCAGAGTTCTTCAACAAACAGCTCCCATTCACCGTTTCTCTGATCTAGCAGCCCAACCTCAAAATAGCCACCACTCTCAGCTCTCCTTGCTGCTTTCAAACTCTTACTTAACAAGTCATTGAATGGCGGGTTGGCACAAAATAGAAGGGGGATACCGAGGTTATTAACCAGGTTATGCAAAAAACCCAAAAGCCTTTCCGCTCCACCAGCCTTCGCGAGATTTAGGTTCTGCATTTCATCAATCACTAGAATACCTAGAAAACTGGATTTGATCTTGGCTTCTATCTGACTAATCAATAAGGCAATTGTGTTTGCAGGCTTTGTGGGTGGAATCTGAAGTTTTCTGTCCAACTCTTCCAAAATTCGATGACAAAGCCCCTTAACACTGGAGTCGTCTGGACAGTCGATCTTAAGCCAAACCACTTGCCTTAGAGGCGTCAAACCAGTCAAACTTTGCTCATGCTCAATCACATCTGGAAAGTAACCCAAGACCCGCTCCAACATACATGTCTTCCCAACGCCACTCTCCCCGATAACGGTGATGCCAGAGCCTTTAGGCTTGAAGAAACCTGTTCTAGGTTCAACTTCAGGACGTTCACTCACAGAGTAATGTAGATAGTTCATCGTTGTTGGTGAATTGGGACTTTTTGCAGAATATCCATCTTTAATAGCTGTCTCAACCGCTCGGAACACCTCGAGATGAACAGGCTGTGGCTGTCGAAGTAATTTCAACCGACTCAAGTATTCAACACGCTCAAACGCGCAGAGCTCCCTTTCCTCGACTAGGCATATCGGAGTATAGGCAAGAACATCAACCAGTTCTTCATCCGACAACTTTACAGGCAATGCCTCTATCAAAGAATTGCCTCTATGGTCTGGTAATATGGCAGATTGATACCGCGCCGTCTCAACTCTCACTATTGTTAACCTTTCGTCTTTTGAGTAGCGATATCACATTTTGCTGACGCTCTTCTGCCCACTGTTCAACATGAGAAGGAGTTTCTAACGACTGCTCCGATACAGGTATCTCACACTCCCCCCTCGCTTGTTGTATTGCCTCACGTCGGCGATCCTTCATACCACGGGTACGTTCCGCTTTAGAGGCTAATTTTGGTGCTTTCTGGGCCTGATCTCGGGCGTTTTTAATAATGCTCTTCCGTCGGTCGTGTCGTTCGACTGATTTGGCCGTCGGTTTAGCTCGCGTCTTTTCAAGCTTTTTCCAATCTTCAAAAAATAGGATATCGGCTTGATGCCGCTGACTAAAATTGACCGATCCTCGAATCAACTCACATCGGCTAAATCCTTCCCTTTCCCGCAAACGCACATAAATAAAAGATGAGTTATCTTGGTTAAAACGGGCCTCGAGCGGCCAGCTTCGCCCTGCTCTAGCAATTACCTTCCAGTCTTCAAAGTCCGGGTGATGGGACTTAAAGTACATCTCATCATTTCGCCTGATCCCCTTCATGGTCATAGTGACTGTTTCTACGGGTAACAGTCTGGCATGGACCTCTGCTTCATTAGCTGTAGTCAGCGCATGCCTGTGCCTTTGCACATGAATATTCCAATAATTCAATGGCGTAGGAGACAGTCCTGACTCGATAAGGAGCGTAGTTTGGCCAGATAGCGACTCAAAAACGGCGCTATTGTGGTCGAGCACCGCATCGATCAACAACTTGGTGATCTCTTTCAGAGTTAAAGTTGCGTCAAGTCTTGGGTCCTTATCTCCCCGAATATAACTGCGCCCCCTTGTCGTTCCCATTAATTCATGAACCAATTTCTGGTTCAGAATGTTAAAGCGTTGCTCAACGATCCCTTTAAGTTCAGCGCGATATGGTGGTGCAATGCTTAAGTGACCGATTAAAGGGACTGCATGCTCTTCAGCATCCTTACAAATGAATTCCCCCCTGTCACACAGTAGCCGCTGAGGGATGTGATGACATGGCCAGTCAGCCTCCTCAATTTCTATCCCGTATATGGCACAGTAATCTTTCTTAGCGCTAAAGCTGTTGACTAAAGCCTGTCGACCAGCCCTCCAAGAGGCATACTCCATAGAGACATGAAGTCCAACAATCATACGACTTTCTTTATCAACAACGCAGTATACAGTAGGCCGACCAAGCACATGATTACGGTTAAATTCTGATACAACATGTACATCAAGCACTGTTGCATCCAGTTCAAAGCAGCTACCAGGGACTTCCGTATGGTCGGTCGCTGAACCGCGTAATCCTCTTCGATTTCGAGCAAAGTCACCTGGAGACGTCTGCTTTTGGATCACCTCCTGTTTAGGGATAAGGCGTTTAATCCAATAAACAAAGGCTCGATAGTTGGGTACGCATGGTTCTCGCGATTCTTTCTCAGCCTCAATCAATTCATCCCGATAAAACTCCTTGAGCATCTGTTCGTATACTCGCCTAAACGTTACCTTTTTGCCTTTTAAGCCAAAGCGCTTCATTGCCTTAACGAACTTAGCCTTATCTTCCTCACCTGTATTTACACCGAGGGGAATATTCATTCCTAGTGTTGAAACTTGGATTGGAGAGCCTCGTTTTACCTCACCAGCAATACGCGGCTTTCCGGCGCCTCCTGAATACGTGTAAGAAGGCAACAGAGCATTACGCTCCTGCCCATACCGCCAATAGAGGTTGAGTGAGCGGTATAAATTTTGAACATAGGTTCCTTTTCGCTTCGCATGCTCAACAACTAAGCTGCTACGGGGATTAAGTGCAAACTCAAACAGAAACTCATGCGAATCAACCAACGGCTTGATCTGGTTGAAACGTTCATCCCGCTTCTTTCTATGTGCGGTCGATATCCGCTCCTCTGCAACAACCTGATAGAAAGGCGTCGGAAACACTATTGGCTTGATATGAGCACTTTTTATCTTGTCCATGAACAGAGATTGCGGCACCAAAATAGGCCTCTGGAGATTGGGGCCATCTTGCAGACGAAATAAAACCACAAGATCAGCGCCAGCATAATGTTCAAGAACTCGGTAGTTTCCATCCTCAACTCCATCAAACATGGAAATCTGCCAGACACTGTTTTTCTCAACTAGCATGGTAGTGCTCCATTTCTTTAGGGTGCACCTGGAGAACTACAACGATACCGTTTTCGGTGATTGGTCTATTGAGGTCGACAACGACTTGCTTTGTCGCCAACAAGACTTTAAAGAGCATTAATGCATCATCACACTTAATCCCAAGCGCCTGCACAAATGAGTTACAGAGCTCCTCAATCAGTACAGTTCCGATACCGATCAGCCTTTTGGCGCGCTCCATCAAATCGTCGGGAAAACTAACCCCGTGGCGTAATGGTGAGGTAAACCACTCTATGTTTTTAGACTGGATCACATTCTGTTCTGTCATCACGTAGATATGAAATGGTATCCCCAGCAATTGCCACCAGAGTCGCTCAATTTCCAATTTCTCAACCGTGCGTTTGTCGCGAAGTTGCTCTTGAGGTTTAACACTCACAGCTTCGTACCACTTTTTGAAGCCATCAGTTCTGGTCAACAAGAAGTCTGTCGTCATCACATTGGGCGTCCCATCTTTTCTATTCGGGTTTTTGGGATGGTCGACTCCGAGTGTCTGCGCAATTTTAATGGAGAGAGCTAGCGGAAGAAGAGGAAACTGCTCGCGTATATCAATAACGGATTCACTGAATTCTGCAAGATAGAAAAAGCTGGACTCGTGCTCAGAGAGTGTGTGGTGAACACGCCTAACTTTCAGCCCATCGATTTTGGCGCTATTTCCATTCGATTTAACGTCCTGAACTCGAAGCCATGGCTTGTATTCGGCACCGCTCCCCAAACCATATTTTTGCTTTAGAGAACGCTGAAAATCTTCCAATGACTCTAACTTCCTGCCACGTCCCACGATATTGACTCCATCACCCAAGATGGACTAATTATAGATCAGTGTACAAACTTTATTGTTCCAAATTGGCCTTATGTACAAACTTTAAGTGCTATGTACAAACTTTATTGTTCCTGTACAAATTACACGGCTTCTCCGGCGGCGTGCCCAGAGCTCCATGCCCACTGGAAATTGTAACCGCCCAGCCAACCGGTTACATCCACCACCTCGCCGATGAAGTACAGCCCGGGGCAGGCCTTGGCCTCCATGGTCTTGGAAGACAGTGCATCGGTATCCACCCCGCCCAGGGTCACTTCGGCGGTGCGATACCCCTCTGTGCCACCGGGAGCAATTTGCCAACTGGCAAAATAGCTGGCCAAGGCCTCGATTTCGCCCTTACCCAACTGGTTCAGAGTTTTATCTGGCAGCTCGCCAATTTCCACTAGCCGCTCCACAAAACGCTTGGGCAACAAGCGTGATAGCGCGTTCTTGATTGACAATTTAGGTGATTCAGCATTGATTGTTTTGTACCAGTCGACAAAGTTGATGCCCGGCAACAAATCAAAACTCACGGTTTCTCCGGGGCGCCAGAAGGAAGATATCTGCAATACCGCGGGGCCTGACAGGCCTCTGTGGGTAAATAGCAGCGCCTCCGAGAATACCTGACCACAGGCGGCCGTTACCGTCACCGGCAGGCTGATACCGGCAAGACACTCGAACTTGGCCTTATCTTCCGGTTGCAGGGTAAAGGGCACCAGTCCAGCGCTGGTCGGAAGCACAGGAAGGCCAAACTGCTGCGCAACTTTAAACCCGAACGGTGTGGCACCAAGTTTGGGCATCGACAAGCCGCCGCTGGCAATCACCAGAGAATCGCAGCGATAGTCGCCTTCACTGGTGTGCAGCAAAAAGCCACTATCTTCTTTACTGATTGCGAGGATTTCGGTGCGCAGCTGGGTTTTCACCCCGGCCCAGTCGCATTCGGTGGTCAGCATCTGAACAATGTCTTTGGCCGATTCATCGCAGAACAGTTGTCCGAGGGTCTTTTCGTGATAGGCGATGCCATGGCGCTCGACCATATCGATAAAATCCCACTGGGTGTAACGTGCCAGCGCAGACTTTACAAAATGGGGGTTGGCACAGAGATAGGCCGAGGGCTGGGTCTGCAGGTTAGTAAAGTTACAACGGCCGCCGCCGCTGATCAGAATTTTGCGCCCCAACTGCTTGGCATTGTCGAGCAGCAACACATCACGGCCACGGTAACCCGCTGTCAGGGCACACATTAGCCCTGCCGCGCCCGCGCCAATAATGATGACCTGATGATGCTTACAATCCGACATCCGCCTGTTACTCCCGGACATAAAAAAAGGATGCCAATTCTAGCATCCTTTTTCCTGTTGCAGCGCGGCTTTTACTCGGCTGCTGTTTCGGATTTTTTCTCACGGGCCAGCAACTCTTTGGCGGCGTCCAGTGGCGATTTGCCCTGATACAGCACGGCATAGATTTGCTCAGTAATGGGCATCTCTACCCCAAGGCGTTTGGCCAGGGTAAACACCTCTTTGGTGTTGCGATAGCCTTCAACCACCTGACCGATTTCAGCCTGAGCCGTATTCACGTCACAGCCCTTGCCCAGCGCCAGGCCGAAGCGACGGTTGCGCGACTGGTTGTCGGTACAGGTCAGCACCAGGTCGCCAAGTCCGGCCATGCCCATAAAGGTGGCTTGCTGTGCGCCCAGTGCTTCACCGAGGCGGCTCAGTTCCACCAGGCCACGGGTGATAAGCGCAGTACGGGCGTTGGCGCCAAAGCCAATGCCGTCTGACATCCCGGCGCCAATGGCAATAACGTTCTTCACCGCACCGCCCAATTGCAGGCCGATAAAGTCGTCGTTGGCATAAACCCGCAGCCGCTTGGGGCTGTGGAGCAGCTCCACCAGATCCGCAGTAAAACCGGCATCGGTGCCTGCCACCGAAATGGCGGTTGGCAAACCGGCGGCCAGCTCTTTGGCAAACGTAGGGCCAGAAAGCACTGCCAGCGGGAAGGCATCACCCAGCGCATCACGGGCTACATCCTGCAGTAAGCGGCCGGTTTCAGGCTCAAGCCCCTTGGTCGCCCACACGATGCGGGCATCGTCTCTGAGCATCGGCTTGGCTTTACCCAGCACCTCGCCGAATACATGGCTCGGTACCACCACCAACACATTACGCGAGGCCGCCAGGGCCTTGCCCAGATCGGCTTCGGTGATCAGGCAGTCGGGAAAGGCAATCCCGGGCAGGAAAGCGGCGTTGCAGCGCTCAGCAGCCAGAGTCGCGATATGCTCGGGGTCATGGCCCCACAGCAGGGTTTTGTGTCCGTTACTGGCCAAAGAAATGGCAAGGGCGGTGCCATAAGAGCCCGCCCCCAGTACCGTAATATCGGCAGTGTCTTTCATTGTTTGTTACGCGTTGGCTTCTTCGGTCTGCTCGGCCTGAACGGCAGCAGCGGCGCGCTGTTGCACGTACTGGGCAAACAGGGCATCGAAGTTAACAGGCGCCAGGTTCAGCTGTGGGAAAGTACCACGACTCACCAGGCTGGCCACGGTTTCACGGGCATATGGGAACAGGATGTTAGGGCAGTAAGCACCCAGAGAGTGGGCCAGCTGAGGCTCAGTCAGACCACCGATGTGGAAGATACCGGCTTGCTGAACTTCACACAGGAAGGCAGTTTCTTCGCCGTTTTTGGCAGTCACAGTCAGAGACAGAACTACTTCGAACACTTCGTCAGCCAGCTTGGTGCTGCGGGTATCCAGATCCAGTTTCACCTCAGGGTTCCATTCTTTTTGGAATACCGCTGGGCTGTTAGGGGTCTCGAAAGATACGTCCTTGGTGTAAACGCGTTGGATGTTGAACTGTGGGGCTTGTTGTTCGTTATTAGCTACTTCAGCCATAATTTCCTACCTATCAATATGTTGAGTCGGCTTTTACGTCGAAAGCCAGTCTAAAGGGCTGGGCTTTTGAGGCCGCAATGGATCTCAGTACCGTCCCGGTTCAGATCTTGCCAGCTAAAAAAACTTCAAAAGCCCTTTGCCGACCAATGGATCAGGGTGCTGCGGACCCGATTTCATGTGGCTTACACTGCAGTATTCTTCACATGAAAGCAACATCCGCCGCTGACCTCAGCGTTTTTTCTGCACAGGCATGTTGGCAGCCTGCCAATCGCCCATTCCGCCCTTGAGGCTAAAGACTTGTTCAAAGCCCTGAGCAACCAGTAACTGCGCTGCCTGAGCTGAAGTCATGCCAGCGTTACACACCAATATAATGGGGGTGTTCTTGTTACTTTCAAGGGAAGAAATTTGATTATTTTTGATCTCAGACATGGTGATGTTCACGGCATCCACAATATGACCTTTGCGGAACTCTTCTTTACCGCGCACGTCCACCACCTTGGCATTTTGCTTGTTTACCAGCTGTACCAGCTCCTGAGTGCCAATGTGCTTGACCTTGGAGGTCATCGACTTGATGGTGGTAACAACCAGTGCCAAAAACAGACCCAGCCAGGCGAGGCTGAGCATAGGGTTTGCCCTGAAAAACTCGATGTATTCTTGCATGATATCCCGTCGTTTTAGAGACCTGAAACTGTGTGGCCAGAGAGTATACCATCACAACGGCACAATGCAGCAAAAACGCCCTTTCTGTGGGGGCTTCTCACCTTTTTGTACACAAATGCCGTCGATGGCCGCAATCGGGGTAAATGGCTTTGTCCCCTCGGTGCTGACGTAGTAATATTTGAACAATTTCCGATTCCGACACTTCTTCCATTTATCAATCTTGAAGGTAAACCACGATGACAGCTAAACGTCCTCTGGCATTACTGATCCTCGACGGCTGGGGCTATCGCGAAGATCATGAGAGCAATGCCATCTTTCATGCCAACACCCCAGTTCTGGACAGACTCCATGCCACCTACCCCAACGGTCTAATTTCGGGCTCCGGCCACGATGTGGGCCTGCCCGATGGGCAAATGGGTAACTCCGAAGTGGGTCACATCAACCTGGGTTCCGGCCGTATCGTTTATCAGGAACTGACCCGCATCAGCAAAGCCATCGAAGATGGTGAGTTCGATGACAACCCGGCCCTGTGCCAGGCCGTGGATGCCGCGGTAGCCGCAAACGGCGCCGTGCACATTATGGGTCTGCTGTCGCCAGGTGGCGTACACAGCCACGAAGAGCATCTGGAAGCCATGGTGCGTCTGGCCGCCAAGCGCGGTGCCACCAAGGTATACCTGCATGCCTTCCTCGATGGCCGTGACACCCCGCCACGCAGCGCCAAATCCAGTCTGGAGCACTTTACCGAGCTGTTTGCCTCGCTGAATGTCGGTCGTATCGCCTCTATCGTTGGCCGCTACTTTGCCATGGATCGCGACAACCGCTGGGATCGCGTAGTTCAGGCCTATGACCTCATCACCCAGGGCAAGGGCAAACACACCGCCGACAGCGCTGTCGACGCGCTGGAAGCGGCCTACAGCCGCGATGAAAACGATGAGTTTGTAGCTCCCACAGCCATTGTGGATGCCGATGGCAACAGCGTCAGCCTCAATGACGACGATGCGCTGATTTTCATGAACTTCCGCGCCGACCGTGCCCGCCAGATCAGCCGCAGCTTTACCGACCCATCCTTCGATGGATTCGAGCGTGCGGTAACGCCCAAAACCCATTTCGTAATGCTGACCGAATACGCAGGCGACATTCAGGGTGCCATTGCCTTCCCATCGGAAGATCTGGTCAACACCCTGGGCGAAGTGCTGCAGAACCGTGGCCTGACCCAGCTGCGTATTTCCGAAACCGAAAAATACGCCCACGTCACCTTCTTCTTCAATGGCGGTAAAGAGCAGCCATTCGAGGGCGAAGACCGCATCCTGATCAACTCGCCCAAGGTTGCCACCTATGATTTGCAGCCGGAGATGAGCTCAACCGAGTTGACGGATAAATTGGTGGAAGCGATTGAATCTGCTAAGTATGATGTCATCATCTGTAACTACCCCAATGGGGACATGGTGGGTCATACCGGCAATTTCGATGCCGCCGTTAAGGCCTGTGAAGCCGTCGATGCCTGTCTTGGTCGCGTTGTAGACGCCCTGGCCAAAGTGGGTGGCGAGTGCATCATCACCGCCGACCACGGTAACGCCGAGCAGATGCGCGACCCGAGCACCGGGCAGGCGCACACGGCGCATACCAGCGAGCTGGTACCCTTCATTTTTGTTGGCCGCAACGCCACCATCGCCGAAGGCGGCCGCTTGAGCGACGTCGCACCCACTATGCTGAACCTTATGGGACAAGACATTCCGGCAGAAATGACCGGCCGTGTATTGATCACCACTGAAGAGTAAGCCATTTGTCACAGCGTATTCTGTGGAAAGCCGGCGTTATCGCTGGCTTTCTTTTGCTCTCCCTGCCGCTCCAGGCCGATGATCTGGCGCGGCGTCAGGCCGAGCTCAAAACGCTGCAAAGCCAAATTGCCAAGCAGCAGAATGCGCTGAAAGATACCAGCAAGCAGCGGGAGCAATTGCAAACGCTGCTGCGCAAAGATGAAGAAGCCATCGCGGCGGCCGCCAAGGCCATCACCCAAACCCGTGGCAAACTTAAAACCGTGGATGGAAAGCTTGAAGGCCTGAGAGTGCGCAGCAAAGAGCTCAATGCCCTCAAAGCCACACAGCAGGAAAGCCTGTCAAAACAGCTCGCCAGTGCCTATCTCGCCGGTAACCACGACTACACCAAGATGCTGCTCAGCCAGCAAAATCCCGCCACCATCGAGCGGATGCTGGCGTACTATCAATACCTTAACAACGCCCGCATCAAGGCTATTAACGAGCTCAAACACACCATGGATGAGCTCAGACAAAACCACGCCGACCAACTCGACGAGCAGGAAAAGCTAACCCAGCTGGTTGCCGAACAACAGCAGCAGGCCAAACGACTCGAAAGCGAGCAATCCCAGCGCCAGGCCACCTTAAAAGAGCTGCAAAAGACCCTGTCGTCCCGCGGCGCCGAACTTGAGCAGCTGCAAATCGAAGAGGCCAGCCTAAAGCGGGTACTGGAGCAGGCGGTGAAATCGGCCAAGGCCAGCCCCAAGCTTACCGGGCTTGCCAGTCAAAGGGGCAAACTCAGCTGGCCGACCAAGGGCCGTCTGACAGAATCGTTCGGCAGCGCACGTTCAGGCCAAATCAAATGGAAAGGCGTGTTGTTGTCGGCACCGGAAGGTCAGGACATCAAGGCGATTTCCGACGGCAAGGTCATTTATGCCGACTGGCTTAAAGGCTTTGGTATGGTGCTGGTACTTGACCACGGCAACGGCTACATGAGCCTCTATGGTCATGCCCAGGCACTGCTTAAAGGTCCGGGGGATACGGTAAAGGGCGGTGACACCATTGCACTGGTAGGACGTTCCGGTGGACAGACACAGCCTGGCCTATACTTTGAGATAAGGCACAAGGGGCAAGCCGTCGACCCGGCAAATTACTGCAGACGCTGACGCAAAGGCCCCGTACAGCAGGGGGCCTTTATGTCGCAGTTCATCCGCTATCTGGGGGCCATGGTACTTGGCCTGACGCTCGGCCTCTCGGTCAGCCTCTCCGGGCAAGAGAACGCCAAATCCATCCTCAACCAGTATGACTACCCATTGCTGGTAGACATCATGGACACCATTGAAACCTACTACGTAAACCAGATCAGCAGGGATGAACTGATCGAAGGCGCCATCGAAGGCATGTTCAAAAAACTCGATCCCTACTCGGGTTACCTTACCCATCAGGACCTTATTAACATCCGTGATGCCAACAAGGGTGAATACTTCGGTTACGGCTTTGAAGTGGCATCCGATGACGAGTTTATCCGCATTGTCTCCCCTTTTGCCGACTCGCCTGCCGCCAGGGCAGGCATTGTGGCTGGTGATCAAATTGTCGCTGTGAATAAGCATCAGGTGGCCGAAATGGCACTGAACGATGTATTGGCCGAAATCCGTTACCACAGCGTGCACGACCTGCCACTGACCCTGACTCTGCGACACTCCAATCAACAGAGTTATCAGGTTACCCTCAAGCCAGATACCATCGCGGTGGCGTCGGTACAGGGTAAGTGGCTAGAAGGCGACATCGGCTACATTCGCCTCACCAGCTTTCAGGACAGCACCACCCAGGAACTGATAAACCAAATCAATCAATGGCAAACGCCGGCCAGAGGTTTGATTTTGGATTTGCGCAACAACCCGGGCGGGCTGCTGGACCAAGCCATACGTATTGCAGACCTGTTCCTGGCCAAGGGCCGTATCGTCTCAACCTCAGGGCGCTTCTTCGATGCAAACTCCGATTACTTTGCCTCACCGCAAACCCTGATGACCAATGTGCCTATCCTGGTGCTGATCAACAAGGGCTCGGCCTCCGCCTCGGAAGTACTCGCCGCAGCACTGCAGGAAAATGGCCGGGCGCTGCTGATTGGTGAAACCAGTTTCGGCAAGGGCACGGTGCAAAGCCTGATCCCCACCATCCATATGGACAGCGCCATCAAGCTCACTATTGCCCACTACAACACCCCCAAGGGCAATGATATTCATGCAAAAGGGATAGAGCCGGATATCAAAATAGCAGTAAAAGCTGCTGTTAAAGACGAAACGGATGTGGCTATAATCAATTCAGAACAAGCTGAAAAACAAAACGAAGATCTGCCACTGGCCTCGGCCATTGCTTGGATCGAAAACCAAAAATAACTGAAAAAAATAATATTACGTGCGCTATCTGCTTGGTTTGCTGCTTGCAGCAGGGATTTTTTCGGCCCAAGGGGCCCAATTGGCGATCATCATTGACGATATAGGCTATCGTCAGACCGATGAGGACGTCCTGTCACTTCCCAAAGATGTCACCCTCTCCGTGATCCCTCAGAGTCCTCTGGGGGTTTCTCTTGCCGGTAAGGCCCACACCAAGGGCCATGAAATCATGCTGCACATTCCCATGCAGGCGCTGAATGGTCGCCCGCTTGGCAATGGCGGCCTGACAACCGATATGAGCGAAGAAGAGATTAAACGCAAAGTTGATGATGCCATTGTGCGCATCCCCTTCGCCAAAGGTGCCAACAACCATATGGGCAGTCTGCTTACCCAAATGGACAACCATATGTCCTGGGTGATGGAGCGACTCAAGCAGAACAACCTGTACTTTGTCGACAGTCTGACAACCCGCTACAGCAAAGCCGGCAATAAGGCTGAGCAATTAGGCGTGCCACTACTGAAACGGCACGTTTTTCTGGATAATGACACCAGTAAACGTGGATTGGAAAAGCAGTTTAAAGTGATGATGGAGCAGGCGCATCAGCAAGGCTTCGTGATTGCCATTGCCCACCCACATCCGGCGACGGTGAAGTTTTTGAAGGCCAATCTGCATCGATTGGCCGATGAAGGCATTAGCCTGGTGCCCACCTCTCATCTACTGCCGTACCGTCTGGCACAGCAGCAAGGTGCTAGCCCAAGCGTAAGATTGAAATAGACGGATCGGGCAGCAGCGCCAGCAATTCATCACGATTAGAGACAATGTCTGCCAGCGAATACTTATCCAGGACCGCAAGGTAAGCCGCGACGGCATCCGCCAAAATGCCCTTCAACTGGCACGCGGGTAACAGCCGACAAAGAGGCTTGGCACAATCGATAGGTGCCAGTGAATGTTCCAGCTCCCGCACCAGCTCACCCAAGTTAATCGCCTCGGCAGGCTTGGCCAGTCTGAAGCCGCCAGCCTTACCACGCACCGTCTGCAAGTAACCGGCCTTCCCCAGATGATGCACAATCTTGGAAACATGATTGGGTGACAATTCAAAAACTTCAGTGATCTCAGCAATCCGGAACAAGGCGGTTCGCTCAGGCTGCACGGCCATATACATCAGGGTTCGGATCCCAAAATCGGTATAGCGGGTCAGTTGCATAGGTCCTCACCTACAATCAGTTGGTTTGTGTCTCGAGGGAAGTGATAATCCACAGCGCTTCGTCATTACTGGCGCCACACACATCGGCGGTAGCCTTAAAGTCACTGCACACATCGGGGCGGTCTGCCCGGCCGAAGATCAGGCAAAGATTCTCATCACTGAGCTGCACACATCGCACACCAGCGGGCTTGCCTTGAGGCATCCCAGGAATAGGACTACTGATAGAAGGCGCGATACAGCAGGCTCCACAGCCCAAACGACATTCCACTTCCGTTTCTCCGATTATACCGTTGAAAGCAAAATCACTCAGTTTCGAACCGCAATAGTGCCAACTGCCGCACGCAATTGAAAGAATCGGGCGATAGGCCAAATGCAAAAAGGCCACCCGCTTGGGTGGCCTCTTCACTTATTAGGCGTCTGGCAATGACCTACTCTCACATGGGGAGACCCCACACTACCATCGGCGCTGCTCCGTTTCACTACTGAGTTCGGAATGGGATCAGGTGGGACCAGAGCGCTATTGTCACCAGACAAATTCATTATGTCCTCGCCTTGGGGCAAGAACATCCAATTCAGAAAGCTGATGCTCTATCGAGCCTGAGTTATCACTTCAATCAAGTCTGGTTTCTTCAAGACTATCTACACCATCTGAAACCCATCTGGGTTGTATGGTTAAGCCGCACGAGTCATTAGTACAGGTTAGCTCAACGCCTCACAACG
>NZ_JAKUDL010000008.1:0-181784 GCF_022484835.1 Shewanella zhuhaiensis
TTCCCGACTATTTTCAGTCTGGCGCTGAAAAACTTAGGCCCGGCAACGGCTCAGGGCAGCGGTATCCTGTGTCTGGCTATCGTCGGTGGCGCCATAGTGCCATTGGCGCAGGGGCTGATTGCCGATGCGGCGGGGCTGTCGGTGTCCTTCCTGCTGCCGGTGCTGTGTTATGCCTACATCCTCTATTACGGCCTCAAGGGCTCAACGCCGGTGGGGGAGCCAGCATGAGACTCAGGCTTTCCCGAACGGCAGCTGTAATTGGCAGTGTGCTTGGACTCTCGGTCGCTGCAGCCTCGACAACGGCAATAAGCGCAACAAGTACAGGTGCCAGCGGCACTGAATCGCGGCACATCAACACCAGCCTCGACGTTTGGCCACAAGGAGTGTATCGCGCACCTGTGGATGCGGCGCTGGAAGCCAGAGTGGAGACATTGCTGTCGCAGATGAGCCTTGAGCAAAAGGTTGCGCAAATCATCCAGCCGGAAATCCGTGACTTCAGCGTTGAGGACATGCGCCGGGTGGGATTCGGCTCCTTTTTGAATGGTGGCGGCTCATTCCCCGGTAATAACAGTCAGGCCCGGGCAGCGGATTGGGTGACCCTTGCCGATGCCATGTACGAGGCTGCGATGGATGCAAGTCTCGATGGCACGGCCATTCCGCCGCTTTGGGGCACAGATGCGGTGCATGGCCACGGCAACGTGTTTGGCGCGACCCTGTTTCCCCACAACATTGGTCTGGGCGCAACCCAAAATCCGGCGCTTATTAAAGCCATCGCGGCGACTACCGCCAGGGAAGTGCGTGCCACTGGCATCGACTGGGTGTTTGCACCCACAGTCGCCCTGGTGGATAACCTGCGCTGGGGCCGCAGTTACGAAGGCTACGCCCGCGATCCACAGCTGATTGAGCGCTACGCCCGCGCCTTTGTGGCTGGGATGCAGGGCGAGGGTGATAGCTGGCTCGATGGCGCTCACACCCTGGCCACAGCCAAGCACTTTATTGGCGATGGCGGCACTGAGAATGGTGACGACCGGGGCGACACCCGGGTGGATGAAGCCACCCTTGCTGGCCGTCACGGCCAGGGCTATGTGGGCGCACTGGCGCAAGGGGTGCAAACTGTAATGGCGTCGTTCAACAGCTGGAACGGCGAAAAGCTGCACGGCAGTCACTATTTACTGACCGAGGTGCTTAAAAACCGGCTTGGCTTCGATGGTGTAGTCGTGGGTGACTGGCTGGGACATGGCTTTGTGCCCGGCTGCAGTTACGAGCGCTGCGCGGCCGCCATTAACGCAGGGGTCGATATTTTGATGGCGCCCGGCGACAGCTGGAAGGCGCTGTATCCCAACACCATAGCCGATGTAAAAGCCGGTGCTGTGCCGGCGTCGCGTCTCGATGATGCGGTAAAACGTATTCTTCGGGTCAAGCTGCGCGCCGGGCTGTTTGATGGTTTGTCGCCATCGAAGCGCCCCTTTGCCGGTGATGCCAGCCTGATTGGTCATCCTGAGCACAGGGCTCTGGCCCGTCAGGCGGTGGCCGAGTCGCTGGTGCTGCTGAAAAACAATCCGGTGGAAGGGTCGCCACTACTGCCAATCAAGTCATCTGTCCGGGTGCTGGTGATAGGCGAGGGGGCTGACAATATCCCCCAGCAGACCGGTGGCTGGAGCATGACCTGGCAAGGGACGGAAGTAACCAATGCAGATTTCCCCGGCGCCACCAGTATTTTTGCCGGTATCAAGGATGCGTTGAAAGCAGGGGGCGGCGAGGCGCGTCTTAGTGTGGACGGCAGTATTCCTGCTGACTTTACTCCGGATCTTGTGCTCGCCGTATTTGGAGAGTCACCCTATGCCGAGGGCAATGGCGACCTGGACAATCTTGAATATCAGCGCGGTGACAAGCGCGATCTGGCGATGCTGAAGCGGGTCAGGGCAGCCGGTTTACCGCTGGTGTCGGTGTTTTTGACAGGCAGACCTTTGTGGGTCAATCCCGAGCTGAATGCGTCCGATGCCTTTGTGGCTGCCTGGCTGCCCGGCAGTGAAGGCGCCGGTGTTGCCGATGTACTGATTGGTGACAAAGATGCCAAACCCAGAGCGGACTTTATTGGACGGCTGCCATTTCCCTGGCCTGCAACCCCGGATGCCGATGGCTGGCAGAGTGAGGAAAAACCGCAAGGGGTGCTGTTTGAGCTGTGGCAAGGCTTTGATTATCAAAGCGATGCAAGGCTTACCAAACTGGATGAGTCCAGCGGCGCTGAGACTGCGCCGTCGAGGCTGGCGATTTTTGATAAGGCCATCAAGGCTCCCTGGCATTTGGCCGTGGGCGATGACACCGGCATGCACCGAGTGGGTGCCGGAGTGTGGCAACAGGGCCCCTGGTCGGTCAGAAGTATCAACCGTGAGGTGCAGGAAGATGCGCGCCGTTTCAGCTTTGCAGCCGCTGGCCGCTTGAGTTTCCGGGATGATTTCCCGATGGACTTGCGCCGCTTTAACCGTAAAACGGCGGTGCTTGGCTTCGACGCTGCGCTGGAGTCGGTGCCAGCCCAGGCGGAGCTGTCGATGCAATGCGAAGGGAATTGTGGTCAGACCCTGAATCTTGCCGCGTCCCTGGTGGCCGATGCCAAATGGCGCCGATATCAGGTGCCCCTTGGCTGCTTTGGCCTCGGCGTAAATGAACTTGGTCGGGTTTTCAGTCCTATGACGCTAACCCTGGGCGCCGGTGATGCGCTCACCCTGGCCAATGTAGCCATCGAAGAAGCCGGCGCGGCGTCGGCGGCGAATATCCTGTTGGCGGAATGTGGTCAAGCTGAAGCAATGCCACGTTAACCACCAACCTTCTTTGGAGAGCAGTATGTATCGCAGTGGGATAGATTTGGGCGGCACCAAGATTGAGTTGGTGACATTAAACGACAGTGGCGAAGAGGTGTTTCGAAAGCGGGTGCCTACGCCTAAAGATTACCGCGCCACACTGGAGGCGGTGGCATCACTGGTGCGTGACTCCGAGAGCGAGACCGGCCGGGTGTCCAGCATTGGCATAGGGATCCCCGGGGTAGTGTCGTCGGTCACCGGTAGGGTGAAAAATTCCAACGCGGTCTGGCTCAACGGCCAGCCGATGGACAAAGATCTGGGGGCCATGCTGTGCCGCGAAGTGCGCATTGCCAATGACGCCAACTGCTTTGCGGTGTCAGAGGCGGTGGACGGCGGCGGCGCCGGCAAGGGCGTGGTGTTCGGCGCCATTCTCGGCACCGGCTGCGGCGCGGGCATTGCCATTCATCATAAGGTGCACGCCGGCGGTAACGGTATTGGTGGTGAGTGGGGCCATAACCCCTTGCCCTGGATGACGCCGGAGGAGTTCAACTCCACCCGCTGTTTTTGCGGCAATGCCGATTGTATCGAGACCTTTGTGTCCGGCACCGGCTTTGTGCGTGACTTTCGTGCCCACGGCGGTGAGGCGGCGAGCGGCATTGAAATTGTGGCACTGATGACGAAGGGCGATCCTTTGGCCGAGGCTGCATTTGGCCGCTTTATCGACCGCTTGGCCCGGGCGCTGGCCCATGTGATTAATACCCTGGACCCGGATGTGATAGTGCTGGGCGGCGGGGTATCCAACATTGATTTGATTTACGAATGTTTGCCAGCGCTGCTGCCCAAATATGTGCTTGGCGGCGAGTGCGCCACCGCGGTAGTGAAAAATCGCCACGGCGCCTCGTCCGGCGTTCGGGGCGCCGCCTGGCTTTGGGCGCCCGGTGAGCGTGCTGCATTGCCCGGGTTAACGACCGGCCGCTAATTGCGTCGGCATTTACTTTGTAAGGTTTGTTTTTCAGGAGGTTTTACCGCTGATCCGGTTTGTGTCTGCCTTGTCTCAGGGAAGAGACATTTTGTGCTTGTCCTTTCTGGCGCCCCGGCTTATCGCCGAATCGGGCGCCGTTTTTTATTCTGCACATGACGTTGTAAATCGTTTGCCGGCTCGGCAGAATAGCCGCTCGCTGTAGGTTTTGAAATTTTGGGGGAAGTGTGGCCAATTTGATGTTATTGCTGGCTGCGGCCATTTGGGGTTTTGGCTTTGTGGCGCAGCGGCTTGGGATGGACCATCTCGAGCCGTTTGCTTTTAATGGCCTGCGCTTTGTGATTGGCGCACTGAGTTTGCTGCCACTTATCTGGATGATGAAACGTCAGGGCCGTCTGAAAGGTTTGTCTGACAAAGATTTTTTACGCAGGGCTTTTGCCGGTGCCCTGGGATGTGGCGGCATTTTGTTTATTGCTGCTTCGTTCCAGCAGGTGGGGCTTTTGCACACCACTGCGGCCAACGCCGGATTTATCACCGGGCTCTACATTGTGCTGGTGCCCGTGCTGGGGCTGGCGCTGAAACACAGTACCGGCCTTAACACCTGGCTTGGCTGCGCCGTGGCCGTGGTGGGACTGTATTTTTTAAGCGTGGGCGATGATTTCAGTATCTCTTATGGCGATGGTTTGCAGCTGATTGGCGCGCTCTTCTGGGCGATGCACATTCTGGCGGTGGATCATTTTGCCGCCCGGGTGGCCCCGGTGGTGCTGGCCTGTGGTCAGTTTTTGGTGTGTGCTCTGGCAAGCTTTGGGGTGTCTTTGGTGCTTGAAACCACCACGGTGGAAGGTATTCAGGCGGCCTGGGCGGCGCTGGCCTATGCGGGCGTGGTGTCGGTTGGGGTGGCGTACACCCTGCAGGTACTGGCGCAAAAACATGCCCATCCGGCCCATGCGGCCATCATCCTGAGTTTGGAGACTGTGTTTGCTGCCATTGGCGGTATGCTGTTTCTCGATGAAAGCCTGTCTGGCCGGGCGCTGTTTGGCTGTGGCCTGATGTTGGTCGGGATGCTGATAAGCCAGGTGCCACTAAGGTATCTGGTTAAATCCCGCCATCAAAAAGCGGCATAAACTGCCGCTTTCAATGCATCCGGTTGCTGGGTCGGCTTTCCTCGCGATTATCAGACTTATTCGCTGACAAGCTGATCCAGCAGCACATCATCGCCAATCAAATACAGGGATTCGGCCAGCAGTTCCTGCTTGCCAAGCTCTTCCAATCCAAGCACAAAGGTTGCTCTGAACAGTGGCACGCCTGTGTGACTTGCGCTTTCAAGCTGGGTCGAAAAGTGCTCGATATTAATGCCCAGTGCATTGATTTTATTTGATATTTCAAGCACCAGTCCCGGTCTGTCGTAGGCCACAAGGGTATAGCTGCGCTTGTGGGTGGGGCGCTTGGCCGCACGGGTACTGGCGTGGGTGAGGGTCAGGCCCTCGATACATTCGAGGTTCTCAATCAGGCCGTCCCAGTTATCCGCCGGGATTTCCAGCACTATGATGGCGGCGAAGATGCCGTCGATATGGCGCAGCTCAGAATCCAGCCAATTGCCACCATGGCGGCTCACCGCGTGGGCAATCTGTTCCACCAACCCGGTTCTGTCCGGGGCCTGCAGGGTGATGAGGTATCTCAGCATCGCTCGCTTACTCCTTGTGTTTGCTAGAAAATGGCGTCTTTGATGGCTGCGTATTTTTGCCAGTGAATTGGCGCTGGCGTAACACAACTGTCATATTGGCGTCATATAATGCGCCCATCCCAAGTTGGGTGTGACCCGGATAAGTATAGTTAGCACAGGCTAACGGGCATGCCCAGCGAAAAGAGCTCAGGCCAATCAATCAGAGGTTATGAATGGAAATTCAGGTCACTAAGCCTGAAATGGCTGCCAGCATACTGGCAGGCAGGGGCACGGGGCGACGCGCCCTCAAGGACAAGGCAACGGCAATCGGCGTCAGTGTTGGCGGCGTGATGGTGTTCGTGGCCCTTTTGTTGATCTTCTTTTACCTGCTTTATGTGGTGAAACCGATTTTTGATGGTGCTTCGGTGAGCGAACGCACCGCCATTCCTTATGCCGATAACAGTGCCCCGGCGCTGATGGTGGGCAGCGATGAGCAAAATGAATTGCTGTTCCGGGTTGGCACTGACGGTCAGGTACAGTTTTACCGCGCCAGCGGTGAACTGGCAGAGACTGTTCAGCCTGAGCTGCCAGCGGGTGTGACCGTTGTCAGTTCTGCCGCCTCAGTTCCCCATGAGCAAAGCTTTGCGCTGGGGCTGTCAAATGGTGAGCTGCAACTCTACCGGGTGGAGTTCGGAGTAACCTATCCGGACAACCGCCGCATGATAACTCCACGCCTTCGCCGCCTGAGTCAGGATGGCGAGCTGGTGATTAGCCAGTCCGGCGCCCCTATCAGTCAGTTTGCTTTTGGCCGTACCAATGAGCAGTTAACCGTGGCCTTTAATGGCGAGGGTGAATGGCAGCTGACTCGCCTTGAAGGGGAGGAGAACCTGCTCACCGAAGAGATTGAATGGACCAACAGCAGCGCCTCGCTGCCGGATGCGCCATCTCAGGTTGAGCAGCAGTTGATGACGCCGGATCAGCGTCAGTTGATGCTGCGCTCCGGCAACAAGATTTTTGTGTATGACATCCGCGATGCCGAAGAGCCTTCGCTGATGCAGGTGATTGATGCCGGCCGTGCCAAGAGCCGTCTTACCGGCGTATCGCTGCTCTCAGGTGCAAGTTCGCTGCTGCTGGCTTACGACAACGGTGAAATGGTGCAGTACTTCCAGGTCAGCAGTGACAAGGGCCGTCTGTACCGTGAAATCCGCGACTTCAAAGGCCTGGGCCACATTGAGTCCGTGGGCACCGAGTTCTACCGCAAAAGCTTTGCCACCGTCACCGATGATGGCCGCCTGACACTGCTGTACACCACCAGTCAGCGTGAGCTGTTAAGCGAAAAGTTCGATATTGCCAAGCCCCAGGCGCTGGGCTTTAGCCCCCGCTCCAACGCACTGGTTGTGGATGCCGGTAACAAGCTGCATCTGTTTGCAGTGGACAACGCCCACCCAGAGGTGAGCTGGAGCGCCCTGTGGAATAAGGTGTGGTACGAAGGCTACCCAGAGCCGCAATTTGTGTGGCAGTCTACCTCGGGTTCCGATGACTTTGAGGCCAAACTCAGCCTGATGCCACTGGCATTCGGCACCATGAAAGCGGCGCTTTATGCCATGTTGTTTGCGGTGCCGCTGGCCATTGCCGGTGCCATTTACACCGCTTACTTTATGTCGCCCAAGGTGCGCGGCATTGTGAAACCCACCATCGAAATTATGGAAGCCCTGCCAACCGTTATTCTGGGTTTCCTTGCCGGTCTGTGGCTGGCGCCGCTGATTGAAGAGCACCTGCCGGGCATTTTGGTGATGCTGATTCTGCTGCCGGCCTCGATTCTGCTGAGCGCCTTTGGCTGGAGCAAGCTGCCAGGTCGCTGGAAACAGCGTCTGCCTGAGGCATATCAGGAATTGATGCTGGTGCCTGTGCTGTGTCTTGTGGGTTATCTGTCATTTGCCATCAGCCCGACCCTGGAAGTGCTGTTCTTCCACGGCGATACCCGCCAGTTTATTACCAACGAGCTTGGGATCACCTTCGACCAACGTAACGCGCTGGTGGTGGGCATTGCCATGGGCTTTGCGGTTATCCCAACCATTTTCTCCATCGCCGAAGACGCTATTTTCTCGGTGCCGCGTCATCTGTCCAACGGCAGTCTGGCTCTGGGCGCAACCCAGTGGCAGACCCTTACCCGGGTAGTGCTGCTGACCGCCAGCCCCGGTATCTTCTCAGCCATCATGATGGGTCTTGGCCGCGCCGTAGGTGAAACCATGATTGTACTGATGGCAACCGGTAACACCGCCATTATGGAATGGAGCGTGTTTGAAGGTATGCGTACCCTGGCGGCGAACATTGCGGTGGAAATGCCTGAGTCGGCCATTGGCAGCAGCCACTACCGTGTGTTGTTCCTCGCGGCCTTTGTACTCTTTGTCTTTACCTTTATTTTCAACACAGTAGCTGAGGTTGTACGTCAGCGTCTGCGTGAGCGTTACAGCTCGCTGTAAGCAGGAATGAATTCAAGATGGAATGCTTTGATTTGAGTTGGGGACAGCACTATGGGTAAGTGGTTTAAATCGGGTTCCCCCTGGATTTGGATGACAGGCGGCGCGGTGAGCCTCAGTCTTATCGCCGTACTGGGTCTGCTGCTGCTCATTGCCTGGCGTGGTCTGTCCTACTTCTGGCCTGCCGATATCTATCAGTGGCAGCTGCGTGATGCCAAGGGCGTTGAGTCCACCCTGATTGGTGAAATCTACGACAGTGAACAGGTGCCAACCGAGCGCCTGATCACCGCCGGTGTAGAGTTTGCCGAGCATCCGGGCGAGTTTGTGACCCGCTATCTGGTGAAAACCGGTAACCGTGAGTTCGTAGGGCTGGATTTCCGCTGGGTGCTGGCAACTGACATTGTTTCCCGCGATACCCCGGAAGGGCTGGCCAGACTTGAGCGCAGCAAAAACGGTAACTTCTACGGTTATCCTGTTGCTGTGATTGAAGATGGTAAGCGTCTGGAGCTCACCGATGTGCAGCACTCGCTGGAAGAGCACATTGAGCGCGCCGTTGAAATCAGTGACCGTGCTACTGCGCTGCAAAAGCGCGATATTGGCGCCATTAACTACGAGCTTGAGCGCCTGCGCCTGAAAGAGCGCCGCGCCGAACTCGATGGCGAGCTGACCGACAGCAAGAAGCAGGAATTTGCCTCGGCCCGTAAGAAGCTGGAAGCCGACTACCTGGTGCTGGAAAAAGAACTGTTTGCCCTGCGCGATGAAGCGGGCAGAGACAGCGTGATTGTGCGTGATATGCGCGGCGAAGAAGTGGTGCTCAAGCTCGACAGCGTGCTGGACGTTACCTACGCCAACCGTCTCGGTTTTATGGGCAAGCTGGGGCACTGGTTCAGCGGTGTCGCCAATTTTATCAGCGCCGATCCCCGCGAAGCCAACACCGAGGGCGGCGTATTCCCGGCGATTTTCGGTACCGTATTTATGGTGCTGCTGATGGCGGTGATTGTGACCCCATTCGGCGTGATTGCTGCCATTTACATGCACGAATATGCCAAGAAAGGCCCGCTGACCAAGATGATCCGCATTGCGGTGATTAACTTAGCCGGTGTGCCATCCATTGTGTACGGCGTGTTCGGTCTGGGCTTCTTTGTGTACATGCTCGGTGGCTCCATCGACCAGCTGTTCTACCCCGAAGCACTGCCATCGCCTACCTTTGGCTCACCCGGGGTGATTTGGTCGGCACTGACGCTTGCCATTCTGACTCTGCCGGTGGTGATTGTATCTACCGAAGAAGGCCTGTCACGTATCCCCAGCGCCGTGCGTCAGGGCAGTCTGGCCCTCGGTGCCACCAAGGCCGAAACCCTGTGGCGGATTGTTATTCCTATGGCAAGCCCGGCGATTATGACCGGTCTGATTTTGGCCGTGGCCCGCGCCGCCGGTGAAGTGGCGCCGCTGATGTTGGTGGGTGTGGTGAAGCTTGCCCCAACCCTGCCAGTTGACATGAATTTCCCCTTTGTGCACCTGGACCGTAAGTTCATGCACCTGGGTTTCCATATTTACGACGTGGGCTTCCAGAGCCCCAACGTGGAGGCGGCGCGCCCGCTGGTGTATGCCACCTCCTTCCTGCTGGTGTCCGTGATTGTGGCGCTCAATTTGACCGCCATCAGTGTACGTAATCACCTGCGTGAGAAATACCGCTCTCTTGAGCATTGATAATCCGGCGATTATCCTGAAAATTGGTACAGAATATGATTTCGATAGACAGCTCAGTAATGAAAACCGAAGCCCTGGATCTGGAAAATCTGCCCGCGTCGGAAACGGCTCTGGAGATCCACAACCTGAATTTGCACTATGGCACCAAGCAGGCGCTGTTTGATGTGTCGATGAAGATCCCCAAGAAGCGGGTGACGGCCTTTATCGGCCCCAGCGGCTGTGGTAAGTCGACCCTGCTGCGTTGCATCAATCGCATGAACGATCTGGTGGACAACTGCAACATCAGCGGCGAAATCCGCCTGCACGGCCAGAACATCTACGACAAAGCCGTGGATGTGGCTGCGCTGCGCCGTAACGTCGGCATGGTGTTCCAGCGCCCCAATCCGTTCCCCAAGTCCATCTACGAAAACGTGGTTTATGGCCTGCGCCTGCAGGGTATCAACAATCGCCGCGAGCTGGATGAGGCCTGTGAGCGCTCCTTGCGCGGCGCAGCGATTTGGGATGAAGTGAAAGACCGGCTGCACGATAACGCCTTCGGCCTGTCCGGTGGTCAGCAGCAGCGTCTGGTGATTGCCCGCGCCATTGCCATCGAGCCGGAAGTTTTGCTGCTGGACGAACCTACTTCGGCGCTGGACCCTATCTCCACCCTGACCATCGAAGAGCTCATTACCGAGCTTAAGACCAAGTACACAGTGGTTATCGTAACCCACAACATGCAACAGGCCGCGCGGGTGTCGGATCAGACCGCCTTTATGTACATGGGCGAACTGGTGGAATACGCCGACACCAACACCATCTTTACCACACCGTCCCAGCGCAAGACGGAAGACTACATCACCGGCCGTTACGGTTAACAGCAAGAGGCAGCTGAATTCTCATGGATAAACTGAGTACCAATAAGCACATTTCCGGCCAGTTCAATGCCGAGCTGGACGATATCCGTAACCGCGTTCTGGCCATGGGTGGCCTGGTTGAACGCCAGTTGGAGCAGGCGCTCGACGCCCTGGGAGGCCTGGATGCCGAGCTTGCGCAAAAGGTGATTGACGGTGACCACAAGGTCAATGGCATGGAAGTGGCCATCGATGAAGAGTGCACCCGCATCATCGCCAAGCGTCAGCCAGCGGCGAGCGATTTGCGTCTTATCATCGCAATCTCCAAAACCATTGCCGATCTCGAGCGCATTGGTGATGCCTGTGTGCGTATCGCCAAGGCTGCGCTGGAGAAGCGCAACAATCAGCAGCAGCCGCTGCTGGTGAGCATTGAGTCAATGGGTCGACACGCCACCCGCATGCTGCATGCCACTTTGGATGCGCTGGCGCGGATGGATGTGGAATCAGCTCTGGAACTGCACCGCGAAGATGCGCGCCTCGATAAAGAATACGAAGGCATTATCCGTCAGCTGATGACCTACATGATGGAAGACCCGCGCTCCATTCCCGGCGTGCTTGATGTGCTCTGGGCCGCCCGTGCCGTTGAGCGGGTAGGGGATCGCTGCAAGAACATTTGTGAATACATCATCTACTATGTGAAGGGTAAAGATGTGCGCCATACCTCCTACGAGGACATGGAAAAAGACATCAATCGCTGATTTCATGCCGGTGAAAAAGGGGCCTTAGTGGCCCTTTTTTTATACCCACAAAACGCCAGCAGCAGACAGCTTAGGCGACCCGGTAGCGGGAAAGCTCAATCAAATTGCCATCCGGGTCGCGAATATACACCGAATCCAGGGCGCCGGTGGCGCCGCTGCGGGCAACAGGTCCGGCTTCTATGGCAAAACCAAGCCCGGTCAAATGGGCTATGACGCCGTCAATCGGCTCAGACACCAAAAAGCACAAATCCGCAGTGCCAGTGGCGGCAGCCTTGGCGTTGGGCTTAAATTCCTGCCCCAACTGATGCAGGTTGATTTTCTGATCGCCAAAGTAAAGTGCATGGCGCTCGCTGCCGTCGGTGGCGGTAAACACCTGATGGCGCATACCCAGCACCTTGCTGTAAAAGGCGCAACTTGTGTCTATATCGGCAACCGTCAGTACCAGATGATCCAACATGGTAACTCGCATTCTTCCCCCTAAAAAGCGCTCGCAGTAACAACAGGATAGCAGGGCTGTTACCGCCAATTTGTGATAGATGAGTTCTTATAACAGAGTGCTGATAAAAGCGCGATCCACTGTGCTACCATAACGGCTCATCAGCCCGTCAGCCGGGCTTTTTTGCGGCCATTTTTTGCAGAGACTTTTTCGAGGAACACATGAAAACCACACTGACCCGGGGTTTGATGAATGTACTGCCGATGGCGCTGAGCCTGTGGCTGTTTTGGTCTCTGTTTGTCTCCTTGGATGAACTGGGCCGATTGCTGCTGGAGCTGGTGGGATTGCCACGGCTGTTTATCGGCGAAGGCTTTATGCTGGTGATAGCGCTGGTGTTTGCCGCAGGGCTGTTGTTTTCCGTCAGCCCCATCGTGTGGTTGTGGGGCAAGGTCGAGCGTGCCCTGATGCGTTTTCCGCTGTTTAAATCGGTCTATGGCAGCATTCGCGATATTGCGTCGCTGATGAACCGTGATGGCAAGCCCAAGAACCAACAGGTGGTGCTGGTAAAGCAGGCCAATGGTGGTTATGTGGTGGGCTTTATCATGACCGACAAGGCGCCAGAGCCTTTGTCTGAGGCCCTTGGCGAAGGGGATTGGGTGCCTGTGCTGTTTCAGCTGTCCTATCAAATGGCGGGGGTCACCACTCTGGTGCGCCGGGAAGATTTGGTACCGGTTAACTGGAGCTTTGAAGAGGCAATGCGCTTTAACCTCACCGCCGGTATTTCCAAGTCGTAGACGCCAGCGCCAGTCGCGCTCACGGTTTGCTACTTGGATGTTTCGCTGCGTGGGCCGGGGTAACGTGGGCTGCGGTCATCTATCACCAGCCAGGACGGCGCGTCTTTGGTGTAGATATGATATTTGGGCGCCATCAGCGCCGGGTCGTCCAGTGAGCCGATTGCTACAGTGAAATAGTCAGGATGGGCGGTACTTCGATAACTCAAGGTGCTGCCACACTCGGGGCAAAAGCCGCGGCGGATGGTTTCCGATGAGGCATATTCCTTTGGCTTGGCGCCATGCCAGCTTAGCTGCGTCGTTTTGATATCCACCCAGGCACTCACAGGCGCGCCGGTGATTTTATGGCAATCACGGCAGTGACAGTAATCGGCATCGAAAGGCATGCTACTGATTTCATACCGAATATGGCCGCAGTGACAGCCGCCGCTTAATCTGTCCATGCTGACTCCTTGTTTGCAGGGTTATGGGTGCTGAACCTGGAAGCGTTTAGGTTTGATCCCAAAACTGTCCCGGTTCAGCATGTGTTGATCCAAGGGCATCGCGCTCGATGCCGCTCATCCTCATGGCTGATCAGTGTGCCAATCCCTTGTGCAGGGTAGCAATCCACTTCTTTTCGTCGATAAACTGCCAGCTCCAGCTGTCATAATTGGGAATGCCGTCGGCGGTCATTTGCTCCAGGGTTTTGCCTTGCTCTTTTGCAGCCTTGGCCCAGTTAATACTGGCATCCAGCATATGTTTAAAGCGCAGCAAATCGGTTTTGGAGGCAAGTTCGCCATGGCCGGGAATGACCTGCGTCTTATCATCTATCATGGCGAGCACGGCTGCCACATTGTCGCGATAACCAATCACAGATCCACCGGCATCGAGGTCTATGTAGGGAAAGCGGTCTTTAAAAAACAGGTCGCCCATATGGACCACATTGGCGTTTTGCCAGAACACCACACTGTCGCCATCGGTATGACCCGGGCCAAGGTGCACTACCTTGAGGGTGTCGCCGTTGAAGCGGATATTGATGCCTTGCTCATAGGTGATCACTGGCAGCGCCGCCGCGGCGGTCTTGTCGTCACTTTGCAGCCTTTTCAGTACATTATCGTGGGCCATAATGGTGCCCTGTAACCCGAAGTGGCCGTTTCCACCGGTATGGTCACCGTGGTAATGGGTGTTGATGATATATCTGGGCATGGCGGAGGTTTTGGCCCCTGGGGTGGTCGCAAGCGCGGCGGTTATTTTATCGGCCAGCGGCGCAAACTGATCGTCGATAATCAAAATACCATCATCGCCACTGCTGACGCCGATATTGCCGCCGGCGCCTTCAAATAACCAGGCACTGGCATTGAGATGGGTACTCTTGATGTCGACTTTGGCAAACCTGTCATCGTCGGCTGCCTGGGACAGAAACGACAGCGCCAACATCGATGGCAGCCAAAGTGTGTGCAGGCGAGGGGACTTGTTCATCTTGTTATCCTTTTCCTTACGGGGAGCCGTGTAGTTTTTGTTTTACCTCATAAGCCAAAGACCGCGTTGCGGCGGTCTTTGTTTCTGTCTTTGCACTATATTTGGTTATTTTGCCAGCCAGGGCAAGAAGCGATTTGCGCGCTTGTCTGCCATCCACAGGCCCTGGGCCGATCTGTGTCTTAACCGATACAGCGCCTGATAACACAGGGGCACCAGATACAGACTGGTCAGGGTGGAGAAGCTCAAACCACCTATGATGGCAATGGCCATGGGGTAGTAAGGTGGGCCGCCGCCGCCAATCTGGGTGTCGCCCATGGCAAGGGGCACCAGCCCCAGCACAGTGGTACCCACCGTCATCAGCACCGGCCGCAGACGGGTGACACACACCGCGTGTATGGTCGCTGACAGTTCATCCAGCTCCGGCGTCATCTGGTTGATTTGGTCAACCAGTACAATGCCGTTGTTCACCACAATCCCCATCAAAATCAATATGCCAATCATGGCCATAATGCCGTTGGGTGTGCCGGTAAGCCACAGGGCCCAGAACACCCCTGTGATGGAGAACAGGATGGAGGTAATGATGGCAGAGGGCAGCAGCAGTGACTCGAACAGCGCCGCCATCACGATATAAATCATCGCGACCGCCAGCAGCATGTTCACTACCATCAACTGCTGATCTTCATCCTGACGCTCGAAACCACCGCGCAGCGAATAGGCATAACCGTGGGGGAAGTTCATATGGCTCATGGCCTGATTGATCTTCTCCTGGGCCTCTTCGGTGGTGATGCCTTCAAGATTGGCGCCAATCGACAGTGAGGTCTTGCGGTTATAGTGGCGTATGGTATCGAAGCGCGGCACGATTTCCACTTCGGCCAGGCTTGAGAGGCTGTACACCTGCTCGCCAATTCGCAGCACCGGCAGCTGTTTCAGACGCTCGAGCGACTGCTGCCAGGATTTGTCGTAGGCAAGCTCGATGCGGATTTCACCGCTCGGGTCGTGACGAAAACTTCTGAGCATCTGACCGCGCAGGGCGGTGGCAATACTGCGGGCGATGTCACCGGCCTGGGTGCCCAGACGCGCTGCCATTTCACGGTTCACCTTGACCAGCACTTCCTGCTGGGCGCCGTTGACCTCAGAGTTCACATCTTCCAGCCCTTCGATGGCGGAGATCATGGGGATCACTTCTTCGCTCAGGCGGATCAGCTCAGTGGTTGAACGGCCGGTGAGGGTAATGCGAATGCCCTGACGGTCGTTACTCCAGCCAAATTGTGGCTTGGCGATTGAGAACTTGGGGAAGCCTTCGCGCATGGTCTTTTTCAGCGCTTCCAAATCAAACTCGGCGCCTTTTTTGAACAGCACAGTGGAGCTTGCCCGCTCGGGGTTGTAGTAGCTGTAAACCGAATCGATAAAGAACTCTTCCTGATGGGCGTACAGGTAGGCTTCCATTTCGGACACCACAGCTTCGGTGACTCCCAGGGAGTGGCGGCCTTCAATCTGGTAATTGATAAACACCCGCTGCTTGTTGGAGCCATCTTCCTGATCCTGCTTCACCATGCTGATGGGCAGCGCGGTAGAGGCCAGCATCAGCAGCGCAATGGCGGTGCTCCACTTGGGATGATGCAGTACCCAGCCAAGAGACTTCTCATAAAAGCGCTGCACCACAGACTTGTTGAGTTTGTCCTCGTGATGAATATGCACATGTGTCAGCATCAAGGGGATCAGGGTTTTGGCAACCAGCAGCGATGCACCCAGCGAGATACAGATGGCAATGGCTACGTGCTCAAGGAAGATGGTGAGCTGCACCTTGGCACCAAAGATATTGGGGAAGAACACAATGGCGGTGGTCAGAGTGCCGGCCAGCACCGCCAGCGCGACTTTGTCTACCCCGGCCAGCACGGCCTTGTCTTTGGTTTCATGCTGCTCTTTTTGCTTTTCCTGCAATACGCTCTCGGTCACCACCACGGCGTTGTCAATCAGCATACCCACGGCCAGCAGCAGCCCCATCATCGACAGAATGTTAAGGCTGTAACCGAGGAAGTACATGGCTGCCAGCGTCATACAAATGGAGATGGGCACAGACGAGACCACAATCAGCGTCATGCCTATGTTGCGCAGGAACAGGTACAGCACCGCAAAGGAGAGCAGGGCTCCAATCAGACCGGCCATCATCAGATCCCACAGCGAGGACTTAACGCCTTCAGCCTGATCTTCCATGATAAAAAGCTTAATGCCGCTAAACTGCTTGTCGGCTTTCACCTCTTCAATCACCCGCATCACCCGGCTGGAGACCTCCACCAGGTTGGCGCCGGACTCTTTAAATACGTCCAGACCCACGGCATAGCGCTGATCCAGATGGCGCCCCTCGATACGCTCGGGCAGTTCGTACTGCACAGTGGCAATATCACCCAGACGCAGGCCACGCTTGAGCACTATGGCCTGAATTTCTTCCAGCGAGCGGAATTCGCCCTTGGGAGACACCTGATATACAGAGCCTTGCTGACGCAGCACACCACCGGTGAGCACGAAGTTTTCGGCCTGCAGACGGCGATTGAGCTCAGCGGCAGAAATGCCCGAGGCGGACAGCCTGTCGGCATCGACACGGATACTTATCTGCTTTTGCTCAACCCCGTACAGGGTGACCTGAGATACGCCATCAACCCGCTCAAGTGGCTGACGCAGCTGCTTTTCCAGCAGATCGTAAGCACCGGAAAGCTCACGCTCGCTGGAAATACGCAGGTTGAAAATCGGCATGTCCGAGGTGGAGAACTGCTGAATAAACACCCGCTCCACATCCTTGGGCAGCAGGTGGCGCACCGCGTCCACCTTCTCGCGGGCTTCGAGGCTCTTGGTGGCGACATTCTCGCCCCACTTCATGTCCAGGCTGATAAAGGCGCCATCCTGGCTCGATTCAGAGGTCATCTCCTCGATGCCACTCATGGTGGCGAGGGACTCTTCCAGTACCCGGGTGATGTCTCTTTCCACTTCGGCAGGGGTGGAGCCCTTGTAGGGCACCTGCACCATGATTTGGGGAATGTCGATGCCTGGGAACAGCTCCAGCGGCAGCAGGCGGCTGGAGGCCATACCAAACAGCAGTATGGCCACAAACGCCATGACCGTGGTGACAGGGCGGCGCACCGCCAGTTTAGTGATTGTCATCAGGCCATATCTCCATCCAGTGGCGCTTTGGGCACAAAGGCTTTTCTGTCAAACAGTGCATAGAGCACTGGAATAAGTACCAGTGTCAGCAGGGTCGACAGCGCCAGACCGAAAATCACCGTGATAGCCATGGGCGCACGTACTTCACTGCCATCGCCAAGGCCCATGGCCATTGGCAACAGGCCAAGCACTGTGGTCAGGGTGGTCATCATGATGGGGCGCAGACGTGACTTGGCCGCCTCAGTAATGGCATCCAGCTTGTCTATGCCTTCTTCCCGCAGCTGATTAATGCGGTCAATCAGCACGATGGCGTTGTTCACCACAATCCCCGCCAACATGATAAGGCCGATAAACACCACCACTGACACATGGGTGCCGGTGAGATACAGGCCAAACACACTGCCGCTGACTGCCATGGGCACGGCGAACAGGATAAGCAGCGGATGCAGGAAGGACTCAAACTGACTGGCCATCACCAGATACACCAGGAATACCGCGAGGATGAGTGCAATCTTCAGCGACTGGAACGAATGCTCCATCTCTTCATTCTGACCGCCAAATTCCGCCTGCACCGAGGCGGGCAGTTGCTGGCTGGCCAGAATGCTGCGGGCTTCGGTGACAGCTTCAGCCAAATCACCGTAGGCGAGGTTGGCAGACACAATCGCCACCCGTTGCTGACTGATGCGGTTAATGGCCGAGGGGCCAAGCTCCAGGGATACTTCCGCCACCGCTGACAGCGGGATAGGCGTGGTCGCATCGGGGTTGATAATCATGTTGGCGATATCACTGACCTGATCGCGCTCTTCTTCTTCGGCACGCACCAGAATATCGATTTTACGGTCGCGCAGGCTGTACTTGCTCGCCACAGTGCCGCCGATACGCTGGGCGATACGGTTGGCCACTGTGGGCGCATCCAAACCGAGGGCAGCCAGACGGTTGGTGTCGAAGTGAATAGCAAGCTCCGGCTGGCCGTCACGCAGGCTGGTGTTGATATCGGTAAAGCGATCAGACTCGCCCAGCGCACGCACCAGGGTATCGGCGCTTTGCTTGAGCAGGCCAAGTTCGTAGCCGCGCAGTTCGATTTCAAGTGGGGTGCGGAAGCTGAAGAGTTCAGGGAACTTAAGCTTGGCTTCCAGCTCAGGAATACGCTGAATTTGACTGCGCAGTCTGTCGCTGACCACCTCAAAGGCGCCGTGATCCTTAAGTACCACCTGCAAGCGGCCCCAGTTCTCACCGCCGCGGCTTACATCTGATGTCATCAGGCCGCCACTGCCGGCCTGGCTGTAGGCGTGTTTGACTTCCGGCATGTCCTTGATGGCGTGGGCCAGATACTGCAGCACCCGGTCGGTCTCGCCCACTTCGGTGCCGGGAGGCAGCAGCACTTCCACGTAAAACTCACCCTGATCCATGTTGGGGATAAGCTCCATGCCAAGGCGTGGCAGCAGCAAACCGGCACTGGCGGTCACGCCAAGAGCCACCACCAGGGTCAGCACGCGTGCCTTAAGGGCGCCTGCCAGCAGCGGATGATAAATGGCCTCCAGCGCCCGGTAACCCAGGTTAAACAGTGACGACAGCGGTCGCATCACCAGCCCGGCAAGCCAGGACAGCAAACGGGTCAGCATCAGCACCAGGGTCAGCAGCATGGCCGGTACCCACTTGAACAGCAGCACAAACGGGAAGCTGAACACAGTGGCACTGTAATGCTTGAGTTTACCCATTTTGCCTTCGGGCTTGGCTTTGGGCGTTTTATCCAAAAGCGGTGGCAGGGCTTTAAAGCCTTCACGGGATGCCAGCATGGGTATGGATGTCAGAGCAACCAGCAGTGATGCCAGCAGTGCAAAGGTCACTGTCAGTGCCTGATCGGAGAAGAGGGCGCCGGCAATACCGTCCACAAACACCAGCGGCACAAACACCGCCAGCGTGGTAAGGGTAGAGGCAAAAATGGCGCCGCTGACTTCCTTGGTGCCCTTAATGGCCGCATCCATCCGGTTCAGGCCCTGCTTGCGATAACGGTCGATGTTTTCAAGCACCACAATGGCGTTATCCACCAACAGGCCCACCGCCAGCGCAATACCGCCCAGCGACATGATGTTGAGGCTGATATCCGCAAAATACATCATGTTAAAGGTGGCTATCACCGAAAACGGAATGGAGATAGAGATAATCAGGGTAGGTATGATGTCGCGCAGGAACAGGTAAATCACCAGCATTGCCAGCACAGAGCCTATCAGCGCGGCGGAGGTGACTTCACTCACGGCGCTTTCGATAAACTCAGACTGGTCATAGATGATTTCCATCTTCGCCAGCGGCTCCTTGCCGTTGATGCGCGCTATGTCCTGCTTCAGCTTTTTAGCAACGGTTACAGTGTTGGCATCGCCCTCTTTGTAGATGGCAAGCTCGATAGACTCGCGATCGCCAATGCGGGTGATGTCGCTGCGCTCTTTGTGGCCGTCGATAATGGTGGCCACTTCAAACAGCCGCACCAGGCTCTGGCCGTTTTTGTACACTACCACCTGGCCCAGCTCCTCGAGGGAGTTGAACTGGTTAAGGGTGCGAACCAGATACTCTTTATCGCCCTGAACCACTTTACCGGCCGACACGTTCAGGTTTTCGGCGGCGATCCGGCTGCGAATTTGCTCGGCGCTCAAATCAAGCTGGGCCAGACGTTCCTGATTGAGCAGGATTTGCACTTCCTGCTCCAGACCGCCGGACAGGCGTACGGCTGCAACGCCGGGCAGACCTTCGAGCTGACGCTTAAGCTCTTCATCGGCATAAGTGCGCAGCTGTTTCAGATCATCGCCACTGGCGTTATCCAGCGACAGGGCAACGCGCATGATGGGGTCGAGGTTGGGGTTAAAGCGCAGCAGCAGTGGCTTTTGCACATCCAATGGCAGCGCGATGATATCGAGCTTTTCGCGCACCTCCAGGCTTGCCATGTCCATATCGGTTCCCCATTCAAACTCGAGGATGACATCGGACATGCCGGAGCGGGACACTGAGCTGATTTTACGCAGGCCTTTTACCACACCCACAGACTCTTCGATGGGTTTGGACACCAGTTGTTCTACTTCAACCGGCGCGGCGCCGTCGTAGAGGGTGCGGATAGTGACGGTGGGGTAGCTTAAGTCCGGCAGCAGCATCACTGCCAGACGGGAAAAGCCAACCATTCCAAAAAGGATCACCGCCAGCATAAACATCCACACGGTGACCGGCCGTTTTACGGAAGTCGTGATCACAGACATGGGATGGGCTCCTTATTTTTTGGCCGAAGCCACATCCAGTGGGGTGATAACTTCAACCAGCGATTGGTCCTTGAGGTTCTGCTGGCCCCGGATCACCAATTGCTCGCCAGGCTTGAGGCCCGCAGTTACTTCCACCATGCTGCCTTCGCGGTAGCCCAGTTGTACTTCACGGCGCTCGGCCGTGGTGTCGTTAATCACATAGAGGGTTTGTTTGTTGTCCTGATTGATGATGGCGTTGTAGGGCACGGCAATCACGTCTTCGTGGGTGTCGTACTTAAGCTCAACCCGGGTAAACATACCGGCTTTGAGGCTGCCATTCTGGTTGGGCACCTTGAGGGTGACTTTAAAGGTGCCACTCTGGGCATCCACTACGGGGCTAATGCGCAGCACTTCGGCGTTCACGGCCTGGTTTTTCTGACCACTGGCGTAAACATCGGCGTGTTGACCGAGGCGCAAACTGGTGAGCTGCTGCTCAGGCAGGTGCACTATGCCGTGCAGCTCATCCTGATTCACCACGTAAAACAGCTCTTCGAATTCCTTGGCCATATTGCCGGCCTTAACGTTCCGTTTGGCAACAATGCCGTCAACGGGTGACACTATGCGGCTTTCTTTCACCTGCAGCTGTGCCAGATCGCGACGGGCGATGGCGGCCTGCAGGTTGTATTCAAGTTTGGCGATGGAGTCGGCGCTGACGAACTCCTTGTTTTTCATTTTCTTTACCCGCTGCAGTTCCTGCTCGATGATGAGCACTTCGGCTTCGGAGCGGTCAAGATCGTATTGCTGACGCTTGGCGTCAATCACCGCCAGCAGCTGGCCTTTCTTCACCCGGTCGCCTTCTTCTACGTGAATGGCTTCAATCAGTCCGGCAATGCGGGTCACCACGTGAGCTTCAACCGGAGCTTCAAGGGTGGCGGTGGTGGAATAAAATGAGGAAACGTTCCCTTGCATCACCAACTGGGTTTCGACAGGTATTGCGTACTTTTCTTCTTCCTTTTTGACTTCTTCCTGGCCGCAGGCGGCGAGCATACCGATAAGGAGCAGGGGCAGGGCGAGTTTGAATGTTTTACGGGCTTCCATTGTTCTACCTGTAGTGTTAACTGTGATGAGCGTATAAAGCAGCTTCCGTGCCAATGGTGAAAAAACCATTTAAAACAAAGCCATATATAAAATTTATGATTTTAAGCCACCGTTAAGCTTTGCTACAAAGGTGGCGAGAATGTTTATCAAGTGGTGAGAATTACTAAAGCTTGTTAACAAGGTAAGTTCAAGGACGGAATTGCAACAAAAGATGATGGGGGGCGCTGGTGCCAAGGGATAAGGCAAATAAAAAAAGGCGCCCTTGGGCGCCTTTTTCAGAACGGTTGCTGTTTGTTATCAGCGCTTGTCCAGGCTGACATAATCGCGGCTGTGTTCGCCGGTGTACAGCTGACGTGGACGACTGATCTTGTGACCAGGCTGATCCAGCATTTCTTTCCAGTGAGAGATCCAGCCAACGGTACGGGCCAGAGCAAAGATCACGGTGAACATGCTGGTTGGGATACCGATAGCCTTCATGATGATACCTGAGTAGAAGTCTACGTTCGGGTAGAGCTTCTTGGAGATAAAGTACTCATCATTCAGGGCGATACGCTCAAGCTCCATGGCAACGTCCAGCAGAGGATCGTTCACTTTAAGCTCGCTCAGTACCTCGTGGCAGGTTTCACGCATTACCTTGGCACGTGGGTCGAAGTTCTTGTACACGCGGTGACCGAAGCCCATCAGACGGAATGGATCATTCTTGTCTTTGGCGCGTTCAATGAACTCAGGAATGCGGTCAACAGTACCGATTTCTTCCAGCATGCGCAGACAGGCTTCGTTGGCACCACCGTGCGCAGGACCCCACAGAGACGCAATACCGGCTGCGATACAGGCGAATGGGTTGGCACCGGAGGAGCCGGCCAGACGCACAGTAGAAGTAGAGGCATTCTGTTCGTGGTCAGCGTGCAGGATGAAGATACGATCCATAGCGCGCTCGATGATTGGGTTTACCTTGTACTCTTCGCAAGGTACGGCAAACATCATCGACAGGAAGTTACCGGCGTAGCTTAAGTCATTGCGTGGGTACACGAATGGCTGGCCGATAGAATACTTGTAGCACATGGCTGCCAGTGTCGGCATCTTGGATACCAAACGATAGGCCGCGATTTCGCGGTGGCGGGCGTCGTTTACATCCAGGGAGTCCTGGTAGAAGGCAGACAGCGCGCCGGTCACGCCACACAGCATGGCCATTGGGTGTGCATCGCGGCGGAAACCGCGGAAGAAGAAGGCCAGTTGCTCATGAACCATGGTGTGGCTCTTCACTGTGTGGGCAAATTCTTCGTATTTTGCTTTGCTCGGCAGTTCGCCGTACAGCAGGGCGTAGCAGAGTTCCAGATAGTTGGACTCTACCGCCAGTTGCTCGATAGGATATCCGCGGTGCAGCAGGATACCTTTGTCGCCGTCGATATAGGTAATTGCTGATTCACAGGAAGCTGTTGCCAGAAACCCCGGATCAAAGGTGAAATAGCCTTTACTGCCCAGCTTGCTGATGTCGATAACATCAAAACCTTCGCTTCCCTGTTTAACAGGCAGTTCAATCGAGTCGTTCCCTGGTAATTCCAATTTGGCTTTCAAATCAGCCATACCCCGTTCTCCTTACTTCATTCTTGTGGTGAGTGCGGCATGTCAAACGGCCACTACTTTACAGGCAATCTGGATCACATTTCAATTTAAATAAGCGTTTAAATTCCTTAGACCATGGTATAGGTCTGACCAATTTCCCTGTCAAGACTAGTACTTACTCAAGAAAAAGGCCAAAAAAACTAAATTTGCATAATGTGACGTTTGTATTTGACTTTTGCGGCGAGTATACTTGCTGCGGCTCGAAAGGGCTGATTACAGAAGGCTTTAGGCACCTTTTCTCTGCATGAAAAAACGGCTGCCGACAAAGCGCTCTGTCGACTATACTTTTTACTTTTGTGACGACTCGCACCGTGACCCAAATCATGGTTCAAAGTTTGACCAGAAGCGGTTCGCATAACAATAAAATGCTCAATGGAGCTGAGTGAGCAGAACGTGAAAAAGCAAAGACCTGTCCATTTAGATCTGCAAACCATCCACTTTCCTGCTACAGCGAAAGTGTCCATCCTTCATCGCGTCTCCGGTGTGATCATGCTGTTCGCCATGGGTATCCTTATTTGGTTGCTCCATGCGTCACTGGCCTCTGCCGAGAGTTTCCAAGGCGTTCAGGCTCTGTTTGACAACTTCCTGGTGAAGTTCGTTATCTGGGGCATTCTGACAGCACTGGGTTACCACTTGCTGGGCGGCATTCGTCACCTGGTAATGGATACCGGCCGCTGGGAAGAATTGGGCTCTGGTAACGCGTCGGCCAAGGCTGTATTCGTGCTGGCGATTGCCTTTTCAATCATTGCGGGGATCTGGGTATGGTAACCAATGCAGCAAGTTTCGGACGCAGTGGTGTCCATGACTTTATCCTTCTTCGTGCCAGTGCCGTCATTCTGGCGTGCTACACCATCTTCTTGGTGAGCTTTATTGCACTGAGTGCTCCTCTGACTTATGAAATCTGGCACGGGCTGTTCGCAACCCTGCCGATGAAAGTCTTCACGCTGCTGGCCCTGATTGCCTTGCTGATCCACGCCTGGATCGGTATCTGGCAAGTGCTGACTGACTATGTCAAGCACACAGCGCTGCGTGGCGTATTACAGTTTACTTTTGTCGTGACTGCCTTTGCATATCTGGCTGCCGGCATTGTGATTGTGTGGGGGGTTTAAGTGAGTATTCCAGTTCGCGAATTTGATGCAGTCGTGATTGGTGCCGGCGGTGCCGGTATGCGCGCTGCGCTGCAGATTTCCAAAGAAGGCAAGAGCTGTGCGCTCCTGTCAAAAGTATTCCCAACCCGTTCGCACACTGTATCTGCCCAGGGCGGTATCACAGTAGCGCTGGGCAATGCCCACGAGGATAACTGGGAATATCACATGTACGATACCGTTAAGGGCTCCGACTTCATCGGTGACCAGGACGCTATCGAATACATGTGTCAAACCGGTCCTGAAGCCATTATCGAGCTGGAGCACATGGGTCTGCCATTCTCCCGTTTCGAAAACGGCAAGATTTACCAGCGTCCTTTCGGTGGTCAGTCCAAGAACTTCGGTGGTGAGCAGGCCGCTCGTACCGCTGCGGCTGCCGACCGTACCGGTCACGCCCTGCTGCACTGTCTGTATCAGCAGAACGTGAAGAACAAGACTCAGGTTTTCTCTGAGTGGTACGCCCTGGATCTGGTGAAGAACGAAGACGGCGCTGTGGTTGGCTGTACTGCCATCGACATCGAATCCGGTGAAATCGTTTACTTCAAAGCCAAGGCCACTGTACTTGCCACCGGCGGTGCAGGCCGTATCTATGCTTCTACTACCAACGCACACATCAACACCGGTGACGGTGTGGGTATGGCCTACCGTGCCGGCGTGCAGTTGCAGGACATGGAAATGTGGCAGTTCCACCCAACCGGTATTGCCGGTGCCGGCGTACTGGTAACCGAAGGTTGCCGCGGTGAAGGTGGATACCTGCTCAACAAAGACGGTGAGCGCTTTATGGAGCGTTACGCGCCAAACGCCAAGGACCTCGCGTCCCGTGACGTAGTGGCCCGTTCCATGATGACCGAAATCCGTGAAGGCCGTGGCTGCGATGGTCCTATGGGTCCACACATCAAGCTCAAGCTTGATCACCTGGGTAAAGAAACCCTGGAAGCGCGTCTACCAGGCGTGTGTGAACTGTCACGTACCTTTGCTCACATCGATCCGGCCGATGGCCCAATCCCTGTGATCCCAACCTGTCACTATATGATGGGTGGTCTGCCTACCAAGGTATCCGGTCAGGTTATCCGTAAGAACGACGATGGCAGCGAAACCGATGTAGTCGGTCTGTTCGCTGTGGGCGAAATCGCCTGCGTATCTGTTCACGGTGCCAACCGTCTGGGCGGTAACTCGCTGCTCGACCTGGTGGTATTCGGCCGTGCGGCTGGTCAGCATCTGGGTAAGGCGCTGGACGAGACTGCCGATCCAAAAGATGCGACCGATGCTGACATCGACGCGTCACTGGCTCGTCTGAACCGTTGGGAAAGCAACAAAGACGGCGAAGATCCTGCGCAAATCCGTAAAGACCTGCAGATGTGTATGCAGCTTAACTTCTCTGTGTTCCGTACCGGTGAAGCCATGGCCGAAGGCCTGGAGCAGCTGCAAGCTATCCGCAAGCGTCTGGAAAATGCCAAGCTGTCTGACAACTCCAAAGAGTTCAACACTCAGCGTATCGAGTGTCTGGAGCTGGATAACCTGATGGCCACCGCCATCGCCACTGCTTACGCCGCTAACTTCCGTACTGAGAGCCGTGGTGCTCACAGCCGTGAAGACTTCACCGAGCGTGATGATGACAACTGGCTGTGCCACAGCCTGTTCGACCCCGTGACTGAGGCTATGTCCAAGCGCGAAGTGAACATGTCACCCAAGCACCGTGAAGCCTTCCCACCGAAGAAGCGTACCTACTAAGGAGTTGCGAAGATGAAGTTGGAGTTTTCAGTTTATCGTTACAATCCTGACGTAGATACCAAGCCACGTATGCAGGATTACAGCTTCGAAGTGCCTGATGGCTCAGACATGATGGTGCTTGACGCGCTGTTGAAGCTGAAAGAAATCGATCCGACGCTGTCGTTCCGCCGTTCATGCCGTGAAGGTGTGTGTGGTTCGGACGGTATGAACATGAACGGTAAGAACGGCCTGGCTTGTATCACGCCTATCTCTACCTTCAAAGGCAAGAAGATTGAAATCCGCCCACTGCCCGGTATGCCTGTGGTACGTGACCTGGTGGTAGACTTGTCTCAGTTCTACAAACAGTACGAGAAGATCAAGCCATACCTCATCAACGACGAGAAGAAGCCTGCCCGTGAACACCTGCAGAGCCCAGAGGAGCGCGCGCACCTCGATGGTCTGTACGAGTGTATCATGTGTGCCTGCTGCTCGACCGCCTGTCCATCGTTCTGGTGGAACCCCGACAAGTTCGTGGGTCCAAGTGGTCTGCTGCACGCGTATCGCTTCCTTATCGACAGCCGCGATACCGCGACTGAAGAGCGTCTGGCTGAGCTTGACGACGCCTACAGTGTGTTCCGTTGCCACGGCATCATGAACTGCGTAGACGTATGTCCAAAAGGACTGAACCCGACCAAGGCGATTGGACACATCAAGTCCATGCTGCTGAAGCGGGCTGTGTGATGCAACAAAACGAGCTAACGATAATAATGATATAGCTCAGCGAGAGTCACTGTCCCTTCTGGGGGATGGTGGCTCTTTTGTGTGTAAAGGAACTACTTGAAGCCGTAATGTTGGAACCCTCGGGGCGGCTGTCGGCATACCTTGTATGCCAAACCATGGCTAAGCACGTGTATAAAGTTTGAAAGGATAAGAAATGCACCAAGGCAGCATGAAAGCCTGGCTGGAGTCATCTCACCTGTACGGATCGAACGCGACCTACGTGGAGGAGATGTACGAAGCCTATCAAGAAGACCCCACTTCAGTGTCTGAAGACTGGCGTGCGGTGTTTGACAATCTCCCTCCCGTGAACGGTGCCTCTGCTGACGTACCTGAAGCTGCTCATTCCAAGATCCGTGATTACTTCCGCTCTCTGGCCCAGGAAGGCCATCGTAAAGGCGCTGGTCGCGTTACCGACCCCGAAGTAGACGCCAAACAGGTTAAGGTTCTGCAGCTTATCAACGCTTACCGTTTCCGTGGCCACCAGAACGCCAATCTGGATCCGCTGGAACTGTGGAAGCGTGACGCAGTAGTTGAACTCGACCCGGCATTCCACGGCCTGACCGCCGACGACATGCAGCGTGAATTCAACACTGGCTCGTTCGCCTATGGCGGCGAAACCCTGAAACTGGGTGAGCTGGTAAAAGCACTGAAGGCCACTTACTGTGGTTCTATCGGTGCCGAATACATGCACATTACCGACACCGACGAAAAACGCTGGATCCAGCAGCGCCTCGAACCTTCCATGGGTCGCGCTGCGTTCGATAAAGGCGTAAAAAGCCGTATTCTCGAAGGCCTGAACGCCGCCGAAGGTATGGAAAAGTACCTCGGTGCCAAGTTCCCCGGCGCCAAGCGCTTCTCATTGGAAGGTGGTGATGCGCTGGTGCCAATGATGCGTGAAATCATCTATCGCGCAGGCGAAGCCGGCACTAAAGAAATCGTTGTTGGTATGGCCCACCGCGGCCGTCTGAACGTACTGGTTAACGTGCTGGGTAAGCGTCCTGCCGAGCTGTTTGACGAGTTCGCCGGTAAGCACGGCGAAAGCTCAGGCTCAGGCGACGTAAAATACCACCAGGGCTTCTCCTCTGATTTCGAAACCCCCGGTGGCAACGTGCATCTGGCGCTGGCGTTCAACCCATCGCACTTGGAAATCGTCAACCCTGTGGTCATGGGCTCTGTACGTGCCCGTCAAGACCGCCGTGGCTGCAAAGATGGCCTGTCTGTTATGCCTATCACCATTCACGGTGACTCGGCGATTGCAGGGCAGGGCATTGTGCAGGAGACATTCAACATGTCTCAGACCCGTGGTTTCCGCGTTGGCGGTTCCATCCGCATCGTCGTGAACAACCAGGTGGGCTTTACTACCTCTAACCACCACGACGTGCGTTCTACCGAGTACTGTACCGACATCGCCAAGATGGTACAGGCGCCGATTTTCCACGTGAACGCCGACGATCCGGAAGCTGTAGCCTTTGTGGCTCAGGTTGCCGTTGATTACCGTAACGCCTTCAAACGCGACGTGGTGATCGATCTGGTGTGTTACCGTCGCCATGGTCACAACGAAGCTGACGAGCCAAGTGCCACTCAGCCGCTGATGTACCAGAAAATCAAGAAACACCCTACGCCACGTAAAATTTACGCCGACCGTCTGATTGCCGAAAATGCTATCAGTACCGACGAAGTGACTGCCATGATCAATGGCTACCGTGACGCCCTGGATCAGGGTGATTGCGTAGTGAAAGAATGGCGCCCCATGTCACTGCGTACCGTAGACTGGTCTCCGTTTATCGGTCAGGACTGGGATGCGGCCTACGAGCCAACAGTGGCCGTTGCCCGTCTGCAGAAACTGGCTGAAAAGCTGGCTTACGTGCCTGAAACCCATCCGCTGCAGTCTCGTGTTGCCAAGATTTACGCCGACCGCGGCGCAATGGCCAAAGGCGAGAAGCTGCTGGACTGGGGTTTTGCCGAGACACTGGCCTACGCCACTATCCTCGAAGACAACAACCGCGTGCGTATTACAGGTCAGGATTCTGGCCGTGGTACCTTCTTCCACCGCCACGCCGTGCTGCACAACCAGAACGATGCCACCACCTACATGCCGCTGCGTAATCTTGCGCAGGAGCAGGGCCCGGTTGATATCACTGACTCTGTGCTGTCAGAAGCCTCTGTACTGGCGTTCGAATACGGCTATGCCACTGCTGAGCCAGGCGGCCTGACCATTTGGGAAGCCCAGTTTGGTGACTTCGCCAACTGTGCCCAGGTGGTAATCGACCAGTTCCTGTCTTCCGGTGAGCAAAAGTGGGGCCGTCTGTGCGGTCTGACTATGCTGCTGCCACATGGCTACGAAGGTCAGGGCCCAGAGCACTCTTCAGCCCGTCTGGAGCGTTTCCTGCAGCTGTGCGCCAACCACAACATGCAAGTGTGTGTGCCTTCAACGCCCGCGCAGGTTTACCACATGCTGCGTCGTCAGGTGGTTCGCCCGCTGCGTCGTCCGCTGGTGGTGATGTCGCCCAAGTCGCTGCTGCGTCACCCTCTGGCCGTGTCTTCTTTGGAAGAACTGGCAAACGGCACCTTCCAGAACGTTATCGGTGAAATCGATAGCCTGGATCCAAAAGGTGTTAATCGTGTGGTCTTCTGTAGCGGCAAGGTATACTTCGAGCTGCTGGAACGCCGCCGCAAGGAAAATCTGACCAACGTTGCTATCATTCGTGTCGAGCAGCTGTATCCGTTCCCAGCCGAAGAAATGGCTGCGATTCTGGCGGATTATCAGCATGTGAACGACTTCGTTTGGTGTCAGGAAGAGCCGCAGAACCAGGGTGCCTGGTACTGCAGTCAGCACCACTTCTGGGCCGCAATTCCCAAGGGTGCCACTCTGACCTACGCTGGCCGTGAAGCTGCTGCTGCACCGGCCTGTGGTTATCCGGAATTGCACGCTCACCAGCAGGAATCTCTGGTGGTAGACGCTTTGAACTTGAAGTAACAGACATTTATAAAAAGGATAGCTTTCAATGAGTATCGAAATTAAGGTACCCGTTCTGCCAGAATCCGTGGCTGATGCCACTATCGCCACCTGGCACGTTAAGCCTGGTGAGGCTGTATCTCGTGACCAGAACCTGGTTGATATCGAGACCGACAAAGTTGTATTGGAAGTGGTTGCACCTGAAGATGGCCACATCGCTGAATTCCTGGCCCAGGAAGGTGACACTGTTCTGGCTGAGCAGGTCATCGCCAAGTTCGTGGCTGGCGCCGTAGCCGGTCAGGAAGTGACCAAGGCTGAAGCTGAGGCCGCCGCCCCAGCCGCTGCCAGCGACGACAGCAACGACGCCCTGAGCCCATCAGTGCGCCGTCTGATTGCCGAGCACAACCTGGATGCCAGCAAAATCAAAGGCACCGGTGTAGGTGGTCGCATCACCAAAGAAGACGTAGAAGCCTTCGTCAAAGGTGGCGCTGCCAAGGCCGCTCCTGCTGTTGCAGCCGCTCCAGCACCTGTGACTCTGTCTGGCGACCGCTCAGACAAGCGCGTGCCTATGACCCGTCTGCGCAAGACCATTGCCAGCCGTCTGCTGGAAGCCAAAAACTCTACCGCCATGCTGACCACCTTCAACGAGGTCAACATGAAGCCCATCATGGATATCCGTAAGCAGTATCAGGATATCTTCGAGAAGAAGCACGGTATCCGTCTTGGCTTCATGTCTTTCTACGTGAAAGCCGTAACCGAAGCCCTGAAGCGCTTCCCTGAAGTGAACGCGGCTATCGATGGCGATGAAATCGTTTACCACAACTACTTCGACGTGAGCATCGCTGTGTCTACTCCCCGTGGTCTGGTTACCCCAGTGCTGCGTGACACCGACACCATGAGCCTGGCTGACATCGAGAAAGCAGTACGCGATCTGGCCATCAAGGGCCGTGACGGCAAGCTGACTGTGGAAGACATGACCGGCGGTAACTTCACTGTGACCAACGGTGGTGTATTCGGCTCGCTGATGTCTACCCCAATTCTGAACCTGCCACAGAGCGCTATCCTCGGCATGCACGCCATCAAGGACCGCCCAATGGCAGTCAATGGTCAGGTTGAAATCCTGCCCATGATGTACCTGGCTCTTTCTTACGACCATCGTATCATCGATGGCCGTGAGTCTGTTGGCTTCCTGGTAACCATCAAGGAATTCCTGGAAGACCCAACCCGTCTGCTGCTGGACATCTAATCAGCACAGACAAAAAACCTCGTGACTGGCCCCTCGGGGCCAGTTGGATTTAAAACGTAGTATACGGATAGATCATCATGAACTTGCATGAGTATCAGGCAAAAGCCCTCTTTGCCGAATATGGTTTACCAGTGTCAGAAGGCTATGCCTGCGATACCCCTCAAGAAGCGGTAGAAGCGGCCGGTCGTATTGGCGGAAATATGTGGGTAGTCAAGTGTCAGGTACACGCTGGCGGCCGCGGTAAGGCTGGTGGCGTTAAAGTGACTGGCGACAAAGAAGAAATCCGCGCCTTCGCTGAAAAGTGGCTGGGCAAGAACCTGGTGACTTACCAGACTGACGAAAACGGTCAGCCAGTTGCCAAGATCCTGGTTGAAAGCTGCACCGACATCGCCAACGAACTGTACCTGGGTGCCGTAGTTGACCGCGCTACCCGTCGCGTAGTGTTCATGGCTTCTACCGAAGGTGGTGTGGAAATCGAAAAAGTGGCTGAAGAGACTCCTGAGCTCATTCACAAAGCCATCATCGATCCTATCGCCGGTCCACAGCCTTTCCAGGCTCGTGACCTTGGCTTCAAGCTGGGTCTGAACCCAACTCAAATGAAGCAGTTCACCAAGATCTTCATGGGCCTGGCCCAGATGTTCCTGGATCACGACTTCGCTCTGCTGGAAATCAACCCACTGGTAATCACTACCGAGGGTAACCTGCACTGCCTGGACGGCAAGATTGGTGTAGATGGTAACGCTCTGTTCCGTCAGCCAAAAATCAAAGACATGCACGATCCTTCTCAGGATGACGCCCGTGAAGCCCACGCTGCCAAGTTCGAACTGAACTACGTAGCTCTGGACGGTAACGTAGGCTGCATGGTGAACGGTGCCGGTCTGGCCATGGGTACCATGGACATCGTAAACCTGCACGGCGGTAAGCCAGCCAACTTCCTCGACGTAGGTGGCGGCGCGACCAAAGAGCGCGTTTCCGAAGCGTTCAAGATCATTCTGTCTGACAGCAATGTGAAAGCCGTTCTGGTTAACATCTTCGGTGGTATCGTGCGTTGTGACATGATTGCCGAAGGTATCATCGGTGCGGTGAAAGAAGTAGGCGTGAAGGTGCCTGTAGTTGTGCGTCTGGAAGGTACCAACGCTGAACTGGGTGCCAAGGTGCTGGCTGAATCTGGTCTGGACATCATTGCTGCCAAGAGCCTGACCGACGCTGCTCAGCAAGTTGTTAAAGCTGCGGAGGGCAAGTAATGTCTGTATTGATCAACAAAGATACCAAGGTAATCTGCCAAGGTTTTACCGGTGGTCAGGGCACTTTCCACTCTGAGCAGGCTATCGCTTACGGTACTCAGATGGTTGGTGGTGTATCTCCTGGTAAAGGCGGTACTACTCACCTGGGTCTGCCAGTGTTCAACACTGTGAAAGATGCCGTTGCTGCCACTGGTGCCACTGCTTCTGTTATCTACGTACCTGCGCCTTTCTGTAAAGACGCCATTCTGGAAGCCATCGACGGTGGCATCGAGCTGATCGTATGTATCACCGAAGGTATCCCAACTCTGGATATGCTGCAGGTGAAAGTGAAGCTGGAAGAAACCGGCGTTCGCATGATTGGTCCTAACTGCCCAGGTGTTATCACTCCAGGCGAATGTAAGATTGGTATCATGCCAGGTCACATCCACAAGCCAGGCAAAGTCGGTATCGTTTCACGTTCCGGCACTCTGACTTACGAAGCCGTTAAGCAGACCACTGACGAAGGTTTCGGCCAGTCTACTTGCGTAGGTATTGGTGGTGACCCAATCCCAGGTACCAACTTCATCGACGTACTGGAAATGTTCCAGAACGATCCTCAGACCGAAGCCATCGTGATGATCGGTGAAATCGGTGGTACTGCCGAGGAAGAAGCTGCTGCTTACATCAAGGCTAACGTGACCAAGCCAGTTGTGTCTTACATCGCCGGTGTGACTGCACCTGCCGGTAAGCGCATGGGCCACGCCGGTGCGATTATCGCCGGTGGTAAAGGTACTGCCGAAGACAAATTCGCTGCCCTGGAAGCTGCCGGTGTAACCACCGTTCGCTCTCTGGCCGATATCGGCAAGGCGCTGCGTGAAAAGACTGGTTGGTAATCCCATCCGGTAGAAAAAGGGCGCCTTCGGGCGCCTTTTTTGTGTGTATAAAGGTGTGTTTGACTTATTGATAGGCCTGGCATGTCCGTAATAGAAATCGTCTTTCCGCTGCTGTTTATCGCCGCCTTGGGCTATGGTGCCAGCCGCAGTGGTTGGTTTAGCCGAGAACACATTGGCGGCATAAGCAAGTTCGCCTTTTATGTGTGTATTCCCGCACTGCTGTTTTCCGCCATGCTGAAAGTGCCGCTTAAGGACAGCATCCGTCTGCCGGTGCTGGCGGCCTTTTATGTGCCTGTGATACTCACTTTTGCGCTAACTTTGCTGTTGGCGCGCCAGGCCCTTAAACGTTCATACCGCGACTGCGCCGTGCTGGCCCTCGGCGGCAGCTACTCCAACACCTTGCTGGTGGGCTTGCCGGTGATAATGGCTGCCTTCGGCCCTGCGCAGATGGCGAGCGTGTTTTTGATTATCCCCTTTCACAGTGCGGTGTTATTTGGGCTGACCTTCGCTTTGTCTGGTAATACGGATGCTGAAGGTGGCAGCAAGGGCGGACAGCTTATCAAAGGGCTGCTGTTTAACCCCGTGGTGGCGAGTATCGGCCTTGGGCTTATTGGTAATGTCGCCGGGCTTAGCCTGCCCACAGCCCTTGGCAGCAGCCTTGAGATGCTCGCCAAACCTGCCATTGCCTGTGCGCTCTTTGTGCTGGGTGCCAATTTGAATCAATATCGCCTCTCCAGCGCCTTTGCCCTGACGGCGGTATTAAGTGCGATTAAGCTCTTGCTGCTGCCACTGCTTATCCTGATTATGGGAAAACTGCTTGCGCTTACCTCACTTGAGCTTGCGGTTACAGTGCTGCTTGGCGCATCGCCTCTTGGGGTGAATGCCTACCTGATTGCGGCTCAGCTTAAGCGTGACAGCGACATCATAGCCGGCGCTGTGGTGCTGTCATCCATGCTTTGTATCCTGACTGTGATCTTCTGGTTAACTGTGTTAACGTGAGGCCTCTTTTTCGGTTGAAGACTCTTTTGGGGGAGCTTTGAGAAGGGCAGTGCAGGAGCGCATTTTATGATAATTACAACAACAGACAGACTGATTTTAAGGCACTTCAACGAAGGCGATGTTGAGGCACTGTTTCTGATGAACAGTATCCCAGAAGTGCTGACCTACATTCCCATGGCGCCACTCACTGATGTAGCACAGGCTGAAAAGCTGCTGCACGAAGTGATTTTCGAAGACTATCGCAGCCGTGGTTTCGGCCGCTGGGCGGTGGAGCACAAGGCCAGTGGCAAGGTGATAGGTTTTTGTGGCCCCAAGTTTATTCCCGAGTACGACAAGGTGGAGCTGGGTTACCGCTATCTGCCCGAATACTGGGGCCAGGGTATTGGCGGTGAAGCCGCCCGCGCCGCCATTGCCGAGTTCAAACCCAGGCTTGGCATCGATGAAGCCATTGCGCTTATTCTTGACGGCAACCTGGGCTCAATGGGCGTCGCCCGCCAGATTGGTATGGAGCCGCTGCAGCGCGATAAATTTATGGAGCATGATGTGACAGTGTTCCATAAGTGGCTGTAATAATGATAGAGAATAAAAAAGCCCTGCAGAGCAGGGCTTTTTTATGGAGTGGTTCCAGCTTATTCGTCGCCGTGGTCACACTTATCGTTGGTGCACACACCGTACAGATACAGGCTGTGGTTGGTGAGCTTGATGTTGTGACGCATGGCAATTTCATTCTGACGACGTTCGATGGTGTCATCAGAGAACTCGATAACCTTGCCACAGCTTAAGCATACCAGATGGTCGTGGTGGTGCTGGGTAGAGAGCTCGAATACTGCCTTGCCGCTTTCGAAGTGATGGCGTGACACAATACCGGCATCATCGAACTGGTTCAGTACCCGATATACGGTGGCCAGACCGATTTCTTCACCGATGTCGAGCAACTTCTTGTACAGATCTTCCGCACTGATGTGCTGGTTTTCCGGTTCTTGCATCAGCTCCAGGATTTTTACTCGTGGCAGGGTGACTTTCAATCCCGCTTTTTTCAGCGCCTGATTTCCATCTGTCATGGTTAATCTCTTGATTGCAGAACCATTGGGCTCTTCTGTGGACAATGGAAGTCATTATATGTGTCTAAATTCAAAACTTAAACCTTTGATGGCGGCTAATTGGTGCCATGTGGCAATATTTGGCGCCATATCAGACAATCCGTTGTGAATTGGCCTTTAAGCCCTGATTTAAGTATGGTTATACCAAGGCCCAATTGTCATCGACCTGCGGGAAATGGCAGGCTGGAAACAAAACAATAAGGAAGGTATCAGCATGTACCGGCACATAGTTGTACTCACCGGCGCCGGGATCTCCGCCGAGTCCGGGATCCGTACCTTCAGGGACCAACATGGTCTCTGGGAAGAGCACCATATTGAAGATGTGGCCACACCCGAAGGCTATGAGCGTGATCCTGAGCTGGTTGAGCGGTTTTACAACCAGCGCTGGGCGCAGCTGAAGTCTGACGAGGTGGTCCCCAATGCCGCCCACGAGGCGCTGGCGAAACTTGAAGCCGAATTTGATGGCGAGTTTTTGCTGATCACCCAGAATGTGGATGATCTGCACGAGCGTGGCGGCAGTCGCAAGCTTATTCATATGCATGGTGAGTTGGTAAAGGGCCGCTGTCCGCGTTCACGGCAAACCTTTCTGCTGCGTGAACCCTTCGGCCCGGACAATCTCTGTACCTGCTGTATTCCGGCTCAGCGCCTGCGGCCCCATATCGTCTGGTTCGGCGAAATGCCTTTTGGCATGGACCGCATCCATGATGCACTGGAGCGCTGCGATCTCTTTATCGCCATCGGCACCTCGGGCACCGTCTATCCGGCGGCCGGTTTTGTGGATACCGCCAATCACCACGGCGCGCAAACCGTTGAAGTAAACCTGATGCCAGCCGACCGCCACAGCCAGTTTCAATGGCATCTTACCGGCAGCGCTGGTCATATCATGCCGCGGCTGACCGAGGCGCTGCTTGCTGGCAAGAGCCTTTGCAGCCTGGCCGATGTGCTGACCGAAAGCGCCTGAACACACATGGAAACCTCAGCGGCAACAATGAAAAAAGCCATTATTCTGCGCGGTCTGCCGGGCAGCGGTAAGTCATTTTGGGTGAATGAGTTTTTGTCAGCGTTGCCACCGGAAATGGCCGGGCAGGTTCGTGCCCATGGGCTGTTTTCCACTGACAGCTTTTTTATGCGCGACGGCGAGTATCATTTTGATGTGGCCAAATTGTCTGAGTATCATCAGCGCAATCTGGCGGGTTTTATTGCCGCCCTTGGACGTAGCGAGCCGCTGGTGATTTGCGATAACACCAATCTCGCCCACTGGGAATTTTTGGCCTACGAAACGGCGGCGACGGCGTTGGGGTATGAGGTGGAGAAGGTACTGATTGGCAATCCGGCCGATAGGCGCCATCAGGCCCTTTGTGCCGAACGTAACAGTCACGGCGTGCCGCTTGCAGCCATCAGACGAATGGCAAGAGCCTTCGAACCCTGAACTTGTTCCCTTGCTGGGCCAACCGGTTAAGTTGGCGAGCAAGTGTATTTGGCTTGCTTGCCGATAAAGGCGGAATACGCGTTACACACGAAAACTTTTATCCTGGTTAGCTAAAAGCCCGGTGCTCTTAATCGAGGCGCCGGGCTTTTTTACATCACTCTTCCTTGGTTAGCGCTTTGCCAAGCAAACTGACTGCTGCGGCAAGCAATACCAGATCTTTGAGCAGAAACTGTCCTGGCACCACCGAGATGGCGGGGAAGCCACCCAGGCTTGGCTCGGTGATGGGGGCGCTTAACAAAAAGCTGCTGGTGACGGCGAAGGTCAGCACGGCACTTGCTGCGCCTGCCACGGCAATGGCGCGGTGCAGGGGGGCAAGCAGCAATGCCAGCGCGGTGGCGACTTCCACGGTGCCAATTAAATTAGAGGCCGCCTGCAGGCTGAACACGCTGTAGAGCCAGCTGGTCAGTGGACTGGAAGCAACCAGGCCTTCAATGGCACCGGCTTCGTAGCCGGTGAACTTCATGGCGCCAATCCAGCCCAGTACTATCACGATGGAAAACTTAAGGCCCTGATCGGCAACCTTGTTGATTGTGTGGGCGAGGGCACTGTGGTTTTGGGTAAATTTAGTCATGGTGTTATTCCTTACAATTGAACTTTGTGTCTGATTTGAACTTGGTATCTGGTTAATGCGGCCTTGTGGGACTGCTGGCTCAACGGGATCTGGTTTTTGGGGATATACCCTGTGCCTTCAGCACCTTGTCGAATTCGCCCGCTTTGATGGACGCCATCAGATCCTGATTGCCGCCGATGTGCACATTTCCTATGAAGATTTGTGGCACCGTCCTGCGTTGGCTGCGGTTAAGCATTTCGTTGAACAGCTCCTGGTCGTCGGTGACATCAAATTCGCGAAACCCCAGGCCCTTCGCCGCCAGGGTCTGTTTGGCTGCCTTGCAGTGTGGGCAATAGCTTTTGGTGTAAATTTCAATCTGTCCCATGTGGATACTCCGGTGTGGTTGCTGTGTGGGACTAATGTAACTATTAGCGCCTATACTATCTATGCATGATAATCTTGACTTGATACATTGAAGGTCTAATTGTGGTGCTGCGAACCGGAGAACGGCATGGAAGTGATGAGCGATATACTGCGGGCTATCCGCGTGGTGGGCAGTGTGTATTTTTGCAGCCAGGTGGAGGCGCCATGGACCAAAACCTTCTCAGCGCTTGAGCACGCCAGCTTTCATATGATCCGCCGCGGGGCCTGCTGGGCAAAGGTGGACGATGCCGTTGAGCGGCTGGAGGAGGGCGACCTTATCTTTCTCGGGCCGGGTCAGGACCATGTGCTCAGCAGCCAGGCGCCCGATGCTGAACATGCTGACATCAGTGAACCAACCTTGCTGCTGTGTGGCTCGTTCAGTTTCAGTCGCAGCGCCACCACGCCGCTGCTGGATATATTGCCGCGGGTGACCATAGTGCGCGACCGGGACTTGGCCAATTATCCCTGGCTTCGCAGCACCTTTGGTCAGTTAAGTGCCGAGTACATGGCCCAGGGACCGGGCTCGGAGCTTATCGTGAATAAGCTCACCGAGATAATTCTGGTGGAGCTTATCCGGATTAACTTTGGCCGCACTGAGCGCAGCCCGTTTCTGGATGCCCTGAACGACAAACGCATTGCCCGTGCGCTGCAACTGCTGCACGAGCGGCCCGAATTCAACTGGACCTTGCAGTCGCTGGCCAATGACATCGGTATGTCGCGCGCCGCCTTTGCCAGCCGCTTCAGCGCCATGGTAGGGCGGCCGATGTTTGACTATCTTACCCAGCTGCGGATGCAAAAGGCCCAGGAACTGCTGACTGAATCCCTGCTCACTATCGATGAGATTGCCGAGCGGGTGGGGTACGGCTCGGAGCGTGCCTTCACCCTGACCTTTAAGAAGCATTCAGGCACCACGCCGACGCGCTTTCGCGCCCGCTAAGCTGTAGCTGGGTCCGACGAGCGTTTTTGAAGGCAGAAAAAAGGCCGCTTATCGGCGACTTTTTGTCTGCTTATTACCTATGGGTTTTTGCCCTCAGCCGTGGGCCGGATTGTGGGCTGTCTTGCAAATGCCCTCCAGCGCGGCAACCTCGACCATGGCCTTGGTGAGCATGGCAAGCTCTGCATCGCTGATGCAGTAAGGCGGCATCACGTAAATCAGTCTGCCAAAGGGGCGAACCCAGACGCCTCGCTCGGCAAATGCCTTCAGCGCAAAGGCGGTATCCACGGTTTGCGCCATTTCAATCACGCCCACAGCGCCAAGTACCCTGACATCAACCACCTGAGGCAAGACGCGGGCGGCTTCGAGGGTGTCGGTCAGCTGGGTTTCGATATTGGCCACCTGTGACGTCCAGCGGTTTTCGGCAAACAGAGCCAGGCTGGCGATAGCGGCTGCGCAGGCGAGCGGGTTAGCCATAAAGGTGGGGCCATGCATAAACACACCGGCGGGAGAATCTGAAATGCCCGCAGCCACTTCATCTGTGCTCAGGGTTGCCGCGAGGCTCAGCATGCCGCCGGTAAGCGCCTTGCCTAGGCATAACAGATCTGGTGCTATGCCCGCGTGTTCATAGGCAAATGCCTTGCCGGTGCGGCCAAAGCCAGTGGCGATTTCGTCGAGGATCAACAGCACCTGGTACTCGTCACAAAGGGCACGTATCGCCTGTAAATATTCCGGGCTGTGGAATCTCAGTCCCCCGGCGCCCTGCATAATGGGCTCAATAACGAGTGCGGCGATTTCATGGTGATGGGCTTGCAGTAACGTGCGCAGCTCAGTGATGTCGGCATCAACAAACGGCCTGTTAAAACCTGCCGGTGGCGCCTTGGCGAAAATCTGCCTGGGTACCAGATGGCCGAACATACCGTGCATGCCCGAGTTGGGATCGCAGACGCTCATGGCCGCAAAGGTATCGCCATGATAACCACCAAGCACGGTCAGCAGCTTGTGTTTCTGTGGCTCGTCTCTTCCCTGCCAATATTGGATGGCCATTTTGAGGGCCACTTCCACCGCCACTGAGCCTGAATCGGCATAAAATACCTTGGTCAGCTTGGGATGAACGAGGCTAAGCAGCGCTTTGCCAAGCTCGGTGGCTGGCTCATGGGTGAGGCCGCCGAACATGACATGGCTGAGTGTTGCCGCCTGTGTTTGCACTGCGCTAACCAACGCGGGATGACCATAACCGTGAATGGCCGACCACCAGGAAGAGGTGCCATCGACCAGCTCCCGACCATCTTCCAACGTCAGGCGGCAGCCGCTGGCGCTGGTTATCCCCAGCACCGGCAGAGGTGTGGCCATGGAGGTATAAGGGTGCCAAAGGTGGTTTCGGTCGAACTCGAAATCTATGCTCATTTTGTTAGCTCAAAATTTAACCATCAGTAAACCTTGCCAACTGGTTGGCGTTGACAGTGTAAGGGCCAACGCTATCCTAGCCAACAGAAAACATTTTATAGGGTAATACCATGCCGTCTTTTACCGTTCGCCGCGACTGGAGCCGTCAGGAAGTTGAGGCCTTGTTCGCTCTGCCGATGAATGACCTGCTGTTCCGGGCTCACAGCATCCACCGTGAGGTGTTTGACCCCAACGAGGTGCAGGTCAGTCGGTTGCTGTCCATCAAGACTGGTGCTTGTCCGGAAGATTGTAAGTATTGCCCCCAAAGCGCCCGTTACGATACCGGCCTTGAGAAAGAACGCCTGCTGGAAATGGAAAAGGTGCTGACAGAGGCACGCGCCGCCAGAGATGCCGGTGCCACCCGTTTTTGTATGGGCGCCGCCTGGCGTAATCCCCATGAGCGCGACATGCCATACCTCACCGAGATGGTAAAGGAAGTCAAATCTCTGGGGCTGGAAACCTGTATGACCCTGGGCATGCTGTCTGCTCATCAGGCAAGCCAGCTTGCCGATGCCGGGCTTGATTACTACAACCACAATCTGGATACCTCGCCCGAATACTACGGCGACATTATTACCACCCGTACCTATCAGGACAGGCTCGATACACTCTCCAACGTGCGGGCGGCTGGTATGAAGGTATGCTCCGGCGGCATTGTGGGTATGGGCGAGCAGGCCACCGACCGCGCCGGGCTATTGCAGCAACTGGCGAATCTTGAGCAGCATCCGGACTCAGTGCCCATCAATATGCTGGTGAAGGTGGCTGGTACGCCGCTGGATAACCTGGACGATCTGGATCCGCTGGAGTTTGTGCGCACCATTGCCGTGGCCCGTATTCTGATGCCGCTCTCACGGGTGCGTTTGTCGGCCGGCCGCGAGAAAATGACCGACGAGCTGCAGGCCATGTGCTTCTTCGCCGGAGCCAACTCGATTTTCTACGGCTGCAAACTGCTGACCACTGCCAACCCGGAAGAAAACGATGATATGAGCCTGTTCCGCCGTCTGGGGCTTAAGCCTGAACAGGGCAAGGCTGCGACGCTGGAAGAGGACGCTGCCATGGTGGCCAAGGCGGGACGAAGCGTAGAGCAGGACAATGCCGCCAAGGGCGCTGCCGCTAAATCGGCACTGTTTTACGACGCCGCCAATTGAGCCAAGCCATGAATCAGCTGCTTGCCCGTCTGCAAGTATCGCGCGACAAGGCCAAAACCGATGGCCTGTGGCGCGAAAGGCGGGTGCTCGATGAAGGGCTTTGCGACTTTGCCTCCAACGACTATCTTGGGCTGGCGCGGGACCCACGTCTCGCCGATGCCCTCAGCGAAGGCGCGCGTCTTTACGGTGTAGGTAGCCGCGCTTCACCGCTGGTGAGCGGTTACCACAAGGCCCACCAAATCCTCGAGGCCACACTGTGCCAGGCCACGGGGCATGAAGCAGCGCTGCTTTTTTGCTCCGGTTTTGCCGCCAATCTGGCGCTGTCCAACGCGCTTTTTACCGCAGAAGATACCCTGATTGCTGACAAGCTTATCCATGCGTCCATGATAGATGGCGCGCTGCAATCCGGAGCCAGACTGCGCCGTTATCCCCACTGCGATACCCGCGCCGCCGAAAGATTACTTTCGCAAAATCCAGGCACGGCGCTGCTTACCGAAAGCATTTTCAGCATGGATGGGGACCTTGCGCCGCTTGGCGAGTTATCCGAATTGTGCGATGCACACCAGAGTCTGTTGATTGTCGATGATGCCCACGGCTTTGGCGTGACAGGTGAGGGCGCCATGGGTGCCAGTCGGCTGCCGGGTGTTCGGCCCGCGCTGCAAATCGTTACCTTTGGTAAGGCCATGGGGTGTCAGGGGGCTGCCATTTTGGGCAGTGCTGAACTGATCGACTCCCTGGTGGCGAGGGCGCGCCATTACATTTATTCCACTGCGTTGTCGCCAGCATTGGCCCACGTGGCAACCGCCGCAATTGCGATTATCGCGGGCGGCGATATGCATGCCAGATTGCTTGAGAATATTGCCGGTTTTAAGCGCCTCAGTGAGGCTGCGGGCCTGGCGCTGCTGCCATCATCAAGCCCAATCCAATTGCTGCCGGTATCTTCCAATGCCGAGTGCTTGGCGCTTGGTTTGCGGCTGCGTGATGCCGGATTTTTGGTCGGCGCTATCCGTCCGCCCACAGTGCCGGCGCCAAGGCTCAGGATCACCCTGAGTGCGAGTCACAACGCCGGGCAGATAGCGGCGCTGGTGCAAATCCTCGCCGCTGAGTGCGGCGCAGGGGCTGGTAAATGATGGCGGGCCAGATTGCCGACAAGACTTGTGATGTGGCAGGTCACTTTTCCCGCGCCGCCGAATACAGCCGCCACGATGTGCTGCAGCGGCGCACGGCCGCGCGGCTTAAATCCTGGGGGGCCCAGAGTGGAAGAGTGCTGGACTTGGGCGCAGGCCCGGGCACGGCGTTTGATACACCTGCAATCAGCCGGGTGATTGGCGTCGATTTGGCCTTTGGCATGTGTGAGCGCCTTAAAAGCCGCTTTCCACAAACGGATGCCGTATGCGGTGATGCCAGACAGTTGCCATTTTTAAGCGCAAGCTTTGACAGCCTGTATTCCAACCTTGCGCTGCAGTGGTGCCAGCCCTTTGCTCAGGCTATCGATGAAGCGGCCAGGGTACTGAGGCCCGGCGGTGAGGCGGCGATAGCAGTGGTGTGCGACGGCTCCTTGCCTGAGCTTGAGCAGCTGGGGTTTTCAGTGAATCACTTTATTGATGCACTCGCCGCTCTGTCTGCATTTAAGGCCGAACACTGGCAGCTGCTTCACACTGAAATTACTACTGAGACGGTGCATTTTGCCGATTTGCGCTCGCTGATTTATTCCATCAAAGGGGTGGGCGCCAATGCGCGGCAGGACGCCGGTCAGGCTGCTAAGCTTCGTGGACGACAAGACTGGCTGGCGCGGCTTGAGGCGGCTGAAGCACTTCGCACCGACTCAGGATTACCCCTCAGTTATCAAATCCTTTATGTGGTGGCCAGACGACAACAGGAGAGCTCATGATCCATTTTGTGACCGGCACGGATACTGATTGCGGCAAGACACTGGTGTCGGCGGCCATGCTGGTGGCGGCGCAAAAGCTGCCTGGGTGTCACTCAACCCTCGGGGTAAAACCCATTGCCTCCGGTTGCAGGCGGACCGAAGACGGGCTTAGAAACAGTGATGCAGAGCTCTTGATGGCCCACGCCAGCCGTGAGTTTGACTACGACAGGGTGAATCCCATCGCCTTTGAACCTGCCATAGCACCGCACATTGCAGCCCGTGAAGCGGGTGTGGAAATCAGCCCCGAGGCCATTATGGCCAAGCTGGACTGGACCAGTATCGCCCGCAGCGATTTTTGCCTGATAGAAGGGGCTGGCGGTTGGCGTTTGCCATTGGGCGAGGGCCGGTTTATGCCGGAGCTGGTCAAGGCGCTGGACTTACCGGTGATTTTAGTGGTGGGAATGAAACTTGGGTGCCTTAATCATGCGCTGCTGACCCAGGAAGCGATTCTGGCCGATGGTTTGCGGTTGGCAGGCTGGGTTGCCAATCGGGTTGACCCCAATATGGCGCACTTTGAGGATAATCTGGACACTTTGAAAGAGCTGATGACATCTCCCTGCCTTGGCACTGTGCCGTATATTCCCAGTGCATCGCCGCTGGAAGCCGCTGCCTTTTTGGATTTAACGCCACTGGTGCAGTGAAAGCCCAAGCCCAAGCCCAAACCAAAGACAAAAACAAAAAGGTCGCCTTGGGGCGACCTTTTTAGTGCGTGCTGCTCGGTGTTTGATTTGCCAGCTGCGGCTTACATCCGCGGTGATGGGCTTAGCAGCAAAACACCGAATAAGCTGGCAGAAAGGGTCACAGCAGGTGGCTTAAGTCAGCACCAATGGCGATAGGCTCTTTTTGGACGCTGCCTTTAAAGAAGTAGGCTTCTTTGTCACCCAGCAGGCTCAGCTTGTCGCCCTGACGATGCAGTGCGCTGCCTTCCTGAATACCGACGATTGGCGTCAGCGGGTCAACTACCGTGAACTCCAGCAGTCGTTGGGCACGGGTTTCACCGTTGTGGCCCGGCGCCTGGTAATCGCTGTAGTGAGGGTTTAACTGGAACGGCACCAGGCCCAGCGCAGTAAAGGATGGCGGCTCAATAATGGGCATGTCGTTGGTGGTGCGGATGGACAAACCGGCGATGTTGGATCCAGCCGACCAGCCTACATAAGGTTTGCCTGCTTCAACCTGCTCGCGGATGACAAACAGCAGATCGTAACGATACAGCTCGTGCAGCAGGTGGAAGGTATTGCCACCGCCAACAAAGATACCATCGGCGTCGCGGATGGCCTGACGGGGATCGGCGTGTTCATGGATGCCACTGATGTTGATATTCAGCGGCTTAAGCCCTTCGCGCACTTTTTCAAGGTAGGCATCGTAGCCCAGGCTGATCCCGGCGTAGGGGATAAATACCCAGTTGCGGGCGTCCTGAGTCAGAGGCGCAATAAAGGGCAGGGTATGTTCAAGATAAGGGGTGTCGCCAACGCGGGAGGCGCTGAGGAGCAGGGCATTGATGGTCATGGGTCGTCCTGATCTGCGAGGTCGTTATTATGGTGTGGTTATTATCTTTGTTGCCGCTTGGGCTGTTTGTGGCAATGTTAACAAAGATTCATGGTGATAAACACCTAATCAGCGGGTCAAAAATGGCGTCTGTGTTGGCAGGGGGCAATCTTAAGTTTGGCTTAAGAAAGCCCAAATAGACTGCCGCCAAGATGTAAAACACAAGGGATATTATCTTTTTAATCTTGCCTCCCTTGAAAAATGATAATCAGGACATATTATGTCCCTTGTGAGTGTGAATGGGCGACGTGCCCGATAAAGGAGCTGAAATGAAACGCGTACTTCTATTTCTGTTGACCAACCTTGCCGTAGTGGTAGTTGCGTCGATAGTGATGTCGCTGCTGGGTGTAAATACCCAAACCATGGGCGGTCTGCTGGTGTTTGCTGCACTGCTGGGCTTCGGGGGCTCACTGTTCTCGCTGGCCATCTCCAAGTGGATGGCGAAAAAGTCCATGGGTTGTGAGGTTATCACCACACCACGTGACGCTACCGAAAAATGGCTGCTGGACACTGTTGCCCGTCAGGCGCAGCAGGCCGGGATCAAGATGCCAGAAGTGGCTATCTACAATTCCCAGGAAATGAATGCCTTCGCCACCGGTCCAAGCAAGAACAACTCGCTGGTGGCCGTGAGCACGGGTCTGCTGTATGGCATGACCCAGGATGAAGTGGAAGGGGTGCTGGCCCACGAAGTAAGCCACGTCGCCAACGGCGACATGGTAACCCTGACCCTTATTCAGGGCGTGGTGAACACCTTCGTGATTTTCGCCGCCCGCGCTGTGGCTGGTGTGATTAATAACTTCCTCTCCAGCGATGAGGACGGTGAAGGTCTGGGCACGCTGGCCTACATAGCTGTGGTGGTGGTGCTGGAAATCCTGTTCGGTATTCTGGCGTCGGTCGTGGTGATGTACTTCTCGCGCATTCGTGAGTACCGCGCTGACGAAGGCGGTGCCAAGCTTGCCGGTCGTGCCAAGATGGTGGCTGCCCTTGAGCGTCTGCGTAATGGCCCAGAAACCGGTGCTATGCCTGCGCAAATGGCTGCCTTCGGGATCAGCGGCAAGCGCTCGCTGACCGAGCTGCTGATGAGCCACCCTCCGCTGGAAAAGCGTATTGCAGCACTGAAAGCAAACTGATTGCGTTATTGATTGAAAAAGAGGCCTGCGGGCCTCTTTTTTGTTATCAGCGTTTTGTCTCATTTGACGAAACGGGTTTTTCCGTTATGTTAAGTAGGCGGAACGCTGTGTTGTGATAGTGTAAAAGTCCATTTCGCGCAGTCGGTTACATGATTCAGCGCACATTTTGTTAAATGCTGAATTGTTAAACTGGGCCCAAGTTGAAATCGGGCCAAGATGGCCGCAACGATTACTATTGAGAACGTCGTGCTAAGACTCAGATGGCCGATGGGAGCAAAAAGAATTCCCACATTGCCGTCTCTTTTGGAGGATACCATAGTGAATAAAACACTCTTGAGCGCCATCTTCGGTGCCGCATTCGCGGCCCTTGCCATGACCCCAGCGGCTTTTGCCGGTGATCAGACTCTGGCCGAATTCCACGTAGAAAACGGCGGCTGTGACTCTTGTCACCAGGACGAATCACCTTCTGCTGATGGCGCCTACGAATTTGAACAGTGCCAAAGCTGCCACGGCACCCTGGCTGAAATGGACGATGTTCACAAGCCGCACGATGGCAACCTGGTTTGCGCCGACTGCCACGCGCCACACGACAACAACGTAGGCCAGAAGCCTACCTGTGATGCCTGCCACGACGATGGCCGCACTTCAGATACAGTGCTGAAGAAGTAACAGCTGGCACGAGTTAGCTGATAAAACGCCGGCCCAGTGTCGGCGTTTTTTATTGCGTTAAATTAACCTGCTGGGCTACTGTGAAACATTGATTTGAGCGCAGGAGAGCGGGAAATGCTGTTCATGGCAAGCAGGATGCAATCTACAGTGAAAGCCGCAACACGGCTGATAACAGCTGTGGTCTCAGTAGTATTGGTCAGTGCCTGTGCCCAGGCGCCAACATCTCAGGTGAAGCCGCCACCGCCCATCAATGAAGCCCTGTTCAGCCCCATCGCTGTGCCATCGCCAGACACCTTTATCAGCCTCACCGAGCCGCAGAAACGCGAGCTTGCAGCCTATGTGCAGCGCCCTGAAATTGCCCTGTTACCGCCCTACAGGCAGGTCGAGCGGTTCCTGTCGAGCAAGCTCGCCGACTTTAGTTATGAAGGTAAAAATCTCGGTGCGGCCACGGCATTAGCGCAGCTTGGCGGGAATTGCATGAGTCTGGCGCTGGTGACGCTGGCGGTGGCCAAAGAGCTCGAGGTGCCGACCCAGTTTCAGTTGGTACACGCCTCACCGGTGCTGCTGGATGCGGCGGACGATTTGGTAGTGCTGTCTGACCATGTGCGTACCCTGCTGTACGATGCGCCCGCCAATACTGAGAGACTCAGCCCCTTTTTCAGTGGCTATCGGCTCCTGGCCGTGGATTACTTTCCCTCCAACAACAACCTTTTCGGCGCTGTGCTCGAGAATGATACCTTCATTGCCATGTTCTACCGCAACCTCGCCTCCGATGCGCTGATTAAAGGCGATTTGCCCTCGGCATATTGGCTTGCCCGCGAAGGGCTCAAGTGGGACTCAGGCTATCTGCCGCTGCTGAATCTGGCGGCGATAGTGCACAGGCGCAGTGGCGATGCGGTCAGCGCCGAGGCGCTGTATCGCTATGGGCTTGCACTCGCGCCGGACAATATTAATTTGATGGCCAACTATCGCACGCTGGCGTTGTATGAGGGCAAGACTGAGCTTGCCAGGGAGCTTAAAACCAAAATGGATGCCGTGGATGAGTATCGTGGCTTTGACTTTTATGTGCTTGGCCGGGAAGCATTGGGGCGAGGGGAGTTGGCGGATGCCAAGCGCTATCTGAACAAGTTTTTGCGCTCAACCGAGTATTTCCATCCCGCCTGGTTTGATATTGCCAGGGTCTACCACGGCCTTGGCGACGAGGAAGCGGCAAAAGCGGCGCTCAGGCAGGCACTGAAGCTGGCATCCCAGAAAGAAGACCTGAACCGATACAATGCCAAGCTACAGATGCTGAAGACTGCCGCCCGTTAAGGTCTTGCCACTTTGACCCATAAGGGTGCAGCCTTTGCACCCTTGTAGCGCCCCATCAAAAATCCACTCCCTTGTAGTCAAATAAAATCAACAAGATAACTCTTGGCCTCTCCCTTGCCTGTGATCTGTAAACGCGAACTAAGCAGGAGAGGGCGGTGGGAGAAGTCAATACAAGCTGTGCCTATTGCGGGGTTGGCTGCGGCGTGACTGTGGCAGCAGATGGAAGTTCGTTAACCGGTGACCGCCACCACAGTGCCAATTTGGGGCGCCTTTGCCAAAAAGGGGAGCGCTTGCTCGAAAGCCTGCCGCTGCCATCGGCCTTAAGGTATCCGCGCCTTGGGGGCGAGCGTATCGGCTGGGATGATGCCATCGCCCTGATGGCCAAAACCTTCGCTGAGACCCTCGCCGAGCACGGCCCGGATGCGGTGGCCCTGTATCTGTCGGGGCAACTGCTGACAGAAGACTATTATGTGGCCAATAAGCTCGCCAAGGGTTTCTGGGGCACGGCCAATGTGGATACCAATTCACGGCTGTGCATGTCATCTGCGGTGAGTGCCCATCAGCGCGCCTTTGGTGAAGATCTGGTGCCCTGTGATTATCAGGATCTGGAGCTTGCCGATACTGTGGTGCTGGTGGGCAGTAATGCCGCCTGGACCCATCCTGTACTGTTTCAACGGCTGCTGCGGGCAAGGGAAGAGCGCGGCACCCGCATCGTGGTGATAGACCCACGAAAAACGGCCACCGCTGCTCAGGCCGATTGGCACCTTGCGCTGGCACCAAGCTCAGATCTGGCGCTCTACTCGCTTTTGACAATGGCGCTGCACGGGCGCCAAGTGGTGGATGAGGGTTTTGTCGGTGCCCATACCCAGGGACTGGATGCGCTGATTGACTGTCTCGCTCAGGCGTATCCCGACACTCAGCAGGCTTTGGCAACCATAGGGCTTGTGCACGAGGCCTTCGAGCGGCTCCTTGCTCTTTATGCCAGCGGTAAGGTGGTCACCGCCTTTTGTCAGGGGGTTAACCAGCAAGTCAGGGGCACGGATACCATCAATGCCATTATCAATTGCCATCTGCTGCTCGGTCAGATAGGCAAGCCCGGCTGTGGCCCCTTTTCTCTTACCGGTCAGCCCAATGCCATGGGCGGTCGGGAAGTGGGAGCGCTGGCGACTCAGCTCGCCTGCCATATGGGCTTTGGCGATAAAGAGCGGGAGCTTTTGGCTCACTTCTGGCCCCAAAGCCTGCCGCCAAAGGCGGCCGGACTCACTGCTACCGAGCTTTTCAGTGCCATGGCCGATTGCAGGATAAAAGCGGTGTGGATAATGGCCACCAACCCTCTGGTGTCGCTGCCGGACAGGGCATTGGTGGAGCGGGCGCTCAAGACCTGTCCCTTCGTGGTTGTGTCGGATATCTCGGCCGACACCGACACAGCAAAACATGCTGATTTGCTCCTGCCCGCCCTGGGCTGGTCCGAAAAATCCGGCACAGTTACCAACTCCGAGCGCACCATCAGTCGCCAGCGCGCCTTTATGGCGGGTAAAGGTGAGGCCAAAGCCGACTGGCAGGCTGTGTGTGAGCTCGCCAACGCCATGGGTTACCCCGGATTTGAGTTTGCTTCTGCCGCAGCGATTTTCCGTGAACACGCGGCCCTCTCCGGTGAAGTGACGTGGGCCTTTCCCGAAAAGCACTTTGATATTTCCAGGCTTGCCAGTCTTAGCGATGAAGCCTTCGATACCCTCACACCGGTGCGCTGGCCCTTCGTCCATGAACGTCATCCACATCAGTTATCTTCCCGCAGGCTGTTTGCCGATGGCCGCTTCGCCTTTAAGGATGGCAGAGCCAGATTTGTGGCCCCAGCCACAACTCATATTGCTCCTGACAAGCTGCCCGATGCTGAAGGCGTGTGGATGCGGCTGAACTCGGGCCGCAGCCGCGATCAGTGGCATACCCGTACCCGCACCGGCCATGTGCCGGCGCTCTGTCGGCAGGAATGGGAGCCCTGTCTCTATTTGTGCAGTGCTGATCTGGTCCGTCTTGGTCTCGCCGAAGGGCAGCTGGTTTCCCTTCGTGGTCAATCTGCCGAGGAAGGGGCGGCGGAGCTGTTGCTGCCGGTAATGTGTGACGATGGCCTGCAGAGCGGGCAACCCTTTATGTCCATGCACTGGACGGGCAATGAATTTGGCTCTGGCGTCAATGCTCTTACCAGCGCTCTGATTGATCCCATCTCCCGCCAGCCCGCCTTTAAAAGTCAGCCGGTGCTGCTTAAGCCTGTCGGCTCTCTCTGGCGGCAATATGCCTATGGCGCAGTGCCGCCACCAGAGCAATCCATGCTCCGGCGTCAGCGGCTGTGCATCGACTCAGGGGTTGCCGAGCTTAGTTATTTTTCTGAGGGAGTGACCCCAGTGCCTGCTGGCAAGCTTCGCTGGCAGCGGCGACTAGGAGAGCAAAAGGTGCTGGCGCAGCTTTGGGCTTCTTTGGGCACTGTAACTGGATTTGCCCTTGCCAGTGACTCGCCACTGTCCCTCAATCATCAGGCCTTTGCCAACCTTATCGGCCGTGAACTGACCCCGCGGCTTATCGACGAGATTGAGGCGCTGCTGGTTGCCGGTGACAGCCCACTGGTCTGCCTGTGTAAGGGCGTCAGCCAAAAAGCGATAAAAGCGTCGCTGGCCACTTGTCCTGAAGGGATGGACCGAGCGCTGTGGGTGCGAGAGAGCACGGGTTGTGGCAGCGGCTGCGGCAGCTGTGTCGGCGAGCTTGTTACCCTTTCATCAGAATTTACTTTAACCGGAGAGCTGACACATGGCTGAGTTCGACTCAATGATTGACTCGCTGGCGGCGGACTTTGCCCCCGGCTCAGTGGTGCTGGCGGGGGCCGGTTTTGGCGGCATGGGTAGCCTGACACTGGAAGTGCTGGCCTGCCTGCGCCGCTGCGATGTGCTGGTATTCGATGCCCTGGTGGATGAGTCAATACTGGCGCTCGCCAATCGGGCTGCTAAGCGCATCCCTATGGGCAAGCGGGCTGGCGGGGACAGCAGCCATCAGGACGACATCAATCTGTGCCTGCAGGAGCAGGCGCAGCGTGGGCTGCGGGTGCTGCGGCTTAAGGGCGGCGATCCCGGGGTGTTTGGCCGGGGCGCGGAAGAGGCCGCTTTTTTACTCAAGCGGGGCATAGATTGCCGCTGGCTACCGGGTGTCAGTGCGGCGCTTGGCTGCGGCGCGGCGGCCATGATCCCGCTTACCCACAGGGGGCTTGCCCGTTCAGTGAGTTTCGTGACTGGTCAGCAGATGGGTGGTCAGCAAATCGGCGGCGAAGGCAGCAGACACTGGCAGCAACTGTTGGCACAGGGCAACACCCTGGTGTTTTACATGGGGGCCAATCAGGCCGGGCTCATCTCGGCCAGTCTGCAGCTTGCCGGCGCCTCACCGGCATTGCCCTGCGCCCTGGTGCGCGATGGCGGCAGGCCGTCCCAGCAGCTTAAATTTTGCCCCCTGAAAGACTTAAGTACTGCGGCCTCCACTTTGAAAGGAGAAGGCCCCTGCCTGATGTTGGTAGGGGAGGTGTGCGCTTTGGGCGAAGAGCTCAACCAATTAAGGGCTGAGCTGCTAAATGGCGTTGATGCCTGCGCTGCGGAGGTGGTCTATGGCTGAATTGACATCCGCTAAGGGGCGCGAGCCACAAGATGAGGCAGCAACTTGCGCCAAAACCCTGCTTAGAGCCGTAGCCTGTGGCCCCAAGCGGGCAAGAAGTCTCACCCTGATTGAGAGCCGGTCGTTGCTGCTGGGCTGGAGTGATAGCTGGGTGCCTGATGTGTCCCTTGGCGCGGCGCTGATGGTGATGCGAAGCCGCGGCGAGAGCTGCGCCGAGGTCGCCGGTATGGCGCTGGCGCTGCGGGATCTGATTGACGCCGGGCAGCCCGAACCAGGCCTTGGCGGTTGGGTGGATGGGATGCCGGACTTTTTCGACTGGCCCTGCTATGCCGGTAAGCGTGGCCAGTTCCCCTGGCTGCTGTATGGGGTAAAGCGGCTGGAGCGTGAAGGCATACCTGTGCTGCTGCACGGCGACAGTGAAACTGACGTGCCCAGCCGCCGCTGCCATGTGGGTCAGATGCTGGCGCAGGTGGGGATCCCAAAGGCGAGCTCCATAGCCGAGGCGCGCTACTTTTTACGGGAGAGAAAGAGCTGCTATCTGCCCTTGGGCGCCATACTGCCACAGTGGCCAAGGCTTAAGGCGCTTCATCAACAGCTTGGGATCCGCAGCCTTATCACCCAGGCACTCAAGTTTATCAACCCCCTTGACGCGCCCATGGGGATGCGGGCGTTTTTTCATCCCAAGCTTGAGGGGCATTACGCCAGGGTGATGGGGCTTATCGCCAACGAGACGGCGGTGGACTGTCGGCAATTGCTGTTTCGTGGTTTTCAGGGGGAGACTGAACCCAACCCCCGGGTGGATACGCCGCTTTGGTGCATAGAGCCATTGGCGCAAGCCGCCAGCGACCTAGACCCCTTGCAGCCTCGCTGGCACTTGTCTGCCTGCGCCCCCGAAGGCACCCAGGCGACCCTGACGGCGCTTGGTGACGATATGCTGGCCCATAGACGCCTGGCGGCCGCCGAGTTGCCCGGTGCCTTCGATGATAGCCTGCAGGGCGCCAGTGTGCGCGCATCATTAGCGGCCGCCTACCTGCTTGGCAAGCGGGCGCGCACGGCGGATGAAGCCTTAAGGCTCGCCTATGGCGACGGCGCTGAGGGCGAAAGCCTGGTTAAAGGCTCGGGCGCCGTGGCAACCCTTTGCAGAGAACTGATGGCGGCTGGCGCCGCTGAGGCGGAGGCGGTGGGTCTTGTTCGCCGCTACTCGATGCAAACCGGCAAACCCATGGTGCAGCTTGCCCAAGAGCTGCTGCGCCAAAGGAGTGCAGCTGCCCGATAATGGCGCAGCTTTAGGGGCATGCACCCATGGCTTTATTTTAAATATTTAAATAAAACAGAAAGATAAAAGTTGGCACAGGCTGTGAATTACTGCTAGGGCTCCCCAGGGGGCAACAGGCTGTCAAACAGGGGCGCTTCGCCGCCCCACCTGATTTCTGATTGAATTGGCAAAGGCGCCACACTCCAGTTGGGAGTGGGCGCTTTTTTGTTTTCTGGAGGTCTAATGTCCAATCGTAAACCCAGGGTCGTGGTAGTGGGTAACGGCATGGTGGGTCACCACTTTGTCGAGTATGTCTGTGAGCAGGGTTGGCAGACCCAATGGGAACTGGTGGTCATTGGCGCCGAAGCCAGCATTGCCTATGACAGGGTGCAGCTGTCGTCTTATTTTCAGGGCAAGCCGCTGGATGACCTGTCTTTAAGCTCTGTTGAGGCTTACCGCAAGTGGGGTGTGGAGCTTAAGCTCGGCACCCGGGTGCTGGCGCTTGACCCGGTGGCCAGAACGCTCGGCCTCAGCGATGGCAGCAGTGTCACTTATGACTATCTGGTGCTTGCCACCGGCTCCTTTGGTTTTGTGCCCCCCATCGCGGGCGCTGACAAGCCCCAGTGCCTGGTGTACCGCACCACAGACGACCTGCTTGCCATCGAGGCTGCGGCCAAAAACGCCCGCAGCGGGGTAGTGATTGGTGGCGGTTTGTTGGGGCTTGAAGCGGCCAATGCACTTAAGAGTCTGGGGCTTAAGACCCATGTGGTGGAATTCGCCCCCCAGCTGATGCCGGTACAGCTCGATAGCGCCGCAGGCGAGCTTTTAAAGCAAAAAATTGAGGCGCTGGGGGTGTCTGTACACACCTCAAAGGCCACCCGCATCATCGAAGATGGCGAGAGCGCCGAGCTTAGGCTGACCTTTGCCGAGGGCGATATGCTCGAGACCGACATGCTGGTGTTTTCGGCCGGTATTCGCCCCCACGACGAGCTGGCCACGGCTGCGGGCATAGCCAAAGGGGCGCGCGGCGGCTTTGCGGTGGATGATCTGATGCAGACCTCGGCGCCGGGGGTATTTGCCATTGGCGAGTGTGCCAGTTGGCAGGATAAGATTTTCGGCCTGGTGGCACCCGGGTACCAGATGGCCCGTATCGCCGCCGATACCCTTCGGCACTTAAGTCACGCTTCCTCACAACCGCTGCCCGCACCCTTCACTGGCGCCGACATGAGCACCAAGCTCAAGCTGCTTGGCATCGACGTGGGCGCAGTGGGCAATAGCCGTGGCAACGACGACTCGCCCTTTGTGGAGTTCAATGATGCCGTCGCCGGGGTATACAAAAAACTGTGGCTCGATGAGGCGGGTACCCGGGTTACCGGGGCGCTGCTGGTGGGGGATGCCAGCGATTATGGCACCCTCTTGGGCCAATATCTTGAAGGGACCGACATTGAAGGCAGCCCCGCATCTTTGATGCTGGGTGAGCCAAGCGGTGCCGACATCGCGGCCAAGAAGGATGCGCTGGTGTGCTCCTGTCATCAGGTGAAAAAAAGCGGCATTGTGACGGCGGTTAACGAGGGCTGCGAGACCCTCGGTGATATCAAGCGCTGCACCAAGGCCGCCAGTGGCTGCGGCGGCTGTGGTCCAGAGGTACAGAAGATAATAGATACAGCTCTGGCCGAGGCGGGTAAGGTCCGGGATAAGTGCCTCTGCCCCCACTTCAGCCACAGCCGTCAGGCGCTGTATCACCTCTGCGCCGTGGAAGATATCCGCGACTTTGCCACCTTACTCAGCCGCCATGGCAGTGAAGGGAGTGCTGATACTGGCACTAAGGCCTCAGGGACTGCCCTGGGCTGCGCCATCTGCCAGCCGGTGGCGGCCTCCATCTTTGCCACCCTGCATAACGACCATGTACTCGGGGACGAGAGAGCGCGGCTGCAGGACACCAATGATGCCTTCCTCGGCAACCTGCAAAAGGATGGCAGTTACTCGGTGGTGCCACGCATCGCGGGCGGTGAAATCACCCCTGAAAAGCTCATTGTACTGGGTGAGGTGGCACGGGACTTTGACCTTTACACCAAGATCACCGGTGGACAGCGTATCGATCTCTTCGGTGCCCGCCTCGATGAACTGCCCGCTATCTGGCGCCGCTTGGTGGATGCGGGTTTTGAGACCGGCCATGCCTACGGTAAGTCGCTGCGCACTGTTAAGTCCTGTGTTGGCAGCACCTGGTGCCGCTATGGGGTACAGGACTCGGTGTCCATGGCGATTGAGCTTGAGCACAGATACAAGGGGCTGCGCTCGCCCCACAAACTCAAGCTGGCGGTGTCTGGCTGTGCCCGCGAATGTGCCGAGGCCCAGAGCAAGGATATCGGCGTTATCGCCACCGAAAACGGCTGGAACCTCTACGTTGGGGGCAACGGCGGCATGAAGCCGCGCCATGCCGACCTGTTTGCCTCGGATCTCTCCTCTGAAGCCCTTTTCGATTGCATCGACAAAATCCTGATGTTTTACGCCGCCACTGCCAATCGCTTGCAGCGCACCTCGGTGTGGCTCGAGTCCCTCGATGGCGGTGTCGACTACCTGCGTGAGGTGGTGCTTAACGACAGCCTGGGTCTGGGGGATGAGCTCAAAGCACGGATGCAGCGGGTGGTGGACAGCTATCGCTGCGAGTGGAAGGCCGCCATTGAGGAGCCAGCCCTCGGCAGTCGCTTTGTGGAGTTCGTGAACCCCACTCCCGCCGAGCTGACTCAACTGCCGTATCGCCGGGTGAGGGGACAGAAGATGCCGCCGCTTGCGGGCGAAATGAGTGAAGCATTACGCATTGAAATCAAGGAGCTGTCATGAGTTGGACACAGATTTGTTCGTTGGCATCTTTGCCGCACAATGCCGGGATTGCCGCCTGGCTCGGCACCCGCCCGGTGGCGATTTTCAATCTGGGAGAGCGGGGCCTGTTTGCCCTGGATAACCGTGAGCCGGGCTCAGGGGTGAGCCTGCTGGCCCGGGGGCAGTTATGTGAGCTTGATGGAGAGCTCTATGTGTGCTCGCCGCTTTACAAGCAGCACTTTCATCTGCTTAGCGGTGAGTGCCTTGAAGAGCCCGGCCTCAAGGCCGAGCCCCTTGCTATCAAGCATGAACATGGCGCCGTTTGGCTCGCCGGGGAGGTATAAATGGACAGTAAATTCAATCTCTTCAGTTTCCGAGGCCGGATGCGGGTGCTGCATTTAAGCTGGATTGCGTTTTTCGTGACCTTTGTGGTCTGGTTCAACGCGGCGCCACTGCTCGGCCCTATCGCCACAAGCCTGGGGCTTAGCAAGGAAGAAGTCAAAACCCTGCTTATTCTCAACGTGGCGCTTACCATTCCGGCGCGGGTGATCATAGGCATGGTCACAGATGCGTATGGGCCAAGGCGGGTCTACACGGCGCTGCTGCTTTTTTGCAGCTTACCCTGTTTCGCCTTTGCTCTGGCCGATGATTTTGCCGAGCTTGCCGCAGCGCGCTTTTTGCTGGGTTTTATCGGCGCAGGCTTTGTGGTGGGTATTCGCATTATCGGTGAGTGGTTTCCGGCGCGGGAGCTTGGCACCGCCGAGGGGATCTACGGCGGCTGGGGCAACTTTGGCTCGGCGGCAGCCGCCTTTTGTTTGCCGCTGTTGGCGCTCTGGGTTGGCGGCGACGATGGCTGGCGGTATGCAGTGGGGCTGTCAGGCGTGCTCTGTCTTGCAGCGGCGCTGGCGTTTTACCTCGGGGTGCGGGACACCCCCAAGGGCTCGACCTATTTTAAGCCCAAGCAGTCCGGTGCCATGGAGGTGAGCAGTAAGGGCGACTTGCTGCTGCTGTGCATCATGAAACTGCCGATGTATGCAACCTTGCTGCTACTGTGTTGGAAGCTATCGCCAAGCGGTGTGGGCCTCTTGGGTGACTTCAGCGTCAATCTCTGTGTGGCATTTTTGCTCACTGTACTGATAGTGGACCTGGCGCTCACCTTCAGGGTCAATCGCAAGCTTTTCAGCGAGGCGGTGCCCGAGTTTGAGCGCTACTCCTTCAAGCAGGTGGCTGTGCTCAATGTGCTGTATTTTTCAACCTTTGGCTCTGAGCTTGCCGTGGTATCCATGCTGCCGCTGTTTTTTACCGAGACCTTTAGTTTGGGGCTGGCCGAGGCGGGCATGGTGGCCTCCAGTTATGCCTTTATGAACCTGATGTCGCGCCCCGGCGGTGGCCTGCTGTCGGACCGTTTCGGCCGTAAGTCGGTGCTGCTTATCCTCACCGCCGGTCTGGCTGTGGGTTACTTCACCCTGGCGCAGATAAACAGCGGCTGGCCGCTGGCGCTGGCCGTGGTTGCTGTAATGGCCTGCTCCTTCTTTGTACAGGCCGGAGAGGGCGCGGTATTTGCTGCCGTGCCGCTGATTAAAAGGCGCCTGACCGGGCAGATTGCGGGCATGACCGGTGCCTATGGCAATGTGGGGGCGGTATTTTTCCTGACCCTGTATTCCATTGTGTCGGTAGAAGCCTTCTTTTATGCCATTGCTGCGAGCGCACTCTTTGGCTTGATTTGCCTCACGTTTATGGCCGAGCCCAAGGGCCATATGGCCGAAGTGGACGCCGATGGCAAGGTGACGCTTATCAGTGTGGGCTGAGGACAGAGCATGGAATTGGTCGACAGGGGCAGGTTGCCCCTTGGCAGCGCCCCCAAGATTATGGCTGGGGCATATTCCTGTGCGGGCAAGAAAGCACGTAACGAGGATGCGCTGGGGCTGAGGTTGCCGCCACGGGGGCTTGAGGCCACCAAGGGTATTGCCGCCGTGATTGCCGATGGAGTCAGCGCCGCCGAAGGGGGCGGCGAGGCGGCAAGAACGGCGGTCACCTCCTTTTTAAGCGACTATTACAGTACGCCGCAGACCTGGGGGGTGGACACGGCCGCCCAGAAGGTGATTGGGGCCATCAATCACTGGTTACTGGGGCGGGGGCGCGACTATCGGGACGCGGGCAAGGGCTTTGTCTGTACTTTTACGGCTTTGGTGCTCAAGTCCCGCTTCGGCTATCTGTTTCATGTGGGGGATGCACGCCTGTATCGCCTCCGGGGCAGAGTGCTTGAGCGCCTGACCCGGGATCACTGCGTGGGGAATCGCCATAGCGGTGGCCATTTTCTGACCCGTGCTCTGGGGCTGGAGGCCAATCTCGAGCTGGACTTCCAACGCTTCGCGCTGGAGGAGGGGGATCTGTTTTTGCTGCTCACCGACGGCATTCATGGCAGCCTCTGCGAACGGCAGCTGTGTGAGCTATCTCTTGATATGCAGCGTGAGGCTGAAACGCAGGCTCAGGGCTACCCGCCCGAGGGCTGGCTGGATGCCCTGAGTCAACGGCTGGTGGCCGAGGCCGAGCGTGCCGGCAGCGAGGATAATCTCAGTTGTCTTGCGCTAAGCGTTGGCCCCCTGCCGGAGCAAACGCCCGAGTCTCTCATCAGTCAATTGTCCGGACTGCCGTTTCCGCCGCCGCTGTTGCCGGGGCAGACACTGGATGGTTTGAAGGTGCTGCGCATTGTGCACGAGAGCCGCCGCAGCCAGTTGTATCAGGTGCGTGATAGCGAAACTGGCGTTCAATACGCCATGAAGACCCCGTCACTTAACTTTTGCGACGATGCCGCTTACATTGAGCGCTTTTTGATGGAGAGCTGGATAGGTGCGCGCATCAAGCATCCGGCGGTGCTTGAGCACGTGCAGCCGAACCGGCCCAAGACGGCGCTGTATCATCTCAGCGAATGGTGCGATGGCATCACGCTCGCCGATTGGGTCAAGGCGAAGCGGCCGGGGTTTGAGGAAAAGCTCACGCTGCTTGGCAGGATAGAGCAGGGGCTAAGGGCATGTCATCGCAAGGACATGGTGCACAGGGACTTAAAACCCGACAATGTGCTGGTGTGCCCTGATGGTCGGGTCAAGCTTATCGACTTTGGCAGTGTGCTGGTGCGCGGGCTGTCGGAAATTCACAGTCCGATAATGCCGGAGTTGCCCCTCGGCACCGCCGAATACTCGGCGCCTGAGCTGGTGCTTTATGGTCAGGCTACGGTGAAGTCAGATCTGTTTTCGCTGGCGGCATTGGCTTTTGAGCTGTTTACCGGCGCGATGCCCTTTGGCGGCAGACTGGCCCAGTGCAACGATGCCCGTGACTACGGGGCGCTTAAGTATGTCAGCGCCCGCAGCCTGAGTCCGGCGCTGCCATCCTGGGTGGACGGGGCATTGGAGCGGGCGCTGTCCATCGAACCAGGCAAACGCTTTGCCGACAGCCATGAATTTGTGTTGGCGCTCAGCCGCCCCAGCGCAGACACAAGCCAAGAGCCACTGCTCATCCGGCGTGAGCCGGCGCTGTTTTACCGCCGGCTCTGTCTGGCTCAGTTTTGGCTGATTTTGCTATTGCTGATGCTGTTGGTGGTTTAGGGCTTATTATTCCCATCGACGGGGGACTCGCTCAGGTACTTGTTACCGGAGAACATCGCGGAAATCAGCCCCGGCTGACGGCGACAGTCGGTATAGATCACCGCAGCAATATGGATAACGGCAAACAGCCACAGCAGATATACCGCATACACATGGGTCTTGCCCGCCAGTGATTTCATCGGCTTGATGGCATCCGCCTTGGCCTTATCGACATAGGTTTCATCGTAGGGTTTGATGGCGGCGGGATCGGCGCCTTCTTTGACTATCTGGGCCTGGATACTGCTGCCAAAAGGCGGGTAGTAGATATCGGTTCCGGCACGGTACAACCCGGTTACCCCAATCACCAGCATCAGCAGTACCATGGCGCCAACCGCCAACTTGCCTTTGGGGTTGTGCCCCAGATACTCAGGCTTTTCACCGCGTTTGGTTCGCGCTTTATATTCCGTCAGCGCCTTGATGCTTGATGGCCCCGGCAGCATATGCCCAAGGCTGCCGTAGCCACGGCTGATTAAGCCATAAATAAGCCGTAGCGCCAGATTGGCGACAAACAGATAGCCTACCACCACGTGAGCGGTTTTGAGGCCCACCTTGGCATCGGTGCCGCTGATCCCAAGCTCTGGCTTGAACAGCATGACTAATCCCAGAAAACTCAGGGTCAGCACCAACAGCAGGTTTACCCAGTGAAATAGCCGTACCGGTAGCGGCCAGACCCGATACTCCCTCAAGGTTTTGATTTCAGGTGTCATTTAGATTTCCCCATCTTGAATTCCCGGACTCATTTTATGCCCCTTTGGGGGCTTTATTAAATGAAATTAGCTTCATTCGTCTTAAGCGATTGGCAATCTTCCTAATCCTAAAGTGGGGGTTGGCGCCATAAATTAGCCTGATCCGGGGGGGGGTTATTAATACCAGTAGGGGACGCTATGCGATAAAAGCCTCAGCATAATTAGCGTCAACAGTTTGACGGTGTCAAAGATGATGAACAAAGGATTAATCGCAATCGCCCTCGGATGGGCACTGGCTGCCCTCCCTGGTCAATCACAGGCCGGGCAGGATATCAGCGAGATTGACGAACTGGCGCTCGGGGCCAATCAGGCCAATGTGATGCAGCTGGGGGATTTCCTGACGGTGAACGCCAGTCAGCTAGGTCAGGCCAACCAATTGACCCTGCTGCAAGACGGCTTCGGCAGCGAGGCCAATATTCAGCAGCTGGGGCAGGGCAACGAAATAAGTCTGTTGCAGCAGGGCCAGTATCTTGAGGCCAGTTTGCTGCAAGCCGGGAGCATGAACCGGATTGAGGCCACCCAACAGGGGCTTGGACATCTGCTTGATGTGGATCAGTACGGCCAAAACAATCAGGCCATCATCAATCAGACCGGCAGTGACAATTCAATTTGGATCCAGCAGTACGGGTCCGGACACGCAGTAAGTGTGACTCAATGGGGTCAGGGACAACACACAGTTGTGACTCAGGGTCACTAACCCACACCATGGAAAGGAATGAACCGATGAAAAAGTCCAAAATCGCTCTGCTTGTTGCCGCAACTCTGGTTGCTGGCTCAGCAATGGCAGCCAGCTCTGAAAACGTTGCCAATGTAAACCAGTCCGGTAGCGCCAACAACGCGCTGGTGACCCAGGTGGATCAAAGCAACCAGAACAATGCCGGGATCAGCCAGACTGGTGACAGCAACAACGCTGTAACCACTCAGGCCCGTACTTCAAGCACCACCGCCTCCACCACTCAGGTGGGTAATGGCAACGCTGGTTTCATCAACCAGAGCGATGCCACTGCTACCGCCACAGCCACTATCGCGACCGAAGGTGACAATAACACCGCCACCATCACCCAGAAGCTGAATAACCAGCAGTCTGCTGCAGCCCTGGTTACCCAGAACGGTGATGACAATAACGCCACTATCACTCAAAACAACGCCGATGCGGCTCAGTCAACCATCGACCAAAATGGTAGTGGTGACACAGCTGAAATCAACAACTTCTGGTCTGATAATGCTGACGCTACTATCACCCAAAACATTGGCGCCGGTAATGATGCTTTGATTTCTCAGGATACCTCAGACGCAGCAACTGCTGCGCTGACTCAATCTGGCGAAGGCAACATCGGTCGTATCAACCAGGATACCGGTAATTTTGGCCACAGTGCCGGCAGTGACGATACTTCTGCATCCCTCACTCAAAATGGCGTTGGCAACCAAGGTACTATCAACCAAAATGCCATGCACAACACCGCTTCTGTTGACCAGGACGGCAACAGCAACCAAGCGATTGTCACCCAGAACGCCGAAAGCAATAGCGCAACTGTTGGCCAGATTGGCGACAGCAACGTAGCTCTGGTCACCCAGGATGGCGTTGGTGCCACTGCTGGCGTGAGCCAAAACGGCACTTCGAACAACGCGGTTGTTTCACAGTTCGATGGCGCCAACACTGCCTCTGTTGACCAGGATGGTACAGGTAATCTGGCGTCGGTATCTCAGCACAGCAGCGGCAACTCTGCCACCGTGACCCAGAACGGTATCGGCAACAACGCCTCAGTAAACCAATTCGACATGGGTAACATGGCGGAAGTAGACCAACAAGGTGACGGCAACTTCGCCAACGTGACTCAAAGCGCCGGTACCGGTACTGGTGCAAACAAGGCCACTGTATCTCAGTTGGGTGACAACGATTCTGCTACCGTGGCTCAGGTAGGCAGCAACAACGAAGCCGTGGTACGTCAGGCTGCCAACAGCCACGATAACACTATCTCTATCAATCAAACTGGTACTGATAACTATGCCGGTGCAGCCTCCCAGTTCGGCGGTGGCAGCAGCATCAGCATCAGTCAGGACGGTAGCCGCAACCGTGTTGCCAACAGCCCAATGGCTGAAAACTACTATGGCGCGGACATTGGTGCCGGTACCTACGGCGCCGGTAACACTGTGGCCATCACGCAAACCGGTGAAGACAACCTGGCCTATGCCGATTCAGCGCACGAAAATTCGTCAGTTGATATCATGCAGGTTGGCGAATTCAACAGTGCAGCCGTTGAGTCCTGGGTTGGTCAGAACAATGACCTGGACGTAGTGCAGGTTGGCGACAACCACATTGCTGACGTATACGTTCGTGGCGGTTCTTACAACACTGTGGCTGTAACCCAGTATGACAGCAGCAACCAGGCTTATGTCACCAGCATGGGTTCCAACAACACAGCGATTGTGAATCAGGGAACTCCATCGTCTAACTGATGATTCCATGAACAAAGGGTGCTTCGGCACCCTTTTGCTGTGACAGAACAATTGACGGTAAATGGCTTTGGAAGGGGTAGATACTGTCGTTTATTTGGTGTAACTTGTGCTTGTTCTGCTTGGAGATTAGTGCGGAGCAGTGCGGGTTAACCCAAATTTAACACGGAGGTTGAGCGTTATGTTCAAGATTATTCATTGGATGGTTGTATCTCGTTCACATTTATTGGGTGATTTGCTGGATTGCCGTTGGCCTCAGGAATTCCTGGTCAAATTGACTAAGGCTGAACCTGAGGAAATGAGCAATAAATTGCATCTCAGCCAGATTTCACTGGTAGTCGTGGATCTGGCATCTGTGGATTTGCAGAAGGCGTATCAGCTGCAAAAGCACATCGAAAGGGAATATTCGTCTATCAAGGTGGTATTTATCCACTTCCCCGTCAAACCGATGCCCGTTTTCTCATTAACCCCTCTGTAACCGCAGGGGTGTTTTTCTTTGACGCCAGTTTGGCTGAAGTTGGTGAAGGCCTGGGAGAAATCCTCAAAGGCCGCAGTCAACTGCCAGCGCAACTGCTTCGCAACGCCAATGGCGACGATTACGAAGAAGACAGCGACAAGCTGACCATTCGTGAGCGCGAAGTGTTGCAGGCGCTGCTGTCAGGCAGCACCAATCTGGACATTGCCAATCGGTTGTTTGTCAGTGAAAGCACCATCAAGACCCACCTGTATCGCGCATTTCGCAAGATAGGTGTGTCCAGTCGTGGTCAGGCGATTGCCTGGGCTCAGACGCACCTGCATGAGGTTCATGTGTGAAAATTTGGCTGCTGGGGGCGTTGCTGTTTGGCAATGTCGCCCTGGCATCTGATGAAGGCATGATTCTGCCTTCCCAGACTGCCGAAGGGCAGGCAACCAGCGATGCCAAACCTCGGAATGAGGCCGACTTGATTGATGGCCTAATTCTGAATCGGGCCATGACCCGCATGGGCCACAGATTCTACCGTGAGTTTGTGGGTGCCTGGCGGGACATTGGTGGAACGGGAGAACATGCCGGACTGACAGTGGTGGAACAAGCCACGGCACGCAGTGGCAGCAAAATCAGTGTGCTGCACAACCGCAAAGCGGTATATGTGACCGTGGTTTCTCCCGCCAGTCGGCAAATCGATGCCCAGGCCATGGCGGCCGCAAAACGGGTAGACGAAATGCTTCGGCAACAAAAGCAACAGGCCGTTTGGCAGGCAATGGCGGATCCGGACATGGCCGCCGATGAGTTTTAGACAGGGAATGCATAATGAAACTATGGCTGACGGCAGCGCTGTTTTTATGCACCAGCGCAGGGGCGACACAATTGGTGTACACCCCGGTCAACCCCGCCTTTGGCGGAAATTATCTTAACGGTTCGTATCTGCTGGCCAATGCGTCGGCACAAAACGAGCACAAAGCGAGCTCAGGCTACACCCCGCCGTCGGCATTGGACCGACTGGCCGGTTCTTTGGAAGCCAGGCTGATGAGCCAGCTGTTCAACGATGCGGCCAATGGCGGTGAAGGCTATCTGAGCACCAACGACTTCAATATTCAGGTGGTAAACGAAGACGGCGTGCTGTTGGTACATATTACCGACAAGGCTACCGGTGAAACTACTGTGATTGAGGTTGGCGGCCTCGGAGGAGGCAGCTGATGCTACGTGTAGCTATGCTTTGCAGCGCAGCGCTGCTATTGGGCGGCTGTGCAGCGTCGCTGGACACGGCTCCCACGGCCCAGGCAAGCAGTCTGATGCCAAGGGGCGCCTCCTACTATGACCTTTTGGGACTGCCTGAACCGGCGGGTCCCATGTTTGCTGCTGTGTATGATTTTCGCGATCAGACCGGGCAGTACAAGCCTATTCCATCCAGTAACTTTTCCACTGCCGTCCCTCAAAGTGGCACAGCGTTTCTGGCCAAGGCACTGAACGACTCCAAGTGGTTTATTCCGGTCGAGCGGGAAGGGCTGCAGAATTTGCTGACCGAGCGCAAAATTGTCCGCGCCTCCCTTGGCGGTGATGGCAGCAGATTGCCGCAGCTTTCCAGCGCGCAGATCCTGATGGAAGGTGGCATTGTGGCCTACGACACCAACATTCGTACCGGCGGCGCCGGTGCCCGCTATCTGGGCATAGGTGCGTCGGGGCAATACCGGGTAGACAGTGTCACAGTAAACCTGCGGGCGGTGGATATTCGTACCGGTCGCTTGTTGTCCAGTGTCACCACCACCAAGTCGGTGTTGTCCAAGGAGATGTCAGCCGGGGTATTTAAATTTATTGATGCCCAAAAACTGCTGGAAGCCGAAGCTGGCTTTACCGCCAACGAGCCGGTGAGCCTGTGTGTCGCGGCGGCCATTGAAAGTGCTGTGGTACACCTTATCGCCGATGGTATTTGGAAAGGCTCCTGGGCGCTCGCCAACCCGCGGGATGATGTGAATAACCCAGTGCTGCAAAAGTACTGGCAGGAAGCCCATCCAGAGGCGGTCATCTATCAGCAAGGTAATCAAAGCTGACGATTGATATCATTGAAAAAGGCACCCTTAGGGTGCCTTTTTTATGTGCATCATTCGCCTCAGCAGCAACAGAAGATCCGTTGGAGTCTTTCTGCTGCAACAAGTCTCTCAGCGCCAGGGGGCTTTTATGCTCCCAGCCAAGCAGCGGCTGCTGCTTTATCCTCAAGGTGCAAAGAGACAGTGTCCAGCGGCGCCGCCTGAAGATGCAAAGTGGCGGTATGCAGCTCGTCCCGGCGCAGGAAGTGAATCGCCAGTTCAGTGCCAGCACCATAACTTTCGAGCTGTTTTTCAAGTCCGGCGCCAGCCTGCAGATGGTCGACTGCAATCAGCAAATCGCCCACCGACAGCCCGGCCTGATGGGCACTGCCACCTTCTGCAACCGTTTGAATGCGAACTCCAAGGGTCTCGGGTTTGAATTTGGCGCCAAGGGCGACTTTCAAAGTGTCGGGACGGCCGCCGCCGCTATCGCTTTGGCCTGAGGCTGGCCGCAGTTCCATCCGCACCCCAAAGTGAGCCAGCAGCAGCTCGAGGGGCAGATCGTCGGTATTGTCCAGATAGGCGAAGATGTCGCTGGCATCCCGTTCCAGCAGTTCACTTACCAGCTCAAAGTGGCTGGTCTCTGTGGTGCCCTTTCCCTGAAGGCCAAAGCGTTGCCAAAGCAGCTGCATCAAAGAGTCTATGTTCTTTTCGCTGCCTGTTTCCTTGCGCAGGGTGAGGTCAAGATACAGGGCAAAGAGTGCGCCCTTGGTGTAATAGCTCACGATGGCATTCTGGGCATTCTCGTCCTGCTTGTAGAACTTGGTCCAGGCATTGAAGCTTGAATCCCGCAGGCTTTGCTTAAAGCGTCCTTTGCCGCGGTACACCCGGGTCATGGTTTCGCTCAGCATATCCAGATATGCCTCAGCATTTACCCGTTCTGCGCGCAGGGTGAGCAGGTCGTCATAGTACGAGGTAATGCCTTCGTAGGCCCACAACTGGCGGGTGTAGCTCTCGCTCTCAAGGGCGTAAGGCAGGAACACCTCCGGCTTGATGCGTTTAACGTTCCAGTTATGAAAATACTCATGGCTGCAAAGGGATAAATAAGTGCGGTAATCCTTGCTGACCGCTTCATCCATGGTGAGCGGTAAGTCCTTGCGCGAGCACACCAGCGCGGTGGAGTTTCTGTGCTCAAGGCCACCGAAGCCGTTATCCAGCACCATGGTCATAAACAGGTACTCATCGAACGGGGCTTTGCCGCCAAAGAGCTGGATTTGGGTTTCGCAGATGGCCTTTAAATCGGCGCAAAGTCTGGGCATATGGCAGCGGTGACGGCCGGTCAGCACTATGTGGTGGGGCACGCCGCAGGCGTCAAAACTCGCCAGGGTGAAATCCCCCATCTCTACCGGATGGTCAATCAGGGCATCGTAATCGTCGGCAACAAAGTCACCGAATTGCCAGGCATCGCCGCTGCGTCTTGTAAGACCTGTGGCAAGGCGCCAGTGCGCAAGCTCTGACAAATCAGGTGCCTGCATGGAAACCAGTAACGGTTGCTCAGTTTGGCCTTCCACTGCCAGAAACACGCTGGAGCCATTGAAAAATCCGTGGCTCATATCCAAATGGGCGCTTCGCACCGACATATCGAAAGCGTACACCTGATACTGCACTGTCACTGACTCGCCTTGGGCGCATGCCAGCTGCCAGCGCTGTTTATCGAGCTGATTGAGGGCAACGGGGGCGCCGTTTTGGCTGGCTCGGATGGAGATCAGATTGCGGGCAAAATCCCGGATCATGTACGAGCCCGGGATCCAGGCCGGCAGCGATAAACACTGGTTTGCCGCAGGGGAGGGAATGTCGATTCTGACGTCAAACAGATGGGCTTTGGGATCGCTTGGGAGAATGCTGTAACGGATCATAATGGTTCCCGATGTCTAGGGGCTGTTGATCTTTAGTGGTTAAATTTTGTTCGAGATAAAAGCGTTTTAATCAAGGGGAGTGCTCTGCCGCCTGGTGATTCTAAGTCTTGGTGATTCTAAGTCCTGGTGATTCTAAGCAAGGAGCGCTCCTAAATGCTGGCATGCTGCCAAAAAACGTGGGCCTTGGCAAAGCCTTGGATGGGTGTGGCTGTGGCTCTTGAATACCTTTCCTAATGGAAGGCATAAGGCAGACACTCACCCAAAAGACGCTTACCCAAATGCCGCTGGCCTTGCTATCATAAGCCCATTGAATTTCAGGCAGAAAGCCGGATCATTTTTTTAGGGCAAACTGTCTTTTAGAACAAACTGTCCTGTTAGGGCAAATTTGGGCAAGCCATTGGCAAAGCCTGGCAGCATATGGAGTTCACCATGGCCGAAGAAACCATTTTCAGCAAGATTATCCGCCGCGAAATCCCCGCCGACATCCTCTATCAGGATGAACTGGTTACCGCTTTTCGGGATATAGCACCCAAGGCGCCAACCCATATTCTGATTATCCCCAATCACCTTATTCCTACAGCCAACGATGTAAAGGCATCCGATGAGCTGGCCTTGGGGCGTATGTTTACCGTGGCAGCCAAGCTTGCGGCCGAGGCAGGCATTGCCCAGAGTGGCTACCGCCTTATCATGAACTGCAACAGTGACGGCGGCCAGGAGGTGTATCACATCCATATGCACCTGGTGGGCGGCGAGCCGCTGGGCCCTATGCTGAGCAAGCGATAAGCCATGAAAGTGAATCCGGATTTTTTCCCGCTGACGACCCTGGCCAAGCGCTTTGTCAGTCAGCTGGCACAGTGTCGTCGTCTGGGGATTGAAGTGCTCGAAGGCAGTGAGCACCACGTGCTGCTAGAGCTGCCCTACAGCCCGGCGCTGATTGGTTATCCCGACACCGGGGTTATCCATGGCGGGGTTATCACCACCTTGATTGATACCGCCAGTGGTACCGCTGTGGTGTGTGCCATCCAGGAGAAATTCAACACCCTGGAGATTTCGCCCACCCTGGATTTGCGGGTGGACTACATGCGTCCGGCCGAACCCGGCAAGCCTGTGTATGCCTTTGCCGAGTGTTATCGCTTATCCAGCAACATTGCCTTTACCCGCGCCATTGCCTATCAGGACAGCATAGACGAACCCATCGCCCATGCGGTGGGCTCCTTTATGCGCATCAGTCCGGAAATGGTCGGTGAGCAGTTCCGCGGCGCCCTGCTTGAAGATGATATAGTGCTTGGGCCGGAAGTGACCGAGCTTTCTCACTGTCAGGACGAAGCCACCCGCTCAGCGCCCATGGACGTCAAAGAAATCGTTCGCCGGGTTACTGAGCTTAATGACTTTGGTCATCTGTTGGAGCAGGTGCCTTACGCCCGCTTTATCGGCATGGCGGTGGAGCGATTCGGGGATGAACTGGTGTGCCGTTTGCCGGCGCGGGACGCCAACATTGGCAACCCAGTGCTGCCTGCTATCCATGGCGGCGTGATTGCCGGTTTTATGGAAATGTCGGCGATTGTGCAGCTGATGGTATTCATGCAAACATCCAGAGTGCCCAAGGTGGTGGACTTTTCCATCGACTATCTGCGGGCCGGGCTGCACAAGGACACCTTTGCCGAGTGCATCATCACCCGCCAGGGGCGCAGGGTGGCTAATGTGAACATTAACTGCTGGCAAACCAACCGTAAGCAGCTGATTGCCACCGCGCGTGCTCACTTCCTTATCGATTGATAACGCGGATAGCAAGGTCGATAAGCTTGGATTCAGCAAGGTCGTGGCACTCTGGTGGAATTCGTTAATCGGGAGGCAAGATGAAAAAAGGAATGACATTGTTGCTGGCAGCTGTGCTGGCCATGGGTGTGGCAGGCTGTGCCAAACATACCGCCGGGGTTTCTGTGGCCTCCAGCGGCGAAACCCGGGTCGATAACGCCACTTTTGGCCGCGAAGTCTCGGTAACTAATCTCAGTCTGCTTGGCAGCGGCGATATGCTCAAAGGGACGGCGCTCATCGCCAGCAAGGTTTCGACCGATCTCAGGCTGCAATACAAGTTCAGCTGGTATGACGCCCAGGGGATTTTGGTTGAAGGGGAAGGCCAAAGCTGGCAGTCCCTTAAGTTGCATGGCATGCAGCAGCAACAGGTCAGCAGTGTCGCGCCCAATCAAAGCGCCAGCCGCTTTGAAGTCTATGTACGTAAGGCGTTTTCGAACTGATCTTCGGCGCGTGAATAACTGAAAACATCGGCTTGGCCGGTGTTTTTTTATGGGCCGAATTCATCCCACCTGGCCGCTGGTCACAAAAATGGCGCCACTGCGGTAAATTTCATCAAAGCCGTTGCAACAAAAGTATCATCTTTGTGATGGATAAGCGTATAATTGGCCGTGCCAAGGGGTGTCCGCCGCAGGCGGACTGAGATGTCTACCGACAAACCCTTAGAACCTGATCCGGCTGATACCGGCGTAGGAATGGGCCTAAGATAGCAACGTATATTCTTGCCGCTCCGAGCTTGCCGGATCTCAAACATTTTTGTTGAGGTCCCCATGTTTACACCATCCCGCAGTTCCCGTTTCCCCTTGTTTGGTCTGGCGCCGGTCGCCCTGGCCGTGGCATCTGTGATGTCACCTGTGGCTATGGCCAATGAGCCTGCCGCTGAAGCGCCCATGGAAGTGATGCTGGTCACCGCCGATTTCCGTGGTCTGGCGGTTGAAAAAATTCCCTCCAGTGTCACCGTAATTGATGCGCAGAAGCTTGAAGATGAAGGCGCGCAGCACTTTGAAGACATTCTTGGCGCCGTGGCCAACTTCAACTGGTCCGGCGGCACCTCGCGCCCGCGTTATTTCCAAATTCGCGGTGTGGGTGAGCAGGAAGAATACAAGGGCGCTCCGAACTCCTCTGTGGGTTACCTGATTGATGATATTGATCTTTCTGGCCTTGGTATGGTGTCGTCCATGTACGATATGCAGCAGGTGGAAGTGTTGCGTGGTCCCCAGGGCACCCGCTATGGCGCCAATGCGCTGGCGGGCTTGATTTACCTGAAAAGCAACGACCCCACTGAGCAGTTTGAGCACGGCGCTCAGCTGAGTCTGGGTTCTGACAATCTGCGTACTTTCTCCGGCTTCAGCTCGGGCCCTATGATGGACTCGGGTGAGCTTTTGTACCGGGTGTCGCTGCAACAGCACAATCAGGATGGTTTCCGCGACAACCTGTTCCTTGACCGCTCCGACACCAACGAGCGTGATGAACTGAGCCTGAGAACCAAGGTGCGCTGGTATGCAAGCGATAACACCCAGGTGGATTTCACCCTGCTGCATGCCGACTTTGACAACGGCTACGATGCCTGGACGCTGGACAACAACGGCTTTAATACCCTGACCGATCAGCCCGGCGTGGATGCCCAGCGCACTACCGGGATTGGCCTTAAGCTCAATTACGACGGTTTCAGTTCTGCCGAACTGACCTCGCTCACCAGCTTTGCCGGCACCGACCACAGACACGCCTACGACGGTGACTGGGCCAACCCAGAATATTGGGCCAGCCGCGAGTGCGAAGCCTATGACGATAACTGGAATGTGATTGGCACCGAGCCCTGCGTGTACGACTACACCTGGGATAAGCGCGGCGATCGCACTACGGTATCCCAGGAATTTCGTCTGGCGAGTAAAGAGGAAGGGCGCATTTTGGGCGGCAGTACCGACTGGCTGCTTGGCCTTTACGGCATGCAGTTGAATGAAGATAACGATCTCGCCTCTTTCTACAACGGCTGGGCTGATGAAACCCTGCGATCCGAGTACGATGCCCGTAACCTGGCAGTATTTGGTCAGCTTGATACCGACTTTGGCGATGGCCTGAATCTGTCGGTGGGAGCCCGGGTTGAGCGCCGCGATGCCGATTACGTGGATGATGCCGGTGATGCCTTCAGCCCGTCTGAAACCATGTGGGGTGGTCATATCGCCCTTGGCAAGCAGCTGAATGACAGCCATAACCTCTATGGCCGAATTGCCCGTGGTTACAAGGCTGGTGGTTTTAATATGTCGCTGCCGGCCGAGTTTGCCGACAAGAAAGAGTTTGATACCGAAGTCCTGTACAACTACGAAATAGGTCTCAAATCCAGCTTCCTCGATGGCAACCTGGGCACCAATCTGGCAGTCTTCTTCATGGATAGGCAGGATCAGCAGGTTTCTGCATCGCAGCAGGATCCAGAGCGGCCACAGCGTTTTATCCTGTTTACTGAAAATGCCGGTAGCTCAACCAATTATGGCGCCGAGCTCGATGCCAACTGGTACGCCACCGACAATCTGCATTTTTATGGCAGTCTGGGCTACCTCAAGGCCGAGTACGGTGATTACAGCTATCAGGACAAATACGGCACTGTGGTTGATCTCAGCGGCCGTGAGCTGGCCCATGCGCCAAACTGGACCTGGTCTGTGGGTGCCACCTGGCGTGGTGACAGCGGCTTTTTCGCCAATCTCAATGCCAATGGCAAGAGCAAGTTCTACTATTCTGACTCCAATGACTCAGTGTCAGAGGCGTACTCTGTGCTCAATGCCCGTGCCGGTTATGAAGGCGATACCTGGTCTGTGTATCTGTGGGGCCGTAACCTGCTCGATGAGCAATATGGTGTCCGAGGCTTCTACTTCGGTAACGAGCCAGACAATGGCTGGGCCGATAAGCAGTATATCCGCTATGGCGACCCACGCAGTGTGGGCCTGACTGTGGATGTCAGACTCTAAACCAGACGGCACTTTATCTTTTATCCGGCGCCTGCGGGCGCCGTTGGAGACAAGCACATGAAACTCACCGCTGAAATCAGCATGTATCCCTTGCATGAAAACTACCTTGAACCTATCCGCTGGTTTATCGGTCGCCTGGACAGCTATCCCGGCATCACCCGTCGTACCAACGCCATGGCAACTCAGATTCAGGGCGACTATCAGGAGGTGATGACCATGCTCGCCACCGAGATGCAAGCGGCCCATGAGAAGTTCGGCAAGGCCGTGTTTGTGTGCAAGTTCATCGGCGGCGCCCTGGACTTGTCCCACTCGGAGTAAAGCATGCAAGCGGATTTTTGGGGCTGGATTGGCGGCGCCCTGCACAGCGCTTTTGGTGAAATGCAGGCGTTGTCAGTATGGGAAGCCGTGGCCGTGGTGTTGGCGCTGGCCTACCTGCTGCTGGCAATGAGACGCAACCGACTTTGCTGGGCTGCGGCCTTTGCCAGTACAGCCATCTACACAGTGCTGTTTTACGAAGTGGCGCTATTGATGGAGTCGGCGCTCAATGTGTACTACATGGCGATGGCCGTATATGGCTATTGGCTGTGGCAGAAAGAAGATGCCGACACCTTGAAGGTCAGCAGCTGGCCGCTGTCAAGGCATCTGCTTATTATTGCGCTGACGACATTGGCATCCCTTGGCTGCGGTTATCTGATGGCCAATTACACCCAGGCATCTTTCCCGTATCTGGATGCGGCCACCACCTGTTTTGCGGTGATGACCACTTATCTGGTGGCCAAAAAGGTGCTCGAGAACTGGCTCTACTGGGTGGTGATAGATGTGGTATCAATTTATCTCTATCTCAGCAAAGGGCTGATGATGACCTCTTTGCTGTTCGTGCTCTACGTGGGTCTGGCTGTGGCGGGTTACTTTGTCTGGCGCGCCGCGCTGGCTGAGCAGCGTGAGCCTGCTTTGGCGCTTGAGTCATGATGAGTCAAACCGCTGATATTACCAACTGCTGCCCCTGGGAAACCCCGGGGGTACGTGCATTTGTGGCGCACATCCTGGGTGAAGAGACGCTGACGCAGGCGCGCTTCAGTGCACTTACCCAAGGACTTAGCAACGATAACGCCTTGATTGAGGCCGGAGGCCAAGCCTGGGTGCTGCGGATTAATCGCGATGAAAGCAGTGCATTTTGTCAGCGAACCTTTGAGGCAGACAACTGGCAATTGGCGGCGAGGGCAGGGTTGGCGCCGCCGCTGCTGGGGATGAGCGGCGACGGCCGCTGCTATTTATCAGCCAGGCTCGAACAGGGTGACTGGCCACAGAAATACGCTGAAATTCCCGCCTCAGGTTTCAAGCATTTTGCAACGCTCAGCACACCCGGCAAAAGTGTTTGTCCGGGTCCAGATGAAACGAGCGACGCGGGCTTATTGTTCGCGCTTCTAAAAGGCTTACAACAGCTGCCAACCCCCGCCAATCCCAAGGGCTTTGCTGCCCAGTGGCAGGATTACCAGCGGGCGCTGGATGAAGGCTTGCCCCGCTGGCAACACTGCCAGGAGTGGCGCCGGGCGCAGCGGCAACTGGCATCTTGCTCGCAGGCGATCCAGGGCGCGCTGCAGCGCATCGAGCATAAGCCGTTTGCTTTGCAATACAGCCACCGCGACCTTACGCCCCATAACCTGCTCTGCCACGGTGGCAAGCTGTATTGCATCGACTTTGAGTATGCCTGTGCATCCCACCCGCTGTGGGATCTTGCCGCAGTGCTGGCCTCCCATCGGCTGACTGCCGATGCCCAGTCGTCGCTGGTTCATGCGTATCTCGATTTTCACCCGCAACTCGACCAAAGCGATGCACCACTGATTGTCGATGCGGTGGCCCTGCATTGGTACTTTGGCGCCATTTGGGCGCTATTAATGGCAGGGCAAAGTGGTGACAATAATTATCTTTCTTGGTTTTACAGATACTTACAATTAGCGGTAAGTTGAGGGATTTGCAGCTCTGGCCACCCTTGGTAACCTTGAGCCAGACTGATGTGGAAGGATCCTCAATGAAATCTCGAGTCATTTTTACCCTGATGCTGGTGTTTACTCTGGCGGCATGTTCCACCAAGATGAGCTACTACTTCCTGGATTGGGCCATCGAGTGGGAGCTGGACGACTATGTCAGCTTCGATAAAAGCCAGCAGCAGGCGTTCGACAAGGTATTGGATGAGTTTATCCTTTGGCATCAAAAGGATGAATTGCCTCGCTATGTGGCTCAGCTCGATAACCTCAAAGCCCAGATGCAGTCCAACACCCTCACGCCCGCGCTTTGGGCCGACCATGTGAACTACGCCCAATCCCATTGGTTCAGACTGTTTGACTACGTGTTTGATGGCATTTTGCCGATTATCCAAAGCCTGTCTGACAAGCAGGTGGAGCACCTTATCGCCAAACTCAAAGAAGACGAAGCCGAAACCGTGGCCGAGTATGCCGGTAAGAGCCAGGCAGAACTGGTCAAAGACTCCGATAAGCGCCTCGAAGAGCGGGCCGAAAAGTGGCTTGGCAAGCTGAGCGACAAGCAAAAGGCGATGATCCACGACTCCAACACAACCCGGCTGGCAACCCTGGATATGTGGCTTGAATACCGCCACGAATGGCTCAGGCAGTTCGAGCAGGCGCTCAGGCAACGCAGCGACACCGAGCTGCTCGCCAGCCGTTTGCGCCAATTGATGATGGCGCCGCATACGCTGCGCTCACAGGCACATCAGGACGCTATTCGTGTGAATCAGGAGAACTTTGGTCGTCTGGTGATGGACATCTACCGGGATCTGTCCGATAAACAACGTAAGAAGCTGTGGCGCGAATATGACGCCCTGACAGAAGACTTGCGTGAATTAGCACAGGAAGCGGCCCAGTAATCGGATGCCGTTAGCGGGGAATGACCTGATTGGGCGGGGAAGCTCAAACCCTCTACGCTGATTTGATAAACATTCGGCGCCGCTGAAATAAACTTCTGCTACTGCGGGTCTTTAAGGCAAGGCAACTTATGTTGCGACAGACGCAAATAACGCACACCAGGCTGCGAGGACCCCATGCTGCAACTTATTCAAAAGCTCAACACCCAGGGCCGTTATATTGGCGACGCCCTTGCCCCTTTGGCTCTCAGGCTCTATCTGGCACCGGTACTGATGCAGGCCGGTTACAACAAGCTCGCACATTTTGAAGATACCGCCGCCTGGTTTGGTAATCCCGATTGGGGATTGGGACTGCCGTTTCCGTCTCTGATGGCTGGCCTTGCCGCCGGCACCGAGTTTTTGGGTGCCATCTTGTTGATCCTGGGGCTGTTTACCCGTCTTATCTCGATCCCTCTGATGGTAACCATGTTGGTGGCCGCGTTTACCGTGCACTGGCAAAATGGCTGGCTTGCCATTGCCGACCCCTCCAGCTGGCTTGCCAATGAGCAGGTGATGCAGTCCGCCGAGCGCTTGTCCCGTGCCAAAGAGATACTGCAGGAATACGGGAATTACGACTATCTCACCGGCAGCGGCAACTTTGTGGTGCTCAATAATGGTATCGAGTTTGCCATCACTTATTTTGCCATGTTGCTGGCGCTGTTCGCCCTGGGCGGTGGTCGCTACACCAGTATCGACTGGTACGTGGGCAAGCGTTTTGGCCTGACCAGAGACTGACATAACAGGGCTTGCCAAGCCCCTGCAATGGACATCCCGAAAATCCCGTACGCCTGTGGCGGCGGGATTTTTGCGTTTTTCATGCTATGCTGGCGCCATGCATGATAAAGAGGATAAATCATTGGATGCCTTAACCTTATTGACTACCCGTCAGTCCTGTCCACGGCTGTTGGCGCCGGCGCCGGATGCGGCGCAGCTGAAGCTTATTTTGGATGCGGCGGTGCGGGTGCCAGATCACGGTGCCCTCAATCCCTGGGAGTTTATTATTGCCGAAGCTGAGGGACTGTCGCGGCTCGGGGAAATATTTGTCGCGGCCGCCAAGGCCAACGGTGGCGATGAGGCGTTTTTGACCAAGGCCGAAGGCATGCCCAAGCGGGCTCCCATGGTGATCACCGTGGTGGCCAAGACCCAGGCGCACCCCAAGGTGCCGGTACTCGAACAGCAAATTGCTGCAGGCTGCGCCGCCATGGCAATGCAGCAGACCGCCTTTGCGCTGGGACTTGGCGGCATTTGGCGCACAGGTGATTTTGCCTTCGATCGCAAGGTGCATCAGGCGTTGGGGCTCGGTGACGACGACCAAATCGTCGGCTTTTTGTATTTGGGCACGCCAGCGGTGGATGCTCCCATCAAGGCGCCGCGGGACCCAAGCCCTTACGTGCGTTATCTGTAACTGAATTAGGAAAGGCGCGAGCAAGTCCTCGCACAGCTCTGGCTTTGATAGCGACGACAGTTGAATAACGCTGAAATGGTGTTGCTACCAAAGCCCCGCAGGGCGTGGCTTACAGCGGTATCTGCTGCGTTAGTAGGCAAGTTCCTGATAAGCGCTGCAGCCAAGCACAGATAGCAACAAAAAAGGCCCATTTGGGCCTTTTTGTCTTTCGCGATGAATTTGTTTGTGAGGCGCTTTCTTGCCTTATTCCGGGGCAGCAGAGCCTGGCTATTACTTCTACGGCAGTGCCCGGAAGGCGCAGCCTTGTTAGAGGGCAATACCCACTTCCAGCGCATCGAACCAATCCAGAAACTGCTTTACCTGCTGGCCTTTGAAAATCCGCCCGTGCTGCGGGCACATATATTGAATATCCAGCTCGCGCATGCGGCTGACCCAGTTGCTCTTGGCGCGGTTTGACGGCATCCAGCGGCGGTGAAAGTAGTCCATTTTACTGACATGGCTGGCAAAGTCGTCCACAAAAATATCGGCCTCGGCAGGTTCGAGTGCGGCGCCCACATCCCCGGACATCAGCACCTTGGCCACAGGGTCGTACACATGGAAGTTGCCCGAGGCGTGCAGATAATGGGCCGGAATAAACTGCAGCTCCACCTCGCCAACCAGCAATTTGCCACCTTTATCCTTGATGGGCTCGTAACTGATGTTGTTCATGCCGAAGTGACGAATAAAGCCTTCCCACAGCCAGGGCGCAAACAGTTTGGCTTTGGGCAGGGTTTGGTCCCACAGCCCCAGAGACGAGATGATATCGGGGTCCTGATGCGAGGCAAAAAGGTAAGTCAGTTGCTCCAGCGGCAGATGGCGTACCAGACTCGCCAGCATGGGGGCAAAGAGTTCAATGCCGCCCGGATCCATCAGTAATGATTGATTGCCGCTTTGGACCAGATACTGGTTGGTGTCGATGATTTTTTCGTTTTTCTCGGGATCGCGACCGAAATACAGCCACTTGTGTGTTGGCGTCTCTACCAGCAGTTGGGTTTTCATGATTAATCCTTAACGTCAGTGAGAATCAAACAGGCGAATAGCGGTATCGACGCGTTCGCGAATTTGCGCCGCAACGGTATCGACCTTATTGGCAACGTCCACAAAAATGGCCTGGAAACGGCCGTCGACCCGGCAGGCCTCGACCCGGCAAATGCTGGCGAGCGCATTGGCGCTGCGAAGGTTTTGCTTTAAGTCCATCAGTTGCACCTGCATTTTGCTGAGCACCTGATTAAAGTCGCTCTCAAGCCTGGCGTAGTTGTCTTCGGTGGCATAAATGGCGCCTTCCATGCTGTAGGCGTAGGCAGCGTTACCGGCTTTATCGCGGGCGGCGTGAAAATAGTGCAGGGCGGTGGCGGTGCGGGCGGTGTGGGTTGCCAGCTTGCTGGCATCCTTGGCCAGCTGATTGATTTCGTTGGCGGCTCTTTTGGTGTAGCCCGCCAGCTCATCAATGTAGTGGGTGAGCGCCTTGAAACCGAGCGCCGCACTGCCAATCCGGCTTGAGGCGGCCTGGGCATTACTGGCGGTGAGATTGATTTCTTTACAGCAGGCGAGGGTGTGATTGAGCTCGGCGGCCACCATGGCGGCGGTGACGTAATAAGGCCTGCTTCCCTGAGAAATTGTCTTCATCGCCAAATCCCCTCCCGATAACGGGCAAATATCCATGCGCAACGGTATAAAGTATAGTCATAGCTTAAAATTTTGCCTGTGAAGCAAAAATTCGATACCCGGAGGCAAGGTGCAACCTTTTACAACCGAGAGACTGACGCTGCGTGAGTTTACTGCTGAGGATTGGCAGGAGATCCTGGCGCTGGTCAACACCCAGGACTTTATCAATAACATTGGTGACCGCGGTATTCGCGATGAAGCGGGTGCCAGGCAGTATTTGCAGGATGGCCCTATCAACAGCTATGGCACCCACGGCTTTGGCCTGTGGCGGGTGTCCCTGACTGCAGATGACCGATTTATCGGCACCTGCGGCCTTATTCGCCGTGATAGCTTGCCTGACGTGGACATAGGCTATGGACTGCTGCCTGCATTTTACGGTCAGGGTTACGCGCAGGAGGCGGCCAGCGCCTGCATGACACTTCGCAGCCGCTTTGGCATCAATCAGGTGGTTGCCATAGTGACCGAAGCCAATCTGCCTTCCAGGCGACTGCTGGAGAAAATTGGCCTTGAATTTTCACACAAAATTCAGTTTGGTGAACCTGCGGAAGAACTCCTGCTTTACAAGCTTTTAACTGATTGAAATTCGGTTATTTATTTTGATTGTCAAGCGACCGGTTCTGCCATAAAATTTGCGCGTTTTCCGGGGCAAAGACACCCGCGTGTGTCTTTGCCGTATTGACGCCCTACCTCGAAAAATAGGCCCATTCTCCCTCCCGGGCCCTTGAGTACAGCGAAAGCGTAGCTTTTGTGCGGATCTTGCAATCATGGTTTGTAAGTTCAGTGAGTCTGTGCTCGATGAAGTAGCAGACGCGCTTGTCGATCGCGGTTATATCTGCATTGACAGTCTCTTTGCGCCCGAATTGGTGCTCAAGCTCAGACAAAAGGTGTTCAGCGAGGCTGACGATACCTTTAAACCGGCCAGTATCGGCCGTGGCAATGAACAGCACCGTAATGTTGATATCCGCCGCGACAGTATTCGCTGGCTGGAGCCTGGCTGTGCCACTGACAATGGTTTTTTAAGCCTGATGGACACCCTCAAAGACGGGCTGAATCGCCGCCTGTTTATGGGGCTGTTTGACTATGAGAGCCATTATGCCCTCTATCGCCCGGGCGCATTTTACAAAAAGCATGTGGATGCACTGAAGGGCAGTCAGAACCGTATTCTGACCACGGTGTTTTTTATGAATCCGGACTGGCAGCCTGAGCATGGTGGGATCCTGAAACTTTACGATGAAGACGATACGTTGCTTGAAGAGATTGCGCCGACCATGGGCCGTTTGGTGATTTTTCTGTCGGAGCGTTTTCCCCACGAAGTAATGCCAACCACGGTGGAGCGGGCAAGCATTGCCGGTTGGTTCCGGGTGGCGGGCAGTCAGCACGGCTTTTAACGGCCGTAGTCTGGCAAATACCTTTATGCGCGCCCAAATCCTTCAACGCATAAATCCTTCAACGCATAAATCCTTCAGCCCGTAAATCAGTCACAATAAAAAAGGGATGCAACTGCATCCCTTTTTTCATTTTTGGCCTTAGAAGGCCAAAATCACATCGGTCGAGAAGGCCCAGCCGTTGGCACCCACCTGGAATGGCACACTGGAGTAACCTACGGGTGAGTCGTTCAAATACAGTGCCTGCATGTTCAGGCGCAGCTCGCGCCTGTCCAGCGGGAAGTAGTTCACGCCCAGGCTGACATCGTAGGGATCGCCATAGTCACCAAAGATTTGCGAGTAACCGGCATAGGCCTGCAGTTTACCCGGGATAACCATGGCGCTGCCCTGAATTTGGAAGCCAGAGTCATCCACCGAATCCACCGGAATGGGGCCTGTGGTCACGAAATCATCCAACCAGCGCTGATACACCTCGGCTTCCAGCGACCAGCCCTTGTATTTGAAGCCGCCGTTGATGGCTGCCATCTGGTAGGTGGCTTTACGGATATCACCGCCGGTACCGAAGGGGTCAGTACGGAAAATAAGGGTACCGTCAGACAGGCGCAGCTGGCTGTTTTCAAAGCCTTCTGTGCCGGGCTGGCCCTGAGCATCTTCACGGCTGTGGGTGAAATGTACCCCGAACAGGGTGGCAAATTCATCGTGGAACTCGTAGTCGCCGAGACCTTGACCGGGGCCGTATTCACCCGTAGTTGGCATCCACCACAGGGCACCGGAGACGGTATTTAGCTCGCCATCGAGCTGGGCGGCGTTCACCCCGAGCTGACTTAAGTTGTTACCCAGCATGGCGCGGTACTCCAGTCCCGGAGCGAGCTTGCCGCTGGCCCACAGGCCTGAGGTATAGGAGCCACGAAAGAATTCATCGGCGATGGTTCTGTGGTCGTTTTTGAGCCAGTTGGGGAAGGTGTAGTTGGTCGAGCGGGTCGACGGCAGTGCGCCAATCCCTGCGTACAGGTTAAAGGCTTCATCGAACTGGAAGCCGAGGTTACCACCCAATACTACCTGAGCCGGATCGCCCTGGCTGGTGTTGGATGTCCAGGCATACATCAGGTACTTAAAGCGTGGGTCGAACAACCAGCCCTTGAAGTTCAGGGTGATTTTCTGGAACTGCAAGTCGTTACGCAGATCCAGATTGCTGGTGCGACCAAAGCTGTCGGTGTAGGTGTCATCAAAACCCTGTTGATTCAGATAACGGGCGTAGGTAAAGGCGCTGATATCCAGCTCGCCCATGCTGTCGCGGGCAACCACAAAACCCTTGCCCGGCTCATAGAATCCGGCTTTTGGGGTATCGCTGCCAGGTTTTGGTGGCGGCCGTTTTTGCGGGGCGGCGCTGCGCTCAACCGCAGTTTGATTGGCGCTGGTAGCTGCATTGGCGGCGGCCAGGCTGGCGGCGGCTTTTGGCGAGGCGTCGGTGACTTCCGATTCCAGGCTTTCAATGCGCTTTTCAAACTCGCGGCTTTTGGCATCCAGCTCGGCTTTCATCGCCTTGAGTGCCGCCAGCTCCCTGGCGATTTCCGCGGCCCGGGCATCGGTGATTTCAGCAAGCGCCAGATTGGGGCTCAGCAGGGCTGCGCCAACCAACAGGCTTATCAGTGATGGTTTCATCATTCTTTCCCTGTTTATTGTCTCGGTTACAGCAGATTAAAGTCGTAGTTGACTATCACCCTAAAATCGAGGAAGTCATCTGCACCGGCAAAATTATCGTCCTGATCCACATAGGCGGCACGCATACGCACCCAAACCCGCTCGCTCCAGCCTTCTTTCAAACGCCAGTCGAGGGTGAGATCGTATTCGGTTTCATCGGCGCTGGCAGCAGGGCCGCTTTCAGGGGTGTCGCCATGGACGATATTGGTAAACACGCTCATGTCGCCAGGGCCAACCCGACCGAAATCCATGGAGAAGCCCAGCATATAGGCGTCTTCACCGGCGCGGTCAAAGTCGTCCACTATGATGGACAGGTAGTTGGCGGGGTTACCGAATGGCTTGATGATGCCGTGATCTTCATCTGTGGTGCTGGCGCCAAAACGCCAGGCGAAGGGGCCATGCTTCAGCTCAACCTTGGCCGCCCACATCTGGGTATCAAAGGCGCCAATAAGCTCATCACCGCTGCTTTGCTGCCCTGTGTATTGCAGGTTGGCGCGGATGCTGCTGCCTTTGACGATTTCAAAGGGGTGTTCCACTTTGGCGAACACAGTATCGAAGGTATCGAAGGTGCGCTGGTAGATGGCGCCCACCGTGGTACCGGCATCGCTGATGTAGCGGGCACCGGCAAAGCCCAGGCCTTCATCAGTTCCGGCGGCTCCGGCAGCTTCCGACATGGAGATAAAGTCATCGTCGCTCTTGCCTTTTATCTTGTCCACGTAGCCGGCCATGTAACCAAAACCTGTGGGTGAGGTATTGCCGATGGCAACCCCTTCAAAGGTGTTGGGCACCATGCGGATATCGTGGCTGCCAAGGTAGGGCAACTCGAAGCGCTGACGACCGATGCGCATTCCGTGGTTTTCGGCAAAGCGGATGGTTACGTTGGCTTCACCTAAAACACTGAAGCTCTCCTGCCCGGGTTTGAACAGGCCGGTACCGTCCTTATCGTCCGGGCCGTACAGTTTTTGTGAGGTATAAGCCGTGGCATTGAACCTGAGCCAGTCGTTGAACCAGCCGGACTTGTATTCCAGTGCGCCACCGAGAGCCCAGCCGACACTGTCGGCCTTGGTATCGCGGTCGCGGTCCAAATAGTAGGTTCTGGGTTTGAGCACCAGACTGCTGTCACCCAGAAAGTCACCCTTGTGGGTATCCGGGGTGTCTATGGGGTTCACGTCACTTTGCTGGTTGGGTTCGTGATCGCGCTCGTCACCGGCCTGTTGCTGTGCAAAAGCCGTGGCAGGAACTGCCACGGCCGATGAAAGCAGCCAGGCCACGAGCAGAGGATTGCGAGTGGCCATGGTATCTCCTTACTTGCCTGGAGCCTTGCACACCTCTGGGGCGTGATAATCCAGGTTCATCAGACGGAAGAAGTTTTCACCCAGCGCAATGTGGCGGAAGGCGTTATCGTCCATGTATTTGAGGGCGCGGCTGGTGACTTCCAGTTCTTTGGCGTACTGATCCCGTGCCTTGCTGTCGGCGGCAACGAAGTCGGAGCCAGGCAGGATACGGGTTGGGTAGGCGTTAAAGAAGTCGATAAAGATGGGCCCCCACTGGTGATAGGCGTTGTAGAGCACATCCCAGGAGATATCCAGCATCAGGTTAGGGTACTTATCCAGCAGATCCTGCATGATGGATACGTGCATGTTGGGCGGGATCTTGGTCAGCTCTTTCGACAGACCCATGTGAGCCCAGACAATCTTGTTGTCGGGGTACTTGGCCAGCACGTATTCCATCAACGGCAGGAATTCAGTTGGGTTGGCGTTGTTACCCAGATCCGAGTGCAGGGTCACCGGAATATTGCGCTCTTTGAGGATGGCCATAAAGGGCGCCCAGGCATCGATGCTCTCGAAGGTGGCTGGTTCGTGCTTGTTGCCAAGCAGCGCCTGCTTCATCACGTTGAGCTCACCGGCCCAGCTGAACATACCTGGGTATTCTTTGTCGTACATCTCGATGGTTTTGACGATATCGTCAGGATGGGCCAGATCCATAAAGGTCATCGACAAAGTGATGTGCAGGTTTTCGTGGGGGTAAGCCACCACATCCATGCCGTTGACGAAGTCATTCTTCACACTGGGGCTGGCAGGAGTGCCTTTACAGTCGAGGTAGTAGGTACAGCCGGACTTGAGATCCAGTACCTGGCCAATACCGAAGTAGTTCACAAAGCGCACACCGAGCGAGTCGAACATGGCAAACAGCTCAGGTGCAGGCATGGCCGCGCCGCCGAATGGGCGTGGGTGGAAGTGTGCATCTACCAGTGCAGTGTAGGGTTCTTTGGCTCTGTCGTAACAGGCCTGCTCACTGGCAGGTTTGGAGAAAGATGCCAGCGAACGCTGAGCCACTTTGGTGTCGGCACTCGCCTCCGCCTGGGCTTCTTCTTCGGCCTTGGGAGTAGAACTGCACGCCGACAACAGCGCCAGTGCAGGCAAGGTGGCCAGCAGTGGACGCAGGGCAGAAGACATACGGGAAAGACGATGGGTTTTCATGGTAACTCCTTGTTATGGAACTTACTCCGCTCCGGGAGGAAGCCAGCTAAACTGCAACCGGCGACGCGGCGTGGGGGCAGAGGTGTGCTGATCCTTTAGGGGTATAGGTGCAGCATAGGGTAAAAGCCTGAGGGTTAAACTCCGTCGAAAGATTGATAATGATTGTTATCAATCACTTACGGGCTGTTATGGGTGTGTGGTCACGCCGTTATCCTGGGTCCGGGGATGTCAGGGCTGCATCTGAGCATGCTTTTGTCTTAATCATTTGATACAACTGATACTTATTGACGTTACACATTGTCCAAGGAGTGAGCATGTCTGAGGCCGCGGTACCAAACCTGTCCGGCGAGCTGGTGATTTTAGAGCCCCTGAGCCTGAACCATGTGCCTGCGCTGCAGCTGGCCGTCACCGATGGCAAATTGTGGGAGCTGTGGTTTACCAGTGTGCCCGAGCCGGACGCGGTAAAGGCCTACGTGGAAAAGGCGCTGATGCAGCAGCGGGAAGGCTCGGCAATTCCATTTGCCGTGCGATCCCGCGCCAGCGGACAGATTGTCGGTGCGACCCGCATCTGCAATATCGAGCCTGAGAATCGGCGCATGGAAATTGGTTACACCTGGTATGGCAAGAGCGCACAGCGCACCGGCATCAACACCGAAGCCAAATTGATGTTACTTGGCTATTGCTTCGAGACGCTCGATGCCATTGCGGTGGAATTTCGAACCCACTGGCACAACCAGGCATCGCGCCAGGCCATCGCCCGTTTGGGAGCGCGGCAGGATGGGGTGCTGAGAAACCATAAGATCCTTAAAGACGGCACTATTCGCGATACCGTGGTGTTTTCCATCCTCGACACCGAGTGGCCCGTGGTGAAGCAGGATTTACGCTTTCGCCTGACCAGACACGCCAGTGTGTGAAAGAACTTGATTGCCGAGCGTACGTCCGGTAGTTTTGCCAAAAAACTTTGAGGGAAATCACACTTATGTCCATCAAAAAACAGGCGTTGCTGGCGCTGGCCCTGACGATTACCGCTGGCGCTGCCCAGGCTGACGAAGCCGAAAAGGCGCTGGCAGGTGAGCTGCTGGACTGCACCGCTTATTACCAAATCAGCTCTGAGGCCATTGCCGCCATGAATGCGCCGCAAATGCAGGCCGTGGGTGACCGTCTCAAACATTCTGCCACTGACGCCTATGCGCTGGCCGGTAAGTACTTTGGCGAAGGCGATCTTGAGGCCGCGCTGCAGGCCGCCCGTGATAAGCAAATTGCTTCCATGGCGGGCTCTTCCAGCCTTGGCAACCTGATGGCCAAATACAAAGAAAGCTGCAAAGTGCTGGTGGCCAACCCTGAAAGCCGCCTCGAATACTGGCAAATGGCAACTATGTAATGGGGTTGGCGTAATGGGGTTGGCGCGACGTGCTAATGTGCGCCTGCGGCTTGATGCCCCGAGCTGGGTTTCTCAGTCTCAGGCTCAACCTGGAACCACGCCCAAACCATGCCGATGAAGCCTGAAACACTGCGACTGCTGAGGATAATTATGCCCCTCGTTGGGCTTATCTCGGCGGTCGTTTTTGTTCCCTGGGCAGGCGTGTGGCTGTGGCTCTCGCCGCTGCCGGATACTGTAGAGCAGCAACTGGATGAGGCCACTGCCCTGGGTCTTGGCAGCGTCATCCTCTATATCGACCATTCAAATCGCCCCGCCGAGCAGTATGCCGCGACCGCAAAAGACAAGCGATTGTCTCTGCCAGAGGGCGCCGACTCGCTGTTTAAAATCGCCAGTATCAGCAAACTCTATATTGCCGCAGCTACCGCGAAGCTGGTGGCAGCGGGGCAGTTATCACTGCAAAGCACAGTAGCCGAGTTGTTACCCGAGCTTGCCGGACGTATTGCCAATGCCGATAGCATTACTGTGGCGATGCTGGTTAGCCATAGAAGCGGCATCCCCAATTTTGTTGATGCACAAGGTTTTGACTGGGCTGGCGGACAGCAAGACCCGAACGATAATCTGAAGTTGGTGTTGGATAAGCGCGCTGATTTTGCGCCCGGCAGCGATTATGCCTACTCCAATACCAATTACCTGCTGCTTGGCCGCATTCTGGATAACACCCTTGGCTATCCGCATCAGCATTACATCCGCAAGCAATTGCTGGCGCCGCTTGGCCTGAACGATACCTTTGGCGATGTGGCGGCGCTTGAACATCAGCGCGCTATCGAAAGCCAGCATACCCTTGAACACCAGCAAGCTTCCAAGAGCGCTTATTTGCTGGCCAGCGGTTTCCATCAGGGCGTTGATGAGGACCTTAAATCGCTGATATTCAATACCCCCGGCGGTTCCATGCTGGCCACTGCCCGCGACGTAGGTGTGTTCTTACGGGCGCTTATCACCACGGCGCCGGATGCTTCGCACTCAGGATCTCAGGCGCAAACTGCAACCGCATCAGTATCAGCAAAAAAGGCATTGTTAAGCGCCGAAGAGCAGGCCATTTACGCCTCGATTTACGAGTATGAACACACGGGCTGGTTGCCCGGCTATCAAAGCATCGCCCGCTATCACAGTACCCCCGATGCCGTGGTGGTGCAGTTTGTCGGCAGCACCGGCGGTGAGTCAGAACTGCTGGCCCATGTGCTGTATCAACGGGTAGTGAAGATAGTCAGTCGCGAGCCCCATTAACGCGCGACTTTTTCTTACCGCGGCCAAGATGGGGTTGCTGATGGCCGCTCATTTCCGGTTTCTGTTTGCTTGCCACTGCCAATAATCTTGCGTTGCTGTGAAAGATAAGCGCCCCTGTTTCTGTCATCTTGGCATGGAGGTACGATTATGGTGTTTGTGGCGTTTTTTCTGGCGGCGTTTCAGCTGGTTTGGTTGTGGCGCTGTTATCTGGACAGTAAGGCAGACAGGAGTATGAGGCCGCCAGGTCAGCTGTTGCATAGCCATGGCTGTGACTTTAACGGTGCTATGGCAGGGAGTTTTTTGCTGCTGCTTACCAGCTTGAGTCTGCTGCTTATCCCGATTGGCTTTGGGCTTATTCCCCGCAGTCAGGCGATGGTGTTTATCTGCCTGCACGCGCTGGTGCAGGGGGTGATGGGGATCTGGCTCGCCGGTCTGGCCTGGCTTGGGGAACTGCCCAATCGGCTGGGTGAGCGTTGGCTGTGGCTGTTGTGTTTCGTGCTCTTTGCTACCCTTATGGCCGCATCCGGGATGATACATATGCCTTAGCGAGTGGCGTTAAGCGGTTAGTTATCAATATTTTTTCAACTGCCAAGGTGCAGATTTACTGCTGATGGGCATTTATTGAAAATGTTTCAATCTCTTTGTAATGAAAAGTAAATCTCTCTTGCAAAGCGAGCTGTTTTATAAGAAAACTGGATACTCTTTACCACAAAGGTCGGACAGCCGCTTCGGCCCAAAACAAAGTGCTCAGGATAGAGTGCGAGAGTGTTGAGTCATGATATCGCTACAGGCTTTGACAAAATCCTTCAGGATGGGGGAAGGGGAAGTGCAGGCCCTGCGGGGTGTGGACATCCACATACGACAAAACGAATTTGTTGCCATCATGGGGCCATCAGGCTCTGGAAAATCCACATTAATGAACATCATAGGTTGTCTCGACAGGCCAACGTCCGGCGAGTATTTGCTGAACGGCCAGGCGGTAGGTGGGTTATCCGATGATGCGCTCTCTGCGGTACGAAACCGTGAAATAGGCTTTGTATTTCAAAGCTTTCATTTGTTGCCAAGGCTGTCGGCGCTGGAAAACGTGCTGTTGCCACTGCGCTTTTCTGAGTCGCCCCGTGGCGACAGAGACCATGCCATTGAACTGCTTACCCGTGTTGGGCTGGGCACCCGGCTCGATCACAGGCCCAATCAGCTCTCCGGCGGTCAACGCCAGCGAGTGGCCATTGCCCGGGCGCTGGTCAACCGGCCGACCTTGCTGCTGGCGGACGAACCCACAGGGGCGCTGGACTCCAAAACCTCGGTGGAAATCATGCAGCTTTTCGATGAACTGCATCAAAGCGGCCAGACCATAGTGCTGGTGACCCACGAGGAGGAAGTAGCCGACTGCGCCGAGCGGGTTATTCGTATGCGCGATGGCTTGGTGCAGCGGGATGATTTCCGCCAGCGGGAGGTGAGCAATGGCTAAATTCAATCCTGCCATGCCAGCCAATGGGCGGCGTCTGCTGTGGGCTGCCGTGATGATGGCTGCCGCGACCAGTGCCCAGGCACAAGACTGCAGCGGCGGCGAAGCCAGTCTGCTGCTTACCGGCAGTATCAGCTCGACCCGTTCCCAGCCCTTTGCCGTGCCCAAGGCAGGCGATGCCTGGCGGCATCAAATCCAGTGGCTGTTCCCGGAGGGCAAGCTTGCCAAACCCGGCGATACCATAGTGATTTTCGATAAGAGCCAAATCGCCAACCAGATTGAGCAGCTCGAAGCAGGGCTTTTGAGGGTGAAGGCCCAGGAGCAAAGCCAGAGTATCGATTTGGAGTCCGCGCTGCTGTCAGCCAAGTTTGAAGTGCGCCGCGCCACACTGGCGCTGGAAAAGGCGCGCCTCGATGCATCAATCCCGGCGGATTACATTGCCGCCAAGGACTATGCCGATAACCAGTTCAAGTTGCTGCAGGCCAACACCGAGCTTGATAAAGCCAAACAGGCGCTGAAGGAAGCCATCGAGCGCCAAAGCTCAACCCTGGCACAGCTTGCCATCGAAAAGCGCAAGGCCGAGGTCGAGCTGGACTCGGCGCTGAAGGCTCTCGATGCCCTTGAGCTTAAAGCAGAGTTCGCAGGTCCGGTGATCATTGGGCGCGACTGGAACGAAAAGAAATATCAGGCGGGCGATACTGTGCAGTTTGGCCGCCAAATCGCCAGTATCCCTGCGCTGGACGGACTGGAAGTATCGGCCTGGGCCAATGAGGTGGATGTCGACAAAATTCGCGCCGATCAGAATGTGTGCCTGTCCCTCGATGCTATCCCCGGCAAGCTGTTTGCCGGCAAGGTCGACAGCATAGGCCGTCAGGCCGTTACCAAAAGCGCCTGGGGTCAGAGTAAATGGTTTAAGGTGGATGTCACCCTCGCCAATGTTGATGGACTTGAGCTGTCGCCCGGCATGAGTGTGATGGTGGAGGTGCAGCCATGAAATCCTCTGTAAAGGTTTTTCGCCTGGCGCCGCTGGCGCTTATCGCCGGGCTGCTTGGCGGCTGCGAAGATGGCGTGCGGGTCGAAGTCAGTGAAGGCCAGTTGGTGCAGCAGGTGGAAGTGACAGGTGTGCTCACCTCGGCCGATACCCTGTCGATGATGCCACCGGCGATGCGTCGGGTGTGGCAGTATCAGGTCAAAAGTATTGTCCCTGAAGGCAAAGAAGTTGAAGCGGGCTCTGTAGTGGCGCGTCTGGATACCTCTGAGCTGAATCAACGGCTGCAGGTGAAAAGTGCTGAGCTGGAAGCCACGGTGCAGGATATAGAAACCTCACGCCTGAGAAATGCCAAAAAGCTCGAAGAGCTCAAGCTCGAGCTGGCCGAAGCCAAAATGGAAGAGGAAAAAGCCCGGCGCAAGTTCGAGCTGTCTGATGAAACTGTTGCGGCTATCGACAAAGAAAAATATCAGCGTGATGCCGTGATTGCCACCGAAAAAGTGGCGCTTATCGAGCGTAAATTTACCCTGGAGCAAGAAAGCATCAAGGGCCGCATGGCCATGCTCGACGGCGACAGACAAAAGTTCGCCTCTGAAGTCTCAGCGCTTAAAAAAGGCATTGCTGCCATGAGCTTAAAAGCGCCCCGCACTGGCATGGTGGTGTACGGCAACGATCCTCAGGGCAACAAAATCAAGGAAGGTCAGTCGGTATTTGCCGGCGATGCGGTGTTCTCCATGCCGGATCTTGAGCGGATGCAGGTGGCCATGACCATTCCAGAAGTGGAAGCCAACCGCGTCAGGAGTGGCCTCAGGGTCAAAATCCGTCTCGATGCCAACCCCGAACGGGTGTTTCACGGCACCCTGACCGAAACCGGCGCCGTGTTTCGGGTCAAGAACGATGATATTCCGCTGGTGGTGTTCGATGCAGTGGCGGATTTCGACGAGATAGACAAGGAACTGATGCGCCCCGGGATGACCGCCAAGATCAGTATTGATGTGGTGCGCGAGAAGTCGGCACTGCTGCTGCCGCTGGATGCACTGCACTACGATGAAGGCCGCCCCTTTGTGTGGCAATCGGGCATGCTGGGCGATAGCCGCACCTTTGTTGAACTGGGTGATTCCGGCCGCGACAAAGTGGAAGTACGCGCGGGTCTGGCGCTGGGGGATGAGGTGCTGCTGCGATGAAAAAGTTAATGATTGCAACGGCAGTGATGCTGCTGTGGGGCTGTAATGAGCAGGGCGACAACGGTGTGCTCACCATGGAAGTTGGGCGCAGCCATTTTGAAGTGACCATTCCGGCAAGGGGCGAACTTGAAGCCAAGAGCGCTACACCTGTGTCTGTGCCCGGCGGTTTGCGTGGGCCTCAGTCGCTGGCATGGATCCTCGACAACTTCTCTGAGGTGAAAGCCGGTGATGTGGTCGCCAGGCTCGATGGCCGCCGCGAAACCCTGGAGCTGGAGCTTGAACGCTTTGATTTTGACAAGCTTGCGCTTGATGGCGATATACAGAAGCAAAAAAACCTTACCACCGCCAAGGAGCTTAATATCGGCCGCGACGTGACTGAAGAAGAGCTGGATTTGGCCGAGCGCTTCTTTGTGGATGATGAGCGGGTTTACACCAAGATAGATATCATCGACCAGATGCGGAACAAGGATTACCTGGAGGCCCGCCTCGGTTACTACGATTGGGGGCAAGACAGCCACGATGCCCAGGCCACGGCGGAGCTTGATCTGATCCGGCTGAAGCAAAAAGGGCTTGAAGCCAAAATTGCCACCTACCAGAGTAATTTATCGCAAATGGAGATAGTGGCGCCCCACGATGGCCTGTTTGTGATGCAGCCCGGCTGGAGCGGCGCACTGCCCATGGCCGGTGACATGGTATTTTCCGGGATCCCGCTGGGCACACTGCCGGACACCTCAGTGATGCAGGCCAAGTTGTGGGTGCTGGAGTCTGAAGCTGTGGGGCTGGCTGTGGGCAAGAAAGTCACTTTGACGCTGGATGCCTATCCCGATAAGCCTTTCAGCGGCACTGTTGCCCAGGTGGATGCCCTCGCCAAGCCCAAGGACAGGGACAGCCCGGTGAATTACTTTGAATTTACCGTGGTGCTGGATAGCACAGACACCCACATCATGTTACCCGGGCGTCAGGTGCAGGCCAGGGTGGCGGCGCTCAGCGAAGAGTCGGTGCTGACCGTACCCAATCAGGCCATTTTCCAGCGCGAAGGCCGCTACTGGGTTTATCTCAAGAGTGATAAAGGCTTTATTGAACAAACCATTCAACCCGGTAGCCGCAGCCTTAACCGCACCGTGGTTATCGATGGCCTAAAGGAGGGCGATGTGGTTGCCCTTACCGTGCCGCCAAGGAGAACTCAGGCATGATGCAGGATAGATTTCGTCAGTATCAATCCGGCGTGGTGCAGGCGCTTGGCGAGATGTTGCACCACAAGCTGCGCACCGCGCTGACCCTTCTGGGGATGATATTCGGCGTGGGCGCCGTTATCGCCATGCTCAGTGTGGGTGAGGGTGCGGAGCGTGAAGCGCTGAAAATGATTGAGTCCATGGGGCTTAAAAACCTGGTGGTGAACGCCAGACCATCGGAAGGTGAAGCACTGAAAACCGTACGTGAGCACAGCATTGGCCTGAGTTTGCGGGACATCGACAGCGCCATGGAAACCCTGCCGTTTCTCGATGCCTACAGCGCCAGCAAGCAGGTGAAGGTGTTTGGCCTGTTCAGCTTACAGGGCCGCAGCGACGCCCTGGTGCAGGGGGTGACACCAAGCTATTTCGACCTAAGCGCGCTCAAACTCGCCGAGGGCCGTTTGCTCGATGCCAATGATGAGCAGCACTATCGGCAGTTGGCGGTGCTCGGGCCTGAAGCCGCCCGCAGCCTGTTTCCCCGCGGCGAGCCTCTGGGGCAGCGGATTAAGATTAACCATCAGTGGTTTACCGTGGTGGGGGTGCTGAGGGAAGGCCAGAGTGGCAAGTCGGCTATCGAAGGCGTGAAGGTGGGCGGTGAGCGCAATCAGGTGTTTATTCCGCTGGCGACTGCGCTGAAAAAGATGCAGTTCAAGCCACTTGAAGATGAGCTCGATACCATCAAGTTTGCCCTCAAAGATGGTGTAGACCCATCCCTTGCGGCCCAGAGTCTGGATCATCTGGTGTCACGTCGCCATGGCAAGGAGCAGGATTACGATATAGTGGTGCCTGCCGATCTGCTGGCACAGCATCAACGTACCCAGCAGATATTCAATATCGTCATGGCCTGTGTGGCCGGGATCTCGCTGCTGGTGGGCGGTATCGGCATCATGAATATTATGCTGGCGACCATTTTGGAGCGGACCTCCGAGATTGGTTTGCTGCGTGCACTGGGGGCGACTCAAAAGGACATAGCGCGTCAGTTTTTGATTGAAAGTATGGTGATTTCAGCCACCGGCGGCCTTATCGGCATAGGGGTTGGGCTGCTGCTGGCGCTGGTGATCTCTGCCGCTGCCGGGTGGCCTGTGGCCTGGTCGCCGTTTGCGATATTGCTGTCGCTGGTGGTGTGTATGGCGGTGGGCATTGGCTTTGGTCTGTATCCGGCGAAAAAAGCCGCACGGCTCGACCCTATTGTGGCCTTGCAGCGCGACTAGGGTGCAAGGTCGCTCAGCCACTCAATGTTGAGCATAAACAGAAAACCAAGCCCCGCCGTAACAGCGGGGCTTTTTCGTTGTACCAATTGGGGGTACTCGCATGACTTGCTTTAGTGTTGGCCGATTAGCGGCAACTATTGCGCTTCAGTTAGGGTCAGATGGTATTTCCCCAGCAGCGCCTTCAACACCCCACGCTCGCTCAAGGTGTTTAGCTGCTGGCTGAATGCCTCCGGTGTCAGCGGGCTTTGGGGATGCAGCAGGGCGGTGTGCTGATACTGCTGATCCCCGCGGGAGGAAATCACCAGTTTGTTGGCCTTGTCCGGGTGGGCGGCAAGGTACCAGTTTAGAAATGACTGGCTGATGGGGGCAACCTCGGCGCGGCCCAGCAGCAGGCCTTCGAGGGCTGCGCGGGAGTCTGGCACCAACTCGGCCAGATAGTCCTGGCGCAGCTTCATCTCATCGGTTTCAAAGCCTGCCAGATGGTAATGGTAGCCGCGCACCAGCAGCAGTCGCTTTTGTTGTAAATCGGCAAAATAATCCGGCGCGGCGGCAGCCGGATGACGCCCCACAAAGACTTCACCATCCGGTACCTTAAGTGGCAGCACTGCCTTGTCAATCTGCTCCCAGCCCCAGTGCGGGCTTTCAAACAGCAGTACATCGAAGCGGCGCCGGGTAAAGGCCTGATACCTGTGTTCTATGCTGGTGGGCACGAAGCTGAACTGAAAGCCGCTGCCAAGCCGGTTCAGCTCGTCAATCAGCTCAGGTACTACCCCGGAATGCCCCTGGGGCGAGTCGATAACATAGGGGGGGAACGAATAGCCGCCCACCACCACGGTAACGGGCGTGGTTGGGGTGTTCATTGACTCAGCAGTTGAGAAACCTGTTAAAAAGCAAAGGCCAAGCAGCGATAATTTCAGCGAAGAACGGCGGATTTTTTTGCTCATTACGGGGCCTTATGGCAATGTCGATTCAGCAGCTGGCAAGTTTACTTCGGGCACACTGCCCTTAAAAATAGGCAATTAGGCCAATATTCACCAGTGACCCATTCAGGTCGAGGGAAAACGACAGGACACTGATATGAAAGCTATCCTTCCGGATAAAGACTCACGGGCCGCCTTGCTGGCAAGCTGGTTCGAGCAAGGGGCGATTGAGGATGCCAGCCCCGCCAGAGCCTGGGCGCTGGCCCAGAACGAGCTGGAACCCCATGGAGCCAAAGACTTGGACTTAAGCTCAGGCGCCGACGAAGATGACCAAGACCCAGGCAGAGCCAGAGCATCGTCTGCCCGCTACTGGTATGAGCGGCTCGCCCACCTGGGCCTCTATTTGGGGGCCTTGTCGCTGGGCGCCGGGGTGATTTTCTTTTTTGCCTACAACTGGGAAAACCTGCATCACCTCGCCAAGTTTGCCCTGGTGCAGGGGGCTATTCTGTTAAGCCTGTCGGGGCTGTATTTTGTTGATAAAAAACAAACGCCTATTGTAAAAGGCTCGCTGCTTTTGCTGCTCGACCTGCTGGTTGGTGCCATGCTGGCGCTGTCGGGGCAGGTGTATCAAACCGGTGCCGACCCCTGGCAGTTGTTTGCCATCTGGGCGGCTTTCAGCCTTATTCCGGCACTGACTTATCGCAGTAGCCTGCTTTGGTGCGCTTTTATCGTTCAGGCCAATCTGGCGCTGTGGCTGCACTTTACCGGCCTTGGGCGACTGTGGTTTTTGGCATGGGATGTCGAAATTGCGCTGCTGCTGATTGGCGTGGCGAATTTTGGCTTGCACCTGCTGATGGACCTTGGCGCCCGCCGGGGATGGCCGGAGCTGACTCAGCCTTTGGCAAACGTCTTTGCGCTGACCGTGGCCGCCGGTCATCTGGTGTGGCTTGGCTGTTATAAGGTGCTCGACAGCGGACTTGGCCAATCTGCTTTGGCGGTGGTGCTGGCTCTTTGCCTGCTCGGACCGCTGGGCTACTTTTACTACCGGCTGCTTCGGCTCAATGTGCTCGCGCTGGGATTGTGGGGCTTTGGCGCTATTGCGGTGCTGGCTTGCTTCCTCGCCAGACTGATGTTTGAAGGAAGCGATCCAGTTGGCGGATTTATGCTGGTCGGCGCCTTTATCGTGGGCAGCAGCAGCGCCCTGGGGGTGTACCTTAAGTCACTGTTGTCAAAGCGGGAGGAGCTATGAGTCATTCATTATGGCAGCGGCTCAATGCCGCCGGTTTGATGGCCGATGAGCCGGACAATCAGCTTCAGCCACTGTGGCTTACCTTGCTGACCGGCTTTGCTGGTTGGGTTGCTGCACTGTTTTTCCTTGCTTTTTCCATTGCGCTTATTGAATCCATCAGTCGTTTCGAAGGCTCTCAGGCGCTGGTGATAGGCCTTATCTATACCGGCCTTGCCCGATTTATTTACCGTCAGGCAGGTAAGATGGAGTTTTTGGTGCAGCTTGGCTTTGCCATCAATATGGCGGCCATGATTGCGGTAGTGTGGGGCATAGGCGAGGCATTTGATATCGAAGATGAGGCGCTGTTTCTTTGTGGTGCTGCAGTGCTGATAATTAATGCCTGGTTTGCCCGCTATTGGTTGGATGCGCAGCTGTCGCTCTTTACCGCAGTAACTTTTATCGGCATTGCCTTTGAAGAGGCACAGCTGCTGGGCTGGTTTTTGCCCATGCTGCTGGTTTTGCTTGGGGTGCTGAGTGGCGTGTGGTTGCCAAGGTCTGGTACGGGCACGCTGGGTGCCGCCGGGCACGATAACCGCCCGTGGCAATTGGCGGTCCATCCCTTTGCCAGACGTTGCCAGCACACGCTGTTTTGCGGTGCTTTAATGCTGCCACTGCTGTTGGATGGACGTCTTGCGCTGTGGAACAGTGCCCTATTGGTCTTGGAGGGGAGTCGCGGTCAGCAGGCGCTGGTTTTCGCCGACATGCTGGCGTTTGCCGCGCTGATGGCGGCTGTTCTCTACCAGATAGCGGGCAAAACGCTGACCACACTGGCCTTTACCCTGGCGCTGACACTGCTTTATTGGTATTTCCCGGGGCTTGCGTTGGCGCTTGGCTGTTGGGTGCTGGGCTGGCGTTTGGCTGAGCGTTACTATGTGCTCTTGTCGCTGCTGGCGGCGCTTGGCTATTTCAGCGCTTATTACTACGAAATGTCGATGACATTGCTCGCCAAATCGCTGGTGTTGATGTTGCTTGGGGGCGTGCTTATCGCCATGGGGCTGTATTGCAAGCGGAGGGCGGACGCATGATCATATCCCGCAGTTTTTGGATAACCCTGGTAGGTACCTTGCTGTTACTTCTTGTAGTGAACACAGATATTGTTAAGAAGGAACAACAGCTTGCCGAAGGTACGGTAGTGCGGGTGGCCTTGGCGCCTGTCGATCCCCGCTCGCTTATGCAGGGCGACTATATGGCGCTGAGATACGCGCTGGAAGCGCCCATTCGCGATGCTCTGAGCGAGGATGAGCGTAGTCAACAGCTTGATGGTTATGCCTGGATAAGGCTCGATGACAATCAACTGGCACATTTTGTCGCCATCGACAGAGGTGAAACCGCGCCCGAAGGCGCGCTGCGGGTGCAGTTTCGTCAGCGTGACCATGCCATAAAGCTGGCCAGCAACGGCTGGTTTTTTCAGGAAGGAGAAGCCGCCCGCTTCGATAAGGCAGAATTTGGTGAATTCCGCCTGGGCCAGAATGGCAGTCTGCTACTGGCTGCGCTTTTGGACGAAAATTACCAGAGGCTGTAAAACCTTAATACTTTCTGCTGTTGACCCCGGGTTTGGACAAGTGTTTTACATATGACACCCATCTGTAACATTTGTGGTGTACAATCGCCGTCGATTGCCGCCATAAAGGTTGGGTAAATCAATACGATACAAAATATCGTGCGGATAATTCATATAAAAAGCACAACACCAATTTAGGGGTTAACACATGAAAACCAAAGCGTCCCTGGTCGCTTTGGCGCTGGGCAGCGTGTCTGCCGGCGCCTTTGCAGCCGATACTCTCGTCATGTCTGAATATGTCGAGGGCTCCAGTAACAACAAAGCCATTGAAATCTACAATCCCACCAACGCCACAGTGGATTTGAGCGAGTACAGCCTCAAGTTCTACTTCAATGGCAACAGCAGCGCAGGCAGCCAAATTGCCCTGACAGGTTCGCTGGCCGCCGGTGCCACCCATGTAGTGGCCGACAATGACGCCAGTGCCGATATCCTGAGTCGTACCCAGCAGCAAAGCAATGTGAGCTTCTTCAATGGCGACGATGCCATAGTGCTTGAGCATCTGGGCTCCGTGATAGACAGCCTGGGCCAGATTGGCGTGGACCCCGGCAGCGAGTGGGGCACGGGCGATCTGTCCACCGCCAACAACACCTTGCGCCGCGACCCGAACAATCTTGTTGCCGATACCGACCCTTTTGATGCCGTGACCCTGGCCACCTGGCAGGGCTTTGCCCAGGATGATTTCAGCGACCTGGGTAACTTCTCAGCAGGTCCGGTAGAGCCACCCTCGGAAGGTTTGGTGTGTGGCGATGCGGCCACCGCCATCCATGCCCTGCAGGGCAGCGGCGATGCCAGCCCGCTGGTTGGCCAGATTGTGGAAGTGGAAGCCATAGTCGTGAGCAACCAGGAAGCCGGACTCAAGGGGCTGTTCCTGCAGATGAGCGATGCTGAGGTTGATAACGACCCTGCCACCTCTGAAGGTGTGTTCCTCTATACCGGCAGCGCGCCAACCGGTTATCTGGCCGGGGATCGTATCCGCGTAAAGGCCAAAATTGTTGAATATCAGGGTCTGACCGAACTGTCGAACATGACCGACAAGGCGCTTTGTGCGACTCAGCAGCCACTGCCCGGCGCCGCGCAGCTCAGCCTGCCGGTGAATGATGTGGCAGAGCTTGAAGCTTTTGAAGGCATGCTGGTGAACTTCAGCCAGAATCTGGTGGTGAACGAGGTGTATAACCTCGGCCGCTACGGTGAGATCATGCTGGGCGGCAGCCGCCACTTTATCGGCACCCAGGTGGCAACACCCGGCGCCGATGCGCTGGCGGTGATTGCTGCCAACAAGCGCGACAGCATCCTGCTGGACGATGGCAAAACCAGCCAGAACCCAGATCCTGTTATCTATCCGGCGCCGGGCCTTTCTGCCAGCAACACAGTGCGGGTAGGGGACACAGTGACCAACCTGAGCGCCGTGATGCACTATGGCTTTGGCGTGTACCGTTTGATGCCGGTGGATACAGTTAACTTTGTCACCACCAACCCACGTACCGAGGCGCCAGCGCTGGATGCGGGCAACCTCAAGGTAGCCAGCTTCAACGTGCTTAACTACTTCAATGGCGATGGCCTGGGCGGCGGCTTCCCGACAGCCCGTGGCGCTGATACCGCCGAAGAGTTTGAACGTCAGCGCGCCAAAATCATCAGCGCCATGGCGGCCATCGATGCCGACGTGCTGGGTCTGATGGAAATTGAAAACGACGGCTACGGCGCTGAGTCAGCGATTGCTGATTTGGTAAATGGCCTGAATGGCGCCACCGAACCCGGTCGCTACAGCTTTGTTAACCCGGGCGTAGCCGCCATAGGCTCTGACGCCATCAGCGTGGGCATTATCTACCGCGCCGACCGCGTCAGCCCCGAAGGCGCTGCCAAAATCCTCTACAGCAGCAACTCTGCCCTGGACGAATCAGGCGCAGTGCTTTTTAACGACGGTAAAAACCGCCCCATGCTGACCCAGGCATTCCGCCATCTCGATACCGAAGAAACCCTGGTACTTGCGGTGAATCACCTTAAGTCCAAGGGCAGTGACTGCGTGGCTGAGAACGACCCTGATCTGGGCGATGGTCAGGGCAACTGTAACCTGACCCGTACCCGCGCTGCCAAGGCCGTTGGCCTGTTCCTGGCTGCCGAGTACCCCGAGTCCAAGGTGCTGGTGATTGGTGATTTGAACTCCTACGCCAAGGAAGATCCGCTCACGGCCTTGAGCGACGCCGGTTTGACCGAGCTCTTCGCCCATCTGGGTAAAGAAGGCGCTTACTCTTACGTGTTCTCCGGTGAGTCTGGTCAGCTCGACCACGCACTGGCAAGCAATGAACTGCTGGATCAGGTGGTGGATGTGACCGAGTGGCATATCAACACCGACGAGCCACGCATTCTCGACTACAACGTCGAGTTCAAGAGTGCCGGGCAGATTGAGTCGCTCTATAGCAACGATGGCTACCGTTCATCGGATCACGATCCAGTGGTGATTTCACTGCAACTGGAGCGTGCCAATGAGCTGCCGGTTGCCGACTTCGGCTTTGACATCCGTGGCCGTAAGGTGAAGTTTGCAGCCAGTGCCAGCGATGCTGACGGTCAGGTGCAATCCCTTGCCTGGGACTTTGGCGATGGCACTCAGGGCAGTGGTGATGCTGTGACTCACAAGTACAAGGCCCCGGGTAACTATCAGGTGACTTTGACTGTGACCGACGACATGGGTGGCAGCACTGTGGTCAGCAAGCTGGTTTCCGTTCAAACCAGCCCTGATAACGTGGCGCCTGTAGCTGTGATTGAGCACTATGACCTGGTGTTTGTGGACCTGTTCGTATCTGCCAGCTACGACACCGATGGCCGTATTCGTAAGCAGCGCTGGGAGTTCAGCGACGGCGTGAAGTTTGCCTCCAAATGGGTGCTGCGCCGCGCTGGTCGCGCCGACAGCGTAACCCTTACCGTGACCGACAACGAAGGCGCCACTGACAGTACAAGTCTGAGTTTTTAAGTAATGGCAAGGTGGGATTAGCCAGCGGTCATCACCAGATTATCACTGGCGAATTTAAATAAAAAAACCGGCGCAATGCGCCGGTTTTTTTAGTTTATGCGTGCAGTATTGCCTGTGTTCACTCTGTGGCTTCAGGTAGCGAGCGAAGTGAACCATTACCTTTAAAAATGCAGATAGCTATACGCGCCCAGATAGGCACAGGGAATACTGCCAAGGTGGCGTTAATCGCTTGCATGCGTAAGCTCTTGGTCACACAGTTTCCTTCATAAAGAGTCATGATAAAAAACGGAACTCGCTGGGGCGAAAAATCACCTGGATTGGCGTAATAAATATTGATGGAATGCCACAGTCACTTGTTAGGCTTTTTGCTTATATTGATAAACAAGAGCATCTCGCTCAAACCACTCCATACCATGTTCACTTTCGCATAAAGCATGTGAAAACTTCATCTCGGAGGGGTTATTTAGTATCCCATTTTCCCCGAAATACTGTTCTTTATCACCTACTAAGTCAATGCCTGGATATCCGAACTGTCTAAATTTAAACGTATCATTATTATATATGATTCGTATTTCAGATTGATTTTTCCATGGATATGTCAAAGATTCCAAGCCCACCTCTTCAAAATTCAAATTATATTTGTAGGCTAGAGTTTCCACTACGAGATGGCGAAATAATGAATCGTTAAACTCTTCCCAAGGGTCGTAGCAAATTAATCCCACATTTGAGGTATAAGGCCAAATTGAATCTAATGCGGATGCGTAATTCAACATGATTTCAGATACGTTTCTTTCTCTAAATAGAGGCATGTTCATTAACCTAGCCTAACGCCCGGCTAAATCGCCGGAACTGAGTTGATTGTTTTGCGCTAGCGTAGCGAAAAAGCGCAAAACGAGCAACGCAGTGGAGGTCGGTTTGAGCCGTTTGTTAGCAGTTGATGGCTGTAAAATCTTCATAGCAATTGTGAATAAACTTTAAGCTTTTACCACTACTGAAATTGAACTCAGCTGAGACAACCTCGCCATTCCCAGAATATTGAATTTTATTTAGATCACTACCAACCACGCCGTCTAATTCGCATAGGTTTAGCAACGCCAGACATATTCCAATGTTATGGTTTACTGGCTCAGATGGAACCTCATGGCGCCAAAATATGGTGTCACCATCGAAACAAAGCTTGGACCATACGGAATCAAATTTTAAAAAAATGGTGTTGGCTGGATCAGTTACAGATTCACCTTCCTGCTGTTGAATAAGGTAAACGCCTTCGCACTTCTTACCAGTGATCTTTGGCTCATCTCCATTTATTTGATATTCCATGGTTGATTCCTAATGGACTGCTAATATTTGTATAACGAGCCGGCATGTTTATCACCTCAGACCAGTAAAAAGCGTGCCGGGGAATCTGTTTATTATTCTTTGGGTTAGCCGACTTTGTTCATATCAATTTACAAGCAAAGCGTGCTGGCACGCTTTGCGCGTTGTTACGGCCTGTTATCTCATCAAGCTAACTTAGTAAGTATCTGAAAAGCTGAACTTACCTTAAATCTTCATTCAACAAACCGTGCACCATCAGGCGGCAAAGTGTGCTGGCGGTGACTCTTTACTCTGTGAATGACAGCCGTTTGGGTCTGCTGCGCTGAGTGCTTAGCAGTCAGCATCGAGCATCGAGCACTGAGCCATAAGTGGGTGCTGCTAGGCGTTTTTCACCTTGGGGAATGCCTGCGCAGCATCCGCGCGCTCGTTTAACATGATCGCTTTAATATGGCCGTTTTAGCATAGCTACCGCAGGGGCGGGGTGAGTATAACCTCGTCCTGAGGAGCTGAATTTCATTTTGATTACAGCATCTTGTCAGTAATCAGACCCGCTTGGCAAGAAAGATTAGACCCACCTGTATCTTTTTAAGAATGCTTACTGAACTAAGTGTGGTGTATTCAACTGTTGCATCATGTCAGAAAATGAAAAACAGCGCCGAGATGGTCAGCGCTGTGATGCCAAGCAAGCGATAGAAACATCTGGCGCGTTTAAGCGCTGTGACCTTGTCGTGCTCTTTTTCACAAAGCCAAGATTCATAAAGCCAACGGCCAGTTTGGCCGTCGAATGCCAGAATAAATTCCGTTGGCAGAACAAGCAGTAAAGCCCCGATTATGCCGATAACAAGCAGCAGAAACTCGGTCATTGACAATGGACGTTACTTTTTAACCCACTTGCCAGAAGGGTCCTGAATAAAGTGACCCTTATCGGCGGCTTTAATGGCCTTTTCGGCAGCGAGTTTGGCCACATCTGAGGTGGCAATTTTATTTTTGGCGGCAATTTTTTCGTAATGGGCGCGGCGCTTGGCGTTGACTTCATCCATCACGGCGCGGGCCTCGGCGTTGTCTTTGACGAGCCCAAGGTAGCCATTTTGCTGTTCGCCCACCAAGCCCTGGGATTTTGCCTGTTGCAGGTCCATAGCGAACAGGTTGAAAGACAGCAGGGTGGCGGCAGCCAGCAACATGAATCGTTTCATCGCATTCTCCTTAGAACAGCTGGTCGTCGGCGAGCAGGGCATCAAGCTCCTTGTCCACCTTGATGCGGATTTCGTGTTCTATTTTCACGTTCAGATTAATAACAATCGGCTTGTCCGGCGGTTCAATTTTGACCGTGGGCGAGCAGGCTGTTATCAGCAGCGCCATCATGGCGCCAAGGCCGGGTGCGATTAATTTCACGCTCTTGTCCCTCAGTTAACACTCTGTTCAATATGACTTTGCAGCTTATCGCCTATGGTCAGGCTGCGGATAAGTTGCAGTAAGTTCTCTTCGTGAGAGTAATTCAAGTGAATGGGGCGTTCAATGCCTTCACTCTTTCCTTTCACTTCAACATTGATAAGGGCATCGCCGTTATCGCTCATATCGAAGCTGCCGGCAAGGCTTGAATATTCAAGATGCTTGAGCGCATCAAACACCAGCGCCAGATGGGGCTGGGAGGCAACCAGTTCATCCACGGCCGGGTTATTGGAGACTTCAATCAGGCCGCCTGGGGCTCGGGCGGCGAGGCGACCGCCGCTGACACTGACCTTTCCGCCACGCATATCCACCGGCAACACCCCATCAAACAGGCCATCTGCTTTAATGCCTTCCACCGGCTGCAATGCCAGCAGCTCTTCTAGGCTAAGCCCGGTCAGCACCAGATAGGCGTGGGATGGCTGCTTGAGGTTGAGTTTGAACAGTGGCAGTAAAAATTCCCCTTCGAGCAATTTGCCGCGGCTGGTGAGGTCAATATCGAACTCAGACAGGGTGCCGTCGTCGGCGCTTTGCAGGGCCAGTGTGCCCTGACCGCTGACGTCACTGAGAATGATGCCGGGCTGGAAGTGGGCCAGCGACCAGCTCAGCTTGTCGCAGCCGAGGCGAAAATCGTTGTCCTGGCGTTTATCCTGATGCAGGGCGCAGCTTGCGCTGACATTTCCGCCGTGAAATGGATAGGCGCCCACGCTGCCTTCAAGTTCGCTGAAGTGAGTGTTCAGTTGAATATCTGTGGTTTGCTTAATCAAATCCAGCGCAATCCCGGCGGTAACGCGGGTATCGCCGGAGAGTGGAATATCACTTGAAAGACTGAGGCTGCCTGCCAGCGCCTCGCGCCAATTGGCAAGGCTGTTATCCCCCTGCCAGTTTGCCTTAATAGTTTGAATACTATCGGCTTTTATGCCAAGGCGGTGTTCACTTACAAGCCTTATCGGTTGATACTGGCCCAATTGCCACTGCTCATGGCTTTGCAGCAAACCGGGTTTGCCTGTGAGCTGCTGATTAAGCTGCAACCAATCCACATTGAAGCGATTGGTTTTAAGGCGCTTACTGCCGGCACTGCGGGGCGCCTGGCTCAGGGCTTTGATGCTGCTTATTGTCAGTGTTGAACCAAGCTCGGGCCTCGCAGCCAGCAGACTGGTCAGCAGCGGTGTTTGTAGAGGGGCTGCGGGTTTATCTGCTGCTTCGCCCCTGGCGCCTGTGTGTGCTTTGCCGTCCGCTTTGGCGCTAAGTGGCAGAGCAAACGTAAATGGCTTTTGTACCTTGGTGCTAAAGCTCAGCGAAGCGATATCCAGTTTGTTGAGCTTGTAGTCTGAGGCCTGTTTATTTTCAGCAGGCTGGCTTTTCGCCGCGCCAGGCTTGGCGATTGAGTCTGCGGCAGAGGCGCTCATGCCGGAAGAGCTCATGCCAAATGAGCCAATACCAGCTTTCTGGCTCAGGGAAATATCATCAATACTCACATCCAGCCCGGCCTTGCTGGCGGCAATCTTGAGTTGGCGTGCTAGGTCGCCAGCACCACTTGCATCAGAACCGTTCGCATCCACACCACCCGCATCCGCAGCAAAACCTAAGCTGAAACTGGCCGCATCAGCGTTTGCCAGCCTAAGTTTGCTGCTGCCAACCATTAACTGGGTGTCGGTGTTGGCAGCCAGTTGCTGCACACTGGCGCCAGCAAGATTAAGCTCCAGCGTATTCAGTGCAACCTGGATGGAATGGGAGGTTTCAGCCTGTTTGCCCGCCGGAGCAGATTGGCTGGCCATCACGCCTTTATCGCCCCCGGCTTCTTTGCTGCCGAGTTCGGCCGACAGGGCTATCCTTGCTTGGCTTAGGCTGATTTGGGGCTGGCTCAGGTTTGTTGGTTGTGTGCTGAGGCTGGGCTTTGCGGCGGCGCCAGGGTTTACGCCCAGAGCGCCGAGTAAATGGCTTATATCAAGCTCGCCACTGTGGCTGAGGCTAAGGTCAACAGGGCCGCTGATCCGCTGTAGCCAATCCTGCTGAGCTTCTTGCTGAGGCGCCGCTTGAGGCGCTTTTTCTCGTTGTTTTGTGATAACAGGGCTGGCGGTAAGCCCAAGCAGCCAGGGGCCTGAGTGTGCCTGCAGTGTCATCTCGGTGGATATTGGCTGGCCGCTCGCCATGGCAACGCCCTTGGGTAAACCAAGTTCAAGGTCGAGCGCGCCTGAGTCATGCGCGCTTGGTGAAAAGAGCGCCGTATCTATGCGTTGCAGCGTGGCTACGGACTCTGGCGCCAGTGCGACATTTGCTTGCAGGTAAGCAAGCAGTGCATGCCGTTGGGCCTTGCTCAGCTGACTGGTCAGCGTCAGAGGGCTTAGACGCATGCTTGCACCATCCACATCCATGTTGGCCTTAAGCTCAGTATCGCTTAAGTTGAGACTGAGTGAGTCCAGAGCGCGCAAGCTGAGGCTCGCGTCTTTGAGGCGAAGCTCGCTCGCCAGGGCGGCGGTTTTCAGGGTGAGACTGCTTTGAAGAACCAGGTCGCCCTGAATGACAGGACCGAGTTTGGATTCGAGTAAACGCAGCTGCTGCAAAAAGCCGAACAGTGGGTTGTCCGGGGTGATGGGCAGGGCGGTGTCGGCCAGGCGTTTAAGCAAATTATGCCCCGCCGGCAGCGACAGAACCAGCGCAGTCTGCCAGGTCTCTTCACCCAGGGTTGCGTTTAAATCCAATATCTTATCGCCATCCGGGTTGGCTATGCGGCTAAAAAGGCGCCTGTCTTCACTAAGGGATAAATAGTCGAGCCGCAGCAGTTTGCCCTGCTGGGTGTCTATGTCGATGGGCCCCAGGGCAATGTGCGGCAACTTATCCAGATCCAGCGCCAGCGCGGCTCTGTCATCGGCCTGATGGGTACCGGCGGCCATCAGTGAACGACTGCCAAGGAACACATAGCTGTGCTCAAGGCCAATGCTTTGGGGTAAGGGCAATGAGAGGTTATTTTGCCAATAACCACGCGCGGCATCCATGGCGAGGGCCGTCAGGGGCTTATCGAAGGTGACCCTCAAGCCCGAAAGTTGCAGGCGGCTGTCTTCAATATCCAGATTGAGGTTTTCGATGGTGATGCCGTGAGTCTCGAGTCGCCAGGCAAGACTATTGAGGGTTACACCTGATTTGGCCAGTTCACTGCGGGCAAGGGAGGTGAGCCAGTCCTTGCCCTGATACCAGAGCACAGTGGCGGTGCCGGCAATAAGCAGCATCAGACTGAGCAGTAAAATCCCAATCAGGCGAACAGCGCGTTTTGCCAAAGTCCCGTTACCGTAAAATCCATCTATGGCGCGAGTTTAGCACGATGACGCTCGGTAACTACACCCCGCAGTTCGCCATATCAGCGCACCCTGACATCAAGTTAGGCCGCCGGCAGGGTTACAACCTGGCACCCTCAATCGCCAGCAGCTCGCTCAGTCCAGCGTCCAGTGTGGCAATCAGTTTATCGACATCAGCAGCGCTGGTATGGGGGCAGCACAGGGTCATGTTGTGAAACGGGGTGATGAGAATGCCACGGTTAATCAGGTACAGATGCAGAGCCATTTGCAACTCATCATGGAAGGCGGCTTCTGCCTCGGCGCCATTGCGGGGCGGGGTCTGGCAGAACTGGAATTCGCAGCGGGCACCAAGTTCGGTTACCGACCAGGGCAGTTGATGCCTGGCGATAAGCTCACGAAAGCCCGAAGCCAGGCGTTTTGCCAGTGGCAACATATGATTGTAGGCCGCCTGGGTCATGACTTCTTCAAGGTTGGCGCGCATACAGTGCATAGCGAGCGCGTTGGCCGACAAGGTAGTGCCCATGCCGCTGTGGCCGTGGCCTGTAGACGCTTCGTTAATGTGTGCCTTGGCCTCCCGCATTGCCTGACTCATGGCTTCACTGCAACCGAATACACCGCAGGGCACGCCGCCTGCCACGGGTTTGCCCATCACAAAAAAGTCCGGCTCAAGCTGCCACAGCTGAGTACATCCACCTAGATTGGTGGAGATGGTATGGGTTTCATCCATCACCAGCAGGGCGCCGTACTGACGGGTAAGCTCACGGCAGCGCTGCATAAAGCCCTCGTCTGGCAGCACCATGCCGATATTGGTCATGGCGGGCTCGCACAGGAGCGCACACACATCTCCCTGTTTGAGAGCGGCTTCGAGCGCTTCTGTGTCATTGAAGGGAATGGCGCGGCTGTACTGGCTTAAATCGTACACCTGACCCACAAGCCCGGGTCTATGCACTGTGTTGTCGCCTTCGCTTCGCACCATCACATCATCCATGGTACCGTGATAGCAACCATCAAACACCAGCAATACCGGCTTTTGGGTGATGGCCCGCGCCCAGCGCACCACATAACGATTGGCATCGGTGGCGGTAGCCGTGACCTGCCAATAGGGTAAGCCAAAGCGCTCGCTTAATATTTCACCGCAGACAATGGCATCTTCGCCGGGCAGCATGGTGGTTAAGCCTTTTGTGGACTGGCGCGCCAGCGCCGAGGCAACCGGCGCCGGAGAGTGGCCGAACATGCTGCCGGTATCACCGAGGCAAAAATCCACATATTCGTGACCATCTACGTCGCGAAAACGGGCGCCACTGGCGCTGTCGACAAACAGAGGATAGGGCGTGGACCAATCGGCCATCCAGTGCATGGGCACGCCGCCGTAAAGTGACTTTTGCGCCCGTTCGGCCAGGCTGCGGGATTTGGGGTTACGCTCGATAAAGTAACTTCTCTCAAAACTCATGAAAGTCTCTACGGCGTGTGAACTAATCCCGCTGGCGGTCATTTGTCGGCTCCTGTTTGTTTTATTTATTGAACGCGATGTTCATTATTATCATTGCCCATTTCGGTTGGCAAGAGGGACAAAATTGCAACAGCCAGCGCCCGCCCGGCAACAAAAAAGGAGCCGCCTGGCTCCTTTTACATGTAAAAACAGATAAGTATCAGCGTTTGTAGCTGATGTGCTGATGGAAACGCACCACCAGATCCTGACGCTCGCCGTCGATTTCAATGTCGCGGGCGAACTGACGCAGCGCGTCTTCCACTTCATTCATAAAGCGGCCAAAACCGGCGTCTTCATGATCTTCCTTCCCGGCGGCAACCACGAAAAAGGCGGTTTCTACCAGGTTGTCGGCCTGCCAGTGCGCCAGGAATTGCGGTTCGGCGGCATTGGGGTCAAACCCCAGCATTTGCACGCCCTTGTCGGTGCTCAGGCGGTCAAACTTGGAGTTACGCACCAGTGGCAACAAGCCGTTGGCCACCATGGCCGAGCGCTTGAAACCATGTTCGTTCACGGCCTTGTGGAAGCTGTCCTGCAGCTTTTGGTACATGGCGCCGTAGTTGGCGTTGTTGTCACCGCCAAGACGCTGCTTGAGGCGACGGCCAAGGGGCAGGGTCACAGTGACGTAGCTCAGGGAACTGACATCTTCTGGCAGCTCACACTTACGGGCCTTGTAGCGCTGGGCGATGCCGCGCAGCTTAAAGCCGTAGGTCTTTTTGTTGCCTTTGGCGCGGGCGAACAGATCGTAGGTCAGGTGCTGGTGGTCACGCACCTTGATGGGCTGCTCCAGCGCCAGTGTCGGCGCAAATTCAGCCAGCAGGCCCTGAACCTGGGTGTGGAAGGTGGCGGAGTTGGCACGCAGCTCGTCACCCACGGCCAGGAACAGGAAGCGGATTTTACGGGTGCGGTAGTCGGCACGGGCGAACAGATTCTGGGCTTCGTGGTAGCGCGGGTTGTAGAAGAAAATGACCTGCTGATCGGTCTCCAGGCAGTAGGCTTCGGTGTGGAAGCGGACAACGGGGAGTTTGTCATTGGCGATTACATGAACATTGCGCAGATCGTGCTTGTCGGCCAGCTCGAAGAACTGTTTGGCCAGCGCCTGATAGCAGCTCAGGTAATCGGGGTATTGGCTCAGCAGGGCGTCCGTGAGTTTAATTTCTGCCGTAATGTACTGGTTGGTACGGGCGTCCGTGGGCAGATAGACCTTTTGCTGATGGTTGAAAGACATAATCACTCCTTGGGTACAAAGAGCCACTGACGGGCTCGCGTTGCAGCGGATCCTACCGGGGATTTGCTACAGAAATGTTGTTCCGGCACACATTTTTAACTCACTCTAGCCGGGGTGTATGAGTTTTCGCTTAAAAAGCGATGGGGAAAGCAGGGCGAAGGCCGAAAAAAGGGAGCAGAATGCTCCCTTTGTGATCCAGGCCTCAAAGATCGATGCCGATGCCAATAATCAGCTGATAATCATCACTTTTGGGGATGCTGCCGTCGGCATTGGCGCGGGGGTTGTTGGTTCTGTCCCACACCAGCGACACATCCAAATCGAACATATCGGTCAGGTCGATGGAGATCCCGGTCAGGGCATGGTGGGAGTAACCGCCTGAGTCCTGATTGCCGTAAAGCAACTGGTAGCGGGCATTGAGGTCAATATCGTCGGTCAGCTCGTGCTCAAAACGGGTATCCAGCACGAAGGCGGCGGTGCCTTCGGTGTCTGAGCCACCGGTCTCCACTTCGCTGAAGCGGGTATAGGTGTAGGCCGGGCCACCACCTATGGTCCATTCGGTCTTGGAGTTATCGATGATGTCATAACCCAAACCGGCGTCCAGGGTGAGCTTGGTGTCGATGTTCAGGAAGGGGTCTTTGTAGTATTCGATAAACACCGGCCGCAGGTAGAACTGCTTGGAAATGAACCAGTCAAAACTGCCGGTGATACGGTGGTTGTTAACTGTGTTTTCGCCGTCATTTTTGGAGTATTTGCCGATGTAATCGCTGTTCAGGCGTGACTCCGTGGTGCGACGCTTGATGTTGGCGGTTGCGCTGTAATCAATCTGGTCGGTGTTGCCCGAGCGCAGGTTGGCCCCCAAAGACATCTTGCCGGACCAATAATTGGCCTCAGTTTGGGTTCCGGCAATAATGGTCAGAATTTGGCTGCGATCAAAGGGTCTGCCGTCCAAATAGGCTTTGCCATCAATAATTTCCAGCTTGCCGGTTTGGGTGCTCAAATCCACCATGCCCACGGATACTATCCCAGAGCTTCGCAGCGCCTTCACGTCTTCCCAATCGAAATAGAGGGTGTCGAGGTTATCACTCTCAAATTCCAGCTTGTCGTCGTAGAGGTTTTTTAGCTCGCCCTTGAGCAGCTCGTTGGAGGTCAGCAGCAACCAGTCGAAACTGTCATCCACCGTTATCTGAAATGGATTGGGGACCTGAGGGCTGGTGGCGAGTGCCAGGGGGGACAATGCCGTGGCGATGCCGCCGAGGGCGGCGAAGGTGATGGCCCGGGTCAGGGCCTTGAAATGAGGTTTCCTTGTCTTGGCGTTCAACATGGTGCTCCTTGCCAGAGTTGTCGCAAATTTGTTGGATTTTACCGACAAGCTCTTGGCTGTATCAACAAGTCAACTACCTATTTTACAAGGATAATACTTAAGTTTACCCCCGGTTCAGCCCGGGTTGGCCGCTGTGGCTGGCGAGCTCACCATGGCGGCAAACCAGGGCAACATAATATCGGCAATCTCGCCCTGGGCAGCTTGGTTGGGGTGAATTCCGTCCCGCTGCATCAGTTCGGGGCGGGTCACGATTTGGGTCATAAAAAATGGCATCAGGGTTACGCCGTCGCGCTGACCCAGCTCGGCGTAAACCTGGGCAAAGGCCTTGGCATAGCGGGGGCCGTAATTGGTGGGCACCATCACTTCGCTCAGCAGCACGTTTGCGCCACTGCTCTGAGCCAGGTCAATGATTTTTGTAAGATTCTTTTTCAGCTCAACCGGCGAGAATCCCCGCAGACCATCGTTGCCACCCAGCATCACAAACACCACCGAGGGCTTGGCAGACTCAAGCAGGCCGGGCAGTCGCCTAAGACCGCCAGCGCTGGTTTCGCCGCTCACAGCGCCGTTGACCAGGGTGTGTCCCTGCAGTTTGGGGCGCATCAGATTGATCCAGCCTTGATTTTCTTCCATACCATAACTTGCACTCAAGCTGTCGCCGAGGATTAATATAGTTTCGGCCTTCAGGGGGAATGCCAGAAACAGGCAAGTCAGCATCCAGCCCATGCCACGAAATTTACGGAATTCAGAAACTATGTCACAAAGCCATGCCATCAAAGTCGCCCACCTTAAAAAAATCGTCCAAACCCAGGAAGGGGAGCTCACTATCCTGAAAGGGGTGGATATGGAAGTCAAGCCGGGGCAATCGGTGGCCATTATCGGCCCCTCTGGCTCGGGAAAGTCGACCCTGCTTGGGTTACTGGCGGCGCTGGACACGCCCTCGGAAGGGGAAATTTGGCTCGACGGCAGTCCACTGTCAGGGCTCGGCGAAGAGGCGAAAGCCGCACTGCGGAAAAAGAAAGTCAGCTTTATTTTTCAGTCCTTTATGCTGGTAGATACCCTGACGGCGCTGGAAAACGTGATGTTGCCGGCCGAACTTGGCGGCATGAAAGACGCCAAAGAACGGGCGCTGGCGATGCTTGAGCGGGTTGGGCTTTCGCACCGCATCAACCACCTGCCACGCCAGCTCTCCGGCGGCGAGCAGCAGCGGGTGGCCATTGCCCGAGCCTTTATCGGTGAGCCGCGGGTGCTGTTTGCCGATGAGCCAACCGGCAACCTCGATGGCGGTAATGCCCACAGGGTTGCCGACATGCTGTTTGAACTCAATGCCGAGCTTGGCACTACTTTGGTGCTGGTCACCCACGATAACCAGCTGGCACTGCGCTGTGAGCGTCAGTTCACCATGACCGAAGGCGAGCTGGCCGAAACCACTGTAATTGCGGAGTCGAGTGCTGCTGATGCGACAGCCGAAGTGCGGGAGGCGGCATGTTAAGAGCGCTCGCCTTACGGCTTTTCTGGCGTGAACTGCGCCAGGGGCAACTTATGTTGATCCTGCTGGCCATTGCCCTCGCGGTTATGGCGGTCACAGGCCTGGCCCGGGTCAGTGAGCGGCTGCAGGTGGCCATTAACGGCGAGGCGGCCAAATTTACCGCGGCCGATCGCATCATAGACTCGCCTCAGCCACTGCCGGCAGCACTGCTTGCCAAAACCGATGCGCTGGCGCTTAAACGCACCGATAGCATGCTGTTTAACTCCATGGCCTGGTCCAATGATCAGTTTCAGTTGGTCACAGTGCGCGCGGTTGGTCCTGGCTATCCGCTCAAAGGCCAGATTGAGCTTGCCGATGGCCCTACCGCTGCGCTGCCCGAGCCCGGGGCTCTGTGGTTCGAAGGACGGCTCGCCGGGTTAATTGGCAACGCCGATAAGCTGGAGATAGGTGAGCGCAGCTTTGCTCTTGCCGCTGAAATCCGCCGCCTGCCGGATGCTGGCTTCAACCCCTTTGCCTCGTCGCCCGTGGTGCTGATGCGCATGGACGATGTAGCTTCCACCGGGATCGTTGGCCCCGGCAGCCGGGTGACCTATCTGTATCAGTTTACCGGTGACAGCGCGGCATTAACTGAGCTCGATACCCTGATGAAAGCCGAGCTTTCAAGCTCACAGCGCTTAAGAGATGTGAAAAGCGGCGATTCGCCCATTGCGGGTGCAGTGGAGCGGGCCGAGCGCTTTTTACTGCTGGCAAGCCTGCTGGGGATTGCGCTGGCGTGCGCCGCCATCGGTATTGCCGCCCAGCGCTATTGTCAGCGTCATTATGACGTGGTCGCCATGTTCAAAACCTTTGGCGCGTCTTCAAAGGAGATCCGTACCCTGTTTGCCCTCCATCTGGGGCTGGTGACCTTGGTTGGCGTGATGGTTGGGGTGCTGGCCGGGCTTGGGCTCGATGCGCTGGTGGCGGCTTTCCTGCCCGATGAGCTTAAAGCCTACAGTGCGCCGCTGGTGCGTCCTATCCTGCTTGGCGTCTTGACCGGCGGGATCAGTGCGCTGATGTTTTCAGCCTACCCACTGCTTAGGCTGCTTGCCATTCCGCCGCTGCGGGTGCTGCAGCGCGAGCTGACCGGGCAGGGTGCCGGTGTGTGGCTGCATGCGCTGCTAAGCCTCAGTGCGATGGCCATTCTGGGTTATGCCTATTCGCGCTCGTGGCAATTAACCGGTGCTGTGGTGACTGGTGCCTTGCTGCTTGGCGCCATTTTGTTTGTGCTCGGTTTTGTGATGATCCGTATCGGTCATGGCGCCGGGCTTAAAACCACCAATCCATTGCAACTGGCGCTGGCGGGACTCAGGCGCCGCGCTGCACAAAACTCGGTGCAACTGGTTGGCTTTTCCACCGCGCTGGTGTTGCTGCTGACCATTTTGGCGCTGCGTCAGGACTTGCTGGATGATTGGCAGCGCCAACTGCCGCAAGGTGCGCCCAACTTCTTTTTGGTGAACATAGCCCCTGAGGATGAGGCGCCGCTGGCCGAATTTCTCGAGCAACATCAGATAGAGCGCACGGACATTTATCCTGTGGTGCGTGGCCGTTTGGCATCGATAAACGGCGAGGCTCTTATCAGTCAGCAACAGGCTGAAGAGGGCGCCCAGGGCCGGGTAGGTATTGGCCGTGAACTCAATATGACCTGGCGCGACACCCTGCCACCCAACAACAGCCTGGTGTCCGGCGAATTTGGCGAGGATCCTGATGGGGTGTCGGTGGAGGCCAAGGTGGCTGAGCGGCTCGGGCTCAAGCTGGGTGACAGTCTGTCGTTTGTGATTGATAACCAGACGCTGGATGTGCACGTAACCAGTATCCGCACCGTGCGCTGGGAAACCATGCAGCCCAATTTCTTCATGATTTTCAGTGAGCAGGCGCTGCAGCGCTTTGCCTATACCTCGATGCTGAGCTTCCATCTGGAAGAAGCGAAACGGCCGCTGGTGGTTGAACTTATCAAGGGCTTTCCCACCATTTCGGTGATAGACGTAGGCGCCATGGTGGCGCAGCTCAGGAATATAGTGGCGCAGGTGTCGCTGGCGCTTGGGGTTGTTCTGGCCTTGGTGATTGCCGCTTCAAGCCTGGTGCTGTGGGCGCAAACGGAGGCGGGCATGTCGGTGCGCCAACGTGAGCTGGCGGTGCTGCGAACCTTTGGTGCAGGCGGCAGCTTGCTGCAACTTGCCACCACCATGGAGTTTGCCGTGCTTGGCGCTGTGGCCGGGGTGGTGGCTGTGGTGGTCACCGAAGCTGTGCTGTTTATGCTAAAGACCTGGGTGTTTGAATTGACTGTAAACTGGCATTTGCAGTGGTGGCTCTATGCACCTGTGCTTGGCGCGGTGTTGGTTGCGTTGCTGGGATACTGGCGCTGCCGCGAGCTGTTGTCCCGCAGTTGCCTGTCGCTGCTGCGCACCCAGGAGTAGTGGACAGGAACTTAAAGTACAACCATTTAAAAGGCGCCCTTGGGCGCCTTTTCTTTTCGTTGCTACTGACACTTAAGCTGCACTTTTCCGGGGCTCAGAGCAGATTTTCCAGTGCCTGGCGCAGCTGTGGGTAGCGAAAACCAAAGCCTGCTTCTTTTGCATGGGTGGGCAGCACAAATTGCCCATCCAGCAGCAGGGTGGCGGCCTCCCCAAGCAGCAGCTTCATCGCAAACGCCGGAGCCGGTACCAGCGCCGGGCGATGCAGAACTTCGCCGAGTGTATGGGCGAACACCGCATTACTGACAGGGTTCGGTGCAGTGGCGTTGAAAATTCCTCGGCAGCTGTCGTTGGCAAGTAAAAAGCGGATAAGGCCGACCATGTCTTCGATATGGATCCAGCTCATGCCCTGGGTGCCTTTCCCTATGGGGCCGCCGAGGCAAGCTTTGAAGGCGGGCAGCATTTTTGCCAGCGCGCCGCCATGTTTGCCGAGCACTATGCCGGTGCGCAGTACACACACCCGGGTTTGCTCGCTGGCGGCATCCAGCGCCAATTGCTCCCAATTGGCACACAGCATATGGGTAAATTCAGGATGGGGCGTTGATGACTCACTGAGGCGATCAACGCCCTGGGCGCCATAAAAGCCAACCGCAGAGCCACTGATAAACACCGATGGCGGGTTATCGCTTTGGGAAATAAGGGCAGCCAGCAGTTCGGTAATATCCCAGCGGCTGTGACAGAGCAGCTTTTTTTGCGCCTCGCTCCAGCGCTTGCCCACTATGGGCTCGCCGGCGAGGTTAATCACCGCATCGTAGCCGTTGAGGTTATCCAGCTTGTCGAGGGTACGCAGATAGTCGTGCTCATCCCCGAGCAGTTCCCGTGCGGCGGCGGTGTCGCGACTGACAATGCTCAGCTGATGTCCTTGCAGTGAGGCCACCAGTTGGCGGCCGATAAAGCCTGTGGCGCCGGTCAGCAGGATTTTCATGAATGGCTCCCGAAACGTCTCTTCCTACAAGCATATACCGAGATTGGCGCCTTGGAGATCACTGCTCGCGTTTGAAACTGAGCTCCATGGACACAGAATCGGCAAAACGCAGGGCATGGGGCTTGTCGACTTCAACGCTGGCTTCGGTCACGCTGGGGTGCTCGCTGGCAATATCCAGGATACGGGCAGTGAGGTGTTCGAGCAGGGAAAAACGGTTGTCTTCCACCAGGGCGATGATGCGTTTGGTGATGGTGCGATAATTGAGGGCGTCATCCATGTTATCGCTCTGCTGGGCCTGCTCGGCATGGTATGCTATGACGACATTGATGATAACGTCTTGTTTATTCTGGATCTCATCTTCTTTGATCCCTATGTGGGTACGAAGGCGCAGATTTTTGATGCGAATGGTGGCGATCTCTGATTTCATAGCCGTGTCAACTTGCTCGTCTTTGATGGAATTTCAGGGCAAGGTTAACAAGTTTCGCTTGAAATAGAAGGATTTTATTTTGGTTAATCCCCTCGAAAAGACCTCGGTCGCCTTCCGTGGTTTTGCCATTATGGCGTTTCTGGTGGTGATCCTGGCTGGGATCAAGGCGGCAAGCCCTATCGTCGTGCCCTTTGTGCTGGCGGCCTTTATCGCGGTGATCTGTAATCCGGTGATCAGCTGGATGATGCGCTTTCGGGTCCCCAAATGGCTGGCGGTCATGCTGCTGATGTTTTTTATTGTGATGTTGGGGCTGTGGCTGGCATCACTGGTGGGCAGCTCCATCAATGAGTTTTCCAAACAGTTACCACAATATCGGGATCAGCTTATTCAGCAATTCGGCTGGGTATTGGAAAAGCTGCACACCTTAAATATCAAGATTTCCAAAGAGCAGGTGCTGGCCTACTTCGACCCGGGTATGGCGCTGTCGATGACCACCAATATGTTGTCTGGTGTTGGCAACGTGATGGCGAATCTGTTTCTGATCATCCTTACCATTGTGTTTATGTTGTTTGAGGCCCAATCACTGCCGAAAAAGGTGCACCTGGCGCTGGATGACCCCGAGATGCGCTTGCAGCAAATCGATAAATTCCTGCACTCGGTCAACCAATATATGGTGATTAAGACCCTGGTGAGCCTGGCCACCGGTGCCATTGTTGGCATTGGTCTGAGCATTTTTGGGGTGGATTATGCGCTCTTGTGGGCGGTTATCGCGTTCCTGTTTAACTACATTCCCAATATCGGCTCGATTATCGCAGCCATTCCCGCTATCCTGCTGGCCTTTATTCAGCTTGGCCCCGCCGCTGCGGGCGGTACGGCGCTGCTGTACCTGGGCACCAATATGGTGATGGGCAATGTGGTAGAGCCCAAATTCATGGGCCGTGGCCTGGGTTTGTCGACCCTGGTGGTGTTCCTCAGTTTGATTTTCTGGGGCTGGTTGCTCGGCTCTGTGGGCATGCTGCTGTCGGTGCCGCTGACCATGATTGTAAAAATCGCGCTCGAGCGCAGTGCCAGTGGCCGTTGGCTGGCGATTTTGCTGAGCGATGATGTCGATGAGCTGAAACCGGCCGACAATACCAGCGGCAGCGAAAAGGCCTAAGCCTGCGCCGCAAGCGGCGGAGTAACTATCAGTTATTGCGGGTGGCCTGGCCGCCCGCTTTGTTTTTAAGCCGTCAGCAACCATGGCTGACGTTGAACGTACCTGTGAGTGCGAGTTAGAAAGGATGACAGGCCATGAACGCCTTTTTTGAATTTATGCAGCAAGCGAGTCTGCCGGAAGATTGCCAGCGAATTTTCCATGGCCGGGGAGGGCGTTTTGTTGGCGCCGAGCACCTTTGTCTCGATTGGTACCCGCCTGCCTTGCTGCTGACATCGTTTCGCGAACTTGGCGAGCAGGAACTTGCTGAGGTTCGCTCGGTGGTCGAGAGCTTCTGGCAGCGGGTTTCACCCCAATTGCCGCTGAACCTGGTGTTTCAGCATCGCAGTGGCCTGGGCACCCGCACCGAGCTGTTATCCGGCGAACTGCCCGAGACCCATGTGATAAGCGAGCTGGGGCTTAAGTATCTGGTGCATTTGCTTCGTGGCCAAAACCACGGTTTGTTTCTCGATATGCGCGAAGGCAGACGTTTTGTGCGTGAGCATGCCGATGGCAAAAAGGTGTTGAATCTATTCAGCTATACCTGTGCATTTTCGGTAGCAGCGCGTGCCGGCGGCGCCGAAGAAGTGGTCAACATCGACATGGCCAAAGGCGCCTTATCGATTGGTAAGCAGAACCATCAGCTGAATGGCATCGATGGCGGCGTGCGCTTCCTCGGTCATGATATTTTCAGCAGCTGGGGCAAGCTGACCCGCTATGGCCCGTACGACCTGGTGATTGCCGATCCCCCAAGCAATCAAAAAGGCAGCTTTATCGCCACCAAGGACTATGTGCGTTTGCTAAGGCGCCTGCCAGAGCTGGTGGCGCCGGGTGGTGATGTGCTGCTGTGTTTGAATGCCCCCGAGCTTGGCAGCGATTTTTTAATGCAGCAGGTAAAAGATACCGCGCCTGCGCTCGAGTTTGTTGGCCGCGTTGCCAACCCTGAAGTCTATGCCGATGTGGATGAGGAGAAATCCCTCAAGGTGCTGCACTATCGCAAGACGGCTGAGTAACTGCCGAGACTGTTGATTTGGCCGTTTTGGAAGACTGGCGAACTCAATAGAGTGGATATGTATTAGGTCCCAATGCTTAAGGTCCCCGTGCTTAACGGTGCCTATGCATAAAGGCTGCTGTGTTTAAAGGCTGCTATAAAGGCGACAGACAAGATAAGACCGCCGGAATATCCCGGCGGTTTTTTTGTTGACGTTTTGATGACAAATGTCTTTGTGGCTGGTGCCCATAACCCCAAGCTTTTGCCTTGAAGCCTGAGTAAGCAGGCAAGCAAATGAACCGGCTATTTGGGTTAAAAGCCCTAAAGGTTAGTAACTTAATCTCTCGGATATGGCAGAGTGGCCATTGTCCTCGAGCCAGGATGCAATCCGCAGTGGATCGCTGCTTAAACTGTGCATGTCGTCGCACAGTCGGTCTTGCACATCCAAAGGTATGTGCATGTTTTCCATGAACATCCGTATCCCCAACACGTCCCCACGTCCTATGAGAGCGGCAAGCCGGTCAGCCTGAAAATCGATCAGCGCATTCATATGACAGTCTCCTGCTGTTGACACCCTAACTAATAGCACCGTCGAAATTTGATTGCCTATACTGTTTAGTTGCTAAAAGCAACCGCTAATATAAATGGCGAATAAGGCGGCTATTAAGGTTTGAATTGCAGGTGGGGAAAGCTGTCAAACTGAAAGACTTTCATGATGGGTTACGTTTTGAGCATTTATTAACCAGCCTTTCAGTAAATAATTGCCAAAATGGGTCACAAAACTGAAAGTAAACTGTAATTCCCGTTTCGAGGCTGGTATACTTCGCCCCGTGGACAGCCAAGCTGATACCCGATTTTAATCGGCCGACACCAATCGGCCAGCACCAATCGGAACGTATCAGGCAGCGTCAGACCTCAGACGCCGTGCCACACAGAGTTCATGTCTGCGAAGAATAGACAGAACCTCAGTACCCGACCCAAAACAAAGCCGGAGCCCGTTATGGAAATTCATGAGTACGAAAACGCGTATTATCAGGTGCAGGATGAAGTGATTGAGTCACTGCCTCTGGAAAAGGACGAAGAAGCGTTTTTGGATTGAGAATCCTCCGTGTCCTGGGACATGCAGACCTAAAAGAATAATAATCAGCAAAAAGGCCACCTTCGGGTGGCCTTTTTCAATTTGGTGATCCAGTTAGCCTTGCACTATCTGGCAGCAGTTATCCGTTCGCCGTTACCCGTTCACTATGCGCTTCTCATCCATAATTTCGACGATAATCCAATTCTGGCCGCGCTTGTGCAGTCTCACGGTTCTGTCGTCAATCCAGGGCTGACCGGCCTTGAGGCCCTTGAGCTTTACCTTCACAGTGACATCGCTGGTGAACTTGCGAAAGAAGTCGATATCGATTTCATCCACTTCCATTTCCACATTGGTCATCGACAAATTGAGCATATGACGTTGCACAGAGGCCGCAATGTGATAGTGACCGAGCACTTCCTGCATGGGAGCGTCGACAAACTTTTTTGCCAGCGCTACGTCGCGTTCCACGTATATGGCGCTGAAAAAGCCGATGCTGACCTGCTCAGGCGTCAGATTAGGGCTGGTGGCACGTTCGACCGATTCATTGCAACCAGCCAGAAAAAAGAATAAAACCAACAGGAAAGCTCTCATGGGCTCCGCACGTTTTTCAAGGTGTTTGCGCTAAAGTATCGGAAATTTCGCCAAACAGTACAAGGGATTGGCTCGATCTATTGCGATCTGCAACAAAACCTGTCATATCTGAGAGGATTGGCCAGTCATCTTATCCACAGAATCTGTGGACAAGTGTGTTGAAGAGTGAGGATATTTATCTTAAGTGATTGGCACAGCAAAGTTTTGACAGTTGGCTAAAAAATTGTCGCTTGTTTGTTCAGCAGTTTTTGGCTGAATTTTCCCCATGTCCATTCCCCGGTATTTTCAGTTTTTGATCTGAGTGACGATCGGCTTTTTGCGAGCAGATCTGTTCAAAATGTCTGATAAACCTCTGTGAATGGGCAATAAAAAACGCCGTCAGTTGACGGCGTTTTTGTGTCTGCAGCGTGATTACTGCTCCTGGGTCGCCTGAATGGCGGTCAGGGCGATGGTGTAGACGATATCGTCCACCAGAGCGCCACGTGACAGGTCATTTACCGGCTTACGCATACCCTGCAGCATAGGGCCAATACTGATAAGGTCGGCGCTTCGCTGTACGGCTTTGTAAGTGGTGTTACCTGTGTTGAGGTCCGGGAACACAAACACGGTTGCCTTACCGGCCACCGGGCTGTCTGGTGCCTTGCTCTGGGCCACATTTGGCATCACTGCCGCATCGTACTGCAGTGGGCCGTCGATGATAAGGTCTGGGCGCTTCTCTTTGGCGATACGGGTAGCTTCACGGACCTTGTCCACATCTGAGCCTGTGCCTGAGTTACCGGTAGAGTAACTGATCATCGCAACCCGTGGCTCGATACCAAAGGCCTTGGCAGATTCTGCCGACTGGATGGCGATATCGGCCAGCTGTTCGGCGTTCGGATCCGGGTTGATGGCACAGTCACCGTATACCAGTACCTGATCCGGCATCAGCATGAAGAAGATGGAAGATACCAGGCTGGAGCCCGGTGCCGTCTTGATAAGCTGCAGCGGAGGGCGAATGGTGTTGGCAGTGGTGTTCACAGCGCCTGATACTATGCCGTCCACTTCCTCTTCAGCCAGCATCATGGTGGCCAGCACCATATTATCTTCCAGCTGCTCGCGGGCAACCACTTCGGTCAGGCCCTTATGGCGGCGCAGGTTCAGCATAGGCTCAACATAACGCTCACGGATTTCCTCTGGGTCGAGAATTTCTACGCCATCGCCCAGCACCACATCCTGAGTGGCGGCAATGCGCAGAATGTCGTCTTTCTTACCTAAAAGCACACAGCGGGCAATGCCGCGCTCGGCGCAGATGCTGGCCGCCTTGATGGTACGCGGCTCGTCGCCTTCCGGCAGTACTATGGTCTTCTTGGCTTCGCGGGCAAGCTCGGTGAGCTTGTAGCGGAATGCCGGCGGTGACAAACGGTGCTCGCGGGGCGAGTTTTGAGTCACGCTTTCAATCCAGCTCTGGTCGATGTGGCTGGCCACATATTCCTGCACCAGCTCGATACGCACGGCATCATCCACCGGCACTTCGTGGTTGAAGCGCTGAATATTCAGCGAGGTTTGCCAGGTGTTGGTATCCACCATAAACACCGGCAGGCCGGTTTCGAACGCCTGCTCACACAGTTTCAGCACTTCCGGCTCAGGCTCGTAGGAGCCGGTAAGCAGCAGGGCACCAATTTTCACGCCGTTCATGGCAGAAAGACAGGCAGCCACAATCACATCAGAGCGGTCGCCAGAGGTCACCAGCAGCGAGTCGGTACGGAAGTGACTCAGCATGTTGGGAATGGAGCGGGCGCAGAAGGTCACTTTGCGCAAACGACGGGTGTTCATCTCACCGGCATTGAGGATCCGTGCGTGCAGGTGCTTGGCCAGATCCGAGGCGCGGGGTGATACCAAATCCAGGTTGTAAGGCACGCTGCCGAGGATGCGCAGCTTGCTCTTGCCGGGCAGCTGGAACATGGCGGTGGCATCGCCTTTTTGGATGTCGTGGTGGTCGAACACTTCCGACAAGTCAGGGCGGGTGCGGCCTTCGTCATCTACGGGGGCGCCGATTTTGTTTATGACTGCACCAATCAGGCGTTTGTTCTTGCTGCCGCCCCAGCTGTTGTAGGCGATTTCCAGACGGTTCATCAGTGCATTCGGCGTGTCGTTGCCCGGGGTGGCGATGAAAATCACGTCGGCATCCAGCGCCTTGGCGATGGCATAGTTCACGTCATCGGAGAACGAATGGCTGCGGGTCGGCACCAGACCTTCGATGATGAGGGTCTCGGTGTTGCTGGCGATTTCCGCTGCGCGGGCAATGATTTGCTCCATCAGCACATCGGTCTGATCGGTACGGATCAGGGACTCGGCGTGCTGCATATCGAAGGGCTCCAGCGGGTTGACCGTGGGAGACTTGGACAGAATAGTGGTGGAGCGCTCAGGGCCGGAATCGGCAGGGCGCTGCTGGCTGATGGGCTTAAAGAACTGCACTTTCACGCCGTGGCGTTCCAGCGCGCGCACCATGCCCAGGCTCAGAGAGGTGAGGCCGACGCCTGTGCCTATGGGAACCAACATGATGTTGCGGGACATAAAGTACCTCTTATGGTGTTACTGTGATGGCCTCGCCATCGTGATGCTTTGAAATGCAAAACCGCCCGCGGGGTGTCCCGGGGCGGCTGGCGCCTTATTTGTTAACCAGGCGCAGTGAGTCTTCGGCGATGACCCACTCTTCGTTGGTGGGGATCACCATGGCAATCGGGCTGCCGTCTTTGGTGATCACCCCTTGCTTACCGAAGCGGGCAGCCTGGTTGCGCTCGCTATCGACGTCAAAGTTAAAGATTTCGAGCAACTTCAGTACCTTCTCGCGGATAAGGTCTGAGTTTTCACCGATACCGCCGGTAAACACAATCGCGTCCAGACGGCCCAGAGGCACTGTGTAAGAAGCGATGTACTTGGCGAGGCGATAGCAGAAGATTTCCAGCGCCAGGGTCGCACCCTTGTGGCCTTCGGCGTAACCTTCTTCGATGCCGCGGCAGTCGTTGGTCAGCTCAGAAATGCCCAGCAGACCACTTTGCTTGTTCATCAGGTTGTTCACTTCATCCAGGGTGTAGCCCAGTTGGTGAACCAGATGGTAGATGATGGACGGGTCCAGGTCGCCGCAGCGGGTACCCATCACCAAGCCCTCAAGCGGGGTCAGACCCATGGAGGTATCCACGCTCTTGCCGCCTTTTACCGCAGTCACAGAGGCACCGTTACCCAGGTGGGCACAGATTACGTTGGTGTCGCTCAGGTCCTTGCCAAGCGCTTTGGCTGCCTCGCGGCTTACAAACAGGTGGCTGGTGCCGTGCATGCCATAGCGACGAATGCCGTGCTCGCGGTACAGCTTGTAGGGCAGGGCATAAACGTAAGCGCGGTCTGGCATGCTCTGGTGGAAGGCGGTGTCAAACACGGCCACCTGTGGCAGCGCAGGGAAAGACGCCTGAGCGGCACGAATGCCGATAAGGTGTGCTGGGTTATGCAGGGGGGCCAGTGAGGCGCAGTCTTCAATGCCTTTGATTACCGCATCATCGATGATTACCGAATGGGTGAACTTCTCGCCGCCATGCACGATGCGATGGCCGATGGCAATCAGCTGAGCCTTCAGCTCCGGCTCGTTCACCAGAATTTTGTTAACGATAAACTCCACCGCCTCGCGGTGAGCGCTGAAGGCACCCAGGCTGGCTTCGTGTTTCTCGCCGCTGAGTTTCCACTTGATGCGGGCATTTTCCAGGCCGAAGCACTCGGCGAGACCTGAAATCTTCTCGTCGCCATTGGTGGCATCCAGAATGGCAAACTTCAACGAGGAGCTGCCGCAGTTGAGGACCAGAACCAGTGTATTGGACATGATAAAACCTTCTTGCGTCATGAATTGGCTAACCGGGAATAGGCCCGGCGCTGTGGCACCAGAGGCGCCGAAAATCTTTGTCACATTCTCGCCAAACGCGGGCGCTTGGGGAGCCGACTGCCTTTGTGCTAAGGTAAAGACAGTCTGTAGCTGTTTTAAGGTGGCTTTGGTTGAAGCTTCAACTCTTCACCACCCTGGGCGATGGCCGCCGTTATATGAAGGCCTGGCCCATGGTGAAATCTTTGGGGTTCTTTTTCCCCGAATATCGCATCGTTAAGGCGACGTCGCTGGCGGTGCGTTTTATGCCGCCCCTGGCAGTGCTTGCTGCTGCCAGTCAAATCCATTTGCATGGCTGGGAATTTTTGCCCCAGGCCATAGCCATTGGTCTGTTTTTCTTAAGCCTGCCGTTGCAGGGCTTGTTGTGGCTTGGGCAGCGCGCCCGTCATCCATTGCCACTGTCTTTGCTCAGTTTTGGCAACCAGCTGCAGGAGCGTCTGGGTGCCATGGGGGTCGACTATGTGCCCCTGGGTGCCAAGGCCTGTTACCTCGATATGGCGAATCTTCTCAAGATAGCCTTCGAGCGCCTCGATGCAAGTTACTGGGACGAGCTTTAAGTCCGGCTCGGGTTCGTCTTTTGCTTCGCCAATCACCATTTTTGACCGGCGCTCAGGTTTGACGTCTCAGTAAACCGCGTTCAGTCCACGGGCCGTAAAGGCGGCCTTAATGGCTTCCATGGTGTCTTTGCCGGGAGGCCGAACATCCTTGAGCGGATAATCCTCGCCCATGGCTTCCCACTTATGTTTGCCCAGTTCGTGGTAGGGCAGCAATTCCACCTTTTCCACATTGCCCATAGGGGCGATAAAATCAGCCAGCTTTTCAGCACTTTGCACATCTTCGGTAAAACCGGCGACTACCACATAGCGGATCCAGGTTTTCTGGCCGCGCTTGGCGAGGTATTCGGCAAACTGCAGGGTGCGGTGATTGCTGACCTTGGTTAAGTCCTGATGCCGGTCATCGTCTATGTGTTTGATGTCCAGAAGCACCAGATCTGTGTTGTTGAGCAGCACATCAATGGCGGGGGTGTACTTACGCACAAAACCATTGGTGTCCAGACAAGTGTGAATGCCTTCGGCGCGGCAGGCCTTGAACAGCTCGGCCACAAATTCGGCCTGTAAAATGGCCTCGCCGCCACTGGCAGTCACACCGCCGCCGCTGGCATCCAAAAAAGGCCGATAGCTGATGATTTGACTCATCAGCTCATCGACCTGCATTTCTTTACCGCCATCCAAATCCCAGGTGTCGCGGTTATGGCAGTATTGGCAGCGCATCAAACAGCCCTGCATAAAGGTAATAAACCTGATGCCGGGACCATCCACTGTGCCGAAGGATTCCACTGAATGAACCCTGCCTGTGACTGTCATTGAAACTCCTGGGTTGGTTTGGATGAAGGGGACAATTGTGGCGAGCCACAATTGTCCTTTAGCGACTGATGAATTACCAGCGCCTGAATTACAAACCTTGAGTAAAGGTGCGGGTGATCACATCCTGCTGCTGCTCTGGGGTCAGTGAGTTAAAGCGCACTGCGTAACCAGACACACGGATGGTGAGCTGTGGATACTTGTCAGGGTTCTTGACTGCATCTTCGAGCATTTCACGGTTCATCACGTTTACGTTCAGGTGCTGACCGCCTTCATTGCTTTCGCTGTGGCGGAAATAACCGTCCATCAGCGCGGCCAGGTTACGCTCACGGGCCTTTTCATCTTTACCCAGGGCATTGGGCACGATGGAGAAGGTGTAAGAAATACCATCCTGTGCGTGGGCAAAGGGCAGTTTGGCTACCGAGGTGAGCGAGGCGATGGCGCCTTTCTCATCACGGCCGTGCATTGGGTTGGCACCTGGGGCAAAAGGTGCACCGGCACGGCGACCATCCGGGGTGTTACCTGTCTTCTTACCGTACACCACGTTAGAGGTAATGGTCAGAATTGACTGGGTTGGAATGGCGTTGCGGTACATCTGCTTGTTGCGGATTTTGGCCATAAAGCTCTCAACCAGCATACAGGCGATGTCGTCTACGCGGGCGTCGTTGTTACCGAACTTGGGATAGTCACCCTCGATTTCAAAATCAACGGCAATGCCTTGCTCATCGCGTACCGGCTTCACTTTGGCGTGCTTGATGGCAGACAGGGAGTCGGCAGCAATCGACAGACCGGCAATACCACAGGCCATGGTGCGGCGCACGTCGCGGTCATGCAGGGCCATCAGCGCGGCTTCGTAGGAATACTTGTCGTGCATAAAGTGAATGGCGTTCAGCGCAGTGACATACTGGGTTGCCAGCCACTCCATAAAGCCGTCCAGACGTGACATCACATCGTCATAGTCCAGATACTCGCTGGTGATAGCGTCACACTTGGGGCCAATCTGCACTTTCAGCTTTTCGTCCACGCCGCCGTTGATGGCATACAGCATGGTCTTGGCGAGGTTTGCACGGGCACCGAAGAACTGCATGTGCTTGCCAACAACCATGGGGCTTACGCAGCAGGCGATGGCGTAGTCGTCAGACTCAAAGTCAGGACGCATCAGATCATCGTTTTCGTACTGGATAGAACTGGTATCGATAGACACCTTGGCACAGAAGGTTTTGAAGTTCTGTGGCAGTTTTTCAGACCAGAGCACTGTGATGTTTGGCTCAGGGCTTGGGCCCATGTTGTACAGGGTGTGCAGGAAGCGGAAGCTGGACTTGGTCACCAGAGTACGGCCATCAAGGCCCATACCGCCGATAGACTCGGTTGCCCAGATTGGGTCGCCGGAGAACAGTTCATCGTACTCAGGGGTACGCAGGAAGCGCACCATACGCAGCTTCATCACGAAGTGGTCGATCATCTCCTGCGCCTGCTCTTCGGTCAGAGTGCCGTTTTTCAGATCGCGCTCGATGTAGATATCGATAAAGCTGGAGGTACGGCCAAGTGACATGGCGGCACCGTTCTGGCTCTTCACTGCGGCGAGGTAGCCAAAGTAGGTCCACTGAATGGCTTCCTGGGCGTTTTTGGCAGGGCCAGAGATATCGTAGCCGTATTTGGCGGCCATTTTCTTCATCTGGGCCAGGGCGCGGTGCTGCTCGGCGATTTCTTCGCGCAGCTGCATGGTGGCCTGCAGATCTTCACCGGCTTCGAAACGAGCCTGCAAAGACGTGAACTGCTTGAGCTTGTCGGCCATCAGGAAGTCGATACCGTACAGGGCTACGCGGCGATAGTCACCGATAATACGGCCACGGCCGTAAGCATCAGGCAGACCGGTCAGCACGCCTGATTTACGGCAAGCAAGGATTTCCGGGGTGTAGATGTCAAACACGCCCTGGTTGTGGGTCTTGCGCAGCTCAGAGTAAACATACTTGATGTCGGCATCCAGCTCGCGGTCATAGGCGGCGCAGGAGCTTTCCACCATACGAATACCGCCGTTTGGCAGCATGGCGCGCTTGAGCGGGGCATCGGTTTGCAGACCAACAATGGTCTCCAGCTCTTTTTCGATGTAACCGGCATCGTGGGAGGTGATGGTGGATACCTTGTCGGTATCAAAGTCCAGCGGCGCGTGGGTGCGGTTTTCTTCCTTGATGCCTTCCATCACCTTGGCCCACAGGGCGTTGGTGGCTGCGGTGGGTCCGGCCAGGAAGCTGTCGTCACCTTCATAAGGGGTGTAGTTGGTCTGAATAAAGTCACGTACATTGACATCGGACTTCCAATCACCGGGAACGAATCCTTCCCACGCGGTTTGGAACAGCTCAGTTTTATCGGTCATCGTACTTCACCTTCTATTAGAGAAAAGGGTCGGGGATGTTTCCCCTCATCGAGTCTTTTGCATCCCGGCGGTACATCCCCTGATGAGGCCAGGACCCCGGAAGACCTTCCGGCGGATTCGGTGGACAGGACTCTCAGTGAATTTGTTTGAGAGTTAAATTGGTAAGACCAATTGTCCAGCTGCATATTAACATAAGGTCCGGTGGGTCGCACTTAAAAGCGGCGAAGATTAGGTCAATTAATGCAAAATTTGCTACCGACTTAGCAGTTTTTAACCGGCAGTGGCAAGTTGGCATCAGAGATCACTGAATTTCGTCCCATCTGACACATTAGATAGCGCTTCAACGGCCAAAAGCACAATAAGAAAAAGGGGCACATTTGCCCCTTTTTATCGTATGCGTGAGTGTTACAGCAGTGGTGGAATACCTTCAATCATGCCCACGGCCAGCATGGCGGCGAGACAGATCACGAAGGCAAGCCCCGGGATCACCACCCGGTCAACAAATGACAGGTTGGCGGCACGCTCTTTGTCACCAATCAGACCGTTGTTGTCCAGCAGCATGGTCAGTGCCCAGGCAAGCACGGGATTGGCCACGAAGGAGCCGAAAATACAGATCCCGGCGGCCTGGCTGCTCTGGTTGTCTTTCACCATCTGCAGGCCGGCTTCCAGCAGCGGCAGGAACACACCAACCAGCAGCGCAATCGACATCACGGGGCGCCAGGTAGTCAGATCCATCGGATAACCGACAATCGCCACAATAATACACAGGGTACCCAGTAGAATGGCACCGGCAGGAATGGGACGCTTGGCGATGGCGGCCGGGATCATATATGTACCCCAGCTCGAGGTGATGTTACCGCCGCCCACTGCGGTACCCACCATCTGACGCAGCGAACAGGTGGTCATGGTATCATCCACGTCCATCAGCACTTTCTCGGCGCCCTTGGGATAGTTCAGCTCCTGGAAAATCCGGTGGCCGAGGAAGTCAGGCGACCACATGGCCACCGCCAGAATGGCAAAGGGCAGTGAGGCGATAAAGTGCTGCATATTGGGCAGGCCAAGCTGCCAGCCGGTTTCGGTAGAGCCCCACCAGTACACAGGGTTCAGGTTTGGCAAACCGGGTGCCGTAGTGAACTTAAGATCAAGCCCGGCGCCCAGGGCAAAGGCCATTACAATCGCGGCAATCGAGCACAGCGGAATGGCGAGCCAGCGTTTACCTAATTTGGCAAGCAGGGCGTAAATCACCACGTTGGCAAGCAGAATAAAGAAGGCCACATAGCCTAAGGAGTAATCCAGCGCGTGCTTGGCCTCGAGGCCGCCCGCCCAACTGAATAAAGACTCAATCTGGCTCTTGGCCCCCATAAAGCCGAGGAACACCAAAAGGCCTCCGGCGACCCCGCTGCTGGTGAGGTTTACCAGCCGCGACCCCCCTTTGAAGAAGGACAGCAAGAGACCGAATACCCCCAGCAGAATTGCCAGTGCCAGTGGGTGAGCACCGGCCAGCGCAATGGCGCCAATCAGTGGGATCATCGGGCCATGGTTACCGCCAAGGTTGGCGCGGGGATTGATAAAGCCGGAACTGATAATACAGAAGAGCAGGGCGGGAATCAGCATTTCGACCCGCACCACCGAAATGATAAAGTCGGCGCCCAGGTTGACGTGATCCCAGCGCTCGGTAAGACCCGAAGCCCAGGCGGCCATTACCGCAGAGTACATCACGGTAATACCTATGGTACCTGCGATGGCGGGCACCAGATCTTCCCATTCAAAATTAAAGTCGCGGCCGGGCAGGTTAAGGCCCCAGCGTCTGGGTTTCATGATCTTAAGTTCATGATCCAAATAGGCTTCGCGGGATGGAAACTCCGAGGCTGGACGATGCAGCTCGCGGTAGCTTTTGTCCGCGATATCGCTGGCAGAGGCCATTTCGGTCTCATTGAGGCCGGTGGCCTCGGTGGGTTTTGCTGCTTCTGACATGTTTGATCCCCAAAAAAACAGCGGGTTGAGCCTGCGTGACCAGCTTGAGGTCGTCCTTGGCGTGGGGCATATCACCTGGGTGAACTGCCCGTCAGAGCGGTTTTGGGGAGGCGCGGAATTAACCTTAAACCTTCGAAAACCCGGGGTCCTGAAATCTGCTCAAATTGGTCTTACCAATTTACCTGTTAAAAATGTTACCACAGCTGCAACCCGCTAACATTAACTATCAATCTTTCTGAAGGACCCTGTTTGTCGATTTGCGACAAAGGGCACATACCCGCATTTTTGCGCCTGCACCCCCTTGCGCCGGGGCACGATAATTGCGTAGGGAAAATGCCGCTTTAATCTAAGGAAGGTGCGAACAAGTCGTCGCACAGCTCTGGCTTTGATAGCAGCAACAGTTCAAGGCACTCAACTGAGGGCATGGCTGGGCGCCCCCGCCGTCCTGTTGAAGTTGAATAACGCCGAAATGGTGTTGCTATCAAAGCCCCGAAGAGCGTGGCTTACAGCGGTATCTGCTGCGTTACCTGCTTTTGAAATCAAAGAGGTGCGAAGGACCAGGGCCATTCGCTGTGAACTGTGCCTTGCATCTATCCACTTTAAGCTCACGCAGAGCAAGCACGGGACTTATTCGCACCTTCCCGACACAGCTTGGCTTTTATGCAAAAGCTGGGTGTTTATTCATCAGTGGCGCCGTTATCGCTGCTTTGACGCCCCCGTAAACGCATTCTGCTGCCATCTTGATGGTCGCTTGGTTGAGCCGGATATTGACGTTCTGGGCGCAGACAGCCGCTTATTTCACCTTTTTCGGCGCTATTGGGCGCCTTATCCATACTCGCAATGCGGCTGCGTAGAACGCCGTGCTGGAATTGTCGCCAGCAGCGCGCCTACTATCAATTCGCTTGATACAAACCATCAAAAGTCTTCGATATTTTCTATCGTTTCACCTTGTTACATTGGCGCCGTGGTGGTGAGCCAATGGGTTTTAACTCATTGATTTAATGCCTAAGCTTTAGTGCTGACGCCAAGCTTTAGCGATGAGTCTCATGCTAAGCCAGAGCCCTGTTGTGCTTCCACCGCATGAACCCATACCCCAAATACACAAGGGACAGCCTATGTATGTAAGTCATCAAGGTGGCCAGGCGGCCCCGGATGTCGGTGCCTCGCCGCCTGATGGAATCGCAACTCACCTCAATTCTCCGCCGGGTGCCTGCCCCGGCCGGCTATCGATTGCCGATGAGGTTGCCAATGCCATGGCGGCCAAACTGGCCAAGCCCGCGTTGGCACGTTTTGCCAGAGCGCTTTATGCCGGGGTGTTTATCGGCCTTGCGTTTGTGTTTTACCTCACTGTCACCACAGGTGCCGCGGCCGCGCCCTGGGGACTGGTGCGGCTTATGGGCGCGCTTGCCTTCAGTGTCGGGCTGATTTTGGTGGTGCTTTTGAATATGGAGCTGTTCACCGGCACAGTGCTGAGCGCCATCCCCTGGACAGAAGGGCACATTGGCGCCGCCGGGCTTGTGAAAGCCTGGGGCACTGTGTTTGCCGGTAATGCGGTTGGCGCTTTGCTGCTGGTGGCCATGGTGAGTCTGGCGGGTCTTTGGCAGCTTGATGGCGGCCTTTGGGGCATTCATGCCATCAATTCTGCGCTGCATAAGCTGCATCACGGCTGGTGGCAGGCGTTCTTCCTCGGTGTGCTTTGTAACCTGTTGGTGTGCCTTGGAGTGTGGCTGACATTCTTAACCAAGGCGCCTGGCACCAAGGCGCTGCTGTTGGTTTTGCCAGTGGCCCTTTTTGTCAGCAGTGGCTTTGAGCACAGCATTGCCAACCTGTTTTTGCTGCCACTTGGCGCCGTGTTTGCCGCGATTATCCCTGAGCCTCAACTGCTGGCCCATGGCCTGGATAGCCAGGCACTGGCGGCGCTGGCACCGGTCAATCTGATTGTTGCCAACCTTATCCCCGTGACCCTCGGCAACATAGTCGGTGGCGCCTTGCTGGTCGGGCTTGGGCTGTTCCGGCTTGAGCGCCTTGGCTCATGTAAAGGAAATGCCACGACCAATTCTGCAATCAAGCTGACAACACCCGGGGCAAACGCGAGCAAAGCGCTGCAATTGGTACCCGCGACAGACTCCAGTGCCAATGCTGTCAATCAAGACGCCATGGCCGCCCAAACCTTCTTCGCCGTAAAAGAGAGCAAACTTATGAACACACGCTTAAGCACATTGACCGTAAAAGACATTCTTGAACCTGCAACCAGCCTTGAGCCCGGCATGAGTCTGTGGCAGGCGTTGTCAGAAATGGAGCAGGCCGGTGAAAGCCTGTGTCCGGTAACCGATAACGGTGGGCGCCTGGTGGGGGTTCTCAGCGCCCAGGATGCCATTCGTGGCCTGTGGGCCGAGGAGTTTGGCGCTGATAGCAGTTATTGTGTGCGGGACCTGATGCAAAAGTCGCTCAGTACCCTGTCACCGGATGAGGTTTTGCTGCCGCTGCTGGAGTTTTGGGTGGTGAACCGTGAGGCGCTGTTTCCGGTCAGCACAGAAGGGCATTGGCTGGGCGGTCAGTATCAGGCCTATGAAGAGCGGCTTCGGGGCGCAGCGGCCGCGACCCCTGCGGTACTGCCTGTGGTGGAAGCCGGTGTGCTCAAAGGGCTGGTGCGCCGCGATGCCTTGATAAAACTGCTTTGCAGCGCATCGCCTGCCACCGCCACAGCATAGCCTGCGTCCGCCAAAGTCATAGCGGTGACAGGTTAAGAGCGGCGACAGGTCAAGAGTGCCGGTGGCGTGCCAGACGGCGGGCCTCGGCAATCACGCAATCCCTCAGAGGGCTCTCGCCGCTGTCACAGCGCCAGATAAACGACAGCTGGCGCTTCATATTTAGCTTGGGCGTTGGCAGGATTATCAGCTGATTGGCTGCCACGTCTTTTTCTACATCCAAATAGGGCAGTGCACTCAGGTAAGGGCCGTTTTTGACCAGCGTTTTCAGCACTGTCACCTGCTCGTACTCCCGCCATACATTCAGCCGGTCGAGATTGCCATGGATGGCAGCATCGAAAATCCGCCGTGTGCCCGCGCCTTGCTCCCTCAATACCCATTTGGCCTGCTCCAGCTGTGACAGGCTGACATTGCCGTACTTGCCATAAGGGTGGTGCGGAGCCGCTATCACCACCAGATGATCGTCAAGCCAGGGCTCGACACACAGGCGGCTGTCATCACTGCGCCCCTCAATGATCCCAAGCTCTATCTCATAGTCCAGCACTGCCTGAATCACGTTTTCGGTGTTCTCTACCATCAGCCCAATATGAATTTGCGGGAAGTCGGCATCAATCCGGCTGATGAGATCCCCAAGCAGATGTTTGGCCGCGGTTTGGCTGGCGCCGACCGGCAGACTGCCGGATAACAGATGCTGATCGTGCAACCCCATGGTGATTTGCTGGGCGTCGGACAGCAGCTTGCGGGCTCGGGGTTTAAGCCAGGTTCCCCAATGACTGAGAATTAAGCGGTTGCCCTGGCGAATAAAAAGTGGCCTGCCCAACAGGTTTTCAAGCTGCTGCAGTGACATGCTTACCGCCGACTGGGTCATTGATAGTTTACGGGCCGCCCCAGAGACACTCTCAAGGCTTGCCACCGCATCGAAAACTGCAATTTGTTTGAGTGTGTATTTCATGATTGATGAATATAAAAGTGACTGATACCCATACGAAATTTTATAAAGCGGCTGGGCAATAAAAAAGACTGCGACAGGGGAATAGTTGCAAAGCTTTAACTGGCCCACGTTTTTATCAGCAACAGGGCCTGTGCATCATTTGCCATCTTGCAACGGGCGTGAGGGAGCGGCCTTAAGGACAGGGTAAGCCAACTGAGGTATAGTGCTGGGTTTTGCTCAAGGCTTTGGATAAACACAATAATATGACTGCCAACACCCAGGCTGCTCCGGTAGCCAAAACCGCCATGCCGATGCCAGATACTCTGGTGATCATCTTCTTTGTGGCGCTGCTTGCGGCGGCGCTCACTTACCTGGTGCCAGCGGGCTCCTTTGACACCCAAACCGTGACCTTTTTACAGGACGGAGTAGAGAAGAGCCGCGATGTGGTTAACCCGGACTCCTTCCGTTATGCCGTTGATGAACAGGGTGAACCGCTGCTTAAGCCGGTGCCGGCGTTCGACCCGGCTGGCCAGGGATTTTTCAACTACATGTTCGAAGGTCTGGTATCCGGTGATAAGTGGGGCAGCGCCGTCGGCGTTATCATGTTTATGCTGGTTATTGGCGGCTCTTTCGGGGTGGTAATGGCCACCGGCACCATAGATAACGGCATCTTGCGGCTTATTCACCACACCCAGGGGCGGGAGTTTTTATTTATTCCTGTGCTTTTTTGCCTGTTCTCCCTCGGCGGCGCCGTGTTTGGTATGGGGGAAGAAGCTATCGCCTTTGCCATTATTATCTGCCCGCTGATGATCCGCCTTGGTTACGATGGCATTACCACTGTGATGGTGACTTACGTGGCCACCCAGGTAGGCTTTGGCGCCAGTTGGATGAATCCCTTCAGCGTGGCCATTGCCCAGGGCATAGCCGGAATTCCAGTGCTTTCGGGCTCAGCGGTGCGGGTACCTATGTGGATAGGCTTCACCCTGCTTGGTATCGCCTTTACCATGCTCTACGCCCGCAAAATTAAGAAAAACCCAACGCTTTCTTATAGTTTTGCCACAGATGCGGCCTTTCGCGACGGCGACAACAAGGAGTCAGGGCACCAGAGCCGCTTTAATCTTGGCGATATATTGGTGCTTGCGGCCATTACCGCCACCATGGGCTGGGTGATCTGGGGCGTGGTGGTTAAGCATTGGTTTATTCCGGAGATTGCCAGCCAGTTCTTTACCATGGGCCTGGTGGTTGGCGTTATTGGTGTGCTGTTTAAGCTGAACGGCCTCACGCTGAACGGTATGGCGAGGGCTTTTAAAGAAGGCGCCGCCACCATGCTGGAGCCTTGCCTCTTGGTTGGCAGTGCCGCGGGCATTTTGATTTTGCTCGGTAAAGGTGGCCCAACCGAGCCATCGGTGCTTAACAGTGTGCTTGCCGCCGCCGGCGGTTTTATTGGCCACTTGCCCGATGCCTTATCTGCCTGGTTTATGCTGCTGTTCCAGTCGGTGTTTAATTTCTTTGTGACCTCAGGCTCGGGTCAGGCTGCCCTGACCATGCCACTGATGGCACCCCTTGCCGATATCGTCGGTGTCAGCCGTCAGGTGGCAGTGCTGGCGTTTCAGCTTGGCGATGGCTTTACCAACATTTTGGTGCCGACGTCGGCGTCTTTGATGGCGACACTGGGTGTGTGCCGGGTGGAATTCAGCGCCTGGGTGCGTTTTATCTGGCGTTTTATGCTAATGCTGCTGCTAGCCGCCAGCGCTATGGTGATTGGGGCCCATTATTTAGGGTTTAGTTGATTAAACTGAGTTTCTTCAGGTAATAAAAAAGGCACCCGGGGGTGCCTTTTTATACAGCTTGGATTATCAGAACTTCAGATCGTACTGAGCGTAGAAGAAGCGACCGACGTTGCTGTAGGTGCCCTGATCATAGAAAGGCCAGTCGTTAGGTGAGCTGAACGAAGGCTGTCTGTCGAGCAGGTTACGGATACCGAAGGTTACCTTACTGGCTTCGTTCAGGTGGTAGCCGGTGGTCCAGTCAAGCTGGAAGTAGCTGGCTACGTGCTGAGGACGGCCTGCATCGATTACGTTGCCTTCTTTGTCAACGTCGGCGCCGTAGTAACCAATCAGCTCACAGGTCTTACCAACAGTGTTGCGCTTCTCGTAGTCATCGTAACCAGGCAGGTAGCGCATGTTCAGAGAGGTTTCGAAGTCGTCGTTGGCATAGGTTACGCCAGCGTTAACGTTGAACTTGCGCATGGCATCGTCAGCAACTGAATCACACAGAGGCTGAACGGCAGAGTTTTGAGTCTCATAGCTCAGGTACTGCTCGGCCTTCAGGTTGGCACGCAGCTCACCGAAGGAGAACTCGCTGCCATACTGAACATTGTAGATGATACCGGTAGCGCTGCGCTCGGTCAGGTTTTGCAGGTTACTGCGTACATAACCTTCGCGGGCGGTGTCAGTCAGCTTACCTTCAGAGTTACGAACTACCAGCTGAGTCAGACGACCTGCAGCTTCTTCGTCCAGGATTTCCTGCAGAGACAGAGAACCTACTACATCGTTGATTTGCAGCGACCAGTAGTCAACAGACACAGACAGGTCGTCGGTGATCTGGTACACAGCACCCAGGTTGTAAGATGTAGAAGTTTCTGGCTTCAGCTCTGGGTTGCCACCGCTCTTGGAGTTCAGTTCAACACGGGTACATTCGTTGCCACCCAGCTCGTTACAACGCTTGGTGTCAATACCGCGGGTCACACCGGCAGACTCGGCAGTGAACAGATCGTCCAGGTTTGGCGCCTTGAAGCCGGTACCGTAAGAGGCACGCAGCAGCAGCTCGTCAATTGGGCGGTAAGAGATTTTGGCTGAGTAGGTGGTCTCAGAGGCATCACCCAGTTCCCAGTCCGCAGCGTCGTTACGCACGGCCAGGTTCAGCTCCATGTTCTCAAGGATTGGCAGTGAGAATTCAGCAAATGCAGCAGCATTGTCGAAAGTACCGCCGCCGTTAGAACCTGCGCCACCAATTACCTGACCGGCAACAGAAGCTGGATCAGAACGATCAGTGTATTTCTCAGCGCGGAAGTCCACACCAACAGCGACACCGATTTCACCACCAGGCAGTTCCCATGGAGTCAAACCAGAGGCTACCAAAGAAGTGAAGGTCACTTCGTACTCACCGGTACGGTGGATAGCGGCCTGCAGATCTTTACAGATACCGGACAGCTCAGGAGAGTTGCAGTCGTTGATGATAAACGGATTCAGTTTTGAATCAGCGCTGTTGAACGCATCAGATACTTCTTTGGCGAGCAGCTGACCGGCACGACCAACCTGACGGTTAGTCAGCTTAGAGTGGCCCAGGTCGAAATCCAAAGACCAGTCATCGCTGATGTGGTAGATGAATCCACCAACAGCTTCGAAGGTTTCGTTGGTGTTGTCTTTTTCACGGTTTGGAAAATCAACATAGCGACGGCCAACGGCTACAGTCGCTTCACCGGCTTCAACCAGCTTGATGATTTCTTCAGCCAGAGCTGGGTCGTCTTTGTAGCGATCGTTGCGCAGGAAGTCAGCCAGGAATGGGCTGTTAGATACGTCAACCTGACCCGGTGCTGGCGCGTTAGACGTCAGAGTGTAAGCACGGGTGTAGCGGAACTGGCCGTCAAAGCTCAGATCGTCATTCACTTCATGGTTGATGCTGGTGAAGATAGACTGACGCTCAGATTTTGGCTGCAACTGATACAGCGGAGCGAAGTCGTACAGACAGCGACCGTTGAATACCTGATCTTCCGGGCAGTTGGACCATGGCTTGGAGCCCTGACCTTTGGCAGCATTGTCCAGACGATCACCATTCGCATCCAGAGTAGAATTGATGCTGGTAAAACCAGGGATACCCCAGGTAGAACGACCTTCGCCGCCTTCATGGCCTTCGATGAAAGCAGTGCGGCCAAATTCACGATCAACCGCTTGGATTGGGTCGCGAGAGAAGTGCTCAGCGGTGAAGAGGATATTGGTCTTGTCGTTGCTTACACCAGCAACGATAGAGAACTGGGCTTCGTTGCCGTCGATGTTCTCAGTCTTCAGACCGCTGCTTTGAATGGCTGCACCGTATTTGGCACTGATAGCAACGCCTTCAAAGTCTTTCTTGGTGATGATGTTGATTACACCAGCAACGGCGTCAGAACCATAAATGGCTGAAGCGCCGTCAGGCAGAATGTCGATGCGCTCAACAGCTGCCATTGGGATTTGGTTGATGTCGGTAAAGATTCCGCCAGCAGAGTTTTTAGGCAGACGACGGCCGTTCAGCAGGATCAGTGTATATTCAGAGCTGAAACCTTTTAGACCGACAGAAGAAGCACCGGCAGCCTGGCTCAGGGTTGAAGATTCGTTGAAACCACCAGCAGCGGCGTTTTCACGCAGGAATTCTGCAACAGTAGATACACCTGTTTTTTGAATTTGAGCAGCGTCAAATGCGATTACAGGATTAGCGGTTTCCATATCGGTACGCTGGATGCGTGAACCGGTAACGGCGATGCGTTCAACCTTGGCACCGTCTACGGCTTCTTCGGCGAATGCTGGGGTGCTGGCAGCTACGGCAGCGCCACCGATCAGCGCAAAGCGGATAGCTTTGGCCAATGAATTATTAGCAAGCATGAATTTCTCCCTGACACTTAATATTGTGTTTTGCTTTTTTATATAGAACGAAATCCGGATACAAATAAAAACAAAGGTAACCAAAAATCGTCTGGCCGGAGATATAACCACATCGATTTAACAGGTGCAACAACCGCACTTGTGTGGCCTTTTGTTGCTCAAATTTGGTTTTGCGTGAGATTTTTTAAACATAATTCAAACAATTTTGGTGCAGTGCGTTTTGTTATGAGGTGATATGTAACGGCTGTGGTGAGTTGGTGGGTTTTTATTGTTTAATACTGTTGCACGGTAATCACATTGAGGTTTGTCAGTTGTTTTTATTTTCTGATTAATACTCATTTTGCTTAACAGTATTTAACTGAAAAAAAGTGTGCCTGTCTTAAAATTAAACAGTCTTAGGGTGTTTTTTGAGTGTATTTGAAATTGAATGCGGTTTAATTTGTGAGCTGTATTCAGGAATAATTAATTTATTGAGTTTTGTTAACAATCTCTGGCTGGAGATTAAACGAGCAATTGTTAACATGTCTGATGTAGATACAAGCTTCAGAATGAAGCCTGATAGTAAGCGGGCTACCCTACATTCGGCTCTTCTTACTCCCGACTTTGAGATAAAAAAACGGCACCCTAGAGTGCCGTTTTGCTACTTGGATGGGATCAGTTACATCTTAAAGCTAACTGTAGTGTGGAAGAAACGTCCTACGTTGTCGTAAGCGGCAGAACCGGAACCGGTACCGGTAGAGCCATAAGGCAAATCGGCATCCAGTACGTTATCCACGCCAAACTTCAGCGTCACACCTGATTCAAACTCATAAGCAACAGAAACGTCACTGATGTAGTACTCACCATAGGTCAATACGTTGTTTGGGTTGGCGTTCAGAGCCAGCTCCTGATCAGTGTAGAGGCTTACTCCAGACAGGTAACGGGTACGCCACAGGGCGCTCCAGTTTTCCAGGCTGTAGTTCAGGGTCAGGTTAGCCTGCCAGTCAGAATAACCGGTGGTGCCCGCAAACTGTTCGAAGGTGTCTGGCTCATCTTGGAAAGAGAAGTCTTTACGATTCAACAGTTTGGTTGCCACTACTGAGGTGCGGAAATCACCGCCGAATGCATCAAAGTTGTAGCCGATATCAAAGTCGATACCGTTGGCTTCCAACGAGGCTACGTTCAGAGCGTATTGCTTGATCAGGGTAATTTCGTGGCTACCTGAATCACGGGTGATCAGTGAGCAATACTCGTTATTGATACCGGTTGGTGAATCGACGCAGCGATTGATGATGTCCTGAGCACCAACAGCTGAGATGGCATCGTCAATTTTGATATCCCAGTAGTCTACGCTGATAGACAGACCATCAACATAGGTTGGCTGGTAGATCACACCAACAGTGTAACTGGTGGACTCTTCCGCTTTCAGCTCACGGTTACCACCGCTCAGGCCTTCCAGAGTCTTGGAGTCGTAATCTGAGTCAAAGCTGGTTGGAATGCCCAGGGCGGCACAGTTTTGGCGACGCAGAGTGGAGTCCTGCAATTGATCCAGCTCAGATGATTTACAAACATCATCAACGCTGAAGAAGGTTTGGCTTTCGGCGCCATACAGCTCAGAGATGTTAGGTGCACGGATGGCTTCGGCATAGGTGGAGCGCACACGCAGATCATCCATTACTTCCCAGCTGATACCTGCTTTCCAGGTTGTGGCATTGCCGATGGTGCTGTAATCAGCAAAACGGATGGCCAGATCCAGGTCGAGCTGACGGATCAGAGGCAGATCGGCCAACAGTGGCAGCGTCATTTCGGCGAAAACTTCTTTTACATCGAAATCACCCTTGTCTTCGCCCAGTACGTTAAAGAAGGTGCCTTCAGCGTTGTCTGGTTCAAAGATTTCACTTTGTTCTTTACGATATTCGATACCGGTAGAGAAGCCCACGGCGCCAGCTGGCAGATCGAACAGTGCGCTGTTGGTTAAGCTTCCACCCAGTACGGTCTGCTTGATGACAGAACTACCAACTGAGGTTGTGTTGATGTAGTCAATCGCTTCCTGGCTAGGTTTACCGAAGCCAAATATATCTACCGGTACACAGCCTGCTGCACGTGCTTTTTCGTCACGGCAAACGGCCTTGCCATCAACCAGGATGGAGTCCAGTGCATTTTGATAGTTGGCGTATACAAGGTTGTTTTTGTTAATTCGCTCAAGATCGGTCTGACCATATACCGCGAATACTTCGTAATCCCAGTCTTCGCCGAGTAAACCTTCAAGACCCAAAACATAGCGCTGAGTCTCGCGAGTATCATCTTCGATACGTACACCGAGATCGGTCATGAATCGACGAATGTTCAGCGAAGTCTTGCCATTGTCCTGCATCAACTGGCGCAATTCGTCAGTCATGAAAGCGTTGTCAATGGATACAGTATTTACAGGATTGCCAAAGAAAAATGCTGGCTGACCTTCGTCGGTAGACTGGCTGTTAACATACTTGGCTTCAAAATACAGGTTCAGATCGTCGTTGAACTCATAATTTGTTTTGAAGTTGACGTTGTAGCGTTTGAATTCAGGTTGTAATTCTACAAACTGGTTCAGGTTGGTAATGTCACAGTCAGCACAGCGGATACCATCGATGTTGGTGCCACGATACACATCGCGCAGAGAACCATCCGGATTGAAAGTCTTCCAACCGTCGAGCAGGAAAGTACCTGCGTTGCTGATGGTATAGTGACCGGCGTTAGGGGTCAGGATTTTATCAGGATTAGATGGGTCGTTATCGTCAATTGGCTTGCCATTGGCATCCAAGGGGCGATCTTTATTTACCAGGGATGAATACGAAGTGCGTGTTTCATCACGATCATAGGCAGTCAGTTGGCTTTGAGCACTGTATTCGACTGCAAAAGCAACATTACCGCGGCCTTCGGCATAATCAGTACCGTACGACAAAGAGAAGCGGTCTTTCTGATGATCGCTGTCGCTGGCAACGCCCAGGGTGGCGGATACATCCAATCCCTGAATATCTTTTTTCAGAATAAAGTTTACTACGCCGGTTACAGCGTCGGCACCATAGATAGCTGATGCGCCACCGGTGATAACTTCTACCTTATCTACCCAAACGCTTGGGATGGTATTCACGTCAACGGAAGATGTACCGGCTGAGCTGGAAACATGGCGTTTGCCGTTAACCAGAACCAGAGTACGAGCAGTACCCATTTTCCGCAGGTCCAGCAGGTTCAAACCTGAAGTGCCGATAAAACGACCAGAGTTTGCGAGCGAGTAGGTGTTACCGAGTGCGGGCAGTTGGTTCAGTGCCTCACCGATATTAGTGGCACCAGTAGCCAACAATTCTTCACCGGTAACGATGGTTACTGGGGTTGGCGCGATAGCGCCTTCGCGCACGATCCGCGACCCGGTAACTGAGATACGTTCTACTTTGGCAGCATCCACAGCTTCCTCTGCAAGTGCTGGCACACTGGTGATTACAGCAGATGCTGCACCACCAATTAGCGCAAAGCGAATCGCTTTGGCCAATGAATTGTTAACAAGCATGATTTTCTCCCTGACACTTAAAATCTGTTATTTGATTTTATGGAGCGAAGAGTTGTCTCAAAGTTAGCACTTGGGTGACAAAATATCGCTCCTAAGCCGGATGTAATCACATTGAATTAACAGGTGCAACATTGGAAAAAGGGGTTAGCAAAATGCAATTGTTAATAATTTTGAAATATTATTGCTAACAAAAATTAACATTTAATGGTGTTTGCGGGCGGGCTTCGCCATTTTGTTGCCTGCTTAAGCGCTGGAGGTAAAATTAATGTTATTTTAAGGCTTGTAAATTATCACCGTATTAACATTTCAATGATATTGATATGAGCGGTAGCGTAAAATATTTAACAATTAAGTGTTGTGTTTTTTTATTTTTTTGTCGATTAATGAAACAAAATGTTTCAGGATGGTATTTTATACGGTTTGTCATCTTGTTAAATTGGCATTATGTCCATTGGTTTTAATTTTATGTTTTATCTTGTGCAACCTTTATTGGTAAAAATAATAACAAGTCAGCAGTGGCAAGCATGCTGACTTGTTAAATAATTCCTTATTGATGTGCAGCTTTGGCGCCCTGTGGGAAGTAGTGTGCCAGGTATTTGAAACTGACAAAGCTGACGACTGCAACCGCTACGGCAAGTTCGGTGACGGCGAGGTGATGTACTGCGGTTACCAAACTGCCTGGGGCATCCATCTGTGTCAGCCATTGGCAGGTTTTAAAGAGGGCGGTTGCGCCAATGACCATGGGAAAGGTAAAGGCAGCGAACCCCGGGCTGAATGGCAGCCTCAAAAGGTGGAAGAAGGCCAGGTAGATGATGCTGGTCATCAGAATGGCCACCGTCAGCAGCAAAGCGACGATAACGACGGAGGGCGTTGGGATAAGGCTCAGGTAGCCGGCCAGTGACAGGCTGGCAGGCGCTGCCAAAATGGCCAGGGTAGGCTGGGCGGCTTCGGGCACGGCGGTGCGAAAGATAAGCCGGTACAGCATCAGTGGCAGCATAATGAGGTAGGCAATCATGCCAAACCACAGCAGGGTTTCCGCCAGCAGGCGTGGGCCATGGGGTGGAAAGGCTACCGCGGCCACGATAATGCCAATGGGCGGCACAAACCAGCTGGGCACCATGTGATCCAACGAGAAATTACGGTAGCGGTGGAAACAGAATGTCGCCAAAAAGCCCAGGTGCAGGCTCACAGCAGTCAACCACAGGCTTTCGCCTGCGGCGGCAAAATAGTCGCCCAAACAGCGGGATACCACCATCAATGCCATGGCATAGGTGGGGATAACGCTGCCAAGTACCGGGTGCGAGAGCTCTTCTTTGAGCAGCTTTGGATGCAGCACAAATTTGGCAGTCAGTGGCAGCAGTAAGGCTGCGGCAATGATACTGCCCAGAAGCTGTAATTTGCCCCCCGCTGCTGGAAACACATTTTCCAGGGTCCAGCCAAGACTGGCAATGGCCAGTGCCAGCCCGCCCATGGGGCTTGGCAGTTTGGCGGCTTTCTGATGCAGTCGGTGATGCAGTGGTTGGCGCAATCTGGCGTGGCGATGAGTCATAAGGGCACTCCTCTAATCTGATGTGCCCATTCTAAAAGCTTGCCTTAAATAATAATATTTTAATCATTTTACTCAATTGATAAGTATTGCTTACCGTTTGCTGCAACATAACAGGCTGTGACCCAGGCCGATGCCGTGCTGCTGCCAGTCGATGCTAAGCCCCGCTTTATCTATCAGTTCAATAAACACCCTTGAGTGATACATGCGACTGTTTCCATTGGCGATAGCGGTAAAGTAGAGGCTGGTGGCGTTGATGCAATAGGCTGACGCCGCGTTTGGCTGTTTATCCCAAAAGGTTTCCAGAATACAGAGTTTGCTGTCTGTGCCCATGGCCTGTGCGGTGCGTTTAAGGATGGCCAGAATTTGTGCCTCGCTGAAGCAATCGAGAAACTGGCTCATCCAGTACATGTCTGCCGCCTCGACAAAAGCAGGGTTGGTTGCCAGCAAGTCGGTTTCCAGAAAATCTATCCGTCCCAGCAATCCGGCCTCGGCGCAGGCGTCATGGGCAAGACGAATTTGCTGCGGCAAGTCCATTATGGTGATCCTGATGTCGCTGTCATAGCCGCAGCAGGCCCGTGCCCATTTGCCGGTATTACCACCGATATCCACCAGATGAGCCGGTTTGTCGCCAAGCACCAAAGGCAGTAGGGCATCGAAGGCGTGATCTGAATAAAAATGGTCGAAACTGAACCAGCTGTCTTTGGCGTCAGTTGGCAGCGAAGAGAGCGCCGGGTAAAGGGTATCCCAATCGCCAAACTGAGTGAGCCCCTCGGGTTTACCTGACACCAGGGCCTGCTCGAGGGCAAACATGCCCTGATAGCAAATGTGGTGCATAAAGTTGAGGTTGGTGCGGGTCATCTCATCGTGCAGCAAAAAATGGCCGGTCTTGTCGAGCAGATACCGCTCACCCTCCTGCCAAATCAGTCCCATGCTCATGCCCATATCCAGCAGTACCCCCAGGCCATAATCACTGAGTGGTTTGCCTGTTTTGGTGACGGAAGCGAGCAGAGATTGGCGGCTTGCCCCTTGGGCATTGTCGATGGCGGATAATATGCCAAATTCCAGCAGGCAGCGGGCGACCTGAAAACTGACCGGTGCAAAGGCAATTTTTTGCGCTTCGAATTTGGCATCGAAGGCGTGAATAGATTTGGGAGAGCGGTAAAAGTGCATCAGACGTCCCTGATAGTCAAAGCGCACCTTTTTAGCAGGCTTGGTATTGCCGTCTTATGATCTGGGCCAAAAACCGCGGCAGTAGTTGTAAAATTTGGCCAAAGCTTGGAAGCGGCGCACAAAAAAGCGCCCTAAGGCGCTTTTACTTGGCTTATGAGCCTGCACTCTGCTTGTAGCTCGGTGCTAACTCAAGGCATAGCCGCCAGCCACATGGGCGATGGCACTGAACCCGAAGCGCTCCAGTGCTTTGGCAGCCACGGCTGAGCGGCTGCCACTGCGGCAGATCAGCACCAATGGGCGGCTGCGGGCATCAGGTTCACGGGCCACAAAGCCTGCCAGCCTGGTCAGAGGCACGTTGATGCAGCGCTCTTCACGGTGAGACAGCTTATATTCATGGGGCTCACGGATATCCAGCACCAGGGCATTTGGATCTGCCTGCAGCAACGCATCCAGTGCACCGGCGCTGTACTCATGGATTTGCTTGCTGCCCTGGCAGCTGCCGTAGGCGCCGCACATGATGGTCTCACCCTGCTTGTCTTCCAGTGTGGCATCCATGGCATCTTTTTGTGCCACAAAACCCGCCTCATCCACGCGGTGTTGCAGCGCTGCAGCCAACAGCGGGCTTTGCTGCATTTCCACGGCGAAATTGGTGAAAAAGTCGTTGTGGTAATCGTGTGATGACAGCAGCAGGGTGTCGTCTCCCAGCAGCGCATATAGCGCCTTGAGGCTATGAAACAAGGCCTTGGATGACGACGAGGGGAAATTACTGCGACCAATGCTGCCGGGCAGCACTGTATCACCCACGAAGGCGAACAAGAGCTTGCCCTGGTCATCAATCAGGATCAGCGTCTGGCTGTCATCGGTATGGCCTGGGCTTGGCAGGCGCAGCAGTTTGTTACTGCCCACCGAAATACACTTAAAGCGCTCACCTTGCCATTGGCAGTCAGCGGCAGCAGCCGGCCAGCCAAGCTGATTACAGGCGCCGCTGAGCGACAGCCCGGCCACAATGTCATCGCGATTGCTGTGATGATCGCCATGGCCATGGGTGTCAATAACCGCCACCACAGGTAACTCCTGGCAGCGGATGAGGTTCAGCAGCCTGTCTTTCAGTGCAGGTAATGGGTCAATTATCAGAGTCTCACGGCTTTGTGGGTCGGTGTAAATCCAGCAGCAGGCGCCATCGTCTTTCAGTTGCACCAGACCAGACAGCGGCTCGCGATCCCCATCGCTGCGACGGGAGTCCAGCGACAGCAGACAAGAGTGGCGCAGCGAAGAGGCAGCCTCCACAATGCGCTCGCAGGCGGCATTGAGTTCAGCTTCAGTCATGGCAGGGCCAAAGGACATGCGGATGGCCGACTCGCTTTGCCAGCGCGGCAGACCCATGGCATCCAGCACAAAACTGCCGGTCACCTTGGAGCTGCAGGCTGAGCCCGAGCTGACACGGATCCCTGCCGCATCAAACAAGTCCATGATTTCCTTGCTGGAAAATCCAGGAATGGCAAAGTTCAGCGTGGTGGGGACCGTATTATCCAAACTGTGGTTGAGCACCACATCACCAAAGGCGTTCCTGAGTGCATCCAATAACCGCACCCGGTAATGTTTGAGGGTATCTTTATCGGCAAATTGCTGCGCGCCTTCGCCATTGAGCATATCGAGCACCACTTTGAGCGCGGCCATGGCGGGCAGGTTTTCGGTGCCTGAGCGCAGGCCTCCTTCCTGGCCACCACCGGCTATAAAGGGCGTAAAGGGTGCACCCTCACGGATGTAAAGCATGCCAATGCCTTTGGGGGCGTATAACTTGTGGCCACTGAAAGGCGCGTAGTCGATGCTGGTGGCGGCGAGGTTTAACTGTAATTTTCCCAGTGCCTGCACACAGTCCACCATCCAGAATACCAGTGGATTGGCCTGGCGGATGCTTTGCTCCAGCGCCGCCATATCTTGATAAACGCCGGTTTCGTTGTTCACTGCCATGGTGCAGATAAGCACAGCAGCAGGGGCCTTTTGGGCGATAAATTCAAGATCAAGCCGACCTTGTTGGTCGACGGGAATTGCCAGCACCTCGGCATTGAGGCCAAGCACCTTGTTCCAGTGTTTGAGGGATTCGGGAACGGCCTTGTGTTCGGTGGCGCCATACAAAATGCAGGCGTTGTCGGCCACGCCTTTGTCGCGGCTGGCAACCAATGCCGACAAAATAGCGGTTTGAATACCTTCGGTGGCACCGCTGGTAAACACCAGCTTGCCGGCCCCCGTACCCAGATGCCTGCGCGCCGCAGAGCGGGTTTGCTCCATCAATGCCTTGGCCTGGAGACCTGTGATATGACTGCTGGAAGGGTTGCCGTAGAGATGTTCCATGGCATCCATGGCGGCCTGGGCGGCGGCGGGCAATACCGGTGTAGTGGCATTGGCGTCCAGGTAAATGAGCTGCTGTGCCTGTTTCATACTGTTTTCAATGCTCGTGCTGTGATTTATATAATTATAAGTTATATGTAATTCTGCTGGATTATATTAGCAGTTTTCAAGGCAAGCTCAAGCGGGTGGCATAATTCAGCAGAAGCTGAGGTAAAGCTCGCCTTTGTTGGCGTGAGATCGGGGGCCACTGTATGAATACGGCAGTATCTTTGCCTAATTCATCGGCAAACAGTGATTTGGTGGGGTGGTCGCGGGTTTCCGCTTTGCTGACTTGGGGTTAGTATCCAGTAACCCAATGCAAGGAAGTCGACAGATGTTACAGCCACTACCCTATATCGGCCGCCAGGCCAGTCGCAGCGATGGCCAGGCCCGCAGGATTGCCATCCTGGAAGCGACACTCAAACTGATTGTTGATCAAGGGGTGAGGGGCGTCAGGCACAGGGCCGTTGCCAATCTTGCCGGCGTGCCGCTGGCCTCAACCACTTATTACTTTGGCGATATCAAAGAGCTTATCCACGATGCGCTGACCTACCATGCCGAAAAATCCATGGTGGCTAATCTGGCGCTGGAGCAGCAAAGCTTTGCCGCTTTGAGTGGTTACAACGCCGAAAGTCTGGCCGAGCCCGCCAAGTTACAGGCACTGAGGGATACTCTGGTAGGTTTTATCTGTGGCCACATCCGGATGCAGGTGGCTGACCGCAACGAGCGTATTCTTGAAATGGCGTTCCATGAGGAGGCGCTGCGTAACCCGGCGCTGGCCGAGGCCATAGTGCTGCTCGATGAAGCCATTTTAAGCCCGGTGATCCAGTTTTTTGCCCGTCTCAATGTGGCCAGTCCCGAAGTGCCCGCCGCGCAAATCATCGCCCTTATCCGGTTTTTGGAATATCGCTACAGCGTGCGTCAGGCATTTGATGACGCCGAGTGTGAACAAAGTGTGCGGGATTTACTCGAAAAACTGATCCACGCATAAGCACTCAGCGCCGGTAGAAAACACACAAGGATATGTGAAACGCACCCAACAAAAAGCCCGGCAATGCCGGGCTTTTTTAAGGAAGGTTATCAGCTTACTGTACGTTTTCCTGGTCGCCAAACTGGCCCTGGAACAGTACAGAAGACAGGTAACGCTCGGCTGCCGATGGCAGGATAACCACGATGTTCTTGCCTTCAAACTCAGGCAGGGCAGCGATACGGTTAGCAGCAACCACGGCGGCACCGGAAGAAATACCCACCAGAATGCCTTCTTCTTTCATCAGGCGATGGGCCATTTCGATGGCGTCGTCGTTGGAAACGGTTTCAACGCGGTCAATCAGCTCAAGATCAAGGTTGCCCGGGATAAAACCGGCACCGATACCCTGAATTTTGTGTGGGCCCGGCTGCACTGGCTGACCGGCCAGAGTCTGGCTGATCACAGGTGAGTCAGATGGCTCAACCGCCACAGACACAATCGCCTTGCCCTGTACGTTCTTGATGTAACGGCTGGTACCTGTGATGGTACCACCGGTGCCAACACCGGCTACCAGTATGTCCACTTCACCGTCGGTATCATTCCAGATCTCTGGACCTGTGGTCTTTTCGTGGATTTCCGGGTTGGCTGGGTTGTCAAACTGCTGCAGCAGAATGTACTTGTCTGGTGCAGATTGACGGATTTCCTCGGCCTTTTCGATGGCACCTTTCATGCCCTTGGCACCTTCGGTCAGCACCAGGTTAGCACCCAGGGCCTTGAGCAGCTTACGGCGCTCCAGGCTCATGGTGTTTGGCATGGTCAGGGTCAGCTTGTAACCGCGGGCAGCGGCAACGTAAGCCAGGGCGATACCTGTGTTGCCTGAAGTAGGCTCAATCAGTTCTTTGTCCTTGGTCAGCACGCCACGCTTTTCGGCATCCCAGATCATGTTCGCACCAATGCGGCACTTTACGGAGAAACTGGGGTTACGGGCTTCAACCTTGGCCAGTACCTTGCCGTTGCTGACACGGTTCAAGCGAACCAGCGGGGTATTGCCGATAGTGTACGAATTGTCTTCAAAGATTTTGCTCATGGAATGCAGCTCCTGTGACTTTATCGCATTAAAGCATAATCGCTGTGGCATTATTTAGAAGTGATTGTTTGTTCTTCGTTATTCCTTTTGGCTATTAAAGCGCATTCTGTTATTCATAATGCCTGATTGGTTGTTTTCCGGATTGTGATAACCTCAAGCCAATAATAACAAGGCTGGTTCCTTTTATTCACAGCCGCCGGACACAAGCATGACAGAACCCAGTGTAGTCAATTCGGGGATCCTGGCGGCAGGCAAGGATCCTCGTACCATTATTACCCCCCATGCCTTCAGCGTGGCTGAAGGACTGCTATATACCCCGCTGGCATCGCCACTGAAGCGGGGCATTGCCATTTGTATCGATGGTTTGTTGATTTCCGTGCTGGCTGAGGATGCTGGGGTGGTGTTTGTGGCTCTGGTGCTGCTCACCTCTTACCTTGGCAAGCGTCTTGGCGGATTTGGCCGCTGGGCCAAAATTGCCCTCTACACCCTGATGACGGTGGTGATGATTTATGCCATCTCGGACAACTTTACCACCACAGATGCGGACACAGACACCAAGGCGCCGGTTACTGTGCCCGAGGCTATCAGCGTTTTGCCCAAAGTGATTGCCTTGAGCCTGTGTGAAGACGCCAGCTGCGCCCAGAGCAAGGCAAGTGAGCTGGCTGACAGTCTGGCGGCGTCAAATATCGCCCGTGAAGATGCCGAGGCCATGCTGTTTTCGCCGCTGGATGAGCTGGACATTCCTGACTTGGATAAAGTGTCACTGAAAGCGCAGCTCGCCGGTAAATTGCAGCAACTGCCCCCCAAGGCTCAGGCAATAACCCAAGAGCCAGCCACCAAAGAGCCAGCCACCAGAGAGTCAGGCGAGCAAGCACCGCGCATTCAAGCCCCTGTTGGCCAAGCTCCTGACAACCATGCTCCTCAAAGCCAGGCTCCTGAAAGCCAGGCCTCAGATAACCAAAGCTTGGCGCCAAACAATTTACTCAATGGTATTGCTGATAAGGACAAGGCTGAGCCAGCGCCTGTCACCATACCCATTTCAGCAGCGGATGACAGCGGCAGCAAATACAGCCTTATCGAGTGGGCCAAGGGCATTTTGAACGATCTGGGCCTGGGTTTCGGCTGGGCTGCGTTTTACTTTACCGTATTTACCGCCTGGTTTGACGGCCAGACCCTGGGCAAGAAACTGATGGGAATTAGGGTGATATCCCTCGATGGCTCCAAGCTTGGGCTTTGGGACGCTTTTGGCCGCTACGGCGGTTATGGTGCAGGTTTTGCCACAGGTCTGCTGGGTTTTATGCAGGTATTCTGGGACGCCAACCGTCAGGCTATTCAGGACAAAATTTCGGCCACAGTGGTCATCGATTTAACCAAGCCCAGGCTGATGCCGGGGCAGGACATGATGCATAGCGGAGATGCTCGCCATGAATAAAGCCATCGCCATTACCGGAACCGGCCTTTTTACTCCGCCCGAGGGGATAAGCAACGAGGCGCTGGTTGAGAGTTTCAACGCCTATGTCGACCTTCACAACCGTGAACATGAGGGTGAGATAGCCATAGGCCATATGCAGCCGCTGGAGTACTCATCCAGCGAGTTTATTGAAAAGGCCTCGGGTATCAAACACAGATACGTGATGGTTAAAGAGGGCATTCTTGACCCTGAAATCATGATGCCGCTTATTCCCGAGCGACCTTCGGATGCGCTGTCGATGCAGGCCGAAATTGGTTTGCTTGCGGCTAAAGAAGCGCTGGCCAATGCCTCACTTCAGCCGCAGGATATCGATTTGGTGATTGTGGCCTCCGCCTACACCCAGCGCGCTTATCCCGCTGTTGCGATTGAGATCCAACAGGCACTTGGCTGCAGAGGCTTTGGCTTTGGCTTTGGCTTTGATATGCAGGTTGCCTGCAGCTCGGCCACCTTTGGCCTTGCCAGTGCTGCCGGACTGATAGGCTCGGGCGCGGCGAGCAGGGCATTGGTGATTTGTCCCGAAATTTGCTCAGCCCAGGTGAACTACCGTGACCGCGACAGCCACTTTATTTTTGGCGACGTGGCAACTGCTATGGTGGTTGAGCCCCTCGTTGGCAGTCGCAGCCAGCAGGCATTTGAGATCCTCGGTCAGCGCTGCGTGACCGATTATTCCAACAATATCCGCAGCAACTTCGGTTTTCTCAACCGTTGCAGTCCGGGTACTGCCCATGCGCCCGATAAACTGTTTCATCAGCAGGGGCGCAAGGTGTTCAAAGAGCTGCTGCCGATGATTTACAGCCATTTGGACAGCCAGTTCGCCGATGCCGGACTGGAGCCTGCTGCCATGAAGCGTTTGTGGCTGCATCAGGCCAATATCAATATGAATCAATTTGTGGTGAAAAAGCTGCTTGGCGACACCCCCGGCGCAGACACTGCGCCCATAGTGCTCGATACCTACGCCAATACCGCCTCGGCCGGCTCTGTGATTGCCCTGCACAAACATCGGCAGGGGCTGAGTCAGGGCGATTTGGGGCTGCTGTGCTCCTTTGGCGCGGGTTATTCCATTGGCAGCTTTATCTTAAAAACGGTCTAAGGAGTTATAGACTTGCGAATTTTGTTGGTTGAAGACAGCAACATGGTGGCCAAGGTGCTCAAGCATATGCTTGCGCAGCAGCTCGACTGCACCGTGGATGTGGCGCCGGATCTGGCCGCAGCGCGGGATTTACTGGGGCAACGTGAGTATTTTGCGGCGATCACCGACCTGAATCTGCCCGACGCCCCCAATGGCGAGAGTGTGGAGCTGGTGCTTGGCAGTCAAACCCCCTGTATCGTGCTGACCGGCAGCCTGGATGCCAAGCAGCGCCGCAGGCTGTTGCAGATGGGCATAGTGGATTATGTCTACAAGGAAAACCGCTTCAGCTACGAATACGTGGTCAAGCTGATAAGCACCCTGGATCGCAACCGCAAGACCAAGGTGCTGATTGCCGATGACTCTGGTCTTAGCCGGAAGTTTGTCCGTAACTTGCTGGAGTTACACCTGTTTGAAGTGCTGGAGGCCGAAGACGGCGCCAAGGCGCTGGAGGTGCTGCAGCGGGTGCCCGGCATTCGGTTGCTGATTGCCGACTACAATATGCCCGGCATCGACGGCTTTGAGCTGATTTTGCGGGTGCGGGAAAAATACGCCCGTGAGGAAATGGCCATTATTGGGCTCTCGAACGACACCGACGAAACCCTCACCGCGCGCTTTATTAAAAATGGCGCCAACGACTTTTTGCAAAAGCCATTCGTGCACGAAGAGTTTCACTGCCGGGTCAGCAATACACTGGAATCGCTGGAGATGATCCGCAAGCTTTGGGAGCAGGCGAACCTCGACTACCTAACCGGTGTGTATAACCGCCGCTATTTCTTCGATAAATTCAGTCCGCAGCTGCCGGTGTTGTCCCAGCAGGGGGCCAGCTTCTCCATCGCGCTGATGGATATCGACTTCTTCAAGGATGTGAACGACACCCACGGGCATGACATTGGCGATGAAGTGCTTAAATGCTTTGCCAAGCGGATGAGTGAGTCTCTTGGGCAGCACTTTACCCTGGCGCGTTTCGGCGGTGAAGAATTTGTGGTGGCCATGAAAGGCCTGGACAGTGGCAGGGCACAGGCGCTGATGGAAGGTTTCAGGTTAAAGCTTGAAGATACGCCATTCCAGTTCGGTGATTTGAGTCTGGCGCTGACCGTGAGTATCGGTGTGGCGGAGCTGGCAGATGAGAGCCTTGGCAGCCTGATGAAACGGGCAGATATGGCGCTCTATGAAGCGAAGACCCTCGGACGCAACCAAACCCGGGTTGCGTCCTGAGAGTGACAACATGCCCTACAGAATAAAGGCGTAGCTTAACTTCATAAACAGGGTTTGCTCGGTTCGGGTAAGACCCGGGAAATCATCATCGGCCTGCATGCCATCGGCATAGCCCAGATAAAATACGCTCAGCGGGTTGAGTTTATAGCCATACAGCAGCTCGGTGCCCAGATCTTCCGATTTGGCATCGCGGCTGTGGTACAGGTAGAGGCCCGGGTCGCGGCTGATGTGAGTATAAATGCTCGACAGCCGGATAAAGCTCTCCACACTGAGCTGCCAGTTCAGACGCAAATCGGTCAGGTTGGCGGTCAGCAATCTGCCTTCATCCACATCCAGCGCAAAGTAATCGTGGGTTACGTCCAGCACCAGGCTGTCAGTCAGTTTCAGCTCAAGCTCTGCGCTCGCCCGCAAACTGCTGCCGAGACGGTTATTGAGCAGATCCACCTCATCGCCCCAGGAGGCTGAGACACCGCCGCCCGCCCAGGCGAGGGGGTTGGCGTTGGCCTCCAGCCAAAAACGGCTTTCATCAAACAGCGTTGTGTTGCCGTCAATCGCCAGTGAGCTGGCATCGAGGCGGCGCCCGACCTTTTCACGGGTCAACCAGCCACCGCCAATCCAGCTTTGCCAGCCGCCTTCAGCGGAAAGCCAGCCTTCCCATTCCTGCTCGATTTTCTCGCCATTCTGGTTTTGGGTGATGTCCCAGTCGCCGCCGAGTTCCACTTCGTTGAACCAGCTGTCGCTGGGGTACCAGATATAACCGCCGCCAATCACGGCCTTGCGCTGATCCACCTTTTCGATAAAGCCAAGATCGGCCCGAAAATCTTCTCCCACTGACTCATAATCAGCGTGCACATAATAGTTGCGGGTGGAATGGGTGTAGCCAAGGCGGTACATCTCGCCCTGGAATGCGCCAATCTTATGGGTGCGAAGTACCCGCTCGTTGACATCACAGTTATCGAGACTGCACTCGGCAGCGGGCAGGCAGTCGTCATCTGAACCGCAAAAATCACGATAAAAGCCAACTGGATACTCGGTATCTGAGCTGGCAAATTGGCCGATAAAGGTATCCTGTGGCGTTGGCTGATACTTGAAGTCGCCGGACACCACCAGGTTATGGTAATCCTCGCTGCGCTTGCCGGTGACCACGGCGCCCATCGCCAGGGATTCGCTGCTGGTGTAGAGGTAACGGCCGGCCAGGTTATGGCTTTCTTCATCGATGCTGGCAACCGATGAGCTCAGGTTACCCGGCACCAAAAAGTGGCTACCGGTGTCGTTGGCGCCAAGAAACGCAAAGGTATGGTTTTCTGACTTGTGGGTGAATTTAAGACCGTAGTCAGGATCGGCAATGTTGCGGGTGTGCAGCAGCGGCAGCTGTGAATCAAAATAATCTTTGTTATCAAGGAAGAATGAGCGTTTTTCCTCAAAAAACAAGGTGAAGTTTGAGTTCACGTTCAGCTGGCCGGCATCGGCTTCAACCTGGGAGAAATCCGGGTTGATGGTGGCGTTTAGCAAAGACGATGGCGTGATGGCCCAGCGCACATCAAGTCCGGCCTCAACGTCTTCCTCCTGCTGCCATTCGCTGCCCGGGGTTTGACTGCGCTCGCGGCTGCCCTTGGCCACCAACGAGGGCGTAACCTGCAGGCCATTGCCCAGATTGACTTCATCGAAGCCGCGGATCACCCCAAGCTGACACAACTGGCAGTCGTTGGCGCGGGAGATCTGATGGGTCGACAGCCGGTGCTCGGCATCACGTGGATAAAAGCGGATAAGCTCGAAGCCCCAGTCTTTGGGGCCCGGGGCGTCTTCAAAGCTGAGCTGCGACAGCGGAATGGCAATTTCCACCTGATAGCCGGTGTCCGTCACCTGGCCTGCGCTTTCCCAAATACCATCCCAGGCGGCGCTTTCACTCTTGTTCAGCTCGTTCTCGATGGAATCGAACTGTACCCCCAACGGGTTGATAAAGAACTGGTAGGCGAGCCGGGCGTTATTAAAGGTATCAAGCTTGATTCCCACCATGTCTTCGCCCCAGATATCATCCCGCGGCCGCAGGTGGGCACGGATGGCGCCTGGGTTAGGGTCATCGGCAATAAAGGCCACATAGAGGGTGGTGTCGGTGGCGAACAGCTTCGCCTTGGTTTTAACGGGGGCAGGGGCGTTTTCTGCCGGGCGGGTTTCGTAGCTAAGCTCGGCCTCGGCGGCTTTGGCCCACACCGCATCAGACAAGTCGCCATCGATGGTGGCCTGCTCGGCAAGCGAGGGGATGCGCAGTGAAAACTGCTCCGCGGTGCCAGCGATGGAAACAAGTGGCAGAGTACAGAGCGCGAGCAGCGGGCTCGCCTTGAGTATCCTTGTTGACAATGTCTTATGATCCTGAATTATTGTTATTTTTGCTTTTTCGGGCGCCAGTTTACCTGAGCCGGTAACCGCGGGCTTGGATGATTTGTTACAAAGTATAAGTAAAGTTTGTCAATGAAGGTCATAAAAAACAACGCCCGTACAGGACGGGCGTTGTGTTGATGGTTGCTTGAGTTGGCTTTGGGACATGCGCTTATTCCGGGGCGATTACCGGGTGGCGGTAGGCCTCTCGGTACTTGTCGACCCACATGGCGGTCGCGCCGCAGATGGCCACCGGCATCACGATAAAGTTCACCACAGGGATCATCGAAAACACGGTTACCGCCGCGCCAAAGCTCATGCTGGTGCCCTTGGTTTGCCTGAGGGCAAAACGCATATCATCAAACGGCACCTTATGGTTGTCGAACGGATAGTCGCAATACTGAATCGCCATCATCCAACTGCTGAACAAAAACCACAGTACCGGGGCGGCGGTTTGGCCAAGCAGCGGTACCCAAAACAGCAGTAAAAACAGGATGGCACGGGGCAGATAGTATTTAAGCTTGAGCCACTCGCGGCCGAGGATCCGCGGCAAATCCTTCATCAAATCCATGGTGGTGCCTGTGTTCATGGGCTTGCCGGTGAGCAGCTGCTCTACCTTTTCGGCCAAGAGGCCATTGAAAGGCGCCGCCAGCCAGTTCATTACCGAGCTGAACACAAAGGCCATCACCACCAACATGGCAAGTACCGCCATGGGCCATAACAGAAAGTTCAGCCAGGAGAGGTATTCGGGCAGCTGGCCACTGACATAGGCAAAGAGTTCATCCAGTTTGCCAAGGGCGTAATAAAAGGCTCCGGCAAACAGCAGCATATTGATAAGCAAAGGCACAAACACAAAGGTTCGCAGGCCGGGGCGCCGGATAAGGCTAAAGCCGTCCATAAAGTAATTGAACCCGCTCTTGGCTTGTACGGCGGTGTTTCGGGCAGAAGAAAGCGAGGGTCGTGACATAAGACGTCGGCTCCAAGCAGTTGTGTTTGCGGGCATTGTGGGCCAGCAAGCCGGGCAGGGGCAAGGGTTAATTTGTCGCTAATTACTTCAAATCAGCGCCAGCTGCCGTCAATTGGAGCGGATTGCACCAATTTGGCCGATAAAAACGTTACAAATTCAAAAAGGCTTTGGTAAAGTTGGCTGCTAATAACATGAGTGATCCACCCCGGCTTTCGGGGGAGTGTTATCACCTTTGGCAGGCGAGCCCAACCCCGGGCTTGCGAGGCGATTTGACTGGCATTATGAGACTCAAACAAATAAAACTTGCTGGCTTCAAGTCGTTTGTCGACCCAACGAAGATCCCATTTCCCAATCCTCTCACAGCCATTATCGGCCCCAACGGCTGCGGTAAATCCAATGTGATTGATGCCGTGCGCTGGGTACTGGGGGAAAGCTCCGCCAAACACCTGCGCGGCGACTCCATGACCGACGTTATCTTCAATGGCTCCAGTGCCCGCAGACCCGTGTCTGTGGCCGGGGTCGAGCTGGTGTTCGATAACCGCGAAGGTCGCTTGGGCGGCCAGTACGCCAGCTATGAAGAAATTGCGGTTAAGCGTCAGGTGAGCCGCGAAGGGGAGTCACTCTATTTTTTGAACGGCCAGAAGTGTCGCCGCAAAGACATCACCGACCTCTTTATGGGTACCGGCCTTGGCCCGCGCAGCTACGCCATTATCGAGCAGGGCATGATTTCCCGGCTGATTGAGTCGCGTCCGCAGGAGCTTAGGGTCTTCATTGAAGAGGCCGCCGGTATTTCCCGCTATAAAGAGCGGCGCCGCGATACCGAAAATCGTATCCGCCACACCCGTGAAAACCTCGAGCGTCTTGGCGACATTCGTCTTGAACTGGGCAAGCAGCTCGACAAACTGGCGGTGCAGGCGGAAGCGGCCAAACGTTACCGCGAATATAAGCAATCTGAGCGTACCACCCACGCCGAGCTGTTGGTGATGCGCTATCAGGAGATTTGCGAACAGACCGACATGCTCGACCGTGAAATCGAGCAGCAACACTTTTTGCTGGAAGCGGCCAAAACCGCACTTGGCACCACAGAGGCCAATCTTGAGGCTGAACGCCAGGCGCTGGCGGTGTTGGTGGATGACGAGCAGCAAAGCCTGGAGGCCTATTATCAGGCAGGCACCGAAGTGGCGCGGCTCGAGCAGCAGCTGTCAAACCTCGATGAGCGCTCTAAAAGCCTGCAAAGCCGTCTGGAAAGTTTAAGCCGCGATATGCTTGCGCTCGATGAAAGTAACCGCGAGCTTGGCGAAACCCAGGCGTCACTGCGTCTTGCCGTCGAAGCCGGGGAAGAGCAGTTGCTCACCCTGGAAGAAACCCAGGAAGCCTGGAGCCAGAGTGCCTTCGATGCCGATGAAGCGCTGGAGGCGGTTCGCGGTGATGTGAGTCAGGCCGAGCGTGCGTTGGCCAAGCTTAAATCGCAAAAAGAGCTCACCGGACAGCGGCTTGGTCATCTTCGCCACAGTATTGATGAGCGTGAACATAGCCTTGCAGGCTATCGGGAGCAGCTGGCAAGCCTTGGCGAGCAAGAGTCGCCGGCCGACAATCCTGCGCCTAAGCCCCAGGGCGATTTTGCGGCAGAGCAGGGCATCTCAGCCTTGCCAACCGACACGACCGACAATGATGGGCCCCAAGCCGATTTGCACCAGCAGCAGGCTGCGGTCGATGTGGCCACTGCGGCGCTGAAAAGCGCTCAAGCCCAGCTTGCCGATGTGGACAATCGCATTGCGGCCAAGTCCCGTGAGCTCAGTGAAGTGCGGGGCCGGCTGTCGGTACTCACGCGCCTGCTGACTGAAGAAAGTGGCAGTGGCCAAAAGCTGTGGCAGTGCCTTGAGGTCGAACCCGGTTGGGAAGCGGCCGCCGAGTTGCTGCTGGGGCGGCTGTTGGATGCCCCGGTGATTGAGCAGGCACCTGAAGCGAACTCGCCCGGCTTTACCCGCCAGACAGCTTCTCAGTGGGGGGTGATTGGCGCCGATGTTAACCTCGCGCCCTGGCTTGACGGAGTCGGCTTTGCCAAGAGCCTCGGCGAGGCCCAGGCAAAATTACAAACGCTGGGCAGCAACGGCCTGATTGTGTGCCGTGAAGGGTTTCTGGTCGGGCAGGGCTTTATATTATCCAACCAGAGCGGTGGCACCGATAAAGTGGCGCTTCGCAGCGAAGCAGAAGCACTCGAGCAAGAGGTGGCGAGCCTTGAAGCTGCGCTTGCCACACTTGGCAGCGAGTCTGCTGACGCCAGCCGCACGCTGGAGGCGAGCACTGCCGCGCTTAAGGTCGCCGAGCTTGCGCTCAGCGATGCCAAACAAGAGGCCGAACGTGAGCGCATGCGCTGGGAAGCCAGGCGTGAAAGTGCCAGGCAAGCGGCAAAGCAGCGTGAGTTTGTCAGCGCGCAAATAGCCAGGCTCAGTGCCCAGCAGCAGGAAGCCTTGCTTGAGCTTGAAGTGGCGGATGAGTCGCTGATGCAGCAAGAAGAAGCGCTGGAGGAAGCCAGTGCCCGCGTAGCCGCGCTGACTGAAAAGCAAACTGCCGCCAGGCGGCTTGCCGAGGAACGCAAAGCGTCGCTTGCCAATCTGGAATCGCAGTTGGCGCAGGTTCGCGCCAAACGCAGCGAGCTTGCCACCGAGCTTGCGCTGGTGGATCAGAAATTGCAGTCGGGCCAGCTTCAGCTTGGCAAGCTTACCGAGCAAAAAGGCACCGTGCTCACCGAGCTTGGGCAGCAGGACGTGAAGGAGCAGGACACTGACCGTACTGGCCTGTCAGAGCGGCTGAGGGAGCAGCTTGGCATGCAGCAAAGCCGGCAAACGGCACTGGCGGAAAACCGCAGCCGTCAGGCGGCGCTGCAGGAACAGATAGATGCTTTACTATTGAAGCAAAAACAAGAAGTTGGCAAGATAGACCACTTGACTCATACCCTCGAATCGTTAAAGCTACGGCGTGAAGGTTTAAAGGGGCAGGCGGAAACGCAGTTGGGGCAATTGGCCGAGGCCGATATTCGTCTGGCGGAAGTGGCGCCAGCCCTGCCAGCCCATGCCTCGGTGGATGAGTGGCAGCAGCGACTGGAAAAGCTGCGGGGTAAAATCAGTCGTCTGGGCGCGATAAACCTTGCAGCCATAGAAGAGTATGATGAAGCCCGCGAGCGTAAAGATTACCTCGATGGTCAGGATGCTGATTTAAATCAGGCGCTTGAAAGCCTTGAAGAAGCTATCCGTAAAATTGATCGCGAGACCCGCAGCCGGTTTAAAACCACCTTTGAGCAGGTGAATGCCGATCTGGGCATGCTGTTTCCCAAGGTGTTTGGCGGCGGCAGTGCTTATCTGGCACTGACAGATGATGATTTATTGGAGACTGGGGTGACCATCATGGCCCGGCCTCCCGGCAAAAAGAACTCCACAATCCACCTGCTGTCGGGTGGTGAAAAAGCGCTGACCGCTTTATCATTGGTGTTTGCCATTTTCAGGTTGAATCCAGCCCCGTTTTGTATGCTCGACGAGGTCGATGCGCCGCTGGATGATGCCAACGTTGACCGATTCTGCCGCTTGTTGCAGGAAATGTCGGCCAGCGTGCAGTTTATTTATATCAGCCACAATAAAATCACCATGGAGATGGCTGATCAGTTGGTAGGTGTGACCATGCATGAGCCCGGGGTATCCCGCATTGTTGCGGTGGATATCGAAGAAGCGGTGGCCATGGCACACGCAGAATGAATTCAGGAAAGACAGGGTATCCAATGGAAGATTTGCAACTGGTTTTGTTTGTGCTTGGCGCCATCGCCATTATTGCGGTTCTGGTTCACGGATTTTGGTCAATCAGAAAGCAGCAACCCCGCGCCATTAAAGAAAGCAGCAGGAACCCTTATGCCATGTCACCCGCTCGCCGGGACGCCGAAGGCTTCGATGCCGATGGCATTGGCGAAGTGCGGGTGCGCAAAGTACACGCCGATGATAAGTCATCGGAGGACACACACGCCGAACCTGCGCAGCCAGCCTTTACCAAGGCGCCGCGCAAACAGAGCTCGAATGAACCTTCAGTAGCTGAACCGTCTGTGTCTCAACTGTCTGGCGCTCAATATGGCACGGCTCAAACTGAAGACAGCCGCAACGATGCGGACAACGCACCTGAGTTTGCCCTGAACGATGAGCCCAAGGTGCGTCGCAGCAAGGAGCGTCAGGAGCCGGTATTTGGTCAGCAGCAGGCTGCTGGCGATCAGGTGCAACTGGGCCTGCTCGATGATTTACCGGAGCCCCAGGTTGCTGCCGATTATGAGGGCTACGATGAAGACGATGACGATCTGATGCGTGGTCACAGCTCTGCCGCCGCTGAAACTGCCTATGTGCAGCAGGAGCAGCCACAACCTGTCCAGTCGCAACCAGCACAACAAGCACAGCCACAGCAGGAAGAAGCGCTGCCGGATCCACGTGATGTGCTGGTGCTGCACGTGGTTGCCCGTGAAGGTCAGGTTCTGGCCGGTGCCGAGCTGTTGCCCTGTCTGCTGGAGCTGAATTTCAAATACGGAGAGATGGAGATATTCCATCGCCATGAAGATAACGCAGGCACTGGCAAGGTACTGTTTTCACTTGCCAATATGCTCAAACCTGGTGTGTTCGACCCGGACACTATGGAGCAGTTTTCCACCCACGGCATAGTGCTGTTTATGACGCTACCATGCCACGGTGAAGCTGTGATGAACTTTTCCCTGATGCTGAACTCAGCCTGCCAGTTGGCGGACGACCTCGATGCACTGGTACTCGATGGTCAGCGTCAACTCTGGAGCGATAGCACCAAGGCACAGTATCTCGCCCGCATCCGCGCCAGTGCATAACAAGTTATTGATTTAAAAAGTGGGGCCGCATGAGCGGCCCCGCGCATTTCCAAGGTACCATCATGCAAGTCAAAGCCGAAATTCAACGTCTTACCGCTGAAATCAATCGTCACAACATTGCCTACTATGTGCAGGATGCGCCAAGCATCCCCGATGCGGAATATGACCGGCTGATGAACCAGCTTAAAGCGCTGGAAGCCGAGCATCCGCATTTGGCCGAGCCTGACTCGCCTACCCAGCGCGTGGGCGGTGCTGCACTCGATAAATTCGAGCAGGTCAGCCACCTTAAACCCATGCTGAGCCTGGATAACGCCTTCAATGAAGAGGACTTTGTTGCGTTCGACAAGCGTCTGACCGACAAGGTTGGTCCCCAGGTGTACTGCGCCGAGCCCAAGCTCGATGGCCTTGCGGTAAGCCTGATATACCGTCATGGCGTGCTTGAGCGTGCCGCCACCCGTGGTGATGGTGCTGTGGGGGAAGATATCAGCGTCAATGTGCGTACCATCAAGTCGGTGCCTTTGAGGCTGCAGGGTGATGATATTCCGGCTCTGGTGGAGGTGCGCGGCGAAGTCTTTATGCCAAGGGCTGCCTTTGATGCACTGAACGACAGAGCGCGCGCCAAAGGGGATAAACTCTTTGTTAATCCGCGCAATGCTGCCGCCGGTAGCCTGCGTCAGCTCGACAGCAAGATAACCGCCGAGCGCTCACTGGCGTTTTATGCCTATGCGCTTGGTGTCGTGCAGGACGATAATGGCGCCGATCTGGCGCTGGCGCCAACCCATAAGGGCCAGCTGGAGCGTTTGTCAGCATTTGGTCTGCCGGTGAGTAAGGAAGTAAAACTCTGTGAAGGCCTTGCCGAGGTGATGGCCTACTATGGCGACATCCTCAAGCGTCGTGATGAGCTTGCCTTTGAAATCGATGGTGTGGTTATCAAGGTCAACGACATCGAAGCGCAGCAGCAGCTCGGGTTTGTAGCCCGTGCGCCGCGTTGGGCGATTGCCTTTAAGTTTCCGGCCCAGGAAGAAATGACCCTGCTGGAAGGGGTTGATTTTCAGGTAGGCCGCACCGGCGCCGTGACGCCGGTAGCCCGTCTAAAGCCAGTGTTTGTCGGCGGGGTGACCGTATCCAATGCCACGCTGCACAACGGTGATGAAATTGCCCGTCTTGGGGTGAAGATTGGTGATACCGTGATTATTCGACGCGCCGGTGATGTTATTCCACAAATCGTGGCCGTGGTGGCAGAGCGCCGCCCCGAGAACGCGCAGGAAATTCTGTTTCCCGACAATTGCCCTGTGTGTGGCTCTCTGGTGGAGCGTATCGAAGGCGAGGCGGTGGCGCGCTGCAGCGGCGGTCTTTTCTGCGAAGCCCAGCGCCGTGAGGCCATTAAGCACTTTGCTTCCCGCAAAGCCATGTATATCGACGGCATGGGTGACAAGGTGGTGGAACAGCTTATCGATAAAGAGCTGGTGGCAAGCCCGGCCGATCTCTTCAAGCTCAATGTGTCCAAGCTGACCATGCTTGAGCGTATGGGCACCAAATCGGCCACCAATCTGGTTGCCGCCATTGAAGAAGCTAAAGCGACGACCTTGCCCAAGTTCCTGTATGCACTGGGTATTCGGGAAGTAGGGGAGGCCACCGCCGCTAACCTGGCGAAACATTTCCTGAGTCTTGATGCCATTAAGGAAGCCGATGTAGATGCCCTGATGCAGGTGGAAGATGTGGGCACTGTGGTGGCGCAGCATGTGGCACACTTTTTTGCCCAGCCCCATAACCTTGAAGTGATAGATGCGCTGATCAACGCCGGTGTGAACTGGCCAGCCATCGAAAAACCATCGGCTGATGCCCAGCCGCTGCTGGGGCAAACCTGGGTGCTCACCGGGACACTCACCAGTCTTGGCCGAACCGAGGCCAAAGCCAAGCTTGAGGCCCTGGGTGCCAAGGTGGCGGGCAGTGTCTCCAAGAACACCCATTGCGTGGTCGCCGGTGAAGCAGCGGGCTCCAAGCTTGCCAAGGCCCGGGAGCTGGGTATTCCTGTTTTAGATGAGGCAGGGCTGATAGATCTGATAGGTCTTTGATCTGATTTAAAAACATATCCAGTTGAAAAAACGTCAACCTAAAGTTGGCGTTTTTTGTTGCCTGAAACGAAGAAATAAAATATACAATATATCGCAACATAAATATAACAACTGGAGAAGACACATGCACTCAACCAAGACCCTTATCGCCGCCAGTTTGCTGCTGGCTCTCACCAGCACGGTTTCTTACGCCAAGGGCCGCCCTGGTACCAACCCTACCGAGCCTGCCGATCCCGACGTGGTGCTGCCTATTCGTGTGGATTGCAGCGCCAGCATCAATCTGTGGGCGCAGGATATGACGGATGTACAAATCGCCGATACCTGCAGTCAGCTCTCAAGCCAGGAGAGCGATTTCCACCAGAGAATGCAAACCTTTGGCGTGCCGGTGGCCGACGATTACAACGACAGCCTGCGAGTCGTGGTATTTGATGATTACAACCAATACGACAAATACGGCTATGAGCTGTTCAATATCAATACCAATAATGGTGGTGTCTATATTGAGGGCAATCCTGCGGATGTGAACAATCAGGCGAGTTTCTACGCCCATGAAGCAGATTGGCTGCGGCCTGAGTTTGAAATTTGGAACCTGCGCCACGAGTACATCCACTATCTGGAAGGGCGCTTTGTCAGCTACGGCGGCTTTAATTTCTATCCGGATAAAATGGTGTGGTGGGCGGAAGGCCTGGCAGAGTATCTCTCCCTTGGCAGCGACAACGCCACTGCGGTGAACCTGGCAATCAATACCCGCGCCAATCGTCGCCCGACCCTGGCGACTATTTTTTCGACCAGCTACCGCGACAGTACCGATCGCATTTACCGCTGGAGCTATCTGGCCATTCGCTTCCTGTTTGAGCGCCACGAAGCCGAAGTGCTGGCCATGACTGAGCACCTGAAACACAACCAGTTCGCCAGCTATGATGCGGCGCTTAGCAGCTTTGCCGCCAATTATCAGGCCGAGTTTGCCGACTGGATGAATGGGCTTGCGCCGCAAAAGGCCTCGGCGCTGGACAGCAAGCGTGAACAGATGCTGCTGCGACACACCGAGCACAAAGCTCGCAAGCAATAGCGCTCAAGCAAGCCACCCTCTGTAATAAAGGCCCGCCGATGCGGGTCTTTGTGTGTCTCAGGCCTTGAATCCAGGCCTCCTAGCCCCCAATTCTTGGGAAAGACATGATGTGGAGCACACTTTGCTCAAGTTTGAACATATTCGCTGGGTCGATGATAAAGGCCATATCAAACCGCCGCTGGGGCTGTATCTACTGCTGACCTTTCTTGCCCGCGGCTGGGTGGTGTTTGTGGCTTCGCTGACCCAATTCAGCGACAGAGCAGGGCTGGTGCGGCTGTTTTACCCACAAAAAGAGACCTTTTTGCTGGCACTTGCCACCGGCTTGGGCGCTGTGCTGGTGTACGGCATTATTTTGCTTGAGCGTAAGTCCAGACCCAACTGGGCCAAATCACTGTTTGACCGAATGAAGTGGCTACTGTGGCCGCTGTTGCTGCTGGACGGCGCTGTGCTTATTGTGCGCCTGGCCACCAGTGGCTATCTGTTTTCCTGGACGGCGGCTTTCGATGCGTTACTGATCTTCTGGTTTGCGATTTATTTGCTGAAGTCCGAGCACTTACGGCTCTATCTGAAGGATTGGCAGCGGCCGGTAATAGCCCAGTAAACTGCTTCAATGCCAGGCTTGAGCCGTTCACGCTCAAGCCTGAGCTATCCAGAGCCTCAGCCTTGGCTTCAACCTCTGCTTCAAACTCAGCCCCAGCAAGCTATAAGCCTGGCATTGTCTGCATCCAGGCGCGTTGAGGCCACTGGCTATCACGGCCCTAATGCCCACGCCTGCGCATTGTCCTCTCAGTTTATCCTTGTACCTGCTTATTCCCAGCACTGCCTTTTCCCTTTTTCTGCCTATTTCCATTTCTGCCTATTTCCATTTCTGCCTATGTCCATGCCTGCCTGACGCCGTACCCGGCACAGTCGTAGTCAGGGCACAAGTTCCTTCCGCTTTCGGCATAAAAAAAGGCGCTGCAACAGCAGCGCCAAAAATTGGTAGATGTCAGGGAAAATACGGCATCCCTGGCACCGCTGACCAACAAAAGGAATGTAACCTGAGTCTTGGGCAAGGCCCTAAACCAAGGACAATTGACAGCAACACAAACCACCGCAGGGCTCGGGGTGCGCAACTCCGCGGCAGTGGTGCAACTATCGCACAAATGAATAATGTATACAATATAAATTGGTAAAATTTCTGTAACAGGCCAGCAAATGTCAAAATTTTGCCCATAGTATAAGAAGTTGGCACAGATTTATTTGCCATAACGCTGCTAAGGAATTACGCTTTTATTTCATAAGATTGGCGTACAAAGCAGTGTGATTTCCCCAAAGGGGAGACAATTGTCCTCGTTGGAGGCTCGGATTGGCCAAAAACAAACCTGTTTCTATCCCTGTATCTGAACTGCGGCTTGGCCTGACGGTTAAGCTGCCCTTGTCGTGGACGGAACATCCCTTTTTAATCAACAGAATAGAACTTAAAGAGCCCGGGCAAATCGAGATGATCCGCGGCCTTAAGGTCGATCATGTGCTGGTGCTTGCCGGGGCTGAGCTGCTTGATGAAGCCGTGCCCAAAGAAGAAGTGGCCGGTGACGATGACGAGTTTGAAGAAGAACTGCCCGAGCGCGATCTGAAACGGGAAGCGCGGGTGGCGATTCGCAAAAGCCAGAAGCGCTTCCTCGACTGCATTAATGAAAGCCGCAGCCTGGTGAGTAAACTTGGCAGCGATCCTGAAGGTGCCTACCGGTTGTCCGCAACCTTGGTAGAGCAAATGCTGGAGCACCTGTTCGAACAGGAAGATGCCTTTCTGGCGCTGGTAAGTGCAGGCGAGCAGGGAGCGTCGGTGACCCAGCACGGCATCAGCGTGGCGGTGCTGGCGCTGATGATTGCCAAAACCCTGGAAATGCCGAAAAAAGAGATGCGCGACATCGCCCTCGGAGCGCTGCTGCATGATATCGGCAAGCTCAAGGTGCCCGATAATATTCGCCGCAAGCGCGGCGCCCTGACTCAGCAAGAAACCAATTTTATGAATCAGCACCCCAACTATGGCCATGAAATGCTTGGCCGCAGTGGGCTATTCCCGGAAGAGGTGCTGCATATTGTGCGTCATCACCACGAGTTTATCGATGGCAGTGGCTTCCCCGATGGTCTGAAGGCTAAAAAGCTGCCCAAAACCACCCAGGTTGTTGCCCTTGCCAATGATTTTGAATTCCAGCTGACCGCTCTGAGTATGGCGTCGCCCCAGGTGGCGCTTGGATACCTGTTTAAAAACCGGGTTGGTAAACACGACGAGTCGCTGATTTCCACCTTGGTGAAGGTACTGGGGATTTATCCGCCCGGCACCCTGGTGCAGCTCACCGATGGCAGCATCGGCAAGGTAATGATGACCACCCGCGAGGTGAAAAAGCCGCAGGTCTGGGCCTGTAATGCGGCCGGTGGCGAGGCGGGTCTTCGTATATTGATGAATGAAGATGTGAGTATCGAAAAGGTGCTCAAAGTTGAAGAGCTGACCGAAGCGGCCATGCGCACCCTGCAGGCCGAAGCCCCCATCAGTTTTTACTTCGCCGCCCTTGAATCATGACTCGCGAGTCTTGAGTTTTCAGGCTGCTTGCGTATCCTGAACCCCTCACACAGTACCGTCAGGGAATTCGGTGTTCATGTCTGATATTCAATCTGTTTCTATTATTGGCTGCGGCTGGTTTGGTTTGCCGCTGGCCAAAAGGCTGCTTGCGGCAGGCCTGTCGGTGAAAGGCTGTAAGCGTACCCGGGAGGGTGTTGATGACATCAGCGCCCTGGGTATTGAAGGCTATCGCCTCGATTTACAGGAAGACGAGGCTGTGCCCGGGCCACTGCTGAAGGCCGACTGTCTTATCATCAATCTACCGCCCGGGATCCGCCGCGGCGAAACCGATTATCTTGACCGGCTGGCCAAGCTTAGAGACGCCCTTACTGCCATCCCCAAGCGGCTGATATTTGTCAGCACTACCGCGGTGTATCCCGATTTACCTGACGTGCTTGATGAAGCAGACGCCAGCGCCCATTCGCCCGGCGCAGCCATTTTGCTTGGCGCCGAAGCGCTGTTTGCCGGGTTGAATACCACAGTGGTGCGTTTTGCAGGGCTCGTTGGCCCGGGGCGCCATCCGGGGCGTTTTTTTGCCGGCAAGACGGACGTTGGCGGCGGGGCCTTACCGGTGAATCTGGTGCATCTTGAGGATTGTCTCAGCGCGTTTGACGCTCTGATAGCCGCGCCTACTCTGGGGCGGTGCTATAACCTCTGCGCGCCCGGACATCCCTCCAAGCAAGATTTTTACACCGAAGCTGCCCGATGTGGCGGCTTTGCCTTGCCGCAATTTGCCGCCGATGACAGCAGCGGTAAAGTGATAGATGGCAGTTTAATTTGTCGCGAACTTGGGGTTAACTATCGCTATCCCGATCCTCTGGCCATGCTCGCCGAGCCCGGGGCATTTTAATAAAAATCAATAGTAGGAAGAAGGTTCATGGTTAAGCATTTGAAGACGCTTGGATTACTGGCAGGAATTATGCTGTCGGCATCCACCTTTGCCGCCAGTTTTGAAGAAGGGAAGCATTACGTCAAAGTCGATGGCTTTGCCGAGTCCCACGCGCCTGTGGTTCGGGAGTTTTTCTCGTACAACTGCCCCCATTGCTATCGTTTCGACCACACGATAGCCGATACTGTTAAGCTGCTTGGTAACGAGGTGCAGTTCGAACGGACCCCTGTGTCCGGCGTCAGACCCGACTGGAAAATGAGTCAGCTTGCTTATTATGTGGCGCAGAAGTTTAAAGTGACCGAGCAGACACATATGCCGATTTTCAAGCAGGTTCAGCAGGTTGCGCCATTTCGCGATGAGGCCGATGTGAAGGCGTTTTTTATTGCCCAGGGACTGAAGGCTGATGCCATCGACCAGGCGCTGAGCTCATCTGACAGACAGTTCACCCTGATGGGCTTTAACACCCAGGCCGAGCTTGCCGGGATCCGCGGTGTGCCCAGTGTGCTGGTAAATGGCAAATATATGCTGAATGTACAGGGGCTCAGCAGCGAGCAGCTGGCCGAGCTGGTGAAATACGTCGCCAAACTCTGATAATGTCAGCAGATGAAAACGCCCGGCTGGTCCGGGCGTTTTTATTTGTTAGCAGCTTGTTAGACCTAGGTCGCAGCCAGCGTAGAAAAATCGCAATTGTAAAATTCAAAAATATCAAACATTTTCTATTTATAACAGCAAGATACAGTAATATCGATGCGAATCGCAATCACCACTTAGACTAAGGTCGTGATTGAGGTCACATTCTGCCTTGCTAGATTAACCCTGACTTAACTTAATTATTAAAACACAGGGGAGTCACTACTATGGCATTCGAAAGCAACGAAAAGGCTCAAGGCTACTGGCGCGAAAATCTTCGCCTGGTGGTTAGCCTGCTGGCAGTTTGGTTTGTTGTGTCCTATGGATTCGGCATTCTGCTGGTGGATGTACTCAATCAAATCACCTTTATGGGTTTCAAACTGGGTTTCTGGTTTGCTCAGCAGGGTTCCATGTACGTGTTCGTAGCGCTGATCTTTATCTACGCTAAGAAGGCGAACGCACTCGATAAAAAATATAACGTTCACGAAGACTGAGGAGCACTGCAATGGATGTTCAAACTCTGACATACCTGATTGTGGGGCTCTCGTTCGCCCTCTACATCGGTATTGCGATCTGGTCCAGAGCCGGTTCGACCAAAGAATTCTACGTTGCCGGTGGCGGCGTTCCCCCTGTAATGAATGGTATGGCGACTGCGGCTGACTGGATGTCTGCTGCATCGTTTATTTCGCTGGCCGGTATCGTGTCCTTCGTGGGCTACGATGGCTCTGTGTATCTGATGGGCTGGACCGGTGGTTACGTTCTGCTGGCGCTGTGTATGGCTCCTTACCTGCGTAAGTTTGGTAAGTTCACCGTACCTGACTTCATCGGCGAGCGTTATTACTCCCAGGCGGCCCGTACTGTGGCTGTGGTCTGCGCTATCTTTATCTGCTTTACCTATATTGCAGGTCAGATGCGCGGTGTGGGCGTGGTGTTCTCCCGCTTCCTCGAAGTAGACGTAGACACTGGCGTATACATAGGTATGGCCGTGGTGTTCTTCTACGCTGTCCTTGGCGGCATGAAGGGCATTACCTACACCCAGGTTGCCCAGTACTGCGTGCTTATCTTCGCCTTCATGGTGCCAGCTATCTTCATCTCTGTGATGATGACCGGCCACATACTGCCGCAGATAGGCTTTGGTGCTGAGCTGATTGACGCGGCCGGTAACGGTACCGGTGTGTATCTGCTGGATAAACTTGATGGTTTGTCTGCTGAGCTTGGCTTCTCCCAGTACACCGAAGGCTCCAAGAGCATGATTGACGTGTTCGCCATTACCGCCGCGCTGATGGTGGGTACTGCCGGTCTGCCACACGTAATCGTGCGTTTCTTCACTGTTCCCAAGGTAAAAGATGCCCGTTCAAGTGCCGGTTGGGCGCTGGTGTTCATCGCTATCATGTACACCACTGTGCCTGCGCTGGCTGCCTTCTCCCGTGTAAACATGATTGAGACCATCAACGGTCCTGAATCTACCGGTGTGGCCTATGAGACTGCGCCTCAGTGGATTAAGAACTGGGAAAAGACCGGTCTTATCACCTGGGATGACAAGAACGGCGACGGCAAGATGTACTATGCCAAGGGCGATGCCAACGAGATGAAAATCGACCGTGACATCATGGTGCTGGCTACTCCTGAAATTGCCAACCTGCCAGCCTGGGTAATCGCTCTGGTGGCTGCCGGTGGCCTGGCTGCGGCGCTGTCGACTTCTGCGGGTCTGCTGCTGGTTATCTCGACCTCAGTGTCCCACGATTTGATGAAGAAAGGCTTTGCACCCAATATCTCGGATAAACAGGAACTGCTGTATGCCCGAATCGCAGCGGCCGTGGGTATCGTGATTGCCGGTTACTTCGGTATCAACCCACCCGGCTTTGTGGCAGCGGTTGTGGCGTTTGCCTTCGGTCTGGCGGCATCCTCACTGTTCCCGGCCATCGTGATGGGGATCTTCTCCAAGAAGATGAACAAAGAAGGTGCTATTGCCGGTATGGTGCTGGGTCTGGCCTTTACCGCTGGCTACATCATCTACTTCAAGTTCGTAAACCCTGCTGCCAACGTGCCTGCCAACTGGCTGTTTGGGATCTCGCCTGAAGGTATCGGCATGATTGGTATGATTGTCAACTTCGTTACTGCGGTTGTCGTGGCCAAGCTGACTGCTGCGGTGCCAACCCATGTGGAAGAAATGGTGGAAGCCATTCGTTTCCCTAAAGGCGCCGGTGGAGCATCTGATCACTGATAAACCCAGTGAGTAAAAGATAAAAGCGGCGCCTTTGGGCGCCGCTTTTTACTTAGGTCGAATAGTGACTTTTCAGGCCTCTGCCTTATAGTGGGACAAGAACCGGAAAACGGGACTCGCGCCCCACCAACAGTGCGCTAAGCGGATGATTTTTATGGATGCCAGTGAAATACAGCCCCTGATGCAGTTCCTCGAACAATTGGTGCCCTTTGACTCGCTGCCGCAGGAGTTGTTATCGGCCAGTGTCAGAGCGCTCAGTGTGGGCTACTACAGCAAAACCATGGGCCACGTGCCGCTGGATGCTGATCATCCGCAGCTTTACATCGTTCGCAGTGGCGCCTTTGAAGTACGCGACGCCGAAGGCGAATTGGTTGACCGGCTGGGGGAGGGGGACTTCTTCGGCTTTCCGTCACTGCTTTCCGGCGAAGCCGTCTCCAACAAGGTGGCCATTTTAGAAGATGGCCTGGTGTATCACCTCGATCCCGACAGCTTTAATCGCCTGCGCCGGGAAAGCCGCGAGTTCGACCGCTTCTTTAACCGCGCCTTTGCCAAACGCATGCGCCATCAGGCCCGTTTCAAGGCAAAGGAGCTGACCACCACCAGCCGCATCAGTTCGCTGATGTCAGGCTCGCCGCTCAGCATAGATTGCAACCACAGCATACGTCAGGCGGCGGTGATGATGCGTGATGCCCGGGTGTCGTCACTGTTGGTGACAGACAATCATAAGCTTTGCGGCATTCTCACCGACAGAGATCTGCGTAATAGGGTGCTTGCCGAAGGGCTTGATGCAGCGCTGCCGGTTCATCAGGCGATGACCCGCAACCCGGTGACCATCAGTGCCAGCGCGCTGGTATTTGAGGCGATGCTGGCCATGAGTGAGCGCAATATCCACCATCTGCCGGTGCTGGACGGCGATACGCCTGTGGGGGTGATTTCCAGTACCGACATTCTGCGCAGCCAGGGCTCAACGCCGCTGATGCTGATTGGAGAAATTGAGCGCCAACGGGATGTGGCCAGTCTAATCTCGGTCAGTAAAAAAATTCCCGAACTTTTACAAAGCCTTATCAGTGCCGATGCCAGAGCAGAAGAGATAGGCCGGGTGCTGACCTCGGTGACCGATGCGCTGACCCGAAGGCTGATTGTGCTCAATCAGCAAATTTTAGGCGAGGCACCAATGGCCTTCTGCTGGCTTGCTTTTGGTTCCCAGGGTAGGCAGGATCAGGCCGCCTGCTCAGATCAGGACAACGGCATGTTACTGGCCGCCGAGCCCGATGAGCAGGCGAGCGGCTACTTTGAAGCCCTGAGCAAAGCCGTGTGCGCGGGCCTCAATGAATGTGGCTATGTGTTTTGCCCGGGCGATATCATGGCTCAGAACCCCAAGTGGCGAATGTCGCTGCAGCGCTGGCAGCAGGTATTTGATAATTGGGTAAAAGCTCCCGATCCCAAGGCGTTGATGCACGCGTCTATTTTCTTTGATATGCGGCCGGTGTTTGGCCCGCAAACCCTGTTCGACGCCCTGCAGGACAAGGTGCTCGCCGGCACCAAAGACAATGATATCTTCCTTGCCGGCATGGCTGGGAACAGCCTGAAAGAATCACCGCCGCTGGGCTTTTTCCGCAAATTCGTGCTCGAGCGCGATGGCAGCGAAGTGAAAGGCATAGATTTAAAGCACAAGGGCAATGCCCTTATCAATGACATTGCCAGGGTGTATGCCCTGTCGGCCGGTATCAAAGAAGTGAATACCGCCAAGCGGATCCGCGCTCTGATGGAGCTTGGGGTGATTGGCCGTAAAGATGCGCTTAATCTTGCCGATGCCCATGAATTTATTGCTCATATGCGTCTTGCCAATCAGGGCGTACAACATCAGCAGGGGCAGGCGCTGAGTAACTTTCTCAAGCCGCAGCAACTGTCTTCACTGGTGCGCCATCAACTGCGGGACGCCTTTAAAGTGGTGCACGATGCCCAGTCCGGGCTTCGGCTTAAATTTATGCGGAGCTTTTAATGGTATCCGGCGCCCTGGTGCGGCCAAGGCTGTGGTGGAAAAGCCGCGGCTTGTCGAGCGCAGCAGCTCCGGCGCTTAAGCGGTTGCTGGACAGTCAGCGCGCGCTGCTTGCTACTCATTTGTGCGACTTGCCCATACTGGCACTGGATCTGGAGACGACCGGCCTTAATCCCTTGCAGGACCAAATTCTCTCCATAGGTGTGGTGCCCATCGACAAAGGACTGGTTAATCTGGCAGGCGCTGCCAGCATTCTGGTGGAGATTGATGGCAGTGTCGGCCAAAGCGCTGCCATTCATGGCATTACCGACCGAGAGCTTGCCGGTGCCTTACCCCTTGACAATGCCATGGCCTGGCTTTTGGAGAAACTTGAAGGTCGTATTGCGCTTGCGCATCACGCGCCGCTGGACCTGGGGTTTATCCGTGAGGGGATTAGACGCGTTTATGGCGCTGAATTGCCACTGCTTGCTATAGATACCCTGCAACTTGAGCGCAGTCGCCTGCTGCGAGGGCAGGAAGTGATAAAAGAGGGCAGTCTTCGTCTTGGCGCAAGCCGCGGCCGCTACGGTTTGCCTGTGTATCACGCCCACAATGCGCTGACCGATGCGCTTGCCTGCGCCGAGCTGTTTTTGGCCCAGCTTGCCTGTATGGGCGCGGCAACCCAGAGCGCCGATCCCTATTTATTGCTCTGTGATTAATACTCTTTTACAGATTTTCAGTCTCACTTCAGCGCAATTGATTTTAATCTCAATGTATTGAACCTGATGGGAGAGAGCCCATGCCTTTACCCCTGCTGTGGATTGGCGGCGCTGCACTTGGCGCGCTGGCGGTGGCGGATGCCAGAGAGTCGCGTAAAACGCTGCAGCGCAGGCGTGCCAGCGGTCTTACCGAGCTTATGCACACCGACAAGGCCACAGTGCTGCACCCCAGCACCTGGCAAAGTGGCGGCAGGAAAACCACACCAACGCCGGGTGCGCTGATGTGCTGCTATGTCTACGGGGTGATAGAGCACACCGGCATCTATCTCGGTGATGGCTTGATAGCTGAACTGCACGGCAGCGGTCTTATTCGTGCGGTGTCGGCGCAACGTTTTCTGCATGGCCGCACCGGTAGCCATATTTTCGTTGCGGCCGATGCCAACCATGAGTGTCTGGCCCACGAAATGGCGGCCGAGCGCGCTGCTGAGGCCTTGTATCAATATCGGGAATACGACCTGCTCGAGAACAACTGTCATAGGTTTGTGTGGGGCTGCATCGGTGCTGAGGACAGAGAAATCCATGGTTTCAGCGATCTGAACGCATTGGTGGCGAAGTTTTACGGCAAGGCGATTTACTGGGACGAGGCGAGACTCGATTACCAGAGCGAATAAGTACTGTATTTGAGCGGGCCTGGGTCGCATTAGTTGGCTGCATGAGTGGGCGGTAGCGGGCAAGCGATACAAAAAAGCCACCCGTTCGGGTGGCTTTAAATTAGCGTCTACGCCAGCGCCTAGCTTACTTGCAGAAGTAGTTTACCGCGCGGCGAACCAGTTCAACGCCGGTCTCTTCGCAGGGGGGCAGCTCGGCATCGGACACAGCTATCGGAGTCACGCGCTCGCCCCACTTGAGTGCCAGAGCGGCTGAAGTCAAACCGGCACCAAAGGCGCACGACAAAATGGTATCGTTCGGTTTAATCAGGCCTTTTTCCAGAGCGTCACAAATGGCGATAGGGATAGTAGCCGCAGAGGTGTTGCCGTAGTTGGCGATATTCACAAAGGCTTTTTCCTTTGGAATACGCATCTTGCTCACCAGGGTGTCGATAATGCGCTCGTTGGCCTGATGGGGGATAACCAAATCCACATCGTCTTTCGACAGACCGCATTTCTCCAGCACCTGAGCACTGAGTTTGCCCATGCCGTTAATGGCACGCTTAAAGATTTCCTGGCCATCGAACTGGATGTAAAAATCCAGTGATTCGGGGCTGAATCTGTCCATGGCGGTACCGAAACCGGCTTTGAGGATATCGCGGCCATCGGGGTCGTTGTTCAGCTCATAGCCGAGCACGCCGCCGGGTACATCGCTGGCTTCAACCACCACGGCACCGGCGCCATCACCGAAGAGTACGGCGGTTTCGCGGCGAGACCAGTCCAAATAGAAGGTCAGGCGCTCAGCGCCAACAACCAGCACCTTCTTGCACTGACCGCTTTTGATTTGCGAGCTGGCAAGACCAAGGCCATACAGGAAGCCTGAGCAGGCGGCATTGATATCAAAGGCGGCGCAGCGGGCGCCCACATTGGCCTGCACCGTGGAGGCAATGTTGGGGATCAGAGTATCCGGGCTCGCGGTGGCCAGAATAATCATGTCCAACTCGCTGCCGTCGATACCGGCTGCGGCGAGGGCGCGCTTGGCGGCCAAACTGGCAAGCTCGGAAGTGTTTACATGGCTGACATGGCGCTGACTGATCCCGGTTCTGGGCTTAATCCATTCATCGGAAGTATCGATAAAGGTGGCCAGATCGTGGTTGGTCAGTACGGCAGGGGGTACACATTTGCCCCAGCCGGTAATGGTGGCGTACTGCATAAAAATCTCTCAAACAAAAAAGGCAGAGCCAGTGGCCTGCCTTGTATATCCGACAACAAAGCTTGTGGCGTAAGCGTGTCGTCCCTGATTATTTCACCTGTTCCGCGACGAGATCGCGAATAGAGCCAGCGGCGTGCAGAATGTGCTCGCGCAGCAGGGCAACAGCCTTGTCGGTTTCTTTCTGCTTGCAATAGCTCAGCAGATCTCTGTGGTCTTGCTCGGCCCGCGGGATCCCGCCGGTTAGCAGCAACTGAAGACGAATGTAACGGTCACAGTTGGTGTTCAGGCCGTGCACCACTTCCAGCGTGTGGGGACGGTCGGCAGCCTGATACAAGGTGGTGTGGAACTTGGTGTTAAGCTCAGCCCAACTGCCAATGGCATCTTCCTGCTTAAACGCAGACTCAAGCTGTTCCAGCACTTTTTCCGCTTGGATCAGGTCTTCATCTTGCAGATTCGGGATGGCTTTTGCAAGCAGATCTGTCTCGATAAGCGCCCTGAGTTCAAACAATTCGGTCACCTGAGCGGCAGACAGCTCTGTGGCGGTAGCACCCTTGTGGGCCTCGAATTTCACCAGCCCTTCGGCTTCGAGTTGCAGCAAGGCTTCCCGAACCGGAATACGGCTGACGTTCAGCTCCTCGGCCAATGCGCTTTGACGCAGCGGCTCCCCGGCGGCGATCTCCCCCGAGAGGATCTTTTCCCTAAGCACCTCTACCACGACCTGAGTGCGAGTTTTATGAACGATAGGCGTGTTTCGACTCATTTCTTATTCTTTATACCGAGATATTTTGATCGCCTAAGATTACCGCCAAAGAATGCATAAATAAAGGGAAACCATGGGTTTCCCTTTATCATTTTGCTCAACTGTTACTCGCGTCAGAATCGCTTCAGGCGCGTTGAGGTGGATTTCAGCGCCTCGGGTAACAGGCTATCGGGCATGTTCTGATAGCAGATAGGGCGCACAAAGCGCTTCATCGCCTCGGTGCCAACTGAGGTGCTGCGACTGTCGGTACTGGCCGGGTAGGGGCCGCCGTGGTTCATTGCCCGAGCGACTTCCACACCGGTCGGCATCTGATTAAAGATGATCCGGCCGACTTTAAAACTAAGCCGCTGAATGATATCGGCAAAGGCTGCCACCTCGTCCTCCAGACCGTGAACACTGGCGGTAAGCTGCCCCGGCAGGGCGGCAATCAGGGCCTGCAACTCGGCGTGGGATTCACATATCGCCACCAGAGCAAAGGGGCCAAAGATTTCATCGAGCAGCGCGGGTTTTGCCATCAGCTTGGCAGCGCTGATTTTTGCCAGCAGCGGCCGACTTTGGTGCGCCGCCTGCGCCGCCTGACCCTGGGCAAGGATATCCACCTCGCTGAGCACGGTCTCCACCGCGCTGTTGTAAGCGTGGCAAATTCCCTGGCTTAACATGGCGTTAGCGCTCTGGGCTGTCAGCTTGTCCACCAAAGCAGCAAGGTAAGTATCAAGCCCGGCACCTTTAACTGTGATGATAAGCCCCGGGCTTGTACAAAACTGGCCATGGCCCATCATCATCGAGTTAACCTGGGCCTCAGCCAGTGAGGTTGCATCCGCTGCCAGTTTTCCAGGCAACAGCAGCTGCGGATTCACCGAACCAAGTTCGCCATAAAATGGAATGGGCTCAGGGCGAAGGGCACAGTGGTCCGCCAGAATACGGCCAACCTTGAGCGAGCCGGTAAAGCCGACGGCCTTAACCAAAGGGTGCTCTACCAGCGCGGTGGAAAGCGCAGGGCTTGCACCCTGCAGCAGCGAAAACAGCCCCTTTGGCATGCCGGTGGCGTCGATGGCTCGCGCGATGGCGCGGGTTACCCGCTCGCTGGTGCCTGGATGAGCCGGATGGCCTTTGACGATAACGGCGCAACCTGCGGCGAGGGCCGAGGCGGTATCACCGCCGGCGGTGGAAAACGCCAGTGGGAAGTTGGACGCACCAAACACCGCGACTACCCCGAGCGGCAAGTGTCCAAGCTTGAGTTCCGGCTTGGGCAGCGGCGCGCGGGTTGGGTTGGCTTCATCCATCAAAAGCGCATCATAGGGCTCAGTAAGCACGGCGGCGAACAGCCTGAGCTGACCTGTGGTGCGGCCAAGCTCGCCGCGAATGCGTGCTTCCGGCAAGCCGGATTCGAGCATGGCCATGGGTACTATAAGCTCAGCATCTTGCTCAAGTTCGTTGGCAATAGCATTAAGCAGTGCTGCACGTTCGGCATCAGATGTTTGCTGATAGGCCCAAAAAGCCTGCTGGGCTACGAGCGCTGCAGCATTTACGTCACTGGCATCTGCCTCAGCAAAACGCTCGGGCAGCTGTTCATTGGTTTGCGGGTTGAAGCGGGCAAAGCCCGCTTCCTTTCCCTGCCATTGATGGCCAAAAAAGTTAAGGCCACAAAGGTCAGTCGTCATAAGAGGTCCTTTTTAAATAAGCCCGGGAGATGCGCGCCGAGGGTTACACCACCTGGAAGCCAAAGGCGTAGGGGTCTGCGTCATCCACTGTGATGGCATTCTGGCCGAACACCCGGGCCCAGCCCTGAATACTGGGACGAATCGCATCATAGTCGCCCACCTTGGTGGCGGACTCGATACGGCCGATAAACTGGCTGCCGATAATGCTCTCGTGGGTGTAGCTGTCGCCCACCTTGAGTTTGCCGCGGGCGTACAGCTGCGCCAATCGGGCGCTGGTACCTGTGCCGCAGGGCGAGCGGTCGATGGCTTTATCGCCATAAAACACGGCATTGGCGCCGTCTGAGCCTTCACTGATGGTGTCGCCGGTCCACAGCACGTGGCTAACGCCCTGCACCGTAGGGTCGTTGGGGTGAATACAGGTCAGGGTTTCGTGGGCCACCTGACGCACAATCGGACTCCAACGCAGAATATCCGCCGCACTCCAGTGACGCAGCCCGGGGAAGTTCGCCTGTGGGTCGACAATCACGTAGTAGTTGCCGCCGTAGGACACATCCACCTTGAGGGTGCCCAGGCCCGGAATATCGAGAATCGCGTCTTTGTGGGCCAGATAAGCCGGCACATTGTAAATACGAACCCAGTCGACTTTGGCGCCGGTTTGCTGATAGTCAATTTCGATTTGGCCAGCCGGTACGTCAAGCACCAGTTTGCCGGGTGTTTTGGGTTTCAGCAGCCCGGTTTCGATGGCGGCGGTGATGGTGCCTATGGTGCCGTGTCCGCACATCGGCAAACAGCCGCTGGTCTCGATAAACAGAATCGAGGCGTCGGCATTATCAGAGCAGGGGGGGTACAGAAATGAGCCTGACATCATGTCATGGCCGCGTGGCTCGAACATCAATGCTTTGCGGATCCAGTCGTGATTGGCGAGGAAATCCTGACGCTTTTCACTCATGGTGCGGCCCGCAAGGTTAGGGTGGCCACTGGTGACCAGCCGCACTGGGTTACCGCAGGTGTGTGCATCGACGCAGAAAAATGTTCCTTTCATCATGGCCGTTGAGCTCCGGTTATCTAGTTATTATGGCTCGTTGTACCAATCCACATGGCGAAGGGCTGCTTGAGTTTGCCATCAACCATGTGGACAGGCATCTTGGGATCAATCCAGATTGTACTTGGTCAGATCCAGGCGCTTGGCCATAGCTTCACCTACCACCTTCTCGACGTAGGCGCGCTCATCACCAATCAGCGTCATACGTGGCATGCGTACATTTTCACTGCCACGGCCGGCAATTTGCTCGGCAAACTTAATGCACTGAACCAGAGTAGGGATGGTATCGAGGCGCAGCAGCGGCATAAACCAGCGATAGATCTCACGGGCTTCCTCGATGCGACCGGCGCGGGCGAGCTTATAGAGGGTGACTGACTCGCGGGGGAACACGTTGGTGAGGCCGGAAATCCAACCTGTGGCGCCGAGCAGCAGAGATTCCAGTGCGATATCGTCTACACCACAAAACAGGGTAAAGCGGTCACCAAAACGGGTTTGCAATTCGGTCAGGCGGCGGGTATCTGTGGTGGACTCTTTGATGGCCACGATATTGGGCTCATCGGCCAGAATGGCAGTCATTTCAAGGTCGATATCTACGCCGTAGCTTACCGGGTTGTTGTAAATCATGATTGGCAGCCTGGTTGCGCGGGCCACCATCTGATAATGGGTAATGACTTCACGCTTGGTGCCACGATACACCACGGCTGGCAGCAGCATTACACCGTCTACGCCAATGGCTTCCACGTCCTGAACGTATTGCATGGCAAGCTGGGCTGTGTTTTCGGTACAACCGGCAATCACAGGGATACGACCTTTCACCACACCCACGGTGTGCTTGAGGAATGCGCGCTTTTCATCGGCACTCAAAGAGGCGTTTTCACCAATGGTACCCAGAGCGATGATACCGTCGATGCCATCCTCAATCAGCTGCTCCAGCATACGGGTATTGGATTCAAAGTTGATGCTGCCATCTTCATTGAATTGGGTGGAAATTGCTGGATATACACCTTGCCAGTTAACTTTCATGTTCAAACCTCAAATTAGTCTTGTCTTCTTAATTTTTCCCCTTGCCCGGTGGCGAAAGGAGAGGATGCGCTCGGCATTGCGATAAGTTATAGTATATTGTATACAATAAATCAATCCAGAAAAATGCTGATCACAGATTATTTGAATCCTGGCCATGCGTCACTATATATTGCATACATTATTACAAGAGGATGTGGATACGATGGAACCCCGGCAAGCCCCAGCACCCTTAACACTGAGCGCCGAGCAGCGCTCGGGCTATCGACAAATCACCACCCTGGATGCGCACACAGAAGGGGAGCCTCTGAGGATCATTACCTCAGGTTACCCGCCGTTGCCGGGCAACAGCATTCTTGAGAAACGTCAGCATTTGATGGCGCAACTCGATGATTATCGCAAGCTGTTGATGTTCGAACCCCGCGGTCATGCGGATATGTATGGTGCGCTTATCACCGAGCCTGTGACTCCCGGCGCTGACTTTGGCGTGCTGTTTCTGCACAACGAGGGCTATTCCAGCATGTGTGGCCATGCGGTGCTTGCCCTTGCCACCGTGTACTGCGAAACCGGCGCCATTCCCATGCCGGGAGGTGTGGCAGAAATTGGTATAGACGCACCGGCGGGCTTTATCCGCGCCCGGGCTGAACGTGATGCAGAGGGTAAAATCCGCGCCAGCTTTATCAATGTGCCTTCCTTCGCTGAGGCGCTGGATTTAACCGTGGAGGTACCTGGCATAGGTGCCGTCAGCTTTGATATCGGCTTTGGCGGCGCTTACTACGCCTATGTGGATGCCGATATTTTGGGGCTGGACTGCTCGCCGGAAAATGTCAGCCAGCTGATAGATTGGGGCAGGCGAATAAAACAGGCAGTGATGACCAAGTTCGTTATCCAGCATCCGCTCGAAGCCGATTTGAGCTTTCTTTACGGCACTATTTTTACGTCCACCAAGGTTTCTGTGCCGGGGGCTCATTCACGCCACGTGTGCATCTTTGCTGATGGCGAGGTCGACCGCTCTCCCACAGGTACCGGTGTCGCGGGCCGGGTAGCGCTGCTGCATGCCAAGGGCGATGTATTGCTAAATCAGCCGCTGGTGATTGAAAGCATTGTGGGCGGACAAATGACGGTTGAAGCCATCGACAGCTGCGATTTTTATGGCAAAAGCGCCGTCATCCCGCGGGTGTCGGGTCGTGCGTTTATTACCGGTGAACATAGATTCCTGCTCCATCCGGACGATATTTTTCAAACCGGCTTCTTGCTGCGCTGAGGTGTGGGATGAGTACAGATAACCTTTTGCAAATCCAGCCGGGCACAGAGGTTGGCGCGGCGCAGCACGTTGTTGTGGTCGGCGCCGGAGTTGTCGGGCTTGCCAGTGCGGTAGCGCTCGCCCGCCGTGCTTTTAAGGTCACGGTTATTGATAAGGAAGGCGTGGCCGCCGGAGCCTCATTTGGCAATGCGGGCCATTTTGCCACCGAGCAGGTTTTTCCTCTGGCCGATCCTGCCTTGCTGCCCAAGCTACCCGGCATGCTGCTGGACCCTTTGGGGCCGTTTCGTATTCGCCCGGCGTATTTCCATAAGGCACTGCCCTGGTTTATGCGTTTTGTGGTCAATATGAGTCGCAAAAACCGTGAGCGTAACGGCGTTGCCATCAAGGCGCTGAATCTTGGGTCGATGGCGGCCACCCGTGAACTGCTGGCGTTTTGTGGCAGACCGGAGCTGTTGGTTGAAAATGGCTCGCTGCTGGTATTTGAAACCCAGGATAAACAGGTAATTGACGCTGAGTTTCGCCATTACCGCGATGCAGGTGTGGCGGTAAAGCTACTGACTGGCGATGAGGCCCGTGCACTGGAGCCAAGCTTAACCGAAGCCGTTACCGCGGCGCTCTGGTTTACCGAGGTGGGCCACACCCCAAGCCCCAAGGCCATTTGTGATGCGCTGGCAGACACACTCCTTGGGCTGGGTGGCAGTATTGAGCTTGGCTGTGTTAAGCAGTTGCAGGGCGGCGAAGCTCCGTCTGCTGTGCTGGATGACGGCAGAAAGCTTACGGCAGATAAGCTGCTTGTTTGTGCCGGTGCCTGGTCACGGCCTTTGGCACTGAGTGCGGGTCATAAGGTGCCGCTCGATACCGAGCGTGGTTATCACTTGATGATGCCACAGCAAAGTGGCCTCAAGCGGCCAGTGGCATCGTTCGACAGGAAGTTCATCATTACCCCCATGGATGGTGGCACACGTTTGGCCGGCACAGTGGAGTTCGGTGGCCTTGAAGCGCCCATGTCACCGGCGCGCGCCGATTGTCTGCTGCCCCATGCCAAGGCGCTGCTGCCAGCGGTGTTCGCCGCTGCAACCGTAGAGGATGGTGAGCGCTGGATGGGATTCAGGCCGTCCATGCCAGACAGCTTGCCTGTTCTGGGTGAAAGCCAAAGCCCGGGGGTTTTCCTTGCGTTTGGTCATCAACATTTGGGATTGACCTGGGCGGCCACCACCGCCGAGCTGATGGGGCAATTAATGGCAGGGGAACCCCCTGCCATTGAGATGAGCCCATACAGTGTGAAGCGCTTTGATTGAATCTGCAAAAAACAAAAGGCGACCAACTGGTCGCCTTTTTAATGCCTGGCTGAAATTCATCCAGCCTTAATGCGACCAGCCATAAAGGCTTCAATCTCGTCGGTGCTGCGCGGGCAGGCCACCGAGAGGTTCTCACAGCCGTCTTCAGTGACCAGCAGATCGTCCTCAATGCGCACGCCCATGCCGCGATACTCGCTCGGCACATCCACCGCGTCAGCCGGAATATAGATGCCGGGCTCTATGGTAAACACCATGCCGGGCTCAAGCGCGCGCCAATTACCGCTTTCATCCTGATAAGGCCCCACATCATGCACATCCATCCCAAGCCAGTGGCCGGTTTTGTGCACCGTAAAGCGCTTGTAGCTTTCGCTTGTCATTACCTCATCCAGTGAGCCTTGAAGCAGGCCTAGTTCAATCAGGCCCTTGGCCATCATTTCCATGCAGGTTTCATAAAGAACGTTCCAGCGGGTGCCCGGGCGTACCCTGGCGATAGCAGCATCGAGTGCGGCCAATACCAGATTGTGAATGCGCCGCTGCGCTGGGGTGAAGTGGCCTGTTGCAGGAAAGGTGCGGGTGATATCGGCACTGTAATGGCCGAACTCGGCACCGGCATCAACCAGTACCAGCTCGCCATCATTTACCGTGCAGCAGTTTTCCTCATAATGCAGACAGCATGCGTTGTTTCCCGCTGCGACAATATTCGGGTAGCCCACATCCACGCAGCCGTGCTTGGCAATCTCAAGCATAAAGGTGGCAGCCAGCATGCCTTCGTTGACTCCTGGGGCTGCGGCCAGCATCAGTGCCTTATGGCCAGCAATGGAGGCATTGACCGCGTGGCGAATAAGGCCAATTTCGGCTTGAGATTTAACCACCCGCATCGGGTGCAGCACTGCGGCCAGCGCCGAGAGCTGCCGATAAGCCTTGGGGGCATCAAAGGGTGTTTGAAAACGTTCGCGATTAATAAGCTGCCAGAGGTTGGGCAAGTGATTTAACTCATCACTGACATAAATCCGGTTTTTGCCTTTGAGCAGTTCAAGTAGTTTGGGCTCGAATTCATCGATAACAAATGCATCGTCTGCGCCATAGTCACTGATAGCGCCTTCGGGCCCTGAGCGCCTGCCAAAGCTTACTTCGGCGTCTTTATCCCTTGGTCTGCAAAACAGAACGAGGGTGTCTTCATCGCCTTCACGGTACAGCACTGCAAAGGCGTCCGGCTCAGCAAAGCCGGTAAGGTACAAAAAGTCATTGTCCTGGCGAAAGTGGTATTTAATGTTTTTGCTGCGCACTTTTTGGCTATAGGCTGCCATCACCACCAAACTGCCAGTTGGCAGGGCATTAAGCAGCGCTCGGCGACGATCGCGGTGCAGGTCGGTATCAACGGCAGAACTCATTTGGCTTGCCATAACATCCTCATTGAGAGTGGGCGGATAAACCGGGACTGTTTTATTGATTGCATGTTAGTTGTATGCAATATGCAAAACAAGTGAAAAACTTGTTCCGGCTGCCCATCTTGGCGGTGCATTTCCGATAAAGGAGTGAAATAATAGCGCCACTTGCAAATCCGGAGTGACTTAAGTGAACCGAGCGGTATTTCTCGACAGAGACGGCGTCATCAACAAAGACCATGGCTATGTACACAAGGTGGACGACTTTGAATACATTGAAGGTGTATTCGAGGCCTGTCTTGCTTTGAAAAACATGGGATATAAGTTGGTTGTGGTAACCAATCAGTCTGGTATCGCCCGCGGCATGTATTCCGAAGATGAGTTCCACACGCTTACTGAGTGGATGGACTGGAACTTCGCCGATAAGGGTGTGGATTTCGATGGTATCTATTACTGCCCGCACCATCCTGAGAAAGGCGTTGGCGAGTATAAGCAGGATTGCGAATGCCGAAAGCCAAAGCCCGGCATGTTGGTCTCTGCTGCTAGGTTCCTCAAAATCGACCTGTCCAAATCCGTGATGGTGGGTGATAAAGCTGATGATATGCGCGCCGCCGAGGCCGCAGGTATCCCAACCAAAATTTTGGTGAGAACCGGCAAGCGCGTCGACACAGAAGGTGAAGCTCTTGCCAGCAAAGTGCTGGACAGCATCGCCGATGTACCCGGGTTTCTTAAGTCTTAACCCACTTCCATTGATAAGCCGCCTTACTGGCAAAAAATACGTTGGCGGCTAAAATCTATCCACTTGGCACATTAATCCAATAAAAGGGCTTGCGCTATCGAACCAAGCCCCTATAATGCGCCTCCGTTGACTGACAGCAATGCTGCGAAACAGTCGGTTCTTTAAAAATTTATCAAGCAATCTGTGTGGATACTCGCAGGTTGATGAAGTCGACAAAACGATTTTATCAATGA
>NZ_JAKUDL010000009.1:0-124794 GCF_022484835.1 Shewanella zhuhaiensis
TCCCCATGTGAGAGTAGGTCATTGCCAGACGCCTAATAAGTGAAGAGGCCACCCAAGCGGGTGGCCTTTTTGCATTTCTATAGTATCGAATCTCCTTCCGGCCTTTCCTGTTTCCACTCTGCTTTACAGTGCCCGCGCATTTAAAACCCGATATACACCCAAGGACTATTGCCATGGCCTTGGCCCTTCCCTACCTTATAGCCAACTTATATCGAAGGAGCAGGCATGAAGCTTGAGATGATTTGCACCGGTGAAGAGGTGCTTGCAGGACAGATAGTGGATACCAATGCCGCCTGGTTTGCCAACCTGATGATGGAAAACGGTATAGAAGTGCAGCGGCGGGTGACCGTAGGTGACCGGCTTGAGGATCTGGTGGCGGTGTTTCAGGAGCGAAGCCTGCACGCCGACGTGATATTGGTCAATGGCGGCCTGGGCCCGACTTCTGACGATATGTCCGCCGAAGCTATGGCCAAAGCCAAGGGAGAATCCCTGGTAGAGAACGCAGAATGGGCCGAGCGCCTGCACGATTGGTTTACCCGCCATGGCCGTGAAATGCCAAAGAGCAATATCAAGCAGGCCTGGTTGCCCGAATCAGCCGTGATGGTGGATAACCCGGTCGGCACGGCCTGTGGCTTCAGGGTAAAACTCAACCGCGCCTGGCTGTTCTTCACCCCCGGAGTGCCGTTTGAGTTTAAGCAGATGGTGGAAGAGCAATTCCTGCCCTTTGTGAAACAATCCTTTGATGCAGGCAGTCAGGTCGCACTGCGTAAACTGCTGACTCTGGGGCGCGGTGAGTCATCGCTGGCGGATGAACTTGAAACCATGGTTTTGCCTGAAGGTATCACGCTCGGTTACCGCTCCTTTATGCCTTATATCGAAATCAAGGTGTTTGCCCGTGGCGGCGATGCAATTAAGGCGCTTGAGGCGGTAACCGATGAAATCGCTGAGCGACTTGGCAATGTGGTCGTGGCGGAAAACCGTACCTCGCTGGAGGAGGAGATCCACGCCAGACTGCACAATTCTGGCATGAGCCTCAGTGTGGCTGAGTCATGCACCGGCGGCCTTATCACCAGTCAGTTGGTTGGTTTCCCCGGCAGCTCATCCTATTTGCATCAGGGGCTGGTGACCTACAGCAATGAGTCCAAGGTCAGAGTGCTTGGGGTGTCGCCGCAGACGCTGGACGACTATGGCGCTGTGTCTATTCAAACCGTTGAAGAGATGGCCAGGGGCGCACGAGCGATTCTGGACAGCGACTTTGCACTGGCCACCAGTGGCATTGCAGGCCCGGATGGCGGCACAGAGGAAAAGCCGGTTGGTACTGTGGCGATTGCTCTTGCGACCAAGGGCGGGGTGTACAGTCAGATGGTGAAATTGCCTCGCCGCTCCCGAGACATGGTGCGTAAAGTGAGCGCAGCAGTGGCCTATGACATGCTGCGCCGTGAACTCAATGGTGAGGCGGTGATTGTGGACTACAGCTCCATCAGCCGTTATCCCAAGTAATACTTATCCTGAATAAAAAAACGCGGCTCAAAGGCCGCGTTTTTATCTGTACTGAGCTCTGGACTCAGGGGGTGAATTCCAGCACCAGCTTGCCGGGTTTCACCGTGATCCGCTCGGTCATTTCGGCCAGTTTGGCCTGAGCCGCATCTTCGGTATCCAGCACATAAACAGGTTGGCTTTCGAGGAAGCTTCTCACCACCCGCATCAGCTCAGGGGCCAAATCCTGCAATAAGCGCTTAAGCTCCGCCGGATTGGCACTCACATCCACCAGTTGCAAGTCCCTCAGGTATACCCCGTGGGCATGTTTGTCGTACCAGGGCTTGGCCTCGAAAGTGGTGGTGAGGGTTGCCCGCAGCGGAATAAGCGGCGTCTTCACTTCGGCCAGACTGGTTGCCGTGACCGCCATGGTATCCGCCTTGTGGCCAAGCTTTACCTCAATCTGATTGACTGACACCCGGGCGCCCAGCGGCCCCGAGTTGTCTTTCACCTCAAGGCCAATCTCTTTATTGAGATAGGATGCCATTTCCCGCTCAGTGATGCTGTACTGGCTAACGCAGCCAGACAGCAACAGCAGCGCCGACACCGCCAGCAGCCGGATCATCCGGTGTTCCTCATGCCTGCTGCCACACCCGCGATGGTGAGCATCAACGCCAGCTGTACAGATTCCGACGGCGTTTCTTCACGGCGGGTACGGCCAAGCAGTTCGGCCTGCAGGAAGTTCAGCGGGTCGATATAAGGATTTCTGAGCCTTACTGACTCACGGTTCCATGGCGTGTGCGCCATCAGGCTGTCTTCACCGGTAAGCGTCAGTACGGCATCGATGCCGAGGGCCAGACGTTCACGCAGGGTAACCCCCAGGTGATGCAGCGGTTCAGGTACCAGACACTGCTCGTAGTAACGGGCCAGATTCGGCTCGGCCTTGCTGTACACCATTTCCAGCATGGAAATGCGGGTATTGAAGAAGGGCCAGTCCTGCTCCATTTCCCGCAGCAGCCCAAGCTCGCCTCGATCGGCGGCGGCTTTAAGAGCTTCGCCGGCACCGAGCCAGGCGGGCAGCATCAGTCGGTTTTGCGACCAGGCGAAAATCCACGGGATAGCACGCAGACTCTCTATACCCCCATCGACCCGGCGCTTGGCCGGACGACTGCCAAGTGGCAGCTTACCCAGCTCCACCTCCGGGGTGGCGGCGCGGAAGTAAGGCACAAAGTCAGGCTCCTGGCGCACTATGCCGCGATAGGCTTCAACCGATTCATCGGCGATGCGCTGCATGGCGCTGCGCCACTCTGGTTTGGGCTCGGGTGGTGGCAGCAGGGTCGCTTCCAGTACCGCCGAGGTGTAGAGCGCCAGTGACTGCACGGCGAGCTTTGGCAGACCGAACTTAAAGCGGATCATCTCCCCCTGTTCGGTTACCCTAATGCGGCCATCAACGCTGCCGGGTGGCTGCGACAAAATCGCCTTGTGGGCAGGACCACCGCCACGGCCGATGGTGCCGCCGCGGCCGTGGAACAGCGTCAGCTTCACGCCAGCATTCTTGCAGACCTTCACCAGTTGTTCCTGGGCGCGATACTGAGCCCAGGCTGCGGCCATTACCCCGGCATCCTTGGCGGAGTCGGAGTAACCAATCATCACTTCCTGCATGCCTTTGGTGTAACCGCGGTACCAGTCGATATCCAAAAGCGCCGTGATACAGTCGGCGGCATTGTTCAAATCGTCGAGGGTCTCGAACAGGGGCACTACCCGGATGGGATAACGGCAGCCGGACTCTTTCAAAAGCAGCAGCACTGCCAGTACATCCGACGGCAGGCTCGCCATGGAGATCACGTAAGAGCCCAGTGCCTGCTGCGGCTGGGTGCCGACCAGACGGCAGGTGGCCAGCACTTCTGCGACTTCGTCCGATGGCTGCCAGTTGGCAGGGATCAGCGGCCTGCGACCGCTGAGTTCTTTCAGCAGGAACGCCTGTTTCTCGGCTTCGCTCCAGTGGGCGTAGTCACCCAGGCCAAGATAACGGGTCAGCTCGGCAATGGCGGCCTCGTGGCGGCCAGCGTCCTGACGAATATCGAGCCGGAGCATATGGATGCCGAAGCAGGCCAGACGGCGCAGCATGTCCAGCAGGCGGCCATTGGCAATCAGGCGCATGCCACAGTCACACAGGCTCTGGTACAGCAGTTTCAGTGGCTGTTCCAGATCCTGTTGTTCCCAAATGATTTGCTCGCGCACCACTTCGGGGTTGTGACCTTCGAGGCGGGCGTTGAGATAGTCGATGGTGTTTCGCAGTTTACTGCGCAGGCAACGCAGTACGTCACGATATGGCTCGCAGGAGTTGTTGCTGTATGCCTTTAGCTCGGCGTTGGATTCTTCCATCGACAGCTCGTTCACCAGCTCAACCACGTCCTTCAGATACAGGCGGGCGGCGGTGTGGCGGTTCCGATCCAGTACCTCGGCGGTCACTTTGGCGGTAACGAAGGGGTTGCCATCGCGATCGCCGCCCATCCAACTGGAGAAGCGTACCGGTGCCATGTCGGTGGGAATTTGACTGCCTGTCACCTGCTCAACCTGATCGTTCAGTTGGCGCAGGAAGTCCGGCACCGCATGCCATAGCGAGCTCTCGATGGTAGACAGTCCCCAGCGGGCTTCATCTACCGGGGTAGGCCGTTCGCGGCGAATTTCGTTGGTGTGCCAGATCTGGGCAATCAGCTGACGTAGTCTCAGCGTGCCGTTTTTGTGCTCGCGCTCGGTGAGCTGCGGGTTTTCCAAATCCTGCAGGCAATCCACAATGGCGGAATACTTTTGAATAAGGGTGCGGCGGGAGATCTCGGTCGGATGCGCAGTCAGCACCAGATCTATGTCCAGCGTCTTCAATGTGGCCAGCATCTGCTTTTCATCGACCTTGCCACCCAGCATACGGCCCAGCAGCTGCTCAACCGGGTCGGGTACACACACCAGCTCATCGCAATTGCGGCTGATGGTATGGAATTGTTCGGCAATATTGGCAAGGTTCAGAAACTGGTTAAAGGCTTTAACGAAAGGCACCAGTTCCTCATCGGGCAACTCACTGAGCAAGGCCAGCATTTTTTCCCTTGCATGGTCGTCACCGCTGCGGCTGTCTTTGGCGAGCAGTCGGATTTGCTCCACCTTTTCCAGAAACGCCTCGCCCAGGTGATCTTTCATGGTGTCACCCAGGATTTGCCCCATCATGCCCACGTTGGCCCTCAGCTGGGCATACATGTCTGTCACTTTCTCGGTACCCTTTACGTCTGTCATGGTATCTCCATTCACGGGGTTACAGATCTCAGCCAAAGCCGTTCAAGCACAATAAACAGCCCTGCGTTCGGGGTCAACTGACCAAGGTCAATTGGTCAGTCCAATTGTGGTATTTCAGAGGTCGGTTTGTGATTTATTGAATACAGGCCTTGTAAATCAACTGTTTTAATAATTCCACCGTGGGTTTTAGTTGATCCATTGCTAAATATTCATCGGGCTGATGGGCCTGATTGATGCTGCCGGGGCCCAGTACCAGGGTTTGGCAACCCAGTTTATTGATGTAGGGCGCTTCGGTGGCGTAGTTCACCACTTCGGCCTGTTGGCCGCTGAGGCTCTCGACCAGCCTGGTCCAGCCGCTGTCTCTGACGCCGGCAAAGGCTTCGCTGCCGGGGTAGAGGGTACGGATTTCCACCGAGCCTGGATATTCGCGGCTGATATCGCCAAGGTAATTGAGCAACATCAGCTCGAGGTCTTCGAGCGACATGCCCGGCAATGGCCTGATATCCAGGTGCAAATCGCAGCAGCCACAAATCCGGTTGGCGGCATCACCGCCGTGGATATGGCCAAAGTTCATGGTGGGATAGGGCACGCTGAAGGCATCTTCACGGTAGTTATCGGCGAGGTGCTGTTTGAGTTGCAGCAGCTGACTAATAACTTTGTGCATGATTTCAATGGCATTGAGTCCGCGCGCCGGGTCCGATGAATGACCGCTACGGCCGGTAATACGGATGCCCTGCGCCAGATGTCCTTTATGCATATACACGGGTCTGAGGCCCGTGGGCTCGCCAATAATGGCGTAGTCGGGACGAATATCGGTATTGGCGGCAAAGGCCTTGGCGCCTTCCATGGTGGTTTCTTCATCGGCGCTGGCAAAGATGTAGACAGGCTTTTTCAGTTTCCCCAGCGGCAGGTCTTTTACCGCTTCCAGCACCAGGGCGAAAAAGCCTTTCATATCGCAGCTGCCAAGGCCGTACCAGCGGTCGTCTTTCTCGGTCAGTGTGAACGGATCCTGACTCCAGCGGCCTTCATCGAAAGGCACTGTGTCAGTGTGACCCGCCAGCAAAATCCCGCCTTCGCCACTGCCGATTTTTGCCACTAAATTTTGTTTGTCACGTGTGGCTGCTACCTTGGATATTTCACACTGAAATCCTAGGGTGGAAAACCAGTCGCTGAGCATGGCGATAACTGAATGATTACTCATATCCAGCTCAGGCTCTGATGCGCTGATGGATGGTGCGTAAATAAGCGAAGAAAAGCGACTCTTGAGATCTGGGATACGGTTCACTGGGTAAATCCTGAAAAATAGTTATTCATGCATGTTGCATAATTAAAGAGTTGTGTTAGTCTAGCAAACAGCTGGAACGAGCACCATAGCGAAGGCCTCGAGCAGAGAGAGAAAATGGTTTATTTAAACATCAAATCCCACACACTGCCTGCACACCTCCATACGCTGCGACGATAGTCGCGGCATCAGGCGTTATCGCCGGGGCTCGTCCCGCCCACCCACGGGATACTCAATCCACATATCAGCAAATTTGTTTTAAGAATCAAATATTCATGAAAAAGATCGCCATCATTGGTGCCAGTGGTTACACAGGGGCACAGTTAACCGCCCTGATAGCTGCCGATCCGGCTTTTGCAATTCAGGGGCTCTATGTTTCTGAAGGCAGTGCTGACAAAGGCAAAGCCCTTGCCGAGTTGTATCCGGCCTACAGTCATCTTTCTTTGACGCTGTCACCCCTGAGCAGTGAAGCCAAGGCCGCCATTGTGGCCGAGGCCGATGCAGTGGCGCTGGCCACCGAGCACTCGGTTTCACTGGAGCTGGCGGCGTATTTCTACCAGCAGGGGCTGGCAGTATTTGATTTGAGTGGTGCATTCCGTTTTGCCGATACCGCTCAGTATCCCAAGTGGTACGGCTTCGAGCACAGTCACCCAGAGGTGTTGGCTGAGGCGGTTTATGGTCTGGCCGAATGGAATGCCGACGCCATTGCCAGCACCCGCATGATTGCGGTGCCTGGCTGCTATCCCACCGCGTCTCTTACCGCGCTTAAGCCGTTGAAGGCGCTGCTGACTGAAGCACGCCCGGTGATCAATGCCGTCAGCGGTGTGACCGGCGCTGGCCGCAAGGCGCAGCTGCATACCAGTTTTTGCGAAGTGAGCCTGACCCCCTACGGCGTGCTGGGCCACAGACATCAGCCTGAAATCGCCACTCAGCTGGGGCAGGAAGTGATCTTCACTCCGCATCTTGGCAATTTTAAGCGTGGCATTCTGGCCACCATCACAGTGCAGTTACAGCCTGGCACCAGCCGTGCTGATGTTGAAAAGGCCTATGGCGTGTATGACCAGAGCCCAATCGTGACAGTAAAAGAAGGCCAATTCCCCAAGGTGGATGATGTGGTGCATACCCCAAATTGCCATCTGGGTTGGAAGTTCGATGAAGATAGCGGCTATCTGGTGGTGGCGAGTGCCATCGACAACCTGATGAAAGGCGCGGCCAGTCAGGCACATCAGTGCATAAAGATTCATTTTGGCGTTTGAGATGGAGAGCATCGGGATGTCAGTAAACAAGGTATTGGTTTTAAAAGTAGGCGGTGCACTGCTGCAGTGCGAGATGGGTATGACCCGGCTGATGGGCACCATCGCCAAGCTGTTTGAGTCAGGCCAGCAAGTGGTACTGGTGCATGGCGGCGGCTGTCTGGTGGATGAGCAGCTCAAGGCCAACGGCATGGAAACCGTCAAGCTCGATGGCCTGCGGGTGACTCCTGCCGAGCAGATGCCGATTATTGCCGGCGCGCTGGCGGGCACCTCCAACAAGTTATTGCAGGGCGCTGCGGCCAAAGCGGGCGTGGTGAGCATGGGCATGAGCCTGTGCGATGCCAACATGGTCAGTGCTGTGGTGAAAGATGAGCGTCTTGGCATGGTGGGTGAAGTCAGCCCCAAAGATGCCGCCGCGCTGGAATTTATTCTCGCCCAGGGCTGGCTGCCAATCATCAGCTCCATCGCCATGACCGACGAAGGTGAGCTTTTGAATGTTAACGCCGACCAGGCCGCTTCTGTGCTCGCCAAGTTGCTCGGCGGCAAGCTGGTGCTGCTGTCGGATGTGTCCGGGGTGCTGGATGGCAAAGGCAGCCTAATTGACAGCCTCAGCCGCGCTCAAATCGATGAGCTGGTAAAGCTAGGCGTGATTGAAAAAGGCATGAAAGTCAAAGTGGAAGCGGCTTTGGAAGTCGCCGAGTGGCTGGGGCAGCCGGTACAGGTTGCCTCCTGGCGTGACAGCGGTCAGATGGCCGCACTTATCAAGGGTGAGGCCGTGGGCACACAGATACAACCTTAGGAGAAAAGACCATGAAGCATTTGATATCGATAAAAGACCTGACGCAAACGCAATTGCTGGATCTGCTGAAGCTTGCCGCAGAAATTAAGGCCGATCCAGCCAAATACTCCCGCGCCCTCGCTGGCAAGAGTGTGGTGATGCTGTTCGAGAAGCCTTCGCTTCGTACCCGCGTCAGCTTTGATATCGGTATCAATAAGCTCGGTGGTCACTGTTTGTATCTGGATCAACAAAATGGTGCGCTGGGCAAGCGGGAGTCGGTTAAGGACTTTGCGTCTAACCTGTCTTGCTGGGCCGATGCCATTGTGGCGCGCACCTTTGCCCATGAAACCGTGCAGGGGCTGGCCGAGCATGGCTCAGTGCCCGTGATTAACGCGCTGTCGGATCTCTACCACCCCTGTCAGGGGCTGGCGGACTTCCAGAGTCTGGCCGAGCATTTCGATGACTTGTCCAAGGTGCGACTCGCCTTCGTCGGCGATGGCAATAATGTCTGCCACTCACTGATGTATGGCGCGGCGCTGCTCGGGGCCCGCATGACAGTGATCTGCCCCCCAGGTCACTTTCCTGATGGCTTTGAAGTGCAGCAGGCGCAGCGAATTGCGCGCGAGCATGGCGGTGAGATAGTGTTGACCTCGGACGTTAACGCCATCGAAGGCCATGATGCCATCTACACTGATACCTGGATTTCCATGGGCGACAGCACGTCGCTTGCGGATATCAAGGCCAAGTTTGCCCCTTATCAGGTGAACAAGGCGCTGATGGAAAAGGCCGGTGCCAGCCATTTCATGCACTGTCTGCCAGCCCACCGGGGCGTGGAAGTGACAGACGAAGTGATGGACGGTGAAGGTTCGCTTATTCTGACGCAGGCGGAAAACCGCATGCATGCACAAAATGCAGTGTTGGTAACACTGCTCGGTTAAATTCAATCTGATGAGTAATCGGCGCCCGGGGCGCCTTCTGGGAAACAGTTATGGCAATTGAACAAAACAAAAGCGGTGTAAAAAAGGTTGTCCTGGCCTACTCGGGCGGTTTGGATACCTCGGCAATTATCCCCTGGCTGAAGGAAAACTACGACAACTGTGAAATTGTCGCCTTCTGTGCCGACGTTGGCCAGGGCGAAGAAGAGCTGGTGGGCCTGACCGAAAAGGCGTTGGCCTCGGGTGCAAGCGAGTGCCATATCGTCGATCTCAAAGAAGCCTTTGTAAAAGACTACATTTACCCCACCATCGCCACAGGTGCCATCTATGAAGGCACTTACCTGCTGGGTACCTCTATGGCCCGTCCCATCATTGCCAAGGCGCAGGTGGAAGTGGCACGTAAAGTGGGCGCCGATGCCCTGTGCCACGGCTGTACCGGTAAGGGTAACGATCAGGTGCGTTTCGAAGGCTGCTTCGCCGCGCTGGCACCGGATCTGAAGGTGATTGCCCCATGGCGTGAATGGGACATGGAAAGCCGCGAAGATCTGCTGGCTTACCTTGCCGAGCGCAATATCAAAACCTCGGCTTCGGCCACCAAGATCTACAGCCGCGATGCCAACGCCTGGCACATCTCCCACGAAGGTGGCGAGCTGGAAGACCCATGGAATCAGCCTTCCAAGCAGGTATGGACCATGACGGTTGACCCGGAAGATGCACCTGACCAGCCAGCCTTTGTTACCCTCAAGGTGGAAAATGCCCGTATCACTGAAGTGAACGGTGAGGCCCTGAGCCCTTATCAGGCGCTGATGACCCTCAACGCCATTGCTGCGCCACATGGTGTTGGCCGTATCGATATCACCGAAAACCGGCTGGTGGGCATGAAGTCCCGTGGCTGCTACGAAACCCCCGGTGGCACAGTGATGTTTGCTGCGCTGCGGGCCATCGAAGAGCTGGTGCTGGACAAGAGCTGCCGTGAGTGGCGCGAGCAGATCGCCGCCAAGATGGCGCATCTGGTGTATGACGGCCGTTGGTTCACCCCACTGTGTGACTCACTGCTGGCCGCCTCCGAATCCCTGGCGACCCAGGTGAATGGCGAAGTGGTAGTTAAGCTCTACAAGGGCCAGGCCACTGCAGTGCAAAAGCGCTCACCCAACAGCCTCTACTCGGAAGCCTTTGCCACCTTCGGTCAGGACAGCGTATACGACCAGAAGCACGCCGAGGGCTTTATCCGCCTGTACTCGCTGGCAAGCCGCATCCGCGCTTACAACACTAAGTAAGCCGCCTTGTCAGTCGGGGGCCTTTGTTGGCCCCCATTCATTTTGATTTCCGGGTAAGCCCGGGCAGAAGGAGAATCGCTATGGCCTTGTGGGGCGGCAGATTTCAGGGGCAGGCCAGTGCCCTGTTCCAACTCTTTAACGACTCTTTGCCGGTCGATTACCGACTGTTTGTGCAGGACGTGGAAGGCTCCATCGCCTGGGCCGATGCCATCGCCAGCGTGGGCGTGCTTAATGCCGATGAATGCAGCCGTCTTAAGGCCGCGCTGAGCGAACTGCTTGAAGAAGTGGGCGAGGACGAGTCTGCCATTATTGGCAGCGGCGCCGAAGATATTCACAGCTTTGTCGAAACCAAACTGATTGAAAAAGTAGGTGATCTCGGTAAGAAACTGCACACCGGCCGTTCCCGTAACGATCAGGTGGCGACCGATCTTAAGCTCTGGTGCAAAGCCTCGGGCAGTTTGCTTGAAACCAAGCTGACAGCCGTTATTCAGGCGCTGCTGGCATTGGCAAGCCGCGAACTGGATGCAGTGATGCCAGGCTATACTCACCTGCAGCGGGCGCAGCCGGTGACCTTTGGTCACTGGTGTCTGGCCTATGTGGAAATGCTTGAGCGGGACTTGTCCCGCTTGGCTGATGCCCTGAAGCGTCTCGACACTTGCCCGCTGGGCTCGGGCGCCCTGGCGGGCACCGCTTATGCCATCGACCGTCATGCGCTGGCCGCGGCGCTGGGCTTTGGCGGTCCGACCCTCAACAGCCTGGATTCGGTATCGGATCGCGACCATGTGGTAGAGCTGTGCTCTGCGGCGTCACTGTCGATGATGCACCTGTCACGGCTGGCGGAAGATCTGATTTTCTTCAACACCGGCGAAGCGGCTTTTGTGGAGCTGGCAGACAATGTGACTTCGGGTTCATCCCTGATGCCACAGAAGAAAAACCCGGATGCACTCGAGCTTATCCGTGGTAAAACCGGCCGGGTTTACGGCAACCTCGTCGGCATTCTCACCACCATGAAGGCCCTGCCGCTGGCTTACAACAAGGACATGCAGGAAGACAAAGAAGGCCTGTTCGATACCATCGACAGCTGGGGTATTTGTCTCGACATGGCGGCGCTGGTGCTGGAAGGGGTGAAGGTGAACCGCGACAACACCAAGCAGGCGGCCCAGGCGGGTTACGCCAACGCCACCGAGCTTGCCGACTATCTGGTGGCCAAGGGCATGCCTTTTCGTGAGGCACACCATGTGGTGGGCGAAGTGGTGCTGCATGCCATTGCTCAGGGTGTGGCGCTTGAAGACCTGCCCATCGCCGAGTTGCAGCGCTTTGCCGCCGTGATTGGCGAGGATGTGTATCCGCACCTGAGCCTGGATGAGTGCCTGGCCAAGCGCAACGTGCTTGGCGGTACAGCTATCAATCAGGTTTCCGCGGCGCTGGCTGCGAAAAAACAGCAGTATTGATGTCTGTATTTGGAACAAAAAAAGCTCGCCATCTGGCGAGCTTTTTTGTGGGTGAACCTACTCAGATTATTGCTGGGTCTTCTTCATTGCATCTTCGATGGTCTTGGTCATGTCAAATGAAGTACCGCCCTGGGTTGGGGGATACTTGACCAGTGATTCAACATGCTTTTGCACAATCTCGCTCACCGGTGCCAGCATCCAGGAGATTTTTTGCACCAGGTGGCCGTTGGAGTCGACTGAATCGTAACTCTCAAATGGATCGGCCCTCAGGTTGTATACCTTGGGCTTGGCCAGCGGCACCAGGTTGTCGTAGTAATGCTCGGCAATGGCAAAGTGGAATTTCCAAGGGCCGAGGCGGACTGCTGAGAGCTGACCTTCAAAGTAGTAAAGGATATGGTCACGTGCGGACTTGGCGCTCTTGCCGGTCCAGTAATCGAGGTTGTTGACGCCGTCGATGTACTGCTTTTTCTCTTTCAGCATACGTTCGTTAACGTCGGGCACGCCCGCTGCCGCCGCCAGTGTGGTGAACAGATCCTGGTGCCCCTGGATCCCGTTGAGGATTTGACCGGCAGGGATTTTGCCCGGCCAGCTGACCATGGCCGGCACCCGCACGCCGCCCTCATAGGTGGTCATCTTCTCGCCGCGAAACGGTGTGGTACCGCCATGTGGCCAGGAAGAGTGCTCAGGTCCGTTGTCGGTGCTGTAAACGATAATGGTGTTTTCCTTGAGCCCACGCGCCTCAAGCTCTTTGAGCAGGTAGCCGATGTCATCATCGTGCTGCATCATGCCGCTGCCGTACATGTCGTAGTCGGAAGAAATATTTTCTGCCGCGTAACGCCATTTTTCATTCAGGCGGGTGTAGAGGTGCATGCGACTGGTGTTAACCCAGGCGAAGAAGGGTTTGTCGTCCTTAACGGCCTTGTCGATAAACTTCAGCGCCGTCGGGATCATCTCTTTGCGGTCAAATTCCTGCTGGCGCTCCTGACCCAGCGGGCCTGTGTCTTCACAGCGTTGCTTGCCTACCGCACCAAAACGAGGATCTTTGGTGTTATCAGCTTCTTCAGTTGCATAGCAGTGCAATACACCGCGGGTACCAAACTTCTTGTGGTATGCCTCCAGCGAGCCTGCGTAAGATTTGGCGAAGTTTTGATAGTCGCGCTGCTCATGCTCCTCTTGAGTGTTGAGGTGGTAGAGGTTGCCAAAGAATTCATCAAAACCATGCACGGTCGGTAAGGCAAAGTTATGGTCGCCGAGGTGGTTTTTGCCAAACTGACCCGTGGCATAGCCCGATTTCTTCAACACTTCCGCGAGAGATGGTGACTCCGGCTTGATGCCTAACGAGCCGCCCGGCATGGCAACCGTGGTCATACCGCTGCGGATGGGGTACTGGCCTGTGATAAAGGCTGCGCGCCCGGCGGTGGAGCTCGGTTGGGCATAGTGATCGGTGAAGCGGATGCCGTTTAGGCCGATGCTGTCGATATTTGGCGTGGTGTATCCCATGGTACCCATGCCGTAGGCGCTCACGTTTTGCCAGCCTACGTCGTCACCAAATATCACGACAATGTTTGGCTGCTCTGCACCATAGCTATGTGATGCCAAGCCAAGCCCGACGGCTGCGGCCAAGTGCTTTAACTTCATGTTCTGCTCCTTGCTGTTGAACAAACTAACCAGAGTTGGTTATTCCGATAGCCGGTCACATGCCGCTATAACATGGCGATAAAAGATCATCAGGCCATGGCATAAGTAATGTAACCCGGGTTCGTTGCTTGCCGTTTTCAGGAACCTGTCTTTTGGGCAATGGCCCCAACACAGTGAAAGATAAGAACAGTCCCGACATTTGGACGGTAAATTGGCTGATTTGGCATAACCGAAGGCTTGTTGCTGCTCGCTGAAGGCCAGATCCCCCTGATGTTGCTGGTGGATGTTGCCGAGTCGGTATTGCGGATAAACAAAGTGATCGCAGCTGTAGAGATCGCCATTGTGTTCCAGAGCGACAGCCTTTCCACATACCTGACTGGTTACGCACTGCTGCGAGCCTTGTCCGGTTATCATCGAAAGCACATTTTCAAACTGATCCACGAACACCTTGCCGTAGTCTCTGGCAAGCCATTCATCCCAGACCTGGGTGAGAAAATTCCCCCACTGGGAAGGTGCGACAGACCAGGATGTCACCACGGAGCCAGGATGACCCGGCAGTGCTTCTTTGGCATTTTCGTCGGGCAGATTGTCAATATCCCAATGCCCGGGTGCAGAATTCATAAAGTCGGCTTTTTCCATCCCGGGAATAAACTGGATCAGTCGTGGTCTGATTTCATCACGCAGGAAGCGATACACCTCCAGCGGATATTGCGCGTTGTCGCGGTTTATCACACACAGTGCGCTGAAAGGGATCTGATGGGCATGCAGCAGTTTCGCTGCGCGCTTAACTGCGTGAAAGGTTTTCCCGCCAGTTTTGCTGTATCTGTGCAAGTCATGCAGCGCTTCGGGGCCATCGATAGACAAGCCCACGACGAAGTTGTGCTGCTTGAGGAATTCACACCATTCATCATCCAGCAGCGTGCCGTTGGTCTGCAGGTCGTTTTCAATGCGCTGACCCGCTTTTGCATATTTCTGTTGCAGGGCAACCACTTTACGAAAGAAGTGAAGCCCCATCAGCGTGGGTTCACCGCCTTGCCAACTGAAAACTACCTGCGTGGATGTTTGAGCTTCAATATACTGACGAACATGTTGCTCAAGGGTCGCGTCGCTCATGCGGGGACGCTTGGGTTGGTCCAACAGCTGTTCTTTATGGAGATAGAAACAATAGCGGCAATCAAGGTTACATTGGGCGCCGCTGGGTTTAATCATTGCATGGAAGCGAAACTGGCTGCCAACAGCGGTTTTGGCCCGCATTAGCTGAGGGAAGTCGGTTACAGATACTACATCAATCGCTGTCACACTCTTCCTCCCGCCATCCTGGCGTATGGATCCGGCATGCAGAAGCAGGGTTATAGCCGGAATAAAGTCATCCTGCCATCTGACTAAATAATCATCGGCAAATCAAACTAAAACCTCACTTGGAGACATAAACGGTACTTTTGATTGGTGTAGATTCATGAGGCCCATGCATAAAAAAAGCTCGCCAACCGGCGAGCTTTTTTGTTTCGAAACCTAAGGTTAAATTTCGTCTTCCCATACCACCTTGGCGCCGCGAACGCCATCGACTTTGGCCGAGAAGCGGCCTTCCAGTACATGGCGTTTGATCTTAAGGGTAGGGGTCAGCACGTCGTTTTCGATGGTCCAGGGCTCGGTAACCACCACTACGGCATCCACGGTTTCGTGGGACTCGAGGTTCGGGTTCACCGCATCCAGGGTAGCCTTAATAGAAACCCGCACTTCTTCACGGGCCTGCAGCGTAGCGCCGTCTGACAGTTGCACCAGGGCTATGGGGTGCGGCAGGCCAGAGCCAATCACACAAATCAGCTCAACATGGGGGTCCTGTGCCAGTTTACGCTCGATAGGCACAGGTGCTACGTACTTGCCCTTGGCGGTTTTAAAGTTGTCTTTTACCCGGCCAGTGATGCTGACACAGCCGTCTTCATCGATGGCGCACAGGTCGCCGGTGTGGAAGAAACCGTCTTCATCGAAGGAGGCTTCGGTCGCTTCCGGCTGCAAATAGTAGCCGCTCATCAGGCCCGGACTTTTCACCAGCAGCTCGCCATCTTCGCCGCGGCGGATTTGGCAACCTTCCACCGGTTTGCCCACGGTGCCGATTTTACGCTCATCAAACGGGTAATTGATGATGGAGTAGGCGCAGTTTTCGGTCATGCCCCAGGCTTCACAGATGTTGAGGCCAATGCTGTTGTACCAGCGAATAAGGGATGGTGGAATTGGCGCCGAACCTGAACCCAGCAAGCGGCATTTATCCAGCCCCAGGCCTTTATGGATTTTACGCTTTACCAGAAAGCTGATGATGGGCAGTTTGAGCAGGAAGTTGAGCTTGTCGAAGCCCACCTTGTCGATGATGTTTTTCTGGAACAGAGTCCACAGACGTGGCACCGAGAAGAACACGGTTGGCCGCATGCGCTGCACGTCGGCGACGAAAGTATCCAGGCTTTCTACGAAGGCCACGGCACTGCCGGAATAGAAGGACGAGCCTTCGATGGCCACCCGCTCTGTGATGTGAGCCAGTGGCAGGTAAGAGAGCAGGCGATCCTCGCCGCCGGTCTTGAGATCCCGCACTACGGCGGTACAGGTCCAGGCATAGGCGCCAAAGGTTTGGATGGCACCTTTGGGGCTACCGGTTGAACCTGAGGTGTAAATCAGGGTCATGATGTCCTCAGCCTGTGGCAGCGGCGCATCGGTGAGTGGTTGACCCATGCCCAGCAGCTGATCCCAGCCGTATTGGGTTGGCATTGTGTCGTAGGGGAATGCCATTCGCAGGATATTACCGCCGACACCGGCTTCCTGCTCAGCCCAGTGATCTAGTTTACCGATGAAAATGGCTTTGGCGCCGCTGTGCTCCAGCACGTAGCGGATGGTATCGGCATTGGCGGTGGGGTAGATGGGCACACTGATATAGCCGCCATGCATCAGCGCAAGGTCGGTAATAAACCATTCGGCGCAGTTTTTCGACAGCACAGCCACCTTGTCACCGGGGGCCAGACCCAAGTGGCGCAGCGCACCGGCGATTTGTTCCATCTGGCGTTTCACGTCACGCCAGCTGAAATCGCGGTATTGGCCGTTTACCGGTTGGCGCAGATAAACCGTGTCACCCTGGGTATCCACCCAGTGGTTGAGCATCTCTACAGGAGTCTTGATAGTGGCTTGCATCTCTACTTCCATCTTGTTCGTTATGCTTTCCTGCGTCTGATGGGTTCAAACGCGCGTTTAATTTCCAGTATGTCGATTTTTGCTTCGGCGGGCAAATGGTTTAGTTGTGGTCAGATGTTAGCGGGTTGTTTGATAAATGAAGCTGGGTTAACATCCGGCCTTCCTTTTATTAAACTATTGATTTTACAGGATTGCAAACCGTAAAACGCCTGTTTGGATTGCGGTGGGTGTTGGGACAACACCTGGATAAGATGTTGAATTCTGTAAGCATGGAGCGTGTTTGATGACCTCATTCCAAAAAACCATTCTTGCCTCGCTGGTGGCCGCATCTTTATCTGCCTGTGGTGGCAGTAGCGGTGGAGATACCACACCCGAACCGCAAACAGCCAATAAGGCACCAACCCTGTCAATTGCCAATGCCAGTGTCAGAGAGCGCGCCCAGGTGTCACTGACCGCCACAGCCTCCGATGCCGATGGCAGCATTGCTTCCTATCGCTGGATCCAGAAGTCCGGCGCTGCGGTTGCCCTGTCTGGTGACACTTCTACCACCCTAAGCTTTACTGCACCTGAAGTGGCTGAAAATCAGACCCTGGTATTCAGCCTGACGGTGACTGACAACCAGGGCGCCACCGCGTCTCAGGACGTTGAGGTGACCGTGGTGAACAACAGTCTGCCAGGCATTGCCGTGGCAGATGTGAGTGTGAAGGAAGGCGAGAGCGCTACTGTGACTGCCAATGTCAGCGATAGCGATGGCACGGTCACCAAGCTCGCCTGGAGCCAGAAGTCGGGTACTGGGGTGACTTTGAGCGGCGCCGATAGCCAAACCCTCAGCTTTACCGCACCGGCCGTAGTAGCCGATGAAACCTTGGTATTTACCCTCAGCGCCACCGACAACGATGGTGAAACCAGCAGCCGCGATGTAACTGTCACTGTGACAGCGAATCTGGTGTCGCTGACATTGGAAGGCAAGGTAACCGATAATCCGGTGGCCAACGCCAAGGTGACCGCCGACGTGGCGGGCAAGCAGTTCCATACCACTGCCGATGTCGATGGCTTATACCGTCTGGCGCTCACGGTGGATGATTCCGAGCTGGGTGAGCTGGTTAAGCTCAGTGCAGTTGGCCCCCAGACCGACAGCAAAACCCGACTGGTGGCCTTGCTCGGCAGTGTGAATCGTTTGCTGGAAATGGCGGGCACTGATGCGACCCTGACCCGGGAAGAGACGATTCTGGTCAACGTGACCAACGTCAGCACAGCGGTGGCGGCCTTGCTGAAAGAAGCCAATGGCGGCGAAGCCGTGACTAGCGCAGAAACCTTTGATGCCCTGCAAAATCAATACGATGCCACCCGCGTGTTGCCGCTGGCAACTGCCATCAAGCTGGTACTGGACTTTGCGCCCGCCCATGAGTTGCTCAAGCTGCCTGAAGGCGTCGCTGACACCCAGGCGCTGGTGGAAGACAAGCAGCAGGTGCTCGCTTACCTGACCAAGGTTAAGGGCATGCTGTTGTCAGTCTATGAAGCCGCTGAGGCAGAGATTATTGACGATCCCAACCTGATGCGGGCTCCGGTACAAAGCAGTGAGGTTGTCGGCAGTTATTTCTTCAAATATCAGGATGGTGTCAAGCGGGGTGACCGCCTGGTACTGGCCGCCAATGGTACTGGCCAGTTGCATCTTGGCAGCGCGGCAACCGCCTTTACCTGGGAGAAAACGGAAGTGGATGTCCGTTTGACCCTCCCGAACGACGGGGTGCTGCTGTATGAGGATTCGGTCTATTCCGGCGGCCAGTTGATGCAAAGACAGAACCTGTTGTCCCACAAGGTTATCAAATGGATTGACGCTTCTGCCACCGGCGCGCAGCTGCTGGTGTCCGATTACATGGTTCATCATTATCCAAACGGCGAAAGAGAAGATGAGTTCAGCGAGCAGCATCGCACTTTCTCGGTGGTGAAAACCGAAGGCCTGGCCAAGGGCGATACCCTGATTACCGCAGGCTCCAGCTTCAGTTTGCCTGTGCCGACCGAGACCATGGCTATCCTCAATGGTCATGAAAAGGCAGGTAAAATGTACCGCAGCAGCCTGGGGCTCATCTTGGGTGATAACCACAGTGCGACTGTGAATATCCCGCAATTCCTTGGCGATGGTTCGGTTCAGTATCAGGCGCTCAGCGGCAGTTACAGTTTCAGTGACAATGGCAACCTCAAGGTGATGGCACAAGATGGCGAAGACAATATCGCCCTGGATGTGGCTTTCCTTGGCAGTGACACGCCGCTTGAGGTCAACGTGGTAGAGGCCGCCAGCGGCTATGCCATCTCTGGCCTGATGCTTAAGCAGAGCGGCGCCCAATGGACGGCTGCCACCGCGGCTGGCATTTATGCCCTGGATTGGGACTTCTTCACTCCAGGCTCTTACTTCTGGGTTGAGCTGAATGCAGATGGCACCATGCTGACCTTCGATGCCTTTGATAAGAACAAAGATGGCCTGTTTGAAGCATCGGAAGTAAGCAAGATGCCCGGATACTGGCGTCTTAACGACAGCGGCACCGTCTCCATGCGCCGTTATCGCTATAACCATGAGGTGAGCGGTAAATATGGCTATTGTGAGGCGACGGGTTTTGAAACCGGTCTGGATGACAGCTGCGCTGTGGCGCGTGAGCGTGAATGGACGCTGCAACAGCAGCAGGGCAGCAGCTACTACGTGAGCCAGTTGCACCGCTTCTACATGGACAGTCAGGGTCGTAGCTACCTGGGGGCTGACCTGCCAGCCGATGTGCATGTACTTGACTCGGCCCAAACCGACAACCGTCGCTGGACCAAGATTACCGAGCGCCCCATCACGCTGCCGGAAGGCCTGTAATCTTGTTCACGGTTAACGTCTGAACAAAAAAGCCACCCTCGGGTGGCTTTTTATTGACTAATAAATGAGATGCTAATGTGTTCGGCGCTCAATAAAAGTTAGGGAAATGTGTTTTTTATGTTGTTATTATTGCCGCGCAAGTCTTTTGGATGATGCATCAGGGACATTTACTGTTTCGACAGTAATTTTGGGAACCGGTACCGGGAAGGGGCCAGGCCTTTGGCCAGTCAAGGAATACACAACGAATGAATACTTATAAAAAGTCTATATTGGCGACGCTGGTCGCTGCTTCTCTCTGCGCCTGTGGTGGCAGTGGTGGTTCAGATACACCCACTCCTGTGGCTAACCAGATACCAACAGTTTCTGTATCCAATCTCAGTGCTGCTGAGGTGTCAGCTGTGACAGTGTCTGCCACTGCTGCCGATGCTGACGGTAGCATCGTTTCTTATTCGTGGGTTCAGAAAGCCGGTCCACAAGTGATTTTGTCAGGAGTGACATCCGCAGCAGTAAGCTTTACTGCACCTGCGGTGACTGAAAATCAGGATCTGGTGTTCACTGTAACCGTAACCGATGACAAGGGCGCATCGGCAACGAAGGATGTTACTGTCACTGTTACTGCTAATATGCTGATGTTTACCATCAGCGGCAAAGTGACAGATAACCCGGTTGCCGATGCCAAAGTCACGGTAGAAGTGGCGGGACAAAAAGTTGAAGTAGTCGCTGATACTGATGGCAACTATTCGGCCGATGTCAGTGTGGATGACTCCTTTGCCAATGCTTTGGTGAGAATTACTGCTGTCGGACCAGAGGCAAACAGCAAAACAAAATTGATTTCACTGCTCGGTGATGTGTCTGGCCTTCTGGAAAGCGCTGGCGACGATATGGTACTCACTAAAGATGAAGCCTTCGCTGTAAATGTCACTAATGTCACTACGGCTATTCACGCACTGATGAAGCAGGCTAATGGTGGAGAACCACTCGATTCGAAAGAGAGTTTCGACGCGGCCCAACAGAACTACGATGCTGGTCTGGTGCTGTCATTGGCAACTGCAATCAAGCTGGTGTTGGACTATGCAACGGATTATCCCGAACTGGTATTGCCTGATGGCATTAGCGATGTTGCTGAATTGGTTGACGATCTCACAAGGGTTAGCAGCTATCTCAATAATGCATTTCAAGCACAGGAAGGCGTATATTTCGAAGCGATAGAGGCTATCGTTGAAGATAACGAGGTTCTTGCCAGCAGCCCTACATCCTCCATTGCTGGCACGTATTATTTCACCTCTACCGAAGGTAACCTTGCCGCCGACAGAATCGTTTTTTTTGCTAACGGCAGCGGTGAATTTTACGGCGTTTCCAATGCATCCTCGTTCAGTTGGACTGACACAGATGAAGGTACTCTGATCACGTACCCTGGCAAGGGTATGTTTATGAGGGATTGGTATGCCAACGTTAATTCCAGCCAGGTACACTATGAGCGCTACAGAACATCCACATTAATTAAGTGGATTAGCAATACCGACGCTTCTGCGCAGATGGTGATTGGGCACGATGAGCTTACCATAATTCCCGAAACCGGCGTAGAAGAAGCCGTTCATGAGGTACTCTCTGTTTCCAAATCGGCAATTAAGAAGGCAGGTCTAATTGAGCCCACCGAAGTGATTAAAGCGGGTGCGACCTATTCGGTCCCGGTTCCCTTGCTGTCATCACCGGTTGAAAATCTGCACGATGATGCGTCGGACTCAGTTGAAAACACCATTAAACTCACCATCGGTCAAACTAACTCGGCGACTCTGACCCGCCAGCGATATTCCAATGATGGAACTTCCAGCTACTTCGATATTGCGGCAACCTACAGTGTAACGGATGCGGGTACCCTTAAAGTGATTCCTGCCGACAGCAGTGCTCCAAGTCTGGATATTGCGCTCTATTCAACTGAGAATATCAATAAGGCCAATGTCTTAACTACAAGCTCTCGCAGTGGTGGTGGCTATTTACTTGAAAAGGGCAGTACCCAGTGGGTAATTGCAGATATCCCGGGGATCTATGATCTGGGTTGGAGCTTTTTTGATCCTTTGCAGTACTTTTGGATAGAGCTGTATGAAGATGGTCGGGCTCTGACAGTGTCTACATACGATTGGTTCAGCGATGGCCAATTGGATGAGGATGACATTTCCATTATGCCTGGACTATGGATGTTGGATAATTCCGGTGACCTGGTGATCCGTCGTTATCGGGCAAACAGAGATATTTCCTCGGGAGGTTTCTGTGAGCCACAACAGTGGGAGCCCACCTTTAACGACCCCTGTGTGCTTTACCATGAGCGCCGTTGGGAGTTGCATAGTGTGATAGGTAATCGATATTACCTGAACAATGGCCATAAATTCTTCCTCGATTATTATGGTTTAGATTTATTGGGGGAAATCCCCGTGGATAAGCATGTGCTTAACTATGCTTCCGATGGTAACCGTAGTTGGCTTAAGGTTGGCGCGCGCCCTATAAGCCTGCCAAACCAAGCCGTTTCTCAGCAGGTGCCTCAAAAGCTGAAACCGATGAAGGTTAGCTCCCCCTGGTCATGGGGACATAAGCAAGCAGAGGCCGTAGAACCTGACTTGCTAAACGCCGATACTTTGGATTTGAGATAATAAAAAAGCCACCCTCGGGTGGCTTTTTTATGGCGTTGCGTTGATTACATCCGGCGTTGGCGGCCGCGCTCGGGGCGGGGGGCGTCCGGGTCGGCTTCGCGCATCTTTTGCCACCATTCAGCAGATGCCTGAATTTGGCCGCTTTCGTCGATGGCGGGGTAGGCCAATCCTTTACGGCGACAGGCCTTGGCATAGATGGGGTGGCCTTGCTCGAACAGCAGCTGCTGGCAGTAGTCTTCCGGCAGTTTGCGGCTGCCATACATACCGGCCTGACGGCGCTGGCGCTCGGCTTCAAACAGCACCAGTGCGCCTGCCACCGAGACATTGAGGGATTGCACCATGCCCACCATGGGAATAATCACTTCGGCATCGGCCAATGCCTGGGCTTCATCGCTGACACCAAACTTTTCGTGCCCCAGCACTATGGCGGTGGGCCTGGTGTAGTCTACTTCGCGGAAGTCTTTGGCTTTACTGGAGAAGTTGGTCACCACCACCTGCATGCCTTCAGCCTTCAGCGCTGCAATGGCGTCTGTCACTCTAGAGTGGCGCTTGGTTTTCACCCACTGCTGGCTGCCGGAGGCGGTATTGCCTGACACCCGCATATCGTTCTCGGGCCAAACGGCGTGCAGCTGGTGGACTCCCACGGCATCGGCGCTGCGCAGCACGGCGGCGATGTTATTGGTCTTGTGGACCTGGTCGAGTATGACGGTCAGATCCGGTTGACGGTTGTCCAGCATCTCATTGATGCGGGCAAAACGTTCCGGGCTCATGGCATATTCCTGCGTTAAGAAAAAACAAAAGGGCGCCGAGGCGCCCTGAGAGTGATGAGCCGATTACAGCTCCATCACGCCATCCATTTCTACCTGCGAGCCGCGTGGCAGCTCTTTTACGCCAATGGCGGCGCGGGCAGGGTAAGGCTCGCTGAAGTAGCGGCCCATGATTTCGTTTACCTTGGCGAAGTTCGACAGGTCGGTGAGGAAGATGTTCAGCTTGGCGATATCATCGAAGCTGCCACCGGCGGCTTCGCATACGGCCTTGAGGTTCTCAAACACCTGCACGGTTTGGGCTTCAAAGTCGTCACCAACCAGCGCCATGGTGGCTGGGTCCAGTGGGATTTGACCAGACAGATACACGGTTGAGCCGACTTTCACAGCCTGAGAATAGGTGCCGATGGCGGCCGGAGCCTTGTCGGTGGCGATAATGGTTTTTTCAGCCATGGTGATTCTTCCTTTGAATGAGTAGAAGCCGGTCAACTCAGCGATTGCGGGAGGTTCTGAGCACCTCGGGCAGAACCCGGATGCGCCGCATCACGTTGGCCAGATGGATACGATCGCGCACTGAAATCCGCAGGTTAATCAGATACACCCGACCATCCCGCTCCTCAGTGCTGAGGTTATGAATGTTGGAGCCTTCGCTGGCGATAATCGAGGTGATCTTGGCCAGTGCCCCCTGGTGGTTAACAATTTCCACCCGCAGATTGGCCTGATACTCGACGCCGTCGACTTTGTCCCACTGCACCGGAATGTACTTGTCCGGTTCGCCCTGATAACCACGGATGTTGGCGCAGTTTTCCATGTGCACCACCAGACCTTTGCCCGGGCTCACATGGGCGATAACCGCGTCGCCGGGAATTGGGTGGCAACATTTGGCGAAGGACACCAGCATGCCTTCGGCGCCGCGGATAGGCATCAGATGCGACTCACCGCGACTTTCAGGCACGGTATCGCCAAGCAGACGCTGGGCTATCACTATGCTCATGGCGTTGCCAAGGCCGATATCGGTCAGCAGGTGATCCAAATCCTTGTGTTTGGTATCGGCAATCACCCGCTCCAGCTGCTCAGCCGAGATGCTGTCGAGCTTGGTTTCGCCGAGGGCGTGATTAAGCAGGCGTTTGCCCAGGGTGATGGCCTCATCCTGCTTGAGGTTTTTCAGTACCTGACGGATTTTGGCGCGTGCCTTACCGGTAACCACAAAGTTGAGCCAGGCAGCGTTGGGCTTAGCACCTTTTGCCGTAATAATTTCAACGGTTTGACCTGAGATAAGCGGTTGGCTCAGTGGGTAGGCCTGACGATTCACCCGCGCACCCACACAGGTGTTGCCTACGTCGGTATGCACTTCGTAGGCAAAGTCCACCGCGGTGGCGCCTACCGGCAGCTCGAGAATGCGGCCTTCCGGTGTGAACACATAAATCTCGTCGGGGAAGAGTTCGGTCTTAACGTTTTCAACGAATTCAAAGGATGTGCTGGCACTCTGTTGCAACTCCAGCAGGCTTTGCATCCATTTGCGGGCACGCACCTGAGTGGTAGTACTGCTACTGTTGTCGCTGCCACTCTTGTACACCCAGTGGGCGGCAACTCCTTTGTCGGCCATCTGATCCATGTCTTCGGTACGGATCTGGATTTCTACCGGTACGCCGTGGGGGCCAAACAGGGAAGTGTGCAGCGACTGGTAACCGTTGGCCTTGGGAATGGCGATATAGTCTTTAAAGCGGCCGGGACGCGGCTTATACAGGCCGTGCATGGCACCCAGCACCCGGTAGCAGGTATCTATGTTGTCGACGATGACGCGAAAGGCATAGATATCCATCACTTCCTGGAATTGCAGCTCTTTGCCGCGCATCTTGTTGTAGATGGAGTAGAGGTTCTTTTCCCGGCCCTTGACCTTGGCCGGGATCCCCGTGTCTTCGAGACGGGTCGCCACGGCAGATTCGATATTGGCAATCAGCTCTTTGCGATTGCCGCGGGCGGCTTTAACCACTTCCCTGAGCACCCGATAGCGCATCGGGTAATAAGCCTGGAAACCCAAATCTTCAAGCTCGGTCTTGATGTTATGAATACCGAGACGGTTGGCGATGGGGGCGTAAATTTCCAGGGTTTCCCGGGCGATGCGGCGGCGCTTGTCCGGACGCAGGGCGCCGAGGGTGCGCATATTGTGGGTGCGGTCGGCCAGCTTGATGAGAATGACCCGGATATCCTGAGTCATGGCCATCATCATTTTGCGGAAGTTTTCCGCCTGGGCCTCTTTTTTATCGCGGAATTTGAGCTTGTCGAGCTTGGAGACACCTTCCACCAAATCGGCAACCGCATCGCCAAACAGTTCGGCGAGGTCTTCTTTGGTGACGTGGGTGTCTTCAATGGTATCGTGCAGCAGGGCAGCCATCAGGGTCTCGTGATCGAGACGCATGTCGGCCAGAATTTTCGCCACTGCCACAGGATGGGTGATATAAGGCTCGCCACTGGTGCGCATTTGCCCTTCATGGGCATCGCGGGCGACCTGATAAGCCTGTTTAAGTAATGCCACTTGGCCGCTGTCGAGGTAAGCGGAAGCCGATTCCTTTAAACCTTCAAACAGATACAAGTGGCATACCTCCCGGGCTAAAAATTAGAGTGAACGACCTTCTGCAATGGCAGCCACGGCGGCGATTTCGGCGGCTTCACGCTCACGCACGGTCTGACGCTCGTCGGCATCCAGAGTGCTGGCGTTTACCAGGCCTTTTTCGATTTCACGCAGGGCGATAACAGTGGCCTTGTCGTTCTGCTCTTCCACCATGGGGTCTTTACCCTGCACGGCGATTTGACGGGCGCGACGGGCCGCAACCAGGATCATGTCAAAACGGTTGCCGATCTGCTTTACGGCGTCTTCTACAGTTACGCGAGCCATGTAGTGGAACTCCCAAATTATCCGGCAAAAGCGCCGGGACAATGAAAAAATGACGCAAAAGTGTACACTAAGGCAGTCAGTCTGCCAACAGACCCTTAAGCATATCACCGTGGGTGCGGGCTTGACCAGCGCAGCTTAAGCGCCCGGCGCGGATGATTGCCCTCAAATCGGCCAGTGCCTCATCAAAGTTATCATTCACAATAACATACTCATATTCTTGGTAATGGGACATTTCCGACACCGCCTGCGCCATACGTGAGGCAATGACTTCGGCGCTGTCCTGGCCACGGCCAACGAGGCGACGCTCCAGCTCTTCACGGCTTGGCGGCAGAATAAATACCCCAATAGCTTCCGGCATCAGTTTCTTCACCTGTAGGGCGCCTTGCCAGTCGATGTCCAAAAACACGTCGATACCCCGCTCCAGGGTTTCTTCCACAGTCAGGCGCGAGGTGCCATAAAAGTTGCCAAATACTTCTGCCCACTCGAAAAAGGCATTCTGCTCGATAAGCGCTTTAAACTCATCCACGCTGACAAAGTGGTAATGCACACCGTTTTCTTCGCCGGGACGTGGCTGGCGGGTGGTGTGGGAAACAGACACCTGCATGTCGGCGGGTTTATCTTTCAGCAGAGCTGAAATCAGCGATGACTTACCGGCGCCGCTGGGTGCCGAAACAATAAAGAGGTTTCCACGTGTGCTCATCGATTGGCCTTTTACTGGGCTGTGCGGACAGGCTCGGGGCCTGTCTCAAAAACAAGGGCTAAGCCTGGCATTATATTCTGTCTGCCACCTGCTGCGCCAGCGACAGAGAAGGCCGCTGACAATTCGCTGAAAATTGGATAGGCTGCCCAAGCGGGCTGTGGCCTTGTCCCTTGCCGCAGCGAGATGCCGGCTGACTTTTTTGGAGTGCCTTTTGCAATTACGCAGTTTTTTCAGCATTGAAGGATGTGATCAGGGTGTACGAACCGGTGCGTTGGGGCTGATAGCCTACGGCGGCAGTGGTGTTATCGCCCTGCTTTTTGGCAGTGGACATTATTTGTGGGGGCCAGGGCTTGCTCTGGGACTCCTGTTCGCACTGTCGCTTGTGCGCCGTTGCCGTGATGCCCATCGGCCTCGGGGCTATCTGGTGGCTGCTCTGGTGCCGTTTCCCTTGTGGCTGCTGGTGCTGGCCATGGCGGGCAACGCCGCACTGGGGCTGATTTGCTTTGCCATAGGGCTGGCGCTGACGTTGCTTATCAGCGTGCTGCCCGCCAAACCGGTTAAGGAATATCAGGACGGTTACTGGCACCCGGATATGCCAGCCAAAACACCTTTACCACCGCGACGAGAGCCAACGCTTGGAGGCGATGAGCCGGCTTTTACCCATCAGGCTTCTGCACCCGATGCCCATGTTTTTGATAGCCCCGAGAGCGCCTTTGGACGCGACTGTGAGGCGGATGCGCAAAATGGCGCTCAGGCAATCGATTCTCCGCATCATGAAGACCTTTATGGCAGCAGCCATGGCGATGCGGAATATCCAAAGCCTGGTCAGCACACCTCACTGAATGACGACTACGACGAGCCCGAAGTAGTGCCAGCTGTGCGGCTTGAACCGCACGGCGCGAGTCAGCATGAGTTCTCACGCCCAGCGAAGCCGGGCTTTTCAGTTACTGCGGAGCCGGATTTTTCAGGTGCAGCGGAGCAGGAACCCGCTCAATCCTCCCCAAATCAGCAATCCCTGCGGGCCGCTGCCGATGAGGAAGGGCCTGTGTGGCACAGGTTTACCCAAAAGGACAGGGCCGACTATTTCACTCAGGGCGCCGACGCCCTGATGGTCGAGCGCAGCGGTTATCTGGATGATGAGCGCCAGAGTCATCCGGGATTGAACCAGGACGAAGCCGATACTCATGCCGTTCCCCAGGCTGCCACTCAGGCAAGGCCGCCCCGCACCTGGAGCGATGCCTTCAATGGAGAAGGCTCGCTGGAAGTGTTGATGGAAGCCATATATTTCCATTTGAAACGTTGGTGGCGCTTTTACTTGTCCGGCGCTGCGGCCCTGCTTCTTATCAGCGCGGTAACCGCCATCAGCATGCGCATCGGTGTGGATGAACCAGGTGCGGATACGGCGGCAAACGGCGTAGCTCCCCGTGACAGCAGTGCAGGGCGGACGGAGTTGCCTTCGGGACTGGGGTTAAGCCTTGATGAAGAGGTGCTGATACTGAGCTGGGATTCAGGCTCCCCTGGCCGAGGGCTGATATGGTCGCTGGCCAGCGGCGAAGGTGAGCGGCACTGTGCTACCTTGCTGTTTAATAACGGTAATCGCTACCGGCCGCTGGAGGTCAGCGCCAAAGGCAACATGCGGGAAGCGAGATTCTCGCCGCTGGATACCCAGGCGATTGTGCGTGACATTGCCCTCAGGGGGAACGTGCAGCTGTGCGGCCAGGGGTTCAGTTTGAAGGGCAGTCAGGCGCTGATTGAAGGCAATCCACGTTTTGCCGGTCTTTTGGCACCCTGACATTTGTGCTGGCTCAAGCAAATGGCGATGCAGTAAACTCTCGGGCTTCTTGTGGTTAATAGCGGTAAACAGGCAGGTATGGCAGAACTGACTTTGGTTATCCTGGCGGCGGGACTTGGCAGTCGTTTCGGCGGCGACAAGCAGCTGGCAGAGCTTGGCCCCAATGGCGAGACCATGTTGGAGTTGTCGCTGCAAAGTGCTATTCGTGCCGGGTTCAGCCGCGCCGTATTGGTGATCCGTCCCGAACTTGAAGCCGAGCTCGGGGCACGCCTGGCCAGATCTTTGCCGGCTGAGTTCCCCCTTGCCTTCTGTCATCAGCGTCCCGACGATTTGCCGGTAGATGCCGGTTCCATTCCAGGTCTGCTCGCAGGTCGGCAAAAGCCCTGGGGCACAGCCCATGCGCTTTATTGCGCTCGCGAGCACCTCAATGGCTCCTTTGCGGTGATCACCGCCGATGACTTTTATGGTGATCATGCTCTTGCCACCATGGCTCAGGGACTTAAGCAGGGCGGCTGGCTGATGGTGGCGTATCCGCTGTCGGCGACCCTGTCTGAGCACGGTGGCGTTAACCGCGGCATATGCGATGTTCAGCAAGGACTGTTGCAGCGGGTTGAAGAATTTATCGATATTAAGCAAACAGATAGCGGGCTTTGTGGCAGCCATAATGGCGACATCAGGCCGCTCGATGCCGGGGCACTGGTTTCCATGACCCTGTGGGGATTTGATGACAGCGTTGTCAAAGTGTTGCGACAGGCGCTAATATCCTTCCTTTTTGCATCGCCATCTGCCCGGCAGGAATGTTATCTTCCCGATGTGGTGCAAGCCTGTATCGAGCAGGGACAAAAGGTTCGGGTAGAAACCGCCCGGGGAGAATGGCTGGGAGTCACCTATGCCGAGGACGCCCCCCGGGTCAGAACAAGATTGATGGAGTTATTGCGTGATTGAACTTATCCGGCAGCGGGTTCTGCCTCACTATGGATTGGAAGGCGATGCTGCCAAGGTTTCTCCCTTGGGTAACGGGCACATTAACGACACCTTTTTGGTGAGTTGGGATGATGGCAGCATGGTGCTGCAACGCCTCAACACTACAGTGTTTACCACCCCCTGGACGCTGGTGGAAAACGCCGAACTTATCAGCCAACATCTGGGCGAAAAAGCCGGTAACGATTATGGCCTGAAAGTGGTGAGCCCCAAAACCACCGCAGAAGGTGATCTGGGGATCGACCTGGGTGATGCCGGTTTCTGGCGTGCCATCCGCTACCTAAAACATTCCAGCAGCATAGATGTGGTTGGCAGCGAGGCTCAGGCCGAGCAGGCCGCCCAGGCCTTTGGCCATTTTGCCCGCGCCCTGTGTGATTTCGACGCCACCCGCATCGGCGATGTGATCCCCAAGTTTCACTTCCTGCCTGGCCGTATGGCAGCGCTGCAAAAAGCGGTGACTGACGATAAAGCCGGCCGCCTCGATGGTTGCCGTCAGTGGGTGGATTTCGCCCTGAGTCAGCAGGATTTACTGGCAGAACTGGCTGAACTTGAGCCAAAGCTGCCGCTGCGTGTTTGCCATAACGACACCAAAATCAATAACATGCTTTTTGATAAGCGTGACGATTCCGCCATGGCCATTATCGATCTGGACACCTGCATGAAGGGCCACCTGATGTATGATTTTGGCGACATGGTGCGTACCTTTACCTCCCCGGAGGCCGAAGACAGCACCGAGCTTGAGCGTGTGCAGGTGCGGCCGGAGATCTTCGCCGCCATCTGTCGTGGCTACCTGGCCGAGCTTGGCGATGTGCTGGAAGCCGCCGAGCGCGAAAGCCTGTGGCTGGGTGCCCGTATCATGTGTTTGATGATAGGCATTCGCTTCCTCACCGATCACCTCAATGGCGATGTGTATTTTCATGTACATCGTGCAGGGCATAACCTGGATCGCGCCGCGAATCAGTTTACCCTGTACCAAAGTTTGCTCAGCCAGGCTGACCGCCTCAAAGCCTGTATTTTCTAAGAGGGCCGCACCGCCGGGCGTAGCTAACGCAGGCGGTGTTTTCCTGTCCTGACGTTCGCATAACGACAAGAGAGCCACAGCTATGACCTGGAACATCGACCCCATACTGTTTCAATTCGGCAGCATCAGTCTGCACTGGTACGGGCTGCTGTTTGCCTGTGGGATCTGGGGCGGAGCTGCCCTGCTCAAGCGGATGCTGGGTGAGTCACAGCAAAATGTGGGGCTGGTGGACGAGCTGTTTTTCCCGGTGTTTATCGGCATCATTGTCGGCGCGCGCCTGATGCACTGCCTGGCCTATGAGCCGGACTTCTATCTCGCTCATCCTCTTGAAATTCTTTACATTTGGAAGGGCGGCCTTGCCAGTCACGGCGGCGGTTTGGGTGCCATTCTGGGGGTGATGTGGGTTGCCAAGCGCAACAAACTTACCCTTATGTATTTGCTCGACTATCTTGCCTTGCCCACCCTGGTATTTGCGGTGTGTGTGCGCCTGGGTAATCTCATGAACTCAGAGATCTACGGCAAGGTCACCGAAGGCCCATGGGCGGTGATTTTCCAGCGGGTCGATCTGCTGCCAAGGCACCCGGCGCAGCTGTACGAAGCCATGGGTTATCTGCTGCTGGCGCTTGTGCTGTGGCAATTGCGCCGTGGTTTGCTGGCAGTGCAGGGCCGCCTGTTCGGCGCCTTCCTGGTGGGGGTGTTTGTTATCCGTATGCTGGTGGAGCTGGTTAAGCCCGAGCAGGCCAGTTACATCCCGTCGCTGCCGCTGACTGTGGGGCAAATCCTCAGCGTGCCCTTTATTCTGGTGGGTATCTGGCTGTGGCTGCGTCCGGCGCGCCGCTAGTACGCCTGTCTTATAGCTTCCCAGCAAGTTTTTGTTAATTGGCCAATTGCGCTTGCAGGCGCCCTTGGCCATAATTTCGGCAACTTCAGTTTCCCAGCAACCGCGCCGAACCCATGTCTGTGCCCATTCCCGATGAACAAACCGCCAGCGCCTGTGGACGTCGCAGCGAGCGCTGCCGCTGGCTCAGACAGACCTTAAAACGCTCCCAGCAAGAGGCGGTTGCCTCATCGGCCATGACGGCCACCTCTGACAATTTCTTCAATGCTTTTGCGATATTTTTAGGCGCGACTTTGGGCCAGATGGCCTGGGTCAGCGGTTTGCCGCAATTGTTTGGTGCTATCTCCCAGCTTTTGTCCGTCTGGCTCGCCAGCCATTTTGCCCGCAAGGCCTTTATTACCGTGTGCGCGGCCTTGCAGGCACTGGTGGTGCTTAGCATGGGCGCTTTGGCGGCCTTTCGCCCGGAACACGGGGTGTGGCTCTTTATCGCGCTGGCGGCGCTGTACCACGGTTTTATCAATCTTATTCAACCCCATTGGCGTGCCTGGATGGGCGCTGTGGTGCCGCCGCGGCGACGGGGCGCCTTCTTTGCGGCACGCACCCGGCTGACCATGGGGGCATCGCTTACCGTGTTCTTCCTCGGCGGCGGGATCCTGAGTCTGTGCGACAGCGCGGGCATGGCCTGGCTTGGTTTCAGCTTGCTGTTTTCCATTGCAGCCATGGGGCGCTGGGTGTCGGCCTGGCTGTTGTGGCAGATGCACGACCCTGAGCCAATGGAAGCCCGCAGCCCCGGGGTGTTTGTACGCACCCTGAAACACTTTCGCGAAGCCTGGAAGGACGCCACTTTCCGCCAATACAGCCTGTTTGTGGCAGGGATGCAGGCGATGGTGGCTATCTCGGCGCCGTTTTTCGCAGTCTATATGCTCGAAGATTTGCAATTCAGCTATCTGGAGTTTGTGGTTGCCAGCGTGGCGTCCATCGTCACCCAGTTTGTTACCTTAAGATTCTGGGGGCGTTTCAGCGACCTCTACGGCAACCGGCTGGTGATGATTATCACCTCCTGCCTTATCCCGAGTTTGCCCTTGCTGTGGCTTTTCTCAGATAACTATTTGTATATCTTGGCGATTCAGGCTTTTTCCGGCTTTGCATGGAGCGGCTTTACCTTAAGCACCGCCAACTACCTCTACGATATTCGGCCGTTTCGCTCCGACTTTGCCACCTACGCCGCGGTGCAATCGGCGTTAAGCGCCGCCCTGGTGTTTGTTGGCGCCATGGTGGGCGGCTATATTGCGACCCATGCCCAGGCCGTACTGGATGCGATTGGCTGGCAGCTTGCCAGCCCGATTTTCGTGGTGTTTTTAGTGTCTACCTTGCTGCGCACCCTGGTCACCCTCTGGTTTATCCCCCGTTCAGTTGAGCCCAAGCTGCGACCAAGGCCAGATCTGCTGCGGCTGGTGTTTCGCATCCGCGGCTTTAATGCCATCAGCGGCGTGGCGCTGGACTTTCTCACCGTGGTGCGAAAGCGCCGCCACGGGTCGTCTGACTAGCGTCGCGACGGGTCGTCTGATTCGCGCCAACCGTGGTTGTCTGCGCCCGGGCGTCTGCAATGGCGTCCACCCCAGTTGGCATTAAGAACAGTCGGCTAATCAAATCCCTGTGCTCTGGTTGCTGACGGATAAGCCCGGCCACAAAGTCTTCAGCCCGTGCGGGTGGCTTGGGGTACCCATGGTTCTGCCACAGCGAACGCAGGGTTGCCAGAATCGGCTCATCCCCCATGGCCGACCGCAAGCTGGCAAAGGCAAGCGTTGCCGCCGAATACTGCTGATGGGATGAGAGGGCGTGGATCAGCGGCAAGTCTTTTCCCAGCTCACTGCGCTCTGCCTCCCTGTACCTCTTGGCTTCGTAGGCGACCAGCGCCTCCATGGCTTTTGTCCCGTAGCGCTCTTCAATCAGTACCAACTCAAGGTATTTGGTTATGGATTCCACCAAAAAGGCATTCTGCTCACCTGTGCCATTGCCAAGGTCGTGGCCAAACCATTGGTGGGCTGTTTCATGCACAGTGCGGCGATAGCGCTGATCGAAACCTGCATTGGCTTCAGGCTCGGCGCGAAATCCCAATTTGTTACTCAGCAAGATCATCTGTGGCAGTGCATAGCCGCTCATAGCCAGTTCAGGGAAGGCGACCAGACTCAGGGCGTGACCACGATAGCTGCTGATATTGGCGGCAAACCAGTTGAGGGTATCCGTCATGGCGCGGCGGTGCAGGGCCAGTGTCTGCTCAGGCAGGTATGGCGCAAAGATGTTGATTTCGACTTCGCCTGCAACTGAGCGACTGGGTTGAGCCGCCACCGACATCCATGCGGGCAGATTGCGTATTGGCCCCCGGGTTTGATATCGGACGGTGCGCCTGCCGTCTGCCTGAGTGTCATCAATCCGCCGACCCTGTGCCAGGGGCGTTTGATTGTCGCAACTGCTTACCGTGCTGGAGATACTTATCCAGTCATAGCCATCGGGTCTGGCGCGGCTTTGCTTGGGCAGGCCATGTTTTTGCCTTAGTTTGGGGTCAGTAAGTTGCCAGTCATATTGATAGCCCACCATGGGGATCAAGGGATAGGCGCGCAGGTAACTGAGCTGCTTGCTGATGAAATGACGGTTATTGGCAGGCCACCAATCGGGCTGGCGAAAGTGAAGACTGGCCCTGATCCGGCGGCTGTCATTGGGCGCTACCGGCGTGTGCCAGCGGTAAAGCTGCTGGCCAAGGTTGGGGCCACCTTCAATGCTGCCTTGTTCGAGGCTGGCGTCATCTACCTCGATTTTGCTGTGTTCATTGTTGCCGCCCACATAATTGCCATAGCGGCCAATCAGCAGGGTTTCAACCGGCTCCTGGTGAGGGTTAACCAGCAGATATTCAAGCTCAATCACGGCGTTGCCTGAGCCGGGAAAGAAATCCACCCGCGCCTCCAGATGGGTCAGCTTCAGGGCGGGCTTATCGGCAAAACTCAGATATTGATGCTCATAGTCGGCGCGCCATTGCTCGCTCATTCGGGTGTTAAGCAGTGGCTTTTCAGCGATAAGCTGACTGTGGCCAACAAGCAGGGTGATAACAGCAACGGCCATGATCTGAGCTGTCAGCACGGGGGATAATCGGGCCGCGGGCGGTCTGAAGCCGCCGCCACGATGAGTGGCAAAGCCAGCCGTCACCAATATTGCCAGGGTCAGCGTCAGCCACAGCAGACTGTAGGGCAGCACAGTGGCAAGGCTTGCACCATAGCCCCAAAAGTCATCACCGGGTTGCAGCGGAATATTAGTGAAGTTCCACAGCGGATGGGATAGCCCAAGCCCGGCCATCAGCGGGCTGTATTTAATGACCAGCATCAGCAGCAGGCTGCCGGCGGCCGCAAGAGGCGAGCGCAGCAAATGGCACACGCCAAGCACCCAGCCGCCCCAGAGCGCCAGAGACAGCCAGCGCACTGCGACAGTAAGCAGATACGGCGCGCCGCTGATGGGGCTGGCAAACAGCAGCTGAACTATGAGGGTGACAACGGCCGCCAGTACAGGTAACAGCAATGCCAGCGTCACCAGCGCCAGCCACTGGGCTGCAATGAGTTCCCGGCTTTTAACGGCCGTAGCGGCTATCAGCTCGCCAAAGCCAATTCGGCTTGCCCCAGTGGCCACTTGCCAGCCAAACAGGGTCAGCAGCAAGCTGCCGCCAACAGGTACCAAATCAAACATGATGCGATTCAGGGCATCGATACTGCCGGGTGAAATCAGGCGCGCCAAGGGCTCGGCAAAGGTGAGTCCACTGGCCACTTCATTGGCGCAAAACAAAAGCCACAACCCCAGCAGTGCCAGATCCAGCCTTTCGCGCACCACAGTGCCAAGGGCATTGAGATACAGCGCCAGCAGCCTGCGACCTGTGCCGGAGCCTGAAAGTATTTCGCCCCCGGAGCGCTTGGCATCCAAGGCCGTTATTTGCGGCGGCTCTGCTGTAACCGGTTGCGCCACTGTAACCGCTGGCGCCACTGTAACCGGCAGTGAATCTGTAACGGCATTTTCCTCTTTGCAGCAGGTATTTGGCCGCGTCCCCGGGGCTCTTTGTTGATCGGATGGTTTCGCCATGGCGGCCAGTGCCCGCCACCAGAGCCCGGCCGACATTGCCAGTACCAATAGCCGGTTGAGGACAAAGGCCTGTTCTGTGGTAAAGCCTGCGCTATTGAGGTTGCTCTGATTGAAGCCGGAGCCGAGCTTCTGGGTCAGCGCAACGAAGTTCATTGGGTCCAGCCATAGCATCAGGTGGTAAAAGTCTTCATTGACCACCTGGCTGCCAGCCAGTACCGGCGAGCCCATCAGGCTGCAAAGGTAAAGGTAAGCAAACATGGTAAGGCTAAGGGTTACATACAGGGTCACGCTGCTGCCTTGCCGACAAAGCCACAGGGCCAGGCCTGTCCACAGCAGCAAATTGGGCGCAAGCCACATTATGTGAAATTCGGCAAACACCCACAGCAGTGGCCACGGGTGTTGCAGCGTATTGATATTGCCCGTCAGAGCGGAGGCAGCCTGTGGGGATGCATCCAGTGCGAATACCCCCAGCGCAGGAAGCCCGGCGAGCAGCATCAGCAAAAAGCACAGCGCAAACAGCCCGGCGGCTTGAATAAAAAGCAATCTGGCGCCGCTTTGTGGGGTAGCGGCAATCAGCTCAGCCATGTTGCAGCGCCTGTCTTTGAGCAGCATAAGTGGCGCTATAGCGGCCACGATGGCGGGCATGATCAGCAGTTGCAGTGTCATCAGCGCAAGCTGCATCGCTGCGGCGGGCGCCATCTCATCGATGGCCAGCCCCTGGCTCAGTAAGGTAGCAAAGCCCATGGTGGCAAATGCTGTCACCCACAGCAGTGGCTGGCGGCGTAGAAAGCGCCACTCATTCACCAGCCCGGATGTAAGGGAAAGTGCATTTTCAGTTTTCATGTTGCACCTCCTGCTCCAGCTGTGCGTCGAGCCGGGTTTCGAAAAAGTACCTGTCCTGCAGCCGGGCTTCGCAGGGGCGAGCATCGGCATGGGGCTGATGCTCGGCAAATACCCGCAGGGTGATTTCGCCGTGGCTGAAGTGGCGCCCAAGCACCTGGGCCTTGCCCTCCAGAGCCGCAGATTCCGGGCATTGCCATACCTTGTTTGTCATGGGGGCAATCAGCTCGGCCACAGTGCCAAAATCCAGCAGCTCTCCCCGGTGCAGCAATGCTACTCTGTGGCAGAGGTTTTCTATGTCTTCAACTATGTGGGTCGAGAGCAACACCAGCCGCTGGCGACTGAGCCCTATCAGTACGCGGTTGAGCTGTTCGCGCTCTGTGGGGTCAAGTCCGGCTGTGGGTTCATCCAGGATCAGCACTGACGGACTGCCAAGCAGTGCCTGGGCAATACCAAAGCGCTGACGCATACCGCCGGAGAAGCGGCTCACGGCTCGGTGAGCAACATCTTTAAGATTGGTTATCGCCAGCAACTGCTCGATTTGCTGCAGGGCTTCAAGCTTGCTGAGGCCCTTGAGGGTGGCAAGGTACAGCAGCAGGGCGTGGCAACTCATATTGGGATAGACCCCGAAACTCTGTGGCAGGTACCCAAGCTGGCGTCGCAGAAGTTGGGGATGGCTCAGCACATCATCGCCGTTTAACAGTATGCTGCCGCTGTCCGGCGCCTGGATCCCGGCAAGGGTGCGCAGCAAGGTCGACTTGCCTGCACCATTGGTTCCCAGCAGGCCAATCATCCCGGCAGTCAGTTCCAGCGACACCTGCTGCAATGCGCGGGTGCCATCGGCGTAGGTTTTGGATAGGTGGGTGAGACTCAGCATAAGACGCTCCGATGTGACCGAATTTTTTACAGCTTGCCAGCGGTAATCTGCCGTGGATGAAAATCGTGCTGAGCCGCAGAATTCAGTGATAAGGTGGTGAAAATGCTGATTAATCGGCGGGCAGGACTTTGGTCACGGAAATCGGCCCTTTGGTCATGATTGTGCCCCTGAATGGCGCCGCAGTTGGCATGCTGATGGCTGATGGCTGATGGCTGATGGCTGATGGCTGATGGCTGATGGCTTGTTGATGGAGGTTGGCTTGCTGATGAGCGCTGGCCGGGGCGCAACACTGACAGGCACAGCTTAAGCCGCGACAGGCCAATGATGAACAAGGGGCAATTGGTGAAGGGGGCAGTGGGTGAAAATCGATAAGCTATCAACAGACAGGCGCAGCTTGCCCTGGGTTGCCCTGCTGCCCCTGCTGTTGGTGAGTTTGCTGATTGGCCATACGCAGGCTCTGGTGCAGCCTTCCGGGGCGGGCGATGGCAGCTATTGGCCCGGACAACTGATATTGCTGTTGTGGTCTGGCCCCATGTTTGCCGGGCAATTTGCGCTGGCGCTGCTATGTTATCGGCAGCCTTGCGTGCCTGAGTCACAGCCCGGTGCGCCAGGGGCACAGCGCAACAAGCGGCTGCTGCTTTGGCTACTGGCGGCGATAGGGCTGGTGCTGTATCCCTTGCTATGGGGGCTGGGTTTTGCCAGTGCTATTGGCATGAGTGATATCTGCGAGAGTGATATCTGCGTGAGTGCTATTGGCATGAGCGACGCCAGTTTGGGGCTGCCGCTGGCTGCGGCAGGCTGGTGGCTGACCGAGCTTTTGCGCGCCCGGCTTAATACCGACGAAGGCGCCCGGACGACCAAGCTCCTGAGCCTCGATGCCATGGTGCTGCTTGGACTTGGCAGCTGGGCACTCCTGATGGCCGGGGTGTTTAACAGTCTTGACGATCCTATGCTCAATCAGCCCTTTGAACTGGTGCTCGACCTTGGCAGGCAGCTTGAGCATCTGCCATCACTTTTCAGTTACGGCTGGCAGTTTGTGCTGATGGCCCTGCTGGTATTCAGCTTTTATTGGATTAATCGCTATCTGCTTATCCGCCAATGCCTGCATCGTTTTGGGGTGCCTACCTTTGTTATGGCAGCTTTGCTGGCGCTGCTGCTGTTGACCCCTTTATTTGCCAGCCTGATCATTGCGCTGCCGGTGAACCAGTTGCCCGAGGGGATTGAGCTGGTGGTGCCCGGCGGAAACCGCAACCCCTTCGATGCCCACAACTACCGCTTTATGTTTGTGGTATGGCTGCTTTCTACCCCCATCATTCTGGCTTTTGAGCGCCAGCAACAGGCCTCGAGGTTCGCCGCCATTGCCCAGCAGCAAGCCCAGACCGAACTGCAACTGTTGCAGCAACAGGTGAATCCGCACTTTTTGTTCAACACCCTCAACAGCCTGTACGCGCTTACCCTGATGAAAGCCGACGAAGCGCCCGAGCGGCTGTTGCAGCTGTCGGGGTTGCTCAGATATAGCGTTTACCGTGGTCAGCAGAGCGAGGTGACCCTGGCTGAAGAGGTGGCCTGTCTCAAGGATTATCTGGCGCTGCAACAAATCCGTCAGGGCAGTCGGCTCGAGCTGGAGGTGCAATGGCCCGATGAGCACTGCGAAACCCTGTTGATTGCGCCGCTGCTGTACCTGGTGCTGCTGGAGAACGCCTTTAAGCACGGGCTTGAGCCCGGGGAGGGGCAGGGGCTGCTTCGCATGCGCTTTTGGCAGCAAGGCCAGAGCCTCTGTTTCAGCTGTGAAAACTCGCTGCCGCGGGTCGCGCCCACCAAACAGGTTGGCGGCATGGGGCTCGACAATCTGGCCAGACGCCTTGAGCTTTTGTATCCCGGTCGCCACCGGCTTGTCAGTGAGCAGCGGGGCCAGCATTGGTTTGCCCAACTGGAGGTGACACTTGCATCCTGAAAGCCTGCAGCTGATAAACAGTGACACGGATGGCCGTGATTGCCCTGTACCAGAGGAGATGAGGTTTGCGTCCTGTTCTTCGCGCGCTCTTGATTGACGATGAGCCGCTGGCCCATCAGGTGCTGCGCCACCATCTGAGTCAGCATCCGGACATTGAAGTATTGAAAAGCTGCTTCAACGCCGCCGAGGCGCTGGCGTTTCTGGCTGACAATGAGGTCGACCTGTTGTTTCTGGATATCCAGATGCCGGTGCTTAGTGGCATCGCGCTGCTTAAAGTACTGGCCAATCGGCCGCAGGTGGTGATTGTCAGCGCCTACAGCGATTATGCGCTGGAAGGCTTTGCGCTGGACGTGACCGATTATCTGCAAAAACCTGTGGGGGCGGTACGCTTTGCTGAGGCGCTCGAAAAGGTGCGCCGCCGGGCACTGGCGTCGTTGGCGGTGCAGCCTGATGCGCCTGTCGCAGAGCATGTCATGGGCAAGGCTGCCGCTATCGCAAGCCCAGCGGGCGGCAGGGAAGATGGCAACGCCAGCCTGCTCGTTCGGGTCGACAGGGAAGATCGCAAACTGGTTTTGGCCGATATTCACTACCTTGAGGCCTACGGCAACTTCGTCAAGATTTGGCTTGGCGATCACTGCCTGCTCACGGCCAGTACTTTAAAGCAGTTGCTGGGGCGGCTGCCAAATGGCCACTTCGTACAGATCCATAAATCCTTTGCCGTGAATGTGGCGCAGATTGCCGGGCGCGGCAGCCAGCAACTGACCCTGAAATCCGGTGTGAAACTCCGGATTGGTCAGGCCTATAAGGCAGGGCTGTCGCAGGTTTGGTAAACAAAAAAGCCCGGCACTGCCGGGCTTTAACACTTACAGAGCCAGAGCTCAGTGGGTTAATTGGCCTGAGCCATTCGCTGCCATTTGTCGCTCCATACTTCACCGGCACTGCCGTCCATCTGCGACCACTCTGCCTCTTCGCTGTAGCCCTTCATGGAGTAATAGTCGCCGTCCTTACGGATGACGCTGAGGTAGGCGCGCATTGCCACGCCGCCATTGCCGTCGGCTACTTCCACGACTATCTCACCCATGTCATTGATGCCCCAGGTGAAATCAGTAGTCTCCACCGGATCTTCGTGATAATCGGTAAAGTTACCGCCTTCGGCGTTGAACACAATCAGGGTTTCGAGGGTGCCGTCAGAGTCATACTCTTTGAACTGGAAACCCACCAACATCTCGCTGGTGAAGGCTATGGCATCCATACCATTGCGGCATTCACTCACCAGTGCACGGTACTGGGTCAGCGACTTGAGGGTGGCGGTGACAGGGCTGTCGCTGCTGTCGTCCCATTCGGAGTCGCCGGTTTCACACAGGAAGCTGCTCTGGGGCTCTTCTGTGCCTGAACCAGACATCAGGCTCAAATCCAGCTTGGTGAGAATGTCGTTTTTTGCCGTCTGATTAAATATCACTTCATCGTCGTCGCCGCTGCCTGCGGGGATAAACTCGCCCCGGCGCACTGCACCCTGATACACAGCCAGCAGCAGCTCACCATCGTCTTCGTGCTCGCCAAAGCGGCGCACATCGTCTGGCAGCTTCATCAGCACCAGGGTCTGGCCTGCCTCAGTCACCTGCCGCCACTCGCCAGTGGCATACAGCATGACCGATTGCTCGGCCTCGCCGGTGCTGCTCTGGCCCCAATACACCTTGTGATACTTCACCATGCCGCCTTCAATCAGCTCGGCAAGGATTTGCTTATCGCCGTGCCAGGCCACATAAGGGCCCACCAGATTGGCCAGGGTGCCATCTGAGGCGGTGGCTGAGATAAGGGCGCTCAGGCTGGTAGCCGGGCCTTCGCTGCCGCCTGCCATCCGCGACCAGACACTGTTGCAGTATCCGCCCACCATGTCGCCTTCGCCGCAGTCGTCCCAATAGTAAAGCCGGTATTGGTCGCTGGTTGTTTTGGCTTTAATGGCAAAGGCTTTGGCGCCTTCGCTGAAAGCGGCATCGGCTGGCATCACCTTGTGCCAGGGCCAGGTATTGTCTTGCTTGGCCAGCAGCACCTTGATATTGAGACCGCTGAGGGCGTACTCGGTGGCGCTCAGGGTTTCGGCAAGTTGCGCAAAGTCCGGGTGGCCCAGGGTGATGGTGCCATCGTCATTGAGTGCGGTGATCACAAACTCATCTGTGGTGGCCTGCCAGCCGTTGGCGGTCAGAATAAAGTCGTCAGTGTCGAACTCGTTGCTGTTGTGAGCCACAAACTCGCCGTTGACCAACTCGTAAAACACTTCTGTGGTGCTCTGGTTGGTGGCATCGTATTTCACATGGCCGTACTCGAGCCACAGGCCATCAACATCATAGTCGCCATCAAACCAGAAAATGCCGTCGCCACTTACTTCGGCGACCAGATTGGCCGCCGCCGCATTGGCCTCGGCGTTCAGTACCTCAACTTGCTCTTCGAGGTTGTCTTCGGAAACCGACGCCTCGTTTTCTACTTCGTCAGAACCGGCAATGGCATCGGGGTCAAAATCATCCCCGGCCTCGTTGGCCGCTTCCACCTGCGCCACTATGGTCTCCAGCGCATCAACCACAGTGTCCACAATCAGCGCAATCAGATCGTCCGCCGAAATACCCGCCGCATCGGCGGCGGCCTGGATTTGCACCAGATTGTTGGCAATCACTCTGGCGGTAACCTGCGCCACCTGATGCAGTTGCTCATATTCGGCTTTTTGCTCGTCGCTGAGACTGTCGTCATTCTGGGCTGCTACATAATCCTGAGTCAGCTCGATGGTGGTCCCCAGCAATGCCTTAATCGCCGCTTCGGCTTCTTCTTCGCTGCTGCCCTGTTCCATCTCCCCTTGCACCATGGTGGTGAGTGGGCTGACAAACTCATAGCCCGCCGGGGCGCTGAGGGTATAGCCATTGGTGATGGCTTCGCCGGTATCTTCATCCACTGTGCCGGCGGTCACTTCCACCACCAGGGGGTAAGTATCCAGCTGCTCCTGAGTGGCATCTGTAATAGAGAAACTGCCGCCCGCCCCTGTGGTGGCACTGGGCTCACCATCATCGCAGACTTTATTCAGGTTCAGATCCAGACACACCTTGGCACCCACCAGATAGCCATCGGCGACTTTACCATCGAGGCTGATGGTGGTGGGGGGCGTTGGTGGTGTAGGGGGAGTGGGCGCATCATTGTTGTCGCTGCCGCCGCAGGCGGTCAGTACCGTTCCAAGGGCGGCGGCAATAAGTAGTTTATTGAAATCCATGTGTTCGCTCCGCTGATGTTCGCTGTATTTCCGTTTTTCAAAGCGTGTGCCTGTTGGCACTCATCCGGCTGCGCATGCCTGCCCGGGGAGTTGGTCTCCCTCGGTGTGATTGAGCTGCTTCGAACCTTACAAAGTGTAGAACCTCAGCCGAAGGTCGCAGGGAAAATTGGTAAAGATAGGTCGAATAATGGGGAGGATCAGCCCTTGCGGCTGCTGGCGTAGTCGAAAAAGGCGCGCCGCTGTGGGCCCGACAGCTCGGCGGGGATTTTATTGGGATGTTTGAACTCATCAAATGCCGCCACCCGGCCCGCCTGATTCAGGTGGGGGAAGGGCGTGCCTTCGGCCACCTCGGCGAGTTGTAAAAACTGATGCAGCGCCGCCAGTGCGCCGGGCGCGGCGGGATTGAGACAAAGCAGATCATCGCGGCCATGGAAATACGTATCTACCCCTTGCCTGTGGCGGGTAAAACAGGGCTCAAGGTGCGCCGGGCTCATAATATCCACTGTGCCTGCCAGCGCCTTATTCAGCTCAAATACTTCATTAAAACTGCGCCGCAGCTGCGGGTGAAACGCGCCCCTGGCGGTAGGGGTAAGCCTTGGCAGCATCCGTGCTAAAAGTCGCTGCATCGACGGCAGCCAACTATCAATTGTGCGCTCAAGGTAAACAAACTTACTGCCGGGATAGAGTTTGTCCAGCTGTTGATAATCACTGAACACGGGCGCATCGGCAATGGCATCGGCGGCCTCGAAGCTCGCCTGGGTAAAGGCCATGTGTGCCACCTTGAGTGGCTGCTGTCCGGCCTTGGTTTTTGCTTCAAGCAGCGCCACGCACACGCTGGTGGTGCCGGTTCGCGGCAGGCTGATAATAAAAGTCTTGTTCAAAGGCTGGCTCATTGCTGGCTGTCACTTGTGCTTGTCAGCACGGATTGGATCAGGCTGCGGATAGTCTCAAATCGGGCAGGCAGTTGCCGCTGGCGTTTATAAATCAGATACAGGGGCTCGAACACTCGCTCCAGCCCAACACACACCCTGAGTTTGTCCCGCTGGTTGAACTGCGAAACCACAGACAGCGGCAGCACGGTAAAACCCAGCCCCATGGATACAGGTAACAGGATTTGCCCTAACTGGTTGATGTAGCTGCTGATGGGAAAGTCTTCGACAAAGGCGTTTTGGTAGCCCGGGTTGCCGCTGTGGGCAAAAAACAGCGACAGATAATGGGCCGCATCCGGGTGGCTGATAAGCCCAAGGGTTTTAAGCTCCTCTATTGAAGGCAGAGTAGTTTCATCTTTGCTGGCTTCGCTGCTCGCCGGTAACACCAGACACAGCGCCTGGGTGCCTATGTCAGTTTCATTAAACAGCCCCCGTGGCGGCGGCGCCGTGATAATGCCAAGGTCTTTTTCGCCCTGCTGAACCTCATTGATGATGCGGGCATTGGGCGCGGCCTCCATATGCACCTTAAGCCCCGGATGCTTTGCTTGCAGCGCCAGCAGCTGTGGGTATAACAGCTGCGCCAGCGAGCCGGAGCAGGCGAGGCGACAGCTGCCGCTGTAGGGATTGTCTTCATCCAAACTGCCAAGCAGCGCCGCCTCGGCTTTAGCCTGCTCTAGGGCGTACTGATACAGCCGCGACCCCGCTTCGGTCAGCTCAATGCCGCTGCGGCTGCGCATCAGCAGCTGGTGGCCACAGGCCTGCTCCAGCTTATTGAGGTGCTGACTAACCCCGGGCTGGGTCATAAACAGCTTGTTTGCGGTTTGGGTAAAGTGGCCGGTTTCTACCAAGGTGATAAAGGTTTTCAACCAGAGGGGATTGAGCATGGGCCTGTGGACTCCTGATAGCGGGCACTTGCTGTTTGGCATTCTGCATTATGCATTACAAAAAATTATCAAAATAAGAATATATGATAATTTCTCATTGAGCCATCGATAGCCTAATCTTTGTCGCATCGGGCAAGGCTCCAGCGTCTGAGCATTCAAACCCAAACGCGTCACGCAACGGAATAACAGTGCGTCAGCGCAATGGAACACGAGTACTTAAGCGCAACCAGACGAGCGAAGCCCATCATTGCAACGCATACGAGGTTAGCTATGAACACATATCCACGCAGTTTTTCTCACATTGGTATTTCTGTGCCCGATCTTGAGGCCGCAGTGAAGTTTTACACCGAGGTACTCGGCTGGTATCTCATCATGCCGCCCACCGAGATTGTGGAAGACGACTCCGCCATAGGCGAAATGTGTACCGATGTTTTCGGTGCCGGTTGGGAGCGTTTTCGCATCGCCCACCTGTCCACAGGCGATCGCATTGGCGTCGAGCTGTTCGAGTTCAAAAACCAAGAGAACCCGGAAGACAACTTTGAATACTGGAAAACCGGTATCTTCCATTTCTGTGTGCAGGACCCGGATGTCGAAGGTCTGGCCGAGAAAATCGTCGCCGCCGGTGGTAAAAAGCGCATGAAGGCCCCACGCTACTATTACCCGGGTGAAAAGCCTTACCGCATGATTTATATGGAAGATCCCTTCGGAAATATCCTTGAGATCTACAGCCACAGTTATGAGCTGCACTATTCGAGTGGTGCTTATACCGGCTAAGCGTTTTCAGGCTTTAGCCACTGCTATCCAGCCCGCTTCTTTGCGCTCCCAGAGCCGAGACAGCGGGCTTTTTTGTGTCTGCAACGTGTTGGGAGGGCTGCTTGAGCGTTGTGATTGATAGTGCGGATTCTGCCTCGTCAGTCGTACAGGCTAACCCTGCGTTCCCGATGTCATCGTCTTTGACTATCGACCACGCCGTAGCTGTCCCTGCGTTCCAGATGTCATCGTCTTTGACTATCGACCACGCCGTAGCTGTCCCTGCGGGACTGGCCGCTCGTTGCGGCCGGAAAGTCGTGGGTCAAATACATCCATGTACAACGGCCAGTTCGCCTTCCTTGGCTCTCGCTCGTGAGCATGCCGCTGCGCGACACTCGCCAACCCACACCCGAGGAAAGGGGGCAGTATCGACTTGCCCCCTTGTCCAATCCCCCAGCGACCCGCCCCGAAGCGGAAAACTCTTTCGGGCTTATGCTGAAAATTGGCTAACGCGCCAGACGCTCTTCCCTGATTCGACTGGCGCTGCATCGGCATCCTTGCCTCGCTACGCCATTTTCAGCAACACCCTCAGCCGCTTCAAGCGGGGTTTGAGTACGGTGTGATCTGTGAGTGAAGCGTTATGGCTACTACTCTTTTTATCCAAGCCTGGACGATGGGCTTTTTTACATCTCACTGCACTGTATAGAGGTCATGGCCTTTATAACGGCGGATTCTGCCTCTTCAGTCGTCCAGGCTAAGCCGTCGTCCCAAATGCCATCGTCTTTGAATATCCACCACATGAGGCCACCACGATATCTGTCCGGATTAGGCTCGATGTAGATGCGCCAATCGCCAAGTGCTATTTCATGCTCTGTTTGAATTGTCATAGTGCTACCTCGATTGTGGGCGGGAAGTCTTGGATACAGATTATGAGGATTGGCCTGGGTAGGCCACGGACTATGAGTCACATTGGGCCTCTGGTGTCATATATAGTTGTGCCTGTGCCTGTGCCTGTGCCTGTGGCAGTGCCAGTGGCATGGGGACGTATTTCTCTCGGGAGATCATGTCCCTGCGGGACTGGCCGCTGCTGCGGCCGGAAAGTCGTGGGACTTCAACCCACACCCGAGGAAAGGGGGCAGTATCGACTTGCCCCCTTGTCCAATCCCCTGGCGACCCCAGACGAAGCCGAAATTCCCTCGGTCTCATGGACGAAATTGGCTAACGCTTCAGACGCTCATCCCTGATTCGACTGAAGCTGGCTCGGCGTCCTGCCTCGCACACGCCATTTCGTCCAACGCCCTTTGGCGGCTTCGAAGGGGGAATGAAAGTGAGGTGGTATCTGCGATTGAAGTGCTCCTTGCGCTGACTAGGAACGACTTGGTTAGTGTGGCAAGTACTAGGAATTAATTTCAACGATCAGCTTCTCGAATTTCCCTGCTTGACTCCATCATGCATTGACCATACACACCTAGAGGTCCTTTCGAGTTGGTTTGTATAGTCCATTTACATGTCTAAGGGAGAAACTTTGCTTGCACCAGAAGTTAATTTTAATCGGGATCAAGGGATATTGATCAAATGCAGTTCAATGTGGGCCGTGGCTAAAAGAATTAATTCTTCGTTTTAAATATAGCGTGTACAATCAAAGGCATAATTGATTTTAAGTGTGACGCATGACTGAAAAAACTGTGCAAGTGGTTGATTTATTTGCAGGGCCTGGAGGCTTGGGTGAAGGCTTTTCTTCAGTAGGTGGGACTTTTCAAATTTTGGTCTCTGCGGAGATGGACCCTTTCGCTCATCAAACTCTCCGTTTGAGAGCTTTTTATCGCTTGCTTTCTAACCATGCACCCAACCAATTGGATGATTACTTTGCGTTCTGTAATGGTGTTTTTGACAAACCCTATAGTTCGGAAACTGAACCATTATGGGAAGAGGCTGGCGAAGAAGCCCTGCAACTTGTGTTGGGTTCGGAGCAAGGTAATGCTCGCCTGGACAGTGCAATTAAGAAAAGCCTTAATAAAGATGCACCATGGGTACTGATTGGCGGGCCACCCTGTCAGGCATACTCTATGGTTGGTCGAGCCCGAAATAAAGGGAAGAAAGATTACAGACCTGAAGAAGACCATCGTCACTTCTTGTACAAAGAGTACCTGAGGATTATTCAGCAGAATAAGCCTACGGTTTTCGTTATGGAAAATGTTAAAGGTATTCTCTCCTCAACCGTAGGTGGGAAGCGAGTTTTTCATGAAATTCTTCATGACTTGTCGAATCCAGATGCGGCTTTAGGCGTGTCCGACAGCGGCGAACGCTATGTTATTTGCTCTCTCGTTACTGATGCCCAGTACCATCATGGCGATGACGCTTCTAAGTTTGATGCTGGTCAGTTTGTAATTCGTGCCGAAGACTACGGCATTCCGCAAGCCCGGCATCGTGTGATTTTGTTGGGTATCAAGCAATCGCATTTTGAGACTGTCATTGCTAAGGGAGCATTCCCACTTCTTGAGAAAGCTCCAGAGATCTCAGTCAGAGATGTGATTGGTGATCTTCCAAAACTGCGGAGCACTTTGTCTCGTGGAGCGGAAGCAGAGAAAGATTGGCACTCTGTTATCAGACACCACTTAGAGAATCTGCTGTCAGAGTCCCGGGGGCGGGGTGATGAGGACCTAGAGCATGAGTTTCAAAACACCTTAAATGGTGTTCGTCGAGATTTATCTAAAGGCTCTTTGCGTTACGAATGGAATCTTAGTGAGCAAAAGACTGGCACCTTGGATTGGTGGTATGGGAAAAACGCAGATATGCTGAGCGTTGTTTTAAATCATGAGGCCAGAGGCCACATGGACTCGGATTTAAAACGATACATGTATGCCGCGTGTTTTGCTCAGGCACGCGGAGTGTCACCGAAGGGGCATAAAGATTTTAATTACAAAGGCTTGGCTCCTGCACATGAAAATTGGGAAAGCGGTAAATTTGCCGACCGATTCAGGGTTCAGATTTATGACAGACCGTCAACTACAGTGGTTAGTCATATCTCCAAGGATGGCCACTATTTTATTCACCCTGATCCGGTACAGTGTCGAAGTTTAACCGTGAGGGAAGCTGCCAGATTGCAGACATTCCCGGACAACTACTTTTTCCAGGGTAACAGAACTCAGCAATTCCATCAGGTTGGCAATGCTGTTCCTCCTCTGTTGGCGTACAAGATAGCCAAGATTGTGAAGGAAATTATTGAAGGATAAGCGCAGCTACAACATGTCACGCATTCGGGGTGAGGATACCCGCCCCGAGATGTGGCTGAGGAAACGGCTCCATGGGCTGGGGTTTCGTTACCGGCTGCACGACAAACGCCTGCCGGGGAAGCCCGACCTTGTCTTCCCTAAATATCACGCCGTGATTTTTGTAAACGGCTGCTTCTGGCACATGCATCAATGTCGCTTCTTTCAATTCCCTGCGTCTTCCTCCACCCAAGGGCGTGGGCCGCAGTGGTGGCGGGAGAAACTGATTGGCAATCGGCAGCGGGATCTTGAGAACATCGAAAAGTGTCGTGAGCTTAGATGGCGTGTACTGCTGTTGTGGGAGTGTGCGCTCAAGGGGAAGGATAGGTTGCCGGAACCGCAGGTCTTAGCGCAAATCACCGAGTGGCTGGGGGCCGGTGGTCACTATCTGGAAATACCTTTCCCGGATGATGTATAACCAGCAAGCTGGAAATACCATTAGCTCCTTTGTTTCTTTACTTAAATTTGCCGCATGAATTCTGGCGATACAAACCGGTGAAAATTTGTTAGACCTAGATCGAATACTTTGACAGTTACAATTGCTTGATTTAATTTTCTTTTTAATATTTGGCTTTAGAATAGCCTTGAGCGTTGTCAATGACAGGGAATTCGTCACCCACTCGCCAATCTGCCATTGAACCAATCAGACTGGGAGATAGATAGGGTGGTTTATTAAGAGTTGCAAAAAGGATAACAATGACCCGCGAATATCGACACCCACCCAGTGCCGCTTGCCTTTCAGCCTCGATGAGGGATCTGGGGTATTCACTTGAAACAGCGATCGCAGACTTGATTGATAACAGTATTGCTGCAGAAGCTGACAAGATAGATATCATTTGTGATGTGTCTGGATTGCATCCGGTTGTAGTCATTCACGATAATGGCAAGGGAATGTCAGAAGCAGAACTAATCCACGCAATGCGCCATGGGTCAATCAACCCCAAAGCGATGCGTTCGACAAAAGATCTTGGTCGCTTTGGTTTGGGATTGAAAACTGCATCATTCTCCCAGTGTCGCTCCCTCACCGTTGTAGGTAAAAAAGACTCTTCAATATGTGCGGCTGAGTGGAATTTGGATCTTATTGACACAAGAGATGATTGGATCCTCAGGATTCTTGATGCGGCGGAAATAAGCAAACTGCCCTTTATAGACAATCTTAGTGAGCAGGGTACTTCCGTTATCTGGCAGCAGCTTGATCGTTTGACTGAGGACGAGTCCGGTTCTCGCAGTCAGGAAATTGTGAACGAAAAGCTCGCTGGGGTTGGTCGGCATTTGTCTTTGGTCTTTCACCGTTTTCTTTCTGGAGAGGTAAAAGGGTACAAGAAGATCTCATTAACGATTAATGGCCATCCACTGTCTGCATTCGATCCCTTTTGCAGGAAAAATCCTGCTACTCAGACTCTTCCTGAAGAAATTGTCAGAATAGATGGAGCGGAAGTTCGCATTCAGCCCTATGTACTACCTCACCATAGCCGATTATCTGCCGCAGATTACGACTACTATCAGAGCCGTAGTGATTTCATTTCAAATCAAGGCTGTTACGTCTATCGAAACGGACGGCTTATGGCGTGGGGCGATTGGTTTCGTTTGGTTCCCAAGGGAGAAGCTACCAAGCTAGCGCGCGTTCAGATTGATTTTCCGAGCAGCTTTGATGAAGCATGGACAATTGACATAAAGAAATCGCGCGCGCAGCCACCTCATTTGGTGCGTGAGCGATTGCGACAAATCATTGCTAAGATTACTAATCGTAGCGTGACGGTTCATCGTGGGCGAGGACAAAAATTATTTCAAGATGCCGAATCTCCGATTTGGGAGCGTTATGCTGATCATGATGGCATTCGATTCACTCTAAATGAGCAGCATCCAATAATTGCTTCGCTTGCAAGAAGACTTTCTCAGGAGGACGCAACTTTGTTGCGTACAGTATTGAGTTCGGTAGCTGCTTCGTTGCCAATAGAAATGATTTATTCTGACTACTCAACTCATCCACGTGAAATTAATCAAAAAACCATCGATGAAACTCAAACACTCGAACGCTTGATAAGTCTGCGACAGGCCCTATACGGTGATGGGCCATGTGACGTAAGAGCTTTTCTTCAAATTGTTCATTCTACCCATATTTTTGACGGTCAGATAGAACTGGCTGAAAAGTTCGTAAATGAGACATTTAAATGAATAAATGCACGATAAAGGAAGAGAGAAATATTGCAAATGCCCTAATTTCTGGCCTTGCGAATATGCCTGAAACTCCTACGCGAGAACAGGTTGAGGAAAAGGCAAAGCAGATCGCTGCAATATTTGGATATTCAGGAGATCTTCGTAGTATTGTTACAGAAGCAATGGCATCGGTAGTGACTCGTATGGGGGCAGGTGTATCCTTGGTTGATGTGACTGCCAAGCATGACGATCAATGGGTTCATAAGCGTGAGCATCTTAATTGGACTTATACCGAGGCATATGAGGAGTTCCTTCGAACCGAAAGTTGGGCTCCGCAGATGGTTCAGTCTCTTAGCGACGTGACTACTAGGATTCTTGGCCATCTTCAAGATCCTTTTAGTGAAGGTACAGCCTGGAATCGGCGTGGCCTGGTTATCGGCCATGTGCAATCAGGCAAGACTGCTAACTATACGGGCCTGATCGCGCGTGCAGCTGATGCTGGTTACAAGTTTATTATCGTTATAGCGGGTATTCACAATAACCTTCGTAAGCAGACACAGCGGCGAATTGATGAGGCTTTTATCGGTCGCTCAAGTGATCCGGAGGACCGCCGTAATATAGGGGTTGGTCTAAACCCCGGTTACCCGCATCCGGCAACGCTCACTAACGTCAATGAAGATTTCAACAAAAACACTGCTGCAAAAAGCGGGTGGAAGATTAATGACTTCAGCAAGCCTATAATATTAGTCATTAAGAAAAATGTAACGACGCTCACAGCTTTGCATAGGTGGTTGAAAGAACTAAACGCTGGAGGGAGCGAGCGTATCTCCGATGTACCAATGTTGCTTATTGACGACGAGGCGGACAACGCATCGATTAACACTAATAAAGAGGACTTGGACCCGACTCGTACGAATGCAATGATTCGACGCATCCTTGGGTTGTTTGCGAAGTCCTGCTATGTAGGCTATACGGCAACACCGTTCGCCAATATCTTCATTAATCCGGATTCTTATGATGATGATGTACGGGAAGAGCTTTTCCCCCGTGATTTCATCTACTGCTTAGATGCGCCAGAACCAGATTATTTTGGGGCTAAAAAGGTCTTTCTTGATGAGAAGAGTAGCGAATCTATCGTCAGACAGATCGATGATTGTGAGGACTTCATACCTTATTCACACAAACGCGAAAATCCTGTCTTTGAATTGCCCCCAAGTCTTTATCGTGCACTGGACGAGTTTATTGTTGCTCGTGCGATTCGGAATTTGCGTGGTCAAGTTCGCAAGCATTGTTCAATGATGGTTAATGTGTCGCGCTTTGTCCCTGTGCAGAAAGCTGTGCGTGATTTTCTAAGCCTCAGGGAGAAAAAGATTAGGGACGCTGTTTTTGCGAACTATGCGATGCCCGAGAATATTTCTTCAAGAAATATTTATATGCAAGGGTTGAAGGATGCCTTCAGCGCCGAGTATGCTGGCGCTGAATTTACTTGGGAGGAGGTGAAGTCGGCTCTCCGAGGTGTATTCGACCACCTTCACCTTTACGTCATCAATAGCAAAAGTGATGAGGTGCTTGACTACAGCCGATACGAAAAAGATGGCATTGGGCTGACAGCTATCGCTATTGGTGGCCTGAGTCTTTCACGAGGCCTGACAATTGAGGGCTTGACAGTTAGCTATATGTATCGCAATACCAAGATGTACGACACTCTCATGCAGATGGGCAGGTGGTTTGGATACAGACTGGGTTTTGAAGATCTCTGCCGTGTTCATCTTTCACTCGATTCTATCAATTGGTATTCACACATTGCAGAGGCATCCGAAGAACTTGTACAGCAGGTCAAGCGGATGCGGCGTGACGGCCTCAGTCCAGTAGATTTTGGACTGTATGTCCTTTCTCACCCTGACCGCTTGCTAATCACGGCTGCTAATAAGATGCGTACCGGACAAGAATTCACTGTTGAACAGAGCTTCAGTGGGCGGTTACGTGAGAGTTACATCGTTTCTACAGACCCCAACGTGAACTCCAAGAACTTCAAGCTGATATCCGATTATTGGTTAAATGGGTTCGGTGGTCATCAAGGGGTGAATACTGGGAAAGGGCTTATTTTTAGAGATGTATCCGTTGACGTGATAAGTGACTTCCTCAACCATTTTGAATGCCATTCCAGCTTTTCAGGTGAGAAGTCTAACGTAGTTAGCTATTTAGAACGGATAGCAATCAAGCATCCGTTTGCTGATGTTTTGTTGATCTCTCCTTCGGGTGGCTCCGGCGGAGAAGGTAAGTATACCTTGAGGAATCAAGCTCGTGCTCTTAGTAAGGGGCAGCCTAATGGAACCGCATGGCGCTTGAATAAAGACAGAGTTGCTTCACGTGGTGACGAAAAATTAGGACTTAGTTCATCTGAATGTGATGAAGCAAGGAAACTTGCTGGTGAGGAAGATGGTTCTGGATCGGTATCAGATACTCACTACCGCATGGTGAGGAATAAGCCGCTCCTAATGATCCATAGTTTGGAGCCAAAGGGCGAGTTAGTGAAAGGTCCGATAGCTGCATTCGGTGTTAGTTTCCCTAACGGAGATCATTCAACAACCATCAATGTAGTTGTGAATAAGGTCTGGCTCCAACAGATGGTGGGGTATGCCGATGATCCCAGTGAAGAGGAGGACTGTGATGACTGATTCTTCACCTTGGGAAGATATTACCGTTCCTGTAGCTGATTTTAATGTCCGGCAGGTTGCAGCAAATACAGCCGTGCCATGCTTTTGGGGGCGTGATACGAGCGGTTCCTGCCTGTTTGTTGTAGAGCTGGAGGGGGACCTCTCTACACAGTATCGAAAAAGCGCCGTGATAGTGAATGGGGTAAATGTAGATTTTCGCACAGGTTTTCAGGGGCTACAGCACTTGGTTCTCTCTCTGGAAAAACAAGTCGACCGGGATTTATTCGAGAGACTCTGTCGTGGTCTTATTCTTGCTCTTGAAAAGGCCGCGGACTCGGCAAGTTCTTTGGCTGTTTCTATGGATCACATCCGCCGTTGGAAGGTATTTTTCTCAGGTTGTGTACAACGTCTGACAGCAAATGAAGTTAGGGGTCTATACTCTGAAATCGTCTTTTTGATGGAGTTGATTGATAGGGGGAGGGCAGTTAATACCGCTGTTGAATCTTGGCTTGGTCCAGAGCGGTCGCACCAAGATTTCATGTTTGGTAATACAGCCGTCGAGGTCAAATCACTATCGGGATCAGAAAGAAACAGTATTCGGATTTCATCAGAAGATCAGCTCGAAACACTCAAAGAAGAACTTTTCTTGCGTATATATCGGCTGAGTAATTTAGCTGATGCGGAAGGTGCTTGTTCTCTTAACGAAATAATTAGGGCTGCTCGTTCAAGGCTCTCTGATAATGAGGCCATAGAGGCATTTGATCTAAAACTGGTTGCGTACGGCTATGCACCGCTTCCTGATTATGATGAACCACGGTTTGTCGTGAGTGACTTATGTACTTATCGGGTTCGAGATGGGTTTCCGCGTATTATCCGCTCGCAACTTACTTCAGGTATTGATCAAGTAGCCTATGACATAAAACTTGAAACAATTGCCCAATTCAAGTGCGATAACTCAGCTGCTTACGGAGAAAAATGATGGGCCAAACAGACGAGGAGTTCTTTCACAATTTTCGGCAGGAGTTGTTGGCGGGGGCTGAGATAAATGGACGATTCCAGCTTGATGAGTTCATGGAAAGCGTGGCTGACGAGCTCATAGAAATAGGAGTCTGCGAGGGTTTTGAGCAATGTCATTTCCGCACGCCCCGTGGCATGCGTGTAGACGGATACTGGTTTAATGATGAGGGCGTTTTAGACCTTTTTGTTGCTGATTTTGACTCACGGACTGAACTTATTTCACTTTCTAAGACAGAATTGGAAGCGGTATTTAAACGTGTAGTTAAATTCTTTGAAGCCAGTGTGTGCAAAAATTTGGCTGCGGATTTGGAAGTGACTTCCCCAGAGTACGGTCTGGCAAGACAGATCGAGGATCGTAAGAGTGGCGTTAGACAGATTAACTTAATCCTTTTCTCTGAGAGGGCTCTCAGCGAAAGGATCCAAACGCTTCCAGATGCTGAATTGGCAGGTATAGCGGCAACTTACCATATCTGGGATATTTCGAGACTTCATCGCTTGCGTAGTTCACGTAATCACAAGGAGTCACTCGATCTCGACTTGGTAAGCATGTTTGGCAGCGGTATCGGCTGCTTGCCGGCACACTTAGGGGTTGAAACCTATCAATCCTATCTGATGGCAATGCCTGGAAATATGCTGGCAACTCTTTATGAAAGATTTGGCGCACGTCTTCTGGAGCAAAACGTGCGCACGTTCTTGCAAGCCCGCGGCAATGTGAATAAAGGTATACGAGCAACGATTCTTGGCGAGCCAACAATGTTTTTTGCTTATAACAACGGAATCACTGCTACGGCCCAAAGTGTTGAGACCGAGAGGACAGAATGTGGCTTGATAATAACCAGAATTTCTGACCTCCAGATTGTCAATGGTGGGCAGACTACTGCGTCGCTTTTTCATACGCGAAAGCGAGATAAGGCTGACCTTTCCGAAATATATGTCCAAATGAAGCTATCCGTCATTGATAGTCTACAAAGCGAGAAGGTAGTGCCAAAAATATCGGAGTACGCAAATACTCAGAATAGGGTGAACGCTGCTGATTTCTTTTCAAATCACCCATTTCATGTGCGGATGGAGGAATTCTCCCGCCGGATCTGGGCTCCCACTCAAAAAGGCGCAACTCGTGAAACTCGTTGGTTTTACGAGCGAGCACGTGGTCAATATGCTGACGCTCAATCGAAACTCACTCCTACTGAGTTAAGGCGATTTAAAGCCGAACATCCCAAACAGCAGATGTTTACAAAGACTGATTTAGCGAAATTTGACAATGTCTGGGATGACCATCCGAAATGGGTAAACCTTGGCTCTCAGAAGAACTTTGCCCGTTATGCTGCCAGAATCGGGTCAGAATGGGAGAAGTCATCCGATAGGTTCAGTGAGTTTTATTTTAAACGGGCCGTAGCACGTAGCCTGATTTTTCGAACTACGGAGCGCGTAATCTCTTCGCAGCCTTGGTATAACGGCGGCTATCGAGCCAATATAGTGATTTACACATTGGCTACGTTAGCTGAGATTGCAAAAAACAGAAAACAAAGTGTGGACTTTCTAAAAATTTGGAATGCTCAAAAGGTTGACTCTATATTGGTAGAAGCGATTGCAGTCATATCAAAGACGGTTTGTGATGACATCATGAGGCCCCCTTCGGGTATTTCGAATATTTCCGAGTGGTGCAAAAAGGAAGCATGCTGGATACGTATTCAGGCTCGTGCAGAAGCAATTGGTACGCATCTATCCGAAGACTTTTACAGTCAGCTAGTTTCGCTAGATGATGAACAGGAAGCCGTGCGTTCAGCAAGGCTGACACAAAAGATTGACAATGGAATTGAAGCGCAGCGCAGAGTCTTGTCAGTTTCGGCAGAAGATTGGGGGAAGATTCTCCAGCGGCTCACTGAAAGGGAGGAGATTAGTTCGAAGGAGGTGGGAGTGTTAAAAGTGGCTATGCAAATGCCGTATAAAGTTCCAACAGAAAAGCAGAGTTTTGTTTTGCTAGATATTTTAGAGAAAGGGAAGGTTGAAGGTATTTGTTAGTATTTTAACGAGCGAAGAGAATGAGGATACCCGCTATTCTTTAGACACTGTACTTAAGGGTGTCACTCTTTATCTATTCTTAGAATTCTCCGTCGGGCGTTGGACAAAATGGCATTGGCACGGATGCAATTGTCAGTAGAAGCTGTCTCCGTGTGGCGGGCCAGAGGCCCGTCGGCTCAAGTTAAGAGACAGAAACCGTTCTGTCCCCTGCCCAAGGGTACGCGTTCGCCCTTTTCCCGGGTGTGGGTAGGAGACCCACGACTTTGGCCAAACGAAGTTGGGCTTTTTTGCCGCCTTAATCAGCGATAACTCTGTAAAACATGGCTGGCGTGTACTGCTGTTGTGGGAGTGTGCGCTCAAGGGAACAGAGAAATTGCCTGAGTCGCAGGTCCTGCAGCAAATTACCCAGTGGCTGGAGTCCGGAGGTCACTATCTGGAAATACCTTTCCCGGCCAATGAACTCACTCAAAACTTATGAGTTGATAAGTTCTCTGGCTGCCCTTCCTTCAATTGTCGGCACCCCATGCGATAATCGTGTACTTGTGCTTTTTACAGAACTTGGCGACTAAGTTGAGCTTCTCAAGTTCTTCGAGTGTTTCAGCCTGATACTCAGACAGAGGGTGTCTGCGTAAGTACTTGAGCAGCCTTCCGGTGAGCAGCACCAAGTTTTTCGCGTCAATCTCATCCCAATCAGTGTGTTTGCTTTGATCTTGGATAGCCAGGCGATAAATTTTCTCGCCTGAGTAATCGAAGTAGGAGAGTGACCAGATTTGCCAGGGATATAAATACTTCTGGTATGGGAGTTTACACTCGCCGTCGTCAGCCCTGTTCTCTTTAAAACTGAAGTCGTTGTCCAGAAGGCTGTAGGTTGGATAAAAATGAATTATGAACTCATAGGTTTCCATATCTTCACCCCACTCGGTTGGCTGGACGAAGTGGGCGATAGACTTAAAGTCCCTATCTTGTTCATATTCAGCCTTGTCAGCAGAGATGATTATTCTTTGGCACCAGTCTCTATTCATGATTAATCGCTTTATAGTTTTTATTCAGATCAAGTTTATTGATTACGGGAATGGCAAGACCATCAAAGTGAATAGTTTCAATGTTCAAAAAGGCTTCATCAATATCCAATCCATCGAGAACTGGCATGACATCCAGACTAAACGGAAATAAAGAGGCTCTGACGATTCTGCCAGCCTTCAAATCGTGCAATGCCTTGTTCCTAATGATGTTTAAGAAGTCAAAGCTGCGGCGTATGGCCTTGATATTGTCATCATCTACCCTGACGACGATATCCAGATCCTTGGTATAGGTTTTTGTTCCCCGTATAAACTCCGCTCCACCGCCTGTAACGAAGTAGTTGACGCTATTTGCATTCAACACTTTAGCGACTCTTAAGATAAATTCATTCGTCATGGAATACGGGAAGCAAGTTGTATGTTGTTGATTTATAGAGTTTACAGGAGTGCATTAAATTTAGTCAAAGCTAAGGAGGGGGCGAATCAGCAAAGCAAGGCTATGTACAACACTTTTGCGCAACGAAGTACCCAAGGTCTGGTGCGACGTTGAGGTAGGCTAACAGCTCGCTCGTAGATTTTACGGTACTTCATTTCCGCGTGGCAGGATAGCCGAGCTGGGAGTGAAGCATAAGGATATGCTTCGTCGAGGCAGGGACCATCGAGCAGGATGCGAGTCGGTCATGGTGGCCGTGTTCAGCCCCAAAGCCAAAGTGTTTGGCTTCGTCGGGGGGACGCAGGGGGCCTGTGGAAATGTATAGACCGGAGACATAGGTTACAAAACGTTCGGACACATAGGTAACACTTTAAAGTAAGTGGTATGTCAGATTTTGAGGATGCTGAACTGTCGGGCCATATCCTGGTTGGGCGCCCGAAAGGCGTTCGATCCTGTGCTCTGGCAAGGCATTTGGGGACGAGAGAGGCGAAAGGCTCCCGACACTTGATGAAGCTGTGCCGGGAGCGTCGGGAAGGGTTATTCGTAGCGCAGTATCTGCGCCGGTTGGCTGCTGGCGGCCTTGAAGGCGATGCTGGCGACGGTAATCCAGGTGATGGCGGCCACGGCAGCGGCGGCGAGCAGGTAGACCCACAGCGTCTGGTCGATGCGCTCGTTAAAGTTGGCAAGCCAGTCGCCGACCAGATAGAAGGTGAGCGGGAAGGCCAGCGCCACGCTGATGGCGACCAGAGTTAAAAACTCCTTGGCCAGCAGATTGACTATGCTGAGGCGCGAGGCGCCGAGCACCTTGCGTACTGACATTTCCTTTTGGCGGCGCAGCGCCGAGAAGGAGGCCAGACCAAAGGTGCCGAAGCAGGCAAGCACTATGGCTAGCACGCTGAAAACCCCCACCAATTGCACGATTTTGGCGTCGTTACGGTAAATGGCGGCGTAGTTTTGCGACAACACTTCTACCGCCGGAGCGTACATGTTGATGGCCTGACCGAGCACTGTGCCCAGTTCATCGCGGATGGTGGGCAGCTTTTGCATGTCGATGTCCATCACCAGGCGGCTGTACCAATTGACTGTGTAACCGCAGATGATAATCGGCGCGGCTTGCTCGCCCCGGGCGGAGCCGACGCGAATGTCTTTGACCACGCCCACGACTGTGAGGGTAAAGGGGTTGTCGCGGCCATCGCGGGTATTCAGGGTTTGACCTATGGCATCCTCGGGGCTGGCAAAGCCGGCCTGACGTGCCAGTGATTCGGTGAGCAGCACAGCGGCGGCGGCTTCGTCTTTACTCTTCATGTGGAACCAGTCGCTGGCGGTGGCGTTGCTGAAATCGCGCCCGGCAATGAGTTCAAGCCCCATCAGCTTGGCCGCATCCATGCCCATGCCGATAAAGGGCACGCTCTGGTTGGCGAGCACGCCGTTGGCGGAGCTTAATTCCATGGAGGAGTTAAAGGTGTTGGTGATGTCGATATCCACCACGCCGACCTGGGTTACCCCATCGATGCCACGTACCCGCTCCAGCAGCTGGCTGTTTTGGGTGTACATCAGCTGTGAGCTGTCGATGTCGACCACCTGAATTTTACCCTCGTGGCGATAGCCTACCGGCAGGTTTTGCAGGTGTTGCAGCTGCTGCTGTAACAGCACCGCGCCTATGATGAGTGCTACCGACAGACCGGACTGCAGGGTGAGCAGGGTTTTGCGCACCATGATGGCGGTTTTGCCGCGCTCAAGGTCGCCACTGAGCACCCGCTTGGCGCTGAAGGCGGCCATAAACAGCGCCGGGTAGGCACCGGCGACAAGGCCGGTGATGAGCACCACGGCCAGCAGCCCAAGACCAAACTGCGACAGGTAGTTTAAGCTCAGTTCGCGCTCCACCAGTTGATTGAACCAGGGCAGGCTCAGTTCCACCAGGGCGCAGGCCAGCAGCGCGGCTATCAGGGTGGTGAGTACCGACTCGGTTAAAAACTGGCTGACAATCTGGCCGCGTGAGGCGCCCATGGCCTTGCGTACGCCTACCTCTTTGGCGCGGCGCGCCGATTGGGCAATGCTCATATTGACGAAGTTAAAGCCCGCCAGCAGCACCAGCAGCACACTCAGGCCAACGCAGATGTAGATGGCGCTGCGTGAGCCGGTGGTTTTCATCTCAAAGCGCTCGCCGCCGTTTAGATGAATGTCGGTCAGTCGCGCAAGGCTCAAGGCGACTATGTTGCTGTCGGCGCCGGGGTAGGCGAGTTCAAGGTAGCCTTGCTGCAGCGCCTGGGTCAGGGCGTCAATGTCGGTGCCCTGGCTGATACGCAGGTAGGCATAGCCATTGTTATTGCGAAAGGAATCGGAAAACGGGCTCTTTTGCACCAGGCCGTTAAAGGCAAAGTGGGTGTTTTGCGGCAAATCAGCAAACACGGCGGCCACGGTCCAGCGCTTGTCGCCCTGCTGCAGAGTTTTGCCGCTGGCATGCTCGCTGCCAAACAGCTTAATGGCATTGCTGCGGCTTAAGGCAATGGTGTCCGGCGTGGCGAGGCTTTGTTCGAGGTTACCATCCAGCACCTCGAGGTTCAGCAGTTCACGAATGTTTGGCTCGGCGCCCATGATGGCATCAAGCTTAAAGCTGTTGCCATCGACACGGTACTCGTCGCCCACCGGGCGGCTTTCGAGCAGATACAGGGCCTCGATGCCGGGCAGATTGCTGAGGCGATTGAGGACGTTCTGGTTGGCCAGCGGTACCTTGGCACCAATTTGGGAGAAGTACTGCTCGACCCGCCATACACTGTCAGCATGGGGCTGCTGCTGGTCGTAGTTGCCTTCGAGGTTGGCGTAAAGTGCAATCAGAATGGCGGCAGCAAGGCCAATACCCAGGCCGCAAACATTGAGCATAAAGTGCAGTTTGTGGCGGCCAAAGCTTCGAAGCGCCGTAATAAGGTAGTTGTGGATCATCTTAGGCCACCTCGCTGCTGATGTTGTTGCTATTGGTGCTGTTGTGCTGAGCTTGCTTGGCACGGTCGAGCAGTATCTTGCCATCGAGGACGCGCACCAGGCGGTCGGCGTAGCTGCCTTCTTTTTCTGAGTGGGTCACCATCACCACTGTGGTGCCTTCCTGATTCAGTTCCCGCAGCATCTGCATCACTTCTTCGCCGTTTTTGGAGTCGAGGTTACCTGTGGGTTCGTCGGCGAGAATCAGCTTGGGCTGAATCACCAGTGCCCGCGCCACCGCGACCCGCTGCTGCTGACCGCCGGAGAGTTGCTGCGGCAGGTGGTCGGCGCGGTGATCTATGCCAACCCGCTTGAGCATGGCCTGCACCCGCTGTTTGCGCTCATCTTTGCCGATGTTCTGGTATTGCAGCGGCAGCTCGACGTTCTCGAACACGGTTAAATCATCAATCAGGTTAAAGCTTTGAAACACAAAGCCGATGCTGGATTTTCGCAGCGCTGCGAGCTGTTTTTCGCCGTACTGGCTTATCTCGGCGCCATCGAACTGGTAGCTGCCTGCCGAGGGGGAGTCCAGCATGCCCAAAATCGACAGCAGGGTGGATTTGCCGCAGCCCGATGGGCCCATGATGGCCACAAACTCGCCGCTGTTGATGGTCAGGTTAATCTGGTCCAGCGCTGTGGTTTCAACGTCGCTGGTGCAAAAAACACGGCTGAGATTGGTGAGCTTAATCATGATATGTCCTTAATATTCTGTGATATTCAATTATCTGAGGTTGAGTGTATCTGCTTTATCGAAGTTGCCGTAGCCCGACACTATCACCTGCTCGCCCTTATCGAGACCGTCGGTGACTTCGAAATAATCCTGATTGCGTTTGCCAAGGCGGATGGGGCGGCGCTCGGCCTTGTCGCCACTGGCATTGACCACATAGACCCAGTTGCCGCCGCTGCTGGAGAAAAAGGCGCCGCGCTTGAGCAGCAGCGCATTTTGCTGCTCCTGCCCCAGCACCAGTTCGGCATCCAGGCTCTGGCCGCGGCGGATGTCCTGCACATCGCTGGGCAGGGCGATTTCTACCTGAAACTGTGACTGGTTGACGCGGTTATCGATGCGGCTGATACTGGCTTCCACCGGGCCTTTGGCGGTGTTGATCCGTACCGCCATGCCCTGAGTGACCTGATTGAGGTAAAACTCATCGAGCTGCACCACCAGTTTGAATTCGCCCGGCACGTCGATTTGGCCGAGGCGGGCACCGCGCTCCTTGGATTCGCCCACTTCCACGTTTAGCTCGCTCAAAAAGCCGGACACCGGGGCGCGCACCAGCAGGTTGTCGAGGTTGCTGCGGGCCAGGGTCAGGTTTTTTTGCAGCATCTGGGCGCTGTCTTCGAGCTGGGCCAACTGCTGCTGGCGGATGCTGTTTTCCTGCAGCTGCTGCTCCAGGGTGAGCTTGCGGCGCTCTTCGTAGTATTTAAGGTCTTCCTGCAGCTGCAAAAAATCGTCCTTGGCGATATGGCCCTTGTCGACCAACTGGCTGATTTGGCTTAACCGCCGCTTGGCCTGACGGATTTGCAGCTCGGTCTCCAGCAGGTCGCGCTTGAGGTTCAGGCGATTGGTTTCCATGGTCATTTGGGTGTTGCGAAGGAAATTCAGCTGCTCTGTAACCTGAGCTTCGCGGCTCATCACTTCAAGCTGCAGCGCGGTATTGCCAAGGCGCAGCAGTGGCTGACCCTTTTCAACGTAGTCGCCGTGCTGCACCAGCCGCTCTTCTACCTGACCGCCGGCCACGCTGTCGAGATACACGGTAGTTTTTGGCAGCACCCGACCGCGCACGGCAAGGGTGTCCTGAAACACGCCCTGCTTGACCACGGCCACATCCAACCCCTGCAGCCCCACGTGCTGGCTGCTGCCGGAATGGCCATTGGTGAAGGCGTAGCCGATGGCGGCAACTGAAAAGAGGGCGGCTGCAATGGCGCTGGTTTTGAATGAACGTTTCCAGCCGGGTTTGGTGATTTTCTTATCCATGGTCTTGTCTCCTTGCGGTCACAGTCGTGCTGTGGTGATGACTGGATATATCAAGGCGCATGCCAAGTTTTTATATTAAATATTTACAATGGCTTATGTGATTTTGGCGAGTGTGCATCCAAAGCACTGTCCACTGATGAACACTGGCGCTCGGGAAAAACGTCCATTTGTGGACACTTTGCAGGGCTTTGGGTAGGCTGGTGGCTTCTTCATGCAAGACGCAAAAGGATGCTGCGCCATGAAACAGGACGCCACCCTGCTGGTTGTGGACGATAACCCCGATGTACTGCTGGCTACCCGCCTGCTGCTCAAGCCCCATTATGAGCGGGTACTGACCCTGGACGACCCCCACCGCATCGAGGCCATGCTGAACGAACACGCCGTGGACGTGGTGCTGCTGGACATGAATTTCAGCCGCGACGCCATAAGTGGTCAGGAAGGTTTTTACTGGCTGAAACACATCCATGGGCTCGACCCGGCGATTGCGGTGATCCTGATGACCGCTTACAGCGATGTGCAGCGGGCGGTGGAGGCCATCAAGTGCGGCGCCACTGATTTTGTTTCCAAGCCATGGCAGAACGAGCAATTGCTGACCACGGTCGCGACCGCACTTAACCATGGCCGCGACAAGCGGGCATTGGGGCAGGTGGCGCGCAAGGCTCAGGGGCTCAGTCAGGTGATGTCACGGGCGGTGCCGGACCTGCTTGGTCACAGCAAGGCCATGTTGCAGGTATTTGAGATTATTGCCAAAGCGGCCCAGACCGATGCCAATATCCTTATCACAGGCGAGAGCGGCACCGGCAAGGAGCTGACCGCCCATGCCATTCATCAGCAAAGTTTGCGCGCCAAAGGGCCTTTTATTGGTCTCGACATGGGAGCGCTATCGGGTTCGCTGATGGAAAGCGAACTCTTTGGCCACAAAAAAGGCGCCTTTACCGATGCCCGCGCCGACCGGGTCGGGCGCTTTGAGCTCGCCAGTGGCGGCACCCTGTTTTTGGATGAAATCGGTAACCTGCCGCTGGAGCAGCAGGTAAAACTGCTGGCCGCGCTGCAAAACCGGCAGGTGACTCCCCTTGGCGGCAACAAACCCATTCATACCGATATCCGGCTGATTTGTGCCACCAATGAGGCTCTGCCACAGGCGGTGGCCGATGGCCGCTTCCGCCAGGATTTGCTGTACCGCATCAACACCATCGAAATCCGTCTGCCGCCGCTGCGCGAGCGGCCCGAAGACATTGGCCTGCTGGCCAATCACTACCTTGAACACTTTGGCCGCAAGTACCGCCGCGAGTTGCGCCTTGCGCCGTCGCAGCTGAATGAACTCATGGCCTACCCCTGGCCCGGCAATGTGCGCGAGCTGTCCCACGCCATTGAGCGGGCGGTGATTTTGGCCGATGGCGACCGGCTCGACACGGCGCTGCTGTTTGCTGCCCGCACTGAGTTGCCCTTTACAGCTGAAGCGGCATCTTTGCCGGCATCAGCTGGGCATCTTGGTCAGCCCCCGCAGGATGAAGGCGAGCCTGTGTTTGACCTCGAGCAGGTTGAGCACAGCACCATAGCCGCGGCGCTGCGCCACTTTCAGGGCAATGTCAGCCACGCCGCAAAGGCGCTCGGTCTGACCCGCGGCGCGCTGTACCGCCGCATGGAAAAATACGGGCTGTGATTTATGCATATCAATGAGCAAATGCTGAGATTGGCGCTGCCGCTGGGGTTGTTGCCGCTGCTGGCTGGGGCGGCGGCGCTCCTGTGGCAGGGGCGGGGTGTCGGGGCGCTGCTGCTGGTGGTGCTGGTGCTTATCATCGCCTGCCTTGGCGCCGTGCTGTTGGCGTTTCGCCGTGAGCAGCGGCTGCCCGAGCAGCTCCTGCGGGCGCTTGCCAATGGCGATGGCACCCTGGGGCTGGGTGCCGAGCATCCGCTGCGGTCACAGTTTGATGAGGCTCGGCAGCGGATGCTGAGTGCGCGCACCGAGGCCGGTGAGCAGGCGCAGTTTTTACGTCAGGTGCTGCTGCATACCGACCTTGCGCTGTTTATCTGCGATGGCGATGGCAAGGTGCTGGAGCAAAGTCCGGCGGCGGCAAGGCTGCTTGGCGGCCGCTTTAAGTCACTGACCGAACTTGGCAACCGCTTTGGCGAGCTGGGGCGACTGATGCGCGTCCCCGGCCATGCCACTGCAGCACTGGCCCTCGATGGCCGACAGGATACCCTGTCGCTGCAGGTGAGCGAGGTGCAAATCGCCGGGCGGCTTATTCACCTTATCAGCCTGCAATCTATTCACGACCCGCTCAATCAGCGCGAGCAGCAGGCCTACAGCCGCCTCACCAGGGTGCTGACCCACGAGGTGGCCAACTCCATCACCCCGCTGGCATCGCTGGCCGATACCTGTCAGAGCCTGGTGCCACCGGGCCTGTCTTTCGACAGCGAGGAGGACAGGGCCGATTTGGCGCTGGCGCTGAAGACGCTGTCGAGTCGCAGCCATCATCTGGGGGCTTTTATTCAGGAGTTTCGCAAGGTGGCGGCCATTCCCAAGCCGCAGCCGCAGCCGATGACCTTGCCAACGCTGCTCTCCAATGTGCGGCCAATTCTGGAAACCCAGTGCCGCGAGGCCGGGGTGACGCTGCTTTGTGATGTGAGCGACAGCCCCATGGTGCTGCTCGATGCCGCCCAGATAGAGCAGGTGCTTATTAATCTGGTGAAAAACGCCATTGAGGCCATCGCGATTGCCCGGCCCGCAGGCGGTGGCGTGGTGGAAATCCGCTCGGTGCTTGAGACAGATGCCCATCTGGCACTTGAGGTGCTAGATAACGGCCCCGGCGTCACGCCTGAGGCCACCGAGATGATGTTTGTGCCCTTTTTTACCACCAAGCAGCAGGGCTCAGGCATTGGCCTGGCACTGGCACGGCAGATCATGGTCAACCACGGCGGTGATTTGGCGCTGGTAGCCGTGCCCTCCGGCGCCTGCCTGCGACTGAGCTTTGTTTAAGGGGCTGCGTGTGCCCGAAATCAGGTCGATTAAACGCCTGGTTGCTGCAGCTTGTATCACCCATGAATAGTCACACGTTGAGTACTTAAAAAAAGAAGAGCAAATCAATATGGACATTACCAACAGGCAGTTTTCACAAAACTTTACTTTTCTTATGTTTGCCAAGGCCTTTGAGCGCCTTGGCTATTATGCGATGCGAGCCATTTTGGTGTTGTATCTGGTTGATGTTGCCAACGGTCCCGGTTGGCAGCATGCAGATGCTCTGGAACTTTACGCCACCTTTACCGTTGCGATTTTGGCGTGTCAGCTGCTGGGGGGCTTGCTCGCCGATTTGCTGCTGGGCACTCGAAAAGTGTTGTTACTTGGCGCGGCGACACTGCTACTGGGATATGCCTTGCTGGCCAGCGGAGTGTCGGCTGTTACCTATGTGGGCGTTGGCTTGATTGCGCTGGGCAGCGGCTGCTTTGCCTCCAGCCATTTGGCACTGATTGGGCAGCTGTTTTGTGAGCGACAGGAAAAGCTGGATAGTGCAATGATATTGAACAGCTTTTTAATTAATCTTGCCGCTATGCTCAGTGGCATTTTGGTGGGTATCGCTATCAGCCAATACAGTTGGAGTGGCGGCTTCCTGTGTGCTGCTCTGGCTCAGCTGCTGAGTCTGGGCTGTATTCTGTTTATCTTGGGTAAATTACCGGCGGTGAGTGGTGCCAGAAGCCTGGGCGCAGACGCCAGTGCCTGGCCAAAGCGGGATTTGCTGTGGATTATTGCCGTTCTGGCGGTTGGCGCGCTGAGTATGTTTGTTGGCGAATTGCATTTAGACGGTTTGCAGGCCGATTCTTTGCTTGTCAGCAATGGGTCGATAATCGTGATGGCGTTGGCGCTGATCTTCTTCGGACTACTATTTTGGTTTAAGCCCAGCGCCTCTATCCCCAAATTGATGCTGATAGTGGCGCTCTATATTCTGGCCTATTTTTGCAGTGGCCTTATCAGCGACCCTGACAGTGCAATGGTGTGGCTGTTTGTGGTTGCCGCGGGCCTGGTGCAGGCGCTGCTGTATCCGCTGGCCATGTCGGTTTTGCTGCAAAGGGCAAACCCCAAATATCTCGCCACAACCGCTGCCGTCGCGGCAATGCTGTTGTCTGCATAAGGCTTGTCTGCTTAGCGCTGCCGCTTCATATCGATAGGTTTAGATGGCACTTGAACTGAGCGTGTCAGACGCCGATTTTAACCTTCTGCTCATCATCACATTCGATGCAATGGCAAACAGGCAGTAGCCGGTGAAGTACCAAAAGCCGGGCTCGAATTGGGCGTTCATGATGATAAGTTCGCCCATCTGCCCTTTGGCGTTGCCGGCAAGGTAGCTGACGATAATGGCCACCACAAACACATCGGCCATGCTCCATTTGCCGATGGCATCGATAAAGCCTTTAAGGCCGCGGGCGAGGGTGCCTGAGACAAACAGCAGCACGGCCTGCGATAAGAGTTTCAGCGTAGGGATCACCACCGAGAAAGTGCCGATAAGTATGCCAACCAGCAGGTTACCGCTGTCGAACAGGTCTGTGATGGTGCCGATAATGCTGCGGCTTTTCTGGTAAATCTCGACCTGACCTTCCAGTTGATTAAAACCCAGAAAGGCCGACATCGAGCCCAGAATACCGCGCACGTCGCTATCGTCGGTCATGAGTTCGATAGTGGTTTGGGCAAACTGTGATTTATCGGCCTGACCATCGAGGCTCAGCATTGGCAGGCTGAGGCCCGGGATAAGCAGGGCCAGTGCAATCAAAATCAGCAGCAGTTGCGGCCATTTGCGGGTTGAGGTCATACGCACTCCGTACATCCAGCCCGAACGAGTCAGGCTGTAGCGGTAAAAAACTGTGGTTATACGCCATACAAGATGAAGGCTGGCTGAATGACTTCGTCCGTTAGCGCAATGAGGATGGTATTAACACGGCTGCGCCCTTGGGTGAAGCCCGATGGCGCGGGTTCAGCCTTTTCGGCGACGGGATAATAGCTGAGCTGGCCGGGCAAGGTAAGCCCTCCGTCCTTTACCCGCATATTCCCTCCCTTATTCCCCATTCCTCTATCCCTCAATCCCCTCCCATCCCCTAATCCCTTTCTATCCATGACGTAGGCTGATAAGTTAGCCGAAAGCCAATTAACATATCCTCAACAAATGACTGCCGACACCTCGTTCGATTTTGCTGCTGCCGCAGCACAATTTGCCGCCTTTGCCTGGGGGCCACACATGCTGTTTCTGCTGGTGGGTGGTGGGCTGTTTTTCCTTATTTACTCTGGGCTTGCGCCATTTCGTTATTTAAAACATGCCATCGATATAGTACGCGGCAAGTATCCCGAAGAAGGTGCCGCCGGTAATATCAGCCATGCCGGGGCACTCTCCAGTGCCATGGCGGGCACCGTGGGCATGGGCAATATTGGCGGGGTAGCGCTGGCGATAGTGGCGGGCGGTCCGGGCGCCATTTTCTGGATGTGGATAAGCGCGCTGGTGGGTATGGCCACCAAGTTTTTTACCTGCTCATTGGCGATCATGTATCGCGGCCAGGATGAAACCGGCCGGGTGCGCGGTGGCCCCATGTATATCATCACCCACGGCCTTGGTGCCAAATGGAAGCCGCTGGCGGTGTTCTTCTGTCTGGTGGGGCTGGTGGGTAACTTCCCGTTGTTCAATACCAATCAGCTGGTGCAAATCCTCAAGGAATATCTGTTTTTATCCCCCGGCGACGCTGGCGTTGCCGTAGGCAGTGGCGAGCACTTTTACCTAGAGTTGGGCCTGGGGCTCGCCATTATGAGTCTGGTGGCGCTGGTGATCCTGGGCGGGATTAAGCGGATCGCGGCGGTGGCCATCAGAGTGGTGCCTACCATGATTCTACTGTACGTGGGCTGCGCGCTTTATGTGATTTTAAGCCACCTTGGCGATGTGCCCATGCACCTGTGGCGCATAGTGGAGGATGCCTTTTCGGTGCAGTCGGTGGCCGGGGGCATTTTGGGCACCATGCTCACCGGGGTGAAGCGGGCGGCTTTTTCCAATGAGGCGGGCATAGGCACAGAGGTGATGGTACATGGCAACGCCAAGACCTCTGAGCCAATAAAAGAAGGGCTGGTGGCCATGCTCGGCCCCGCCATCGACACCCTTTTGGTGTGTACCGCCACGGCGCTGATTATTCTTATCTCCGGTGTGTGGCAGCAGGGCGGTGCCAACGGCATCAGCCTCTCCAGCGCCGCCTTTGCGGCCACCATGCCTGGTGTGGGGCCTTATCTGCTGCTGATTTGCGTCAGCTTTTTTGCCATTACCACCATCTTCACCCAGGCTTTTTACGGCAGCCAGTGCTTCGCTTTCCTGTTTGGCGCAAGGCGCGAGCGCTGGTATTTGTATCTGTATTTGCTGGCCATTTTGTTCGCCGCCACCAACAGCCTCACCGACATAGTCAATATCATTGATGGCGCCTACGGTCTGATGGCCATCCCCACCATGACAGCAGCGCTGCTGCTGGCGCCACGGGTGCGGGCAGCCGCCAAAGACTACTTCCGTCGCCTGCATGCCCATGGGCATCAACTGGCAGACAATGAAGACCCGGTGGCCCGTCGCTGAAGAAGATAGCGGGCAACGGATAAGCAATGCAGGGTTTGGGCTGGCAGCTTTTTGGGCGTACAATCGGGCGCCCTGATGCCGTATTTTACAGGATAAATGATGTCCAACTGCTCACCACTCAGCTTTGACTGGGTATTATTCGATGCCGATGAAACTCTGTTTCACTTCGATGCCTTTGCCGGGCTACAGCGCTTGTTTGCCCGTTTTGAGGTGGAGTTCGACGGGGCCCATTACGAGGAATATCAGCAGGTAAATAAGCCCTTATGGCTTGAGTATCAGGATGGGCGGATCAGTGCCAAAACCCTGCAGGAGCAGCGCTTTGCCCAGTGGGGTGAGCGGCTCGGGGTTGCCCCCGGTGAACTGAACTCGGGCTTTTTGCAGGCCATGGCCGACATCTGTGCGCCGCTGCCCCAGGTGCCCGAACTGCTTGAAAGCCTGAAAGGCCGTTACCGGCTTGGCATTATCACTAATGGCTTTACCGAGTTGCAGCGCATTCGTCTCGAGCGCACCGGCTTTGCCGATCACTTTGAACTCTTGGTGATTTCTGAAGAAGTGGGCCTGGCCAAGCCCGATAAGGCGATTTTCGACCATGCGCTGGATGCCATGGGCAACCCTGCCCGCGAACGGGTGCTGATGGTGGGCGATACCCTGTCGAGCGACATTCAAGGTGGCCTCAATGCCGGGCTGCATACTTGCTGGTACAACCCCGATGGCAAAGCAGCCGACCCTGCCACAGTGCCGCATATGGAAGTACGTTGCTACAGTGAACTGCGCGCCTTTTTGAAGCCAGCGGATTGAGCTGCACTTCCCCAAGCCATGTTATGACTTCGAGGCTTATTTCCCCCACGTTCCCGAAATAGAGTTATCTAAATAAAGCTATCGAAATAAAGCTATCGAAATAAAGCTATCGAAATAAAGTTAAACAAAGAGCGCCAGCAGGCGCTCTTTGTTTATTGTGGGCCGACAAACTGCTATGGAGACTAGTTCATCGCTGAAGTGATTTTCACGCAGCGGTCGACCCGTTCTTTTTTGAGTTTAATCGCCCGTACCAGAGGGAATTTAAGCCCCTGCCATTCATTCAGCAGCGTGCCCAGTTCGGCGGCGTTTTCGTGGCTGCAGGTTGAAGGCAACATGGCGTTGACGTAACTCACCAGGAAGCGATCGTCTGCGGTTTTGTTCAGCTCCGGAATGCTTTGCAGCACCTCGGCATGGAAAGGCGCCATAAGTTCAGGATGGTTCTTATCGGGCAGAGATCTCAGGATGTACTGCTGTTCTCTGAGTTTAAGGCCTTGATTGCCCTCTTGAATAATCTTAACCCACTTGGCCTTGTTGGCCGCTGTGGGTCTTGCCACTTCGGCGGCCAGCGCGTTGAGTTTACCCCTGTCGGAGCCGTCCCGTTGCTTTTCTGTCGCCAGCAGGGTGTCGTAGTCGCCTTTTAGCTCTCGATTGAGTTTGGCCACTATGCGCCAGCGCTTGTCCTGATCCAGGGTTAAGCCGTCAATGGTCTTGGTGCCTCTGGCCATGGCATTGAGGATGTTCCATTGATGTGGGCTGTCGATGCTGCCCAGATACATATCAAACCAGAGTTTTTGCAGATCAGAGCCGGGCTTGGCAGATTGCAGTTGTTGCCAGCTGAAGTCTTCCATGGCGGTGATATAAGGCTGCACATCTTTACCCTGACGTCGGGCTTCCCACAGGAAGCTGGACGCATAGCCCAGGCCATCGGCCACGGCGTTGATGATGGTTTCATCCCGCTCGGCGGGCAGGTTGGCAAGGGCGAAGTCGATAAACTGCTGCGGGCTGATATCGGTTTCTTTCACGCCATTGCTGAGGCTTTGCCACAACATCAGCCGGGTGTAGGCGTCTTCTACCTGATTAATATGGGTTTTCAGGGTATTTAGTGACTTGGCGTCCAGTCGCACCTTGATGTAGGCAAAGTCTTCATCGTTGGGGTACACCAAGTCGGGGCAACTGGCTCCCACCAGGCTGGTGACCTTGGTGCTGCCGCCGCTGAAAATAACATCCTGAGTCAGGCTCTTGTTGAGCTTGCCGCCACGCTGGTTGTAGAGGGCAATGCGGGTCTTTTGGGTGCGCAGGCTGTTGTCATGCTCGCCGTGGCCCTGTTGCAGGCTGAACGATGCGATTTTGTCGCCTTCGCAGCTAAAGCTTGCCTGCAGGGTGTTGAGGCCCGGGGTGTACAGCCATTCCTTTGACCAGGCGCTCAGATCGACGCCGGATTTTTCACCGAGGGCGCCAATGAAGTCACTCAGTTGGGTGTTTCCTTCACTGTGGGTCTTCAGATAGTGGCTTACGCCGTCACGGAATTTATCTTCGCCCAGATAGAACCACAGCTGCTTGAGCACTGAGCCACCCTTGCCGTAGGTAATGCCGTCGAAGTTGGCAAAGGCTTCGGTGGTGTTGGCCACATCCAGCTGAATGGGATGGGTGGTAACCGAGTCATCGGCATCGTAAGCCCATTGCTTGGTGCCGCTGTAATAGTTTTCCCAAATACCGGGAAACATTTCCGTTTTATACAGCGCCAGGTTCGACATAAAGGTGGCAAAGCTTTCGTTGAGCCACAGACCATCCCACCACTTCATGGTGACCAGATTGCCAAACCACATGTGCGCCAGCTCGTGGGCTATGGTGTTGGCCTGGTTGCGCAGCGCATCCTGAGTCTTTTCACCGCGGCTAAGGTAACTCTCGTTGAAGGTCACCGCGCCGACGTTTTCCATGGCGCCGGAGTTAAAGTCGGGCACCACCAGTTGATCGTACTTGTGGTAAGGGTAGGGGATATCAAAGTATTGATTAAAAAAGGCCATCGACTTTTGCGTTGGGCCAAACCATTCCTCGGGTTTGACGTATCTGGCCATGGTTTTGCGGGCAAACAGCCTGAGCCGCACAGCGCCTGAGTTGTCTTCCCACACGGTATAGGGCCCGGCGTGCAGTGCAAAAATATAGGATGAGAAGCGTTCGGTTTGCTTGAACTGCCAGTGTTTATTGTCCCCCTCGGCTTCAACTTTGTGCTCCCGCTGGTTGGCGACTACCTGCCAGTCGGCGGGGGCCTTTACATCCAGCAAATAGCGCGCCTTGAGATCCGGCTGGTCGAAATGGGGGAACAAGCGGTTGGCATCGTAGGGTTCAAAATCGGTATAGAGGTACGCGCCCTTATCTTCCGGGTCCACAAAGCGGTGCAGGCCAGTGCCGGTATTGCCGTAGGGCGCGCGGTAGCGGATTTCCAGTTGATTGTGGCCACTGGCGAGCTGCGCAGAAGGAATACTGATAAACCATTTCTGATAGCTGAATTCGGCGGCTTTGCCGTTGATGAGGACTGCCTCAACATCGCCTTGATAAAAGTCTACCGTCAGTGGCAGTTCGGTAAGTGGTTTATAGTCGAAACTGATGAGACTGGTGCCGGCAAATTCGCTGTCGCCACGGGTGAAGTCAATCGACAGCCGATAGTCAAGATTGCTGACAATCGCAGCGCGCTGGGCGGCATAGCCTTGCTCCAGTGAATCCTGCACTGCCCTCGGCGCAAACGCACCGACTGCCGCAGCTGAAGTCTGCTTGCCTGTAGATGCACTATCGGACGCAGTATTTGTGCAGCCCTGCGCCAACAGCAGGCCAGTGATGGCTGCTGCAATTATTTTTCTTTTCATGCTGTTATCGCCTTGTGGATTCCCCTCTTAATCTGTGCCCGTGTATAGCATGGCCGGGTGGGCCGCCACAGTGTAAAAATTGTAACCGGAGGTGTTGTTTGGCGGCTGTGGGGGGTAAGAGCGGACAAGAACTATATTGGCTAGATAAACAAAGAGCGCCAACTGGCGCTCTTTGTATTGCAGAAGCGAAAAGGGGTGTTATTCCACGTTTTGGATCTGTTCGCGCATCTGTTCGATAAGCACTTTGAGCTCTACGGCGGCGGCGGTGATTTCGGTGCTGATGGACTTGGAGGCGAGGGTGTTGGACTCGCGGTTGAACTCCTGCATCATAAAGTCGAGGCGGCGACCTTCGCTGCCACCTTTTTTGAGGATGCGGCGGGCTTCGGCAACGTGAGCTTCGAGTCTGTCCATTTCTTCGGCGACATCCAGCTTTTGCGCCAGCAGTACCATTTCCTGCTCGATGCGGGTGCTGTCGAGTTCGCCCTGCACTTCAGACAGGCGGTTGGTGAGTTTTTCTCGCTGCCATTCCATAATTCTGGGCATATGCTCACGCACAATGGCGATTTGGCCTTCTACTGCACCAAGGCGGCTTTCCAGCATCTCTTTGATGGCGCTGCCTTCGCGGCCACGGGCCTCGATGAACTGAACCAGTGCCTTGTCGAAGGCGCCCAGCAGTTCGGCGCTGATGGCATCCATATCCTGCTCGGCGGTGGCAATCACTCCAGGCCAGCGCAGAATGTCGGTGAGGGCGATATCGCCCTGGCCAGCTTCGGCCTTAAGCCAGTTGGCGGCGCCCAGCAGTTGACGGGCCAGATCCTGATTGATGCTGAGCTCGCTGCTGTTATCGCTGGCGAGATCGTAACGCAGATTCACTTCCACCTTGCCACGGCTCAGGCGTTTACGCAGGCGTTCACGCAGGGCCGGTTCCAGGCTGCGCAGCTGCTCTGGCAGGCGCAGGTAGGTTTCGAGATAGCGTTGATTCACCGAGCGAATTTCGAAGGAGGCGGTGCCCCAGGTGGCTTTATGCTCGATACGGGCATAGGCGGTCATGCTGTGGATCATAAGGATTCCGGCTGGTTTTCGTCTGAGTCGAAAGGCCATTATAACCAGATGTTGCCAAGGCGTCATGGAAAGCGCTTTACGAACAGCGACTCAGGGCACATACCCGGGTTTGGGCGTGACCAATATGGCCCCGAGCGGGCTGTTTTAAACCAATCCATGCAAAAGGGTCATGGCAACTGGGCGCCCATAGCCCTATAATATGCAGCCAATTTACAGCCAAGTTCACACGTCACAGGAATTACCATGCGCCCAGGTAACCGTACATCGGCTCAGACCCGTCCCATCACCATCACCCGTAACTTTACCGCCCATGCCGAAGGCTCTGTGCTGGTTGAGTTTGGTGAAACCAAGGTGCTGTGCACCGCCAGCTTCACCGAAGGTGTACCACGCTTCCTTAAAGGCAGCGGACAGGGCTGGCTGACCGCCGAGTATGGCATGTTGCCGCGCTCTACCCACAGCCGTATGGACCGCGAAGCCGCCCGTGGCAAGCAGTCTGGCCGTACCCAGGAAATTCAGCGTCTGATTGGTCGCGCCCTGCGCGCCGCGGTAGACCTGAAACAACTGGGCGAAAACACCATAGTGGTGGATTGTGATGTTATTCAGGCCGACGGCGGCACCCGTACCGCCGCTATCACAGGTGCCTGTGTGGCCTTGGTTGACGCGCTGAACTGGGCCCGTGGCAAAGGGATGGTGAAGGCCAACCCTCTTAAGTTTTTGATTGCCGCGGTGAGCGTGGGCATTCACAACGGCGAAGCCATCTGTGACCTTGAATACGTAGAAGACAGCGCCGCCGAGACCGACATGAACGTGGTGATGACTGAAACCGGCAAGATCATCGAAGTTCAGGGCACCGCCGAAGGCGAGCCGTTCAGCCACGAAGAGCTGCTGACCATGCTGGAGCTGGCCAAGCACGGCATTCGTGAGATCATCGATACTCAGAAAGCGGCTCTGAACTGATTATTACATTGAATTTTTAAAGGCTCCGACAGGGGCCTTTTTACCACCCTGCACCTTGTAAAATTGGCGGCTTTGGCGGCCAGACACATGATAGAGGAAAGACAGTGAAAGCCTATCAGCGCGAATTTATTGAGTTTGCTCTCGAGCGTAATGTACTGAGATTCGGTGAGTTTACTCTCAAGTCCGGCCGTAAGAGCCCTTATTTCTTCAACGCCGGCCTGTTCAACACCGGCCGTGATTTGGCCCGTCTTGGCCGCTTCTATGCCGCAGCGCTGATGGATGCCGGTATCGACTACGATTTGCTGTTTGGCCCGGCCTACAAGGGTATCCCGATTGCCACCACCACCGCCGTGGCATTGGCCGAACATCACGATGTGGATATGCCTTACTGCTTTAACCGCAAAGAGAAGAAAGATCACGGTGAAGGCGGCAACCTGGTGGGCAGTGAGCTCAAGGGTAAGGTAATGCTGGTGGACGATGTGATCACCGCCGGTACCGCCATTCGTGAATCGATGGAAATCATTCAGGCCAATGGCGCTGAGCTGGCCGGGGTGTTGATTGCGCTGGACCGTCAGGAAAAGGGCAAGGGCGAGCTGTCTGCCATTCAGGAAGTGGAGCGCGACTTTGGCTGCGGTATCGTGGCTATCATCAAGCTGGCCGATTTGATTGCCTTCCTGGCCGAGAAGCCAGGCATGGAAGAGGTGCTGAGCTCGGTACGTGCTTACCGCGAGCAGTACGGCATTTAAGCCCAAGCCATAAAAGGTAAGCGCCCGCCAGTTTGGGCCCTTAGCGTATTCCCAATAAAAAACGCCGCAATCTGCGGCGTTTTTTATTGGGAATACGCTAAGGTTCAGCGCGGCTGATGCAAAAATTCCGCCCGGGTAGCCGGGTTGGATTTGAAAATGCCGCCCAGTGCCGTGGTGGTGGTGGAGCTGGTGGCATCCATCACGCCACGGGATTTAACGCAGTAGTGCACTGCATCGATTTTCACCGCCACATCTTTGGTTTCCAGCAGTGCCTGCAGTGCCACCAGAACCTGTTGAGTCAGGCGTTCCTGCACCTGAGGGCGCTGGGCAAAGAAGCGCACGATACGGTTGATTTTCGACAGGCCGATGATTTTTTTACGCGGCAGATAGGCCACTGTGGCAGTGCCGTCTATGGTCACCAAATGGTGTTCGCAGGTGCTGGTCAGGCTGATATCCTGTACCCGTACCATTTCATCCACGCCCATCTTGTTGTCGATGACGGTGATTTTGGGGAAGTTCTCGTAGTCGAGGCCAGAGAAGATTTCATCCACGTACATTTTGGCAATGCGACGGGGGGTATCGGCAAGGCTGTCGTCGGTCAAATCGAGTGACATCAGGCCAAGAATTGCCCGCATATGCTGTTCGATTTTGTCTTTGCGTTCCTCGCGGGAGAGTTCGCAGGGAACCATAGGGGTTTCCAGTCCACGCTCCATAAGCGCGGCCTGTACCTTGAGTGCTGCTTCGCTGAGTGCCATTTTTACCTCCAACCACATCATCGGCGCCTTGGCCGCCGCGCAATATCAGGGCAATTTACTTGGGTATTGCGCGAGTGGCGCAGGATACCGCTATTTGGCGTAAATTCATACCGAAATTGTAGTCGGCCCATAAAAAAGCCGGGCCAGGCCCGGCTGATAACCACGGCGTTTGCCGCCAGATGTCAGAGCTTCAGATGGGTCTTCAGGAAGCCAAGCATTTCGCCATAGTATTTGGCGCGGTGAGCCTCGTTATAAAAACCGTGGCCTTCATCATCCATGACCAGCGACTGGAATGGATAGTTGTGCTTTTTCAAAGCATTGGCCATGGCTTCGTACTGCTCGATAGGCGCGCGCTCATCTTCACCTCCGTGTACCAGCAGGATGGCGGCCTTGAGTTTATCCACGTTGTGGGTGGGCGACATGGACTGCAGCAATGCTTTGTCCTGAGTCAATACGCGCTTCAGGTAAGCCATACCGGCATCGCGCTTTTGCACATCACCTTCTTCGAACATCAGTTCCAGGTCGTATACACCGGCAAAGCCAATAGCGCACTTGAACAGATCCGGGGCCAGCGCCGAGCTTTGCAGCGCGCTGTAGCCGCCGAAGCTGCCGCCCACGATACAGATGCGGTCTTTATCCACTGTGCCATCGGCTATCACCTTTTTGGTGGCATCGATGATGTCGTACTGGATTTCGCTGCCCCATTTGCCGTAGCCAGCCTCTTCGAAGGCGTTGCCATAGCCGCCACTGCCACGGAAGTTAACCTGCAACACCGCTATGCCCTGGCTTGCCAGCAGCTGGTTTTGCGGATCAAACCCCCAGTAATCCCTTGGGCCATGGGGGCCGCCGTGGGGATTGACCACCAGGGGCAGGTTTTTGGCATCGACGCCAAAGGGCAGGGTGAGGAAGGCCTGGACTTTGGTGCCGTCACGGGCGGTAAAGTCGAAGGGCTTTACCTCGGCCATTTTATCGGGATCCAGAGCATCGTTCACCGAAACCAGATAACGCAACTTGTTGGTTTTGCGATTGTAGAGATAATAGTCACCGGGGTTTCTGTCGTTGCTGGCGGCCACAACCAAAAGCTCGCCTTTGCGATCTTCACTGACTATCTGTACCTGATGGCCGGGCAGAGAGGCAAGCAGGGTTTTCAGCAGCTGGCTGCGCTCGTCATTGGCATCCACGAAGGCATAGGTAGGGTAACCGTCGGCAAACTCCACTGCGTACAGCTGCTTGGTTTGGCCGTTTATCCAGTAATTGGCCGGGTCTACCCGTGGGTCCTGAATAATCCTGGTTTTGCTGCCGTCTTTGAGATTAATGCGGTAGACGCCCATGGTTTGGCCGCTTTCGGTACCGGCAGCGTAAATGCTGCTGTTGTCGCCCACAAAAGACAGCGGAATGAAGTCGTCCAGCCCCAGATCCAGCTTGTCGCTTGTCTGCCAGTCGCCGTCATCGCGAAAGAACACCTTGAGGTCGTTGTTGCTGTCGCGACCGGCGGCAAAGCGTACTTCACCTTCATGGTCAGTAAGGAAGCTGGCATAGCCGATGGGGGCGCGGGTGACTTTTTTGCGGGTACCGCGGTACACATCGACCTTGTACACATCGGCAAGTCCTTCCTGCCAGTCGACCCCACTCCAGGGCAAGGCTTTGACCAGCAGGTACTTGTCGTCATCCGGCAGGGGATCGAGCACTGAGGCTGTGGCGCGGATGGGGGTGTTCTTTTTCAGGTTGGAGCCGGTTTGCTGCTCACCGCCGTTATAACCAAACAGGTAGGTTGCGCGGCTACCATCGGCATTCACCGCGAACAGTTCACCGTAGTACAGCGGGTGGTCGCTCCAGCCTTTGAGGTATTCCTTGGCCAGTACAATGCGCTCGTTGCTGACCCAGTCGTAATCGCCGACCTGGGCATTGGCAGGGAAAAACACCGCATGTTTGAGTTTCAGGGTTTCGGTGTCGAGGATCAGCAGCTTGTTTTTGCCCTCGTGCTTGGTAATGGCACTAAGGTAATCGCCGCCGGGGGAGAGTCTTACCTGACTGAACTGGCTGCCGCGGGCAAACACCTGTTCGGGAGTGGCAGCATTGGCAGAGGCACAAAGACACAGGGCCAGCGCACCAAAAAGACGGTGTAGCTTCATGTCACATCCTTGTTGTGGGTTGTTATTGAAATCCGTCTTGGAGGTTAATACAAAAGTATGCCGCAAACAATAAAAAAAGGACGGTGATTTACCGTCCTTAATTCTCTTTAAAATCAACTAGCTTTGTAGTAGTTGTTTCTGAATAAAGCCCCACTGTTCATCGAAGTGTTCGGTGGGTTTTTGCTTGAACTCGCTGCGAATGTACTGGGCTATTCTGCCTTCGGCCACTGCCAGCAGCAGATTGGCCAGCATGGCCTCATCCAGTTCGAATCCCTTGCCTTCCCGCAGGGTTTTCTCACGCAGGATTTGCTTGAGCTGGGTTTCGATTTTGCCGAACAGGGCGCTGACGCGGCTGCGCAGGCGCTCATTTTCGCCCAGCAGGGCATCGCCATTCAGTACCCGCGAGATGCCCGGATTACGTTCGGCAAACAACAGCAGCAGCTGCAATACCAGTTGGCAGCGGCGCATGGTGTCTTTCTCGTCGTCCATGATGAGGTTGATACGAGACAGCAGTGAGTCTTCGATAAACTCAATCAAGCCCTCAAACATCCGCGCCTTGCTGGGGAAGTGGCGATACAGCGCCGCTTCGGATACACCGACTTCGGCGGCCAGCTTGGCAGTGGTAATACGTTGTCCGGGGTTGGTTTCCAGCATCTGTGCCAGACACTGGAGAATATGTTCGCGGCGGCTCAGTTTTTCTTTGGTGGCCATTGACAGTCCTTCACACAACACTTTGACAAAACGAGGGAATTAACGGGTGCCAGAATGGCCAAAACCGCCTTCACCACGTGATGAGGTGTCGAATTCGTCCACCAATTTAAACTCGGCCTGAACCACAGGCACAAACACCAGCTGGGCCAGGCGATCGCCAATTTCCAGGGTGTAGTCTTTGTCGCTACGGTTCCAGCAGGACACCATCAGCGGGCCCTGATAATCGGAGTCGATAAGGCCAACCAGGTTGCCAAGCACTATGCCGTGTTTATGCCCAAGCCCTGAGCGGGGCAGGATTACGGCTGCCAGGCTGGGGTCGGCCACGTGTACTGCAATGCCGGTGGGCACCAGCACGGTTTCGCCCGGCGCTATGGTAATGGCGGTATCCAGCATGGCGCGCAGGTCCATACCGGCGCTGCCTGGAGTGGCATAGGCCGGCAGCGGGAATTCGGAGCCGATGCGGGAGTCAAGGATCTTCAGTTCGATGGGTGTTTTCATTTTTTGGCTATTTTTGTCGCTATCAATGAAAGCAGTTGATACGCCAGTGACAACTTGTCGGTAGCGGGTAACTCCTGGTGTCCGTTTGGCCAGAATACCTGCAGGGCGTTGGTATCTGAGTTGAAACCCTGACCCGGCACAGACACATCGTTGGCCGCAATCATGTCCAGATTTTTGCGTTTGAGCTTATCTCTGGCGTAGGTTTCCACATCATGGGTTTCGGCGGCAAATCCCACCGTAAAGGGTCTTGTCTGGTGAGACGCGACCGTGGCTAAGATATCAGGATTGCGTACCAGTGCAAGTTGCATGGTCTCGTTGCTCTTTTTGATTTTACCGGTGGCAACGTCTGCAACCCGGTAATCTGCTACGGCGGCGCAGCCAATAAAGATATCCTGCTCATCGATTTGCGCCATCACAGCGTCCAGCATTTGCTGGGCCGAGTCGACATCGATGCGTGTCACTCCTGTCGGGGTGGCAAGGCGAACCGGGCCCGACACCAGAGTGACTTCGGCGCCCATGGCGGCGGCCGCTTCGGCCAGGGCAAAGCCCATTTTGCCGGAGCTGTGGTTGGAGATATAGCGTACCGGGTCGATGGCTTCCCGGGTGGGGCCTGCCGTCAGCATCAGCTTTTGGCCTTTGAGGCTCTGTTTACACAGCTCTGTGGCGGCCTCTTCGAGCAGACGTTCGGCAAAGGCGCAGATTTCCAGCGGCTCCAGCATCCGGCCTGGGCCAACTTCACCGCAGGCCTGACTGCCACTGCCCGGGCCCCAAAGCTTGATGCCTCGCCGGGAAAGGGTCGCGAGATTATCCTGAGTCGCCTGATTGGCATACATTTGCTGATTCATCGCAGGACACAGGGCGATGGGGCTGGAGGTGGCCAAGCAGGTAGTGGTAATCAGCTCATCGGCCATACCGGCCGCAATGCGGGCAATCAGGTTGGCGGTAGCGGGAGCCACTATCACCAGATCTGCCCAGCGTGCCAGTTCGATATGGCCCATGGCCGCTTCAGCGGCGGGGTCCAGCAAATCCATGGCAACCGGGTGGCCGGAGAGGGCTTGCAGGGTGAGCGGAGTGATAAATTCTCGGGCGCTTTGGCTCATCACCACCCGCACATCGGCGCCACGCTCTTTGAGACGGCGCACCAAATCAGCACTTTTATAGGCAGCAATACCGCCGCCAATCCCCAGCAGAATTTTTCGATTATTCAGGCTCACGGACAGATCCCGACTAAAATTAACTGGCGCTAACCATACCATAGTCGCCGCCATCAGGGTGAGCGACCCAGGCCAAATTATTCACGCGAAGCGGTTATCGCGCCATGGACGGCAGGAGGCAGACAAATGGCAATCAGGGATTGGCCAAAGGGCGAGGGCCCGAGAGAAAAATTATTGCTGCGGGGAGCGGCGGTGCTCAGTGATGCAGAACTGCTGGCAGTACTGCTTCGAAACGGCGCTGTGGGGCTAGATGCGGTGGATTTAGCACGTCGGCTGATAGGGGAATTTGGCGGTCTTAGAGCATTATTCAGCGCATCTAAGCAGCAGGTGTGTCGACTACAGGGCTTGGGTCCGGTAAAATACGCCCAGCTTCAAGCCTCCGCTGAGCTTGCCAGGCGTCTTGCCGGTGAATCTTTGCAGCGGGGTCAGGTGCTTACCAGTCCGGATTTGACCCGGAACTACCTCAGACAGCAACTGGCTGACAGAGCCTATGAGGTGTTCGCGGTGTTGCTGCTGGACAGTCAACATAGGGTAATCCAATTTGTTGAGCTGTTTCGTGGCACCATCGACGCCGCCTCGGTATATCCCAGGGAGTTGGTGGCACTGGTGCTGGAGAAAAGTGCGGCAGCGGTAATCGTCTGCCACAACCATCCGTCCGGCGTGGCTGAGCCCAGTCAGGCCGATAAACGGATCACAGATAGATTGAAAAATGCCCTGGCAACTATCGATGTTCCCCTGTTGGATCATCTGGTTGTGGGGGACCGGGAGATAGTCTCCTTTGCCGAGCGAGGGTGGATTGGTTGATCTTTACTTGATCTCCCATGGGCTTTCGTGTATAAAATGCGCCCTCTTTGTGCCTCGGGCGACGGCCATACGAGGTACATTAATGCTCGAGCGTTAAAAACTGTTTGGAGAAGATTGACATGTCAAGAGTATGCCAAGTAACTGGCAAGCGACCAATGGTTGGTAACAACCGTTCGCACGCAAAAAACGCGACCCGTCGTCGTTTTTTACCTAACCTGCAGAACCACCGTTTCTGGTTGGAAACTGAAAAGCGCTTTGTACAGCTGCGTGTTTCCACTAAAGGTATGCGTATCATCGATAAAAAAGGTATCGAAGTAGTTGTTGCTGAACTTCGTGCCCGTGGCGAGAAGGTGTAATAGAAAATGGCTAAAGCTAAAGGCAATCGCGAAAAGATCAAGCTGGTTTCTACCGCTAAAACTGGTCATTTCTACACCACTGACAAGAACAAGCGTAACATGCCAGAAAAGATGGAGATCAAGAAGTTTGATCCTGTGATCCGTCAGCACGTTATCTACAAAGAAGCCAAAATCAAGTAATTAACCTGATTAGCTTCTGAAAAAACCCCGGCCTGGTCCGGGGTTTTTTATTGGCTGCGATTTGCTTCCCTTCACATTCCCCTTTAACCCTCGTTTGCTTTTTTATTCATCTGTGTGTTTTTGTGAACGCCTGCGGAAGCTATTGATGCCACTTACAGGTTTCATATGATTGAAACATTGATGTGATAAAAATAAATGCTTTTAAAGTGAATTTAAATTCACTAAAATTGCGCAAGAATTCAACTTGGCGCAGTCTGTCACTGCGCAGGTGCTTGTGAGGACAATACAGCCCGTGCGTACCACCGAATTGGTTGACGGTTTCCGTCATTCCGCCCCTTATGTCAACGCTCACCGTGGCAAGACCTTCGTGGTCATGCTGGGCGGCGAGGCCATGGTGCAACCCCAGTTTCGTGCCATCATCAACGATGTGGCGCTGCTGCACAGTTTGGGGATCCGCATTGTGCTGGTGTACGGTGCCCGCCCTCAAATCGATGCCGCCCTCGAGCTGCACGGCATCGCGCCTGCCTACCACAATGGCGTGCGCATCACAGATGAAGACAGTCTTAAGGTGATTAAGCAGGTAGCAGGTGCGCTGCAATTCGATATCACGGCGCGTCTGTCGATGAGTCTGTCAAACACTCCTATGCAGGGCGCTCAGCTCAATGTGGTCAGTGGCAACTTTGTGATTGCCCAGCCGCTGGGGGTGGATGATGGCGTGGATTATTGCCTCTCTGGCCGGGTGCGTCGTATCGATGTGCAGGGTCTCAGACACCAACTCGACAGCCACGGCATAGTGCTGATGGGGCCCATTGCCGCTTCTGTTACCGGTGAGAGTTTTAACCTGACCGCAGAAGAAGTGGCGACCCAGGTGGCGGTGAAACTCAAGGCCGATAAGATGATTGGCTTCAGCTCTCAGAACGGTATTCTCGACCGTGAAGGCGAGGTAATTGCCGAGCTGATGCCGGGGGATGCCCAGAAGATTGTCACCAAGCTGCAGGAAGGCGGCCAGGCCTGTGTGGGCACGCTGGCGTTCCTTAAAGCCAGTATCGATGCCTGTCGCAACGGCGTGCCCCGTTGTCACCTGGTGAGTTATCTGGATGATGGTGCTTTGCTGCAGGAACTCTTTTCCCGCGACGGTATTGGTACTCAAATCGTGACTGAGAGCGCCGAGCGTCTGCGCCGCGCCTCCATTGCCGATATCGGCGGTATCCTCAATCTTATTCGCCCCATGGAAGAGCAGGGCATTCTGGTGCGTCGCTCCCGCGAGCAGCTGGAAATCGAGATTGAACAATTTATGGTGATTGAGCGTGATGGTCTGGTGATTGGCTGCGCGGCTCTGTATCCCTTTGAAGAAGATAACGCCGGCGAGTTTGCCTGTCTGGTGGTACATCCCGATTACCGCGACGCCGACCGGGGCAGCTTGCTGCTTAAGAACATCATCAGCCAGGCGCGGGTGCGGGGCTATCACCGCTTGTTTGCGCTGACAACCCGCAGCATCCACTGGTTTTTGGAGCACGGCTTTGACATGGTGGAAGTGGACGCGCTGCCGACCAAGAAAAAGCAGCTGTACAACTATCAGCGCCGCTCGAAAATCCTCGCCTTGGATTTACAGTAAGCAGCTCGATATTTCTGTATCGCCACTAAACAACCAGCCTTCGGGCTGGTTGTTTGTTTATGCTCATATGACAAATCAGCCTTTATATCGCTGTGAATGGGTCAGTATGGTTGACATATTATGTCGATTGGGCAATCTTGAGGGCGCTTATCTTTTAAGGAACATCAAATGGCAGCGGACACATTTTTACTCTCACCTTTGGCGGGTAGCGCGCTTTGGGGCGCCATAGGCCTGTTGGCCGGTGTACTTCTTATCGGTGCGATTGCCAGACGTAAACCCACCACTCACACCGCGCGTTCGGTGACGACGGGGCTTATCCTGGCGGTTGTTGGCTTACTGGGTTGGATATTTGTGGGGGCATTGTCGCCTGAGGTGCGGCTCGAGCAAGATAAGTTAGTGCTCGATTTACCCGCTTATAGCCGGGATATCCCACTGAGTTCATTGCAATTGGCCGAAGCCAGGGTTGTCAGCAAAGACGATGGCGATGCGCCGCAGCTGGGTTTTCGAACCAATGGTGTAGGTATGCCGGGTTACAACCTGGGCTGGTTTCGCCTAACGGGAGGCGAGGCCAAAGTGCTGGCCTCAGTTACGGGTGATGATCCGCTGCTGATTATTCCGGTGGAAGATGGCTACAGCCTGCTGCTGAGCACCCCGCAAGGCGATGCCATACTCGAGGCGCTGAAGGCCAAGCAGGCCAGATAAGCTCGATAAGTTCGACAAGCTGTCAGCGCCGCTCAGAGTTTAATCCCGAGCAGCGCTGCAATAGGCCTTGCCAATTTGCAGTGAGGGAAGCGGACAGGTCAGCCCCGCCGCCGCAACATGTCCACAGTGAAAATGGCCAGTGCAGTCCAGATAAAGCCAAAGGTGATGCCTTTTTCCATATCAAAAGGTTCCTGATACAGGCTGACTGCGAGCACAAACATAATGCTTGGGCCGATATATTGGAAAAAACCCAGCATTGACAGTGGGATACGTACAGCGGCGCCGGCAAAGCACAGCAAAGGCGCTGTGGTTACCAGCCCTGCCGCAATGAGCAGCAGGTTGAGCTGCCAGTTATTCACCAACATGCTGTGTTCGGCCGTTGGCAAGGTGTACAGCAGGTAACCCAGGGCGATGGGCATCAGAATAGCGGTTTCGACCAGCAGGCCGGTTTTGGCATCAACATTGGCTTTTTTGCGCAGCAAACCATAGATACCAAATGAGCCTGCAAGTGCCAGCGATACCACAGGAATTGAGCCAAAGGACACTAGCTGCACAGCGACACCAATGCCCGCCAGCGATACCGCCAGCCACTGCAATTTACGCAGCCTTTCACCCAAAAACACCATACCAAGCAGGACGTTAAGCAGTGGGTTGATGTAATAACCCAGGCTGGCATCCAGCATATGGTCGTTGTTCACGGCCCAGATAAACAGCAGCCAGTTGCCGGCTATGAGTAAGGACGTCACCAGTAGCACCAACAGCTGTTTTGGGTTTTTCAGCAATTGCTTAAGCTTGGAAAAGCCGCCGACAAAAGCCATCAGTAAGATGGTGAACACAAACGACCAAATCACCCGGTGCAGCAGAATATCGGTTGCGGAAACCTGCTCAAGCAATTTGAAGTAAAGTGGCGCGAAGCCCCACATGGTGTAAGCACCAATGGCGAGCATGATGCCTTTGCGGTATTCCTGGTCCTGAGTCATTTGCGGGTCTCCGGCAATCGGGGCGCGCATTGTAAGCGCCCTTGATTGTTGGCTCAAGCGATACAAATAAACAGCGGCGACACAGTTTGGCAAGTTGTATAGCCAGCTTTGGTTAATTGCCCATAGTGCCGGTCAATCGGTTTATCCGACAAGACATCAAGCCCCGCCTTGGTTAGAATGGGCGCCTTGATTTTCGGACGGCCTTTTCATGGAACCAGCTTCTCTCAGTCAAACCCCGGATCCCCTGAGCCACTGCCTGCAACAGGTGTTTGGTTATCGGGATTTCCGCCCCGGTCAACGGGACGTGATGGAGCGGGTCTGTCAGGGCGAAGATGCACTGGTGATCATGCCCACCGGTGGCGGCAAAAGCCTGTGCTATCAGGTGCCGGCATTGGTACTCCCAGGGGTGACTCTGGTAGTTTCCCCCTTGATTTCGCTGATGAAAGATCAGGTCGACAGCCTGAGTCAGTCCGGGGTCTCGGCGGCATATCTCAACTCATCCCAGCCACGCGAAGTGGCTATTGAAGTGCTCCGGCAGCTCAGGTTTGGTGAGTTGAAACTGCTGTATGTGTCGCCGGAGCGCTTGCTGCAGGGGGATTTTCTCAGCCGCCTTGATGATCTGCATATCAGCCTGTTTGCCGTTGACGAAGCCCATTGCATCAGTGAATGGGGTCATGACTTCCGGCCCGAATATTCGGCGCTTGGCCAGCTTAAACAGCGTTTCCCCCATGTGCCCGTGATGGCACTGACGGCTACTGCCGATGAAGCGACCCGTGTCAGCATTTGTGAACGGCTGTACATCAATCCATTTCGTCATCTCGCCAGTTTCGACCGGCCCAATATCCGTTACACGGTGGTGGAGAAGCTGAATGCCGCCAATCAGCTGCGGCAGTTTATCCAGTCGCGCAAGGGTGCCAGTGGTATTGTCTATTGCAGCAGCCGCAGGCGGGTCGATGAGGTGGCTGCGAGGCTTCGTCAGCAGGGCTTCTACGCCGAGGCTTACCATGCCGGTATGACTCAGGATGAGCGCGCCAGCGTGCAGGACAGGTTCCTCAAAGACCAAATCGATGTGGTTGTAGCCACAGTTGCCTTTGGTATGGGGATTAACAAATCCAACGTGCGTTTTGTGGTGCACTACGATATTCCCAAAAGCATAGAGTCGTACTATCAGGAAACCGGACGCGGTGGCCGGGATGGTCTGGATGCCGAGGCGCTGCTGCTGTTTGACCCTGCAGATATTGGGCGGGTGAAACACCATATTGAGCAGTTGGAGCCTGGGCCACAGCAACAGGTGGAATACCATAAGCTGTCGTCCATGGCGGCCTTTGCCGAGGCGCAGACCTGTCGTCGTCAGGTGCTGCTGCACTATTTCGACGAGGCAGCAAGTGAGCCCTGTGGAAACTGTGATATCTGCCTCGACCCACCAAAAAGATACAATGGCACTGAAGACGCACAAAAGGTTCTATCTTGTATATACAGGTTGGAACAGCGCTTTGGTATCAATCACTTAATTGAAGTGTTGCGGGGCTCCAAGGCGGCCAATGTGGTCGAGCGTGGTCACGACAAACTCTCGACCTGGGGAATTGGCAAGGACAAGAGCCACGAATATTGGCTGAGCGTTATCCGTCAGCTTATTCACCTGGGACTGGCCAGTCAGGACATCACCCGAGGCTCCTCTATTCGCCTTAATCCTGCCGCAAGACCTGTGCTGAAAGGAGAAGTGGCACTGATGCTGGCTGAGCCGCGACTGAATATCAGTGTGAGCGAATCACCACGGCGCAGAAATAATGCCAGGGCGCCGGTGAACTATGACCGTCGTCTGTTTGCCCGGCTCAAGAATTTGCGCCGTACCATTGCTGAAGAGCATGACCTGCCACCGTATCTGGTATTCAACGACGCAACCCTGGCCGAAATGGCCTGGATGTTGCCCAAGTCGGAAGCCGAGCTGTTGGCGGTGAACGGTGTGGGTGAGCGCAAGCTGGCGAAATTTGGCGATGCCTTTTTGGATGAGATTGCCGCTTACATCAGTAACGACTGAGCCAAGGGTCTGATTGCCTGGACAGAGCCTCAGTTCATTTTGCTGTAGCTACCCAGCTGCGCCCGGCTCATGCCGCGTACACTTGCGCGTTTCAGCAGGGTTTCGCTGGTATCGAACTGATGCATGCTGGCGTGACCAATCAAAATCTTACCTTCCTGACAATCGTCCAGCACCGGCTGCAGTTGTTTCATCACCAGCTCCGCCCCCTGATTGCTGGTGTAGGGGAGCAGTAACAGCAGCTCGTCCGGGCTGAAACGCAGGATCATGTCGGTTTCCCGCAGGCGTTTTTCAATGGCACCTTTGAGTGCCGGCAGGTCAACCGGGCGTATATCGCGAATATTGAGCAGCAGAATCGATAGCGAGTGGTTGCCGCGCTTGGCATGCTGCATGGCATATTCCAGATGCTGCTCAGGCGACTGAGGCAAGGGCGCCTCTCCGGATTGCTTACGCAGCGAAACATGGCGCAGCAGCTGCCACAACACCAGTGCCAATAGCAGCAGGATCATCGCCAGTAAAATCAAATACATCCAACTGATACTGCTGCGCTCTTCCAGGTTATCACTGAGCAACTTTTCCAGGGTGGCATCGCTTGCCCGCTGGCTCAGTCGCGCCTTAAATTGCAGCATCCGGGTATCGCTGGCCGCCTTATGGGCTTTTTCCGCAGCTTTGTAGCTTGCGCTCAGAAGCGCAAAGGCTTCCTTATATTTGCCTTTGGATTCAAAGTAATCGGCCAGGCGCAATTGGTAACCGGACAATTCCCGATACAGCTGAAGTCGCTGCGCCGTATCTATTACTCGCTCCATCAGTGCAATGGCGTCCTTGTCGTTGCCTTTGAGAAACTCAATCCGCGCCAACAGGGCTCTGCTCCTCATTCCATGAAGCTGTTTTTGCTGTAAATCAAAGGTATTTAATGCCACCAGCAGTAGATCTTCTGCTTTTCCGGGGAAGCCTCTGTCCAATTCAATTGAGGCGATGAGCGCATAACTGGTAGCCAATTCGATAGGCGTACTCAGTTCCGGTAACAGTTGCCGAGCTTGATTCAGAAAATTGCCGGAGGCCTCGATGTTGCCCCTATCCAGTTCAATCCGGGCCGCATTGATAAGCAGAACCTGCTTCACTTTTCCTTTGCTGTCAGGATGTTCCAAGCCCAAGCGGGTGTAGTAAATTGCCTGTTCCAGATCGCCGGTTGCAGCGAGCAGGTTTCCCATTGATGCGTAAAGATAAGCCTTTGGAGGGGCGCTCCAATCGTCCTCCTGACCCCGAATATTGTCATAGGCATCGAGGGCAAGGCGCAGGTCCTCAATGGCAGAGGCGAAGTTATTGGTATCAGTGTCCAGCTGGCCTCTTATCATTAAGGCGCCGACCATAGCTTGCGGCTGTTGATAACGCTTTGCGAGAGTAATGGCGGTGTCCAGCAGAGGCAGTGCAACCTGTAGGTTGTCGTAAGCGCTGTAGGCATCGGCGAGGCAGGACATAAAGTAGGGCCGGACATGCTCGGCGTTCAGTCGCTTGGCGGTGGCTTCGCCCATCTGTGCGAGGTTGATGGCCGCTTCGTTTTCACCGAGCTGCAAAAAAAGCTCACATTTAAGCAGCTTGAGTCTTAATTCTTCAAAGGGGGAAGGCGAGCCGCGCCGATGTGCTTCTTCCAGCTCGGCAATTTTCTGTTTGGCTTCGGCGGGATATTGGTAGACCAGGGTATTGATTTCATCCATGGGTTCTTGCGCGCAGGCAAGCAGTGGCATCAGCCACAGCAGCAGGCAGCAACACCAACGATGAAAGTCCATTTGGTCTCCGAAGAATCAGCGTATATCCATGAAATCGGCAGGGAGTATATCAATTTTTCGAATGCTTTTGCATAAATCAAACCCATGCAATTTGCATTTTGAGTTTTTGACTGTAATCCGGTGTCTTTGCCGCACGCTCTGCGATGTGGCCTGAAAAAGCATCGATTTTACCCTGCTACTGCCTGGAAACGCCGCACTGACTCTGGTCGGAACTCTGCATCGTGAAAAAAATGGGGTTGACAGTACCCGATGGCCAAGTTACATATTAGCCACTCGCTTGGGTTTTCTACAGCATAATTATTTGGTTTTCATGAATAGAATTGTTGCGCTACTCGGTCTCCTCCTTCTTACTCTCGCAATCTCTGCGCGGAGGAATTAGTGTCGCACGCTCGCTAGCCAAGCAAAGTCTACACAAACCCCGCGCTAACAACGCGGGGTTTTTTGTTTCAAATGCCCAATACACGCAAACAGAACCTGAGGGTTCCATGGAGAAGCGGAATGTCAGACAGAGTCATCATCTTTGATACCACCTTGAGGGACGGCGAACAGGCGCTGGCCGCGAGTCTTTCGGTTAAAGAGAAACTGCAGATCGCCCTGGCCCTCGAACGTTTGGGTGTGGATGTGATGGAAGTGGGCTTCCCTGTCTCTTCTCCCGGTGATTTTGAGTCGGTGCAAACCATTGCCCGCAATATTAAAAACAGCCGGGTGTGTGCATTGTCGAGGGCGCTTGAAAAAGATATCGATGCTGCCGCCCAGGCACTGTCGGTGGCCGAGCAGTTCCGTATCCATACCTTTATTTCCACTTCCAGCATCCATGTAGAGAGCAAGCTCAAGCGCTCTTTTGATCAGGTACTGGAGATGGCCGTGGGCGCAGTGAAATATGCCCGCCGCTTTACCGATGATGTGGAATTCTCCTGTGAAGACGCGGGCCGCACCCCGATTGACAACCTGTGCCGCATGGTTGAGGCCGCAATTAACGCCGGTGCCCGCACCATTAATATCCCGGATACCGTGGGTTACACAGTACCGAGCGAGTTTGGCGGCATCATCCAGACTCTGTTTAACCGGGTGCCCAACATCGACCAGGCCGTGATTTCGGTGCACTGCCACGACGATTTGGGTTTGTCGGTGGCTAACTCCATCGCTGCGGTGCAAATGGGCGCACGCCAGATTGAATGTACCGTCAACGGTATCGGCGAGCGCGCCGGTAACTGTTCTCTGGAAGAAATCGCCATGATTTTGGCCACCCGCAAAGATATGCTGGGGCTGTCGACCAACATCAACGCCCGTGAAATCCACCGCACCTCCAGCTTGGTCAGCCAGCTGTGCAACATGCCCATCCAGCCCAATAAGGCCATCGTTGGTTCCAATGCCTTTACCCATTCATCCGGTATCCACCAGGACGGCATGTTAAAGGCGCAAAACACCTATGAAATCATGACCCCCGAGAGCATAGGTCTGAACCGTAACAACCTGAACATGACCTCACGCTCCGGCCGCCATGTCATTAAGCATCGCATGGAAGAAATGGGTTATGGCGCAGACGATTACGATATGGACGTGTTGTACGACGAGTTCCTGAAACTGGCCGACCGCAAGGGCCAGGTATTCGATTATGACCTGGAAGCGCTGGCCTTTATGGAAGCCCAGGCCGAAGACGACGACCATTATGTGATGGAGCAGCTCGTTGTGCAGTCCGACTCCACCGAAGGCAAGGCCACTGCCACAGTGCGTATCCGCATTGGCGATGAGGTAGTCACTGAGGCTGCCACCGGTAACGGCCCTGTGGATGCGGCCTATAACGCCATTGCCCGCGCCAGCAAGCGTACCATCAATATCAGCAGCTATAAGCTTGGTGCCAAGGGCGAAGGCCAGAATGCCCTGGGTCAGGTGGACATCACCGCCCGTTATGACGACCGTAACTTCCACGGGGTGGGATTAGCCACCGACGTGGTTGAGGCCTCGGCGCAGGCACTGGTGCATGTGATGAACCTGACCTGGCGTGCCGACAAGGTCGCCTATTGCAAACAACAAATTCAAAAGACCCGCGAGCTGGGCGGCGTGTAAGCCCCAACAGCCAGATTAACGCGTGGCGAAACGTAACAAATTCAAAGAGTCGCAGGAGTAGATCAAAGCATGAGTTATCAGATAGCCGTATTGGCCGGTGACGGCATAGGCCCAGAGGTAATGGCAGAAGCGCGTAAGGTGCTGGCCGAAGTAGAGGCGCGTTTTGGCCTCGATATCGAATACAGCGAATACGATGTGGGCGGCATTGCCATCGACAATCATGGCTGTCCGCTGCCGGATGCCACCCTCAAGGGCTGTGAAGCGGCCGATGCCATTCTGTTTGGCTCTGTGGGCGGCCCCAAGTGGGAACATTTGCCCCCCAATGACCAGCCAGAGCGCGGCGCTCTGCTGCCTCTGCGCGGTCACTTCGAGCTTTTCTGCAACCTGCGCCCGGCCAAGCTGCACAATGGGCTCGAGCATATGTCGCCGCTGCGCGCTGATATCTCTTCTCAGGGCTTCGATGTGCTGTGCGTGCGTGAACTCACCGGCGGCATCTACTTCGGTAAGCCAAAAGGCCGTCAGGGCGAGGGCGAAGAGGAAGAAGCCTTCGACACAATGCGTTACAGTCGCCGTGAAATCCGCCGTATTGCCAAAATCGCCTTCGAGGCGGCCCGCGGTCGTCGCGGCAAGGTGACCTCGGTGGACAAAGCCAACGTACTGGCCTGCTCGGTGCTGTGGCGCGAGGTGGTGGAAGAGGTAGCCAAAGACTTCCCCGATGTGACGCTGGAGCACATCTATATCGATAACGCCACCATGCAGCTGCTGCGTCGTCCGTTTGATTTCGACGTGATGCTCTGCTCAAACCTGTTCGGCGATATTCTGTCGGATGAAATTGCCATGCTCACCGGTTCGATGGGGCTTTTGTCTTCTGCGTCCATGAACGGTTCAGGCTTCGGCCTGTATGAGCCAGCCGGTGGCAGCGCGCCGGATATCGCCGGTAAAGGCATCGCCAACCCGATTGCGCAAATTCTCTCTGCTGCGCTGATGCTGCGTCACAGCCTCAAGCAGGAAGAAGCCGCCGCCTGTATCGAGCGCGCCGTGGGCGCCGCTTTGGAAGCGGGCTTCTTAACCGGCGAGCTGCTGTCAACTGACCAGCGTCACAATGCCAAATCAACCAAAGAAATGGGCGACTTTATCGCCAATGCAATCCGGGAAGGTGTGTGATGGGAAAGACTCTGTATGAAAAAGTGTGGGACGCCCACCTGGTGGTCGAGCCTGCCGGTGAAGCGCCCATCATCTATGTAGACCGCCATCTGGTGCACGAGGTAACCTCGCCTCAGGCCTTCAGTGGTCTGAAGATGGCTGGCCGCCCACTGCGGGCAGTGGAAAAAACCTTCGCCACCATGGATCACAACACCTCCACCAAGAGTGCCAGCCTGACGGCATTAAGCCCCATGGCCCGCACTCAGGTTGAGACCCTGGCCGACAACTGCCGTGACTTCAATGTGCGTTTGTACGACATTCACCATCCCAATCAAGGTATTGTGCATGTGATGGGGCCTGAGCTTGGCATTACTCTGCCGGGCACTGTGATTGTGTGCGGCGACTCCCACACAGCCACCCACGGCGCCTTTGGTGCGCTGGCCTTCGGTATCGGTACCTCGGAAGTGGAGCACGTGCTCGCCACCCAGACCCTGCGTCAGCTCAAAGCCAAGACCATGAAAATCGAGGTGCGCGGCAAGGTTGCCGACGGCATCACCGCCAAGGACATAGTGCTGGCCATTATCGGCAAAATCGGTATGGATGGCGGCACCGGCTATGTGGTGGAATTCTGCGGTGAGGCCATTCGTGACCTCTCCATGGAAGGCCGCATGACCCTGTGTAATATGGCCATCGAAATGGGTGCCAAGGCTGGTATGGTCGCCCCCGATGAAACCACCTTTGCTTACCTCGAAGGTCGCGAGTTTGCGCCCAAGGGCGATGCCTGGCAGCAGGCGCTGGCCGACTGGCGTGAGCTGCACACGGATGCCGATGCGGTATTTGATGCCGAAGTGGTACTGGAAGCTGCCGCTATTGCGCCGCAGCTGACCTGGGGCACTAACCCGGGCCAGGTGGTGGCCATCGATGGCGTGGTGCCAAACCCTGCCGATGAAAGCAATCCCGTGGTGCGCACCAGCATGGAGAAGGCACTGGCCTATGTGGATTTGAGCCCGGGCACGCCAATGACTGATATCGCCATCAACAAGGTGTTTATCGGCTCCTGCACCAACTCCCGTATTGAAGACCTGCGCGCTGCTGCGGCGCAGGCCAAGGGCCGTAAGGTCGCCAGTGGCGTAACCGCCATCGTGGTGCCGGGCTCAGGTCAGGTAAAACTGCAGGCCGAGGCCGAGGGCCTGGACAAAATCTTCCTCGAGGCCGGCTTTGAGTGGCGTTTGCCGGGCTGCTCCATGTGTCTGGCGATGAACGATGACAGGCTGGAGGCGGGCGATCGCTGCGCCTCTACCAGTAACCGCAACTTTGAAGGACGTCAGGGGCGCGGCAGCCGCACCCATCTGGTGAGCCCTGCCATGGCCGCCGCGGCCGCAGTTGCCGGTCACTTTGTCGATATTCGCGTTCACCGTCCTTTGGAGGATTAATCATGCAGGCTTTTACTACCCACAAGGGGCTGGCGGTGGCCATAGATTCGGCCAACATCGACACGGATCAGATCATCCCCAAGCAGTTTCTGTCCAAGGTGACCAAGGACGGCTTTGGTATTCACCTGTTCCACGACTGGCGTTATCTGGACGATGCCGGCGATACCCCAAACCCAGAGTTCAACCTCAATAAGCCAAGGTACAAGGGAGCCACCATTCTGCTGGCCCAGGAAAACTTTGGCTGTGGCTCCAGTCGCGAGCACGCTCCCTGGGCGCTGGCGGACTTTGGCCTGCGCGCCATTATTGCCCCCACTTTTGCCGATATCTTTTACGGCAACGCCATCAACAACGGCCTGTTGCCGGTGCGTCTGCCCGAAGCCGCCGTTCGTCAGCTGATGGACGAAGTGGAAGCATGCGAAGGCGCCGAGGTGACTGTGGATCTGGAAAACCTCAAGGTGGTGTCGCCCTCAGGCGCCGAGTTTAGCTTTACCCTGGCCGAGTCTGCCCGCCAGAATCTGCTCAAGGGCTTGGATGCCATAGGTCTGACTCTGGCCCACGAAGCGGCCATCAGCGAATACGAGTCACGTATTCCTGCCTGGCGTCGCTGAACCGCCAGCTGACAGATTTCGGCGTACAGCTGTAACAGCCATTTCGATATACGGCCATTTGCAACCTTCGCGGGTTACAAATGGCCGTTTTTTATTGTGGTGATGCAGTGGTAGTTCATTGATTTTTATGAGTTTAAGTCTTTGCTAAATCCGGTTCTAGTTTGCCAAATTTAAATGGCCAGTGATTTGTGCTGAAAATTGGCATTGCTTTTAGCTTACGCCTGTTTCTGTGCGATATTATGGTTAAGTTTATATATAACAGTGCTTTAGGTTTGGCTTTGGCTTTGGTGATAATCCGGTGTTGTGAACGTTCTCGCGTTTTTGTGTGCTGCTTTTCTGTTTAAAGCTGTGATCCTGGTCATTTTCTCACTCCGCTTGCTTGATTGTTGTAGTTGAATTCGCTGTTTTGCGGCTTTTGGTTGCAAAGATCTTCTGTATGAATAAACTGCCATGCACTTGTTTCGAGTGAATGCTCTATTTACCGAACGCAAAATCAATAACATCAGCAGAGAATGATAATGAAAAAGAGTGTACTGACTTTTGCCGTATCAGCGGCTCTTATGGGGATTGCGACTCAGGTTAACGCTGCCGGTTTCCAGCTGGCCGAATATTCTGCCACCGGTCTTGGCCGTGCCTTTGCCGGTGAAGCGGCTATGGCCGACAACGCCGCTGCTCAGGCCCGTAACCCAGCCATGCTGGCTTACCTGAGCGGTCGTCAGGTGTCTGGCGGCGCTATCTATGTAGCCACTGAAGTGGACGTGACCGGCGATGTGCACATTGCGTCTCCTGTGCTGGGTCCACAGGGCGTGACCCTGAACGCCGACGCCTATGACGTTGCCGACAGCGCCCTTATCCCCAACTTCTATTACTCAAGCCAAATCAATGACAACTGGACCTGGGGTCTGGCGGTGAACTCCAACTACGGTCTGGCCACCGAACTGCCTGCTACCCACGCCGCCTCCCTGTTTGGCAGCGAAACCGCGGTTACCACGGTTGAGTTCAACCCCAACATCGCTTATCGCCTGAACGACGCCGTGACTCTGGGCGCCGGTGTGCGCGTGGTTTACGGCGAAGGCAGCATTGGCGCGTCAACCCCTTACTGGGTAGGTGCCATCAAGGCCAATCCTAATCTGCCACCTCAAATTGCCGCTCGTCTGCCTGAGCCAGGCACAGTGCTGAAAACCATGGAAGGCGATGATGTGGGCTACGGCTGGCAAATCGGCGGTAGCTGGCAGCCATCTGAAAACCACAGATTCGGTCTGGCCTACCACAGCAGCGTAGAGCTGGAACTGTCCGGCAAGGCCTCTGGCCTGCTGTACACCGGTGGCCAGAACCTGGATATCGAAGGTTATCTGCCCCTTGAACTGCCTGCGTTTGCCGAGCTGTCTTCTTTCCATCAGCTGAGCGACGATGTGGCGCTGCACGCCAGCGTGAACTGGACCCAGTGGAGCGTGTTCGACCGTCTGGTGGCTTACTTCCCCGGCGAAACCAAGCCAGTGGGTGGCCTGGAGTCCGACCTGGTGAAGGAAGAGAACTTCAAGGACAACTGGCGCTTTGCCATCGGTTCTACCTGGAATGTAAACAAAGACTGGACCGTACGCAGCGGCTTTGCTGTTGACCGCACTGCGGTGGACGATGAGTTCCGTACCACCACCATCCCTGACTCTGACCGTCTGTGGTTCAGCATGGGGGCCGGTTACCGCGCCAGCGAGAACCTGACCGTGGATATGGCCATCACCTATATTCGTGCCCATGGTTACGCGCCTATCGATGAGCATCAGGATCTGGCCGGTCTGGCTCAGGTCAGCTTTAACGGTGAAGCCGGTGGCAGCGTGTGGCTGGCCGGTGTGCAGTTAAGCTACAAGATGTAATTCATCAAAAAGCCCCGCAGATGCGGGGCTTTTGCTATCTGATGTTCATGTCACATCTAGTACTTTCGTTTACTCGCAACTAAGCGCTTGATTGCAAGAGGCTTAACGGCGTAATCCCAGGCAAAAAATTTCCCGGTTTCACCCGGCCCAGACTCATGGCGTACAGCTTGCGCAGGTTGTATAGTGTGCAGCTTAAGGTGGATCTTTTTTGACGGGATACTGCGCCAGTTTGCGACAGTCCCGCCTGTTCTCTCATTGGATAAAGATAACAAGAGGTGCCGGATGAAACCCGCGATGTTACTGACAGCCTTGCTGACCTTCCCTGCAATGGCCAATGCGTCACCCGAAGCCGTGGTGCGCGACTTTTTAGCCGCATTCAATCAACAGAATATTCCGCAGATGCTGTCCAATACCCATCAGGCAGTGTACTGGAACCATATCAAGGGCCAGAAGGTGGACACCAAGGCCGAAACCCAGGCCGAGTTTGGTGCCGCCCTGCAGGACTACTTTGAATCTCTGCCCGGCGCCCATGCCGAGATCCTGTCGATGACGGCCTCCGGCAGCTATGTCAGCATTCTCGAGCAAGTCAGCTGGACCGTGGATGGCGAAATAAACAGCCAGTGCTCTCTGGGCGTGTACGAGTTGATTGGCGAAAAAATTTCCTCCATTTGGTATTACCCCGCCCACGTGTGTGAGCCAAGGGACAACCAGATGGAGCAAAGCGCTGAGGCTCTGGCACCCGAGGCGAGCGCAACCCATTGATGGGTTGTGGCAATAAGGATATGCAAGTGGACAAGCAATATGTGGTGGCGCTGGATCAGGGCACAACCAGCTCCCGCGCCATCGTTTTTGATCGCGATGCCAATCTGGTGGCGGTTTCTCAGCGTGAATTCACCCAGATTTACCCCAAGGGCGGCTGGGTAGAACACGACCCCATGGAAATCTGGGCCTCCCAGAGCTCCACCCTGATTGAAGTGCTGGCCCGTGCCGGTATTCATGCCGAGCAGGTTGCTGCCATCGGTATTACCAATCAGCGCGAAACCACCATCATCTGGGATAAGCACACAGGCAAGCCTGTGTGTAACGCTATTGTGTGGCAGTGTCGCCGCAGTGCCGCCATCTGCGAGGCGCTGAAGTCTGAAGGGCTGGAGGGGCTGTTTAGGGATAAAACCGGGCTGCTGCTCGACCCTTATTTCTCCGGCACCAAAATCAAATGGATCCTCGACAATGTGCCCGGTGTGCGTGAGCGCGCCGAGGCGGGCGAGCTGCTGTTTGGTACTGTGGACAGCTGGCTGGTATGGAAACTCACCGAAGGCAAGGTCCACGTCACCGACCCCACCAACGCCTCCCGTACCCTGATGTACAACATCCACAGCGGTGAGTGGGACGATGAACTGCTCAAGGCGCTCACTATCCCCCGCAGCTTGCTGCCACAGGTGCAGCCTTCACAGGCTGTGTATGGCACTACCCGTATCGCCGGGGAAGGTACCGAAATTCCGGTTGCCGGTATGGCGGGGGATCAGCAGGCAGCGCTGTTTGGTCAGCTGTGTGTCGAGCCCGGGATGGCCAAAAATACCTACGGCACCGGCTGCTTTTTGCTGATGAACACCGGCAAGCAGGCGGTGAAATCCAACCATGGGCTGCTCACCACCATCGCCGTGGGGGCCGATGGCGGTATCAACTATGCGCTGGAAGGCGCCGTATTTATGGGCGGCGCGACTATACAGTGGCTTAGGGACGAGCTGGGGCTTATCCGTGATGCCAGCGATACTGAGTATTTCGCCTCCAAGGTGGACGATACCAATGGTGTGTATCTGGTGCCCGCCTTTGTGGGCCTGGGCGCGCCCTACTGGGACCCGGATGCCCGCGGCACCCTGGTAGGGCTGACCCGCGGCGCCAACCGCAATCACATCATCCGCGCAGCGCTGGAGTCCATCGCTTACCAGAGCCGCGACCTGCTCGATGCCATGAGTAAAGACAGTGGCGTAGCCCTAAAACAGCTCAAGGTGGACGGCGGCGCTGTGGCCAACGATTTTCTGATGCAGTTTCAGGCTGATATCTCAGGCGTTGAGGTGTTGCGCCCGGCGCTTACCGAAACCACCGCCATGGGTGCAGCTTTCCTTGGCGGTCTGGCGGTGGGCTTTTGGTCCTGTGTCGATGAAATTCGTCACAAGAGCGGCATCGACCGGCGTTTTGTGCCCCTGATGGATGACAGGGACAGAGCCGGGCTGTATCAGGGCTGGCAGGATGCGGTGCGCCGCAGTCTGAGCTGAGTGAGCGGGTTAAAGATAAGAAAAGGGCGCAATCAATGCGCCCTGATGTTTTCTATCCGTTCGTTCAAATCCGGGTGCGTGCTTAACCAGTCGGGCACATCGAACATACCGGGCTGCGCTTTAAGCTTTTGGTACAGGCTTGCCAGCGGCTCGGCGCTGCCATGGCTGGATGTCATCTGCGAAATGGCAAAGGCATCGGCCTCTCGCTCATTATCGCGGGAATAACCCAGCGTCAGTCCCAGTACGGCGGTACTGGCCATCACATCCGCCAGACCGCTGCTGTCGCCTATTATCATGGCCACGGCCACCGACAGCAGGGTACTTTGCACCACCGATGTCATCAGGTGTTTGTGATGATGGTGGCCAAGCTCATGCAGCAGTACGCCTTCCAATTCCCCTTCGGCGTCTGCGAGCTTAACCATGGCATCGGTCAGCACCACACTGCCATCGGCGAGGGCAAAGGCATTGACCATGCCTGGATGGGGTTTGCCGGCGTCTGCAGTGTCCGACTCCTGTGAAGTAGAGGGGGCGTCGTCAGTCGCCTCTTCTTCGGCGGCGCTGCCCATAAAATAAAGTTTGGGCTTAGGGCTGAATTGAACCCCTTGCTGCTCGAGTGTGGCCAGCAGGCTATCGAACCTTTTTTGCACCTGAGCCTTGGTAGCTTCATCCAACTGAGATTCACCCAGCCCAATGCTGTCGAGGCTGTCGCGGCTATACTCGCCCAAATGCTCCTGCACAGAAACCGGCACCATGGCCGCCAAGGTCTTGGAAGCCAGAGGTAAGCCATAGCGATAACCGCCCCACATGATGACCAGCAGCGCCAGACTAAAAGCCATTGCCAGCAGAGGTCTGCGTTCGATAACTGACAGCCTTGAGTGGCGTTTATGTTGCTTCAGCCAGCGGTTGACTTCATCGGGTTTGGCCGCCACAAACACCCAGCCGCCCTCAAAGGTGAGATGACGCGCCATGGTGCCGATTGCGTCGGCCACCTCAACAAATTCGATGTGAACTTTGCACTGATACAGCTCAGAACTCAGGGACACAAATCCGCGATTGTCGAGGCTGACGCTGGCAGGGTGCTTTTGTGCCTGTTTAGGGGCAAGTAAATGCCCCTCAAGAACTAACGCCAAGGTTAAATTACCCCGATATTGAGGTCGAATACGTCTACCATTTCATCGGCCAGAGCGCTGTCGCGGCCAGCGTTGTGATCCTGGGCATTGGTAAAGCTCATGTCGCCTTCGGCATGGGTGTGCTCCGCCAGATAGCGGGCGGTTCTGACATCCACCCAGGGACGACCCAGACCCAGGGTAAAAATGGTGATCAGCATATTGGTGAAGATAAGACCGACAAAGCCCTTCACTGGTAAAGTGGATTTCAGGCTCAGTTTGTCGTCGATGCGGATTTGGCCCAGCAGGTAATTGCGGGTGCTGGCTTTGACATAGGCATACACAAACATGCCGACAACGAAACTCGACAGATAAGTCACCATAACGAAGCCGCTTAGGGCTGCCAGCTTGGCGTAATTGGGTTCTGTGGCGCTTGGAGAATCGTTCAGCCCTTTCAGGGCATCTGCCAATCCAAATGGTAAGGCGCAAAGAGCCAGCAGCGCCACGGCTCCCAGCACAATCAGTGCCGCGCCTAGCGCGATTTTCCGATATTCGCCTGTGTCGACCTTGGCCTCAAACTTGGTGTCGCCGTAGCGGTAGCCGTTGGCAACATAGCGGGCAATCCCGGCCGTGACCCAGCCGTAAGCCAGGATAAATAACCCGCTCATCGCGAGTACGGCTGCACTGATGGCGAATATGTTCCCGAATCGCACAGCGGAAACAACGAACGCAAGGCCAATAAAAGCAATGATGTAGGCACCGATTGGCTTCGCCAGGAACGCCAGGTAGGCACCACCATAGGAGCCCTGAAAATCGAAGCGGACATTACGGAAACGGGTCATGCGGGCATCAAAACGAATATTTCTGGCCGCGAGTACCGGGAAGCACAGCATCAATATCACGGCGAGACCGGCGTTGATCAGCGGAAACAGCGCACTGGTGCCAATCCAGATGATAAACAACACCACCGCAATGATGCGGCCGATAAGGATTTGCATCGGCGTTGCCAGATACTCGAATCTATCGCCATCGAGTTCGGTATTGCCGTAAAAATATTGATTGGTTCTGACTTTTGCCCAGGCCGAATAGATACCGAGTGTGATACAGGACAACAGGATATTGACTATCCAGATCCCGAAAAACTCAGAGCCGTTGCCGTGGAATTTAAAGGTATAATTTTGATTTTTAGAGGATATATCCTGATTCATTAGAGTTCTCCATCCATTGGAAACTCTATTTTATACAGTACTTTCGACTTAATTCAATTTAAATAAATCAGTACGTTATACTTCAATGTCGATATGACTGCCGCTGCGTCGGGCCCGGCGTTCTACCGCAGGCTTATTCACGCTTTCCCGTGGCCGATTTTCCTTTTCTTCAGTGCCACTGCTGGCGGAGGTTGAGGTTTGCGGTGGCAATTGGGATTGGGGCGCCTCATGGCTGTCTTTGTCGATAGCCGTGTCATTCTCCAGCTGTTTTACCCGGCGGCGACGTTCAAGGGTTGCCTTTACCGGTGCTGCCAGCATGGCATATATGCTGTCCAATCCACTCATTCTCGCCTCCTGTGCTTCCTGCACTGGTTATCGGCATATTCTGCCTAATATTTAGACATTTTTGCTGGCGTCCGGTTCACAGGTGCCACGCTGCTTTTGCCAATAGCGCTCCTGAGCTTTATTGGCGAGGCTGACCCGGCCGTGATAAGCGCCGTGCTGGCACGCAAGTCGTTGTCCCTGCTCAACTCTTTTCCCTAGACGCTCAATGTCTGCCTCGGTTGGTGCGGGCGGCGTATCGATAAATACCAGCGCACACATGCCGCAGCTGCCACCGCCGCCGCACTGGGTTGGCAGTAAGGGGCTTTTGGCATTGATGGTTTCGAGCAGTGAGGCGCCGGAGCTAAAGCGGCCAAGCTCATTACCCTGGGTATCCAGCACGCTGAGGGAAGGCAGTGCTTCGCAGGCCGCTGCCTTACTCAAGCGATAAAAGCCTGACCGCCAGCGCTGCCACACCACCACAGTGCCCGACAGCGCCATCAGCAAGGTCAGTAACGCAAACAGGCGGATGCCGATATGGTTAAAGCCGATGCCATTGCCCGGTGCATAGTCCATAAAATGCAGCATCAGCAGCAGCTCTTTTAAATCTGAGCCTTTGTCTTTGTGCGCCAACAGCTTACCTGACTCAACATCAACCAATACCCGGGTATTTCTGTCGGTTTGTGCCTGAAACAAGGCGACTTTTGCCGAGCCGGGAAAGCCAATCGCATCACCGGGCAGATATTGTAGCCGCTTGGTCAGCGGCGCCTTGATACTGGCCGCGGCAATTTGCCGCAGAAGCGCATCGTCCAGCTCAAGCGGCGCCAGGGTATCTGCCCACAGGCTCATGCTTTGCTCACCGAGCTTCAATCGATACACCGGCCGTGCCAATAGGCTGTCGAGGCGGATCTCGCTGACCTGAGCCGGCAGGGAAAGCCCATCGGGATCGAAGGGGCGCGGCGCCCCTGTCGTCTTGGCCATGTCATTGACGCGATAACGGTTGGCATCGAGATAGTCTTCGTCAATAAGGCTCAGCGTCAGGCCAGAACCCAGCCACAGCAGCATCTGCAAGCCGCACAGGGCAGCAAGGTATAGATGAAGCTTCAACCAGTTCATCGCTTAGCCTCCTGCTTTGGCACGTCTGCGGAGTTCACTGCCGGAGTAAGACTGCGCCAGGCAAGCAAGGTGCCGGTGAGCGCAAGCAGCAGTGCCAATACAGAGGCGACGCGCAGCAGGTTGTTGTGGATATTGTCACGCTCGGCGTAATCCATGATGTGCAGCATCCACAGCACATCGAACAGGCGCCAGCCGTCGAATCTTTTGCCGACAAGCTCCCCGGTGATGGCTGAGAAATACAGGCTGGGCGCCAGTGGGGCATCAAAATCAACCCGGTACATCGGCAGATGCCGGGGGCTCATTTCAGCCGGCGCTTCATCCTGATAAAGAGTGATGTTCGAAATGGGCTCATTACTTGTATATACAAGCTTGGCTCTGGCTTTTATCGCCGCCACATCCGGTGGCGCAATGGGCTCGCCGCTGGTCGCATCCAGGGCCTTGATGCCGCTGGCATCTGTAAAGAAGTACACAGGCCCATGCTCAGTTTGTTTCAAGCGGATATGCATGGCATCGGGATAGCGTGTTTGTACGTTGGCAAAGGTCAGTTGAACCTGGCCATGGTCGATGACCAGTACTGGCTCATCAATGAGATGATCGCCATGGATATCTTCAATATCGGTCAGCACCATGTAGGCGCCACTCAGGCTCCAGAGCAGGATTTGCAAACCTATCAGGGGCGCCAACAGTCGGTGCCAGCGTCTAACTTGTGTGATCGATGCCATGAACAGAGGGAAATCAGTCGAAGGTGTCACGCATCTTCACAGATTTGTGTGCGCCAATTCAAGGTCGAAAATCCACCTTTTGTCTGCAAAATGGGACAGTGCTCCACAATCCCGGGCACATTATCAAAAATTCACTGGCATTTAATGTGTGTTTTTTCCACCGTTTAGCAAATTTTTGCCACTTTTCCCCACGCGAACAACAAAGTTTGAACATCGCGCGAGGCCGCTTGCCGTCTGGATTTATAGCAATTTTGCACCCTTGACATAGGTTGCGCACTGTCCCTACACTTAGCAATTGTGGGAAATTGTGGATCTTTGTGGATCGAACAACTTCAACAGGGGGGACAGCCACCAGTGTTCAGAGGGGCCAGTGCAATCAATCTTGATGCCAAAGGACGGATCGCGATTCCGACGCGATACCGCGACCCTCTGCTGTCTGCTCATGAGGGGAAGCTGGTCATTACCGTGGATATTCAGGCGAACTGTCTGCTGATTTATCCAGCCAGCGAGTGGAGCCTGATTGAAGCCAAGTTGCTGAAGCTGTCCGATACCCAGCCCACCGAGCGCGCGCTTAAGCGGATGTTGCTCGGCTATGCCCACGAGATAGAAATGGACAGCAATGGTCGGTTGCTGTTGCCGCCGCCGTTGCGTCAGTACGCCCAGCTGGAGAAGAAGGCCATGCTGGTGGGGCAATTGAACAAATTTGAGCTGTGGGACGAAGCCCAGTGGCAAGCCCAGATCCAAGATGCGCAGGATATTATCCGCGCCGGTGATCTGGCCGCCAATGAGCGTCTCGCTGATTTTTCACTGTAACAGTGAATACAAAAAGATAAGAAGAGAGCCATGAGCCAGGAATTTGCCCATTTATCCGTATTGCTCGCTGAGACCGTGGACGGTCTCAACATCCATGCGGACGGCATTTATATCGACGGCACCTTTGGCCGTGGCGGTCATTCCCGAGAAGTGTTGTCCCGCCTGGGTCCCAATGGGCGCCTGATAGCCATCGATCGCGATCCGCAGGCAATCAAGGCGGCCGAACAATTTGCCGACGATAGCCGCTTTCAGATTGTCCATGGCGGCTTTGGTCAGCTGGCCTCTTACGTCGAAGACCTGGGGCTGGTGGGCAAGATTAACGGGGTGCTGTTGGATTTGGGAGTGTCGTCGCCGCAATTGGACGACGCCGAGCGTGGCTTTAGTTTCCTGCGCGATGGTCCGCTGGATATGCGCATGGACAACTCCCAGGGCGAAACCGCTGCCCAGTGGTTGGCCCGTGCCGAAATCGAAGACATGGCCTGGGTATTTAAAACCTACGGTGAGGAACGCAACGCCCGTCATATCGCGCGCTGCATTGCCGCCGATCGGGAGAAAACGCCCTTTACCCGCACCAAGGAACTGGCGGATCTGATTGCCAGAGTGGCCAAAAGCAAAGAGCGCAACAAACATCCGGCCACCCGGGTGTTCCAGGCCATTCGCATTTACATCAACAGCGAGCTTGAGCAAATCGATCAGGCGCTGGAAGGCGCGCTCAAGGTGCTGGCTCCGGAAGGTCGTCTGTCGGTGATTAGCTTCCACTCGCTGGAAGACAGAATCGTGAAGCGTTTTATCCGCCGTCACAGTCAAGGGGAAGAGTTGCCCCATGGCTTGCCGGTAACCGAGGCTCAGCTGAATAAGTCGCGGATGCTGCTGCCTGTGGGTAAGGCGATGAAACCGTCCGATGAAGAGATTGAGCGTAACGCCAGAGCCCGCAGCTCGGTGCTCAGGGTGGCAGAACGCCTGCCTTACTGAGGATCTGCGGATGAGTAAGCAACTGGATTTGCCACGTGTTGTGTTGTTGGATTTGTGGCACCACAAGTGGATAGTCCTGCTGGCGCTGCTGGTGATGGCCCATGGTGTTTTAGTTGTATATACAAGTCATGTCAGTCGCAAACTCACCTCCGAAGAGGCGCGGCTGATGCAAGAGCGGGACAGATTGAACATTGAGTGGCGCAACCTGCTGCTCGAGGAACAATCCCTGGCAGAGCACAGCAGGATAACAAGGATAGCGACAAAGGAATTGAATATGGTCAGACCCCTTCCCAATGAAGAAGTGGTTGTGAGAGTGCCATGAGCAGGCAGGCAAAACGCAATCAGAAAGCACAACCCATTCCATGGCGTTTATACGTGGTGGTGGGTTTTGTGTGTTTGCTGTTTACCAGTCTGGTGGGTCGCGCCGCCTATATTCAATTGATTGAACCCGACCGTCTGCGTCACGAAAGCGATATGCGCACCCTGCGTACCAGCAGCAGTGAAGTGCAGCGCGGCCTTATCACCGATAGAAACGGTGAAATGCTGGCCGTGAGTGTGCCGGTGCAGGCCGTGTATGCCGATCCCAAAGAAGTGCATGACAAAGACGGCTTCGCCGATATGCGACGCTGGCAGGCGCTTGCCGATGTGCTGCACGAAAAGCCCGACGAGCTGATTGCCCGGGTTCAGGACAATCCTGCCAAGCGTTTTACTTACCTCAAGCGTCAAATTACTCCGGCGGTGGCGGATTATATCCGTCAGCTCAAGCTGCCCGGCGTTTACCTCAAACCTGAATCGCGCCGCTATTACCCAGCAGGTGAAATCACGGCTCAGCTGATTGGCGTGACCAATATCGACGATGTGGGCATCGAAGGCATTGAAAGCACCTACAACAACTGGCTCACAGGTACGCCCTCGAAGCAGAAAGTACGTAAATCCCGTGATGGCCATGTGGTGGAACGCCTTGATATTGTTCAGGAAGGTGAAAGCCCGAACGATCTGGTGCTCAGTATCGATCAGCGTATTCAGCAGTTGGCCTACCGCGAGCTTAAGCGCGCCACCGAGATGCATCAGGCTACCTCGGGTTCTGTGGTGGTGATTGATATCCATACCGGCGAGGTGCTGGCGATGGCCAACACCCCGTCTTACAACCCCAATAGCCGCAACGACTGGCAAAGCTTCAAGATGCGTAACCGCGCCGTGACCGACACCTTTGAGCCCGGCTCCACGGTGAAGCCCTTCGTGGTGGCAGCGGCGCTCGAATCCGGTACCGTCAAGCAAAGTGAAGTGATTTCCACGTCTCCGGGCTGGATGCGGATTGGTGGTCGCCAGGTGCGTGACTCGCGCAACTATGGCGATATGTCGCTGACGAAAATTCTCGTTAAATCAAGCAATATGGGCGTGGCCAAACTGTCACTCGGCATGCCGGTAGAGCAGCTTTTGGGGACTTACTATTCCATAGGTCTGGGCAATTACTCCGGCATAGGTTTGCCGGGTGAAAGCGCCGGGCTTATCCGTGAAAAGCATCGCTGGTCTGATTTTGAACGTGCGACCCTGGCCTTCGGCTATGGCCTTACCACTACTACGCTGCAACTGGCGCGGATGTACGCCACTTTGGGCAATGGCGGCATCCTGTATCCCGCTACCATTCTCAAACTCAAACAAAAGCCGGAAGGTCAGCAGGTGATTTCTGAGCGGGTTGCCGACGAAGTGTTGCACATGCTGGTGGGCGTAACCGAGCAGGGCGGTACTGCGCTTAAGGCCCATATCGATGGCTATCCGGTTGCCGGTAAAACCGGTACCAGCCGTAAAGCCGTGGCTGGCGGCTATGGTGATGATTACCTGGCAACCTTTGCCGGCGTGGCGCCTGTGAACAACCCAAGGCTTGCCATTGCCGTGGTCATTAACGAGCCCAAGGGCGACAGATATTACGGCGGCGACGTGTCGGCGCCTGTGTTTGCCAAGGTGATGGCCGGTGCGCTGCAAATGCTGAATGTGGAGCCCATCAGCTCCCGCGAACAGATGCAATTGGCTGCCAACGGACGGGAGGCCGAATGATGCTGTTGAAAGATTTATTGGCGCCCTGGTTCCACTATGCCGGTACTGAAAGTGTTAATGCACCTGTGCTCGACAGTCGTCAGGTCAGCGAAGGCGGCCTGTTTGTGGCCATTCCCGGCCATGCCGCAGATGGCCGCAATTTTATCGCTGCCGCCCTTGCCAAAGGCGCCGCGGCAGTACTGACCCACACAGATGACCCTGCGGCCCATGGATTGGTGGAGCGTGAGCAGGGGCTGGTGATCCATTTCTTCCAGCTCAGCCGCCAGGTGTCGGCGCTGGCCCGTCAGTACTATGAGCTGACTCCCGGTAAGCTGCACACAGTCGGTATCACGGGAACCAATGGCAAGACCTCGGTCAGCCAACTGATTGCCCAGCTGTCTGAGCAGCTCGGCAGCCGCGCAGCGGTCATGGGTACCCTCGGCAATGGCCTTTGGGGCGAGCTTGAAGATGTGGGTAACACCACCGCCGACCCCATTCGGGTGATGGCGGATTTACACCATTTCGAAACTCGCGGCGCCAGGGTATGTGCCATGGAAGTCTCCAGCCACGGGCTGGTGCAGGGACGGGTTGAAGCCGTTCCCTTTGAGGTGGCGGTATTTACCAACTTGAGCCGCGACCACCTGGATTACCACGGTGACATGGAAAACTACGGCGCAGCCAAACGTCGGTTGTTCTCCTTTGGCAGCCTTAAGGCCAGTGTGATCAACCTGGACGACGCCGTAGGCGAAGGCTGGTTTGCCGGAATGGGGCACGCGGTGGGTTTCAGCTGCGAAGGGCATCCCAAGGCCGCCTGGCGGTTTGAACAGGCCCGCTTCCACCATGCCGGATTCAGCGCCAACCTGGTGTGCCCCGAAGGCGAATTTGCCCTCGAGTGCCGTCTGCTTGGTGCCTTTAACCTGTCCAACCTGCTCGCTGCCCTGTGCGCGATGAACCAGCTTGGTTACAGCGCCGGGTCTCTGGTGCAGGCGGCTGCAAAACTGACGCCGGTGCCCGGTCGGATGGAGTGTTTCCCCCGCGCAGATGGTCTGTCGTTGGTGGTCGATTACGCCCACACTCCGGATGCTATCGAGCAAGCGCTCAAGGCGGCGCGTCATCACTGCGAAGGTCAGCTGTGGATTGTATTTGGCTGCGGCGGCGATCGTGATAAAGGCAAGCGTCCTTTGATGGCGGCGGCAGCCGAGCGTTTTGCCGATCAGCTGGTGCTGACTTCCGACAATGCCCGCAGTGAAGATCCGCAGGCCATTCTCGATGATATGAAGGCCGGACTGAAGGCGCCCGAAGATGCGCAGTTCGAAGTAGACCGCATTCAGGCTATCCGCCGTGCTGTGGCGCTGGCCAATCCCGGTGACCTTATCCTGCTGGCCGGTAAAGGCCATGAAACCTATCAGGAAATCGCCGGAGTGAAACACCAATACGATGAACGCGCCCTGGCAAAGGCGCTTTGTGAGGAGAAATCGTGATCCCGCTGAAGTTGTCAGAACTGGCCAATGCAACCGACGGTACCCTGCTGGGTGAGGATGTGGTTATACATCACTTAAGCAGTGACAGCCGCCAAATGACCCCGGGCAGCCTGTTTGTGGCGCTCAAGGGCGAGCGTTTTGATGGCCATACCTTTGCTGACAAAGCGGTTGAGCTGGGCGCCAGCGCCTTGCTGGTTGAGCGTGAATTGCCGTTCGCCGTGCCGCAGTTGCTGGTTGCTGACCCGCAGAAAGCCATGGGTCGCATCGGCGCGCTGGTGCGTGACCGCGTCAATCCGGTATGTGTGGCGCTCACCGGCTCCAACGGCAAGACCAGCGTGAAAGAAATGGTGGCCACAGTGCTGGCACAGCGCCACTCGGTACTCTTCACCGCTGGTAACTTCAATAACGAAATCGGCGTGCCGCTGACCTTGCTGCGCCTCGAAGCGGGCCACGAGTTTGGAGTATTTGAACTGGGCGCCAACCACAAGGGTGAAATTGATTACACCTCGTCTCTGGTGCGCCCAAGGGTGTCGCTGGTCAACAACGTTGGCAGCGCGCATCTGGAAGGTTTTGGCTCCGAGGCCGGTGTGGCTCAGGCCAAGTCAGAGATTTACCACCATCTGGCCGAGGACGGCGTGGGCATAGTGAATGCCGATGACCGCTACGCCGATGTGATGCTCGCCAAATTGCAGGGCAAACAGGTGCTGCGTTTTGGCCTTGGCAGCGATGCCGATGTGACCGCCCGTGAAGTGGCCTGTGATGCGTTTGGTCGCCACAGCTTTGTGCTCTGTCATGGCGGCAGCCATGCCCGGGTGACCTTGCCACTGGCCGGACGCCATCAGGTACATAACGCGCTGGCCACTGCGGCCATTTGTATTGCCCTTGGGCTGGCTCTCGATGAGATTGCCCAAGGCCTTGGCAAGCTCGCTCCTGTTAAGGGCCGCATGCTGCCGGTGGAGCTTGGTCGTATCACTGTGGTGGACGACACCTACAATGCCAACCCCAACTCGGTTGGCGTCGCTATCGACTGGCTGAAGGAAATTTGTGCAAACCGGATCCTGGTACTGGGCGATTTGGGTGAATTGGGCGACAATGCTGCCCTTTTGCATGGGCAACTGGGTGAGCGGGCGAAGGAAGCCGGTCTCGACAGTTTGTTTTGCCTTGGCAGCTTAAGCCGCCAAGCCAGTGAGGCATTCGGCAGTGAACACTTCGTGGAGCTGGATGCTCTGGTGAGCAATTTGATTAAACATATCAACGGGGTAGAGGGACAAGTGACCCTGTTGGTGAAGGGGTCTCGCAGCGCCGCCATGGAGCGGGTTGTAGAGGCCTTAACGGCCGCCCACGGGCGCGGGGAGTTAGTATAAATGCTGGTTTATCTGGCCGAGTATCTGACCCAGTTTTACTCTGGGTTCAACGTATTTTCCTATGTGACCTTCAGGGCCATTCTGGCGCTGCTGACTGCGCTTATGTTCAGCCTCTGGTGGGGCCCAAAACTGATTGAGCGCCTGCAGTTGCTGCAAATCGGTCAGGTGGTTCGCAACGACGGCCCAGAGTCTCATTTCAGTAAGCGCGGCACCCCAACCATGGGTGGTTTGCTGATCCTCGCCGGTATCTTTATCAGTGTGCTGCTGTGGGGCGATTTGGGCAGCCGCTACGTGTGGGTCATGCTGTTTGTACTGGGCTCATTCGGTCTGATTGGCTTTATCGACGATTACCGCAAAGTGGTTCGCAAAGATCCCAAGGGTCTGATTGCCCGCTGGAAATACATTTTCCAGTCGCTGGCGGCCATTCTGGTTGCCTTTTACCTGTTCTATTCGGCCAAGCATCCGGGCGAAACCCAGCTGGTGGTGCCTTTTTTCAAAGACATTCTGCCGCAGCTTGGATTGATGTTCATTGTGCTGACTTATTTCACCATTGTGGGGGCCAGTAACGCGGTGAACCTCACCGATGGTCTGGATGGTCTGGCGATTATGCCTACCGTGATGGTGGCGGCGGCCTTTGCGCTGATTGCCTATCTGTCCGGTCACGTGCAGTTTGCCAACTATCTGCACGTGCCTTACCTGCCGGGCTCCGGCGAGCTGGTGATTGTCTGTACTGCCATTGTGGGCGCGGGTCTGGGCTTTTTGTGGTTCAACACTTACCCAGCTCAGGTATTTATGGGCGATGTGGGTTCTCTGTCGCTGGGCGCTGCACTTGGCACCATCGCTGTGTTGGTTCGTCAGGAAATCCTGCTGGTGATCATGGGCGGCGTGTTTGTGATGGAAACCCTGTCAGTGATCCTGCAGGTGGGATCCTACAAGCTGCGCGGTCAGCGAATTTTCCGCATGGCACCAATTCACCACCATTATGAGCTCAAGGGCTGGCCGGAGCCGCGGGTGATTGTCCGTTTCTGGATTATCTCCCTGTTCCTGGTGCTGCTTGGTCTGGCCACGTTGAAGCTGAGGTAATTTATGGGTCTGCCGCTGGATAAGCCACATACACACATAGTGCTGGGCCTGGGTGCCACGGGGCTGTCTGTGGTGCGCTTTTTGACTGGCAAAGGCATTGCGCCGCTGGTGATGGACAGCCGTCGCCAGCCGCCGGGCATGGATAAACTGGCAGCCGAATTTCCGGATGTGCCCCTGGTGAGTGGCGGCTTTGATTGCCGTCATCTGGTCCAGGCGCAGCAGATTATCATCAGCCCGGGCATTGCGGTGGATACCCCCGAGGTGCGCGCTGCCATGGATATGGGCATCGAAGTGATTGGCGATGTGGAGCTGTTTGCCCGCGAGCTTACTGAGCGAGCCCCCTGCGTGCTGGCGATTACCGGCTCCAACGGTAAATCCACTGTGACCACCCTGGTGGGCGACATGGCTGCGGCCGACGGTAAAAAAGTGGCCGTGGGCGGCAACATAGGCGTGCCTGCGCTGGATTTGCTGTCTCAGTCTGCCGAGCTTTATGTGCTTGAGCTGTCGAGCTTTCAGCTGGAAACGACCCACAGCCTCAAGTGCATTGCCGCCACCTGTCTGAACATCAGCGAAGACCATATGGACAGATACGCCGATCTGGAAGCCTATCGTCAGGCCAAGTTGCGTATCTATCCGCAGTCAAAATTGAGTGTGTTCAACCGTGACGATCTGGCTACAGAGCCGAACGATCCCTGTCATACCACCAGTTTCGGCCTTGGCATTCCCGAAGGGGATGAATGGGGGCTGATGGATGGCAAGGTCTATCACGGCACCAGTGAAATCATGAACTTGCTGGATGTAGCCCTGATTGGTGCCCACAACCATGCCAACCTGCTGGCGGCCATGGCGCTGTGCGAAGCGGCCGGTATTTCTCGCGAGGCCATGGTCAAAGTGGCCCGTGAGTTCACAGGTCTCAGTCATCGCTGCGAGCTGGTGGCGAACCACGACAACATCGCCTGGGTCAACGACTCCAAAGCCACCAACGTAGGCGCCACAGCGGCGGCGCTGAATGGCCTCAGGGATCACCTGGGCGACATCATTCTTATCGCCGGTGGCGATGGCAAGGGCGCCGATTTTGAACCCTTGCGGACAGCATTTGCCTCGGTGACGCACCTCATTACCCTGGGGCGTGACGGCGACAAGATTGCCGAGCTTAAGGAAGGCGCGATTCGTGTGGCCAACATGGCCGAGGCGGTGGATAAGGCCAAGGCGCTTGCCAATCCCGGTGACATAGTGCTGTTGTCGCCAGCCTGCGCCAGCTTGGATATGTATGCCAACTTTATGGCCCGGGGTGATGACTTCAGGGCCAATGTGGAGCGGGTCTATGGCGAGTGACAGCAGACAGCTCAATCTGTTTGAGCGCAGCGGTCATTTTTGGTCAGGCTGGTTCGGGAGTCAGAAGGCCCCCGGCTCGCAGCTGTATGACAGATCGCTGCTGACTGCTGTGTTGTCGCTGATGGCATTTGGTTTTGTGATGGTGATGTCGGCCTCGATGCCGGAAGCCCAAAGCCTGAAAGATAATCCGTTCCATTTTATGTACCGCCATGTGTTTTATCTGCTGGGCTGCGTGGTTATCGCCTCCGTGGTGCTCAGGGTTGAGATGAAGACCTGGCAAAAATTCAGCCCGTTTCTGTTGCTCGGGGTGTTTCTGTTGTTGGTTGCCGTGCTGGCGGTGGGTACCACGGTAAACGGCGCCAAACGCTGGCTCAGCGTTGGCCCTATCCGGATTCAGGTGGCTGAGATGGCCAAGCTGGTGTTTGCCATTTACCTGTCGGGTTATCTGGTCAGGCGGCTGCAGGAAGTGCGTGAAAACGCCAAGGGATTTTATAAGCCGATTGCGGTGTTTGCTCTGTATGCCCTGCTGATCCTGGCGCAGCCGGATCTGGGCACAGTAGTTGTGTTGTTTGTGGGCACAGTGGGGCTGCTGTTTTTGGCTGGCGCGCGGATGCTGGACTTCTTCGCGCTGATTTTTGCCGGAGTGCTGGCGTTTGTGGCGCTGGTACTGCTGGAGCCTTACCGGATGCGACGGGTGACATCGTTCCTCGACCCATGGGAAGACCCGTTTGGCAGCGGTTATCAGTTGGTGCAGTCGCTGATTGCCTATGGTCGCGGTGACTGGTTTGGTCAGGGACTGGGTAACAGTATTCAGAAACTGGAGTACCTGCCCGAGGCTCACACCGACTTTATTTTTGCGGTGATTGGCGAAGAGCTGGGCTTTGTTGGCATTGTGCTGGTGCTATCCGGGCTGCTGTTCGTAGCGCTCAAAGCGATTCGCCTCGGCAACGAATGCCTGGGACTGGAGCGCGCCTTTGAGGGGTATCTTGCTTATGCCATCGGCATCTGGATTTGCTTCCAGACCGTGGTGAACGTGGGCGCGAGCATCGGCATGCTGCCCACCAAGGGGCTGACACTGCCGTTTGTCAGTTACGGTGGTTCAAGCCTGTGGGTGATGACCTCGGCCGTGTGTATTTTGCTTCGTATCGATTATGAAAAACGCCTGAGTCAAATTCAGGCGGTACAGGGGAGACTCTAATGGGCCCGCAGTCAGGAAAACGTCTTTTGGTGATGGCCGGTGGTACCGGTGGTCACGTATTTCCTGCGCTGGCGGTGGCACGTCGTTTGGCGAGTGAAGGCTGGCAGGTTCGCTGGCTGGGCACCGCCGATCGTATGGAGGCTCGTCTGGTTCCACAGCATGGCTTCGATATCGACTTTATCGATATTCAGGGCGTGCGTGGAAATGGTTTGCTGCGCAAGCTGGCGGCGCCGGTGAAAATCCTGCGCTCAGTGATGCAGGCCAGAAAGGTTATCCAGAGCTTTAAGCCCGATGTGGTGCTGGGCATGGGCGGTTTCGCCAGTGGTCCGGGCGGCGTGGCTGCCAAGCTGTGCGGCATCCCGCTGGTACTGCATGAGCAAAATGCCATTCCGGGGATGACCAATAAGCTTTTGTCCCGCATTGCCAGCCGGGTGCTGTGCGCCTTTGACGGTGCTTTTGGCACTCAGGGGCAAACCGTGGGGAATCCGATTCGGGATGAGTTGGTGGCCCTGGGGGCCAAACCCCGTCAGGTGCAGAGCGATGCGCTCAAGGTGCTGGTTGTTGGCGGCAGCCTTGGCGCCAAGGTATTCAATGACCTGATGCCTGCCGTGACAGCGCGTTTGGCGCAGGAACAGGCCGTGACCGTCTGGCATCAGACCGGCAAAAACAACCTGGCGGCCGTACAGGTGGCATACCAGGAGCTGGGGCAGGACGGCGGCGTGAATATCGCTGAATTTATTGATGATATGGAAGCGGCTTATCGCTGGGCTGATGTGGTGCTGTGCCGGGCTGGCGCCCTGACAGTTTCCGAGCTGGCTGCGGTGGGATTGCCGAGCATTCTGGTGCCTTATCCCCATGCGGTGGATGACCATCAGACTATGAATGCCAGAGTGCTGGTGGATGCCGGTGCGGCCTTCTTGGTGCCCCAGCCCATCGCTTCCACCGAGCTATTGGCCGACAAGCTCAGATTGCTTGCCGGCGACCGTGAAGAATTGACCCGTATGGGTGAAAGAGCCAGAGCGGCTGCCGTATTGGATGCCACCGAGCGAGTGGCTGACGTTTGCCGCGAGCTGGCTAAGTAAAGGTTGGTTATGACACAGACAGAGAAGTACAGACAGCTTCGTACCATGATCCCCGAGATGCGCCGGGTACGCCGAATCCACTTTGTGGGCATTGGCGGCGCCGGTATGGGTGGGATTGCCGAAGTGCTGGTGAACGAAGGCTATCAGGTCAGCGGCTCAGATATTGCGAACAACGCCGTGACCGAGCGTCTTGGTGGTCTGGGTGCCCGTATTTTTATCGGCCATGGTGCCGATAATGTGGCAGGTGTGGACGTGGTGGTGGTATCCACCGCCATCAACAAAGAAAACCCGGAATTGCTGGCTGCCAAGGCCAATCGTATTCCCGTGGTGCGCCGCGCCGAAATGCTCGCCGAGCTGATGCGTTATCGCCATGGGGTGGCGGTGGCCGGTACCCATGGTAAAACCACCACCACCAGTTTGATTGCCAGTATTTATGGTCAGGCCGACCGCGACCCAACCTTCGTGATTGGCGGTCTGCTCAACAGCGCCGGTACCAACGCCCGCTTGGGTTCGAGCCGCTATCTGATTGCCGAGGCTGACGAGAGTGACGCCAGCTTCCTGCATTTGCAGCCGATGGTGACTGTGGTGACCAATATCGAAGCCGACCACATGGATACTTACGGCGGCGACTTCGAGAAGCTCAAATCCACGTTTGTGGACTTTATGCACAACCTGCCTTTTTACGGCGTGGCCGTGGTCTGTGTGGACGATCCTGTGGTGCGCGAGCTTATCCCACGCATTGGCCGCCAGGTAGTGACCTACGGCTTCAGTGACGATGCCGATGTGCAGGCGCTGGATTTTGTTCAGGAAGGCCACAGCTGCCGGTTTACCGTGCGCCGCAAGGGCAAGGATGACCTGTCGCTGAAGGTGAATCTGCCGGGACAGCACAATGTGCTCAACTCCCTGGCTGCGATTGCGGTGGCGACCGAAGATGAAATTGAAGACGAGGCTATCGTCAAGGCGCTGGCCGAATTCCAGGGCATTGGCCGCCGTTTCCAGCACCTGGGTAAGTTCGATACTCCCAAGGGCGAAGTGATGTTGGTGGACGACTATGGTCACCACCCCAGCGAAGTGGCCGCCACCATCAAGGCTGCCCGTGCCGGTTGGCCGGACAAGCGTCTGGTAATGGCCTATCAGCCGCACCGCTATACCCGTACCCGGGACTTGTACGAAGACTTCGTCGAGGTGCTGTCTCAGGTGGACAAGCTGGTGCTGCTTGAAGTGTATGCCGCCGGTGAAGCGCCGATCCCCGGCGCCGATGGCCGGGCACTGTGCCGCTCGATTCGTCAGCGCGGCCAGCTGGAACCGATTTTTGTTGCCAGCCCTGAGCAGCTTGCGGCTGTGATGCCGGATGTGCTGGAAGATGGCGATCTGCTGCTGTGTCAGGGGGCGGGCAATATCGGTGCCCTGTCCCGTGAGCTGGCGGCGAGCCAACTGGGGTTCGACAAGGCGGACAACAACTAGATGCTGCTGAAATATTCGCCAGTTAAGTGGTTGTTCCTTTTGGCCTTTGACCTGAGATCCCGGGTCTATATAATGGCCGGTTCCCCTGCGGTGGGTCGCTGAGGAGCCGGGTTTGGCAAGAGAAAAAGCGCAGCCCCGGAAACGACCTTCCCGGGAAGAGCGGACCAAAGAGGTCAAGGCGCCGCGACAGCCAATACTGCCCAGGCTTAAGGCGCTGAACTGGTATTTCATCACCGGCTTTGGGTTTTTCCTGTTGGTGCTGGGAATGCTGGGCTACAGCGGTTATCGGCTCCATGGGCTTTTGAACGATGCCGAAGCCTTGCCGATTGAGGCGCTGGTGATAAAAGGCGAGCGGGTTTACACCACCGAGGATGAAATCCGCTCTGCCATGGAAAAACTGATGCAACGCAGCTTTTTCAGTGCGGACGTGGCGGAAATCCAGCAGGCCATCGAGGCTTTGCCCTGGGTGTACAAGGCCACGGTGCGGCGGGTTTGGCCGGCGCGCATCAAGGTGTATTTGCAAGAGCAGCAGGCGGTAGCCCGCTGGAATGGCATGGACTGGGTGAACGAGCACGGCGAAGTGTTCAGTGCGCCCACCCAGCCGGGGCTGGAGCAGCTGCCCAAGCTGTCGGGACCCGAGGCCAGATCGGCCGAGGTACTGACCGCCTATCGGCAAGTGGCCGAACTGTTGAAGATTAACGGCTTTGGGCTTGAGAGCCTGAGCCTGAGTCCAAGACACGCCTGGATCGCCGTGCTCGACAGCGGCATCACGCTCGAATTGGGCAGAGAAGACAAGATGGCGCGGGTGCAACGTTTTATCAATGTGTACCCGACGTTGGCAAAGCAAACCAAGGCTGTGGCCAGGGTGGATTTGCGCTACGACACAGGATTGGCCGTAGGCTGGGATGAGACAACACAAGAGAGTCGCTAACTGATGACCAAGAACCAGGATAGAAATCTGATAGTCGGATTGGACATAGGTACCGCCAAGGTCGCTGCGATCATTGGCGAAGTCATGCCTGACGGAGAGATCAGCATTGTGGGTCTTGGCAATCACCCTTCACGGGGGATGGACAAGGGCGGGGTGAACGACCTCGACTCTATCGTGCGCAGTGTGCAGCGGGCGCTGGATCAGGCCGAGTTGATGGCTGACTGCCAGGTGTCGTCTGTGTATCTGTCGATTTCCGGCAAGCACATCGCCTGCCAGAACGAGCGCGGCATGGTGTCTATCAACGATGAAGAAGTGACCCAGGAAGACGTGGACAACGTCATCCACACCGCGCGTTCGGTGAAGATCCCAACCGAGCGTCGCATCCTGCATGTGCTGCCGCAGGAATACGCCATCGACGTGCAGGAAGGCATCAAGAGCCCCATCGGCATGTCGGGCATGCGCATGGAAGCCAAGGTGCATATCGTTACCTGTGCCAACGATATGGCCAAGAACATCACCAAGAGCGTGGAGCGCTGCGGCCTTAAGGTCGACGACTTGGTGTTTTCCGGTATCGCCTCAGCCGATGCGGTGCTGACCAACGATGAAAAAGATCTGGGCGTGTGCCTGGTGGACGTTGGTGGCGGTACCACGGATATCACTGTGTACACCAATGGCGCCCTGCGTCACTGCGCCGTGGTGCCGGTGGCCGGTAACCAGGTGACCAATGATATCGCCAAGATTTTCAGAACGCCTTTGTCCCACGCGGAGCAAATCAAGGTGCAGTACGCCAGTGCGCGCAGTGCCATGGTCAGCCGCGAAGACAGCATTGAAGTGCCGTCAGTGGGTGGGCGTCCTTCCAGAACCATGTCCCGCCACACCTTGGCAGAGGTGGTGGAGCCAAGATACCAGGAGCTGTTTGAACTGGTGCTCAAGGAGCTTCGCGGGGCCAGACTGGAAGACCAGATTGCCGCGGGCATAGTGCTCACCGGTGGCACATCCTCCATCGAGGGTGCCGTCGATGTGGCCGAAGCTGTGTTCGGTATGCCGGTTCGGGTGGCATCGCCACTGCCGGTGAAAGGTTTGTTTGAATATGTGGATCAGCCCATTTACTCCACCGGGGTGGGGCTGCTCCATTATGGCGCACGCCGGGTGCTCGAGAGGCAATACGAGCGGCCGCAGCGTCAGGGGGTGACCAGTGTCTGGAATCGGGTCCAGAGCTGGTTTAAAGGTGAATTTTAACTAACGCAGGCAAATGGAGATTTAGACCATGTTTGAGATCATGGATACTCATTCCGACGAGGCGGTGATTAAAGTCATCGGCGTTGGTGGCGGTGGTGGCAACGCCGTCGAGCATATGGTGAAGCACAATATTGAAGGTGTTGAGTTCGTTGCAACCAACACTGACGCACAGGCGCTGCGCAAATCTGCCGCAGGCCAGACCATCCAGTTGGGTCGTGATGTGACCAAGGGTCTGGGTGCCGGTGCCAACCCTGAGGTGGGCCGTGCGGCCGCCGAAGAAGATAAAGAAAGCATCCGCGCTGCCATCAAGGGCTCGGACATGATCTTTATCGCCGCCGGTATGGGCGGTGGTACAGGTACTGGCGCTGCGCCAGTGGTTGCCGAAGTGGCACGCGAAGAAGGCATTCTGACCGTAGCCGTGGTGACCAAGCCGTTCCCGTTCGAAGGCAAGAAGCGTATGGCCTATGCCGAGCAGGGCATCAACGAGCTGGCCAAGCACGTAGATTCCTTGATCACGATTCCCAACGAAAAGCTGCTCAAGGTATTGGGCCGCGGTACTTCACTGCTGGACGCTTTCGCAGCGGCCAACAACGTACTGCTTGGCGCTGTGCAGGGTATTGCTGAGCTTATCACCCGTCCGGGTCTGATTAACGTCGACTTCGCCGACGTGAAAACCGTTATGTCCGAAATGGGTAATGCCATGATGGGTACCGGTGTTGCCCGTGGTGAAGACCGCGCCGAAGAAGCTGCCGAAGCTGCTGTTGCCAGCCCACTGCTGGAAGACATCGACCTGGCCGGTGCCCGTGGCGTGCTGGTGAACATCACCGCCGGTATGGACATGACCATTGAAGAGTTCGAAACCGTAGGTAACCACGTTAAGGCTTATGCCTCTGACAATGCCACTGTGGTGGTGGGTGCCGTTATCGATCCAGAGATGAGCGATGAGCTGCGCGTTACTGTAGTTGCGACCGGTATCGGTGCCGAGAAGAAGCCTGATATCCAGTTGGTACCTAAGGTTCAGCCTCGTCCGGAGCCTGTGGTTGTTGAGCCAAAGGTTGAAGCCTTCGTGGCCGAAGAGCCGGTATTCCAGGCTCAGCCAGCGGCCAAAGGTAACGCCGTACCCTCGGCAGCACCTCAGGTTGCCCCTGCGCCCAAGAACGAACTTGATTACCTGGATATTCCAGCCTTCCTGCGCAAACAGGCAGACTGAGTAAAAAAAGCGGTACAGACAGAGCGCTGGCGAAGTAGCGTACTTTTTGTGAAATGCCAGACTTGTGGTAGCATGTCTGACCAGCCGACTCTCCGGCTGTCGTTTACGACTGCCTGAGTGACAGTGAATTGTTGAATGCAAAAACGGGTAACTGAATGATTTTTCAAAGAACAGTTAAAGAAATGGTTAAGACCACCGGTGTTGGATTGCACTCCGGTAACAAGGTCACGCTCACCATTAAACCCGCGCCTATCAATACAGGGATCGTACTGATGCGTACTGACCTGAACCCAGCCGTGGCCATTCCAGCCAAGGCGAATATGGTTCGGGAAACCACCATGTGTACGGCTCTGGTAAATGATGAAGGTGTTCGCATTTCAACAATCGAGCACCTGTTTGCCGCCCTGGCAGGTCTCGGCATTGATAATGCCGTTATAGAAGTGGACGCGCCTGAAATCCCGATTATGGATGGCAGTGCCAGCCCCTTCGTATTCCTGCTGCAGAGCGCCGGTATTCAGGAGCAGTCAGCGGCCAAAAAATATCTGCGTATCAAGCGCACCGTACGCGTGGAAGACGGCGACAAGTGGGCGGAAATCCGTCCGTTCCAGGGGTTTCGAGTCAACTTTGCCATTGACTTCAACCACCCTGAGATCGCGCGCAGCCAGCAGCATATGGTGATGGACTTTTCCTCGACTGCCTTTGTGAAAGATATCAGCCGTGCCCGCACCTTTGGGTTTATGCGCGATATCGAATACCTGCGTGCCAACAATCTGGCGCTGGGTGGCAGCATGGAAAATGCCGTTGTGCTTGATGAATACCGCGTCCTCAACCCCGATGGCCTGCGTTATGAGGACGAGTTCGTTAAGCACAAGATCCTGGATGCATTTGGCGATCTCTATGTCGCCGGTCATGCCATCATAGGTGAGTTTTGTGCCTATAAGACCGGCCACGCCCTGAACAACCAATTGGTCAGGGCGGTGCTTGCCGCTCAAGATGCCTGGGAACTGGTGAGCTTTGACAAAGAAGCCGACGCACCTGTCAGCTTCGCCATGCCAGGCAGTGTGGTTCTTGCCTGAGCAACAAATGGATTTATGACTGCCTGTGACGGCTGGCCAATGCAGCCAGCCGTTTCAGTTTCTGGCCCAGGCTACCTTCGGTGTGCTCGGCCAGGGCTTCAATGTGGGCTGCGGCCGTTTCGCTCAACTGATTGGTGTTAATCGGCGCTTTTGGTCGATACTGTGCCAGCGCCGGGTTGACTTTAACGTCAATAGCGGTAAGCATTGGGAGCGTTTCAGCCTGCAGTTGTTTGAGAAGCATAGGCTTTTGAAAGTTGATTCGGGCGGCCCAGGCGGCCGTAGCCGTTTCTATAACGAGAGTACCGTGGCGGAGATTTGCTACCTTGAGTTGCTCCGCAACCGGACCTGAAACCATCTGTTTTACGATGTGATCCAGATTGTTCAGCAACTCTGCCTTTTCGGCGATATCCGGCAGTGTGCCTGTGTTGTGCATGAGTGCAGCAAGGTCCTGAGGTAACTTTTTCATTCAATAAGAAGATGGCTGACTGAAGCTATGAGTGTAACAGTTTTTATTCAAGGTCGCAGCGGCGTTACCCGTTGGCAACCCGGCAAACGCTGGTTGTTGCTGCCGGTGTTGTTGCTCGCCACCGGAGCCGGCTTGTACCAGTACAATAATGCCCGGTTCGAAAGCCAGCAGGCCAGTGTAGACAGTGAACGTCAGGCCCGCGAAAACCAAAAACGCGAAGTGCTGGAACTCAAGGACGCTACCGAATCCCAACTCGCAACCCTGACCGCCTATGTGGCGCGCATGCAGGCGAAAATCACTCGCCTCGAAGCCTTGGGTCAGCATGTTGCCCAGAATTACAAGCTTGATGATCAGTTTGACTTCTCCGCCGAAGCCGGTGTGGGTGGTTCATCCGATCTCGGCTCTGCCATCGAAATTGGTCAGCTTATCGAAGACATGAATAAGCTGGCACTCAGAATTGATAACAATGACGCTCAGCTGGCACTACTTGAAACTGTGGCAGCCAATCTCCATATAGATGAAGAACGTTATGTATCAGGGCGCCCTGTCAGCAAAGGCTATCTCTCGTCGCCCTACGGTTTACGCAATGATCCCTTTACCGGCCGAAGAACCATGCATAAAGGCATAGACTTCGCTGGCTCAGAGGGGGCCGATGTCATCGCTACCGCCGGTGGTGTGGTGACATGGGCCGGAGACATGTTCGGTTATGGCCAATTGGTGGAGGTAGATCATGGTAATGGTCTGCGTACCCGGTATGGACACAATAAAACTTTGTCAGTAGCTGTAGGTGATGTGGTCGCCAAGGGTGAGAAAATTGCCACTATGGGCAGTACCGGTCGTTCGACTGGTCCCCATGTGCACTACGAAGTGTTGCGGTCGGGTCAGCAAGTGGACCCGAGAAAGTACGTCTACCGCAAGGCAGGTTAACAACTTTGGCTGTGAGACTCGACCAGGGACTTGGCCTAGATTGAGATAAGTATTCAGATGTTTAATGTACTGACAAAAATTTTCGGTAGCCGTAACGACCGCACCCTGAAACAGCTGGGTAAAGTTGTCCAAAAAATTAACGCATTGGAAGCCGACTACGAAAAGCTCTCCGATGAGGAACTCAAGGCCAAGACTGCCGAGTTCCAGGCCCGTTTGGAAAAAGGCGAAAGCCTCAACGACATCATGGCCGAAGCTTTCGCCACCGTGCGTGAAGCATCCAAGCGCGTGTTCGAGATGCGCCACTTCGACGTGCAGCTGATGGGTGGTATGGTGCTGGACAGCAATCGCATCGCCGAGATGCGTACCGGTGAAGGTAAAACCCTGACCGCGACCTTGCCGGCTTACCTGAACGCACTGACAGGAAAAGGCGTACACGTGATCACGGTGAACGACTACCTGGCTCGCCGCGACGCCGAAAACAACCGTCCGCTGTTTGAGTTTCTCGGTCTGTCCGTGGGCATCAACGTCGCCGGTCTGAGCCATGCCGACAAAAAAGCTGCCTACGATGCCGACATTACCTACGGCACCAACAACGAATTCGGTTTCGACTATCTGCGCGACAACATGGCTTTCTCGCCAAACGATCGCGTTCAGCGTCCACTGCACTACGCCCTTATCGACGAAGTGGACTCCATCCTGATCGATGAAGCCCGTACGCCGCTGATCATCTCCGGCGCCGCCGAAGACAGCTCTGAGCTCTACATCCGCGTCAACAAGCTGATCCCTAATCTGGTGCGTCAGGACAAAGAAGACAGCGAAGAGTTCGTGGGTGAAGGCGACTACTCCATCGACGAGAAAGCCCGTCAGGTACACATGACCGAGCGTGGTCAGGAAAAGGTTGAGCAACTGCTCACCGAAGCTGGCCTGCTGGCGGAAGGTGATTCGCTGTATTCAGCCGCCAACATTTCTTTGCTGCACCACGTTAACGCCGCCCTGCGTGCCCACACCCTGTTCGAAAAGGACGTGGACTATGTGGTGCAAAACGATGAAGTGGTGATTGTGGATGAGCATACCGGCCGTACCATGCCAGGTCGTCGCTGGTCAGAAGGTCTGCACCAGGCGGTTGAAGCCAAAGAAGGCGTACGCATCCAAAACGAAAACCAGACCCTGGCGTCCATTACTTTCCAGAACTACTTCCGTCTGTACGAGAAGCTGGCCGGTATGACAGGTACAGCCGATACCGAAGCGTTCGAATTCCAACATATTTATGGTCTGGACACCGTAGTGGTGCCAACCAACCGCCCCATGGTGCGTAAAGACATGCCTGATCTGGTTTACCTCACTGCCCGTGAGAAGTACCAGGCCATCATCGCCGACATCAAAGATTGCCGTGAACGTGGCCAGCCAGTGTTGGTGGGTACCGTTTCAATCGAACAGTCGGAACTGCTGTCGCGTCTGTTGAACCAGGACAAGATCCCCCATCAGGTACTGAACGCCAAGTTCCACGAGAAAGAGGCAGATATCGTGGCCCAGGCTGGTCGCCCGGGCACAGTGACCGTAGCCACCAACATGGCCGGTCGTGGTACCGACATCGTGCTCGGTGGTAACTGGAAGTCTGAAATCGAGGCGCTGGATAACCCAACCGCCGAACAGATTGCCGCAGTACGCGCCGACTGGCAGCAGCGTCACGATGCTGTGGTAGAAGCCGGTGGTCTGCACATTCTGGGTACTGAGCGTCACGAATCACGCCGTATCGACAACCAGCTGCGTGGTCGCTCCGGTCGTCAGGGCGATCCGGGCTCTTCCCGCTTCTATCTGTCGATGGAAGATAACCTGATGCGTATCTTCGCTTCTGAGCGTGTAGCCAACATGATGAAGAAGCTGGGTATGGAAGAAGGCGAAGCCATTGAGCATCCATGGGTGACCCGTGCTATCGAAAACGCCCAGCGTAAAGTAGAAGCGCGTAACTTCGATATCCGTAAGCAACTGCTCGAGTTCGATGACGTAGCCAACGACCAGCGTCAGGTGGTTTATGCCCAGCGTAACGAACTGATGGATGCCGAAAGCATCGAAGAAACCATTCAGAACATTCAGGCCGATGTAATTGATGGCCTTGTAAGTCAGTACATTCCACCTCAGTCAGTAGAAGAGCTGTGGGACGTTCCGGGTCTGGAAGAGCGTCTGGCTCATGAGTTTGGTCTGCAGTTGCCAATTCAGGAATGGTTGGATAAAGAAGACGACCTGCACGAAGAAACTCTGCGTGAGCGTATCGTCGATACCTGGCGTCAGGCTTATCAGGCCAAAGAGCAAATGGTCGGCACCCCAGTGCTGCGCCAGTTCGAAAAGGCCGTGATGCTGCAAACCCTCGATGGTCTGTGGAAAGAGCACTTGGCAGCCATGGATCACCTGCGTCAGGGTATTCACCTGCGTGGTTACGCGCAAAAGAACCCCAAGCAGGAATATAAGCGCGAATCCTTTGAGCTGTTCCAACAGATGCTGGAGTCACTCAAGCATGATGTGATTGCGATTCTGTCTAAAGTACAGGTACAGGCCCAGTCCGATGTAGAGGAAATGGAAGCCCGTCGCCGTGAAGAAGAAGCGCGTATCCAGCGCGAATATCAACACGCTGCCGCTGAATCCATGGCCAGCGACAACAGCGAGCTGGCAGAAATGGCATCACATGTGCCTCAGGTACGCGACGGCGAGAAAGTTGGCCGTAACGATCCTTGCCCCTGCGGTTCAGGTAAAAAGTACAAACAGTGCCACGGCAAGTTGACCTGATAAGCGCACTAATACAAAAGGCAGCCCCATGGCTGCCTTTTGTTTATCTGTTGTTTAGCTATAGACAGTAACTTTACAAGTTCCCCTTTGATCTTTGATCTTTACAAGTTCCCCTTTGATCTTTGATATAGCCAGACGAAGGCCGAAACAGTCGATAAAATGCGCGATTGTGGATAACTCTGGGGGTAAGATCTGTAAGACTTGTGTGCAGCGTAACAGATCGCAAAAAGATCGAAAAAAGATGGAAAAAGCCCTTGCACAAAAGTTCTGGCCCCCTATAATGCGCCTCCACTGACAGGGCACAACGGCAGCGAAAGCAGCCTGTTAACCCTGTCCAGGCAAGAGCCCGAACATTAAAACGACAGTTGAAAATGTTCATCAAAAAAGGGCTTGACGCCGAAAAGGGCTTCTGTAGAATACGCAGCCCTGACCAGATGAAAGTCGGTCACGTTCTTTAAAAATTTATCAAGCAATCTGTGTGGATACTCGCAGGTTGATGAAGTCGACAAAACGATTTTA